>NZ_BMND01000006.1 GCF_014646275.1 Streptomyces kronopolitis
TGCCGCCGGCCGGCCCTCGCGGGCGGCGCCGCGGCCTCACCGCCGGCCTGCGCCACCGTGCGCCCCGGCGCCCTCGCGGACCTGAGACAATCGATGGCATGGCTCTCGATCGGCCGCCCGCCCACCACCGCTCTCAGGGGGAATGACTCCGCCATGCAGCATCGTCCGCGTGTGCTCTCCGGCATCCAGCCCACCGCCGGCTCCTTCCACCTCGGTAACTACCTCGGTGCGGTACGCCAGTGGGTCGCCCTGCAGGAGTCCCACGACGCCTTCTACATGGTCGTCGACCTGCACGCGATCACCGTCCCGCAGGACCCGGCGGAGCTGCGCCGCAACACCCGCGTCGCCGCCGCCCAGCTGCTGGCCGCCGGCCTCGACCCGGAGCGCTGCACCCTCTTCGTCCAGAGCCATGTGCCCGAGCACGCCCAGCTCGGCTGGGTCATGAACTGCGTCACCGGCTTCGGTGAGGCCTCGCGGATGACCCAGTTCAAGGACAAGTCCGCCAAGCAGGGCGCGGACCGTACGACGGTGGGCCTGTTCACCTACCCCGTGCTGATGGTCGCCGACATCCTCCTCTACCAGGCCGACCAGGTCCCGGTCGGCGAGGACCAGCGCCAGCACCTGGAGCTGACCCGCGACCTCGCGGACCGCTTCAACACCCGCTACGGCGACACCTTCACGATCCCCAACCCGTACATCGTCAAGGAGACGGCGAAGATCTTCGATCTTCAGGACCCGTCGATCAAGATGAGCAAGTCCGCCTCCTCGCCCAAGGGCATCGTCGACCTCCTCGACGACCCCAAGGTCACCGCGAAGAAGGTCAAGAGCGCGGTGACCGACACCGACACGGTCATCCGCTTCGACCGCGAGGCCAAGCCGGGCGTCAGCAACCTCCTGACGATCCTCTCCACCCTCACCGGCACCTCCGTGCCGGACCTGGAGCGGTCCTACGAGGGCAAGATGTACGGCGCGCTCAAGACGGATCTGGCCGAGGTGATGGTCGATTTCGTCACACCGTTCCGCGACCGCACGCAGGAATACCTCGACGACCCCGAGACCCTGGACGCCATCCTGGCCAAGGGTGCGGAGAAGGCCCGTTCGGTCGCCGCCGAGACCCTCGCCACCACCTATGACCGGCTCGGACTGCTGCCGGCCAAGCACTGAGCCGACCGTCCGCGAGCCGGGCGGGCTCCGGCCGCGCGGGCCGGCCGGAGCCCCGTGAACCCACCCCCGCGGGCACCGGAGCCCGCTTGTCACAGGAGCCGGGGACGCTCCCCGGGAAGGCCGCGCACCCGGCACACTGAGAGGGTGCGCGAGCGCGCCGCACACCCGCCAGGAGGGAGAACGCAGTGGGGACCGTAACGCTGGGCGTTTCGATCGCGGTCCCGGAGCCCTACGGCAGCTTCCTCCAGAGGCAGCGCGAGGGCTTCGGGGACTCCGCCGCACCGGGAATCCCCACGCACATCACCCTCCTCCCGCCGACCCAGGCCGCCGCCGAGGCGCTGCCCGGCATCGAACGCCACCTCGCCGAGGTCGCGGCCGGCTTCCGCCCCTTCCCGCTCCGCCTGGAGGGCACCGGCACCTTCCGCCCGCTCTCCCCGGTCGTCTACGTCAAGGTCGCCGAGGGCGAGGCGGGCTGCACCGCGCTGCAGGCCCGCATCCGCGCCGCCTCCGGCCCGTGCGCCCGCGAGCTGCAGTTCCCCTACCACCCGCACGTCACCATCGCCCACGGCATCGCCGACGAGGCCATGGACCGCGCCCAGAGCGGCCTCGCGGACTTCTCCGCGACCTGGACCATCGGCGGCTTCGCGCTCTACGAGCAGGGCGCGGACGCGGTGTGGCGCCTGGAGCGGGAGTTCCCCTTCCCGCCGCAGACGGCCGGGGTGCCGCGCCAGGCCGCCGATCTCTCCCGGCCGCCCGCGCCGTCCTGCTGACGCCCGCGCTCAGCGCGTCAGCCGGCGGAACACCGCCCGCGGCAGCAGCCGCACCACCGCCATCACCCAGCGCAGCACGCCCGGCACCCACACCAGTTCGGCGCGGCGCCGCAGCCCGTTCTCGATCGCCTCGGCGACCGCCTCCGGGCTGGTCGCCAGCGGCGCGGCGGGCAGCCCCGCGGTCATCTTGGTGCGGACGAAGCCGGGCCGGACGACCATGACATGGACCCCGGTGCCGTGCAGGGCGTCCCCCAGCCCCTGGGCGAAGGTGTCCAGACCGGCCTTGCTCGACCCGTAGAGGTAGTCCGAGCGGCGGGCGCGCTCGCCGGCCACCGCGGACAGCACCACCAGCGAGCCGTGGCCCTGCCGGCGCAGCGCCTGGCCGCAGAGCAGCGCGGCGGAGACGGCGCCGGTGTAGTTGGTCTGGGCCACCCGGAGCGCCTGGGCCGCGGTCTGCTCGTCGCGCCGCTGATCGCCGCGGACGCCGAAGGCCAGCAGCACCATGTCGAGATCGCCCTCGGCGAAGATCTTGCCGAGGGTCTCCTCGTGGCGGCCGGTGTCCAGCGCGTCGAAGGGCACCGTGCGGACCTGGGTGCCCAGCGCGCGCAGCCGGTCGGCGGACTCCTCCAGCGCCGGGGTCGGGCGGCCGGCCAGCCAGACCGTGCGGGTGCGGTGGACGGCGAAGCGGGCCGCGGTGGCCAGGGCGATGTCGGAGGTGCCGCCGAGGACGAGCAGGGACTGCGGAAGGCCGGAGGCGTCTTTCACGGGCGGGTTCCTTTACGGGCCGAGGCGGCGGGGTACCGGCCGGGTGGCGGGCGCCGGGCGGGTCCGGGGGCGGGATCCGCTGCGGGACAGGACAGCACGGCAGCGACACCGGTGCCGGGTATCTGCGGTTTCGCGGCGATCCGCCGCCCGCCCCGGCCGGACGGGCGGTGCCGCGATCGGGGCCCGCCGGGACGTAGCGTCACGGCACTTCCGGGGTACCCGGAGGCTAGGGTCTGTCGTTCGGATCAGGCCGGACCCCGCGAGCCCGGCCTGATCCGAACGACAGGCCCTGGTGTTCCGGCCGGCCGGGGCACCGGCCGGAAGATCCAGCCCGGGCCGGCGGGCGCAGGGGCACGAGGGGACCGCCATGGACTGGTTGCGCACACTGCCGATGATCGGCCCGGTCATCGACCGCCTGATGACCACTCACCTCTGGCACGCCTGGACGCGGATGCTCCGGGTGCACTGGACCCGGCTCGCCGCCGCGATCACCTTCACCAGCTTCGTCGCGCTGTTCCCGCTGCTCACCGTCGCCGCCGCGATCGGCGCCGCCCTGCTCAGCGACGGCCAGCTGCACACCCTCGAAGGCAGGCTCGCCGCACAGCTACCCGGCCTCGCCGACCGGCTCGACATCGCCGGACTCGTCGCCAACGCCACCACCATCGGCCTGGTCGCCGGTGCCGCGCTGCTGCTCACCGGCATCGGCTGGGTCGACTCGCTGCGCGACTGCCTGCGCGCCGTCTGGGAGAAGCCCGACGAGCAGACCAACTTCTTCCTCGGCAAGCTCCGGGACGGCGCGCTGCTGCTCGGGGTCGGCGGCGTGGCCGTGCTCTCCCTCGCCTGCTCCACCTTCGCGACCGCCGCGGTGGGCAAGGTGGCCGAGGTGATCGGCCTGCCGGAGGGCGGGGTCGGCAGCATCCTGCTCTCGGCCGCCGGCTTCGTCATCGCCGTCCTCGCCGACTTCCTGCTGCTGGCCTACATACTGACCAGGCTCGCCGGCGTCCATCCGCCCAGGCGCTCCGTCGTCGTCGCCGGACTCCTCGGCGCGATCGGCTTCGAGGTGCTCAAGCTGCTGCTCAGCGGCTATCTCCAGGGCGTCGCCGCGCGCAGCATGTACGGCGCCTTCGGCACCCCGATCGCGCTGCTGCTGTGGATCAACTTCACCGCGAAGCTGCTGGTGTACTGCGCCTCCTGGACGGCCACCGAGGCGGCGAGGCACACGGTGGGCGAGGAACTCAAGGTGCCGGAGGGGCCGGACGGGCCCCCGGGGCGCGAACGCCCGGACGGGCCGGAGCCGGAGGACGAGCAGGGCCCCCGGGCGGCCTGACCCGTCCCGGGATCCCGTCACCCGGCCCGGCGCCCGTTCACCTGCGGGGCCGGCGCCCCCGGGTCCCGTCCGGCAGCGGACGGCGGCGGTGCACGAGGAACGCCACCGCGCCCACCAGCGCCAGGGCCCCGCCGGCGATGCCCACCGCGGTCCAGGCGCCGCCCGTCCCGTCGGAGGTGTTCAGCGCGGCCTGGGTGCTGTTGTCCGCACCCTTCTTCTTGTCCTTGGGGCCCACGGCGCCCGTGCCGTCGTCCTCGCTGCGGGGGCCGACCAGCCGGCCGACCGGCTCCACCTTGTCGGCCGCCGCGAAGCCCCAGTCGAGCAGCTTGGCGGCCTCCCGGTAGCCCTCGTTGTGCTCGCGCTTCTCCGGGTGCATGACCGTGACGAGCAGCTTGCGGTCACCCCGCTGGGCGACGCCCGTGAAGGTGGATCCCGCGTTGGTCGTGGAGCCGTTCTTCACCCCCGCGATGCCCGGGTACGGCTTGATGTCGAAGTCGCCGCTGAGCAGCCGGTTGGTGTTCTGGATGCCGAACGAGGCCCGCTTGCCGTTCTTCCCCTTGTCGCCGGGGAACTGCGCGCTGGCCGTCGAGCAGTACTCGCGGAAATCGGCGTTCTGCAGACCCGCCCGGGCGAACAGGCTCAGGTCGTACGCGCTGGAGACCTGGCCCGGCGCGTCATAGCCGTCCGGCGTCACCACGTGCGTGTCGGTGGCGTTCAGCTCCTTCGCCCGCTGCTGCATCTGCGCGACGGTGGTCTTCGTCCCGCCGTTCATCGCCGACAGGGTGTGCACCGCGTCGTTGCCGGACCGCAGGAAGACGCCCAGCCACAGGTCGTGGACCGTGTAGCTCAGGTTCTCCTTTATCCCCACCAGGCTGCTGCCGACGCCCATGCCCGCCAGGTCGGCCGGCTTGACCGTGTGCTTCTCGTCCTTGGGGAACTTCGGCAGCACCGTGTCGGCGAACAGCATCTTCAGCGTGCTGGCCGGCGCGAGCCGCCAGTGCGGGTTCTTGGCGGCCAGCACCTTGCCGGTCTCCGCGTCGGAGACGATCCAGGAGCGGGCCGTCAGGGTGTCCGGCCCCGGCAGCCCGGGGGCACCGGGCTTCGGCGCCACCTGGACGCCGGCCGTCCCCATCCGGTCCCCGCCGATCTTCGACATCTTCGCCGGCGGCGCGGGCACCTTCGGATCCGCGTACGCGGTGCCGGCCAGCAGCGGCGAGGCCACCAGCCCGGAGACGGCCAGCGCGGCGGCGGTACGCAGGGGGAAGCCGCGACGCGCCGTGCGCCCCGTCCCGCCGGACGCAGCGGCCGAAGGAGGCAGGGCGGTGGGGGCGGTGGAAGCCGTGGAAGCAGAGAAGGTCATCGGCACGTCGGTGAACGTACCCGGCTTTGCCCGCGACGCGGACAGCGCCCCACGGAAGAGTGCCCCTGCCGACCGCCGGATGGAGCCGCTGCCCATACTGGGATCTATGAAGCTCTCTCGCCCCGTGTCCTGGTTCCTGCTCGCCTTCGGGGTGTGGAGCTGGTTCATCTGGATCACTTTCGTCAAAAACCTCTGGCAGGACGGGAGCGGTCTCGCCTTCGACGACGCGGGTGACCCGACCGCCTACTTCTGGGTCCATCTGCTGCTCGCGGTGGTGTCCTTTCTCTTGGGGACGGTGATTGGAGTGATCGGGTTCCGCGGAGTCCGCGCGCTGCGCCGCGAGACCCCCGACCACGCCGCTGACCAGCCCGTCCCCCCTTCCCCCTCCACCTCCTGAGCCACCGCGACGGGAGCCGCCGTGATCTTCGCGCTGATCGTGGTCCCGGTGCTCGGACTGTTCTTCGGCGTGCACCGCTACCTGTGGTGCCGCCTGGTCCGTGACACCACGAAACCGGGCGGCCGCCCCCGCCGCGCGGGCACCGCCGCCGCCTTCGCCCTCCCGCTGATCGCCCTCGCCGCCCTGCTCTCCGGCCGCGCCGGCGCCCCCTTCCCCGTCCAGCAGGCCCTGGCCTGGCCCGGCTACCTGTGGCTGGCCATGGTGCTCTATCTCACACTCGCCCTGCTGGCCGGCGAGGCCGTCCGCGCCCTGGGCCTGTGGTCCCTCCGCCGCCACGAACGCACGGTTCCGGCCCCTGGGGCCACCTCCGCAGCCGCGCAGGACACCCCCTCACCACCCACCACCGCTTCTGCGCAGAGCACCCCGTCACCACCCGCCACCGCAGCCGCACAGGGCACCCCCTCCACTTCTCCCACCCTCCTCCCGCCCGGCACGCCCGCCCTGCCGCCGGTTCCGACCCCGCCGCGCCGGCTCTTCCTCGCCCGGGCGGTCGCCGCCGGCGCCTCCCTGGCCGCCACGGCCGCCGTCGGCTACGGCACCGCGACGACCCTGCGCGGCCCGGTCGTGAAACGCGTGACGATCCCGCTGGCCAAACTGCCGCGCGCCGCCCACGGCTACCGCATCGCCGTCGTCAGCGACATCCACCTCGGCCCGATCCTCGGCCGCGCCCACACCCGCCGCGTCGTCGACGCCGTCAACAGCACCAACCCCGACCTGGTGGCCATCGTCGGCGACCTCGTCGACGGCACCGTCGCCGACCTCGGCCCCGCCGCCGAACCGCTGCGCGCCCTGCACTCCCGGCACGGCGCGTACTTCGTCACCGGCAACCACGAGTACTACGCGGGCGCCGACCAATGGGTCGACCACGTACGCGAACTGGGCATCCACCCGCTGGAGAACGCCCGCACCGAACTCTCCGGGTTCGACCTCGCCGGCGTCAACGACATCACCGGCCAGACCGAACAGGCGGGCCCGGACTACGACCGCGCCCTCAGCGGACGGGACACCTCCCGCCCGGTCGTCCTGATGGCCCATCAACCGGTCACCATCCACGACACCGTCCACTTCGGCGTGGACCTCCAGCTCTCCGGCCACACCCACGGCGGCCAGATGTGGCCCCTCACCTACCTCGCCGCCGCCACCAACCCCACCGTCGCCGGCCTCCAGCGCTACGGCGACACCCAGCTCTACGTCACCCGAGGCGCCGGCGCCTGGGGCCCACCGGTCCGCCTCGGCGCCCCACCGGACATCACACTCGTCGAACTCGCCTCACTGCACGCGTGATCGCCATACTGATCAGAGAACGGTTCGGTTGCACTGGACAGGTAACAACCGGTCTACAAAGTGGGGCGCCATCCTACGCTAAATCGGACAGATCATGACTTTCGATCTTGCCAATCAGGCCGCCAACTCCTTAACCTTTATTGACTTTACGCTGCCCGTCGACCCTCGCCGTGGCGGCGCCGGACGGGGCGGCGGGGCGAGTGGAACGGCGGGGGCCGACCGGGGTTGCGGGTAACGGGGAGAGTGGTCATGGGCAAGCACTTCAAGGTTGACCTGGACGAGCTGGACGGCGTCGTGCGCCAGCTTCGCCGTCTGCAGCACGACATGGATGAGACCGGCCAGAAGGTCGAGTACGGCACGAACATCCCGAAGTCGGCCTTCGGGGTCAACTTCGGCGAGGCGGACGAGGTTTCCCGTGCTCATGACCGCATGCAGGCGTATCTGAAGGACGTCGTCAAGGGGCTGCAGGACCTCACCCACAAGTTCGGCGAGAAAACAGAGGCGAGCCGCGGCGCCTACGAGGACCAGGATCACCAGACCAAGGTCTCGATGAACGGCTGATCTTGTACGGCGGCGCAGGCATGAGGGTGAGCGGGATGACGATGAAGGGGGGCCGTTGTGGTTAGCGCCATGGGGGAGCGCGAGAGCGCCCAGGCGAGCGAGAGGCAGCAGAAGGAGGAGGAGCAGCGCAAGGCGCATGAGCGGGACAACAAGCTGAAGTCGTTCCAGAACGAGCGCTTGACCCCGCACTCCCCTTCGGACTTCCATCATCACGGCATCGACGCGCTCCGGAAGATGATCGAGAACGCCAAGCCGGACACCATCGAGACCGCCGGCGATCACTGGCGTACGTCCGCCGATCTGCTCGGTGGGCAGGACGGGCACGGCGGCATCCGCAAGAAGTTCATGGACGCCGTCGATCATGCGACGGCGCACTGGGAGGGCGCGGCCGCCGACGCGTTCCGCAAGGAAGCCCTCAAGATGCTCGGCAAGATCGACAGGACGTACCGGCACGCCCGGAAGACCGAAACGTCGTTGATCGGCTCACGTGAGTCGGGCCCGCAGATCGGCCTCGCCCACAACCTTCGTCAGGCCATGACCGCCATGTCGAAGATCCACAATCCCAGCAACTGGGAGAGCTTCAAGGACGACAGCGGCGACGACACCCAGTTCCACCGGGACATGGCGAACCCGAAGATGGACGCCCGCCAGGCACTTGAGCTCAACCGGGACAAGCTGTCCCTGAGCAAGGAGCGCCAGGTCGAGGCGGTCGTGGTGATGGACGAGCTGGCGAGTCACTACACGCACCAGTCAACGGGCTGGGACGAGGACGCCGATGACGGTCTGCACGGCGACTGGCCGAAGGAGCCCTCGAACAGCCCGCACGCGCCTCCGGTGCGGATGCCCGACACGGACGACAGGCACCACCCGGACCCGTCGTCGGTCACGCCGCACAAGCCCCATGGAGCGGGCGGCGGCGCGGTTCCGCCCGGATTCGACGGTCCCAGGATCAGTCGTCCGGAACTCCCGGTCCACACCGGGCTCGACAGCGTGCAGGGCGGCACCACGGCCCCGCCGTCGGTCTCCGGAGGACACTTCGGCGGCTCGTCCGGCGGCCCGTCCGGTGGCGGGCACGGCGTGTCCGGCGGCCCGGGCGGCGTGATGTCGCCGGGCCCCTTCGGCGTGCCTGGGGGTGCCGTGGGCTCCGGTGGCGGGCGTGGCGCGTCCGCTGCCGGTGGTACGCGTGGCGGCATGCCGGGCGCGGGTGGCTCGGGCGGCGCCAAGGGCGGCAAGGCCGGTGCGGCCGGGCGCGGCGGTCCGCAGGCGCGCACCCGCGGCGGCCTGGTCGGCAAGCCGGGCGGCCCGGCGGGCGGCGCCAAGCAGGGCGGCTCGGGTCTGCACCGCAGCCGCGGCGGCAACCAGGCGGGCATGGGCGCCGCCGGTGCCAAGGGCAAGGACAAGAAGGGCAAGGAGCGCACCACCGGGCAGCGCCCCGACTACCTCGTCGAGGACGAAGAGACGTGGACGCCGCAGCGCAATGTGGCGCCCCGCGTCATCGAGTAGGACACCGCCGGCGTCATACGGCTGCTGGTAAGGAGTGGCCCCGCCCCCGAGGGTGCGGGGCCACTCCTCTGAATGGAACACTGCCGCCCGGACAGCACAGCGAGAAGGAGCAAGCATGAGGGTCACCCGAACACTGCGTGCGACGGTGGGTGCTGCGCTGACGGGCGCGCTGCTCATCACCGCGAGCGGTACCGCCTCCGCAGATCAGACGCGCAAGGATCTGTGGCCGCTGGAGGCGTTCGGGGCCCAGCAGCTCTGGAAGGAAGCCACCGGCAAGGGCGTGACGGTGGCGGTCCTCGACAGTGGTTTCCGCGAGACCCATCAGGACATGAAGGGGCAGTTCCTTCCCGGACCGGCCTTCGGCAAGGCAGCAGAGGCTGAGGCCGCGAAGAACCTCCAGGAGGGGGAGACGGACGTTCGCGAGCACGGCACCGCCATGGCGTCGATCGTCGCCGCCCACGGGCACGGTCCGGGCGGCTCCGAAGGCGTCAAGGGCCTGGCGCCCGGTGCCAAGATCCTTCCGGTCCCGGTGTACGGCAAGAGCGGTCAGGCCACCCGCTGGGCGGTGGACCACGGTGCCGACGTCCTGAGCATGTCCTACGGCGGGATGGAGGGCGGCGACCAGTGCGACTCCATCAACTACGCCCTCTCGAAGGGCGTAGTGGTCGTGGCCTCGGTGGGCAACGACGCCGCGACGGACAAGCAGTATCCGGTGGGCTGCCCCGGAGTGATCGGCGTCGGTGCGGTCGACCAGTACGGCGAGTCGGCCGACTTCAACAACTACAACTCCGATACCGACCTGCTCGCACCGGGAGTGAAGATCCCGGTCGCCGACGGCAAGAGCGACACGGGCTACCGGAACTCGCAGGGCAGCTCCCAGGCCACCGCCTACGTCTCCGCCGCGGCCGCCCTCCTCAAGGAGAAGTACCCCGACCTCACGCCCGGCCAGATCGCCAACCGTCTGGTGAAGACCGCCGGCCTGCCCAAGGACAAGCAGGGCCTCAAGCTCCCGGACTCCCACTACGGCTACGGCTTCATCCAGCCCGGCCCCGCCCTGCGCAAGGCCATCCCCGCAGGCTCCAAGGAGGGCCCGCTGCCGATGCCGAAGGGCAAGGCGTCATCGCAGCTGAACGCCGGCGCGCAGGACGCCGACCCGCCGATGGGCGGCAAAGAGACGCTGAACCGGGCCTTGCTCTACGGCGGCATCGGCGTCAGTGCCCTGGTGGTCATCGGGGCCGTCGCCGCCATCGTCCTGGCCTCCCGCCGCCGCAAGAACGCCGGTGCCCAGAACTGGGGCTGAGACGGCTGCCGCAGCCGGTTCACCGCACGGCACTCATCGCCAATCAGTGGACAGCGCAAGGGAGAGCCGGGGCATGGGGGCCGCTAGCCATGCGGACGACCCGCAGACACCGCCACCCCCTGCGGCTCCGGACGTGGCGCAGATACTGAGAGCCAATTACCTTTCTCTGGCGCTGCTGATTGCGAAGCGTCTGCTCATTGCCACTGTTCTTGTGGCAATCCCGGTAGCGGCGGATCGCTTGCTGGAGCTGGACTCACCTTTCGTGATGGTGTTCACCGTCGCAGGGGTGGGGGTGCTTGTCCTCACGGTTCACCGCCTCATCTACGGAATCCGCGTCTCCCAGTGCGCGCGCGTACTCCGCACCTATCCGCTGGAGTTCCACCCTCGGGTGCTCAAGAAGCGTGAGCGGTGGACCCAGTACGGAAATGTCTTCGAGGTCCGTGTGACGACGCGCGGGCAGCACGGGGCGCCGCTGATGCTGGCGGTCAACGCGGCCGGGCGACGGCGCTGGCCGGAGGGTGCCGAGGAGGGTGTGTGGCTCGCCGGTGATCTGCCGTTCGGCGGGGTCATGGTGGTGCGGGGAGGCAAGGGGATGTTCTTCCTGAAGCCGGCGGACTGGGACAAGACCGCGCGGAAGCGGGAGGAGGCCGGCGCCGAGCGCCTCGCGCAGGCACAACAGGCGAAGCTCACGCACAGGACGAAGCGCGCGGTGATGATGCGGCCGGGTGCCTGAGCGCTCGCCGGGTGCCTGAGTGCTCTGAGTGCCGTGGGTGATCCGGAGAAAATCACGCGACGCCACCCCCGCCGCCCCGCTAAGTTCCCCGGTCATGGACCCCGTAGGTGAAAAAGCAATACGTGCCTCCTTCGTCAATTGTTCGAAGGGGGAGGCGAGCAGGATGCATCTGCCGCCGGGGCTGGCCGGGTTGCCGTGGGGGGATCTGGACTTTCTGGGGTGGCGTGATCCGGGGGCGCCGGACCGGAGTTATCTGGTCGCGCCGCGGGGGGACGGGCTCGTCGGGGTGACGTTGCGGGTGCCGCAGGGGGTGCGGCGGAGCTTCACCAAGACGACGGTGTGTTCGGTCTGTGTGACCGGGCACCCGGGATCAGGCGTCAGCCTGCTGGCCGCGCGCCGGGCCGGTGTATTGGGGCGGCAGGGAAACACCGTCGGCACGTATCTGTGCGCCGACCTCGCCTGTTCGCTCTACGTCCGGGGGCGCAAGCGGTCCCAGCTCGCCGGCCGGCACGAGGAGACCCTGCCGCTGGAGGAGCGGATCGCCCGCACGGTGCGCAACCTGGACGCCTTCTTGGACAAGGTGCTGGAGGGCGAGGGAGAGAAGTAAGGGCGAGTAGGCCGGGGCCAGCCCCCAAGAGCCAGCCCCTAGGAGGCGGCACCCAGGAGCCGCCCCCCGGGCCCACTTCAGCCGCGACCGCCCCCTCCGCCCCCCTCCGCCCCGCCACGCATCGCCCCGCCATCCCCCCGACCGCCCTTCTCGGGCCCGCCCTCATCCGCCGCCCCCGCCGGCAGCAGGAAATCCCCCAATACCTCCGCTATTTCGCGGACCAAGGGCCGTACGACGCGGAAGCGGGAGACGGCCACGCCGCGGGCGACGAGGGGGGCGCTGCGGCGGACCAGGGCGCGGGTGCGGGTGCAGCCGGGGGAGCGGTCGTAGACCCAGTACAGGACCATGCCCATCTGCTGCATCCAGAGCAACTGCGGCAGCTGATCGGCGAGTTCCGGGGCGTACTTGCCATCCGCGCCCGCCAGGATCTGCCGGTGGAGGTCGATGGCGGCCTCCCGCGGCACCCGGGACTGCGCGGAGAACGGGCTGAGCGGACTCTCGGGGTCCGCCGCGTTCTTGAAGAACTGGGTCGCGAACCGGTGGTACGGCTCGGCCACGTCCAGCCAGGCGAGCAGGACGCCGCTGATCCGCCGGGCCAGGTCCGTCTCCTGGGCCAGCACTTCGCGGACGGCCTCGGCGTGCTGCTCGCCGATGCGGTCGTAGAAGCCCTGGACGAGGTGCTCCTTGGACGCGAAGTAGTAGTAGGCGTTGCCGACGGAGACCCCGGCCTCCTGGGCGATGGCCCGCATGGTCGTCTTGTCGTAGCCGCGGTCCTGGAAGAGGCGCAGGGCCGTCTCCAGGATCGCCGTCCGGGTCCGCTCGCTCTTGGTGCCCGACGCCGGGCGGCGCGGCGGGCCGGCCCCCTCGGCCGCGCCCTCCGCGCCTGTCGCGTCCGTTGTCGCTTCGTCCACGCCACGACCCTAGCCGGAGCCCGTCGTGCACCCGCCGAGGCCCTCGGGGTTCTCGGGGTCGTCGGGGTCCTCGTACGGGTCCCGGGTCCTGGCCCGGTAGCGCGCGGCGGCCAGGACGGCCGCGCGGGCCAGCGGGGCGCCCGCCGGGCCGGTGAACCGGTGGGCCATGGGCCGGTATTCGGCCAGCGCCCACAGGCACACCACCCAGGCCGCGTGTCCGGCGTAGACCTGCCCGCCGTCCCCGATCACGGTGATCTCCCGCAGGGTGGCCTCGTGGTCGAGGGCGGGGAAGCGGGCGCGGGTCCCGGCGGTGCCCACCGGCAGCATCTCCAGGGGGATCAGCTGCCGCTGCCGGACCAGCCAGTCGTGGACCCGGGTGCACAGCGGGCAGTCGGGGTCGTAGAGCACGGTCAGCCGGCGGACCGGGACGGTGGCGCCGCCCCGGTCCGCCAGGTGTCCGGCCACCTCGCTCACACCCCCGTCGCGGGCGAGGTCTCGGTCCAGCCCTGCGGCGCGATCGGCGGCACCTGCTCGCGCTCCATGGCCCCGCGCCGGCGGATCTTGTTCAGCACGAAGACGTTGGCGAGGTGCAGCACCCCGAGCACCAGCAGGACGACGCCGAGCTTGTACGACAGCGCCTCGACGAGCCGGCGGGTGTCGGCGACGGCGTCCGCGGCCTTCAGATACAGCGCCACGAACCCGAGGTTGACCAGGTAGAAGCCCACCACCAGCAGGTGGTTGACGGCCTCGGCGAGCTGTTCGTTGCCCTTCAGCACATCGGCCAGGAAGACCCGTCCGTTGCGGCTCAGAGTGCGGGCGACCCAGACGGTGAGTCCCACGCTGATGACCAGGTACGTGACGTACGCGGTGACGGTGAGGTCCATGCCCCATCCCCCTTTGAACGTGTTCAAAAAGTAGGTTCAGCAGGAACTGTAGACCTGTTTTTGAACACGTTCAAGCGGTGGCGAGGCGGGCGTGGGTCACAGCTGTCCCGGGGCCGACTCCGTGGCGAGGGCGCCGAGTTGGCTCGGCGGCCCGGAAGCTACCCGCTGGTTCCGGTTGCGGGGGCCCGGCCGGTCGGCAGATCCTCGTCCCGGTGTCGTCCGGGGAGTGGTGGCGCCGTCCGGGACGCGGGGCAGAAGCAGGGGGACATGTGCTCAGGGTGCATTTCACGGCGCAGGATCTGGCGCGTACGAGCCTGGCCCACGGGGCCGACCCGCTGTGGGAGACCGTGCTGAGCCTGCACAGCCTGCGGCTGCGGCGGCCCGAACCGGCGCTGGCGGCCTGGCGACGGCACGCCGTGCGGCACGGGCCGGGGCCGCTGCGGACGCTGTTCGCACTCGTCCCGCCCTACGGCTACTTCCCCGACTTCCTCACCCCGTCCGCGTCCCGCTACGGCGTCGAGCCCGGGCTGGAGGCCGTGATGAGCACCCCGCGGCAGCGGCTGCGGACCGAGCTGACGCGGCTGTCGGGGCACCGGGCGCTGCCGGGATGGGCCCGCGGCATCGGCGAGGGGGAGCCGGCCGCGCTGCGCCGGCTCGCGCGCGGCCTGCGGACCTACCACCATCTCGCCCTGGCGCCGGCCTGGTCGCGGATCGCCCAACGCGTCGGCGGGGACCGGGAGATGCGCCGGCACGCCCTGGCCGGGTCCGGGGCGGAGGCGATGCTGGAGACGTTCGGCCCGCTGATGCGGTGGCGCGCTCCGGTGCTGGAGGTCGACTACCCGGTGGAGCGGGAGCTGCGTCTCCAGGGGCGGGGCCTGGTCCTCGTCCCCTCGTACTTCTCGTGCGGCCACCCGCTGACGCTGGTGGACGACGCGCTGCCGCCGGTGCTCGTGTACCCGGCGCGGGAGCCGGAGCCGGACGGGCAGGCCGAAGGGCCCCGCCCCCGGTGGTACGGAGGCGAGGCCCTTCGGGAGGTACCGGCGCTGTTCGGCGGCCGGGGCGGGGCCCGGAGCGCCGCCGGCGTCAGAAGCGGCGGGTGATCAGCGCGCGCTTGACTTCCTGGATGGCCTTGGTGACCTCGATACCGCGCGGGCAGGCGTCCGTGCAGTTGAAGGTCGTCCGGCAGCGCCAGACGCCGTCCTTGTCGTTGAGGATCTCCAGGCGCTGCTCGCCGCCCTCGTCGCGCGAGTCGAAGATGAAGCGGTGCGCGTTGACGATCGCCGCCGGGCCGAAGTACTGGCCGTCGTTCCAGAACACCGGGCAGGAGCTGGTGCAGGCGGCGCACAGGATGCACTTCGTCGTGTCGTCGAAGCGCTCGCGGTCCTCGGCGGACTGCCGGCGCTCACGGGTCGGCTCGTTGCCGGTCGTGATGAGGAAGGGCATCACATCGCGGTAGGCCTGGAAGAAGGGCTCCATGTCGACGACAAGGTCCTTCATCACGGTGAGGCCCTTGATGGCCTCGACCGTGATCGGCTTCTCCGGGTTGATGTCCTTGATCAGCGTCTTGCAGGCGAGGCGGTTGCGGCCGTTGATGCGCATGGCGTCCGAGCCGCAGATGCCGTGGGCGCAGGAACGCCGGAAGGTCAGCGTCCCGTCCTGCTCCCACTTGATCTTGTGGAGGGCGTCCAGGACGCGCTCCTTCGGGTCGATCTCCAGCTGGAAGTCCTCCCAGCTGGCGTCCTCCGAGACCTCCGGGTTGAACCGGCGGATCCGGAAGGTGACCGTGACCAGATGCGCGGCACCGTCCTCGGCCGCGTCCAGCGCGGCGGAGTGCTTGTCGAGAGTCGGGGTGCTCATCAGTACTTACGCTCCATCGGCTGGTAGCGGGTCTGCACGACCGGCTTGTAGTCGAGGCGGATCGACTCTGCGCCGTCTGCGCCCACCTCGCGGTACGCCATGGTGTGCCGCATGAAGTTGACGTCGTCGCGGTTGGGGAAGTCCTCGCGGTAGTGACCGCCGCGGGACTCCTTGCGGGCCAGCGCGGACACCGCCATGACCTCGGCCAGGTCGAGGAGGTTGCCCAGCTCGATGGCCTCCAGCAGGTCGGTGTTGAACCGCTTGCCCTTGTCCTGGACGGACACGTTCAGGTAGCGCTCGCGCAGCTCGCCGATCTTCTCGACCGCGGTCTTGATCGTCTGCTCGGTGCGGAACACCATCACGTTGGCGTCCATGCACTCCTGGAGCTCCTTGCGGATCTCGGTGACCCGCTCGCTGCCCGAGGAGTTGCGCAGCCGCTCGACCTGGTCGATGACCTGCTGCGCCGGGTTCTCGGGCAGCTCGACGAACTCGGCGGTGGCCGAGTACTCCGCCGCCGCGATGCCGGCCCGGCGCCCGAAGACGTTGATGTCCAGCAGCGAGTTGGTGCCCAGGCGGTTGGCGCCGTGCACGGAGACACAGGCCACCTCGCCGGCCGCGTACAGGCCCGGCACGACGGTGGTGTTGTCCGCCAGGACCTCACCCTCGACGTTGGTGGGGATGCCGCCCATGGCGTAGTGCGCGGTCGGCTGGATCGGGATCGGGTCCGTGTAGGGCTCGATGCCGAGGTAGGTCCGCGCGAACTCGGTGATGTCCGGGAGCTTGGCGTCCAGCTGCTCGGGCGGCAGGTGGGTCAGGTCCAGGTAGACGTGGTCGCCGTCGGGACCGCAGCCGCGGCCCTCGCGGATCTCCGTGTAGATGGAGCGCGAGACGACGTCACGCGAGGCGAGGTCCTTCATGACGGGCGCGTACTTCTCCATGAAGCGCTCGCCGTCCTTGTTGCGGAGGATGCCGCCCTCACCACGGGCGCCCTCCGTCAGCAGGATGCCCATGCGCCAGATGCCCGTCGGGTGGAACTGGAAGAACTCCATGTCCTCCAGCGGCAGCCCGCGGCGGTAGGCGGCGGCCTGGCCGTCACCGGTCAGGGTGTGCGCGTTGGAGGTCACCTTGAAGAACTTGCCGGTGCCGCCGGAAGCGAAGATGATCGACTTCGCCTGGAAGACGTGGATCTCGCCGGTGGCCAGCTCGTACGCGACGACGCCCGCGGACTTCTTGACGCCGTCGACGTCCTGGAGCAGCAGGTCGAGCACGTAGAACTCGTTGAAGAACTCCACGCCCTCCTTGACGCAGTTCTGGTACAGCGTCTGGAGGATCATGTGGCCGGTGCGGTCCGAGGCGTAGCAGGACCGGCGGACCGGGGCCTCACCGTGGTTGCGGGAGTGACCGCCGAAGCGGCGCTGGTCGATCGTGCCGTCCGGCGTGCGGTTGAACGGCAGGCCCATCTTCTCCAGGTCGAGGACCGAGTCGATGGCCTCCTTCGCCAGGATCTCGGCGGCGTCCTGGTCGACCAGGTAGTCGCCGCCCTTGATCGTGTCGAAGGTGTGCCACTCCCAGTTGTCCTCCTCGACGTTCGCGAGGGCGGCGGCCATACCGCCCTGGGCGGCGCCGGTGTGGGAGCGGGTCGGGTAGAGCTTCGTCAGGACCGCGGTGCGGCTGCGCTTGGTCGACTCGATGGCCGCACGCATGCCCGCGCCGCCGGCGCCGACGATGACGGTGTCGTACTTGTGGATCTTCATGGTTCCAGTCAGCCCCGGCTTCAGGAGATGTTCGGGTCGAAGGTGAAGATCACCAGCGTGCCCAGAAGGACGGTGAACACCGTCGCGGTGTACAGCAGCATCTTCAGCCAGAAGCGGGTGTTGTCCCGCTGCGCGTAGTCGTTGATGACCGTACGCAGGCCGTTGGCGCCGTGCAGCATGGCCAGCCACAGCATCAGCAGGTCCCAGACCTGCCAGAACGGCGAGGCCCAGCGGCCGGCGACGAACGCGAAGCCGATCTTGGAGACGCCGCCGTCGAGCACCAGCTGGATCAGCAGGTGGCCCAGGACCAGGACGACCAGCACGATGCCGGACAGCCGCATGAACAGCCAGGCCTGCATCTCGAAGTTGCCGCGCGAAGCGCTCCCGGTCTTCTTGGTGCGCTTGCGCGGCGCCTCGATGACCGGGGCGGGGTTGTCCACGTCGTAGAGCGTGACGCCGTCGGACGCGCCCGCTGCGGTGGCCTCAGCGGAGGTGGTTTCAGCAGACATCTCGCGTCAGCTCCCGAACAGCGTGCGCAGGGTGTGCTGCAGCACGGGGTAGAAGGCACCGGCCATCAGCACGACCCAGACACCGACAACGGTCCACAGCATCTGCTTCTGGTACTTCGGGCCCTTCGACCAGAAGTCCACCGCGATGACCCGCAGGCCGTTGAGTGCGTGGAAGAGGATGGCGGCCACCAGGCCGTACTCCATCACGTTGACGATCGGCGTCTTGTATGTCGCAACGACGTTGTCGTAGGCCTCGGGGGAGACGCGTACGAGAGCGGTGTCGAGGACGTGGACGAACAGGAAGAAGAAGATGAGGACGCCGGTGACTCGATGAGCCACCCAGGACCACATGCCTTCCCGGCCGCGGTACAGCGTTCCAGCCGGCACGGAAAAACCCTCCGGGAGCGGGGATTGGGGCGCCAGCCGGCTTCTCTGTCGGTCGGGCCCGGCCGGGTACGGTCCTCCGGCCGCTCGTCATCGTATCGACGAGCTGTCGGTTCCTCGCGCGGGGGTCCTTAGGTGTGATCAAACAGGCACCCAACGGGCTACCACGCAGGCGAGAACCGGGACATTCCCGGACAGAGTCGACGACCCGCTACGTCACGGTCCCCAGCAGCCGCCACAGCCGGCCGCGGGCCAGCCGGCGCAGCTCGTCCGCGGTGACCGCCCGCTCCTCGTCCTCCTCGTTGCCCAGCCGGGTGCGGAGGGCGGACAGCACCTGGTCGAGCAGCTCCTCGTCGCGGTAGCCGTCCAGGCAGATGACGAAGACATGGCGAAAGCGCCGCTCGTATTCGGCGTGCGCGGCGCGCAGCGCGGTGTGGGCGGCGAGCGTGCCGGGGCCGCGGGCGCCGACGAGGGGCTGCGGGGAGAGCGACTCCTCGGCGAGCGCCTCGCCCAGCTCGGCCCCGTTCAGGTCGTAGCAGGCCTCGTCCGAGGCGGCGAGCAGGGACTCCACATCCGGGTACGGGCGGTGCGCGGCGACCCGCTCGGCCCAACGGCGGCTGCCGCAGCAGCGCAGGAGCAGGGCGAGGTTGTCGTCCAGGGGCAGGGCGTTGAACCGGGCGAGTCCGAGCGCCTCGGGGCGGGGGCGCGGCAGCGCGGTGCCGCGGATCCACGACGATATGCCGCCCCAGGGGGTGTGCGGCGGGGGCAGCGTCGGCGGCCGGGCGGCCGGGGTGTCACCGGACAGCGTGGGCTCCTCGAACGGATGCGGACGGATGCGACTCGAACGGATGCGGACGGGTGCGAATGGAGGGTTTCGGCGGGTGCGGGGCGGGCTGCTGACGGAAGCTGGGGGAAGCGGACCGAAGTCGGGACGCGGACGAAGCGGCGGAGGGTGTGACGGTGGTGCGTGGGACACGGCACCCCGGCGGTATCCGGCGGTTCCTGGAGAGCCCTGTGAAGGGGGTGACCACTGGAGTCGCCACGCTAACGACGCTTGTCGACCACTGTCCGACGGATGCGCGAATTTCACCCGGATGAGAGAGCTTTCGCGCGTTCGGTGGACGACCGGCTCCGCACACCTGGCAATGCCTTCGCCCCGAAAAGTGAGGATTGCACGATGCCGAACCCGATGTGGCCGCCGCGCACCCCGCGGCCCTCGGCCTCCCGCCGCCCCCGGACGGCCCGGAGCGGCCCCGCCCGGTCCGCCCTGCCGGCCGCCGCGCTCGCCGCCGCGCTGCTGATCGCCGGCTGCTCCGGCGGCGGCGACACCGAGCCGCCCGGCAGCACCAGCGCCAAGATGAACCCCTCCGCAGCGGCCACCCCCACCTGGGCGCCGGTCACCGGAACCCCGCAGGTCATCCCCGCCGTCCGCAGCTTCCGCCGGGCCGACGGACGCGGCTGGCGCCCGTCCGACGGGGCCCGCGTCGTGGTGCCGGCCGGCGAGAAGAGCAATGTCGCCGACGAGGCGCAGCGGATGGCCAAGGACCTCGGCGGGCTGCCCGTCGTCTACGGCGACCAGACGGTGCGGCCGGGTGACATCGAGGTGAAGCTGAGCGGGAAGAACACCGCGGGCCAGCCGGACAACGTGCCCGTCCGCGGCACCGCCGACGAGGCCTACACCCTCACCGCCAGCGGGACCCGGCTCACCCTCACGGCCCCCACCGACGCCGGCATCTTCTACGGCACCCGCACCGTCAAGCAGGCCGCACGCGCCGCCGGCGGACTCCCCGAGGGCACCATCGAGGACCGGCCCGACCGCCCGCAGCGCGGCATGTCGCTGGACAACGCCCGCAAGCCCTTCAGCCAGGACTGGATCGACGCGCGGCTGCGGGAGATCGCCGACCTCAAGCTCAACCAGTTCCAGCTGCACTTCTCCGACGACCAGGGCTTCCGCATCCAGAGCGACACCCACCCCCAGATCGTCTCCGCCGACCACCTGACCAAGGCCCAGGTCCGGCAGATCATCGCGCTGGCCCGCAGCCTGCACATCTCCGTCGTCCCGGAGCTGGACTCGCCCGGCCACCTGGGCGCGGTGCTGGACCATTATCCCGATCTGCGGCTGCGCAACGCCCAGGGCCGGGTGATCCCCGGCGCCATCGACATCTCCAACCCCAAGGCCGCCCCGCTGATCGACTCGCTGCTGACGGAGATGAGCGAGCTGTTCACCAACCCCAAGGGCGCCCCGGCCTACTGGCACCTGGGCGGCGACGAGTACCAGGCGCTGATGTCGTCCTCCCCGTCCACCTCGTATCCGCAGCTGGCCCGGGCCGCCCGGCAGAAGTACGGCTCGGCCGGCACCGTCGAGGACCTGACGACCGGCTGGCTCAACGACCGGCAGAAGACCGTCGAGGCCAAGGGCAAGAACCGCGTCGAGGCCTGGAACGATGGCTTCTTCTCCAGCCCGGCGGCGTCCGCCGACAAGAACCGGATGGTCGACTACTGGACCGGCAAGGAAGCCGGCAAGCGCGACCCCGCGGCGTTCCTGCGCGAGGGCCGCAACGTCATGAACTTCAACGACGAGTACCTCTACTACGTCCTCGGCGAGCCCAACCAGTTCACGTACCCGACCGGCCAGCGGATCTACCAGAGCTGGACCCCGATGGTCATCCGCGGCACCCAGCCGGTGGCGGTGCCCGCGAGCATGACCGGCCCGGACCGGATCCCCGGGGCGCGCTTCGCGATCTGGTGCGACCTGTCCCAGGCGCAGACGCCGCAGCAGGTGGCCGGCGGCATCCGGCTGCCGCTGGCCGCACTGGCCCAGAAGACCTGGGACCCGCGCACGCCCGCACTGTCCTGGACGCAGTTCCAGGCACTGGCCAACCGGGTGTGAATCAGGTGAGAGAACCGCGCCCGCACTGAGCGCGCACGCCACGAACGAGGACGGCCGGGGCCGCCACCCCGGCCGTCCGGAGCCGTAAAGCCTTTGAACTGGAATTTGGTCGTCCGGATGCAGGTTCTCGCTTTCTGCCTGGGGCGTTCTTCCACCAGGTGCTTCTGACGGCCCCTGGCCGCTGTTGGTCGCGCATTGGCCACGCGCTAACCATCGGCTCTGGTTCTTGCGGGCTGTCGCGCCGGAAGCGGATATCTCGCTGGTGCGACAGCCCGGAAGGAGGCCGAGGAGTACGGCATGCGGGACGAGGCAGTGATAAGCGCCGTCAACGCCCAGACAAGGTCACGAGGCTGGAACAGGTCCGGACCCCGTGGCAGGGACTGATGTCCTGCCGCCATCAGCGATGACCCTCCATTTTCCCGGCAGCGAACTCCTCATCGATCGTCGACCCGCGGGGCTCGAAAGTCGAAAACCTGTTGTACGTGGACGGAGCGGCGTGATGGAGTGTCCATCACAACCTCGGAGTGGGCACGGGAAAGCCAACATCGAGGATCACGGGGAAGTTTAGGGGGAGCTCATGCGGATCAACGCGTCCCGCATAGTGAAAACCGTGGTGACGAGCGCCGTTGCCACGTCCGCGCTCGTCATTCCGACGGCGAATTCCGCGACGGCTGCAACGCCTTCGAGCCACGCGAGCGGGGTCGCTGTCAACAGTATCGACGCAACGTGCAAGCACCACAGTCGCAATTACATCGTGCGGAACTACTACCGGGGGCCTGCCCGCTACACACTGCGCTGTGGCACCAAGACGTGGGGCTGGAAGCACATCAAGGCAGGTCACGGCTGGAACGCGACCATGGACAAGTACATCAGCGCGGCCATCTGGTCCGGAGCTCCCAACGGGCGAGGCGGTTACTCCACCTACACCCGGTCGTGCCCGAGTTATGAGAAATTCCGTACCATCATCGGCACTCCTGCCGGCAACACTGACCTCCTCACCGCATACAGGGTCACTCGATTCGCCGCAGCCAAGTGCTAGAATTTGCTCGGTAAATTATCGAGCGCTTGCGATAAAGGGGGGTGGTGCGCGCATGACGGCTCAAACGCCAGCCGAGCAGGCTCTGGCCTGTTCTTACACCACCGGTGATGGGAAAGTCAGGTTCAACGTCACTGAATTTTCGGTCGATCACCGGCCGGATCGAAGCGTGACGTTGACGTACTGGCTCACTGTGGAAAGGCAAGGGCTCCAGGAAGAGCATTGGGAGTTTACTCTTCCATGGGAGGACAAGTCTTTTCTGGAAGTGCTCACCTCGCCCTCCCCGGACCCCGAACGACTTCAGCAACTCGTGTACATCGTTCGTACATTGCTGGAGGAATGGTGGGACACCAAGGGGCATAATCGCAAGTCGGCGAAGATGGGGCGCCAACGTCCCTGAGCAACCGAATATCTATCGGCCCGGTCGTGGCGCCTTCCTGTCCATGGGAGTTCCCGCGACCGGGTCGTCTCATTTTGGCGCATGGCCTGCGCTGCTTGCCCGGAGGTGCGCGGCCGTATGTGGCGGTCATGTCGAAGCGGTGGGTGAAGTCGAATTCGTCCGGCTTCTCGTGGCCGGTTGGTCACGCGTTGGCCACGTTGGCCACCGACTCCATGCAACGTCCCAGGCCAGAGCGCTGGAAGCGAACGAGGACGGCCGGGGCCGCCACCCCCCACAGGAGAGGCCCCGGCCGTCGTTCGCGGAGGGCCGTGACGGCCCCTACCCGGTACAGCGCCGGACGGCCCGAAAGCGTCACACGGGGTGTGGGCAACCGAACCGCCAGTGGTCTGGACGGGGCCCGGTGCGGCGCCGTAATCTGCCCATCCGTGCAGGTGAGAGCGGTGTTCGGGCGGCTTTTCGGTGGTGGTGGGCAGGTGGTCGGCCCCGGGGGTTCCTCGCGTGCGCGGCGGTGCCTCCGACCGGTGCTCGCGCCGTCGGCCGGCTGCCGGTGGCCGGTTCCGTCCGGCGGGCGGTGCCGCCCCTCCCGGGTTCGGCACCGGGCGGCGCACGCGTTACGGTCTGCGGGAACATCCCGGGTTACCGGGGGTTCCCGGCCGGCGGCGGAGGCAGCCGGCAGTGCAGCCACGGTGCCCGGTGGTTGTCCGGGCGGAGCGACAATGCAGCAAGGACCGGGCGGCGGATATTCCGCGTGCGACAGGATGGACCCGTGCGAGGGGACGACATTCAGCCGGACGACCGTCGGCTGACGGTGGCCGTGCAGGCGGCGCAGGCCGGCGACGAGGCGGCTTTCCGTACCGTCTACCGCGCCGTACATCCCCGACTACTGGGGTATGTGCGGACTTTGGTGAGCGAACCGGACGTGGAGGACGTCACCTCCGAAGCCTGGCTCCAGATCACCCGCGACCTCGCGCGCTTCAGCGGCGACGCCGACCGCTTCCGCGGCTGGGCCGCCCGCATCGCCCGCAACCGCGCCCTGGACCACATCCGGATGCGCGGCCGCCGCCCGGCGACCGGCGGCGACGAGAGCGAACTCGCCGACACCCCCGCCGCGTCCGACACCGCGGGCGAGGCGATGGAAGCCCTCGGCACCGGCCGCACCATGCGGCTGATAGCCAGCCTCCCGCAGGACCAGGCCGAGGCCGTGGTGCTGCGGGTGGTGGTCGGACTCGACGCCAAGAGCGCCGCGCAGGTGCTCGGCAAACGGCCCGGCGCGGTGCGCACCGCCGCACACCGCGGGCTGCGACGGCTCGCCGAACTCCTCGGCGAGGCGTCCGACGGCAGCCGGGACACACCGCAGGACAGCACGGGGGACGAGCGCCACGACGGCGGCGAAGAAGGCGCCGAGCAGGACGGAGGTGCCCCCACCGGCCGGGCCGCACGGCGGCCGCGGGGAGGGGGCGGGACGGTGAGTGGGGTGCCCGTACAGGGGCGAAGACGCCGCGACGGCGTGGCGGAATCGTACGTACCAGGTGTGACGGAAACGGCCGCACGAACGCAGAAGGACATGTGATGGCCGACGACCGCTACAACTGGCTCGACAAGGACGCCGCGGAGCGATTGCTGCGCGGTGAACGGGTCGGTGCCCGGCACGGCGACGGCGCACGCGAACTCGAACAGCTTCTCCAGGCCGCCGCCGCGGTCGGCGCCAAGGCGCCGGAAACGGCCGAGCTGTCCGGCGAGGAGGCCGCCGTCGCCGCCTTCCGCCGGACCGCCGGCCGCGGCGCCGCGGCCCACACCCGCGGCCACGGCGTCGACGAGGCTTTCCCGGCCGGGCGCGGCACCGCCGTCGCCGAACGCACCCGGCTCGGCCGCCCCGTCCGGCGCGGCTTCGCGGTCGCCCTCGCCGCCTGCGCCATCGGCGGCGTCGCCGTCGCGGCCGGCACCGGCGTATTGCCCACCCCCTTCCGCGGGGGCGAGCCCCAGCCCGCCTCCAGCGTCTCGGCCGCCGAGTCCCCCGGCCCGCTCGACACCCCCGAGCCCGGCGCCCAGACCGACGGCACCACCGAGAGCACCCCCGACCCCACCCCGCACGGGAAGACGGCCGGACCCGGCGACACCCCCACGCCCAGCCGCCCCGGCGACCCCACGCCCCCCAGCACCAGCCCCGCCCCCGGACACCAGGGCAACGGCGGCAGCAGCACCGACCCCGGACACGGCGACAAGAAGAACCTCCTCCTCGCGCTGTGCCAGAGCTACGCCTCCGGCAAGCGCGACGGCATGGACCGCGACGCGCTGCACCGCCTCGAACAGAAGGCCGGCGGCGCGGAGCGGGTACTCGCCTTCTGCCGCGCCTACCTGGCCCGCTATCAGCACCCCGGCAGCTCCGGCGGCGGCAACGGCCTCGGCGGCACCACCGGCTTCAACAGCGGCCTGACCGGCGGCGGCGACGAGGACGACGAAGGCCACCCCTCCCACTCACCCGGCGCCACCCCGAGCCTCGGCACGCCCGCTCCCACCCCCTCGCCGACCGCCACGGACCCCGCACATGCGACGTCCGGCGCGGCCTCCGGCTCGTAGGTGTGACGTTTTTCGAACCGGTGACGCAGTAGTGAGTGAAGCCGACTGGTCATCGGCTGCGCGAGGAGCCGGGGTTCCCCCCGTACCCACGGCTCAGCGCATCTGGCGCGGGCGGGGCACGTTCCCCCGGCCCTGCCCGCGCCCTTCTCTTTGCGCCTAAGCCGGCGCCGCTCTCGCGGATGTGGATCCCTGTGTGGGGGTTGCTCAATTTTCGCTTCGGTCAGTGAACTTCTGGGGTGGGACTGTGGCTGTGGCTGTGGGTTGGGTGCGGGGGGTTTGGGGTTAGTGGGTGATCACTACCTTGGTGCCTTTTTTGGTGGCTGCGTAGAGGGCGGCCACCTTTTGCTTGTCGCGGACGTTGACGCAGCCGTGTGAGGCGCCGCGGTAGCCGCGGGCGGCGAAGTCCGCGGAGTAGTGGACCGCCTGGCCGCCGCTGAAGAACATCGCGTACGGCATGGCCGTGTGGTAGAGCGTCGAGACATGGTGGCGGCTCTTGAACGTGAGGGCGAACGTGCCCTCGCGGGTGGGGGTGTACTGCGAGCCGAAGCGGACATCCATCACCGATTCGACCCGGCCGTCGACCACCCACGCGAGAGTGTCGCTCCGCTTGCTGATGCAGATCACCCGGCCCCTCATGCAGCGCGGATCCAGGGCGCCGACCGGCCGGGTGGTGGACGGATACAGCTCCCCGCGCGTGGGGCGGCGGGTCTGCGAGCGCAGGGCGAGCCAGGCCGCGGGCTGCACGGCACCCGTACGGGGCAGGCCCTGCCGCCGCTGGAAACCCCGCACCGCGGACGCCGTGACCACCGCGTAGGAACCCGTCGGGGTGCGGCCGAAGAGACCCAGCTGGGCGAGTCGCGCCTGGAGTTCGCGGACCCGCGCGCCGTGGGAACCGGGCGCCAGCAGCGGCCCGGCGGCCCGCGGGGCACGATGCGGGGCGCGCGGAGGCGTGTGCGGGGCGCGCGACGGGGCGGAGTGCCGGGGAGCGGGGGGACCGTGCCGGCCGAGGGGCGGGGGAGCGGGCGTGGTGGGGGAGTGACGGGCGAGCTTGCCGTCCGGTGCGCCGGTGACCGTCACCGGGCGGCAGCCCACCGCCAGCGCCGCCGCCACCAGCACCGCCGCCATCGCGGACGCCGTACGTCTTCCCCTGCCGCGCTGCATGCGCACCCCCGATCTCGGTGGGCCGACCGGCCACCGGTGACTCTGCCCAGTGCTGCGGCGCGGCGAACCTGCGGGCATGCTGTGGACAAAAGACCACCACTGCGGATATCCGTCACTCGGCGGGAGGCATGCATCCATGGCGCATGAGTCGGACACCGTCCGGTACGGCGAGAGCGGCCTGCCCATCGAGCCGGTGTACGGGCCACGGGCACTGGACGGCTGGGATCCGGAGCGGCGGCTCGGCGAGCCCGGCGGCTACCCCTTCACCCGCGGGGTCTACCCGTCGATGTACACCGGGCGGCCCTGGACGATGCGGCAGTACGCCGGCTTCGGCACCGCCCGCGAATCCAACGCCCGCTACCGGCAGCTGATCGCCCACGGCACCACCGGCCTGTCGGTCGCCTTCGACCTGCCGACGCAGATGGGGCACGACTCCGACACCCCGATCGCCTCGGGCGAGGTCGGCAAGGTCGGGGTGGCCATCGACTCCGTCGAGGACATGCGGGTGCTGTTCGGCGGCATCCCGCTGGACAAGGTCTCGACCTCGATGACGATCAACGCGCCCGCCGCGCTGCTGCTGCTCCTCTACCAACTGGTGGCGGAGGAGGAAGGGGTGCCGGCCGACCGGCTGAACGGGACCGTCCAGAACGACGTGCTCAAGGAGTACATCGCCCGCGGCACCTACATCTTCCCGCCGGAGCCCTCGCTGCGGCTGACCGCGGACATCTTCCGCTACTGCCGCGCCGAGATCCCCCGCTGGAACACCATCTCCATCTCCGGCTACCACATGGCCGAGGCCGGCGCCTCGCCCGCGCAGGAGATCGCCTTCACCCTCGCCAACGGCATCGCCTACGTGCGCACCGCCGTGGCCGCCGGCATGGACGTCGACGACTTCGCGCCCCGGCTGTCGTTCTTCTTCGTCTCCCGCACCACGCTGCTCGAAGAGGTCGCCAAGTTCCGTGCCGCGCGCCGGATCTGGGCCCGGGTGATGCGGGAGGAGTTCGGCGCGCGCGACCCCAAGTCGCTGATGCTGCGGTTCCACACCCAGACCGCGGGCGTGCAGCTCACCGCCCAGCAGCCGGAGGTGAACCTCGCCCGGGTCACCGTCCAGGGGCTCGCCGCCGTCCTCGGCGGCACCCAGTCGCTGCACACCAACTCCTTCGACGAGGCCATCGCCCTGCCCACGGACAAGGCGGCCCGGCTCGCGCTGCGCACCCAGCAGGTGCTGGCGTACGAGACCGATGTGACCGCCACCGTCGACCCGTTCGCCGGCTCCTACGCCGTCGAGTCGATGACCGATGACGTGGAGGAGGCGGCCCTCGCGCTGATGCGCAGGGTGGAGGACATGGGCGGCGCGGTGGCCGCCATCGAACGCGGCTTCCAGAAGGAGGAGATCGAGCGCAACGCCTACCGCCTCGCCCAGGAGACCGACGCCGGCGAGCGGATCGTCGTCGGCGTCAACCGCTTCCAGCTGGACGAGGAGGAACCCTACGAACCCCTGCGGGTCGACCCCGAGATCGAGGCCCGCCAGATCGAACGGCTCGACCGGCTCCGCGCCCGCCGCGCCACCCGCACCGTCACCACCGCCCTCGACACCCTCCGCAAGGCCGCCGAGGGCACCGACAACGTCCTCCCCCCGATGCGCGAGGCGCTACGGGCCCGCGCCACGGTGGGCGAGGTCTGCGAGGCACTGCGCGGGGTGTGGGGGACGTATGTGCCCACGGATGCGTTCTGAGGCGGAGGTGAGGGGGAGGGGCAAGGGGGCCCGGGGCGGCAGCCTGTGGCCCCCCGTGGGGGCTGCGTCAGACTGGGGGTATGTCGTCACCCCGTCGGGCGTGTCCCGTGTGTACTCGTGAGATCGCCGTTGTCGGCGGGCGGTTCGCCCGTCATGACCCGCCGGGGCGGCGGACGGTGCTGGAGTTGATCTCCTGTCCGGGCTCGCGCCGGATCGCGCCGATGATGGCGCCGGCGGAGAAGCTCTTCGATCCGGAGGAGCCGCCGATCCCGGGCCAGCAGCCGCTGTTCTGAGGCGGGCCCGGGGACAACTAGGGGGCGAGGACGTCGAGTTCGGCCAGGGCGCCGGTGGTGATCTCGCGGGTGAGGGACTCGGCGCGGGCCGCGTCGCCGGTGCGTACCGCCTCCGCGACCTGGACGTGCAGGGTGACCGCGGCCGGGTCGGGGTCGGTGAACATCACCTGGTGCTGGGTGCGGCCGGTCAGCACGGCGGCGACCACGTCGCCCAGGCGCGCGAACATCTCGTTGCCGGAGGCGGTCAGCACGATCCGGTGGAAGGCCACGTCGTGGACCAGATAGGCGTCGAGCTGCTGGCCGCGGGAGGTGGCGACCATCCCCATGGCGTGCTCGGTGAGTTCGGCGCAGTGCGCGGGGGTGGCGTGCCGGGCGGCCAGACCCGCGGCGACCGGTTCGACGGCCGAGCGCAGCACGGTCAGTGAGCGCAGCTGCCGGGGGCGGTCCCGGCCGGCCAGCCGCCAGCCGATCACCCGCGGGTCGTAGACGTTCCACTCCTCGGTGGGCCGGACGGTCACGCCCACCCGGCGCCGGGAGGCGACCAGTCGCATCGATTCCAGTACCCGGACCGCCTCGCGGATGACCGTGCGGGAGACATCGAAGCGCTGCTCCAGCTCGTCCGTGCGCAAGACCGTGCCCGGAGGGTAGTCGCCCGCGGTGATCGCGGGTCCGAGGGACTCCAGTACACGGGCGTGCAGTCCCTTCCCCTCGTTTGCCATGGGCCAAGCCTACGGTCCCGCACCCCGGCCAATTAAGTATGACGTTTGCATCACAGGCTCTTGAATACGTCGTACCTAATGGGTTTCAGTGGGGTCCGCACGGGGTCGATGAGGACAGCGAGGTACCACGGGATGAGCAGCCCCGACGTGATCGTCGTGATGGGTGTGGCCGGCACCGGCAAGACCACGATCGGCCCGCTGGTGGCCGCCGCACTGGGCGTCCCCTACGCCGAGGGCGACGACTTCCATCCGCCGGCGAACATCGCCAAGATGTCGGCCGGTATCCCGCTGGACGATCACGACCGCGGCCCCTGGCTGGACGCCATCGGCGCCTGGGCGCACGGGCGGGCCGGGCGGGGCGGGGTGGTCAGCAGCTCCGCGCTCAAGCGCGGCTACCGCGACCGGCTGCGTGCCGCCGCCCCCGGCCTGGTCTTTCTGCACCTGACCGGGGACCGCGCGCTGATCGGGGCGCGGATGGCCGGGCGCACCGGCCACTTCATGCCGGCCGCGCTGCTGGACTCCCAGTTCGCCACGCTCGAACCGCTCGGGCAGGACGAGGCGGGCGTCGCCGTGGACGTGACCGGCACCCCGCAGCAGATCGCCGAACGGGCCGTCGCCGCGCTGCGCGCGAGGACCGTACCGGCCGGGTAGCCCCACACCCGCACCACCCGCAACACCCCCCACCGCAGCACCGTCTCCCTGCTTCCCCCTCCGTCCAACCAAGGGAATCGCCGTGACACATCTCAGCGTCGAGATGCTCGCAGCGGACGCGGCCGAGCCGATCACCTCGGCCGGTCACGCGCAGCTGGGCATCGCCGTCCTGGCCGGCATAGCCGTCATCGTCCTGCTCATCACCAAGTTCAAGCTGCATGCCTTCCTGTCGCTGATCATCGGCTCGCTGGTGCTCGGCGCGGTGGCCGGCGCACCGCTGGACAAGGCCATCACCAGCTTCACCACGGGGCTCGGGACGACGGTCGCGGGCACCGGGGTGCTGATCGCGCTGGGTGCCGTCCTCGGACGGCTGCTCGCCGACTCCGGCGGCGCGGACCAGATCGTCGACACGATCCTGGCGAAGACGGGCCGGGGGGCGATGCCCTGGGCGATGGTGCTGATCGCCGGGATCGTCGGGCTGCCGATCTTCTTCGAGGTCGGCATCGTGCTGCTGATCCCGGTGGTGCTGCTGGTCGCCCGGCGCGGCAACTTCTCGCTGATGCGGATCGGCATCCCGGCGCTGGCCGGACTGTCCGTCATGCACGGGCTGATCCCGCCGCACCCCGGTCCGCTCTCGGCGATCGACGCGGTCGGCGCGAACCTCGGTGTCACCCTCGCGCTCGGGGTGGTCGTCGCCGTCCCGACCGCGATCATCGCCGGTCCGGTCTTCTCCCGTTACGCGGCCCGCTGGGTGGACGTCCGCCCGCCTGAGAACCTGGTGCCCGAGCGCGGCACCGCCGACCCGGCGAAGCGGCCCGGCTTCGGGATCACGGTGGCGACCGTGCTGCTGCCGGTGGTGATGATGCTGGCGAAGGCGCTGGTGGACATCGTCGTCGACGACCCCGCGGCCGGGGTGCAGCGGATCTTCGACGTGGTCGGCTCGCCGCTGATCGCGCTGCTGACCGCCGTCATCGTCGCGATGTTCACGCTGGGGCGGGCGGCCGGCTTCACCCGCGGCCGGATCGCCACGACCGTGGAGAAGTCGCTCGGCCCGATCGCCGGTGTGATGCTGATCGTGGGCGCGGGCGGCGGCTTCAAGCAGACGCTGGTGGACGCCGGCGTGGGGCAGATGATCCTGGACCTCTCCAAGGGCTGGCACGTCTCCGCGCTGCTGCTGGCCTGGCTGATCGCGGTCGCCATCCGGCTCGCGACCGGCTCCGCGACGGTGGCCACCATCTCGGCCGCCGGGCTGACCGCCCCGCTCGCCGCGGACATGAGCACCGTCCACACCGCGCTGCTGGTACTGGCGATCGGCGCCGGCTCGCTGTTCTTCAGCCATGTCAACGACGCCGGATTCTGGCTGGTCAAGGAGTACTTCGGGTTGAGCGTCGGGCAGACGCTGAAGACCTGGTCGGTGATGGAGACGCTGATCTCGGTCGTCGGGATCGTCTGCGTGCTGCTGCTGTCGCTGGTGTTGTAGCGCGAGGGCCGTGGGGCGCCCCCTTCGAGGCGCCCCCGGTCACGAGGCCGCACCGGCGGGGATTCGCCGGTGCGGCCTCGTGTGCAGGGGGTCATCCGGTCGGCTGGAGGGCGGCAGTGCCGATGAGGTCCGCCAGGGCGGTGGCCACCTCGGCCGTGGCGTCCTCGTCCGGGGCGCCGAGGGCGAGGTAGCCGTCGGGGCGGACGAGGAGGACGGCCGGGGCGCTGCCGTAGGCGTCGCGGACATGGCCGTCGGCATCCAGCAGATCGGCGTCCGGGCCGCCGACGCGGACGATCCGCAGCAGGGCGGGGTCGGTGGGCAGCGCGGTCGCGTCCAGCGCGGCGCCGCCCAGGACGAGCAGGGTGAAGTGCGGGCCCCGGAAGGCGTCGAAGAGGCGGGCGGGGCGGCCGTCGGCGGTGCGGCAGGGGGCGTCGGGGGCCCGGTCGCCGGCGGCCGGCACACCCTCCGCGAGGTCCGTGCGCAGCTCCCGTGACAGCGGGCTGTCGGGGTAGCCGACGCCGAGTTGGTGCAGGTCCCGGCCGCGGCGCAGGCTGCCGGAGCGGTGCAGCCGGGTGCTGGTCTCCAGGATGTCGGCGGCGATCGGCCGGCGCTCGGCGCCGTAGCTGTCGAGCAGGGTGTCGGGGGCGCCGTGCCGCAGCACCAGGCCGAGCTTCCAGCCGAGGTTGTAGGCGTCCTGCACGCTGGTGTTCAGGCCCTGGCCGCCCGCCGGGGAGTGCACGTGCGCGGCGTCGCCGGCGAGGAAGACCCGGCCCTCGCGGTAGCTGTCGGCCATGCCCGCGCGGGGCCGGAAGAGCGAGGTCCACACCACCTCGCGGATCTGCTCGGCCGTCAGATGGGTGTGCTCCGTGAGCAGCGCGCGGACGGTCTCCGCCGAGGGGTCGGGCGACCCGCCGGGGCCCGCGATCATGGTCTGGAAGAGGTCGCCGGTGCCGGCGAGCGGCAGGATGCCGATGAAGCCGCCGGTCGGCAGGATCCAGCGGTGCCAGTGGTCCCGGTCGAGGCCGTCGACCCGGATATCGGCGAGGAGGGCGACGCCGGGCTCCAGGTCCGGGCCGCTCATCGCGGTGCCCAGGGCCCGGCGCACGGTGCTGCGCCCGCCGTCGGCGGCGACCAGATAGGCGGCCCGCACGGTGTGCGCCGTGCCGTCCGCTCGCTGCAGACGGGCCGTCACGCCGTCCGCGTCCTGGGCGAATTCGGTGAGTTCGGTGCCGAAGAGGACGCTGCCGCCCACCTCCGTCAGCCGGGCGTGCAGCACCTCCAGGGTGCGGAACTGCGGCACCATCAGCGCGGTCGACCACGGCACGGCGGGTGTGGGGTCGACCCGCTCGATCATCTCGTGGACCTCGGTGATCCGGCCGTCCTTCCACAGGGCGGTCGGCGGGTAGTGGCCGCCGACCTCGCGGATCGCGTCCAGCAGGCCGAGGTCCTCGTAGACCTCCTGGCTGCGCGGCTGGAGGCCGGTGCCGCGGGCGCCCTGGGAGAGGCGGTCCTGCCGCTCGACGATCAGGGCGCGCACCCCGCGCCGGGCCAGGTCGATGCCGAGCGAGATGCCGGTCGGGCCCGCTCCGGTGATCAGTACGTCGACGGTCGCGGGAACGAAGGGGTGGTTGTTCGCCGCGCCGGCGGTGTCCTTAACGCTGTTAAGTTCCATGTGCCGAGCATGGCCTTAACGGTGTTAAGTTGTCAACATGGTTTCTCGCATCGACCGGAATCAAGTGGTGGACACCGCGCTGCGGCTGCTGAACGAGGTGGGCCTCGACGGGCTCACCCTGCGCCGCATCGCCAAGGAGCTGAACGTCCAGGCTCCCGCCCTGTACTGGCACTTCAAGAACAAGCAGGAGCTGCTGGACGAGATGGCCACCGCGATGCTCCGGCGGATGACCTCGCCGCTGCTGGGGCCGGACGCCGGCGAGCGGGGGCCCGGCGAGACCTGGCAGGACGCGCTGTCCGACGCCTGCCGGGTGATGCGCCGCGGGCTGCTCGGCTACCGCGACGGCGGCAAGGTCTTCAGCGGCACCCGGATGACCGACGAGAGCTACGCGATGCCGCTGGACGCCCTGCTGCGCCTGCTCACGACGGCGGGCTTCTCGGCGCACCAGGCCGCGCGGGCATGGTGGACCGCCTACAACTTCACCGTCGGCGTGGTGATCGAGGAGCAGTCGGTCTATCCGGAGCCGGGCGATCCGGCGGACCGGCGCCCGGAGAGCCGCGATCCGGCCTACGACCTGGCGAGCCGCTCGGAGCGGATCGGCGAGCAGTACCCGCTGGCGATGGCCGCGGGCGACGAGATGTTCGGCGACCTGGAGCGCAGCTTCGAGGAGGGGCTGCGGATCATCGTGGCCGGCGTCGCGGCGACCACCGGGCGGTAGGCGTACCGGCGGCCGGGGGTGCGGTCCGCGCGCCCCCGGCCGGATGTCACACGGCCGGGCGCCGGGGGTCGATCGCGCGCTTGAGCAGCGGCGTCAGCGGGCGCTCCAGGAAGCGGTGCAGCAGCCACGCCAGCAGCAGCATCAGCCCCACGGTCAGGAGCAGCGTGGCGTACGAGGGCAGGCCCAGGGTGTGGTGCAGGGCGCGCACCACCACCCAGCCCAGGTGCTCATGGACGAGGTAGAACGGGTACGTCAGCGCGCCGGCCACGGTCAGCCAGCGCCAGTCCACCCGGCGCAGCAGGCCCAGGGCGACGGCCGCGACGAGGGCGAAGCCGAGCGTGACGACGGCGATGATGCCGGCCGTCGAGCGGTAGGAGAACGCGGTGGCCGATGGCGCGTGCCAGAGCCCGGCGACCGCGTAGTGCTGCCCGACCAGCCAGCTGACCAGCACGATCGCCCAGGCGATCGGGTCGCGGGCGCCGTAGCGGTGCAGCAGGTACAGGCCGATGCCGCCGATGAAGAACGGCGCGTACTCGGGCATCAGCACGGTGTCGAGGAAGGGCTCGTGCGCGGCCTGGGCGAGGGCGGCGGCCAGTGTCCAGCCGGCGCAGAAGAGCACCACCCGGCGGCGGGTCGCGCCCGGCAGCACGACGCAGAGCGCGAAGAGGGCGTAGAACCGCATCTCCGCCCAGAGGGTCCAGCACACGCCCAGCACCCGGTCGACGCCCAGCGGCTGCTGCAGCATCGTCAGATTGGTGAGCACCTCGCTGGGCGGCAGCGCCTTGTAGGCGACCCAGGGGAGTGCGAAGACCGCGGTGATCAGGAGGATCGCGGCCCAGTACGCCGGATAGAGGCGGGAGATGCGGGAGGCGAGGAAGGCGCGCAGCGTCCGGCCCCAGCCGCTGAGGCAGATGACGAAGCCGCTGATCACGAAGAAGATCTGCACGCCCAGGCAGCCGTAGGCGAACAGCGGTGCCAGGGTGGGGAATTGGTGGGCGGGCGAGCCGCCCCAGGCCCGGGATATCTCGCCGCCGCGCCCCGCGTAGTGGTACCCGGCGACCATCAGCGCGGCGAGCAGCCGCAGCCCGTCCAGGGCGCGCAGCCGCGACGATCCGCCACGGCCGCGCCCGGGTATGACGCGCCCCGGGGCGGCGACGGCGGCCGGCGGGGCGGGTGGCGCGCCGGGCGTCAGCTGGGAGGCGGTCATCCGAACGCGGCCCGCTTCTTCAGCCGCCGCTGCACCGCGCGCGCCCGGCGGGCGACCCGGCGGACGGTGGCGTTGCGCGGGATGAACGACAGCTGCGAGGGGATCGCGCCGGGCAGGGCCAGCGCGGTCAGCCGGCGGCGCTTGAAGTAGCGCCAGGTGAACTGGTCCAGGCCGCCCGCGAGATAGCGCTCGGCGTGCGGCCGCAGCTGCGGGTACATCTGGTGCTGCATCGCGTAGCCGACCGCGGTGACCAGGCCGCCGACGGCCTCCGGGGTGGTGAAGGCGCGCGGGCGCGGGCTGCGGTCGCCCAGGTCGGGCACCAGCGCGTCCACCAGCGTGACCGGGATCCGGTTGCTGTTCTGGTACGGGGTGAGCCGCTCCAGCAGCAGCCCGGTGCCGGTGCGCGCGGTCGGCAGGCCGTAGAAGGTGGATGCGGTCAGCAGCGCGGTGGAGAAGCAGCCGACGACCAGCGCGGGCCGCATCCGCTGGTAGAGCACCTCGGCCGGCACCGGGTGCTCCAGCACGGTCAGCGCGAGGTCCAGCTTCTCCGCCTCCCGCTCCAGCAGCCGCGACCAGCGGGCCGGGGCGGACGGGTGCGGCTTGAAGACGATCTCGCGGTGGCCGCGCTCGGCCGCGCCGCGCAGCATCCGCACGTGCAGCTCCTCTTCCTCCTCGGGGGTGAGGATGCCCAGCGCGGAGAGGTACTGGCCGAGCAGCAGCGCGGCACCGTCCGGGACGGCCAGCTCCCCGCTCGCGTCGGAGAGTTCGGCCAGCACCTTGGTGAAGGCGTCGGCCGGCACGGTCCGCGCCTCGACCTCGAACTCGGTCAGCAGCAGCGGCGTCAGGCCCGGGACCAGGTCCAGGTGCAGCAGCCGGCCGATGCGGGTGCCGATCAGCGGGTCGAGCTTGTTGCGGGTGGGGCCGTAGCTCATCAGGCCGTCGGCGTAGACGTCGAGCGGCGCGTCCGGGAACAGCTGGGCGAGGGCCAGTGCCGGGTTGACCTGGATGGACTCCACGATCAGCTCGACGTGGTCGTCGCCCAGGTCCCACAGCAGCCGCAGATGCCGCTCCCACAGCGGGGCGTCGTCCGGGCGCGGGGACCAGCCGCCGGGGTGGAAGGGGCTGATCGTCTCGTTCCAGGACAGCACCCGGTCGAAGCGGCCGCGCAGCCGCTCGAAGCCGGGCACGGTGTCCAGCGCGGGGCTGGTCTCCGGGGTCGTCGCGTTGTTGCTGACCAGCAGCAGCCGGCGGTCGGCCGGGGCGAAGCAGTCGGCGTCCAGGGCGGCGGCGAGCGTCGCCGCGCCGTAGAGCGTGGACGCCAGGAAGATCTGGGTACGGGGCCGGGTGGACATCAGGCGGCGACCTCCGCCGGGACGGGGCGGCGGCGCAGTCGCCGCAGCCGGGACGCGCGCTGCACATCCATGGAATCCAGGGCTTCCTTCAGTACGTCCTGCGGCATGCGTTTCATGGCCGCCGCGCTCATCGCGCGCAATTTACGGGCGACCTGCGGTTCGAAACGTTCGATCGAACCGAGGTGGTGGGAAATGATCGCGCAATACGTGCGCACCGCCTTGGGCAGCAGGAATTCCGCATCGCGATCCTGGGCGGTTTCCTCGATCACCTGGTCGAAGGCGCGGATGAAGTCCAATTGCCGCACATCTCCGATCTGGGTCAGCGAGGACGCCACGCCGCGCCGGTAGAAAACACCGAGCAGGCCGACCACCGCCATGGAGGAGGCCTCGCGGTGCAGCCGCCAGATCCACGGCCGGTCCTCCGCGGTGCGCAGGCCGTCGGTGAAGTGCAGCACCCCGTCGTCCAGCAGCCGGCGGTGGTACATCCCGGCCCAGGCGTAGGCGTAGTCGACGGAGGTGGAGCGGTCGGCCGGCAGGATCACCGCGCGCGGGTCCAGCACCACCCGGCGCCGGCCGTGCGGGACCCGGTGGACGGTGCGCGCCCGGGCGGTGCACTGCACATGATCCGTACGGACGAAGTCACACCCCAACTCCTCGATGGCGGAGAGCAGCTGCGGGTAATAGCCGGGGGCGAGCCAGTCGTCGCCGTCCAGGAAGGTGACGTATTCGCCGCGGGCCGCGTCCAGGCCGGTGTTGCGGGCGGTGGCCAGGCCGCCGTTCTGTGCGTGCCGCAGCAGTCTGGCGCCCGGCAGCTCGCGCTCGGCGCGCGCGAGGATGTCCGGGGTCTCGTCGCGCGAGCAGTCGTCGACGAGCAGGAATTCAAAATCCTCGCGGGCATTGGCCGCCAGGCTTTTCAGGGTGTCGGGCGCGTATGTCTGCACGTTGTAGAACGGCACGATGACGGAGAGCTTAACCACCCGGGTGACGTTAGGCGGGGAGTCCGGCATTCGTCTTTACGGGGTGCGGACACCCGGGTGAACGAAGAATGGCGGGATGGTTAACCAGGCCGACTATCGGGCCGGTTCGTCATTCGTCGACTCGCTGTTAACCCTTTGTTGCGGCCCAGTTGGCCCGCCAAACGGAATGCCTTCCTAGCGTCTTCGACGTGCCATCACGTACCGATTCCACGCCGCGAGTGGCCGTGCTCGCCGACTCGGATACCCGCTGGAAATGGGGCGCTATGACAGCGTACCGGCTCCAACCGGACATTCGACTCGACGGGTACCTCCTCCGCGGCCGCGCCACTCCCACGGTCCGCCAGCTCGACGAGGTCGGCGCCCGTGCGGACGCGCTGCGCGAAATCCGGGGCGTCGACTTCGTGCGGTCCCTCGACCGTACGCGCTACGACGTCATCGTGCTGGCCTGCGTGGGCGGAGCGGTGCAGGCGATGCTGCACGGCCTGGCCCACGCCTGGAGCGCCGCGGCACCGCCCGCCGCCACCGGACAGCACCGCCCCGTCGTCGTCACCGGCTACGTCGGCGTGGTCTACGAGAAGCTCGCCGACGGGCTGCTGCTGCGGCACGGCGCCGATGTCGTGCTCGCCAACTCCCGGCACGACGCGGACCGCTTCCGCGAGGTCTACCGCGGCGTCGGCGCCGACGACCACAGCGTCGTCGAATGCGCCCTTCCCTTCCTCGGCGGCGCGCGCTACACCGGCGAACGCGGCCCGCACACCGTGGTGTTCGCCGCCCAGCCCTCCGTCCCGGAGAGCCGCGCGGACCGCGGCTACCTGCTCCGCAGGGCGGTGGAGCACGCCCGCACGCACCCCGGCCGCGAGGTGCTGATCAAGCTCCGCAGCAAGCCGGGCGAGCACACCACGCACATCGAGGAACTGCCCTACCAGAAGCTCGCCGCCAAGGTGCCCGGCGGCCTCCCCGCCAACTGCCGCCTGGTGTACGGCAACATGGGCGAGGTCCTGGACCGCACCGACCTGATGGTCACGGTCAGCTCGACCGCCGCCCTGGAGTCGCTGCACCGCGGCATCCCCACCGCCGTCCTCACCGACCTCGGCGTCCGCGAGGCCCTCGGCAACCACCACTTCCTCGGCTCCGGCTGCCTGGCCTCCTGGGACGAGCTGGACGCCGGCCACCGCCCGGTGCCCGACCCGCGGTGGCTGGCCCGGCAGGGCGTGGCCGCCGACGGGGACTACGACACGGCCTTCGACGCCGCCCGCGCCCGGGTCACCGCGCTGCGCGAGGCCGGCCCGCTGCCGCCGCTCGCCCCCTACTACACGCCCCGCACCGCCCCCGGCTACCTCCCCGGCATCCTCGCCCGGCACGGCCTCGACCCGCACGGCGGGCCGCTCGCCGGATACGACGAGGCCCCCGAGGAGACCCGCGGACTGCGCCGGGTCGCCCGCGAGACGGTCCGCGAGGCCGCCCGCGGCGCCTACCGCCACGGCGTCCAGCGCGTCGCCCCCGCCATCCGCCGCTGGGGGCAGCTGTGAACACCCGCCCGTCGCCCACCCCCAGCCGAACCGAGGAGCCCGCAATGCCACCCACTGTTGTGGCCGTCATCCCCGCCCGCGGCGGATCCAAGGGCGTGCCCGCCAAGAACCTCGCCGCCGTCGGGGGCGTGCCGCTGGTGGCCCGCGCGGTCCGCGAGTGCCGCGCCGCCCGCCTGGTCACCGACGTCGTGGTCTCCACCGACGACGCCGGGATCGCGGCCGCCGCCCGCGGCGCCGGCGCCCTCGTCGTCCGCCGCCCCGGCGACATCGCCGGCGACACCGCCACCAGCGAGGCCGCCGTCCTGCACGCCATGGACGCCTACGAGGCCGAGCAGCGCACCACGGTCGACGCGGTGCTGCTGGTCCAGTGCACCAGCCCCTTCCTCGTCCGCGAGGACATCGACTCGGTGGCCGCCGCGGTCGTCGAGGGCGGCGCCGACAGCGCGCTGACCGTCGCCCCCTTCCACGGCTTCGTCTGGCGCGACGCCGAGGCCGCCGAGCCGGCCGACGCCGCCGACCGCACCGCCACCGGCGGCCACGGCGTCAACCACGACAAGTCCTTCCGGCCGCGCCGCCAGGACCGCCCCCAGGACCTGCTGGAGACCGGCGCCGCCTACGCGATGGACGCGGCCGGCTTCCGCGCCGGCGGCCACCGCTTCTTCGGCCGCACCGAACTCGTGCGCACCGACCCCGCCCGGGTGCTGGAGATCGACGACCCGCACGAGCTGGCCCGCGCCCGCGCGCTGGCCCCGCTGCTGGACGCCCCCCGCCCCGGCGCCCTGCCGACCAGGGACGACATCGACGCCGTCGTCCTCGACTTCGACGGCACCCAGACCGACGACCGGGTGCTGATCGACGCCGACGGACGGGAGGTCGTCGCGGTCCACCGCGGCGACGGCCTCGGCGTCGCGGCCCTGCGCGGGGACGGGCTGAAGCTGCTGATCCTGTCCACCGAGACCAACCCGGTCGTCGCCGCCCGGGCCCGCAAGCTGCGGGTGCCCGTCCTGCACGGCATCGACCGCAAGGACCTCGCCCTCAAGCAGTGGTGCGAGGAAGCCGGCATCGACCCCGCGCGGGTGCTCTACGTCGGCAACGACGTCAACGACCTGCCGTGCTTCGACCTCGTCGGCTGGCCCGTGGCGGTCGCGAGCGCCCACGACGTGGTGCGCGGCGCGGCCCGCGCGGTCACCGCGACGCCCGGCGGCAGCGGCGCCATCCGCGAGATCGCCGGCTGGCTCCTGGGCCCGTCCCTCTGACACCCACCCCTCAGTCCCCAACCGAGTCCCCCCGCACGTCCCTGATCAACACGAAGGAATCTCCCCATGACCAGCACCTCCCGCCTCCGCACCCTCGGCACCCGCGAGGCCGGCCCCGGCCGCCCCGTCTACGTCACCGGTGAGATCGGCATCAACCACAACGGCGACCTGGAGAACGCCTTCGCGCTGATCGACGCCGCCGCCGACGCCGGCTGCGACGCCGTCAAGTTCCAGAAGCGCACCCCGGAGATCTGCACCCCGCGCGACCAGTGGGACATCGAGCGCGACACCCCCTGGGGCCGGATGACCTACATCGACTACCGCCACCGCGTGGAGTTCGACGAGGACGGCTACCGCGCCATCGACGAGTACTGCAAGAAGCGCGGCATCGCGTGGTTCGCCTCCCCGTGGGACGTCGAGTCCGTCGCCTTCCTGGAGAAGTTCGACGTGCCCTGCTACAAGGTCGCCTCCGCCTCGCTCACCGACGACGAGCTGCTGCGCGCCATGCGCGCCACCGGCCGCACCGTCATCCTCTCGACGGGCATGTCCACCCCCAAGCAGATCCGGCACGCCGTCGAGGTCCTGGGCAGCGACAACATCCTGCTCTGCCACGCCACCAGCACCTACCCGGCCAAGGCCGAGGAGCTCAACCTGCGCATGATCAACACGCTGCAGGACGAGTACCCCAACGTCCCGATCGGCTACAGCGGCCACGAGACCGGTCTCCAGACCACCCTCGCCGCGGTCGCCCTCGGCGCCACCTTCGTCGAGCGCCACATCACCCTCGACCGCGCCATGTGGGGCTCCGACCAGGCCGCCTCCGTCGAGCCCGGCGGCCTGACCCGCCTGGTCCGCGACATCCGCACCATCGAGGAGTCCCTCGGTGACGGCGTCAAGAAGGTCTACGACAGCGAGCGCGGCCCGATGAAGAAGCTGCGCCGCGTCGCCGGTGTGGTCGCCGAGGCCGAGGCCGCCGAGCCGGCCGCGGTCTGAGCACCACCGACGAACCGACGGGAGCCAAGGTGAGCTCACCCGAAGGGGCCCGCGCCGAGCCCGTCCCGCCCGGCGCCGAGGTCCCGCCCCCGGAGACGGCGGTCCCTCCCGCCCGCCGTCTCCGGGGGGTGCCGCGCCAGCGCCGCCGCGGCGACGGCGGGGGCCGGACCCCCACCGCCCGCGGCACGGGCACCCTCGCCTTCGTCGAGAGCCCGGTGCAGCTGCTGAACACCCTGGAATGGGCGCACACGGCACAGGCCGGCGAACTCACCGTCGTCGTGCTCTCCCCGCACGACCCGATGACCCGCGGCCAGCTGCGCCGGATGGCCGAACTCGCCCGCGACGAAGGCCATGCGGTGCGCTGGGAGGAGGCCCGCGGCGGCCCCACCGCCCCGGTGCGCACCATCGGCGGCCTCACCCCGCTGCTGCGCCGGGCCCGGCGCGTCGTCATCGGCGACCCGTTCTCCCGCTACGTCCAGCTGCTGCTCACCCTCACCAGGGCGCGCGACCTGGTCGTGGTCGACGACGGCACCGCCACCATGGAGTTCATCTCCCAACTCGCCCACGGCGAACGGCTGGTGCGCTGGCACCGCAACGGCAGCGGGCGCGGCGCCCGGGACCTGGCCTTCGCGCCGTTCTCGGCCACCGCCCGGCGCCGGCTCACCCCCGAGCCCGAGGGCGGCCGGCGCACCGTCGGGCTGTTCAGCTCCATGCCCGTCGAGGTGCCGCCGGGCGTCCACGTCACCACCAACGACTTCGCCTGGACCCGCGGCCGCTTCGGCCCGCCCCGGCTCACCCGCGCCGCCGACATCGTCGGCACCTCGCTGGTGGAGACCGGCGTCGTCGACACCGACCGCTATCTGGCCGCGGTCGCGGCCCTGGCCCGGACGCACGGCGCCACCCGCTACTTCGCGCACCGCAAGGAGAGCACCGAGAAGCTGCACCGGCTGTCCGCCGAGACCGGTCTGGAGATCGTCCGCCCGGACCTGCCGCTGGAGCTGATCGCCCGGCGCGGCCCGATCGGACGGCTGATCGTCAGCTTCCCCTCCACCGTCGTGCACACCCTGCCGCTCGCCCTGCGGGGCACCGAGGTCAAGGTCGCGGTCTGCGACATCGACCCGCAGTGGCTGACCGCCCACGCCTCACCGCGCGCGCAGGGCTTCCTCGACGGCGTCACCGGCACCGCCCGCGACGTCCAGCGGCTGCCCTTCACCCCGCGGATGGCCACCGGCTGAGGGCGGGACCGGAGGCGGGGCCGAGGACGGGTCCGGCAGCGGTGCGAGGGTGTCGGCACCGCGCATGAAGCCCTACTGCATACCCTTCGCATAAACCGTCTATGCGCCGAGCGGCCTAGATTTTCTTCCCCTAACGGGCTGAACTTTTGTTGATCGAGGGACAGTTGCCCCATCGGGACCCGTAACCTTCGCCGGGTGAACCATCTGAAGTCCCGCGATGCCGGCACCGCCCGTACCCCCGCCGGGGACCAGCTCCCCGGCGCGCTCCCCGACGCACTGCGCGCCGAACTCAGCCTGTTCCGCCGCGACTTGCACATGCATCCCGAGCTGGGCAACCAGGAGTTCCGGACCACCGCGGCGATCAAGGAGCGGCTGGAGCGGGCCGGGCTGCGCCCGCGGGTACTGAACACCGGCACCGGCCTGATGTGCGACATCGGCACCCCGGACGCCACCGCCGACGGCCGGGCCCTCGCCGCGGACCCGGCCCGCCCCCTGCTGGCCCTGCGCGCGGACATCGACGGCCTGCCCATCCCGGACACCAAGAAGGTCCCCTACGCCTCGACGGTCTCCGGCCGGGCGCACGCTTGCGGCCACGACGTGCACACCACCGTCGTCCTCGGCGCCGGCCTGGTCCTCGCCGAGCTGGCCCGCACCGGCGCCCTGCCCCGCCCGGTCCGCCTGATCTTCCAGCCCGCCGAGGAGGTGCTGCCCGGCGGCGCCCCCGACGCGATCGAGTCCGGCGTGCTCGAAGGCGTCGGCCGGATCCTCGCCGTCCACTGCGACCCGCGCGTCGACGCCGGCCGGATCGGACTGCGGGTGGGCGCGATCACCTCCGCCTGTGACCGGCTGGAGGTCGGCCTCGACGGCCCCGGCGGCCACACCGCCCGCCCGCACCTGACCACCGACATGGTCACCGCCGCGTCCCGGGTCGCCCTCGATGTCCCCGCGCTGCTCGCCCGCCGGGTCGACGCCCGCGCCGGGCTCGCGGTCACCTGGGGCCGGCTGGCCTCCGGCCACGCCTGCAACGTGATCCCGCAGCACGCCGAACTCTCCGGCACGGTCCGCTGCCTGGACCTCGACGCCTGGCGGCAGGCCCCCGACCTGGTCCACGCGGCGATCGACGAGATCGCCACGCTGCACGGCGCGAAGTCGCAGATCACCTACGTCCGCGGGGTGCCTCCGGTGGTCAACGAGCCGGTCACCGTCCAGCTGCTGCACTCCGCGATGGCCGCCCGCCGCGGCGAGGGCGCCGTCGAGGACACCGAGCAGTCCCTCGGCGGCGAGGACTTCTCCTGGTACCTCGAACACGTCCCCGGCGCCATGGCCCGCCTCGGCGTCCACCCGCCCGCCGAGACCACCCACCGCGACCTGCACCGCGGCGACTTCGACGTCGACGAAGTGGCGATCGGGGTGGGCGTCGAGCTCTTCACCGCCTGCGCCCTCCTCGACGGGGACCTCATGGACTGACGGCCGCCCGGGCCGCCGCGCCGCGGTCCGCCGAGCGGACCAGCCGGGCGTACGCCTCCGCCAGGGCGGTGGTCGTCCGGCCCACCCGGTACTCGTGCGCGTCGATCGACCGGACCGGTTGGACCTCGTAGGCCGTGCCGGTGAGGAAGCACTCGTCGAACCGGCCGAGTTCCTCGGGGGCGATGTGCCGTTCGACCACGGGGATGCCGAGGTCGCCGGCCAGGTCGAGCACCGTCTGCCGGGTGATGCCGGCGAGGAAGCAGTCGGCCGTCGGCGTGTGCAGCGTTCCCCCGGCCACGAGGAAGAGGTTGGCGCCGGTGGCCTCCGCGACGTGTCCGCGGTAGTCCAGCAGCAGGGCGTCGTCGAAGCCGTCCCGGTCGGCGGCGTCGCGGGCCAGGGTGCAGATGTTGTACAGCGAGGCCGCCTTGGCCCGGACCGGAGCGGTGTCCGGCGCGGGACGCCGCCAGCGCGAGGTGCCCAGCCGGATGCCGCGCTCCTTGGCGTCGGCCGCGAAGACATGCGGCCATTCCCAGGTGGCGAGGGCGACATGGACAAAGGCGCCCGCACCGGCCACGCCGATGTGCTCGCTGCCCCGCCAGGCCACCGGCCGGACATAGCCGTTGACGATGCCCTGCCGTTGGACGAGTGCGCGCGTCGCCTCGTCCAGCTCCGCGACGGAGAACGGGATGGCGAAGCCGAGTTCCCGCGCCGACGCGTGCAACCGCTCGGTGTGCTCGGTCAGTTTGAAGACCCGGCCGTCGTAGACCCGTTCGCCCTCGAAGACGCCGCCCCCGTAGTGGAGACCGTGGGTGAGGACGTGCAGCCGGGCGTCGCGCCAGGGGACGAACGCGCCGTCGAGCCAGATGACGCCATCGCGGTCGTCGAGAGCGGGCATGCTCACTGTGCGTCCCCTGCCGGTGCGTAGTCGATACGGATGAGGTCTGCGAGGTCCCGGTGGAACTCCTCCGCGTCCTTCGTGGACGGGTGGTGGGAGAGGATGAACGCCGGATAGCCGGTGAAGTCGGGGTAGGGGCGCACGACATCGCCCGGGTGCAGCATCTGGACGACATGGTCCACCCGGGGGTCGGCGGCCACCTCCGCCAGCCCGTGGAGGGCGGTGATCCGTCCCGCGCCCCCGCACGGCACGATGTAGTTGGCCGCCGCGCCCCTCGCCCGGGCCGGCCGCTGGTCCGGGTCGGGCAGCGAGCGCGGGGCGAGGCCCGCGGCCAGGCGCAGCGCGTCAGCGGCCAGATCGGTCCCGGTGACGTGCTCGGCGATGTAGTGGGAGACGCCCGAACCGCCGATGCGGGCGCCGAGTTCCAGCAGGTAGGGGCGCTCACCGCCGCGCAGCCGCAGCTCGGTGTGGGTCGGGCCGTCGGTCACCCCGAGCGCCGCGTGGGCCGCGACGACCTCGCGCACCACGGCGTCCTGGACCTGCGGCGCGAGCGGCGCCGGGGCGCGGTAGACGCCCTCCTCGAAGTGCGGGCCGACCGGCTCGCCCTTGTATCCGATGGTCAGCACTTGGACCGTGCCGCGGTGGGCGAGGGACTCCACGGCGAGTTCCGGGCCGTCCAGGAACTCCTCGACGACCAGTCCCGTGACCTGGTGCAACTTGCTCCGGCAGACCTGCCACACCTCGTCCACCACGGCGCCGAGCCGCTCGGGGCTGTCGGCCTTGGTCACGCCGAGGCTGGAGAAGCCGTTGGCCGGTTTGACCACCACCGGGAAGTCGAGCCGGGCGGCCGCGGCGGAGGCGCCGGGCTCGTCCAGGACGACGAAACCGGGGACGTTCAGCCCCGCTTCGGCCAGGCGGCGGCGCATGAGCCGCTTGTCCTGCACGGCCCGCGCGGTGCCACCGCCGAGCCCGGGCAGCCCGAGCACCTCGGCCGCGTCGGCGACGAACGGCACCGCCGGGTCGTAGAGCGTGGTGATTCCGTCAAACGGCCTGCTGCTGTGCCGTGCGCGCAGGGCGGCCAGGGCCGCGGCCGGATCGCCCTCCACGTCCAGGGGGAGCACCTCCACCACGCCGGGCGGCAGCCGGTCGGGGGAGACGGGCTCGTCGGGGCGCGGGACCAGGACCAGGTCGATGCCGGCCTTCCGCGCGCTGTCGAAGACCCAGGGGAGCGAGGTGCGCTGGTAGACCAGGACGACGGTGGGGCGCGGTGCGTGTGCTGCTGTCACGAGGTGCTTCTCTCGGGTTCGGCCGGGCTCAGGGGCTGGTGGTCCGCCGCGGCGGGCGTCGCGGCGGGCGTCGCGGCGGGCGTCGCGGCGGGCGCCGGGGGCGTCGCGGCGACCGTCATCCACACGCCCACGGCGCACAGCACCAGGAACAGGAAGTCCACCGGGCCCGGCGCGGGCGCCTCGCCCCACGCCCACTCGCCCAGCCGCACCAGGAACGGCACGGTCAGGGCGACGGCGGAGGTGAACAACGGGCCCTTGCGCAGGATCAGTTCATGGGAGAGCAGGAAGACGGGCGCGGTGAGCACCGCGCCGAGCGCCGCGACGCCCGCCCACTGACCGGCGCTGATGGTGCCCAGCGGTACGAGGACGACGGCGGCCAGCCCCAGCATGGCCGTGCCCGCGCCGGTGACCGCGGGGAGCGCGGCGATGGGGGGCACGTCGGACATGTGCTGGCGGTAGACGTAGCCGTACAGGGCGTAGGCGAACGTGCCGGCGAGGGCGAACAGGACGCCGGTGACCAGCACCCCGCCGCCGGCTCCGCCGTCCGCCGGGCCCTCGCCCAGCGCGTAGCCGAGCGCCGCGGCGACCGCGAGGACGGCTCCCACGACCTTGCGGAGCCCCGCCTGTTCGCGGAAGGCCACGATGCCGATGGCGAAGGTGAGGCACGGCAGGAGGGACACCACCAGGCCCACCCGGGACGCGCCGATCCGGTCGACGCCGAGCAGCGTCCCCGTGTAGTAGGCGAAGAAGCCCAGGAAGGCGAGGAGCGCGACGGCCCGCCACCGGCCGGCGCCGGCCCGGATCGCGGGCCAGGTCCGGGGCCGCAGCGCGGAGAGCGCGCTGATCGCCACGAAGCTCGCCGCGGTGCGGCCGGCCGCGACGGCCAGCGGCGGGGTGTCGCTGACCAGCTTCCCGGACACCACCCACCCGGTCGCCAGCAGCAGCACCATCAGGCACGACAGGACGGGCACCACCAGGCGGTCGTCGCGGCCCGCACGGGGCCCAGCCGGGCTCACCACTCCGCCTCGGCGAAGCGCAGCGGCGGCAGCCCGGCCAGCTGCTGCTTGGCCCGCAGCAGGACGCGCTGGTCCTCGGTGAAGCGGTAGCGCTGCTTGGCCTCGCCCTCCGGCAGATAGCTGCGGACCAGGGCCTTCGCGGCGGCCCGGTACTCGTCGTCGGTGGTGACCCGCTCCTCCAACTCCTCGACGGTGGCCACGTACTGGCGCAGGGCGTCGAGCGCCTTGTCCCGGTCCAGCCGCAGCAGCCCGCCGCCCTCGGGCGAGCCCGTCAGCGCGCCGTGCTCGCGCAGCCAGGAGTAGAGGAAGACGCCGGTGCCGGAGTCGAAGTTGCGGGTCGCGTCGTCCGCCAGCGGATAGCGGAAGACGCGCTCCAGCAGGATCATGTCGATCTGCTCCTGCGCGAACGGCACCCCGCCGTCCGCACACGCGAGGACGGTCCTGGCGTCGACCTTGGTCTCCTCCAGGAGGCCCACGAACCAGTTCATCTTCAGCGCGATGTGCTGATCGAACGGCCAACGCCCCTGGTAATGCAGGGAGTCGTGCAGATAGCCCCAGATCGCGCGGGCCTCGAAGCAGACCTCCGGGGCCAGGCCGGACGAGGCCCGCGGCACGGAGTCGGCGGTGAGCACCGCCTCGGCACCGGGCAGGGCGTACGTCTCGTGGATCTTCCGCATCTTGTTGTAGAAGAACATCGCGTACGCCTGCTCTTCGACCTTGTCGCGCGCGGCCACGTTCTCGGGGAAGAACACGATGCAGTTGCCGTGCGCGAAGCCGTGGCTGCCCGCGATCAGCACCAGCGACTGGCAGTTGTTCCTGGGGTGGGGAAAGTCCGCGGCCAGTCGCGGCAGCGCGGCGGGCTCCTTGCGCAGCGCGAAGAAGCAGTCGAGGCGCTTGCCGACCGGCGGCACGCTGTTGGTGCTCTGCGCGGGAGCCAGGAAGAACACCGGCGCCCCGTCCTCCGGCGGCCGGAGCGCGTCCCGGGAGCGGGCGAAGTGCGGTGCCCGGTCGAGGCCTTCGGCCAGCCAGTCGTCCACGTCGTCGGCCAGCGCGTCGGCCTGCCGGGCGTGCCCGTTGCGGCCGTACCAGGCGGTCGCCTCGTCCCGGATCGCGGTGAGCAGTTCCCGGTCGGCGGCGCCCGGCTCGGGCACCGCGCCGTTGTCGGCCTGGCGCAGCCGGAAGCGGTTGACCTTGGGGATGAGGGAGGCCGCGAGGTCCGCGGCCTCGGCCCGCAGGGCGGCGCCGAGCGGGGCATGGGCCGGCGCGGTCGTCACAGCTGCGCTCCGGCGGTCTCCAGCCGGCCGGCCGGCGCGTCCACCGCGAACACCTGGTGGATGGTGAAGATCATCGGCACCGGGCCGAAGTCCCGCAGGACGCGCAGCCCGTACCGCTCGGCGGCGACGATGGTCGTGATGCACCCCTCGCTGCGGCCCGCCGCGCAGTCGATGGCGGCCTGGGAATTGCTCGGCACCAGCCGGGACCCGGCCTCGGCGGGCACCAGTCCGACCGGGGCGGGGTGGGTGGAGACGGTGGCCGGGGCACTTGCTCCCGCGCTGGCCAGGACCATGTTGTGGGTCGGCATGAGGAAGCTGTCGACCATGTGCAGCCGGTGCAGGTTCGAGAACGTCAGGGTGTGCAGCGCCGGGTAGACCGCGCAGGCCGCCAGCGCGTGCTCCCCGTCGTCGGGCACCGCGTCCAGGGCGGCCTCCAGCGACGGGTGGAGTTCGACCGTCCCGTCGATGCCCCGGCGGTGCAGCCACTCGTGGGCGGCGGTCTCCAGATTCGTCCCGTGCGGGCCGAGTGTGTGGACGTGGCGGATGCGGTCCGCGCCTATGCCCGTACGGCGGCACGGCTCAGTGGCCATGGTCATGATTCCCCCTGCTGACGCGGTCCCTGGTGAGGCCAGGGGCCGGATCCCCGTGAGGGCCGGTGGATCTCACCGGCCCGGGGCGTCGGCAAACGGCACGACGCCCAACAGAGAAGATCAAACAAGCCGGGGCTGTCCCGTGCAAGGGATCTGGTACCGCTTCTTGCATTTCAAATGCACAAGTAGGGACAAATATGTCGTGCCGGTGAAAGTCCGGCTTTCCGTGGACGGCGGTGTGCGCCGCTTCCGCGGCCGGCGGCGCGAGGGCCCCTACGCCTCGAATCGATAACGTCCGCGCAGTGGAGGGTTTTGCGCCAGGTCTACGCGCGTTAATCTCCCACAAGCCAGCGCCAAAGGGGGCGCTTAGAGCGAAGGGAAGGCCCCGTGCGTCGGGTCATCAGGATTGCCGCCGCGGCTACCGCCACCACGTGTCTCGCGTTCACCGCCACCGCGTGCGGACAGAGCTTCGCCGAGGCCAATCGCGCCAAGCACGCGGGTGTCGGACTGGCCTTCGACATCGGCGGCCGGGACGACCACTCGTTCAACGAGGCGGCCGCCCGCGGTACCGAGGACGCCCAGAAGAAGCTGGGCGTCAAGGTCAAGATGCTCACCGCCAAGAACGGCGAGACCGAGGCGGACCGCGAGCAGCGGCTGTCGTCCTTCGCCGAGGCCGGCTACAACCCGGTCATCGGCGTCGGCTTCGCCTACAGCCAGTCCGTGCAGAACGTCGCCAAGGACTTCCCCGCCACCACCTTCGGTGTCGTGGACGCCGTGCCCCAGGGCAAGAACGTCGACGCCATGGTCTTCGCCGAGCACGAGGGCTCCTACCTGGCCGGCGTCGCCGCGGCGCTGAAGAGCAAGACCCACAATGTGGGCTTCATCGGCGGCGTGAACAACGCGCTGATCCAGAAGTTCCAGGCCGGCTTCGAGCAGGGCGTACGCGACACCGACCCGAAGACCAAGGTCGTCTCGCAGTACCTCTACCCGAACAACGACAAGGGCTTCAACGACCCGGCTGCCGCCAAGGCGAAGGCCGCGGGCATGATCGACAGCGGCATCGACGTGATCTACACGGCGGCCGGACAGTCGGGCGCCGGCTCCATCGAGGAGATCAGCAAGCACAAGGGCGTCTGGGCGATCGGCGTGGACTCCGACCAGTACCGCCAGCCCGGTCTGGCCCAGTACAAGGACCACATCCTGACCTCGGTCGTGAAGAACGTCGATGTGGCCGTGTTCGACCTGATCAAGAGCTACGAGGCGCACAAGCCGCTGACCGGCATCCACGCCTACGACCTCAAGCACCAGGGCGTCTCGCTCGCCACCTCGGGCGGCTTCATCAAGGACATCGAGCCGCAGATCGACGCGGCCCGGAAGAAGATCATCGAGGGCAAGGTGAAGGTCAAGGAGACGCCGTAGTCAGACGCCGCAGCCAGGGACGACGGTCCACCCCGGGACGCCCCCGGGGGAAGGCCCCCGCGTCCGCTGCGACCTTCCGGTCCCGCTTTCCCGCTCTTCGTCCTTTCCGCACCGTCATCCCCGAGGGGAGTGCGCCATCAACGCAGCATCCACGAGCAGTGGCCCGGCCGGCCCGGACGCCCCCGCTGTAGAACTCCGCGGAATCACCAAAAGGTTCCCCGGCGTCGTGGCCAACCACGACATCCATCTCACCGTGCGCCGCGGTACCGTCCACGCCCTCTGCGGCGAGAACGGTGCCGGCAAGTCCACCCTGATGAAGATCCTCTACGGCATGCAGAAGCCGGACGAGGGCAGCATCGCGCTGGACGGCGAGCAGGTCACCCTGCAGACCCCGGGCGACGCCATCGCCCGCGGCATCGGCATGGTCCACCAGCACTTCATGCTGGCCGACAACCTCACCGTCCTGGAGAACACCGTCCTCGGCGCGGAGAAGCTGCACGGCATCGGTGCCGGCGCCCGCGCCCGGATAAAGGAGCTCTCCGACGCCTACGGGCTGCACATCCGCCCGGACGTGCTGGTCGAGGACCTCGGTGTGGCCGACCGCCAGCGGGTGGAGATCCTCAAGGTCCTCTACCGCGGCGCCCGCACCCTCATCCTCGACGAGCCGACCGCGGTCCTGGTCCCGCAGGAGGTCGACGCGCTCTTCGACAACCTGCGCGAGCTCAAGTCCGAGGGCCTGACCGTCATCTTCATCTCGCACAAGCTGGGCGAGGTGCTCTCGGTCGCCGATGACATCACCGTCATCCGGCGCGGCACGACCGTGGCCTCGGTCGAGCCGTCCGAGACCACCCCCAAGCAGCTCGCCGAGCTGATGGTCGGCAGCGAACTCCCCTCGCCGGAGACCCGCGAGTCGACCGTCACGGACCAGGAGATGCTGCGGGTACGCGATCTCCACCTGTCCGCGACCGACTCCGACGGCGTCGTCCGCACCGTCCTGGACGGCATCTCCTTCACCATCCACAAGGGCGAGGTGCTGGGCGTCGCCGGTGTCGAGGGCAACGGCCAGGCCGAGCTGGTCGAGGCCGTCATGGGCACCCGCACCCCCGACCACGGCACCGTCGTCCTGGACGGCACGGACCTGTCCGGCGCCTCCACCCGCGCCCGGCGCGAGGGCGGCGTCGGCTACATCCCCGAGGACCGCCACCGCCACGGCCTGCTGCTGGAAGCCCCGCTGTGGGAGAACCGCATCCTGGGCCACGTCACCGAGCGGCCCAACAGCAAGGGCAAGCTGCTCGACCTGGCCGGCGCCCGCAAGGACACCGCGCGCATCGTCGCCGAGTACGACGTGCGCACGCCCGGCATCGAGGTCACCGCGTCCTCGCTCTCCGGCGGCAACCAGCAGAAGCTGATCGTCGGCCGCGAGATGAGCCACCGGCCCAAGCTGCTGATCGCCGCCCACCCCACCCGCGGGGTCGACGTCGGCGCGCAGGCGCAGATCTGGGAGCAGATCCGCGAGGCGCGGCGCGAGGGCCTGGCGGTGCTGCTGATCTCTGCCGACCTGGACGAGCTGATCGGGCTGTCCGACACCCTGCGGGTGATGTACCGGGGCCGGCTGGTCGCGGACGCGGATCCCGCCGTCATCACCCCGGAGGAGTTGGGCTCCGCCATGACCGGTGCCGCCAGCGGCCACCTCACCGCGCCGGAGGACGGCGCGACGGAAGACGGCGCTGCGGAAGGCCGCACGTCCCAGGACGGTGCGTCGGACGGCGCCGGCGAGCAGGGCGGTGAGCAGAAGTGAGCACCTCCACCACGACCCCGGCCAAGAACCCCGCCGTGGACGCCATCGCCAGGAGCGCCACCCGCGACAAGGTGATCCTCGCGATCGCCGCGCCCGTCCTGGCCATCGTCGCCGCGATAGTGATCTCCTCGCTGGTGTTCCTCGCGTCCGGCGAGAACCCCTTCCGGGCCTACGGGATCATGGCCGACTACGGCCACTACAGCGACAGCCAGGTCTGGATCATCAACAAGGCGGTGCCGTACTACCTTTCGGCGCTGGCGGTCGCCATCGGCTTCCGCATGAACCTCTTCAACATCGGCGTCGACGGCCAGTACCGCCTGGCGGCCTTCGCGGCCGCGGCCGTGGGCGGGGCCATCGCCCTCCCCGGCGCGATCCAGATCATCCTGCTCATCGTCATCGCGATGCTGGTGGGCGCCCTCTGGTCGGGCATCGCGGGTCTGCTGAAGACCACCCGCGGCGTCAGCGAAGTGATCACCACGATCATGCTGAACGCCATCGCCGCCTCGATCATCGGCTACTTCCTGCAGGACGGCCGCCTCGCCATCAAGGACGGCAACCTCCTGCACACCAAGTTCCTCCCGGAATCCAGCCACTTCTTCTCCTTCCCCACCCACCCCAAGCCGGTCTACGGCTTCGTGGTGATCGCGGTGCTGGCCGGCGCGCTGTACTGGTTCGGCATCAACCGCACCCGCTTCGGCTTCGACCTGCGCGCCGTCGGCGCCTCCGAGTCGGCCGCCGAGGCCAGCGGCGTCAGCGTCAAGCGCATGGTCGTCAGCAGCATGCTGCTGTCGGGTGCCGCGGCCGGCCTGGTCGGCATGCCCACCCTGCTCGGCGAGTCCTTCCAGTACGGCACGGACTTCCCGGCCGGCATCGGCTTCACCGGCATCGCCATCGCCCTGCTCGGCCGCAACCACCCGGTCGGGATGGCCTTCGGCGCCCTGCTGTGGGCGTTCCTCGACCGCACCGGCTCCCGCCTGGAGTTCGAGGGCTACGCGCAGGAGATCGTCGGCGTCATCCAGGGCGTCATCGTGCTCTGCGTCGTCATCGCCTACGAGATCGTGCGCCGCTACGGGCTGCGCCTGCAGCAGCGCAAGGTCGGCGAGGAGCTGGCCGCGCTGTCCACCGCCGACAAGTCGGACAACAAGCCGGAGGTGTCGGCGTGAGTACGGACCTCAAGACCGCGACGAAGCTCGCGGTCCCCGGGAAGAGCGGGCGGCGCAAGCTGACCTACCCCTGGATCCTGCTGATCATCGCCGGCGCGCTGGTCGCGGTCTCCGTCCTGCGGGCCGTCACCGGCACCGCGGACCTCACCTCCACCGGCCAGTTCGGCGCCGCACTCAGCGCCGCCGTGCCGATCGGCCTGGCGGGCCTGGGCGGACTGTGGTCCGAGCGGGCCGGCGTGGTCAACATCGGCCTCGAAGGCATGATGATGCTCGGCTCGTTCGCGGCCGGCTGGATCGGCTGGCAGCACGGCCCCTGGGCCGCGGCGCTGGCCGGCGTCATCGGCGGCGCGCTCGGCGGCCTCATCCACGCGATCGCCACCGTCACCTTCGGCGTCGACCACATCGTCTCCGGCGTCGCGGTCAACATCCTGGCGCTCGGCGCCACCCAGTACCTGGCCACCCTGTGGTTCGGCCAGGAGGGCAGCGCGGCCATGCTGGCCGGCGGCAACGACAAGCAGTCCCCGCCGATGCCCGACATGCCGAGCTTCACCGTCCCCGGCCTGTCGGACTGGCTGAACTCCGTCGAGGGCCACCACTGGTTCCTCGTCTCGGACCTGGCCGGCATCCTCGGCGCGGCCGTCACCAACGTCTCCTGGCTGACGCTGCTGACCATCGGCCTGTTCGTCGGCACCTTCTACGTGCTGTGGCGCTCCTCGTTCGGCCTGCGGCTGCGCTCCTGCGGCGAGGCCCCGGTCTCGGCCGAGTCGCTGGGCGTCAACGTCTACTCGTACAAGTACGCGGCGGTCCTGGTCTCCGGCGCGCTGGCCGGCCTCGGCGGTGCCTTCCTCTCCATCGGGGTGCACTTCTACCAGGACGGCCAGACCGGCGGCCGCGGCTACATCGGCCTCGCCACGATGATCTTCGGCAACTGGCGGCCGGGCGGCGTCGCGATGGGCGCGGGCCTGTTCGGCTTCATGGACGCCATGCAGCTGCGCAGCGGCGGCCCGACCGTCCACGCCCTGCTGCTGGGCCTGGCCGCCCTGCTCGCGGTGATCGCGCTGCTGAAGCTGCGCGCCGCCAAGCGCACCCAGGCCGCGCTGTCGGCGCTGGCCGCCGCCGTCCTCATAGGCTGGTACTTCCTGGCCGACACCGTTCCGCTGGAACTGGTCGAGGCGAGCCCGTACATCGCCACCCTGCTCGTCCTCGCCCTCTCCGCCCAGCGACTGCGGCCCCCGAAGGCGAACGGCAGGCCCTACCGCCGAGGACAAGGCACATGACACCCACGGTGCCGGTCGACTGGACCGCACTGCGCGCGCAGGCCCGGGACGCGATGTCCCGGGCCTACGCCCCTTATTCAGGCTTCCCCGTCGGCGCCGCCGCCCTCGTCGACGACGGCCGCACCATCACCGGCTGCAACGTCGAAAACGCCTCCTACGGCCTCTCCCTCTGCGCCGAATGCGGCCTGATCTCCGCCCTGTTCGCCACCGGCGGCGGCCGCCTCACCGCCTTCACCTGCGTCGACGGCACCGGCACCCTCCTAGTCCCCTGCGGCCGCTGCCGCCAACTCCTCTGGGAACACGGCGGCCCGGACCTCCTCTGCGACACGGCGGCGGGCATCCGACCGCTGTCTGAGCTGCTGCCGGATGCATTCGGGCCGGGCCACTTGGCTTCCTGACGCACGAGGGCGCTGAACGCCCCGCGGGCCGGTGCAGGCCGACACATGTCACGGTCCGGAAGAAGGCGACCGAAGAGCCGCACCGGCTCGCAGGCGGGCTAAGCGCGGGACGTCGCCTGGCGTCCAGTACCAACAGGGCGAAATACACACCAAATCCAGCTCTTCGGCCACCGAGCCGAGGACTCGCCCCTCACTCCGCACACTCCTCTGCGCATCCGCCACCAGCCCGCCGGACGTTCGCCGCGACCTTCCATCCGCAGGGTTGCCCAGGGCTGCTGATCCATGGCCTCTGCTCACCCAAGAGGCCATGCAGGGCGCGAACGTGGCCCCCAGGTGATGGCCCCGGCCCTCGTCGAGGCGATGGAGAGGCCCACTCCCGCGAACCATGAGGCGAACATGGACACCGCATGGGGCACCGTCGTCCCCGTTGCAGGAGGCGTCGCGGGCAATGAGGGCAAGGACGGTTTCGGCGACGTGGACGAGAGCACCAAGGAAGGCCGGACGGCGGCCAAGCAGGGCACCAAGGGCCGGAACGAGACCACAACCGATGAGGTACGCGATGTCTTCGGCTGATCACACCGCAACCAGGGCCGCGCCCGCCCTTCGACGGGTGAGCGCGGGCCCGCGCCGAGCCGGGACATGGCTCGGCGCATGGGGGCTGGCAGCCGCCCTCTCCGTCCTGCCGCTCTGGCTTTTCTGGCCGGATCCCCAGCCGCGCCGGACGGCGATCCTTGTCGCGCTGGGGTGCGCACTGGCCTGCGTCGGCGGCATCGCCGTGTGCCGGCGCGCGGCAGGTGGCCGGCGGCCGTACGCCGCGATCTCCGTCGCCGAGTTCTCGGGGGGAACGGCGGCGGGCGGACCTGACGCCGTGGAACCGGACGGGCCGCCCCGGGTGCTGCCCTCGCGTCGGGGCATGCAGGCGCGCTCCCTCGCGTGGTACCTAGGGGTCTGCACGGTGCTGGTGACCCTTTTCGCCCTGGTGACAGGGGCGCCCCAGCGGCCGGAACGCATGCAGCGGATCGTCGATGCCGGGGCGGAGTTCGCGGTCGTACCGATCGAGAAGGCCGGTGATGTCCGGCTGCATGATCCGAGCAAGGGCCACGACTACTACACCTCGACGGCCGTCGTCCGGCTTGCCCCGAAGGCGGGCGGCCGACCGGTGGCGGCAACGGTCCAACTGGTCACGCCCGACCGTCCGCACGCGGGGGGAAAGGCCTCGGTCCTCTACGCCCCGACGCGTCCCGGGCTGGGCGCCGTCGCGGGGGACGAGCGCAGCCTCGGTGACGCGCTGGACGGAGCCACGATGGGGACCGGCCGCGTCTGGATCATCGGCGTCGCCTGGGCCGCGGGAATCGTCCTCTCCGTGGTCGTGCTGTCCGTGCGCCGTGGATTCCGTTCCTTCTCCCGGCTGGGGCCTGCCGACAGGGCCGTACGCGGGAAGTGCCTGGGACCCGATCTCTGGCGGCGGGACTCCGCTGAAGAGCAGTGCCTGAAAATCGTCACCGCGTCATCCCGCACGGCGCATTTCCTGGCCGATGTCACAGAAGAGCACGTCCCCGATTCTCTGACAGGGCAGCACCTGTGGCTGTGCTGGGACGCCCGGCGCGGCGCCGGTGGCGGGCGGTTCTCCGCGGGTGCCACCCCGGCGGCGCTGGTGTCCGACGACGGCTGGGTGATGCACGGAATGCTCAAGGCCGACGATGCGCAGATGCTGGCCGGAGAGGGGATCGCGGTCGAAAAGACCGTCGGGGGCAATAGCGAGCCGCGCCCTTTGCGGCTCTGGGACCCGCACTCCGCCTGGCTGCTTTACGTGGCACCGTCCGCGCTGGTTCTCGGCGCGGTGCTCATCGGCTGCGCCGCGCTGCTGACCTTTGACATCACGGGCGTCTGGCGTTGGGCGACCGGCATCGCCGGCGCCGTCGCCGGGCTGGCTCTCGGCCATGTCGCGATGAACTCCCCGTACCCGTCGGCCGTGCGCTCGGCCATGTCCTCGAACGGGGCGGATCCGGCCTGAGGTCCCGCGGAGGGAAGCGTCCCGCCGAGCGGACCGTGACCTACACGCCACCGAACGGGCAGATCCACCGCTGGACGCTGTAGCTGAACACCGTCGGCCCGGCACGGCGACCCCCCTGCCGCCACCCCCAGGGGCGGTCGCCCGATGCCCCTGGCCACCCCGCCGTCTATGCGTGTAGAACGGACCTACCCGTTCGAAAGGAACCGTCCATGGACGTCATCTCCGTCATCCGTACCAAGCGCGATCGCGGCGAGCTGAGCCCCGCCCAGATCGACTGGGTGATCGACGCCTACACCCGTGGCGAGGTCGCCCACGAGCAGATGTCGTCCCTGGCGATGGCGATCTTCCTCAACGGCATGAACCGCACGGAGATCGCCCGCTGGACCGCCGCGATGATCGCGTCCGGCGAACGCATGGACTTCTCGTCGCTGCCCCGGCCCACCGCCGACAAGCACTCCACCGGCGGCGTCGGTGACAAGATCACCCTCCCGCTCGCCCCGCTCGTCGCCGCCTGCGGCGCGGCCGTCCCGCAGCTCTCCGGCCGCGGTCTGGGCCACACCGGCGGCACCCTCGACAAGCTGGAGTCCATCCCCGGCTGGCGCGCCACGCTCTCCAACGCCGCGATGCTGGACGTGCTGCGCGACGTCGGCTCGGTCATCTGCGCCGCCGGCGACGGCCTGGCCCCCGCCGACAAGAAGCTCTACGCGCTGCGCGATGTCACCGGCACCGTCGAGTCCATCCCGCTCATCGCGTCCTCCATCATGTCCAAGAAGATCGCCGAGGGCACCGGCTCCCTCGTCCTGGACGTCAAGGTCGGCTCCGGCGCCTTCATGAAGGACCTCGACAACGCCCGCGAACTCGCCTCCACGATGGTCGAGTTGGGCACCGATCACGGCGTGAAGACGGTCGCCCTGCTCACGGACATGGCCACCCCGCTCGGCCTGACCGCCGGCAACGCCCTCGAAGTCCGCGAATCCGTCGAGGTGCTGGCGGGCGGTGGCCCCCAGGACGTCATCGACCTCACCCTCGCCCTCGCCCGCGAAATGCTCGACGCGGCCGGCCTCAAGGACGCCGACCCGGCCAAGGCCCTGGCCGACGGCTCCGCCATGGACCACTGGCGCCGCATGATCCGCGCCCAGGGCGGCGACCCCGACGCCACCCTCCCGGTCGCCCGCGAACAGCACGTCGTCACCGCCTCCTCCTCCGGCACCCTCACCACCCTCGACGCCTACGCCGTCGGCCTCGCCGCCTGGCGCCTGGGCGCCGGCCGCGCCCGCAAGGAGGACCCGGTCCAGGCCGGCGCCGGCATCGAGATGCACGCCAAGCCCGGCGACACGGTCACCGCCGGCCAGCCCCTGCTGACCCTCCACACCGACACCCCCGAGAAGCTCCCCTACGCCCTGGAGGCCCTCGACGGCAGCGTCCTCGTCGGCCCCGCGGACGCGGCTTTCGCCGCCACCCCGGTGGTGCTGGAACGCATCGCCTGACCTGCGCCCGCGACCGGAGGCCGCTCCGACGGCGAAAGGCCCGCCCCACCAGGACAGGTGGGGCGGGCCCTTCGGTTGGGGGGTGTTACGCGGCCTGTTCGAGGTGGAGGAGGCGGCGTTCGGTGATGGCGCGGCGGGTGGCGTAGAGGGTGATGGAGGCGGCGCCGACCATCGCGGCGAGGCCGAGGAGGACGGTGCCGTCCCAGCCGACGGCGTGGAAGGCGGCGGCGCCGAGCGCGCCGCCCAGGCTGCTGCCGGCGTAGTACGCGCACTGGTAGAGGGCCGAGGCCTGGGCGCGGGCCGTCTTGGCGGTGCGGCTGACCGCGGACGAGGCGACCGCGTGGCCCGCGAAGAAGCCCGCGGTGATCAGGATGAGGCCCGCCAGGACCGTGTAGACGGAGTCGGACAGCGTGAGCAGCAGGCCCGTGGTGGTGGTGCCGACGGCCAGGTAGAGGGCGCCGCGGCGGCCCGTGCGGGCGACCAGCTTGCCGGCCGCGGCCGAGGAGACCGTGCCGACCAGGTAGACCACGAAGATCGAACCGACGATGCCCTGCGGGAGGTTGAACGGCTCGGAGACCAGGCGGTAGCCGATGACCGTGTAGACCGCGCCGAAGACCGTCATGAACAGCCCGCCGATGGCGTAGAGGCGGCGCAGCAGCGGGTCGGCGAGGTGGCCGCCGAGGGTGCGGGCCAGCGTCCGCGGGCCCACCGAACGGGACGTGAAATGCCGGGCCTTGGGGACCAGCAACCGGAACGTCACGGTGCAGATCACGGCCAGCACACCCACCGCGCCGAGCGCGGCCCGCCAGCCCCAGGCCTGCGCGACCCAGCCGGTCAGGATCCGGCCGGACATCCCGCCGATGCTGTTGCCCGCCACGAACAGTCCGATGGCCGCCATCAGGGCCTTGGCCCGTACCTCCTCGGCCAGGAACGCCATCGCCGAGGCCGGCAGCCCGGCCAGCGCCACGCCCTGGATGCCGCGCAGCGCGATCAGGGCGCCGAGCGACGGGGCGAACGGCACCAGCATCGCGATCAGCGTGGCCACCGAGAGGGAGACGGTCATCAGCGTGCGCCGGCCGAAGCGCTCGGAGACCGCGCTCAGCGGGATCACGCCGAGGGCCAGGCCGAAGGTGGCCGCGGACACCGTCCAGCTGGCCTGGTCGGGGCTCACCCGGAGGCCGGCGGAGATCGCGGGCAGCAGTGCCTGGGTGGAGTAGAGCAGCGCGAAGGTGGCCACTCCGGCGGCGAAGAGGGCGAAGCTCATCCGGCGGTAGCCGGGGCCGCCCGGCCGCAGCTTGGCCGACTCCGGGTCGGGCGCGGCGGCGGCGGAAGAAGAGGATCCGGTGGACGACAGGGGAGAGGCGGCCGCACGGTCGGTGACGGACGCCCCGGTATCAGCGGGAGGCATGGTTCGAAAGTAGGCCTGTGCGTTTCATGCGTCCAATGCATAGAAACGGCATAATCCATGCTGTGGCACATGATCCCAGCTCAGGCCAGTCTCTGTTGCGAGGCCGCAACAGAAAAGACACCACAAAGACAGCTCGCGGCGGTGGGGAGGCGGAGCCCGTCGAGCTGGCCGCCGGCTCCTGGGCGGCCGTCCTCGCCCCCCGCCTCGCCCAGTTCGCCGCCGTCGCCCGGCACGAACACGTCACCCGCGCCGCCCTCGAACTCGGCATCCCGCAGCCGACGCTCAGCCGCGCCCTGGTCCGCCTGGAGGACGACCTCGGCGTCGCCCTCTTCGCCCGGCACGGCCGCACCCTCTCCCTCACCCCGGCGGGCCGCGCCTTCCTCGCCTCCACCGAACGCGCGCTGACGGACCTGGAGCGGGCCACCGAATCCGTACGGGCCGACGTCGACCCCGCGGCCGGGAAGGTGGCGTTCGGCTTTCTGCACACCCTCGGCTCCGAGACGGTGCCCGGCCTGATCCGCAGCTTCCGCGCCGACCACCCGCGGGTGCGCTTCCAGCTCGTCCAGACCTACGGCGAGGCGATGATCGAGCGGCTGCGCGCCGGCGACCTCGACCTGTGCCTGACCTCGCCGGTCCCCGACTACCCCGATCTCGTCGCCCGCCGGCTGGACGAGCAGAAGCTGCGCCTGGTCGTCCCGGACGACCACCCGCTGGCCGCCCGCAAGCGGATCCGGCTCGCGGAGGCGGCCGGGGAGCTGTTCGTCTGCCTCGAACCCGGCTTCGGGCTGCGCCGGATCACCGACGCGCTGTGCGCCGAGGCCGGCTTCACGCCCCGCGTCGCCTTCGAGGGGGAGGAGGCCGAGACGCTGCGCGGACTGGTCGCGGCCGGGCTGGGGGTGGCGCTGCTGCCGCCGCCCGCCGTCCCGCGGCCCGGGGTGGCCGAGCTGACCGTCACCGCGCCGCGGGCGGTCCGCGAGATCGGCGTCGCCTGGCTGGAGGGGCACCCGGACACCCCGCCGGTGGCCGCCTTCAAGAAGTTCCTGCTGAGCCGGCGGGGGAAACTGCTGCTCCGGTGACGGGAGTTGCCCGCGCGGGGGAGTGCTTCAGCGCCTCAGCGCCTCAGCGACGCACCGAAGCCCGCCGCCAGCGGCATCCGCAGCCCCAGCGGCGGCGGCGCGGCCAGCGCGTCCCTGACCGGCCGGGCGAAGTCCCGCGCGAACAGCGAGCCCAGCATGAAGTCGGCCGCCAACGACTGGACTTCGTCCCGGTGCTGGTGCAGCGAGTGGCCGTCGGAGTGCACCTCGAAGCGGCAGGTGTCGCGGTTGACCTTCTTGGCGCGCTCGGCGTAGCGGTAGGACAGATCGGGGTGGGTGCGCTCGTCGTTGGTGCCGTGCACCAGCAGCACCTGCCGGCCGATGAGCTGCTTGACCGGGTCGGGCCGCGTCCGCTCCTGCTGCGGATCGGGCAGCCAGGGCGCCAGCGCCAGCACGGAGTGGACGGCGGGATGACCGGCGGCGTGCAGCGCGGCGCGGGCGCCCATCCCCGTCCCCACCAGGCACACCGGGACATCGCCGTAGCGGCGGACGACCTCCTCCAGGGCCCAGGCCGCATCGTCCGCCGGATGCGCCGCGCTCCCGTTCCAGCCGCTGTGGCGGTAGCGCACGACATGGGCGGTCAGGCCCTCCGGCCGCCCCGCCCGCGCCAGCCGGAGCGCCAGCGGGCGCATCGCCAGCGCCGTCACCGGGGACGGCCGCCGCACCCCCGTCGGCCCGCCACCGGGCAGCAGCAGCGCGACCCCGCCCACCTCCCGGCGGCCGCCACCCCTCCACGGGAGCGCCTCGCGCGCCCCCTGCCCGCCACTCGTTCCCAGCGGTTTTCCCAGCCGGGCTTCGCGCACCGGCAGTGCTTGCTGAGCCATGACCAGAACGATGGCAGAACACGGGGTGCCCGCCACCCCGTGGACGGGTCACTGTTACGTATCGTTCGATGAGATCTACGCGCGTAGGGGCTAGAGTGCCGAAATGACGAGCGAGACCACCACCCTTCCGACCAGTGAACAGATCCGCCGTGCCCCCAAGGTGCTGCTCCACGATCACCTCGACGGCGGTCTGCGCCCCGCCACCGTCGTCGAGCTGGCCCGCGAGAACGGCTACGAGGGACTGCCGGAGACCGACCCGGAGAAGCTCGGGGTCTGGTTCCGTGAGGCCGCCGACTCCGGCTCGCTGGAGCGCTACCTGGAGACCTTCGCGCACACCTGCGCCGTCATGCAGACCCGCGACGCACTGGCCCGGGTGGCCGCCGAGTGCGCCGAGGACCTGGCCGCCGACGGCGTCGTCTACGCCGAGGTCCGCTACGCGCCCGAGCAGCACCTCGAACAGGGCCTGAGCCTCGAAGAGGTCGTCGAGGCGGTCAACGAGGGCTTCCGCGAGGGCGAACGGCGGGCCCGGGAGAACGGCCACCGCATCCGCGTCGGCGCGCTGCTGACCGCCATGCGGCACGCCGCCCGCGCCCTGGAGATCGCCGAACTCGCCAACCGCTACCGCGACACCGGCGTCGTCGGCTTCGACATCGCGGGCGCCGAGGCCGGCTACCCGCCCACCCGCCACCTCGACGCCTTCGAGTACCTCAAGCGGGAGAACAACCACTTCACCATCCACGCCGGTGAGGCCTTCGGCCTGCCGTCCATCTGGCAGGCCCTGCAGTGGTGCGGCGCCGACCGCCTCGGCCACGGCGTCCGGATCATCGACGACATCGAGGTCGCCGAGGACGGCACGGTCAAGCTCGGCCGGCTCGCCTCGTACGTGCGGGACAAGCGCATCCCGCTGGAGATGTGCCCGACCTCCAACCTCCAGACCGGGGCGGCCCCCTCCTACGCGGAGCACCCCCTCGGCCTGCTGCGGCGGCTGCAGTTCCGGCTCACGGTCAACACCGACAACCGGCTCATGAGCGGCACGAACATGTCCCGGGAATTCGAGCACCTGGTCAAGACATTTCGATACACGCTCGATGACATGCAGTGGTTTACAGTCAATGCGATGAAATCAGCGTTCATTCCTTTCGATGAACGTCTGGGCATGATCAATGACGTCATCAAGCCCGGATACGCGGAACTGCGGGCCGAATGGCTCTTCCGCCCGGCAGGTGCAACGACCGCCGTGAGCAGCGGTTCTGACCCTGCGTAAGGGAAAGCGCGAGCGTCTAGCGCAACGGTCGGTGGATTGTCCACTGGCCGTTTTTCCATTCGCCGCGGCTGTTTGCGGGGCGGGTTGGCGCCTCACTAGGTTGATTGGCCGGTCAAGCCCCCATCAACGAGGACGTAATTCGATGAAGCAGGGAACCATCAAGACTCTCGGTGTCGCCGCGCTCGGCGCCGCCTTCGCCGTCACCGCCGCGGGTGTCGCCAGCGCCGCCCCGGCGGTCGCCGCCGGGGACACCACCGGCGTGCTGCACAACCTGCCGGTGAAGGACGCCGCCAAGACCGTCTCCGGTCTCACCAAGACCAAGGCGGCGGGCAACGACGTCAAGACCAAGATGAACTCCCAGGGCAACAAGCTGCTCGGCGGCCTGCCGACCAGCGCCGTCACCAAGAACCTCCCCCTCGGCGGCTGAACCCCCCTCCGGCCCGCCCCGTGAGGGACGCGCCGGGCGCCGTGCCCCGGTCCTACGCCCTGGTGCGTGGGGCCGGGGCATCGCTGTGCGACCGGTGGACGGGCCGGGCCTCCCGCGGGGCCGCCGGGCCGGATCGCCGGGCTGTACGTATCACCAGGCCCGACGTATCACCAGGCCCGACGGATCACCGGGCCGGACGGATCACCAGGACGCGGCGCCCGCCGTGCGGTCCTCGGTGGGCAGGAGTATCCACAGCGCCAGGTAGACCAGGAACTGCGGGCCGGGCAGCAGACACGACAGCACGAAGATCACGCGCATCGTCGTCGGCGTCGTACCGAAGCGCTGGGCCAGGCCCGCGCACACTCCGGCGATCATTCGGTTGTTGCGGGGACGGACCAGTGCGGTGGCCATGAGAGCTGCTCCTTCGCTACGTGCCGGGACGTGTGCCCCGATGTCTCAAAGGTAGGTCCGGCTGCCGGAGAGGACATCAGCCTGCGGAGCCAGTTCGACCCTGGGGATCCTCGGGGTCATGCCCCTGAGACGCTCCTCCCGGCGGCGGAGCCGGCACCGGGTCCCCGGGACGACCGTCAGGTGCACCAGGGCCACGCCGAGCGTGCCCAGCAGCACCGAGTCGATGTCCGGGACCCGTCCGGGGATCCCCGACTGCAGCAGCTCGATGGCCAGCGCGATCATCGCCCCGGCGAACGTGGTCCGGGTGAACGACACCAGTGGCGAAACGTTCAGGCGCCCGGCCGAGAGCGGCAGCAGCACCCCCAGCGGCGCCAGCAGCAGCACCGAGCCGCCCAGATGCTGCACGGCCTCCCACGACGGGAGGAGCGCCAGCTCGGCTCGGATCGTCGCCAGCGGTTCGAGATTCGCCGCCGGTACCCACGGCACCGTACGGGGACGCAGCGTCAGCCAGCTGACGATCGACAGGTGCGCCACGAGGAGCAGGAGTCCGGTGACGCGCATACGGGGGGCGGCGGTGGTGCCGGGGCCATGACGCTGCACACAGGCCAGGACGCCGCGAGCGGGGGCCGCGGTTCCGCTCCCTCGCGCCCCGCTCGGCGCGCCCCGCTCGGTGCGCCCCTCACCCCACGTCCGACAGCGGGTCCCCCCACCCGGCGTTCTCCGCGATGTCCGGATTGGCCAGCACATCCGCCGAGCAGTCGAAGCGGTGCGCCGACTCGTCGCCGGGACCGCCCAGCACCGCCGCGTGCGTACGGCCCAGCGCCGGGCTCGCGCCGTAGGTGCACACCAGCTGCGCCAGCGCGAAGGACGGCAGGTCGTCCGGCCGCATGCTCAGCCGCAGCGCGTCCGACGGATCGCCGGACCGCGGCCCCGTCACCCTCAGCCGCGCGGGCAGCGCGCTGCTGAACCCGGCCTTCTCCTCGTCGGCCGACGGCTGCCGCTGCAGCTCACCCAGCAGCGCCCGGGCGGTCGGCAGCCGCGGATCGTCGGCCGACGCCCCCTTGGGCAGCGTCACCGTCCGCTCCACCTGCGCCAGCGCCGAGCCGCACACCAGGTAGACGGTGGCCTGGGTGGTGCCCGGCGGGCCCGGCGCCGGCGCGGTCGCCGGCGCCTTGCAGCTCACCCGGGAGGGCGCGCCGCCCGCGTCGACCGGCACGGACGTGCCCCGGATCCCGCAGCCCGCGGCGGCCAGCGCCAGCGCCGCCAGCGCGGCCGTGCGCCGCCCCCGCCGCATGGTCGGCGTCATCGGTCGTCCTCCGTGCCCTTGTCCGCCGCACCGTCCCGGCGCTCGGGCCGGTCGCCGTCCGCCAGGGGGGAGGCGTCCATCGGCAGCCGCAGCGTGAAGACCGCGCCGCCCTCGGGGAGGTTGGCGGCGGTGATCTCCCCGCCGTGGATGTGCGCGTTCTCCAGCGCGATGGACAGGCCCAGACCGCTGCCCTCCGACCGCGGCCGGGAGGCGCTCGCCTTGTAGAAGCGGTCGAAGACGTGCGGAAGGACCTCTTCGGGGATGCCGGGGCCGTGGTCCCGTACCCGGATCACCAGCTTCCCGCTCCCGGCCCGCGCCGTCTCCGGGTCCGGCCCGCCGTCGCCCGCGGGAGCCTGCGGCCCGCCGTCCGCCTCCGGGCCGGCCGCGGCGTCCGCCCCGTCCCGCGCGCCGAGCGCCGTGCTGCCCGTACTGCCGCCCGCGGCACCCGCCGCGTCCTCGGTGCGCACCGAGACCCGCACCGGCGAACCGCCGTGCTTGAGGGCGTTGCCGATCAGATTCGCCAGGATCACGTCCAGCCGCCGCGGGTCCAGCCGGGCCACGATGCCGCGGTCCGCGTCCAGGTCGACCGCGTCCAGCCAGGCGCGGGCGTCGATGCACGCGGTCACCTGATCGGCGACATCCACGTCGTCCAGCACCAGCCGGGCCGTCCCCGCGTCGAAGCGGGTGACCTCCATCAGGTTCTCGACGAGATCGTTCAGCCGCCGGGTCTCGCTGACCACCAGCTGCACCGCCGGCGCGATCATCGGATCGAGGGAGTCGGCCTCCTCCTCCAGCACCTCGGAGACCGCGGTGATCGCGGTCAGCGGCGTCCGCAGCTCGTGCGACATGTCGGCGACGAACCGCCGGGACGCCGCCTCCCGCCCGCTCAGCTCCGCCACCCGCTGCTCCAGACGCTCCGCCGTGCGGTTGAACGTCCGCGACAGGTCCGCGAGTTCATCGGTCCCGGTCACCCGCAGCCGGGTGTCCAGGCGCCCCTCGCCGAGCTGGCGCGCCGCGTGCCCCAGCCGCTGCACGGGCCGTAGCACGGTCGTCGCCGCGGCCTGCGCCAGCAGCGCGGAGCCGACCAGCGCCAGCGCCGTCGCGATCCCCAGCGACCAGGCCAGCGAGTTGAGGTCCTGCTGCTCCGCGGACAGCGACTTGATCATGTAGCCGGTGGGGCCGCCGCCGGTCACCTTCGCCCCGGCCACGAGATACGGCGTGTCCCCGACCTCCTTGCGCTGCCAGTACAGATGGTGCGCATAGCGGTTGGACTCGTCGACCGGACGCGCCTCGTCGACCGCGGTACGCAGCGAGGCCGGCACGCCGGTGAGCGTCAGCAGGTCCTTGTCGGTGGTGGCCGCGCAGTCCTTGCCCTTGCGGTCCACGCCGATCAGCAGCACCGCGTAGTTCTGCGGACCGGCCGCCATCTGCCGCGCCGCGTCCTGGAGTTCGGTGCAGCGCGGCCGCAGCGGCAGCGAGCGGGTGCTGTCCTCCAGCGCCTTGCGGAAGTCGTTCAGCACGGCGTTCTGCGTGCGGTCCAGCACCGTGTTGCGGTTGAGCCAGTACGCGATCCCCGATGCGGAGACCGCCGCGGTCAGCGCCACCAGCGCGAACACCACCACCAGCCGCAGCCGCAGACTCGTCCAGCGCAGCAGCCCCGACGCCCGCAGCAGCAGCCGCAGCGCCCGCCGGGCGCCCGCGGGCGCGCCGCCGTCCCCGGCCGGGCCGTCCGCGCCGCCCTCGTCCGCGGCGTCGCCCGCGGAACGTTCCCTCACTGCGGCGAATCCAGCCGGTAGCCGACCCCGCGGACCGTACGGATCAGCGTCGGCGACGACGGCACGTCCTCCACCTTCGCCCGCAGCCGCTGCACACACGCGTCCACCAGACGCGAGTCACCGAGGTAGTCGTGCTCCCACACCAGCCGCAGCAGCTGCTGGCGGGACAGCGCCTGCCCCGGCCGGCGGCTCAGCTCCAGCAGCAACCGCAGCTCGGTCGGTGTCAGTTGCAGATCCTCGCCGTTCTTGGTGACCGTCATCGCCGACCGGTCGATCACCAGCGAACCGAACGTCGCCGAATCGCTGGACTCCCGCTCGCCCCGGCGCAGCACGGCCCGGATCCGGGCGTCCAGCACCCGCCCCTGCACCGGTTTGACGACATAGTCGTCGGCGCCGGACTCCAGCCCCACCACGACGTCGATGTCGTCGTTACGCGCGGTGAGCAGGATGATCGGCAGCTGGTCCGTACGCCTGATCCGCCGGCACACCTCGAAACCGTCGATGCCCGGCAGCATCACATCCAGCACGATCAGGTCCGGGCGCTGCTCACGCAGCAGCTTCAGACCGTCCTCGCCCGTCGCCGCGGTCACCACACGGTGACCCTGGCGGGACAGCGAGAGTTCGAGGGCCGTGCGGATGGCGTCGTCGTCCTCGATCAGCAACAGGAAAGGCACATCAGCCATTCTGGCCCATGGGGCGCCACGAGATCGACCAGTGGCGCTCTCGTACACAAGCCCCGCACCCCCCGCACCCCGGCGACGCGCCGCACGGACCCCTGTGACAGGCCTGTGACAGTCGGCGGACAACGCGATGAAACTGGCTTGGCAGTCTTTGGGGCACCGGGAGAGATCAACAACCGGGACACACCGAACGAGCTGGCTCTACGACGGGGGGCGCGCGATGAACACACTGCACGGCACCACTACCAGCGCAGTTATCACGCGACTCCACGACGTCGTCAGGAACGACAAGGGCGGCGCCGTGGGGGGCACCGCCCTCACCGGGGGGCGCGGCTGCGTCCGCACCGCCGGCCGTCAGCGGCCGCCCTTCCGGGTGGCCATCGACGCGACGACGGTGTCCCTGGGCACCGAAGCCGGGCGGCACGGGGGAGAAGCCGCCCACGGGGGGAACGACGGGGAGGCGGCGTACGGCAAGGCCGCGGGGGAACGGCGCTCCGCGTCGGAGACGGCAGAGGCCGAAGCGGCCTTCACCGCCTACGTCCAGGAGCGCCGCGCCTCCCTGTTCGCCACCGCCTACCACCTGACCGGCGACCGCTACGAGGCCGAGGACCTGCTGCAGAGCGCCCTGTTCTCGACCTACCGGGCCTGGGACCGGATCAGCGACAAGGCGGCGCTCGGCGGCTACCTGCGCCGCACCATGACCAACCTGCACATCAGCGCCTGGCGCCGGCGCAAGCTCAACGAGTACCCGACCGAGGAGCTGCCCGAGACGGCGGCCGACGCGGACGCGATGCGCGGCACCGAACTGCGCGCCGTGCTGTGGCAGGCCCTGGTCCGGCTGCCCGAGACGCAGCGCACGATGCTGGTGCTGCGCTACTACGAGGGCCGCACGGACCCGGAGATCGCGGACATCCTCAACATCAGTGTCGGCACGGTCAAGTCGAGCATCTGGCGCGCCCTGCGCCGGCTGCGTGAGGACGAGGTCCTCAGCTTCGGCCGTGACGAGGAGGAGTCCTTCGGCGAGCTGGTGGCCTGAAGGACGGGGGAAAAGCCCGAGGGGGACCGGGGGGAAACCCGAGGGGGACACGGGGGAGACGGCACGCACGGAGCGCTCGCGCTCGGTGAGGGCCGGACCCGTATCGGGGGATACGGGGAGCACGGGGGAAGAAGAGCGGGTTCGGACAGCCGGGGGGGCCGTCCGAGCCCGCTTCTCCGTGTGCGGGCCACCGCACCCCGTCTCAGGAACGCACGGCCGCACCCACCGGGTCCGCCGTCCGCGCCGCCGCTATCCGGGCCAGCGCCTCGGTCCTGGCGCAGGGGTGCGCGCCCAGCGCCGTGAGCCGGGCGACGATCGACCGCTCGCCGCGCATCAACCGCAGCCCGCGGCGCACCAGATACGGAGCCGGCTTGCGGGCCTCGCGCAGATCCCGCGCCAGCCGTCGGCGGAACGTCGTGGACGGACGCCCGCGCAGGCACAGCGCGTCGGCCAGCAGCCCCGCCGCCCGGCACCGGGCGATGACATCGGCCGCGAACACGCCCTCCGCCAGGAACAGCGGCGCCCCGCCGAGGTCCAGGGCCGACGCGCCGATCCGCGCGCTGGTGGCGATGTCGTACCGCGGGACGTCGGCGCGCCCCGTGCGGCACAGCGTCTCGATGGCCGCGACGGCGGCTTCGGCGTCCCAGGACAGCGGGGAGTCCCAGTCGGCGCCGCCGCCGTCGGGCAGTTGCGGCAGCGTCGGGTCCGTCCCCTCCTTGTAGAAGTCGTCGAGATTGAGGACGGGCAGGCCACTGCACGCGGCCAGGGAGGTCTTGCCGGAGCCCGAGGGGCCGGTCAGCAACACGACCCGGGCGGCGGGCGGGAAGGAGTGGAGGCTCACGGGCACCCATTGTCGCGTATTCGCCCGTGTGGGGTACCCCTGGCGCGCGAGGTGGATCGGCCCACCGCACCTCAACTACGCTACGCAGTCAACCGATTACCGGCCCCTCGCGGGCCCCTCGTGCTCGCACAGCACTTCGACCGCTCCGACTCCACAGGCAGGTGGCACATGCCCTCCCACGCACGTCCCAAGCCCAGCCGCATCCCGCGCACCCTGCTGCGTGCCGGACTGGTGCTCTCCGCGGCCGGTGCGGCGCTCGCGGCGGGCGGTGCGGCATCGGCGAGCGCCGCCCCCGCGTCCGCCACCGACACCGGCGCCACCGCCTCCGCGCTGACCGGCGCCCTGCTGAATTCCGCGGCCGGCGGCCTCGGCCCCGTGAAGGACCTCAAGATCGACCCGCTCGCCAACACCTCCGTCGACCCGCTCGCCAACGCCGTCGGCACCCAGATCGCCGACTTCAAGCCGGTGGGCACCAACCTGCTCACCGACCCCCTCACCGGCGGAGGCACCCTGCGGAACCTGCCGCTGGTGGGGACCTTGACGAAGGTGCTGCCGGGCTGAGGCCGGACGGCGGCCGGCCCGCTCCCGGCAGCAGCGCACGCCCGGGCCGGCCGCCCCCCCCCGGGGTCGCGGCCGGCCCGGGCTCACCGCCCGTGGAAGGCCGCGACCATCGCCTGCATGTCCTCCTGGAACGCACAACACAACGCGATCCACGACCCGTCGACGAAGACCAGGTCGAACCGGCCGCGGGGGAACGTCATACGGGGCCGGGGCCGCAGCTCCGCGATGTTCGACAGCTGGATCTGCACGGCGACTTCCAGCTCGGGCTCGCGCTGCCGCCAGCCCGTGGCCTGATCGGTGAGCACGAACAGCCGCCGGTCGGTCAGCGCCTGATGCCGGGGCGTGCCGCCCGCGTTGGTGACCTGCACGAGGAACCGGCCGGCCATGCTGGACCAGTCGCCCTCCATGGTGGTGCCGAACAGCGCACGGTTCGCCGCGTCGTCGAGGGCGTCCTCGATGTTCTCCGGTGCCTCGTTCAGCCCCTCCGCGACCGTGCCGACCGCGCGCGTCCCCCGGTTGTCGAGCAGCCGGTTGTCGAGCAGGCGGCTGCTCGACGGCCGACCGGCGCCCGTACCCGCGGACGGCTGCGATGCCTTGTCGAGGATGTCGCTCAGCTTCCCCAGCAGACCCGTCGCCCGCGACGACCGCTTCCGGGGCGCCCGGAGAGGAGCGGGCACCAGCGGGAGGTCGGGGTAGTCGGAGTAGTCCCGCGCCTCCCACAGCGCCTCACCGGGTTGGAGGAAACGGCGGCAGGGCGTGACGTGGTCGGTCTTCGGCATACGGTCATTCTCCTCGGCTCCGGGCGACGACGAACCGGCCCGTGGGCTCGGGCTGCGGGCTGCCCGGCTGAGATCGGACGGCGCGGACAGCAGCGCGGGGCCCCACCCGTAGGTGGAGCCCCGCATGCGGCATGGGTGACGGCCGGTCACAAGGCCGTCAGGGTGGGGCTAGGTGCCCTTCGGGTGCCAGACCGTTTTTGTTTCCAGGAAGGTCAGGAGGCGGCCGGTGCCCGGGTCTGCGGACCAGTTGGGCGGAGTGGGGCGCAGGACGCGCTTGAGGTTGTCGGCCGCGGCGATCTCCAGGTCCTTGGCCAGGTCCGCGTCGGCGCCCGCCAGGTCGATGGCGTTGACGTCCTGGTGGGCGGCGAGCGGGGCGGCGAGCTCCGCCGTGCGGCCCGAGAGGAGGTTGACGACGCCGCCCGGGAGGTCGGAGGTGGCGAGCACCTCGGCCAGGGAGAGGGCGGGCAGCGGGGCGTCCTCGGCGGCCACCACGACGGCCGTGTTGCCGGTGACGATCGCCGGGGCGATCACCGAGACCAGGCCGAGGAAGGACGAGTCCTGGGGGGCCAGGACCGCGACCACGCCGGTCGGTTCGGGGGAGGACAGGTTGAAGTACGGGCCCGCCACGGGGTTGGCGGCGCCGGCGATCTGGGCGACCTTGTCGGACCAGCCCGCGTACCAGACCCAGCGGTCGATCGCCGCGTCCACCTGTGCCGCGGCCTTCGCCTTGGACAGGCCCTCCGCGGCGGCCACCTCCGCGACGAACTGGTCGCGGCGGCCCTCCAGCATCTCGGCAACGCGGTAGAGGATCTGCCCGCGGTTGTAGGCCGTGGCGCCCGACCAGCCGCCGAACGCCTTGCGGGCGGCGACCACCGCGTCCCGGGCGTCCTTGCGGGAGGCCAGCGGCGCGTTGGCGAGCCATGTGCCCTTGGAGTCGGTCACCTCGTACACCCGCCCGCTCTCGGACCGGGGGAACTTGCCCCCGACGTACAGCTTGTAGGTCTTGAAGACGGCGAGTCGGCCAGTCAGCTCAGACATTGAGGTACGCCTCCAGACCGTGCCGGCCGCCCTCGCGGCCGTAGCCCGACTCCTTGTAGCCGCCGAACGGCGACGCCGGGTCGAACTTGTTGAACGTGTTGGACCAGATGACGCCCGCGCGCAGCCGGTCCGCCGTCCACAGCATCCGCGAGCCCTTCTCCGTCCAGATGCCGGCAGAGAGGCCGTACGGCGTGTTGTTGGCCTTCTCCACGGCCTCCGCCGGGGTGCGGAACGTCAGCACGGACAGCACCGGGCCGAAGATCTCCTCGCGGGCGATGCGGTGCGCCTGGGTGACGCCGGTGAACAGCGTCGGGGCGAACCAGTAGCCGGAGTCGGGCAGCTCGCACGACGGCGACCAGCGCTCGGCGCCCTCGGCCTCGCCCGCCTCGGCCAGCGCGGTGATCCGGGCCAGCTGCTCGGCGGAGTTGATGGCGCCGATGTCGGTGTTCTTGTCCAGCGGGTCGCCCACGCGCAGGGTCCGCATCCGGCGCTTGAGGGCGTCCAGCAGCTCCTCGGCCACCGACTCCTGGACCAGCAGCCGCGAGCCCGCGCAGCACACCTGGCCCTGGTTGAAGAAGATGCCGTTGACGATGCCCTCGACGGCCTGGTCGAGCGGCGCGTCGTCGAACACGATGTTCGCCGCCTTGCCGCCCAGTTCGAGGGTGACCTTCTTGTCCGTGCCGGCGACCGTACGGGCGATCGCCTTGCCGACCTCGGTGGAGCCGGTGAAGGCCACCTTGTCGATGTCGGGGTGCCCGACCAGCGCGGCGCCCGTGGAGCCGTCGCCGGTGAGGATGTTGACGACGCCCTTGGGCAGGCCGGCCTGACGGCAGATGTCCGCGAAGAAGAGGGCGGACAACGGGGTCGTCTCGGCCGGCTTGAGGACGACGGTGTTGCCGGTCGCCAGCGCCGGGGCGATCTTCCACGCCAGCATGAGCAGGGGGAAGTTCCAGGGGATGACCTGGCCGGCGACGCCCAGCGGGCGCGGGTTCGCGCCGTAGCCCGCGTGGTCGAGCTTGTCGGCCCAGCCCGCGTAGTAGAAGAAGTGCGCGGCGACCAGCGGCAGGTCGGCGTCCCGGGACTCGCGGATCGGCTTGCCGTTGTCCAGCGACTCCAGGACCGCCAGCTCGCGCGAGCGCTCCTGGATGATCCGGGCGATCCGGAAGAGGTACTTGGCGCGCTCGGCGCCGGGCAGCGCGGACCACTTCTCGAAGGCCTTGCGGGCGGCCTTCACGGCACGGTCGACGTCCTCGGCGCTCGCCTGCGCGACCTCGGAGAGGACCTCCTCGGTCGACGGGGAGACGGTCTTGAAGACCTTGCCGTCGGAGGCCGGGACGAACTCGCCGTCGAGGAACAGGCCGTAGGACGGCGCGATGTCGACGACCGCGCGGGATTCGGGTGCGGGTGCGTAATCGAAGGTCATGGGAGCCTCAGTCCACCGTGACGTAGTCGGGGCCGGAGTAGCGGCCGCTGCTGAGCTTCTGGCGCTGCATCAGCAGGTCGTTGAGGAGGCTGGAGGCGCCGAAGCGGAACCAGTCGGCGGTCAGCCAGGGCTCGCCGAGCGTCTCGTTCACCATGACCAGGTACTTGATCGCGTCCTTGGTCGTCCGGATGCCGCCGGCCGGCTTGACGCCGACCTGGACACCGGTCGCGGCGTGGAAGTCGCGGACCGCCTCCAGCATCAGGAGGGTGACCGGCGGGGTCGCGTTGACGGCGACCTTGCCGGTGGAGGTCTTGATGAAGTCGGCGCCCGCGAGCATCGCCAGCCAGGAGACCCGGCGGACGTTGTCGTACGTCTGGAGCTCGCCGGTCTCGAAGATGACCTTGAGGTGGGCCGCGCTGCCTCCCCCAGTCTCCGACCGGGAGGTGCCCCCAGGCCGGGCGCACGCCTCCTTGACGGCCTTGATCTCCTCGAAGACGTCCATGTAGCGGCCGGAGAGGAAGGCGCCCCGGTCGATCACCATGTCGATCTCGTCGGCGCCGGCCGCGACCGCGTCGCGGGTGTCGGCCAGCTTGACCGGCAGCGCGGCGCGGCCGGCCGGGAAGGCGGTGGCGACGGACGCCACGTGGATTCCGGAGTCGCCGAGGGCTTCCTTGGCCGTCGCGACCATGTCCGGATAGACGCAGATCGCCGCGACCTTGGGGGCCGTGCGGTCCGTGGGGTCCGGGTGGACGCCCTTGGCGCACAGCGCCCGGACCTTGCCCGGGGTGTCCGCGCCTTCGAGGGTCGTCAGGTCGATCATGGAGATGGCGAGATCGATGGCGTACGCCTTCGCCGTCGTCTTGATCGAGCGGGTGCCGAGGGTGGCGGCGCGGGCCTGGAGGCCGACCTCGTCGACGCCCGGGAGGCCGTGCAGGAAGCGGCGCAGCGCACCGTCGTCGGCGGTCACGTCCGCCATTGACGCCAGACGCCCCGCGGCTTCCTTGCCGTATGCGGGAACAGTGATGGGCATGGTCACGAGGGGAGCATATCTACGCGCGTAGCGCCATGTCATCCCCCTGGACAGTCCGAATCCGGCCGGTGCGCGCGGGCGCGGGCGGCCGGGAGACCTGGTGACGGCACCCAACCGGCCCGCCACCAGGGCCCGGACGCCCGCGCCGGACGCCGCCGAATGATGCCGTAACGCAATGTCCGGCATCCGGACGGTCGGGCAGAATCGGCGGCATGACGAGCCAGGACCGGACCACCCCGCCGCCGCAGCAGTATGCGGAACGCAGCTACCGCTCGCCCGCGGCCCTCGCCGGCGGCGCGCTGCTCCTCCTGCTCGGCCTCTGGCTCGGCGGCGACGCCCTCCTGCGCGGCGACACCCACACCCGGCTCACGGCGCTGTTCGCCCTGCTCCTCGGCGTCCCGCTGGTCACCGCCTTCACCCTGCGCCCCCTGGTCAGGGCGGGCGAGGAGCGGCTCGTGGTGCGCAACCCGTTCCGCACCATCACCCTGCCGTGGACCGCGGTCGAGGGGCTGCGGGCGGGCTACTCCACCGAGGTCCTCACCGACGGGGCCACCTACCAGATGTGGGCGATCCCGGTCTCCCTGCGGCAGCGCAAGAAGGCCGGCCGCCAGGCGATGCGCGGCACGGCGGCCCGTCCCCGCTTCGGCCCGCACGCCGACGCCGGCGACGGCCCCGCCCCGCGCGCCATGGCCGACCAGGCCCTCGACGAACTGCGCGAGGTCCGGGAGCGCGCCGCCCACCGCGACACCCCCCGGGACGAACCGGTGGCGGTGCGCTGGGCGTACGCCGTCCTCGCCCCCCTCGCGGTGGGCGCCGTGGGGCTCGTGGTGATGCTGGCGCTCTGAGGGGCGCGGCGGGACGCCCGGACACGCCGATGGCGGCCGCCCCCGGTGCGGGGCGGCCGCCATCGGCGCGCGTGGAGGGTGCCGGACGGTCAGATCCCGGCCGCCGCCGACACATCCCGCTTGATCGCCGCCAGCGCCGCGGCCGCCGTCGTACGGGCCTCGGGCAGCGCCTCGGCCGAGGCCACCGGGACCACGACCTCCAGGTAGCACTTGAGCTTGGGCTCGGTGCCGCTGGGCCGGACCACGACCCGGGCGGACTCGATGCCGCTCTCCGGCGAACCGGCCAGGTAGTAGCGCAGCCCGTCGGTCGGCGGCAGCGCCTCGGTGCCCTGCGTCAGATCGTCGGCACGGGACACGGCCAGGCCCGCCAGCACCGCCGGCGGCTGCTCGCGCAGCCTGCGCATCGCGTCGGCGATCAGCGACAGGTCCTCGACCCGCACCGAGAGCTGATCGGTGGCGTGCAGCCCGAACTCCCGCGCCAGGTCGTCGAGCAGATCGGCCAGGCCGCGCCCGGCCTGCTTCAGCTCCGCGGCCAGCTCGGTGATCAGCAGCGCCGCGGTGATGCCGTCCTTGTCCCGGACGCCCTCCGGGTCGACGCAGTAGCCCAGCGCCTCCTCGAAGGCGTACCGCAGGCCGTCCACCCGTGCCAGCCACTTGAAGCCGGTCAGCGTCTCCTCGTACGGCAGCGCGGCGGCGGCCGCGATCCGGGACAGCAGCTGGGAGGAGACGATGGTCGTCGCGAAGGTGCCCGCGGCCCGCTTGCTCACCAGGCTCGCGGCGAGCAGCGCGCCGACCTCGTCGCCGCGCAGCATCCGCCAGCCCTCCGGCGAGCCGGGGGCGGGGACGGCGACGGCGCAGCGGTCCGCGTCGGGGTCGTTCGCGATCACCAGGTCGACGCCGGCGCCCGCCGCCCGGGCGGTGGCGAACGCGAGGTCCATCGCGCCCGGCTCCTCCGGGTTGGGGAAGGCGACCGTCGGGAAGTCCGGGTCCGGCTCGGCCTGTTCCGCGACGACCACCGGGGCCGGGAACCCGGCCCGGGCGAAGGCGGCGACGAGGGTGTCCCGGCCGACGCCGTGCATCGGCGTGTAGACGACCCTGGTGTCCCGGGGGGACCCGGGCGTCAGCACCGCGTCCGTCCGCTCCAGATAGGCGGTCAGCACCGCCTCGTCGAGGGTCTCCCAGCCGGCCTCCGGGCGCGGCACGCCGTCCAGCGGACCGACCGCGGCGATCTCGGCGGCGATCCCGGCGTCCGCGGGCGGCACGATCTGTGAGCCGTCGCCCAGATAGACCTTGTAGCCGTTGTCGCGTGGCGGGTTGTGGCTGGCGGTGACCTCGACGCCGGCCACCGCACCCAGATGCCTTATCGCGAAGGCCAGGACGGGGGTGGGCAGCGGGCGCGGCAGCAGCGCGGCGCGCAGGCCGGCGCCCACCATCACGGCCGCCGTGTCCCGCGCGAAGTCGGCGCTCTTGTGGCGCGCGTCGTAGCCGATGACGACCAGCCCGGCGCCGTCGCCCTGCGCCTTGAGGTACGCGGCCAGCCCGGCCGCCGCCCGGATGACGACGGAGCGGTTCATCCGCATCGGGCCCGCGCCCAGTTCGCCGCGCAGCCCGGCGGTGCCGAACTGGAGGGTGCCGGCGAAACGGGCGGCCAGCTCGGCCGCGACCCCGTCGTCGTCGGCGGCCTCGACGAGCTTTGCCAGCTCGTCCCGGGTCTCCGGGTCCGGGTCCTCGGCCAGCCATGCCTGGGCCCGGTTGATCAGCTCCGCGTGATCGGTAGCCACGTGATGCTCCTGACGGTGGGTGCGTGGTGGGGTTGCGTACGGGGGCGGGGGGTTGCGTGCGGGGGCCTGCGGACGGCCGGGCGCGCGCCCGGCTCGTACCCCTTACCCCGCGTGCGGGGCGAACGGCGCCATCCGGCCACCGACGGCCCGTGTGCCACCCGCCCGGCCGCTTCCCCACCCCGCCCGGGCAGCCGGCCGGTCCGGCCGCCGCCCGGGGGGTCCGGACCGGCCTGGGCCCGGTCCGGGATCCGTCAGATCTTGCTGAGGACCTGGCCGAGCAGCGCGCCCATGCGGGTCGCCGAGTCGCGGCCGGCCTGGAGGACCTCTTCGTGGTTGAGCGGCTCGCCCGTCATGCCGGCGGCGAGGTTCGTCACCAGCGACAGGCCGAGCACCTCGGCGCCGGCCTCGCGGGCCGCGATGGCCTCCAGGACGGTGGACATGCCGACCAGGTCGGCGCCCAGCGTCCGGAGCATCTTGATCTCGGCCGGGGTCTCGTAGTGCGGGCCGGGGAGCTGGGCGTAGACGCCCTCCTCCAGGCTCGGGTCGATCTCCTTGCACAGCGCGCGCAGCCGCGGCGAGTACAGATCGGTGAGGTCGACGAAGTGGGCGCCGGCGATCGGGGAGGTGGCGGTCAGGTTCAGGTGGTCGCTGATCAGGACCGGCTGGCCGGGGCGCATGCCCGTGCGCAGGCCGCCGCACCCGTTGGTGAGCACGACGGTCTTGCAGCCGGCCGCGACGGCGGTGCGCACGCCGTGCGCGACCGCGGCGACACCGCGGCCCTCGTAGTAGTGCGTACGGCCCAGGAAGACCAGCGCCCGCTTCTCGCCCACCCGGTACGAGCGGATCGTGCCGCCGTGGCCGGCGACGGCCGGCGCCGGGAAGCCGGGCAGCTCGGTGACGGGGAATTCGTGCTCGGGCGCGCCCAGGGCCTCGGCGGCCGGTGCCCAGCCCGAGCCCATCACCAGGGCGACGTCATGGGTCTCGGCGCCGGTCAGCTCGCGCAGACGGGCGGCGGCGTCGGCGGCGGCACCCTGCGGGTCGCGCGCGATGTCCGGAGTAACAGATGCGTTCACGCGGACGAGGGTAGCCGGTATTCCCCTACGCGCGTAGATGTCGTTCCCCACGGTGCCGGGATCGTTGTCTTGTGGCTTGTACCGAACGCCGGCCCGGGCGTGTCGCACCGCCCCGCCGGCCGTGGGCCCCGGCCCTCAGCACGGACGTTTCCGCAGCTCCATCACATAGTCGTGCGGGGCGCCGGCGGATTCGGCGGCGTCGGCGATCTCGCCCAGGTAGCGGGCCGAGGGGAGGCCGCCCTCGTAGCCGTTGAGGACGTAGATCCAGGCCGTCTCGTCGCCGTCGAGGGTGTGCGCCCGCACCCGCATCCGGCGGTAGATCTCCATGCCGACGCCCTCCCAGCGGTCCATGGACTCCTCGTCCATGGGCGCGATGTCGTAGAGCGCGACGAACAGCTGGGAGGCCGGGTCCTCGACGACCGTCGCCAGTGCGCCTTCCCACCCCATCTGCTCGCCCCCGAACGTCAGCCGCCAGCCGTTGAGCCAGCCGGTGCCGCGCAGCGGCGAGTGCGGTGCGCGGCGGGACATCAGCCGCGCGTCGAGGTTGCCGGCGTAGGCGGCGTAGAGCGACATGGTTCCGAGGGTACGGGAGGTTGACCGCCGGGCCCGTGGTGCCGGGGGTTCGCGGCACCGGCCCGGGCGGCGCGCCCCGGTGCCGGTCAGGGCGGCGGTGCGCCCCCGGGCGTGAGCGACGCACAGGCGTGCGGGAGAATGGAGTACGTGACTCGGATCGTGATCATCGGTGGCGGACCCGGCGGATACGAAGCGGCCCTGGTGGCCGCCTCTCTCGGCGCGGAGGTGACCGTCGTCGACTGCGACGGTCTGGGCGGGGCGTCGGTGCTCACCGACTGCGTGCCGTCGAAGACTCTTATCGCCACGGCCGAGGTGATGACCACCTTCGACTCGTCGTATGAAGAGCTCGGCATCATCGTCGAGGACGACACCCCGTACGTGGACCGGCCCGCCCGGGTCGTCGGCGTCGACCTCGGCAAGGTCAACCGGCGGGTCAAGCGCCTCGCGCTCGCCCAGTCGCATGACATCACCGCGTCCGTGACCCGCGCCGGCGGCCGGGTCATGCGCGGCCGCGGGCGGCTGGAGCCGGGGCAGGCGCCGGACGGCTCCCGCAAGGTGACCGTCACCGCCGCCGACGGTTCCTCGGAGGGCCTGATCGCGGACGCGGTGCTGATCGCCACCGGCGCGCACCCCCGCGAGATCCCCGACGCGCTCCCCGACGGTGAGCGGATCCTGAACTGGACGCAGGTCTACGACCTCGACGAGCTGCCCGAAGAGCTGATCGTGGTCGGCTCCGGCGTCACCGGCGCCGAGTTCGCCGGCGCCTACCAGGCGCTCGGCTCCCGGGTCACCCTCGTCTCCTCCCGCGACCGCGTGCTGCCGGGCGAGGACCCGGACGCCGCCGCCGTGCTGGAGGACGTCTTCCGCCGCCGCGGCATGAACGTCATGGCGCGCTCGCGGGCCCAGTCCGCCAAGCGGGTCGGCGACCGGGTCGAGGTCACCCTCGCCGACGGCCGCACGATCTCCGGTACGCACTGCCTGATGGCGGTCGGCTCGATCCCCAACACCGAAGACATGGGCCTGGAGGCGGCCGGCGTCAAGCTCCGCGACTCCGGCCACGTCTGGACCGACAAGGTCTCCCGCACCACCGCCCCTGGCGTGTACGCGGCGGGTGACTGCACCGGCGTCTTCGCGCTGGCGTCGGTGGCCGCGATGCAGGGCCGGATCGCGATGTACCACTTCCTCGGCGACGCGGTCACGCCGCTGAACCTCAAGACGGTCTCCGCGAACGTCTTCACCGACCCGGAGATCGCCACCGTCGGCTACTCCCAGGCCGATGTCGACAGCGGCAGGATCGACGCCCGGGTCGTCAAGCTCCCGCTGCTGCGCAACCCGCGCGCCAAGATGCAGGGCATCCGCGACGGCTTCGTCAAGCTGTTCTGCCGCCCCGGCACCGGCATCGTGGTCGGCGGTGTGGTCGTCTCCCCGCGCGCCAGCGAGCTGATCCACCCGATCTCGATCGCGGTCGACAACAATCTGACCGTCGAGCAGATCGCCAGCGCCTTCACGGTCTACCCGTCGCTGTCCGGCTCGATCGCCGAGGTCGCGCGGCAGCTGCACACGCGCAAGGCGGGCGCGGAGTAACCCGCTGTGATCGCCGCGGCCCGCTCCGGACGGCGGGCGGGCGCGGCCGTCGATTGAAATGTTTGTGCCCCCGATGAGCGTGGGGGATGAAACGTCCCTGCACGGACCGGGCTCCGCGCCGTCCGGACCGCCGGCCGCCGCGGGGGCCGACAGGGCGGCTGACCAGGCGCCAAGCGGCTTTCGCCGGCCGGTGGTTCGGCGTCCGCACGACATATGCTGACCGCATACCACGTCACGCTCCGCGGTGTGCACAACTTCCGTTAATTGGTGCAACCTGCTGAAAACAGACGGTCGTTGGCGTTACTGTCAGTTTCGTGTTCGCTGCAGAACGTCGCCAATTGATCCTTGAAATGGTGCGCGCCAACGGAGCCGTATCGCTCCGGGAGCTCGCCCGCGTCGTCCAGACCTCTGAAGTAACCGTACGGCGGGACGTGCGGGCGCTGGAGGCAGAAGGACTCCTCGACCGCCGGCACGGCGGTGCGGTCCTGCCGGGAGGCTTTACCCGCGAATCCGGATTCCCACAGAAATCCCATCTGGCCACCGCGGAGAAGACGGCCATCGCCGATCTCGCCGCGGGCTTCGTCGAAGAGGGCGAGGCCATCGTGGTCGGGGCCGGGACCACCACCCAGGAGCTGGCCCGCCGGCTCGCCAGGGTCCCCGGCCTGACCGTCGTCACCAATTCCCTGCTCGTCGCCCAGGCGTTGGCTCATGCCAACCGTGTCGAGGTCGTGATGACCGGCGGCACCCTGCGCGGCTCCAACTACGCCCTGGTCGGCAGCGGTGCCGAGCAGTCCCTCCAGGGGCTGCGGGTCTCCCGCGCCTTCCTGTCGGGCAGCGGGCTGACCGCCGAGCGCGGGCTGTCCACCTCCAACATGCTCTCCGCCAGCGTCGACCGGGCGCTGGTGCAGGCGGCGGGGGAGGTGGTGGTGCTCGCCGACCACACCAAGCTCGGTGCCGACACGATGTTCCAGACCGTGCCGACGGATGTGATCACCCGCCTGGTGACCGACGAGCCGCCGGGCCATGACGACCGCGCCGCCACGGAGCTGCAGGCGCTGGCCGATCAGGGCGTGCAGATCGCCGTCGCCAACAGCTCGGGCGCCACCGGCCACGGGCCGGGGCAGCCGGGCATGGAAGGCGGTGCGGCGGAGCGCAGAGGCCCGCGGCGGGATGTCCCGCTGCCGGGGCAGCGCCGCAGCCACGGCCCGGGTGCCGCGGGCGGGGGGCCGCAGCTGCGCTCGGCCCCCTCGCTGTCCGAGGCCGCGGGCGGCCGGGTCGCCGATCTCGCGCCGCGGCGGCGCTGAGCACCGGAGCCGGGGGCGCGCCCGCCGGGCGCGCCGCACCGGCACCGTTCAGTGCCGCTCGCCCTTCAGCCCGCTGAGGGTGAGGGTCAGCAGCCGGTCGGCGAGCTGGGGGTCGTCCGGGGACTCCTCGACGGCCAGCGCGATGCCGTTGGTCAGCTGCATCAGATCGCCGATGCTCACATCGGGGCGTACGGCCCCGGCTTGCTGGGCGCGGGTCAGCAGCGCGTCGCCGGCCTCCCGCATCGGGACGCTGCACCGCGCCATTCCCGAGTTCTCGTCCGCCGAGGCCGTCATCAGCGCGCGGGACAGCCCGCGGTAGGTGCTGGCGTGGGTGATGATCGCGCGCAGCCAGGCGACCAGTGCGGCGCACGGCTGCGGGGCGTCGGCCAGCTCCCGGGCGTAGGTCAGCAGGGCGTCCACCTCGCCCTGGAAGACCGCGCCCATCAGGGCGGTCCGGTTGGGGAAGTGCCGGTAGAGCGTGCCGATGCCGACGCCGGCGCGGCGGGCGATGTCCTCCAGGGAGGTGTCCGTGCCGTGTGCGGTGAAGGCCGTGCGGGCCTCGGTCAGCAGCCGCTCGTAGTTGCGGCGCGCGTCGGCCCGCATGGGGCGTACGTCCTGCGCCCGCACCGCCGCGGACGCCGCCGGCCCCTGCGCCGTCTGCCGCTGCCCTGCCGTTTCGGTGGCCATCGCCGTCCTCCCTCGACCCGGCCGGTCGCGGCCCGGTGGCTCCAGGATGCCATTGCGCGGCCGGGGCCCCGGGGTGTTCCCGGCGAGCGGGGCCCGGGCGGGGGCGGGGGCTCCCGCGGCGGACGGTCCCGCGGGCCCGGCCGTGTCGTGCCGGGGGACGGTGCGTGAAGTTCCGGCGGCGCGCGGGCGTCGGGCGTCCGAACACCTCGCCCGGTCCGCAACGCCGCCCCTCCGCAGGCCATCAAACCAGGCGCAATGAGGTCTTCCGGGGTGTTCCGGAGGCCTGGGAACACGCCGTGGCAGGCCGCCGGGGGAGCGGGCCGCGGCGCGGACATCTGGGGATCGTGATGGGACTGACCAGCCGGTCGTTGGAGTACGCCGTGGCCGCGGCTGCCGTGGTCTGCGTGGGGCTGACCCTCTGGCTGTGGCCCCGGTTCGCCGGGCGCGGGGCGCGGCCGCTGCTGGGGCGGCTCGGGGTGATCGCCGGGACGCAGCTGGTCATCGTGGCGGCGCTCGGGCTCGCCGTGAACGCCAACTTCCAGTTCTACGCCTCCTGGCACGAGCTGCTCGGGCTCTACGACGACGCGCCCGCGGCCGTCGGCAAGTGGGGCGACGGGGGAGCGGCCGGGCCGGTCGGCGACCCGTCGAAGGGCCTGGTGCAGGCGTCCGGGCCGGACGGCCTGGACAAGGTGCACGGTCTGCCGAAGGGGGCGCCGGCGACGGCGGGCCGGGTGGAGTCGGTGCGGATCGTCGGCAAGCGGACCCGGGCGGTCGACCCGGCGTACGTGTATCTGCCGCCGCAGTACTTCCAGCCCCAGTACGCCCGGCAGCGCTTCCCCGTCGTCGTCGCGCTCAGCGGCTATCCGGGCGGCACCTTCCTGCTCGGCCAGCACCTGCGGCTGCCGCAGACCGCCGCCGGGCTGATCCGGGCCGGGCGGATGCAGCCGACGGTGATCGTGATGATGCGGCCGACCATCGCCCCGCCGCGCGACACCCAGTGCGTCGATGTGCCGGGCGGGCCGCAGGCCGAGACGTTCTTCGCCCGGGACGTGCCGGACGCGCTGCGATCGCGCTACCGGGTCGGCCACGACCCCGGCGGCTGGGGCGTCATGGGCTACTCCTCGGGCGGCAGCTGCGCCCTCCAGCTCGCCATGCGGCACGACCGCACGTACACCTCGGCGGCGGCGCTCTCGCCCGACTACAAGGTCAGCGACGACCCCACGACCGGCGATCTCTTCGGCGGCGGCCGGGACCGGGTGCGGCGCCGCGAGGAGCACGATCTGATGTGGCGGCTGCGGCGGCTGCCCGCGCCCCGGGTGGACGTCCTGATCGGCACCAGCCGCAGCGGGGAGAAGAACTACCCGGCGGCCAGGGCGTTTCTGGCGGCCGTGAAGCCGCCGATGACGGCGGACTCCGTGGTGCTCGCCCACGGCAGCCACAACTTCGCCACCTGGCGGCAGGAGCTGCCCGCGGCGCTGGAGTGGATGAGCCGCTCGCTGACGTTCCCGGAGGACGTCGTGGGGAACTCCTAGCCGCCCCCGGGGCGGGGGCCCCGAACATGCGGGAGGGGCTCCCGGCGGATGTGCCGGGAGCCCCTCACGCGGAGCCGGATGACGTGGTGTCAGTCCTTGATCTCGCAGATGACGGCGCCGGAGGTGAGGGCGGCGCCGACCTCGGCGGTCAGGCCCTTGATCGTGCCGGAGCGGTGCGCGTTGAGCGGCTGCTCCATCTTCATGGCTTCGAGCACGACGACCAGTTCGCCCTCGGTGACCTGCTGGCCCTCCTCGACGGCGACCTTGACGATGGTGCCCTGCATCGGGGAGGCGAGCGCGTCGCCGGAGGCGGCGGAGCCGGACTTCTTGGCGGCCTTGCGCTTGGGCTTGGCGCCACCGGCGACCGCGGCGCGGGCCAGCGGCATGCCCAGCGAGGACGGCAGCGAGACCTCCAGGCGCTTGCCGCCGACCTCGACGACGACCGTCTCGCGGGTGTCCGCCTCGGCCTCGTCGGCGCCGGGTGCGGTGAACGGCGCGATCTCGTTGACGAACTCGGTCTCGATCCAGCGGGTGTGGACCGTGAACGGGTCGGCGGAGCCGGTGAGTTCGGGGGCGAAGGCCGGGTCGGTGACCACGACGCGGTGGAACGGGATGGCGGTGGCCATGCCCTCGACGGTGAACTCCGCCAGCGCGCGGGAGGCGCGCTGCAGCGCCTGCGCACGGGTGGCGCCGGTGATGACCAGCTTGGCCAGCAGGGAGTCCCAGGCGGGGCCGATGACCGAGCCGGACTCGACGCCCGCGTCCAGCCGGACGCCGGGGCCGGCCGGCGCCTCGAACGTGGTGACGGTGCCGGGGGCGGGCAGGAAGCCGCGGCCCGGGTCCTCGCCGTTGATGCGGAACTCGAAGGAGTGGCCGCGCACCGCCGGGTCGCCGTAGCCGAGCTCCTCGCCGTCGGCGATGCGGAACATCTCGCGGACCAGGTCGAGGCCGGTGACCTCCTCGGTGACCGGGTGCTCGACCTGAAGGCGGGTGTTGACCTCCAGGAAGGAGATCGTGCCGTCCTGGCCGACGAGGAATTCGCAGGTGCCGGCGCCCTCGTAGCCGGCCTCCTTGAGGATGGCCTTGGAGGCGCGGTACAGCTCGGCGTTCTGCTCGTCGCTCAGGAACGGCGCCGGGGCCTCCTCGACGAGCTTCTGGTGGCGGCGCTGCAGCGAGCAGTCACGGGTGGAGACCACGACGACGTTGCCGTGCTTGTCGGCCAGGCACTGGGTCTCGACGTGCCGCGGGCGGTCGAGGTAGCGCTCGACGAAGCACTCGCCGCGGCCGAAGGCGGCGACGGCCTCGCGGACCGCGGAGTCGTACAGCTCGGGGACCTCGTCGAGGGTGCGGGCGACCTTCAGGCCGCGGCCGCCGCCGCCGAAGGCCGCCTTGATCGCGATGGGCAGGCCGTGCTCCTTGGCGAAGGCGACGACCTCCTCGGCACCGGAGACGGGGTCGGGGGTGCCGGCGACCAGGGGGGCGCCGGCGCGCTGCGCGATGTGACGGGCGGCGACCTTGTCGCCGAGGTCGCGGATGGCGTGGGGCGGCGGGCCGATCCAGGTCAGTCCGGCGTCGAGGACGGCCTGGGCGAACTCGGCGTTCTCCGACAGGAAGCCGTAGCCCGGGTGGATGGCGTCGGCGCCGGAATCGGCGGCGGCGGCCAGGACCTTGGCGATGTCCAGGTAGCTGGTGGCAGGAGTGTCACCGCCCAAGGCGTACGCCTCGTCGGCCGCGCGGACGTGCAGGGCGTCCCGGTCGGGGTCGGCGTAGACGGCTACGCTGCCGATCCCCGCGTCCCGGCATGCACGGGCAACGCGAACAGCGATTTCGCCACGGTTGGCGATGAGCACCTTGCGCACGATGGGTCCTTCCTTGGCGCTTCGCCGTAACTTATGGATGCGGCGATTTTAGGGACTGGCGACACCGCGTGCCGACCCGTTCCCTGGGGTGAGCTTGCCCACACGGAGTGTGCTCGGGGCGCCAGTGAGGAACCTAAGTCCCCTGGTATCCCAGGGTAGGCCCGGATTCCCGGGGTTCGACTCGAGGCCCGGTGTGGCTTAGGTCTCGCGCCGGTGACGTCCTGCGGATCGTCAATTCTTTGTGGAGTCCCTACGAATGGGCGAAGGAATCTTTGCGGTCGGCTCCGTCCCGTGGCGTGCCGCGCGGCGCGGCGCCCGCCGCGGCCCGTATCCGCCCGCGCAGAACCCTTGCCCCAGGCATTACCCATTAGTAGCGTGCCCGATGTCTTCTGTACTTGCGGTAACGGCGGAACACGCGGTAACCGGCGCCCACCCGGGCGACCGGGCTCGGTGCACGGCGGAAGTGGGTGGGCGGGGTGACGGTGGCCCGAAGGCCGGTGGCGTTGGCCGCGGCGGTGGTCCTGGTCCTGGAGGCGTGCGGGATCGTGCTGCTCAACTGGATCCTGAGCATCGTCGTGGACCGGCAGCAGATGTCGCTGGCCGGGCTCCAGCCGCGGGCGATGTCCGCCGGGTCCTGGATCGGCGGCGGCGTCTTCGGCCTCTACCTGCTGTTCTGTGCGGTGGTCCTGGTGCGCGGCGCGCTGCGGGACCGGGCGCCGGGCGGCTTCGCCCGCATCTGCCTCATCAGCTGCGCCGTGGTGCACGGCGTCCTGGGCGCGCTCGCCGTCGGCCTGGCCGGCTGGGTCGCGTTCCTCGCGATGATGGTGGTGCTGGGGCTGCTGGTGCTGACGCTGCTGGCGTACGGGGAGGGCCGTACGGGGGACGCGCGGGGAAACGCGGAAAACCCCCCGAACGGCGTACCGCCGGCCGCGCCCACGTCCGCCTGAGCGAGGCCGAGTTGCTGCGGTACTCCCCCCCGGCGGGGGCTCAGCGCTCCCCGGCGCTCTTCTTCACCGGGGCGTGCTCGCGCAGGACGTCCATGAAGGCGCGCATCCAGTCCGGATGGTCGTTCCAGGCGCGGGCGGAGACGACCTTGCCGTCCACCACGGCCGAGTCGTCGACGAAGGTCCCGCCGCCCATCTCCACGTCCGGCGCGCAGGCGGGATAGGCCGCGGTCCGGCGGCCCTTGAGGAGGCCGAGCGGGGCCAGGGTGATCGCCGCGTGGCAGATGTGGGCGACGGGCTTGTCGGCGTCGAAGAAGTGGCTCACCAGGCGGCGGTAGTCGGGGTCGTTGCGCAGGTACTCGGGGGCCCGGCCGCCGGGCAGCACCAGCGCCGCGTACTCGGCCGGATCGACGTCGGCCAGGGCGAGGTCGGCGGGCCAGGAGTGCCCCTCGCGCTCGACGTAGGTGTCGAAGTTGTCGACGAAGTCATGGACGACGAACTGCAGCTTCTTGCGCGTCGGGGCGGCGATGCGGGGCTCGTACCCCTCCTCCAGCAGCCGCTGGTAGGGGTAGAAGAACTCCAGGTCCTCGGTGGCGTCGCCGGCGATGATGAGAATCTTGGGCATGCTGCGCGCTCCTCGCGATGGCGTCGATCGGGGCGATCGAGTCGTTCCGGATCAATCGGTTCCCCAGTCGGTGACCCGGAATGCGTCGCCGACCGCCACCTTTCCGGTCCGCAGCACGGCGAACTTCGCGCCGAACGACACCCCGCCCCCGGGCTCCCGCCGGTAGGTGGCGAGCGTGCGCAGCGGTTCGGGGCCCGCCTTGGTCCCGGTGTCCTGGTCGACGAGGGCGACGGCGCAGCGGATGGCGAGCTTGGTGAAGCCGAGCGCGCAGTCGCCGGCGGTCAGGCGCCGCGCGCGGTCCTCGGTGCCCGGCTCGGGCCAGCCGTCGACGACGAGGTTGGGCCGGAAGCGGCTCATCGGGACCGCTCGCCGCCCGGCCGCGCTGATACGGGCGTTGAGGTCGTCGAGGGTGGCGCGGGAGACGAGGTGCACGGCGCTGCTGTCGGCGAAGCCGGACGTGCCGGGGGTGAGGCCGTCGGTCACCCGGTTGTGCTCCGGGGGGACGCGCACCAGGCGGCTGGGCGCACCGAGCACCTCGGAGAGCCAGTCGGCGGCGTCGGCGCCCTGGTCGACCGCGCGGTAGGGCGTGCCGAACATCTCGACCGCCGCCCGCGCCGGCCCCGCGCCGGGGTCGATGTCGCACCGGAGGGGCTCGACCCCCGGCGCCGACAGGGTGAGCTGCGTCCCGCCGGCGCCGACCTCGGGCCGGATCACCGCCAGCCGGGGGTCCCTGCGCTGGCTGCGGAACACGCCGTCGGTCCCGACGACCATGAAGCTGCGGTCGTGCCGGAGGCCGGCGGGGGTGAGTTCGGCCTCGGAGGCCGGGATGCCGGCGCAGCCCTTGACGGGGTAGCTGATCAGTTCGACCACGGTCGCCATGCGGGCAGCCTAGGCCGGTCGTCAGGGCGCTCGCGGCGGTTCGGGGCGGATACCGCGGGAGGTGTGCGGATCTGGCGTGATCGGCCCGGATCCGTGCCGGATCAGGCCATGCCGGGGCACTCCCTGTGGGCGCTCGGGGGTGCCCCAAAGGTCCCGTCAGGTCCAGAGCTGGGTGATCGCCACGTCCAGGTCCGCGAGCAGCCGGCGCAGCAGCGGCAGGGACAGGCCGATGACATTGCCCGGGTCGCCGTCGATGCCGTCGATGAAGGGGGCGGAGCGGCCGTCGAGGGTGAAGGCGCCGGCGACGTGCAGCGGTTCGCCGCTCGCGACGTAGGCGGTGATCTCCTCGTCGGTCGGCTCGCCGAAGCGGACGGTGGTCGAGGCGGTGGCGGACACCCGGCGGCCGGTCGCGGTGTCGATGACGCAGTGGCCGGTCCGCAGGACGCCGGAGCGGCCGCGCATGGACTTCCAGCGGGCGGTGGCGTCCTCGGCGTCGGCGGGCTTGCCCAGCGCCTGCCCGTCCAGCTCCAGCACCGAGTCGCAGCCGACGACCAGCGCGCCGTGGATCTCCGGGCGGGCGGCGACGACGTCCGCCTTCGCCTCGGCGAGGACGCGGGCCAGCTCGCGGGGCGTCGGGGCGCTCAGCGCGTCCTCGTCGACCCCGCTGACGACGACCTCGGGCGCCAGCCCGGCCTGCCGCAGCAGGGCCAGCCGGGCGGGGGACTGGGAGGCGAGGACGAGGCGGCGGGGGCGGGGCTCTTCGGTCATGTGCGCCATCGTACGGAGCCCCGCCGCGGCGGGTGGTGCCCGGACTACTTGTTGAGCACCGCTTCCATCACGGACTTGGCGATCGGCCCGCCCAGCTTGCCGCCGGCGATCTCCGAGCGGGGGATGTCCATGTCCTTGGGGTCGACGAAGACGGCGACCGCGACCGGCGAGGTGCCGTCGCTCTGCTTGGCGTAGGAGACGAACCAGGCGTACGGGCGCTCGTCGTTGACGTTCGCGCCGTGCTGGGCGGTGCCGGTCTTGCCGCCGACGGTCACGCCGTCGATCTTGGCCTTGGAGGCGGTGCCGTCCGAGACGGTGTACTCCATCATCTCCTGCACCTTCTTCGCGGTGTCGGCGGAGACGGCCTGGGACATCTCCTTGGGCTCCAGCTTCTCCAGCGTCGACAGGTCGGGGCCGCGGACCTCGTCGACGACGTGCGGCATCATCAGCTTCCCGTCGTTGGCGAGGGCGGCGGCGACCATCGCCATCTGCATCGGGGTGCTGGTGAGGCTGCCCTGGCCCATGCCGGTGAGGGCGGTCTGCGGCTTGTCGAGCTTGGTGGGGTAGAGGCTCTTGCTGGCCAGCATGTCGCCGAAGTCCTTGTCGTAGACATCGGAGTTGAAACCGAACTTCTCGGCGGTCTCGCGCATCTTGTCCTTGCCGACCTTCAGCGCGGTGTCGAGGAAGACGTTGTTGCACGACCACTGCATGCCGGTCTTCAGCGAGGCCTTGTCGCAGGGCGCACCGGCCACGTCGTTGCCGACCTTGGTCGAGCTGAGCGGCAGGGTGTAGGGGGTGGGGGCGCCGGTGGGGGCGTTGATGTCGCTGATCACGCCGTGCTCCAGAGCCGCCGCGGCGGTGAGAATCTTGAAGGTGGAGCCGGGGGCGTAGGTCTCGCGCAGCGCCCGGTTGTTCATCGGCTTGCTCTTGTCGTCCTCCAGCGCCTTGAACTTCTTGCCGTCGGCGCTGGAGATCCCGGCGAAGACCGAGGGGTCGTAGGAGGGGGTGGAGGCCATCGCGAGGACCTTGCCGTTGCGCGGGTCGAGCGCGACCACCGCGCCCTTGGCGTTGAGGTCGGTCAGCCCCTTGTACGCGGCCTTCTGCGCCTTGGGGTCGATGGTGGTGAGCACATCGCCGCCGCGCGGCTTCTCGCCGGTCAGGATGGACTTGGCCTGCTTGAGGGCGAGCCGGTCGTCCTTGCCGCTGAGCACCTTCTTGTAGATGCCCTCCAGGAACGTCGAGCCCATGGCCTGCGAGGAGAACCCGGTGATCGGCGCGTACATCGGGCCGTCCTTGTAGGTCCGCTTGTACTTGAAGTCGCCGGCGGTCGCCACGGAGCCGGTGATCGGCTTGCCGCCGACGATGATGTTGCCGCGCGGGTAGGAGAATTCCTCGATCTTGACGCGGCGGTTGTGGGGGTCGCTGGCCAGGTCGTCGGCCTGCACGAACTGGACCCAGGTGGCCCGGACCAGCAGGGCCAGCACCAGTACCCCGCAGAAGACGGCTATGTGCCGCAACGGCCTGTTCATCGCTCTTCCACTCCCGTTCGGCTGCCGGCCCGGCGAACAACGGGGCCCGATATGCGCCCTCGGGAGGGAAAGAGTGGATTTCAGGGGCAATGGTTGCCGGCGGAGGCTGTGACCGTTACCTCTCCGCGGACGGGAACACCGGCCGCGCGCGGGCCGGACCGGCTATCCCCGCATGATCAGGACCATCACCACGATCGCGGCGACGGCCAGCACGATGCCCATCCGGTGGAGCCTGGCCTGCATGTCGCGCAGCTCCTCCGGAGGCTCATCGGGCGGATCGGACCACAGCATGTATCGATCCTGTGCCCGGAGCACGGGTGGCGCCTGAGTACGCGTACTCAGGCGCCACCCGCAGGAAGGACTAGACGGGTGCATCATGCACCGATCTGACCGGTCCGCCGGACCGGGCGGCCCGCCCGGCTCACCCGGCCGGTCACCGCCCGCGCCGCCGGCTCAGTGCGGCCAGTAGCTCGTCCGCCAGGCCCGCGGGCCCGGGTGCGGCATCCGCGACCGGGCCGGAACCGTGGACGCGGGGTCGGACCACTCGGTGCCGCGGTCCTTCCCGCCGGGCGCGGCGGCCGCGGCCGCCGCCGCGCGGGCCTGCACCACCGCCAGTGCGGCGGCCAGCTCCTCGGGTGTGGGATTGCCCCGTACGACCTTGATCATGGAGAACGGCTCCCTTCGCCGGTCGTGCTGGTCCTGCTTGTTCTGCCGGTCAGAGCGGGATGTTGCCGTGCTTCTTCGGCGGCAGCGCCTCGCGCTTGTTGCGCAGCGTGCGCAGTCCGCGGACGATGTGCCGGCGCGTCTCGGACGGCATGATCACCGCGTCGACGTAGCCGCGCTCGGCCGCCACGTACGGGTTGAGCAGGGCGTCCTCGTACTCCTGGATCAGCTCCTGGCGCCGCTCGTCCTGGGCCGACGGGTCCTCGATCGCGGCCAGCGTGCGGCGGTGCAGGATGTTGACCGCGCCCTGCGCGCCCATGACGGCGATCTGCGCGGTCGGCCAGGCCAGGTTGAGGTCCGCGCCCAGGTGCTTGGAGCCCATGACGTCGTAGGCGCCGCCGAACGCCTTGCGGGTGATGACCGTGATCAGCGGGACGGTGGCCTCGGCGTACGCGTAGATCAGCTTGGCGCCGCGCCGGATGATGCCGTCCCACTCCTGGTCGGTGCCGGGCAGGAAGCCGGGCACGTCCACGAAGGTGATCACCGGGACGTTGAACGCGTCGCAGGTCCGCACGAACCGCGCGGCCTTTTCCGACGCCTTGATGTCCAAGATGCCCGCGAACTGCATGGGCTGGTTGGCCACCACGCCCACCGCATGGCCCTCGACCCGCCCGAAGCCGGTCAGGATGTTCGGCGCGAACAGTGCCTGGGTCTCCAGGAATTCGTGGTCGTCCAGCACATGCTCGATCGCGGTGTGCATGTCGTACGGCTGATTGGCCGAATCCGGGATCAGCGCGTCCAGCTCGCGGTCGGTGTCCGAGGTCTCCAGGTCCGCCTCCTCCGGGAAGGCCGGCGCCTCGGAGAGGTTGTTGGACGGCAGGTAGGACAGCAGGCCCTTGATGTACTCGATCGCGTCCTTCTCGTCACCCGCCATGTGGTGCGCCACGCCGGAGGTGGTGTTGTGCGTGCGGGCGCCGCCCAGCTCCTCGAAGCCGACGTCCTCGCCGGTGACCGTCTTGATGACGTCGGGACCGGTGATGAACATGTGCGAGGTCTGATCGACCATGACGGTGAAGTCGGTGATGGCGGGGGAGTAGACCGCGCCGCCCGCACACGGCCCGACGATCAGGCTGATCTGCGGGATCACACCGGAGGCGTGGGTGTTGCGGCGGAAGATCTCGCCGTACATGCCCAGCGAGGCCACACCCTCCTGGATGCGCGCGCCACCGGAGTCGTTGATGCCGATGACCGGGCAGCCGGTCTTGAGCGCGAAGTCCATCACCTTGACGATCTTCTCGCCGTAGACCTCGCCCAGCGCCCCGCCGAAGACCGTGAAGTCCTGGGAGAAGACGGCCACCGGGCGGCCGTCGACCGTGCCGTAGCCGGACACCACGCCGTCACCGTAGGGACGGGTCTGCTCCAGCCCGAAATTGGTCGACCGGTGCCGCGCGAACTCGTCCAGCTCGACGAAGGAGCCCTCGTCCAGCAGCAGATCGATGCGCTCACGCGCCGTCAACTTCCCCTTGGCGTGCTGCTTTTCCACCGCACGGGCGGAACCGGCGTGCGTGGCCTCTTCGACCCGCCGCTTCAGATCCGCCAATTTGCCCGCGGTGGTGTGGATGTGTGCTTCCGGCTCGGACATCGGGATGCGGCTCCTGCTCGTCCTGGACTGGTGCTCGTGCTGAGGGTGGTATGCGTTGGGCTACTGATTCGTAGCGTATCGGCGGGACTGCTCAGCGGCACTGCGTCGTTGACCACACCTAGGCTGGTCCCATGACGCCTCAACCACCGGAAAACCGGGACAAAGATGCCGGTCGCTGGAGCGATCTGGGCCGCCCCCCGCTGAACGCCGCGGCGCTGCGCCGGGCCCTGGTGCGCCCCGGCTCGCTGTGGACCTCCCTGGACGTCGTGCCCGCCACCGGCTCCACCAACACCGACCTGGCCCAGCGTGCGGCGCGGGGCGAGGCCGCCGAGGGCGCCGTCCTGGTGGCCGAGGAGCAGTCCGCCGGCCGCGGCCGCCTCGACCGCGCCTGGTCGGCGCCCGCCCGCTCCGGCCTCTTCTTCTCCGTCTACCTCACGCCCCGCGTCCCCGTGGAGCGCTGGGGCTGGCTGCCGCTGCTCGCCGGGGTCGCCACCGCCACCGCGGTCTCCAAGGTGGCCGGCATCGACACGGCACTCAAGTGGCCCAACGACCTCCTGGTGACGTCCGCCGGAGCGGCCGCCGGGCCCGCGGGGGAGCGCAAGGCGGGCGGCATCCTCGCCGAGCGGGCCGGGGACGGCGTCGTCGTCGGCACCGGCCTCAACGTCTCCCTCACCGCCGAGGAACTCCCGGTGCCCACGGCCGGCTCGCTGGCCCTGGCCGGTGCCGTCAGCACCGACCGCGACCCGCTGCTGCGTGCCGTCCTTCGGTCGCTGGAGGAGTGGTACGGCGCCTGGCAGGACGCCGGCGGCGACCCCGCCGCCAGCCGCCTCCAGGAGGCCTACGCCGCCGGCTGCGCCACCCTGGGCCGTTCGGTGCGCGCCGAGCTCCCCGGGGGCGACGACCTCACCGGCGAGGCCGTGGCCATCGACGGCGACGGGCGCCTGGTGCTGGCCACCGCGAACGGCGTACAGCGCCCGGTCGGGGCCGGGGACATCGTTCATCTGCGTCCCGCGCCGCCGGCCGGGACCGCGGACGGTGCCGGTCAGCAGGGCTGAGCGGGCCGGCGGCACCGCGTCCGCCGGCCGGGCCCGGGCCCTGGTCTTCCGTGGTCAGGGCCGACATGTGAGAGTGAGCCAGAGCACACCTGCCGTATCGTTGAGGCGGTCCGCCAGGGAGCGGACCACCGGCGAGCAGTGATCGGAAGGGCAGTGCGCAGGGATCGGACAGGGAGCGGCCGGTGACCGCCGACGACTCGGGCGCCACCCCGCGCGACGTGGACACCGGGGACGACGCCGTGCCGGGCGCCCCCGACGACGGCTCCGCGGGCGACTCCGCCCGCGGGGGCGGCGGTGCGGGCGACGCTCCCGCCGACGGCTCCGCACCGGCCGGCACCGACCCGGCGCGCGCCGCCTCCGAGGGGGCCCCCGCGGCCCGCGAGGCGGACGACGAGAACACCATCGCCATCCGCCTCGAACAGCTCATCCTCGGCGCCGACCGCCGCTACACCCCGTTCCAGGCGGCCCGCGGCGCCGGTGTCTCGATGGATCTGGCGGCCCGCTTCTGGCGGGCCATGGGTTTCGCCGACATCGGCCAGGTCAAGGCGCTGACCGAGGCCGATGTGCTGGCCCTGCGCCGCCTCGCCGGCCTCGTCGAGGCGGGCCTGCTGAGCGAGGCCATGGCCATCCAGGTCGCCCGGTCCACGGGCCAGACCACCGCCCGACTGGCCGACTGGCAGATCGACTCCTTCCTGGAGGGCCTCACCGAGCCCCAGGACTCCGGCCTGACCCGTACCGAGATCACCTACCCGCTGGTCGAGCTGCTGCTGCCCGAGCTGGAGGAGTTCCTCGTCTACGTCTGGCGGCGCCAGCTCGCCGCCGCCACCGGCCGGGTGGTGCGGGCCCAGGACGACGCCGAGATGGTCGACCGCCGGCTCGCCGTGGGCTTCGCCGACCTGGTGGGCTTCACCCGCCTGACCCGCCGCCTGGAGGAGGAGGAACTCGGCGAGCTGGTGGAGGCGTTCGAGACCACCTGCTCCGACCTGGTGGCCGCGCACGGCGGCCGGCTCATCAAGACCCTCGGTGACGAGGTGCTCTTCTCCGCCGACGACGCCGGGGTCGCCGCCGAGATCGGCCTGCGGCTGATCGAGACGATGACCCACGACGAGACGATGCCGGAGCTGCGCGTCGGCATCGCCTTCGGCACCGTCACGACCCGGATGGGCGACGTCTTCGGCACGACCGTGAATCTCGCGAGCCGGCTGACCTCGATAGCGCCGAAGGACACCGTGCTGGTGGACGAGGCGTTCGCCGAGGAACTGGGGCGGATAGGCGAGGCGCCGGTCTCCGAGGCGGAGGCGGCGGCCGCGGAGAAGGCCGCCGAGGAGGGCACCGGCAGCCCGCCCCCGCCCTACCGCTTCGCGCTCCAGCCGATGTGGCAGCGGCCGGTGCGCGGGCTGGGCGTCGTCGAACCCTGGCTGCTGAGCCGCCGCGACTGACCGGGGCGCCGCCCGCCCGGGCCGTGCGGGGTCCGTCCGCCCGTGACGAAGCCTCCCGCCCCCTCCTGTGCCCCGGGGCGCGTACCTGACATGATCCCAGCGTCAGGTCAACGACCGTTAACAGGGAGGGCTGCATGTCACAGCGACGGTTCGGCGCGGACGGCTGGGTGGCCATCGAGCGCCATGACCACGTGGCGGAACTGATCATGGACCGCCCGAAGGCCATGAACGCCGTGTCGACGGCGATGGCCGACAGCCTGGCGCAGGCCTGCGAGGAGCTGGCGGCGGACCGCACGGTCCGGGCGGTGGTCCTCACCTCCACCCACGAGCGGGCGTTCTGCGTCGGCGCGGACCTCAAGGAGCGCAACTCCCTCACCGACGCGGAGCTGATGCGGCAGCGCCCGCGCACCCGCGCCGCCTACACGGGCGTGCTGGAACTGCCGATGCCCACCATCGCCGCGGTGCACGGCTTCGCGCTCGGCGGCGGCTACGAGCTGGCGCTGGCCTGCGATCTGATCGTGGCCGACGGGACGGCGACGGTCGGCCTGCCGGAGGTGTCGGTGGGCGTCATCCCCGGGGGCGGCGGCACCCAGCTGCTGCCGCGCCGGGTGGGCGCGGCGCGGGCGGCCGAGCTGGTCTTCACCGCGCGGCGGGTGCCGGCGGCCGAGGCCGCGGAGCTGGGCCTGGTCGACCAGCTGACCGAGGACGGGCGCGACCGCGCCGAGGCGCTGGAGCTGGCGGCCCGGATCGCCCGGAACTCGCCGCTGGGGCTGCGCGCCGCCAAGCGCGCGATGCGGCTGGGGCACGGCCTGGACCTGCGGACCGGCCTGGACCTGGAGGACGGCGCCTGGCGCAGCGTGGCCTTCTCCGGGGACCGGACGGAGGGCGTGGCGGCCTTCAACGAGAAGCGCGCGCCGCAGTGGCCCGGGGAGTGACCCGGGACCGCACCGCCCCTGGTGACGCACCGTAAGACCTGTCCGCAAGGCCTCACCGATTGCTCATCCGTCCCGTCCGACCAGGGCGGACGGGACGGCGTACGGGTGTCGATCGCGCACCGGAAGGGGCGGAAGGGGTTAAACATTCCTACGCTGAGGTACAGAGCGTGCTCACGGTGACGGAATGCGAGGATCCGGTGACGGGCGACGGCGATGCGAGGCTGCGGGCCGTGGTGGGGCTGGCGCAGGCGATGGCGGCCGCGCACACACCGCGCGAATCGGCGCACGCCGCGGCCCGCGGCGTGTGCCGGGCCCTGGGCGGCTCCTTCGCGGCGATCTCGAAATGGGAGCGCGAGCTGGGCAAGCTGCGGGTGCTGGTCAACACCGGCGAACTCGCCGAGGGCGAGGAGGAGTTCCCGGACGACGAGAGCTACCCCGTCCACGAGTTCCCGGAGATCGCCGGTTTCGTGCACGAGCAGTGGGCGGGCGGCGGTGAGTCCAGCGCCTGGGTGGAGACCGCCGGCGCCCTCCCGGTGGCCGTGGTGGCGCCCGGGGAGCCGGGCGGCGGCCGGGGCAACGCCCAGCGGGTGGCCGCGCTGCGCCGCCGGGGCCGCGGCTGCTGTGTGGTCGCGCCGATCGTGCTGCACGGGCGGGCCTGGGGCGAGCTGTATGTCGCGCGGCGCACCGGCGAGCCGGTCTTCGGCCGGGCGGACGCCGACTTCGCCGGGGTGCTCGCGGCCGTGACGGCCGCCGGGATCGCCCAGACCGAGCGGCTGGCGGAGGCGCGCCGGCTGGCGTTCACCGACTCCCTGACCGGGCTGGCCAACCGCCGCGCCGTCGACATGCGGCTGGACGAGGCGCTGGAGCTGCACCGCAGGGACGGCGTGGCGGTCAGCCTGGTGGTGTGCGATCTGAACGGGCTGAAGCGGGTCAACGACTCCCGCGGCCACGCGGTCGGCGACCGGCTGCTGGAGCGCTTCGGCTCGGTGCTCTCGCTGTGCGGCGCCATGCTGCCGGGCACCCTCGCCGCCCGGCTCGGCGGCGACGAATTCTGTCTGCTGGCGGTGGGCGCGCCGGCCGACGAGGTGGTCAAGGTGGCCGGTGAACTGTGCGACCGGGCGGGGGAGCTGGACCTCGGGGAGGGCGTCGCCGTCGGGGTCGCCTCGACCGGCGACCCGATCGGTGAGGTGCGCAGCGCCCGGCGGCTCTTCCGGCTCGCGGACGCCGCGCAGTACAAGGCCAAGGCGGCGCGGTCCGGCGAGCCGGTGGTCGCCGGGCGGCACGGCGGCACCGACGACCCGGTGGTCCGGCTCGCGGACGCCCCCGACCGGCGCCCGGGGCCGGAGCGCCGGCGCTTCCGGAGGTGAGGCGGCGCGCTCCCGGCGGCCTCCGGGCCGGCGTGCACGCCCGGTAAGGGGTGATCCCGAAATCCGGTGGTGACATCTGACGATTCAGTCTCTAGGGTGCCTGAATATGGATATGCACACTGTGGTGCTGGGGACGTCCGGCACGACCGCACAGGACGTCATCGCGGTGGCCCGCGGCGCGGCCCGGATCGAGCTGTCCGAGGAGGCCCTCGCGGCCGTCGCCGCCTCCCGCGCCTTCATCGACGAACTCGCCGCCAAGCCCGACCCCGTCTACGGCGTCTCCACCGGCTTCGGGGCCCTGGCCGTCCGGCACATCAGCCCCGAGCTGCGGGCCCAGCTCCAGCGCAACATCGTGCGCTCGCACGCGGCCGGCATGGGCCCGCGGGTCGAGCGCGAGGTCGTCCGCGCCCTGATGTTCCTGCGGCTGAAGACGCTGGCCTCCGGGCGCACCGGCGTCCGCCCGCTGGTCGTCGAGACGATGGCGGCCATACTCAACGCGGGCATCACGCCCGTCGTGCACGAGTACGGCTCGCTCGGCTGCTCCGGCGACCTGGCCCCGCTGTCGCACTGCGCGCTGACGCTGCTGGGCGAGGGCGACGCGGAGGGCCCCGACGGCGTGGTCCGCCCGGCCGGCGAACTGCTGGCCGCGCACGGCATCGAGCCCGTCGCGCTGCGCGAGAAGGAGGGCCTGGCGCTCCTCAACGGCACCGACGGCATGCTCGGCATGCTCGTGATGGCCTGCGCCGACCTCGCGCGGCTGTTCACCTCCGCGGACATCACCGCGGCGCTGTCCCTGGAGGCCCTGCTCGGCACGGACAAGGTCCTCGCGCCCGAGCTGCACGCCATCCGCCCGCACCCCGGGCAGGCGGCCGCCGCGGCCAACATGGCCAAGGTGCTGGACGGTTCGGGCTTCACCGGCCACCACCAGGACGACGCCCCGCGCGTCCAGGACGCCTACTCCATCCGCTGCGCCCCGCAGGTCGCCGGCGCCGGCCGGGACACCCTCGACCACGCCCGGCTGGTCGCCGACCGCGAACTGGCCGCCGCCGTCGACAACCCCGTCGTCCTCCCGGACGGCCGGGTGGAGTCCAACGGCAACTTCCACGGCGCGCCGGTCGCCTACGTCCTGGACTTCCTGGCCATCGCCGCGGCCGACCTCGGCTCGATCGCCGAGCGCCGCACCGACCGCCTGCTGGACAAGAACCGCTCGCACGGGCTGCCCGCGTTCCTGGCCGGCGACCCGGGCGTCGACTCCGGCCTGATGATCGCCCAGTACACCCAGGCCGCCCTGGTCAGCGAGTTGAAGCGGCTGGCCGCGCCGGCCTCGGTGGACTCCATCCCGTCCTCCGCCATGCAGGAGGACCATGTCTCGATGGGCTGGTCGGCGGCGCGCAAGCTGCGCACCGCGGTCGACAACCTGACCCGGATCGTCGCCGTCGAGCTGTACGCGGCGACCCGCGCCGTCGAGATGCGCGAGGGCCTGGTCCCGGCCCCGGCCACCCGCGCCGTGCTGGACGCGGTGCGCGCCGCGGGTGTCCAGGGGCCCGGCGAGGACCGCTTCCTGGCGCCGGACCTGGCGGCCGCGTACGCGTTCGTGCAGGAGGGGAAGCTGGTGGCGGCCGTGGAGTCGGTCACCGGCCCGCTGGCGTAACGGGCGGGCGGGCGCCGGTCTCAGAGGCTCCCGTCGCGGGTGCGGCGGACGGAGTAGCTGACCAGGCCGGCGCCGAGCGCGAGGCAGGCGGTGCCGCCGATCACGTACGGCGTGGTGTCCGGGCTGCCGGTGTCGGCGAGGAAGTGCGGTGCGGGGGCGGCCGCTGCGCCGTCGTGCGCGGTGGTCGTCGCGGACCGGTCGCCCGCGTCGCGGGTCTGCTCCACGGCCCGGTCGGCCAACTGGCGCCCGGCCGGTGCCACCGCCGCCCGCGGGGCCGCAGCTGCCACTCCGTCATGTTCCGCGGTGGCATTGGCGGACGGTACGAACCACAGGGCGAACAGTACCGATCCCGCGGCCGCGGCGGTCAGCAGTGGTCGTCGTGCCGTCACGGATGCGATCCCCCTTGTGGGTCGGCGAATTGGCCGTTGACCTCAGATGTTAATGACAGCCGCGGGTCGTGGGGAAGTCGGGACCGGTCCATGCCTAACCTCCGTGCTATGAGCAAAGGCGAGACATCACGTTTTGTGCGGCTTCATGTCGAACTGATCATGGAGGTCACCGACACCGACCGGCTGACCGGCGCCGCCGTCGACCACATCGGCAAGGACCCCTCGCTCCCCGACGAGGAGCGCCGGCAGTCCCTGGAGGCTGTCAAGGAGGACCCGGCGGACGCGCTGGCCCATCTGATCGACCCGTTCGACCTGGTCACCGGGGTGCCGGGCACCGAACTCGCGCAGGCCTCCTGGAGCAGTGAGGAGCTGACCGACTACGACCCGGACGCCGAGTGGGACGCGGCGGAGTGGGACCTGGCCGACGACGCCGACGGGGAGGGCTGACCGGCACCTCTCCCGCGCCGCGCCCCCTCCCGTCGGCGCGCCCCCCAACGACCACCACGGCCCCCGTACGGCACCCGCCGCACGGGGGCCGGCTAGTCCGGAGCGCCCCGATTTCCTGCCGTGATCACCTTCTGACCGGCATCGGGGCGATACGTGTCCTACCCCACACTTTGTGGAGGCATGGAACCCGGGAAACGGAAAAGGCGTTCCCCTGGCGTCGGCCGGAATGCCTGCGACCAGACAGGCCTGCGTGCAGTGGGCAGCTCGCTCGGGGAAACGTGCGAAACCGGTAGCAATGGAGATGCGTGTGATGACGTACAGCAAGCGACGAAAGCGCCTCATAGCCAGCGCCGCGCTGCTGGGGGGCGCACTCACGCTTGCGGCGTGCGGCGGCAGCAATGCGGCCCAGCAGGGCACCGGCGGCGGTGACGCCACCCGTCACGAGAACACCCGGCAGGTGGACGAGGCGGCCGCGAAGGACGCCTCCGTCGCCAAGATCAAGATCTCCCCGGAGGACGGGGCGACCGACGCCGGCATCAACGACGACGCCGCGGTCACGGTCAGCAACAGCAAGCTCACCGAGGTGACCATGACCTCGGCCGACGACAAGCAGACCGTCAGCGGCACGCTCGCGGCCGACGGCAGCTCCTGGAAGCCGGACCGCCCGCTGAACCGCGCGACGAAGTACAAGGTCACCGCGCACGCCGTGGACTCCCAGGGCCGCAAGGCCGTGGAGAACTCCTCCTTCACCACCGTCTCCCCGGCCAACAGCTTCATCGGGAACTTCACGCCCGAGGACGGCTCGACCGTCGGCGTCGGCATGCCGGTGTCGGTCAACTTCGACAAGCCGGTCACGAACAAGGCCGCCGTCCAGTCCGCGATCAAGGTCTCCGACGACAGCGGCCAGCCGGTCGTCGGCCACTGGTTCAGCGACAAGCGGCTGGACTTCCGCCCCCAGCAGTACTGGAAGCCGGGCACCGCGGTCACCATGCGCCTGGGCCTGGACGGCGTCGAGGCCTCGCCGGGCGTCACCGGCATCCAGAACAAGACCGTCGGCTTCCGGGTCGGCCACTCGCAGGTCAGCACCGTCGACACCAAGACGCACGAGATGACGGTGGTGCGCGACGGCCGCACGATCAAGACCCTGCCGATCTCGGCCGGCAGCGACGACCATCCGACCTACAACGGCCAGATGGTCATCTCCGAGCGGTTCAAGCAGACCCGGATGGACGGCTCGACCGTCGGCTTCAAGAAGAAGAACGGCAAGGGCGAGTACGACATCCCCGATGTGCCGCACGCCCAGCGCCTGTCCTCGTCCGGCACCTTCATCCACGGCAACTACTGGGGCAAGGGCGTCTTCGGCCAGACCAACACCAGCCACGGCTGCATCGGCCTCGAGGACGCCAAGGGCGCCAAGGACGACACCACCGACGGCGCGTGGTTCTTCGACCACTCGCAGACCGGCGATGTCGTCAAGGTGATCAACTCCCCGGACCGGACCGTCACCCCGGACAACGGCCTCAACGGCTGGAACATGGACTGGTCGCAGTGGGTGGCCGGCAGCGCGGTCCAGTGACCCCGCGGCCCCACGGCGGGTAGCCCGCCGCCCTGCCGCCACCGGCCCACGGGCCCGGCGCCGCCCCTCCGTAGAGTGGAGCGGGTGAGCGAGCGCGGAGGAAGAGGGCGCGGCGGGCCGTCGTCGCCGGCGGCCGGCGAATTGGTCGGGCAGGTGCTCGGCAGCGTCCGGTACGCGCCGGACGGCGCGGCCGCCGAGGACGCCCTGGAGGCCGGCGCCTCGGTGCTGGCCGCGGCCGAGTCCGGCTGGGAGGCGGTCAGCGCGGCCGTCCTCGACGCCGCCGTGGCCGCGGTGCGCCGGTGCCGGACGGGCGGCTGGCTCCCCGCCGACCTGGAGCGGATCGTACGGCGCGAGGACGCCGGCACGACCCTGGCCGCCCTGGTCGTCGACGCCCTCGCGGCCGAGGCGGACCGGCCGCCCGCCGCCCGTACCCCGCGGGACCCCCGCTGGGCCGGTCAGCTGCGCGATCTCGGCGCCGAGGCCTGGTGGCCGTCCGGCCCGGGCTATCTCGACGCCCTGGCCGCCCGCCGCCGCACCTCCCGCTTCGAGACCGCCCACGACGTGCTGGCGGCGCTGCGCGCACTCGCCCGGCTGCCCCGGATCACCCCGCTGCCGGCCCCGCCGCCGACCGCGGGATCCGGCCCGTCGGGCGCCGCCGCGGACCGTGCGCTCGGCCGGATCCGCGGACTCCTCGCCAAGGCCGAGGCGACCGACTACGCCGAGGAGGCCGAGGCGCTGTCCGCCAAGGCCCAGGAACTCATGGCCCGGCACAGCATCGACGAGGCGCTCCTCGATCGCGCCGACGGCCCCGGAGGCGGGCGCCCCGGCGGCCCGTCGGCGGTCCGGATCGGCATCGAGGGCCCCTACGAACAGGCCAAGGCCCTGCTGCTCGACGCGGTCGCGGCCGCCAACCGCTGCCGCGCCGTCTGGGCCGCCGACGTCGGCTTCTCCACCCTTGTCGGCTTCGCCCCCGACCTGGAGGCGGCCGAGCTGCTCTATACCTCGCTGCTGCTCCAGGCCACCGCCGCGATGCACCGCGCGGGCGACGACCACCACCGGGCGCTCAAGGCGCAGGGCGGCACCCCCGTCGCCCGCGGCCGCTCCCGCCGCACCCGCGACTTCCGCCAGACCTTCCTCGTCGCCTACGCGGACCGCATCCGCGACCGGCTCGCCGCCGCCACGGCCGCCGCCACCGCGTCCGCCTCGGCCGGGTCGGACCCCGCGGCTCCCGACCTCCTCCCGGTCCTCGCCGCCCGCGACCTCGCCGTCGAGGAGACCACCGGCGCCCTCTTCCCCGACACCGCCCCGGTCCGCCTGCGCGGCGTACGCGACGCCGAGGGCTGGCACCAGGGCACGGCGGCCGCGGACCGGGCCCGGCTGGCGGAGGGCTGACGCCCCGGGCCGGCGGAGAGCTGACGTCCTGGGGACGGCGGAGGGCTGACGCGCCGAGGGCCGTGGAGGGCTGACGCCCCGAGGGCCGCCCGCACGCTCCCCGGCACCCGCTCCCCACGCCGACGACCTGCGGATTGAACACGGGCCGCCGGCCGCCCGTACAGCTATCGACGGCGTCGGCCTCCCGGGTCCGGTCCGCCGTGCCACTACCGGGCCTCGCACGGAAGGACCTTCGGGTGTCGCACACCACGAGCTCTCACCAACTGCCCCAGGAGGAGCGGAACACCGCGACCGAGGACCTGCCCCCGGACGACGACCCGAAGGCGGCGCCCCCGGACGCACCGGAAGCGACACCGGACGGCGGGGATGCGACTCCGGACACCGAGGACGCGACCCCGGACGGCACGGAAGCGAGCCCGGACACCGAGGACGCGACTCCGGACACCGGGGCTGCGACCGCGGACGGCTGGCGCGAGCGGCACCCGGTCGCCGCCCGCACACTGGCGTGGACGACCACCGTCCTGGCCGGCGCGCTGGTCCTCGCCGCCCTCCTGCTCCCGAACGACCCCGCCCGCCTGACCCCCGCCGAGTTCCTCCGCATCCCGGTCGAGGGCATAGCCGGCGCCGCCCTGCTGCTCGTCCTGCCGCGCACGGTACGGCGGGTGGCGGCGGTCCTCGCCGGGACGGTCCTCGCCCTGCTGGCCGTCCTGGACTTCCTCGACATCGGCTTCATCGAGGCACTGGGCCGCGGCTTCAACGTGGTGTTCGACTGGCCGCTGCTCGGCGACGGCGCCTCCTTCCTCCAGGACTCGATCGGCCGGGCGGGCGCCCTCGGCGTCGAGATCGCGGCCGTGGTCCTGGTGCTGGCCCTGCTCGTCCTCACGGCGCTGGCCGTCGTCCGGCTGAGCAATCTGATGGCCCGCCACCGTGCCGCGGCCGCCGGCACCACCCTCGTCCTCGGGTCCGCCTGGGTCCTCTGCGCGGCGCTCGGCCTCCAGGTCGCCGGCGCGCCGGTCGCCTCCCGGAGCACCTCCGACCTCGTCCAGGCCCGGATGGACGGCGTGAGCGCGACCCTCAAGGACGAGCGGGAGTTCGCCCGGGTGGCCGCGAGCGACCCGTACGGGAACACCCCGGGCAGCAAGCTGCTGACCGGACTGCGCGGCAAGGACGTCATCTTCACGTTCATCGAGAGCTACGGCCGCAGCGCCGTCCAGGACCGGCTGATGGCGCCCGGCGTCGACGCGGTGCTCGCCAAGGGCACCGAGCGGCTGCGCGCGGCCGGCTACTCGGCCCGCAGCGGCTGGCTCACCTCGGCGACCTACGGCGGCAGCAGCTGGCTGGGCCACTCCACGTTCCTGTCCGGCCTGTGGATCGACAACCAGCAGCGCTACCGCACCGTCACCGCGGGCGATCACCTCAGCCTCACCAAGGCCTTCCAGCGCACCGGCGCCTGGCGGACCGTCGGCATCATGCCCGGCGTCACCAAGGGCTGGCCGGAAGCGAAGTTCTACGGCCTCGACCACGTCTACGACTCACGGGAACTCGGCTACCGGGGGCCGAAGTTCAGCTGGTCGACCATGCCCGACCAGTACAGCCTCTCGGCCTTCCAGCGCCTGGAGCACGGCCGGCCGCACGACAAGCCGCTGATGTCCGAGATCATCCTGACCTCCAGCCACAACCCCTGGGCACCGCTGCCCAGGACGCTGCCCTGGAACAAGGTCGGCGACGGCTCCGTCTACCGCTCCATCGAGAAGGCCGGCAAGAACCCCGTCGACGTGTGGCAGCAGACCGACCGGGTGCGCACCGAGTACGGCAAGTCCATCCAGTACTCCCTCAACAGCCTCATCTCGTACGTCGAGAAGTACGGCAACAAGAACACCGTGCTGGTCTTCCTCGGCGACCACCAGCCGGTCGCGAAGGTCTCCGGCGACCACGCCAGCCGGGACGTGCCGGTCGCGCTCGTCGCCCACGACCCCGACGTCCTCAAGCGGATCTCCGACTGGCACTGGACACCCAGCCTGAACCCCGGCCACCGGGCCCCGGTCTGGCGGATGGACACCTTCCGCGACCGCTTCCTGAAGGCCTACGGCCCGCACCCCGGCACCACCACACCGGCGGCCTCCCGGTAGGCGCCCACGGCGCTCCCCCTCACGAAGCGGACGGCGTGCCGCTCTGCCGCCGGCGGGCCTTGTCGACCACCTCGCGCACCGCGTCGATGACCAGCTGCGGCTGATTGTTCTGGATGTTGTGGTCGCTGTTCGTCTTCGTGACGTGCCGGGCGCCGGGGAACTTCCGCGCGAGGTCTCCCTGCGAGGCGAGTTGGGCCCGCCAGAAGACCTGCGGATAGTTTGCCGGGGCGCCGGCGGGCAGCCGGGCGCGGAATGCGCGGGGATCGAATTCGTCCCCGGAGAGCACGACCACCGGCACATCCGGCACGGGCGGAGCGGCCCGCACCTGCCCGAAGACGGTCGTCGGCTCCTGCCTTTCCACATCCTTCCACTGGGCGATGCGCTTCGCGTCGTCCTTGCGCTCCAGCGCCAGAAAGGTGGTGAACTGCGCCGGTGTGAGCCGCGATTGCAGGAATTCCGTCTCCGCGTCGACGAGAACGAGTCCGGACACGTCCCGCGGATATTCGCCGGCGTAGATCCTGACGATCGGCCCGCCCGCCGACCACCCCACGAGGACGTAGGGGCCGGGCACCTTCGCCGTGGTGAGCAGCGTGTGCAGGTCGGCGACGTCGGCCCGTGGCGTCGTGGGCTGGGAGACCGACGTCGAGGTGGTGGGCTTGCCGCCCTCCCGCGCCGTCCCCGGACGGTCGTAGGAGCAGACCCGGGTGAAGCGCCCCACCCCGGGATATACGGCGGAACCGCTGGCTTTCATCGCACCGGCGGGGCCGCGCACATTTCTCCAGGTATCGGCCGCGGCGACGAGCCCCGGCACCAGAATGACCGTCGGCGACCCGCTGCCGTGGCACTCCAGATACATCTTGCGCCCCTGGCCGATATCCACCAGACGCGCGAAGGACGACGCCGAGGTATCGGCACTCGCGTCCGCGGAAAGGGCGGAATGCGTGGGGGAGGAGATGCCGCACGCCGTACCGAGCAACGCGCACGCGGCCAGAATTCCGGCCGGCCCGAGAACTCTTCCGCGCACCCCGCGACCGCCTCGGCGGATCCTGCCCGATCGACTCATGTCACTCCCTCGTGAAGGGTGCGTACCGCGCACACCGGCCCGTCCCGCCGACATCTGCACAGCCACGTCAAGCTACCGAAGCTACCGCCGTGATCGCCCGAAACGGGAAATGCCATGCCATTCCGGCGAGGCGCCGACCGGAATTCCGGAAATCCAGAGGCACGCATTCCCCGACGCCGACGCCGACGCCGACGCCGACGCCGAGGCTGACAACGACACCGACACACCGCGCCGGGGGATCACTGCACGCAGCGGTCAGCCCTGGGCCGTGGGGCGCACCACGATCTCGTTCACATCGACGTCGGCGGGCTGCTCGATGGCGAACGCGATGGCCCGGGCGATCGCGTCCGGCGGGATGGCGAGGTCGTCCCGCATCTTCGTGATCTCCGCCCGGACCCGGCTGTTGGAGGACGCCTCGGCGAAATCCGTGGCGATCGCGCCGGGCGAGACGGTGGTCACCCGCAGGGCGTCGCCCGCCTCCTGGCGCAGCCCTTCGCACAGGGCCCGGACCGCGAACTTGCTGGCCGCGTAGACCGCCATGGTCGGGACGATGCGGAAGGCGGCCGTGGAGGCGGTGGTGACGAAGTGTCCGGCGCCCTGCGCGCGGAAGACCGGCAGCGCGGCGGCGATGCCGTGCAGCACCCCCTTCACATTGACGTCGATCATGTGGTCCCACTCCTCGACCCGCAGATCGTCCAGCGGCGAGATCGTGCCGACCCCCGCGTTGCCGACCAGCACATCCAGCCGGCCGAAGCGCTCGGTGGCGAGCGCCACCAGCGCGTGCAGATCCTCCGGCCGGGTCACATCGGTCCGGATCTGCACGGCCGAGCCCCCCGCCCGCTCGATCCGGGCCACCAGCTCCGCCAGCCGCTCGGTCCGGCGCGCACCGAGCACCAGCCGCGCCCCGCGCTCGGCGAGCAGCAGCGCCGTCGCCTCCCCGATGCCGCTGCTGGCTCCCGTGATCGCCACGACTTTGCCCTCGGTTCCGGCCATGAGGACGTCCTTCCTGTTCAGTACGGGGATACGAGCCCGGGGCGGCGGCACATGAAGCATCCGCGCTTCATGAAGCACCCGCGCGAGCACATGAAGCGCCGCCCGGGCCCGCGGACACCCACGAGTCTCCGGGAGCCTTAGCCTGGTATCCAGAATCCCTTTATTCTGGAACCAGGAGTCTCAGCCGTATGCCCCTACCGCCGGACCAACGCCGTCAGCTGGGCGCGTTCCTGCGCAGCCGCCGGGAGCGCCTCACACCCGACGAGGTCGGCCTGCCGCGGACCGCTCGCCGCCGGACCCCGGGGCTGCGCCGGGAGGAGCTGGCGCTGCTGGCCGGGATGAGCGCGACCTGGTACACGTACCTGGAGCAGGGGCGGGAGATCCGCGCCTCCGCACAGGTGATGACCGCACTCGCCGAGGCACTGCGGCTCGACCGCCACGAGCGCGCCCACCTCCTCCAGCTCGCCGGCCACGCGCCCGCGGCGGAGCCCGCAGAACGCGAGCCGCTCACACCCGAGGCGGCAGCCGTGCCGCAACTGCTCCAGCCGAACCCGGCGTACCTCATCGGCGGCAACTACGACGTCCTCAGCCACAACCAGGCGGCCGTCGAACTGTTCCCGCGACTCTTCGACGACGAGCCGGAGCAGCAACCCGGCGACAGGTCGGAACGGACGCCCGGCGACGGGTCGGAACAGCCGTCCGGCGACGAGCCGAAACGGACGCCCGGCGACGGTTCGGAACGGCCGCCCAACGACAGGTCGGAACTGTGGCCCGGCGACGGGTCGGAACTGTGGCCCGGCGACAAGCAAGACCGGCCCCCCAACCTCGTCCGCTGGATGTTCCTCGAACCGATGGCCCGGGACATCGTCGTCGACTGGGAACCCGAGGCCCGCGGCCTGCTCGCCCGCCTCCGCACCCAGGCCGCCCGCCACCCCGCCGACCCCCGCTACACCAGGCTGATCGACGAGTTGACCGACGGCAGCCCCCAGGCACGCGCCTGGTGGGGCCGGTACGAGGTGCAGCCCCGCCACAGCGGCCGCAAACGCCTGCGCCACCCCGTGCACGGCCCGGTCGAGTACGCCTACACCGCCTTCCATCTGGCCGAACAGCCCGACCAGACCCTGGTGGTCTACCTCAACGCCGACGAACCGGCTACCGGCCCCCGGCCTGCCGCAGTTCGGCCTCGATGAGGTCGGCCGCCCGCCGGGTCCCACCCTCGGCGGCCATGTCCGCCCGAATGGCCTCGAGCCGGCGCCGCACCTCCGGATCGTCGACGAGCGCGAGCACCGCGGCCCGGAGGGTGGCGGCATCCGCCTCCTCCATCGGAACGTGCCGGGCCACGCCGAGCCCCTGGAGCATGTCCGCGTTGCCGAACTGGTCGACGGCCTGCGGGACGGCCACCATGGGCGTGGCCGTGGCCAGCCCCTCCTGACTGCCCCCGGCGCCCGCATGCGTGATGAAGGCATCGGCCTCCCGCAAAATCGCCAACTGCGGCACCCACGACCGCACTTCGACGTTCCCGGGCACCTCTCCCAGGTCATCGACGGTGACGTGCTTGCCCACCTGGAGCACGACGTGCCAGCCCGGCAGGTCCCCGAACGCCTTGACGCACTCGCGGTAGAACCCGGGCTGCTTGGTGAAGGCGGACCCCAGCGAGACCAGCAGCACCCGCTCGGCGCCCGCCGGCCGCTCCCAGCCACCCTGCGCGGCCCGGTCCCCCTGGCAGGCCCCGACGAACGAGTACACCGCCTCATCGACCCGGTCGGCGTTCGGCTGCAACACCTTCGGAATCAGCACGATCGACCGGTCCGGATGCCCGGCGAACGCATCGGGGTGCCGCCCGATCCCGTTCTCGGCCAGCCAGTTGCCGAACCTCTCGTAATACGCCCGGCCCCGCGCGGTAGCCCGCGGCTCCGCCCACATCGGCTCGGCGACCTCCTCCTCGTACCCCTCCCACGCCACCAGATTCGGCGACAACGACACCGCGGGCACCCCCCACCGGTGCGCGAGCACCCGCGCCGGATACGACGCGATGTCATGCAACACAAGATCCGGCCGATCCCCCTCACCGCCCCCACCCCCCTCATACGAGTCGATGAGCTGAGGCAACGCCTGAATCGCGTCCTCCAGAAACGGCTCGACATTGTCGAGCAGCGTCGTCCCCCACGCCGACGGATCATCATCCGGCGACGGCAACGTGCTGCGATACAGCACCGGCTCCGCACCGGTCTCGGCAACCTTCTCCTCGAACACCTGCGGTATCGCATACGTCACGCGATACCCACGCGCCACCAGCTCCCGCATCACCTCAAGACTCGGATTCACATGCCCATGGGCAGCAATGGAGAACATCGCGATATGGGCACGCTTACTGGACCTCGGCTTCGTCATGCCCCGAAGCTAGGCGAGACGATACGTATCGTGCAACGCATTTAGGGTGGGGGAGCCGCGGACCCGGACAGACGCCTGCGCTCCGGCCTGCTCCTCCTCTCCCTTACTCACCGCCTTGGCATCCAATGGGTGAATCAGGCAGCCCGGCGCGTGGCGGTCGGCGCGCCAACGGGAAGGGCCTCTGCATCCGGGACATACGAAGGGCAGGGAGTACCCCAATGCCGAAGTACCTGATTCAGGCCACCTACACCTCCGAGGGCGTCAAGGGGCTGCTCAAAGAAGGCGCGAGCGGCCGCCGAGCCGCCGTCGACCAGGTGGTCACGGGCCTCGGCGGAACAGTCGAGTCCGTCTACTTCGCCTTCGGAGAGACCGACATCGTGATCATCATCGACCTCCCCGACCCGGTCTCCATGGCCGCCATCAGCCTCGCCGTCAAGGCCAGCGGAGCCCTGCACACCCAAGCCACCCCCCTCCTCACCACCGAAGAGATCGACGAGGCCGCCCACCGCCAAGTCCCCTTCCGCGCCCCAAGCGCGTAACAACGCACAGCGCGAGGAAGGGAATTCACCCAACCCCGGAAACCGCGCCCCGGACCACAGCCCCCATGGCAAAGCCGCCTGTTCATCGCCCCGGCTGCACCTGGACCGCGAGAACACTTGCACCGTCGGGGCAGGATGCCCATGACCAAGAGCAGCGCGCGCTGGCGAAGTTCCTTGAGCCGACAATGCCGCCCTGGGCCACCACTGCAGATGCACAGCCTGGACGCCGCGTCCATGGAGGACGCCCACATCAAGCACCTCTTTGTCTGAGCTGTCCCCGCCCCCACCGCGGTCACTGTCGAGCGCCCCATCACCGCAGAGGCAAGACTTTCCGCACCGGTCACCAGCCATAGCGTGCTGCCGAAACCTCGGCCATCTACCGAACCACGACCACGGCACCCACGGGCCCGCTCCTCGGACTCCCCGAAGACGAACAGATCGGCAATGCCCGGACACAGAGCCGGATCAGATCTACGCCATTCTCACCGCGACGAACCAACAGACTCAACTGGGACGAGACCGCCAGCGCCCGCTGTCCCTGCCCGACGAACGCGCCACACTGCAAATCCCCGACGCGACACCGATCGTCCACGCAACCCGCATCACCCTCGGCACCGACCAATGCCCCCTGATTTTCGAGGACCTCCGCGCCAGCACCGACCACACCCAACTCGCCTACCACCTCACCGACGAACAGCCCCGCGCACTCCACGCCGCCTGAACCACTGTCGAAAACTGTCCTGGCTTACTCAAGCACCCGGCTGCGCTCGGGACGGCCACGGACGAATCTGATCTATTCAGGCTCTATCGCGACGAGCGGTCCTAGGGCCTTCTCTGCCTCCGCTCCGTATATCAAGAAGCGAGTCGGAACCATTCCTCTGAGAGGGCCTGAGTTAGCACCCGAGACAAGCCGTTCATGAACTCTTCACACTTCTTCATATGTACGGAGAACATTCCGCCCGAGATTTTTTCCTTGCGACTTCCATGAGCGATATCGTTGCGAACCCGCTTCACGAATTCGATCGAACTGTATTGCTCTTTCGCGACTCGATCAACCGGAATCCCCAGAGACACCAGAGATCGCTTCAGGACGTCTGAACCCAGATTCATCTCCATGGATACAGCGACTTCAGCCGCTATGGATACAGGTCCATCGCTTAGTTCCTGAATTCTCTTAACAAAAGAAATTTGATGTCGAGCTCGGCTTGTCAGCTTACCCTCCTCGCTGACGCCAGCACCTTTTCTCAGAGTGTCAAACTCGATAGCGAGGGCGGCTGCCATAAGCTCCGGCTTCAGTTGCTTCACAGGGAGACTGCGTGAATTTACAGCGGAAACGTACAGAGAGAGGGCGTTGCGCGTAAATCCTTCGAGATGCGCATACTGCATCACGAGGATGGCCCGAAGCGAGTAAACCGAAGCTTCCTCTGGCGAGACGTCTCCAAGTAGATGGTTAAACAGATGGCGAAGCTCATCAAGACGCCAAGCCATGTCTTCTTCGAGCTGCGCTCGCATCTCTGAGACCTTCACGCAAGAGCCTCCGAGAATCGATCAGCGAAGAAGCCGACACGGACCTGGAGTGAGATGCGATCATTTTTACCACCCCCTGTCGCTTGCAAAAATCCTTGATCAATTTTCCCTTGTCTGACTACTTCCGCCAACGCTGCGATGTGCTCTTCATTTTCTGGATCGATGCGATCCAGAACAGTCTGCAGCCCCAGAGCGATGCCTTCGAAATGGTAGACAGAGAATTGCCAGCGAGCCTCTCCGCGCTTAGAAACGGTACCCATGATTTTCTGCGCAAATCCGGACGCCTCGCCGACTTTATGGAGAATCTCAAAGGTTTTCTCGAAAGTCTTCGCTTCGTGCTCGTAATCGAATTGCACTAGACCAGAAGGGTCCGATACGGCCTCCATGTAATCTGTCAAGAAGTCGGCAATGTCATGCTTGTACGTTCCGCCAACATTCTTAAAAGCGAAGAAACGAAGAACCAGTTCTTGGTCGAATTTCTCTCTTTGGGCCTTCTCGGTCAAAGTCTCAACGCAATACGCAAAGTCAGGGTTGCGTGCCAAGTCAATCATGTATTGATTGAACCTATTGGAAAGCAAGCGGATGGTTGCATTCCTGACTTCCTGCTTGGAAAGCTGCTCTCCACCAGTATTCAGTCGCTTGAACATGTAGTAGCGCAGGCGCGGATCGCTCTCCTTGCGCAAAATCTCCGCCCGGATGTAACTACGTTTAATTTTGATCTCGAGCGCCCGCGGAAGGTTGGCGTAGGTGTGTCCGTTGAGCTCAGGAACGATATCGCAGTCTGACAGGATCAAGGGATCTTGCAGTTCGCCTTTTAGCTTCAGTTCTCCCCTGAAGTGAAGGAACGAAGAAATTCTCTGCAAGCCGTCGATCAACTCGTAGACGCGATCTTCTCGCTCAATTAGGAAAATTGGGGGAACGGGAAGCTCAAGCAAGAGGGATTCAACAAACCGCGATTGTGCGCCCTCGGTCCATCGGAACATGCGCTGGAACTCGGGATCAATGATGAGCTCTTCAGACTCATACATGTCCGCTAGCTCGTTAAAGGAGAAGTCATTACTCTTGGTTCTGATACCGGTGATTTTCCTGTCAACCGCTTGAATCAAATCATCCGGTGACAGAATTTCATCTGACATACTTTACCCCCTCCGCAAGGTGATGACGGATTCCTCTACATCACCCTTCTTGTAAGCTTTTGCTGCAGTGTTCAGAGTGGTTAGTGAGCGACGCACCTCGAACTTTTCCTGAAACTCAAGCTCCCATCCACGCGCCCTCGACTCCTCAATGCAGATTTCAGCAAGCGGGACTGGAACATCCTTGTAGAAAGAATCTTGGACCACAAGGTGTACGGTCGCTTTCCGATTGCAGACGCGGCTCAACTCATCGAAGCCAGCCGTCAAGTCGTCAAGGTACTGCCGGGCTTGTTTTAGGTAGTAGCCCGATGAGGCCTTACTGCTGTGCTGCGCGATACGCTCAAGCAGCGATTTTCCAGAACTTCCTAGGAATCGCGAATCCAGAGAGTCCTTGCATCGAATCAGTGTGGTGCCCATCAGGTCAGAACGGATTCTCCTGTCTGACGAAATATCAATACCAAGTATCGCCAGCTCTCTCGTATACGCAACCGCATAGTCAATTCGCGTCAGATAGGGGGGCGAGGTAAGGACTACGTCGATGCATTCGTCTGAGATCGGGAGAGCAGAGGAATCCCCACCAACCAACGTAATTGGCGCGGAATATTCTGGGTGCTCTGCTGTACGGCTGGAAACAAAGTAGATCTCGCGCTCAACGGCTAGATCAACCTCGCTGTAATCCAGGTAAATCAGTGACGACTTTTCTTTAGCCCTCTTAACCCATGTTGGATTGCTCCCTTCAAAGGGTTTCGTGAGGGATCGGACCGCGCGAAACAGAGCTACCATGCCAATGCTATACAAGCCGGCGTCAAGCTTTTTGATTGTGCGATGCCAGTCCCGAATCCGGGCAATTGCTTCGGTGTCGAACCACGCAACCAGCGGATCTCGCAGGAACCGCTCCGTACTACGCACTCGCGGTTTAGGGGGTCTCTTGATGCCACCCGTACATCTGCCTGCATCGGACCGAAGGCGGGCGATCACGTTGGCCACCGGATTCCGATCCACGCCAATGGACTCGAATCCCAGATGCTGGGCGGCAAGCGTCGTGGTTCCGCTGCCATTCCAAGGGTCCAAAACTACGCCCGAGGCTTCCCATCGGATTAGTTGGTTACAAGCCCACTCGAATGAGAAACCCGCGTAGTACGGAAATATGTCCGCCAAGCCTGCTCTCTCTACCGCCGGCCGCTTAGGCGAGAGGGCGCCCCCGCGAGTGGCGCCAGGCGCCTGCGCATGGTCAAACAGAGTCGGGATCGGCTCATGGCTTGCAGCTTGAAGCGGGCTGCGAGTAAGGCGATCCACTTTCCTTCTCTCAAATTCGTAGCAGACGGTTGCGAGCCCCAGTGTACGAGACGAGGTTGTGGGGTCGGCGGATGATACACCTTCCTACGAAGGGCTGCCCAAGGCTCTGTGGCCTCGCGACCGTCTGACAGATCGAGCGCGGGACGGGCAGGAAGCCTGGGGGTGGCTGCATCGTCACAGGGGAGCCATGAGCATGGATACTCGAGTCCTCTACGGTCCACGTGTGGACAGACAACTACCGCAGTAGCCGCCAAACGCCTGATCGGCCTGCCCCCCCGCGGCTGCCTCGGCTTCCGGAGCGGTGTGCGCACTTCGTTCTTCGAAAGTCGGCTGGCTGCTGCCGGGAAGTCCGGGCGAACGGCAGGGGAGTCCCAACGTACGCTGGGGCGCTGCCCTTCGATGTGTCGCTGCTAGCCGAAGGCCGCCGCTGGCAGTCGAGGGTTCTCCTCGCCTCCTTCGCAAGCGGGAGGATCCGTTACTGAGTCCTCTTACCGGCCGCAGGCCCTGAAGGCGTCAGAAGCGTTGTCGGCCGCCGGGGTACTGGATCGCCTTGCGGCATGGCGGCGCATTGTCGGGCACGGGCTCCTGGTCGAGGGCATGGCAGAGCGCTGTATGGACCCGCTCTGCCTCAGCTACGGTCAGCCGCAGCGGAGCAGTGGCGACCGGTTTCTCATGGCGGGTGATCTGGAGCGTCAGCGCCATCCGTCCGTCTGGTCCACGGTTCAGTGACGTGCTCGCTACCGGTGCGATCTCCCATTCCGGTGTCTCGTGCGCGGTCCGACTCATTCACTTGCCCCGCTTGCGGGTGTTGGCAACTTGTCCCGCTCAGCATCGTCGTCATCGGGTTCGGGCAGCCGTCCGCCTCTGCTCTCAGCGACGCTCAGCGCGTCTCGAAGTGCCTCACACAACCGGGTGCTCAGGAACCGGAGTTCCACAGCGTTGGCTTTCTGGTCTTCGAGCAGCTTTGCGGCGTGGCCGAGCAGCTCGGCTCCTGTTTCGAGTTGGACCTCTTCCATTTCGTCGGCGAGTCGGGAGAGAGGGCTGTCTCTGTCGTCGGTCGACAGGTACGAGCGCTGTCCGGCCGGACCGGGCCAGGGAAGGAGGCGCAGGTTGGCGCTCACGAGGCCACCGCCATCCACGGCGAGTCGCACAGCGAGCCGGCACAGCGGCCGGCATCCGCCTGGCGCTGCATCTGCTGCTCGTGGGCAACGAGGTAGGGGCGGACGAGCTGAACGTCCTCACCGCGGATCGGACCCCAGAGGTACGGGTCAGCGACCCGCGGCACACCGAGGGTCGTCGTCGGTTTGTCCACGCAGTACACCACCGGGCTCGTCCCCGCCCTGCGATGGCGCCCCGGAGCGGGCAGTAAGACTTTCAGCAGCAACTCGAAAAACCTGCCGATATGGTTCCGCATGTCGACCTGCTTCCATCAGGTTGGCCATGCCCCGGGGTGCCGTCACGCACCGCCGGGGTCCTGTCTCGACAGTCAACGACCGTCTTTGGCCAAGAGGCAGTGTTCATAAGGGGGTTCGCGTGCACACGTGGGGTTCGCGATGTCGCTCAAGGGGGTTCGCGATGAACCCCCTCGGCCCGCATCTGGTGTGACACGATGAACACTTAACGTGACGCCCGGGGGGTGTACGCAGAACGTGAGCAAAGAACCGAACCGCAAGTTGGCCGCAGTCATGGCCGAGGCCGGAGCCTCGAACAAGGGGCTGGCAAAACGGGTCCGTGAGGTCGCGCAGCGGCACGGCGAGCACCTCGGGACGACGCACGTGGCCGTGCAGCGATGGCTGGACGGGAGCGGTATCCAGCGGCAGACAGCCGTGTTCGTCGCTGAGGCGCTGAGCGACAAGTTGCGACGGAGGGTCACCCCGCGAGATCTGGGATTTCCCGGTGCCGCGCCGGCCCCCACTCCCGCGGTCGGCATGGGCTACGCCGGTTCGCTCGCCGAGACACTGAGTGCTCTGGCCGGCCTTACGCACCAGCGTCCGGAAGACGGGCCGTCGGACCAGCCGCAACTTCCGGACGCCGAGGTGCATTCCGCCGCGCTCTCGTGGCTCGTCTCCCGCCCTGACGGCGTGCCGACCGACGCTCCTGCCGCCCGTCGGGTCGGCATGCGTGACGTCGCCGCGATCCGGACCGCAGCGGGATTCTTCATGCAGATGGACTTCCAGTTCGGCGGCGGACATGCACACAAGGCGTTCCGGCACTACTTCCGGGAAGACGTGTTGCCCCTGCTGGGCGCCAGTTACAGCGCCAAGGTCGGTGAGGCGCTGTTCCAGGCCGCGACGGAGATGTCACAGCTTCTTGCCTGGACCGCGTACGACAGCGGAAACCATGCCCTTGCCGACCGGTACATGCTGTCGACGCTGCGGCTGACCCAGGTGGCGGGCGACCGCATGATGGGCGCACGCATCCTGGCCAATATGAGCCATCAGGCTAATTACCTGGGCCAGGTGCCCCGGGCTCTGACGCTGGCTCGCGCGTCGGTGGAAGGTGGCAAGGCTGCCTCCACGCCCCGTGCGATGGCACTGTTCTCCGCCCATGAGGCGCGCGCTCTGTCGACAGCGCAGGACCAGAAGGGCGCTGCGCGCGCGATGAGCGAGGCAGAGAGGTTCTTCGAGCGCGCCGACAGCGGTGACGATCCCGAATGGCTCTCGTACATGGATGAAGGCGAGCTGATCGGGGAGTTCTGTCACTGCTTCCGCGATCTCGGGCAGGGCGCCGAAGCCGTCCGCTTCGCCGAACGGGCCGTCGCACTCACCGACCCCAAATACGCCCGTACGCTCGGGCTCTGCCGCATGGTGCTCGCGCAGAGCCAACTGCTGAACGGCGACCTTGATGCCGCCGTGACGACCGCCGGTCTCGCTGTCGAAGCCGGGGATGCCCTGGAGTCCGCCCGATTCCAGCGGTACGTGGGCGACTTCCAACGCGAGGCGTCCGCGTACGGTAAGCGCCCTGCCGTTCAGCAGTTCAGCGGACAGGTACGGGACGCCGTGAACCGGTTGGGCGACGAGTAGCCGAGGTCACCCCGGGCTCCAGTCGCGCGGTGCGTCCTCGTTCCGGAGCGAGGAGATCCGACGGGTGTACTCCGCAGCCGTCTCGGCGCTCTCGGACACGTTCTGCATGAGCCATGTGGTCATGTTGAATTCCTGCACCGCGCGGAGGGTTGAAAAGCCCGACCACGTACGGAGATCCCGCCCGTAGGCGCCGACGAAGGCGCCGTACTGCTCTTTGGTCTGCCATCCCAGGCTGTGATGCTCGGTGGCGGTGACCATCAGATCCCACTCGGGGTGGTCGAAGCTGAACCGTTCCAGATCGATCAGGATCACCTGATCATTCCGGTCCACCATCAGGTTCTGCACATGAGCGTCCCCGTGTACGGGCCCCTTCTCGGACTCGAACCGAAGGCCCGCCACACGGTCCCGCAACTCACGCGCGCGTTTCCGCAGGAACGCGCGGTCATCCTCCGGTATGTCGAGCGCCGCGTTGATCCGTCGGTCGGTCCGGTCCAGGACGGGGTACGGAGGCAGGTTCAGCGTGTCCGGCAGGCTGAGCGAGTGCAGTTCACGGAGGACCGCGCCCAGCTCTCCGTACGTCGCCTTGCGGGCGGCCCCCTCCTCGATCAGGTGCCAGAACGTCACCGGATGCCCGTCGACGACCATGGGCTGCTCCAGGTCATCGACCACGCGCGTCACGGGGAAGCCCTCGCGCGACAGCCAGCGCGACACCTGAACCTCGCCCCGGGCCGAGTCCAGGTATTCCGCCGTACGGGCGATGCGCACCACCACAGGGTGGGAAGCCAGCCGGAACAGGGCGTTCTCCCCCAAGCGGATCAGGCGCGCTCCGTCACCGTCGAGCCCTGCTCGCCGACATGCTGCAGTCAGTACCTGCGTAGCGGCGCCTGACGTGAACCCCTCTCCTGTGCTCCGCTCAGCATCCGACGGCATGCCCGTATCCACTCCCTCAACACCGCCAACCCGGTAGCGCAGATCGCCGTGCCAGGCAGCGGCCGGCAACAGACTTCAAGGCGACCGTACCCACGAGAGGTGACGCCAGACGGGGTCGGGGCATGGCGAGGACCGTTCTCAAGGAGTGTTGGTTTGATCCATGCCTTGTGGTCCTGCTTCAACGCATGGGGAAACGGCCCTGGTGAACCGTAGGCAAGCCCATACGCGAGGGAGGACGTCCGGTAGACCAGGCGGCAGCTGACCGCGTCACGCACACGCGCGGCCGACCCCGCACGGGCCGGCCGCCGCGTGATCAGCCTTCCGTGGGAGCCACCCCCACCGGGCAGCTGACCCCCGTCCCCCCGATCCCGCAGTACCCCGCGGGGTTCTTGTCGAGGTATTGCTGGTGGTAGGCCTCGGCCGGGTAGAAGGGGCGGGGGGTGGCGGGGAGGATTTCGGTGGTGATGTCGGGGTGGCCGGAGTTGTGGAGGACGGTGCGGTAGGCGTCGCGGGAGGCTTCGGCGGCCTGTTGCTGGGCGGGGGAGTGGGTGTAGATCGCCGAGCGGTACTGGGTGCCGACGTCGTTGCCCTGGCGGAAGCCCTGGGTGGGGTTGTGGGACTCCCAGAAGAGCTTGAGCAGGGTCGTGTACGGGACGACGGCGGGGTCGTAGACGACGCGGACGGCCTCGGTGTGGCCGGTGTGGCCGCTGCAGACCTCTTCGTAGGTGGGGTTCGGGGTGTGGCCGCCCTGGTAGCCGACGAGGGTGGTCCAGACGCCCTCGGTCTGCCAGAACTTCCGCTCGGCGCCCCAGAAGCAGCCCAGGCCGAAGTCGGCGATCTCCAGACCCTCCGGGTACGGGCCCAGCAGCGGGTTGCCCAGGACGGTGTGCCGGTCGGGGACGGCGAAGGTCGGCTCGGGGCGGCCTTCGAGCGCTTCCTCGGGGGTGGGCAGATGGGTCTTGAAGCGGGAGAAGAGCATGGGATCAGGCTCCTGGGCTGGCTCGGGCGGGCTGGCGGGCAAGCGCACTCGGCATGCGTAGGGGTAGTGGGTGGAACGCCGGAGGGGGCGGGGGTATTCCGGCCACGAGGGGCGGGGCCGGTGGGGGCCAGTTGGGGCCTGTCGGGGCGGTGGGGAGCGATCCGTGTGACGGGGGAGGGCGGGCGCTGCGCCCAGGGCTACCCCCTGCGCCCCGGGCTGCCCCCCCGTACGGACTACTCAGCCCCCGCCGGAGGGAAGCCCGCCGCGTTGCCGCCCCGTTGTTCCCAGCCCGCGATGGCCAGGGCGCGGTAGGCGGCGTACTCGGCGGCGGGGCTGGGGCCGTACGACCACGGGACGGCGCCGACATGGCCGTCCACCAGGCGGAGCTGCTCCATGGCCTCGTCGTAGCGCTCGGCGCGGACCAGGAACCAGACGAGCAGATGGCGGACGTGCGGCGCCATGGGGTGGTCGGCGGGGGCTTCGCGCAGGGCGAAGTGGGCGCCTTCGATGGCGCGCTCGACGACCGCGCTCCGGTAGAGGCTGCGGACCATGTTGGCCTCGGGGAGGTGCTCGTAGACCGCGAAGAGGGGGAGGGCCGGGAGGAGGGTCCTGGCGGGGGCGCCGGCCGCGGCGCGCTCGGCGAAGGCCTCGGCCTCCGGGCGGGAGCCGTGCCACTTCTGCGACCAGTAGGGGAGGGCCGCGAGATGCGCGCCCATGTGCTGCGGCGCGCGCTGGGCGACCTTGGTCCACAGCTCCTCGTAGTCGGCGGCGCGATCGCCCAGGCCGCGGGCGACGGCGAGCTCGATGATGTACGGCAGGGGGCTGCCCGGGGCCAGCAGCGCCGCCTCCCGGCAGACCGTACGGGCCTCTTCCAGGATCATGCGGAAGTCCTGCGAGCCGGGATCGCGCAGCGCCTGGAGGACGAGGAACTGGGCGTGGGTCTGGGCGCCGCCGGGGTCCTTGGGGGCCTCCGAGCGCCAGGTGCGCAGCCAGATCCCGCCGGTGCGGCCGCCGTCGCCGTACCCCGGTGCCGCACCGCGCCGCTGCTCCTCGCTCGCCTCCTGCGCGGCCAGCTCGAAGGCGGCGGCGCCGGCCAGCGTCTGCACCCGCTGCCAGCGGCGCTCCCAGTCGTCGCCGGTGGACTTCAGGAGTGCGGCCGCCGGGCGCCAGTCGTGTGTCCGGCGCATTTCGGCCAGGGCCTCCTCCAGCTCCTCATCGGGGCCGGGCAGCCGTACGTCCAGCTCCTCCAGGGGTACGAAGCCGTAGCCGGCCATCGGGTCGGCGGCCACCACCAGGCCCTGCCGGGTGTGCTGCACCGCCCGGCGCCGGCGCATCCACGGCAGGAAGACGAACCCGCCGAGCGCGAGCGCGGCGAGGAGAAGCAGCAGAGCGTCCATGTGGGTGTCCTGTACCTGAAATTCTTGTGACGGCTTCCCGGCGGGTTCAACGTGCCGGGGTCACCGGGGATTCCCCGGTGCGGTGGGCGGTCACCGGCGCGGCGGGCGGGAGGGGCGGAACCGGCATGCGGTCTTTCGTATGTATCCACTATCCAGCCAACCAGAAAGTTCCGAAAAGTTCGGTCGCGCGGCCGACTACCCTCGGCGGCATGAGCGAACAACACCCACAGCATTTCGAAACCGTTGCCATCCACGCAGGTCAGGAGCCCGACGAGGCCACCGGCGCGGTGGTACCGCCCATCTACCAGGTGTCCACCTACAAGCAGGACGGCGTGGGCGGGCTGCGCGGCGGCTACGAGTACAGCCGCAGCGCCAACCCGACCCGTACCGCCCTGGAGGAGAACCTCGCGGCGCTGGACGGGGGCCGCCGCGGCCTCGCCTTCGCCTCCGGCCTCGCCGCCGAGGACTGCCTGCTGCGCACCCTGCTGGTCCCCGGCGACCATGTCGTGATCCCGAACGACGCCTATGGCGGAACGTTCCGTCTCATCTCCAAGGTCGTCGAGCGCTGGGGCGTGGAGTGGTCGGTCGCCGACACCTCCGACCCGAAGGCCGTCCGCGACGCCCTGCGGCCCCGTACGAAGGCGATCTGGGTGGAAACGCCCAGCAACCCGCTGCTCGGCATCAGCGACATCTCCGCGCTGGCCGCCGTCGCCCGGGAGGCCGGCGTCAAGCTGGTCGTCGACAACACCTTCGCCAGCCCCTACCTCCAGCAGCCGCTCGGCCTCGGCGCGGACGTGGTCGTCTACTCCACGACCAAGTACATGGGCGGGCACTCGGACGTGGTCGGCGGCGCGCTCGTCGTCAACGACGACGCCCTCGGTGAGGAACTCGCCTACCACCAGAACGCGATGGGCGCCGTCGCCGGCCCCTTCGACGCCTGGCTGGTGATGCGCGGCATCAAGACGCTGGCCGTCCGCATGGACCGGCACAGCGCCAACGCCGCCCGGATCGCGGAGCTGCTGACCTCCCACAGCAAGGTCACCCGCGTCTACTACCCGGGGCTGGCCGAGCACCCGGGCCACGAGGTCGCGTCGAAGCAGATGCGGTCCTTCGGCGGCATGGTGTCGTTCCAGGTCGCGGGCGGCGAGCAGGCCGCCGTGGAGGTCTGCAACCGGGCCAAGCTGTTCACTCTCGGGGAGTCGCTCGGCGGCGTCGAGTCGCTGATCGAGCACCCGGGGCTGATGACGCACGCCTCGACGGCCGGTTCGCTGCTGGAGGTCCCCGCGGACCTGGTGCGCCTCTCAGTGGGCATCGAGTCCGTCGACGACCTGGTGGCCGACCTCACGCAGGCGCTGGGCTGACCGAGCCCTTGCTGCCCCCGCCGTTCACCACCCCTCCACGGGAGGGGTGGTGTGGGTGGGCGGGGGCAGCCAAGGCCGGTGCGTGACCAGCACGAACAGCGCCACCAGGGCGCACAGGGCGAGCAGCCAGCCCAGCCGGCGCAGCAGCGTGCGGCGGGCCAGCAGCCGGCGCCCGCGCTCGGCGGCGCGGGCCGCCAGATCGGGCGGGACGCGCGGGTACGGGCCCGCCAGCATCCGCCGCACCTCGTCCTGTTTGCGGTCCGGGAGGCCGGGACGGTCGGGACTGTCCGGGCTGAGGGGGACGGGGAGGCCCGGGAGGCTCATGGGGCCGAGGACTTCGGGGACGGGGCCGGGGCGGGCGGCGGTTCCGGGCGCCGGCGGCTGCGCAGCTCCGCGACGGCGTGCAGGCACAGGTCGTGCACCCGCGCGGCGGGCAGGCCGAGTTGGGCCGCGGCCAGCTCCTCGGGCACGTCCTCGTACAGCCGCAGGACGAGCACCAGGCGCTCCCGCGGGGACAGCCGGGCCAGCGGGCCGCCGCGCGGCCTGCGGTGCCGGCGGGCGGTGCGGGCGAAGCGGGCGGCCAGCTCACGGCGGGTGCGCTCGTACGGATCGTCGCCGCCCAAGCGGTCCCAGGCGGCGTAGGTCCGCGACAGCGCGCGGAGCAGCAACTCCTCGGCGGCCGGGGCGGGACGGGCGGCCGGCTCGCCGGTCAGCAGCGCGGCGGCGGACAGCAGCCGGCCCCCGGCGCCGGCCACGAAGGACTCGAACTCCCGGGCGCGGCGGCGCTCCTGCGCCGGTCGCCGCTCTCGCACCACGCCTCCCGGATGACGGACACCCGAACCCTGGGCTCCTATGGCACGGCAGCGCGGCCACCCGGTCAAGAGGCGTGACGCGCACGGCCGGTCACGGGGACGGCGGCGGGACGCTCACGGGAGGGGAGGGCGCGGCTCAGGCCGTCGGCCGGGGCGCGCGCGGGCCCCCGGTCAGGACGCGGGGCCGGCCGGCGTCAGGGACGTGGTGATGTCGGCGAGCGAGCTGTTGAAGCGCGTCAGGAGGGTGGTGAACGCCTCGCGCTCCGGCTCGGACCACCCCTCCGTCACCAGGGCCATCAGCGCACGGCGCGAGGTGCGCACCTCGTCCAGACGGGCGTGGCCGCGCTCGGACAGCTGGAGCACCACGGCGCGGCCGTCCTCGGGGTGGGTGGCGCGGCTGACCAGCCCGGAGTCGACCAGCGGGGCGACCTGGCGGGTGACCGTCGAGGAGTCGATGCCCATGCCGGCGGCCAGGGCCTTGACGCCCATCGGGCCTTCCTGGTCCAGGCGGTTGAGCAGCAGGTAGGCGGCGCGGTCCATGGAGTTGCGCGCCTGCCCGACGCCGCCGAGGCGGCTCTGTTCGGCGCGGCGGGCGAAGACGGCCACTTGGTGCTGCAGCGCGTCGAGCAGAGCGGGATCGGTATGGGTCGTCATGTCCGAAGAGGTGGGCATGGCCGGGAGCTCGCTTCGATGGAAGTGCGTATGGATGGGAGGACAGCGTACGCGGACCGGGCGCGGGGTGTACCCGGGCTGTGGATTCCGATAACGCCCCGTAACCCCCGGGCGGCCGTGCGGTACGCGGGGGCGTGCGGCCGCCCGTGCCGTCCTGACAGCCGGACAGAAAAGGCCCTCAGGTGGGCAAACTGTAAGACTGGCGGCATGGCCGCTCACACGCCGCGTACGTCGCACGAGACCTCCGCCGCCACTCCGGGAGAGGCCCCCGCCGCGGCCTCGGCCCCCGCAATTACGGTCGATGACGTACGCAATGCGGACAAGATGCTCTCCGGTGTCTCCCGAGTGACCGCCATGGAGGGCAGCCGTTATCTGGCCGGGCTGGTGGGCGCGCCCGTCCACCTCAAATGCGAGAACCTCCAGCGCACCGGCTCCTTCAAGATCCGTGGCGCCTACGTGCGGATCGCCGGGCTCAGCGCGGCGCAGCGGGCGGCCGGTGTGGTGGCCGCGAGCGCCGGCAACCACGCCCAGGGGGTGGCGCTCGCGGCGTCCCTGCTGGGCGTGCGCTCGACGGTGTTCATGCCCGTCGGTGCCCCCCTGCCGAAGGTCGCCGCGACCCGCGAATACGGCGCCGAGGTGCGGCTGCACGGCCAGGTGGTGGACGAGACGCTGGCCGCCGCCGAGGCATACGCGCGGGAGACCGGCGCGGTCTTCATCCACCCCTTCGACCACCACGACATCATCGCCGGGCAGGGCACGGTCGGCCTGGAGATCCTCGAACAGTGCCCGGAGGTGCGGACGGTCGTCGTCGGGATCGGCGGCGGCGGGCTGGCCGCGGGGCTGGCGCTCGCGGTCAAGGCGCTGCGGCCGGACGTGCGGATCGTCGGGGTGCAGGCGGCGGGCGCGGCCTGCTATCCGCCGTCGCTGGCGGCCGGGCGCCCGGTGTCGATCGAGGGGCTGTCGACCATGGCGGACGGCATCAAGGTGGGCCGCCCCGGTGAGGTCACCTTCGGGATGGTCGAGGAGCTGGTGGACGAGGTCCGCACGGTCACCGAGGACCAGCTCTCCAGCGCGCTGCTGCTGTGCCTGGAGCGGGCGAAGCTGGTGGTGGAGCCGGCCGGGGCGAGCCCGGTGGCCGCGCTGCTCGCCGACCCGGAGTCCTTCGAGGGGCCGGTGGTCGCGGTGCTGTCCGGCGGCAATGTGGACCCGCTGCTGCTCCAGCGCATCCTGCGGCACGGCATGGCCGCCGGCGGACGCTACCTCTCCCTGCGGCTGCGGCTGACCGACCGGCCGGGGGCGCTGGCGGCGATGCTCGGGGTGCTGTCCGTGGTGGACGCGAACGTCCTCGACGTGGGGCACGTGCGGACGGATCCGCAGCTCGGCCTCACCGAGGTCGAGGTGGAACTGCACATGGAGACCAAGGGCCCCGCGCACTGCGAAGAGGTCCGCGCGGCGCTGCGCGAGGCGGGGTACGTCGTCGCGGAGTGAGCGGGCGTCCGTCCGGCCGTGAATATTGAGGATTTGTATCGCGATGTATCGCGTCTGGGCGTACCATCGCGTCTGCGGGGGTGCCGGTGCGTCGTGGTGCCCGTTGCGCACATATGCCACAAGGCAGGCATAAGCCGCCAACCGTAATATTCGACCTGGAACTGACCCAAGCCATGGGAGTATCCCTATGCCAGGCGCCATATACGCCGAAGGGCTCGTGAAGACCTTCGGCGACGTGCGAGCACTGGACGGCGTCGATCTCGACGTTCCCGAAGGAACGGTCCTCGGAATGCTCGGCCCGAACGGCGCGGGAAAGACCACCGCCGTACGCGTCCTGACGACCCTGCTCCGGCCCGACCGTGGCAAGGCCGTGGTCGCCGGCATCGATGTCCTCGCCCGCCCGGACGAGGTACGGCGGTCCATCGGCCTCTCCGGCCAATTCGCCGCCGTGGACGAGTACTTGACCGGCCGGGAGAACCTCACGATGGTCGGCCGGCTCTACCAGATGAGCGGCCGCGAGGCGAAGCGGCGGGCCGTCGAACTGCTGGAGCGCTTCCACCTCGGCGACGCGGCCGACCGCATCACCAAGACCTACTCCGGCGGTATGCGCCGGCGGCTCGACCTGGCGGCCGCCCTGGTCGTCAGCCCGCCCGTGATGTTCATGGACGAGCCGACCACCGGCCTGGACCCGCGCAACCGCCAGGAGCTGTGGGACGTCATCCAGGAACTGGTCGCGGGCGGCACGACCCTGCTGCTCACCACCCAGTACCTGGAGGAGGCCGACCGGCTGGCGCACGACATCTGCGTCGTCGACCACGGCCGGGTCATCGCCCGCGGCACCGCCGACCAGCTCAAGGCGCGCACCGGCGGGGAGCGCGTCGAGGTCGTGGTGCACGCCCCCGAGCACCTCACCGTCGCCGACGAGGTCCTGCGCGGCTTCGGCAAGGGCGAGGGCACCGTCGACCCGCACACCCGCAAGCTCACGGTCCCGGTGACGGGCGGCGCGAAGCTGCTCGCCGAGGTCATCCGCGAACTGGACCTGCGCGGGGTGGAGATCGACGACATCGGGCTGCGCCGCCCGACCCTCGACGACGTGTTCCTCTCGCTGACCGGGCACCACGCCGAGGGCGACGCGGACGACGGCGCGGACGACGGGAGCGCGGGCCGGGCCGACACGGACGGCGGCGCGGTCGGACGGCAGAAGCGGGGCCGCGGGGGCGCCGGGACGGCCGGCGCGGACACGGGCACGACGAGTGACAGGGAGGGTGTGAAGTGACCACGGTGACCGAAGCGACCGGGGGCGCCCCGGTCCGGACCGTGCGGCCGCGCGGCGGCATCGGCCGGTCCGTCCGCGACTCCCTGGTCGTGGCCCAGCGCAATCTGATCCGGATGCTGCGGATCCCCGAGGTGGTGATCTTCGGGCTGATCCAGCCGATCATGTTCGTGGTGCTGTTCACGTATGTCTTCGGCGGCTCCATCAACGTCCCCGGGGCCCCGGTGGGCGACGCCCAGGCGTATCACGAGTTCCTGATGGCCGGGATCTTCGCGCAGACCGTCACCTTCGCCACGGCGGGCGCCGGGGCGGGCATCGCCGACGACATGCACAAGGGGCTCATCGACCGGTTCCGGTCGCTGCCGATGTCCCGCGGTGCGGTGCTCACCGGCCGCACCCTCGCCGACCTCGTGCAGACCGCGCTGACGCTGGTGGTGCTGGCGGTCGTCGCGCTGCTGATCGGCTGGCGCACCCACGAGAACCTCGCCGAGGTGCTGGCCGGCTTCGCGCTGCTGCTCCTGCTCGGGTACGCGTTCTCCTGGATCGGCGCGCTCATCGGCCTGACGGTGCGCACGCCCGAGGCGGCCACCTCCGGCGGACTGATCTGGCTGTTCCCGCTGACCTTCATCTCGAACGCGTTCGTCCCGGTCAACGGCATGCCGGCGTTCCTCCAGCACGTCGCCGAGTGGAACCCGTTCAGCGCGACGGTGGCCGCCGCCCGGCTGCTGTTCGGCAACACCATCGCGGGGGTGCCGAGGTCGGTGACCGGGGCCTGGCCGATGGAGCACCCGGTGGTGGCCTCGGTGATCTGGTCCGTCCTGATCATCGTGGTCTTCCGGACCCTGGCAGTCCGCAAATACCGCTCGGCCACCGCCTGAGCGGGGCGCAAGCACGGAGAAGCGGCCCGGAGCATCGCGCTCCGGGCCGCTTCCCGTGTCTGTGGGGCGCTCGCGCCTCAGCCGGTGTACGGCTTGGCGTCGAGGATCTTCACGGCCGCCTTCTTGCCGTTGGGAAGCTCGTACTCCGCCTCGGCGCCGACCTTCTTGCCGTGCACGCCGGTGCCCAGCGGCGACTGGGGGGAGTAGGTCTCGATGTCCGAGCTCGCGTATTCCCGGGAGGCCAGCAGGAAGGTCAGGGTGTCGTCCGGGTCCCCGTCGAACGCGATGGTGACGACCATGCCGGGAGCGACGACGCCGGTCGCGGCGGGGGCCTCGCCGACCTTCGCGGTCTGCAGCAGCTGCGTGAGCTGGCGGACGCGGAGCTCCTGCTTGCCCTGCTCCTCCTTCGCCGCGTGGTACCCGGCGTTCTCCTTCAGGTCACCTTCCTCGCGGGCCGCCGCGATCTTCTCGGTGATCTCGGCGCGTGCGGGACCAGACAGGTGCTCCAGCTCGGCCTTGAGCTGGTCATACGCCTCCTGGGTAAGCCAGGTGACGTTCTCGCTGGTCTGGGTCACAGGTGCTCCTCGTCGGTACTGGGGATAAATCAAACGCCCTACCAGGAAGGTTTGCGCCTTCACGGGTGGGCGAAACCACGAGCCTAACAATTCCGGCACAAAACGGGGAAGAGGAATTTCACAGTGGCCGCACAGGAACACATCATCCCTGCTCAGGGCCGGTTCCGACACGCCCTGCCGGTGGGAGCGGGCCGGGTGGCCGGTGGGTCGGCCGGGGGGTGCGGGAGGGCGGCGGGGCCGGTGGCCGGGTGCCGGGTGGGGCGGGCGTCGTCGGGCGGGGGCGGTGGTCGGGTGCCGGTGGGCCGGGCGCCGTCGGGCCGGGCTCAGCCCTTGCCGGCGGGCGTGCAGCCGACGAGCACGGCGTTGGTCGCCCGCTTCGTCGTCCGCAGCGTGACCTCGGTGTCCACCTGGCCCGTGCGCTGGTCGACGGTGACGTCCTTGCGGCCGACCTCGGTGCCGTCCTCGGCCTGCGAGCGCAGGGTGCACACGCCCTTGTCGGCCGCGTCCTTGACGACCTCCAGATGCACCTTCACGGCGTGATCGGAGACCGCGTCCCAGGCGATCACCCGGCCGCTCAGCTCCTGGCCGGAGATGTACGAGACGCCGCACCAGCCGATCACGCCCAGCAGGGCGACGCCGAGCACACTGCCGATGATCTTGAGCTTTCGGTCCGCGCGCGCGTCCGCGGAGCGGCCGTAGCGTCCTTCGGGGAGCCCTTCACGCACCGCGGTCATGATCAATTCTCCTGGTCGGGGGACCGGAACCAATAACCCCCGGGGGGTCCCCGCCCCAGGGAATACAGCGCCCCCCGCTTCGGTCACTATAGGAGGCATCTTCTCCAGCTCTTCACTGAGGATCGAGTCTTGACTGAGCAGTTGCGATTGATGGCGGTCCACGCCCACCCCGACGACGAGTCGAGCAAGGGTGCGGCCACCATGGCCAAGTACGTGTCCGAGGGGGTGGACGTGCTGGTCGCCACCTGCACGGGCGGTGAGCGAGGCTCCATCCTCAACCCCAAGCTCCAGGGCGATCCGTACATCGAGGAGAACATCCACGAGGTGCGGAAGAAGGAGATGGACGAGGCCCGGGAGATCCTGGGCGTCAAGCAGGAGTGGCTCGGCTTCGTCGACTCCGGGCTGCCCGAGGGCGACCCGCTGCCGGCGCTGCCCGACGGCTGCTTCGCGCTGCAGTCCGTCGAGACGGCCGCGGAGCCCCTGGTCCGGCTGATCCGCACCTTCAAGCCGCACGTCATCACGACGTACGACGAGAACGGCGGCTATCCGCACCCGGACCACATCATGACCCACAAGATCACGATGGTGGCCTTCGAGGCGGCCGGTGACCCGGAGCGCTACCCGGACGCGGGCGAGCCCTGGCAGCCGCAGAAGCTCTACTACAACCAGGGCTTCAACAAGCCCCGCACCATCGCGCTGCACGAGGCGCTGCTGGAGCGCGGCATGGAGTCCCCGTACGGCGAGTGGCTGGAGCGCTGGAAGCAGTTCGAGCGGCGCGAGCGCACGCTGACCACCTATGTCCCGTGCGACGAGTTCTTCGAGATCCGGGACAAGGCGCTGATCGCGCACGCCACCCAGATCGACCCCGACGGCGGATGGTTCCGGGTGCCGATGGACCTCCAGCGCGAGGTCTGGCCGACGGAGGAGTACGAGCTCGCGAAGTCGCTCGTGGACACTTCCCTCCCCGAGGACGACCTCTTCGCGGGCATCCGCAACAATTGAGCCCATGATGAGCGCGACCAGCACCCTCGCCCTGACGCACTTCGTCACCCTTGCCGACACGTTCGACAAGGACAAGGTGACCCCCGGCGTCCTCGGCTTCATCGTCTTCGCGGTCATCGGCGGCGCCGTATGGCTGCTGATGAAATCGATGAACAAGCACATGAAGAAGGTGGACTTCGAGGAGCAGCCCCAGGGCAGCGAGGCCGGCGGAACGGCCTCCGCCGCGGGCCCCGAGCCGAAGACCGGCTGAGGCGGCACAGCACCGAGCCGCTCCGGGGTCCGGGCCGCCGGGCGCACCGGACCGCCGGGCGCACCGGACCGCCGGGCGCACCGGACCGCCGGGCGTACCGGGGCCGCAGGGCCTCCGGGGCCGGTCGGTGCGCGAAGGCCGGGTGGTTCGCGAAGACCGCCGGTCCGCGAAGACCAGCCGGTCCTTGAAGACCGGGTGGTTCTTGAAGACCGGGTGGCGGTCGACGGTCGGCCGATGGACACGGCCGGCTGACCGGCCCGGCGGCTCGCCGACCCGAGCGGCCGGCGAGCCGGGCCCGCCCGGCGGGTCCGGGGAGGGCGCGGTGGGCCCGAGGACCGCATGGTGGGCCCGGGACGGCTCGCCGTGGCCTGTGACCGCACGGTGGGCCAGGAGCAGCGTGCTGCGCCCGAGGCCGAGCAAGAAGCCCGGCCCCGCTGTCATGCCCCGTCGGTCCGTGTGACGGTCACTCCCATGACCTCGCGTGCCGGGCGGTGGGGCACCATGCCGAGCCGCCATGCCTGCCACCCCGATTCCGGTTCCACCCCGCGCTCCAGCAGCAGCCCGAACGTCTCCGCGCAGTCCTCCAGCCGGGGATCGCGGGCCGGGTGCTTCTCCCGCACCAGCTGTGCCAGCTCCTCCTGCGCCACCGCGGCCCCCACCACCGAACCGCCCGGAGAGGCGAGCGGCAGCAGGGTGCAGCGCAGGAACCGGGCCCAGTCCTCGCCGCGCCGGTCGCCGTAGCCCGCGAACAGGCCGGCCGCCTCGTCGGCCAGCTCCAGCGCCTGCGCCGCCCGGCCGTTGCCGGCATCGATGATCAGCAGCTCCAGGCAGGACCAGGCCTCCCCGTGCGGCACTCCTATCCGCTGGAAGTCCTTGCGGGCGTCCTGCAGCAGCTGCCGGGCGAAGCCGCTGTTGCGCAGCGACCCGGTCTGCTCGGCCCGCAGATCACGGGTGACCCGGCCGGAATGGTGCCGGGCGCAGGCCAGACCGTAGGCGTCCTGCATCCGGCTGAACATCGTCCGGGACCGCTCCAGCTGGCGCAGCGCCGCATCGTGCTCGCCGCGCTCCTCCAGGGCCTGACCGAGGTAGTACATGGTCCAGGCCTCGCCGCGGGCGTCCTCGTGCTGGTGGTGGAGCGGCAGCGCCTGCCGCAGCTGGTCGACGGCCGGGCCCGGATCACCGTCCACCAGCCGGGCACGGGCCAGCTGGGTCATCGCCCAGGCCTCACCGCGCTCGTCGTGCGTCCGCCCGTAGAGCTCCATCGCCGCCTGCAAGGAGCGCTCCGCCGCCGGCACCTCGCCCATCCGCAGATACACCTGGCCGAGCTGGAAGTGCGCCCACGCCTGGCCGTGCACGCTCTCGCTCTCCTCGTGCAGCTCCAGCGCCTCGTGCAGCATGGCGTGGGCCCCGTCGAGCTGCGCCCGGTCCCGCTCCACCGCCGCCAGGGCGTGCAGCGTCCAGGCCCGGTCGCCGTGCATGTCCGGGCCCGCCTGCAGCTCCAGCGCCTCCCGCAGCTTCGCCGAGGCCTCGGCGAGACTGCCCTGCTGCTGGAGCGTGATGCCCAGATCGCGCAGCGCACGGGCCGCGCCCACCGGATGCTGCGCCTCGAAGTAGAGGTCCACCACCGACGACAGGGTCGTACGCGCCTTGTCCAGCTCGCCGAGCTGCCGGGCCGCGATGCCCGTCCGCCACTGCACCGAGCGGGACAGCAGCCCCTGGCCGACCGCCCGGGTCAGCTCGCTCAGCTCGCCCAGGCGGTAGAGGTCGCCGCGCAGCAGGCAGTAGTCGGCCAGCGCCCCCAGCAGATGCGACACCGCCGCCTGGTCCACGCCCTGGTCGGCATGGCGCAGCGCGGCGGTGATGAAGCTGGACTCGTCGTCCAGCCACTGGAGGGCCGCGTCCAGCGACGTGAAGCCGTGGGAGCCGAAGCGGTCGGCGCGGGTGGAGGTGCGGCCGTCGACCAGCCGGATGACCGAGTCCGCCAGCTCCGCATAGCCGCGGATCAGGCGCTCCTGGGCGGCGCCGCGCTCCTGGGCGTCCTCCTCGTCCTCCAGCCGGGCGTGCGCGAAGCTGTGCACCAGGGCATGCAGGCGGTAGCGCTCACCGCGGACATGCTCGATCAGCCCCGCCCGGACCAGCGTCGTCAGCTGCCGCTCCGCCTCCGCGTTCGCCACCCCCAGCAGGGCCGCCGCGGCCGCCGTCCCCAGGCTCGCCCGGCCCACCAGAGCCAGCCGGCGCAGCAGCCGCCGGGCCGCCTCGGGCTGATCGAAGTAGCGCAGCGACAGCGCGCGCTCCACCGGCGGCACCGGACCGTACGCCGCCAGGTCCTCGGCCAGTGTGGTGGCCGTGCGCGGGCCGAGCGCGGAGCCCGCCACCCGCAGCGCCAGCGGCAGGCCGGCGCACAGCCGGCCGATCTCGTCGACGGCCCGTGCGTCGTAGGGGCCCGCCTCGTCCGGAGCCTCGCCCCCGGCCGCGGCAGCGGCGCGCAGCAACTCCTCGGTGCCGGCCGCGTCCAATGCCCCCACCGGCAACTGGTGCACCCACGCCCGGAGATCCCCGGGCAGCTTCAGGGGAGTGCGGGAGGTGACCAGCACCAGGCTGTCGGACCGCTCCGGCACCAGGCTGCGCACCTGCTCCGGATCCGTGGCGTCGTCCAGCAGCACCGTCACCGGAAGGTCCGTCAGATGCTGGTGGTACAGCTCGGTGAGCCGCTTGACGTGCTGCTCCTGGGACGGCCGCTCGCGGAACAGCAGCTGTTCGCGCGGCGCGCCGAGCCGGTTGAGCAGATGCAGCAGCGCGTCCCGGGTCGGCAGCGGCACCTCGCCGGGGGTGTCACTGCGCAGGTCCACCACGCACGCGCCACGAAACTGATCGCGCAGCTGATGGGCGGCCCGCACCGCCAGCGCGGTCCGGCCCGAGCCCGCCTCGCCGTGCAGCACCACCACCGTCGGCTTGGTCTCGGTGCTCGCACGGGCCGCGTGCACCCACTGCGCGATCTGCGTCAGCTCCGTCCGCCGCCCGGCGAACGGGCCGTCCGCACTGGGCAGTTGGGAGAACGAATGCTCCAGTACGGACCGCTGCCGGGCCGCCGCGCTGCGGTCCGCACCGCGCAGCTGCGGCCCCCGACCGCTCTGCCCGCCCTTGGCCGCGGCCGGTGCGCCGCTGCCGCGGGCCGCCGCCGTCAGCATCCGCTGCTGGTCCAGGAACGGCCGGACCCCGCGCACCTCCAGGGCCGTCAGCCACTGCAGCCGCAGCTGCTGCTGGCCACCGGGCTGACCGCGCCTGCCGGCCTCCCGGTGCGCGGCCGGCATGTGGGCCGCGGTCAGCTTCAGGACCGTGGCCGTCGCACCCGCCAGCAGCACGGAGGCGCCCACGGCCAGCGCCGGTCCCGCGCCCGTGCCGTACGCGAGGTCGGTGCTGACGGCCGCCACCGCCGCCACGGCCGTCGCCACCGCCGGGGTGCCCAGCTCCTTGCGCGAGAGCCGGCCGGTCAGCGACGGCCGGCCGGCGTCCGCCTCGTCCAGCGCCCGGACGTAGGCGGCGTACTCCTCGGCGGCGCTGCCGGCCAGTTCCTCCAGCGCCGACCGCGCCCTGCCGAGCAGGGTGGCGCCGTCGAGCCGACCGCCCGAGCGCCGCACCTCTTCCTCGACGGCCCTGGTCAACAGCGCTTCCGCATCCGCGCGATGGTCCTCGCGCAGCACGGCCAGTGAGCCCGGCATGCTTCCTCCCCCTCCAGCATTCCTGCAGTCCCCGGCGGTGATCGTCGCCGTACGCACAGTGTTCCGCGTCCGCGCACTTTCCGGCAGGCCTGTGGAAAACTCCCTCCGCTCCCCGATCCCCGCGCCCCCTTGGGAGAGGATGACCCCATGCCGAACCGCCTGGCCCAAGAGACTTCCCCATATCTGCTCCAGCACGCCGACAACCCCGTCGACTGGTGGCCCTGGTCCACCGCCGCCTTCGAGGAGGCCCGCCGCCGCGGCGTGCCGGTGCTGCTCAGCGTGGGGTACAGCTCGTGCCACTGGTGCCACGTGATGGCCCACGAGAGCTTCGAGGACCCCGTGACCGCCGCGTTGCTCAATGAGCACTTCGTGGCGGTCAAGGTGGACCGGGAGGAGCGGCCGGACGTCGATGCTGTCTACATGGAGGCCGTGCAGGCCGCCACGGGGCAGGGGGGCTGGCCGATGACCGTGTTTCTCACGCCGGATGCCGAGCCGTTCTACTTCGGGACGTATTTTCCGCCCGAGCCGCGCCATGGCATGCCGTCGTTCGGGCAGATCCTGGACGGGGTGCGCAGTGCCTGGAGTGACCGGCGTGACGAGGTCGGGGAGGTCGCCGGGCGGATCGTCGCGGATCTGGCCGGACGGTCGCTGAGCGCGTCGCTGCCCGCGGACCGGCGGCCGCCGGGTGCCGAGGAGCTGCACACCGCGCTGATGGGGCTGACCCGCGAATTCGACGCGGCGCACGGTGGTTTCGGCGGGGCGCCGAAGTTCCCGCCGCCCATGGTGCTGGAGTTCCTGCTCCGCCACCACGCGCGCACCGCCTCCGAGGGGGCCCTGGAGATGGTGCAGGCGACCTGTGCGGCCATGGCCCGCGGCGGCATCTACGACCAGCTCGGCGGGGGCTTCGCGCGCTATGCGGTGGATGCCACGTGGACCGTGCCGCACTTCGAGAAGATGCTCTACGACAACGCCCTGCTGTGCCGGACCTACGCCCACCTGTGGCGGTCCACCGGCTCCGAGGAGGCGCGCCGCGTCGCCGTCGAGACGGCCGACTTCCTCGTCCGTGAACTCCGCACCGAGCAGGGCGGTTTCGCCTCCGCCCTGGACGCCGACAGCGACGACGGCACCGGGCGGCACACCGAAGGCGCCTACTACGTGTGGACGCCCGCGCAGCTGCGCGCCGTACTGGGCGAGGAGGACGCGGAGTTCGCCGCCGGCCACTACGGGGTGACCGAGGACGGCACCTTCGAGGAGGGCGCCTCGGTCCTGCAACTTCCGCACGCGGAGGATCCGGTGGACGGTGAGCGGGTGGCGTCCGTCCGGCGGCGGCTGCTCGCGGCGCGGGAAGAGCGGCCGCGCCCCGGCCGGGACGACAAGGTCGTGGCTGCCTGGAACGGGCTGACCATCGCCGCGCTCGCCGAGACCGGTGCCTACTTCGACCGCCCGGATCTGATCCAGGCCGCCCTCGACGCCGCCGACCTGCTCGTCCGCGTCCACATGGACGGCCGGGCCCGGCTGCACCGCACCTCCCGCGACGGCACGGCCGGCGACAACTCCGGTGTCCTGGAGGACTACGCCGACGTCGCTGAGGGCTTCCTCGCCCTCGCCTCGGTTACCGGGGAGGGCGTGTGGGTGGAGTTCGCGGGCCTCCTCCTGGACACCGTGCTGCTGCAGTTCACCACCGAGGACGGCGCGCTCTACGACACCGCGGCCGATGCCGAGGCGCTGATCCGCCGCCCCCAGGATCCGACCGACAACGCGACGCCCTCCGGGTGGACCGCGGCCGCCGGCGCCCTGCTGTCGTACGCGGCGCTGACCGGCAGCGGCCTCCACCGGGACGCCGCGGAAGGGGCCCTGGGCATCGTCACCGCGCTCGCCGGCCGGGCCCCGCGCTTCATCGGCTGGGGCCTCGCGGTCGCCGAGGCCGCGCTGGACGGGCCGCGCGAGGTCGCGGTCGTCGGCCCGCAGGGCGATCCGGCCACCGCAGCGCTGCACCGCGCCGCGCTGCTGGGCACCGCCCCGGGAGCGGTCGTGGCGACGGGCGCCCCGGGGTCGGACGAGGTGCCGCTCCTCCAGGACCGCCCGCTGGTCGACGGCGCCCCCGCCGCGTACGTCTGCCGCCACTTCACCTGCTCGCGGCCGACGACGGACCCGGCGGAGCTGACGGCGAGTCTCCAGGCGGAGTAGCCGGCGTGGCGGGCGCCCGGGACGTGGCGGACGGGCTGGTCGGAGCCGGGGGCGGGTTCTGCCCCCGGCCGCGGCGCGTCAGGTCCTAGCCTCGGGGGATGACACAGCGCACACACCGTGAAGTCCGCCTGGCCGCCCGGCCCCGGGGGCCGGTCACCGAGGACCTCTTCGAGGTCGTGGAGGTGCCGGTGCCGGATCCCGGGTCCGGCCAGGTGCTGGTACGCAACACCGTGATGGGTGTCGCCGCCGTGATGCGCACGCTGATGGAGGAGTCCAGCGTGGTGCCGATGCCCTCCTACCGGATCGGCGAGCCGCTGTACGGGGCCGCGGTTGGCGAGGTGGTGGCCGCCCCGGGGACCGACCTCGTCCCCGGTGACCTGGTGGAACACCACTTCGGCTGGCGCGAGTTCGCCCTGCTGGACGCCGACCGGGCGCACCGCCTCGAACCCGGTGTGCTGCCCGATCCGGCCGCCTACCTCTCCCAGGGCCCCACCGCGTGGATGGGGGTGGTGCGCGGCGCCGAAGTGCGCCCCGGGGACACGGTGTTCATCAGCGGCGCGGCGGGCGGCGTGGGCTCCCTGGCGGGGCAGGTCGCCCGGCTGCGCGGTGCCGCCCGGGTCATCGGCAGTACGGGATCGCCGGCGAAGGCGGACCGCCTGATCGGGGAGTGCGGCTACGACGCGGTGGTGATCCGCGGCGCCGAGCCCATGGAGGAGCAGCTGCGCAAGGCCGCCCCGGAGGGCCTCGACGCGGTCTTCGACAACGTCGGCGGCGAGCAGCTCCGGGCCGCCCTCGCCGTCGCCAACCGGGGCGCGCGGGTCGCCCTCGTGGGCGCCCTGTCCAGTCAGCTCGCCGCCGGGGGCACGACCACCCTGGAGCTCGACACCCTCTCGCTGCTCTCCCGGAGCATCACCCTGCGCGGCATCTCCCTGTACGAGCACCCGGACCTGATCCCCGAGTGGAACAAGCGGTTCGGCGAGGGGCTGCGGGACGGCTCCCTCACCTTCCCGCACGCCCGGCTGCGGGACATCGACGCGGCGCCGCGGGCGCTGCGCGAGCTCACCGAGGGGCGCCATCTGGGCGCCGTGGTCGTGGAGTTGTGAGGTCACGGGCGGTGGGGCGCGGGCCGGGGAGCGGATCCCCGGCCGCTGTCGGTGGGCGGTTGTAGCCTGCGGGTGTGACGACCTTGCTCGGAAATCGCTCCCTCGTCCGGGAAGCCGCGGCGCTGCGGTCCGGGACGGACGACCCCGTCGACGCGGCGCGGCGTACGTGCGACCGGATCGACGCCGTCGACCCGCAGGTGCGGGCCTTCGTGCCCGAGGAAGGACGGCGTGCGCGGCTCCTGGAGGCGGCGCGCCGGGCGGCGGACAGCGGTGCGGGCGAGGCCGGCGGCCGGCCCGCGCTGTACGGCGTCCCGGTGGGCGTCAAGGACATCGTGCACGCCGACGGACTGCCCACCCGGGCGGGTTCGGCGCTGCCGCCCGAGGTGCTCGCCGGGCGGCAGGCCGCCGTCGTCGACCGGCTGTGCGCCGCCGGTGCGCTGATCGCGGGCAAGACGGTGACCGCCGAATTCGCCGTCACCGCGCCGGGCCCGACCTGCAATCCGCACAACCCGGCGCACACTCCGGGCGGTTCGAGCAGCGGGTCGGCGGCCGCCGTCGCCGCCGGGATGGTGCCGCTGGCCATCGGGACGCAGACCGTCGGCTCGATGATCCGGCCCGCCGCCTACTGCGGAGTGGTCGGCTTCAAGCCGAGCTACGGGCGGATCCCCGTGGACGGAGTGATCCCCAACGCCGCCGGTTTCGACACCCTGGGCTGCTACGCCACGGACGTCGCCGGGGTCGCCCTGGGCGGCGTCGGCGCTGGTCGACGGCTGGCGGGAGCGGGGCCCGGCGGAGCGGACGGCGCGCCCCGTACTGGGCGTTCCGGCCGGGCCCTATTTGGAGCGCGCGGGCGACGAGGCGCTGGCCGCCTTCACCGCGCAGCGGGAGCTGCTGCGCGCCGCCGGGTACACCGTCCACGAGGTGCCGGTGATGGCCGACTTCGCGGAGATCGTGGCGCAGCTGTTCACGATGAACCGGTACGAGGTGGCCCGGGCGCACGCCGACTGGTTCGCCCGCTTCGGGGACCTCTACCGCCCCGAGACCACGGCGGCCATCCGGGAGGGGCACACGATCGGGGACACCGCCTACGCGGCGGCCCGGGAGCGGCGCGAGGTCTTCCGCGCACGGCTCGCGGCGGACCGCGCCGCGGCCGGCGTCGACCTGTGGATCGCCCCGTCCGCAACCGGCCCCGCCCCCGCCGACCTCACCACCACCGGCAGCTCGATCATGTGCCTGCCCTGGAGCAACGCCGGTCTGCCGGCCGTCAGTCTGCCCGCGGGGCGTGCGGCGAACGGGCTGCCGCTCGGCCTCCAGCTCGTCGGTCCGCCGGCCGCGGACGAGGAGCTGCTGACCGCGGCGGCCGGGATCGAGCGCGTCCTGAACGCCGCGCCGGGCGTGCCGCCCCGGGGCGCCGGCCCTACGGCGTGAGGCCCCGGGCCAGGACGTCCATGGCCCGGTGGACCAGCGCCGCCGGATCGCCCTCCGGACCGGTCTCGACCCAGGCCAGCATCGCCTCCTGGAGCGCGGCGAGTAACGCGGCGCCGATCACCCGCAGTTCCGGGTCGCCGGCCGGGCGGCCGGAGCGTTCCGCCAGCACCGCGGTGAGCCGCGCGGCGTCCCGTGCGGTGTTCTCCGCCGTGCGGCCCCGGACGGCGGGCACCTCGCGGATCAGCCGGACGCGCTGGACGAGTTCGCCGCGCTCCCGTGCGGTGAGCCGGCGCAGCGCCTCGACGGTGATCTGACGCATCGACTCGACCACCGGCTCGTCCACGGGCCGGGCCCGCAGCCCGGCCTCCAGCAGGCCGTGCCGGCCGTCGGCGAGCACGATGTCCTCCTTGGTGGGGAAGTAGCGGAAGACCGTGCTCGGTGAGACCTCGGCGGCCTCGGCGATCCGGTCGACCGGCGTCGCGTCGTAGCCCCGCTCCGCGAAGAGCCGGTAGGCGGCCCGCCGGATCGCCTGCCGGGTCTGGAGCTTCTTCCGCTCCCGCAGCCCGGGTTTCGGCGTCCCGGACGGTGGGGTGGCGGAGCGGTGTGCGGAGACCATGAGCAGCATTGTCGGCCATCGCCGACCACGGGTACGACGGCGTGGCGGGGGTGCGGGCACGGCGCTCGCGCTCGCGGTTGGCCGGGTGCGCGCTGTCGGTTGTCAGTGGGGTGTGTCACGCTGTGGCGCGTAGATGATTACGTTGAGTGAAGTGCTGCGGGGGAGGGGTGGCCGGATGATCGGCGACCGCGGGGGCGACGGGTGCGGGAACGGAAGCGGCCGCGACGCGGAGTCGCGGCCGGGAGGTGTGGGGGAGGGGTGCGGAGTGCCGGTTGCGGAGTCCGGGGCGTGCGGGCGCGGGACGGGGCCGCCGGTCAGGCGTGGGTGTAGGCCACCAGCGAGATCCCGACGTAGTGCACGACGAAGGCCGCCAGGGTGAGGGAGTGGAAGACCTCGTGGAAGCCGAACCACTGGGGTGAGGGGTTGGGGCGCTTGATGCCGTAGATCACGCCGCCCGCGCTGTAGAGCAGCCCGCCGACGATGACCAGTACCAGCACGGCGACACCGCCGGTGCGCAGGAAGTCGGGCAGGAAGAAGACGGCGGCCCAGCCCATGGCGATGTAGCAGGGGGTGTACAGCCAGCGGGGGGCGCCGACCCAGAAGACCCGGAAGAGGATGCCGGCCAGGGCGGCCGCCCAGACCGCCCAGAGCAGCGTTTCGCCGCGGGATCCCGGCATGAGCAGCATCGTCAGCGGGGTGTAGGTGCCCGCGATGATCAGGAAGATGTTGGCGTGGTCGAGCCGGCGCAGGACGCCGTCGGCCCGCGGGCCCCAATTGCCGCGGTGGTAAAGGGCGCTGACGCCGAACAGCAGGCAGGCGGTCATCGTGTAGATGGCGCAGGCCAGGCGGCCGCGGGGGCTGTCGGCGAGGGCGGTGAGGAGGATGCCGGAGAGCAGCGCGGCGGGGAACATCCCGGCGTGCAGCCAGCCGCGGAGTCTCGGTTTGAGGGGTGCGGCCGGGGCGGCGACGGCCGCGACCGCGGACGGCGCGGAGGGGGGCGGGCTGTCGGCGGCTTCGGGCGCGGAAGTCATGGGCGTCATGCTACCTACGCGACCGTAAGTTACCGGTTCATACCGGAGTGGTGACGGTCACCAAGGCGCCCTCTGGACAGAACCCGCTCGGGGTCGGATGATCAAATGAGTGCGGTCGGCACCGGATGAGCGGTCACGAAGCATCCGGGTCGCGGCCCCCAAGGGGCAGACAACCAAAAGAAGCGGATGTTCCCGGCGAATCGGGTAGATATCCGTCCAGGACCCTCATCTAGGAGCGATCGTGGCGCGCGACAACGCGGCTCCCACCCTTCCGACCGGTCACCAGCGGCTCATCGCCTGGGTCGACGAGATCGCAGCGATCACCCAGCCCGACCGGGTCGTCTGGTGTGACGGCTCGGAGGCGGAGTACGAGCGGCTGTGCGAGGAGCTCGTCGACAAGGGCACGTTCAAGAAGCTCGACCCGATCAAGCGCCCCAACTCGTACTACGCCGCCTCCGACCCCTCGGACGTCGCGCGTGTCGAGGACCGCACCTTCATCTGCGCCGAGAAGGAAGAGGACGCCGGCCCGACCAACCACTGGAAGGCCCCCGCCGAGATGCGGGAGATCTTCGCGGGCGAGAAGGGCATCTTCCGCGGCGCGATGAAGGGCCGGACGATGTACGTCGTCCCGTTCTGCATGGGTCCGCTCGGCTCCCCGCTCTCCGCGATCGGCGTGGAGATCACCGACTCCGCCTATGTCGCGGTCTCCATGCGCACCATGACGCGCATGGGCCGGCCGGTGCTCGACCAGCTCGGCGACGACGGCTTCTTCGTCAAGGCCGTGCACACCCTCGGCGCCCCGCTGGCCGAGGGCGAGGCCGACGTGCCGTGGCCGTGCAACTCCACCAAGTACATCTCGCACTTCCCCGAGGACCGCGAGATCTGGTCCTACGGCTCCGGCTACGGCGGCAACGCCCTGCTCGGCAAGAAGTGCTACGCGCTGCGCATCGCCTCCGTCATGGCCCGCGACGAGGGCTGGCTCGCCGAGCACATGCTGATCCTCAAGCTCACCCCGCCGCAGGGCGAGGCCAAGTACGTCGCCGCCGCCTTCCCGAGCGCCTGCGGCAAGACCAACCTCGCGATGCTGGAGCCCACGATCTCCGGCTGGACGGTCGAGACCATCGGCGACGACATCGCCTGGATGCGCTTCGGTGAGGACGGCCGCCTCTACGCGATCAACCCCGAGGCCGGCTTCTTCGGTGTCGCCCCCGGTACCGGCGAGCACACCAACGCCAACGCCATGAAGACGATGTGGGGCAACTCCGTCTTCACCAACGTCGCGCTGACCGACGACGGCGACGTGTGGTGGGAGGGCATGACGGAGGAGAAGCCCGCCCACCTCACGGACTGGAAGGGCAACGACTGGACCCCGGAGTCCGGGACCCCGGCCGCCCACCCCAACGCCCGCTTCACCGTGCCCGCGGGCCAGTGCCCGATCATCGCGCCCGAGTGGGAGGACCCCCGGGGCGTGCCGATCTCGGCCATCCTCTTCGGCGGCCGCCGCGCCAGCGCCGTGCCGCTGGTGACCGAGTCGCTGACCTGGCAGCACGGCGTCTTCCTCGGCGCCAACGTCGCCAGCGAGAAGACCGCCGCGGCCGAGGGCAAGGTCGGCGAGCTGCGCCGCGACCCGTTCGCCATGCTGCCGTTCTGCGGCTACAACATGGGCGACTACATGGGGCATTGGGTCAAGGTCGGCAGTGACGCCGCGCGGGAAGGGCGCCAGGCGAAGCTGCCGAAGATCTACTACGTCAACTGGTTCCGCAAGGACGACAAGGGCCGCTTCGTGTGGCCGGGCTTCGGCGAGAACGGCCGGGTGCTCAAGTGGATCGTCGAGCGGCTGGACGGCAAGGCCGAGGGCGTCGAGACGCCCATCGGCGTGCTGCCCACCAAGGAGTCGCTGGACACCGAGGGCCTCGGTCTCGACGACGCCGACCTCGACTTCCTGCTGACCGTCGACAAGGACGTCTGGCGCGAGGAGGCGGCGCTGATCCCCGAGCACCTCAACACCTTCGGTGACCACACGCCGAAGGAGCTGTGGGACGAGTACCGCGCGCTGGTCCAGCGGCTCGGCTGACCGCGGCGCACCACGCACCGCCCGGGGCCCCGCACCGCACAGGTGTGGGGCCCCGGCGCGTACGGTGCGCGGGAGCGGGCGGGAATCGGGGCCGCCCGTTTCGGCCGGTCGGGTGAGGCGGCGGCCGGTGCGTGCGGCGCGGGTCAGGCCGTGGCGAGATCCGGGAGCGGTGCGGCGTGCGCGGCCACCCGCTCCGCCGCCAGGGCCGCCACCGCGGTGTCGTTCCGGGTCGTGGCGAGGGCGAGGGTGTGTTCGGCGAGGGCGTGGGCGCGCTGGTGGAGGGCCGCGGCCCGGGAGGCGGCGCCGCCGTCGGTGGGCTCGGCGCGCAGCGGATAGTGGCCGCCGCTCAGCCGCGCGACCTGTTCGGCGATGCGCTCGGCGGCGGCGGTCAGCGCGGCGGCCTGCGCTGCGGCGCCGTCCGCCGCAGAGCCGTCCGGCCGCGTCGCCAGCGCGTGCAGCTCATCGGTGACGGTGAGCAGCGCGGTCAGCTGGGTGGCGAGCCGGATGTCCAGCTCCTGCGCGCGGGAGCGGTGCGGGATCTGCGGGGCGGCGGCCATGGTGTGGACCGACTTGGTGCGGATCGGTTCGTACATGGGACGGCCTCCTGGAATGCGTCAGGAGGCCATCCTACCTTGGACTCTGTCTAAAGTTGAGATCCGTATAGAAAAATCGCGGTGATTCAGTACTGTCCGTAACCGTCGAGGAAGGAGCCGATCCGGGTGACGGCGTCCGTCAGCTCCTCCTTGCCGGGCAGCGTGACCAGGCGGAAGTGATCCGGCTCGGGCCAGTTGAAGCCGGTGCCGTGGACGATCATGATCTTCTCGGCGCGGAGCAGGTCGAGCACCATCTCCCGGTCGTCCTTGATCTTGTAGACCTTGGGATCGAGGCGGGGGAAGGCGTACAGCGCGCCCTTCGGCTTGACGCAGCTGACCCCCGGGATCTGCGTGAGCAGGTCGTACGCCGTGTCGCGCTGCTCCAGCAGCCGGCCGCCGGGCAGGACCAGGTCGTGGATCGACTGACGGCCGCCGAGCGCGGTGGCCACGGCGTGCTGGGCCGGCATATTGGCGCACAGCCGCATGTTGGCCAGGATCGTCAGGCCCTCGATGTACGAGGCGGCGTGCGCCTTCGGGCCGCAGACGGCCATCCAGCCGCTGCGGTAGCCCGCCACCCGGTAGGACTTCGACAGTCCGTTGAAGGTCAGGGTCAGCAGGTCGGGGGCCAGAGCGGCGAACGGTGTGTGGGTGACGCCGTCGTAGAGGATCTTGTCGTAGATCTCGTCGGCGCAGACGATCAGGTTGTGCCGGCGGGCGATCTCCGCGATGCCCCGCAGCAGCTCGTCGTCGTAGACGGCACCCGTGGGGTTGTTGGGGTTGATGACGACGATCGCCTTGGTGCGGTCGGTGACCTTGCGCTCGATGTCGGCGAGGTCGGGCATCCAGTCGGCCTGCTCGTCGCAGCGGTAGTGCACGGCCGTGCCGCCGGAGAGCGAGACGGAGGCCGTCCACAGCGGGTAGTCGGGGGCCGGGACCAGTACCTCGTCGCCGTCGTCCAGCAGCGCCTGCATGGACATCTGGATCAGCTCGGAGACGCCGTTGCCGAGGTAGATGTCGTCGACGGACAGCTCGACGCCCTTGGTCTGGTAGTGCTGCATCACCGCGCGGCGGGCGGACAGCAGGCCCTTCGCGTCGCCGTAGCCGTGGGCGCTGCCGACCGTGCGGAGGATGTCCTCCAGGATCTCGGGCGGGCACTCGAAGCCGAACGCCGCCGGATTGCCGGTGTTGAGCTTGAGGATGCGGTGACCCGCCGCCTCCAGCCGCATGGCCTCCTCGAGCACCGGGCCACGGATCTCGTAGCAGACGTTGGCGAGCTTCGTTGACTGGATCACCTGCATGTCCGCCACCTTACGGGCGCGTATCGGCGGCCGCCCGGTGTTTTTCCCCACGTTGACTCACGGAGCGGGGGAGATTCCTCACGCTCGGTGAGGGGGTGGGCCCGGTGCCGCCCCTCAGCCTCGCACCGGTGGGGTCCGTCGGACCGAGCGTCCCGCCAGTGTCTGGGTGCGGCGGCCGTTCTCGATGACGAAGCGGCCGTCGATCAGGACGTGCGGGATGCCCACGGGCGGGGTGCGCGGGGCGTCGAAGGTGGCTCCGGCGGCGACCGTCTCGGGGTCGAAGAGGACCAGGTCGGCGCGGTGGCCCTCGCGGACCAGGCCGCGGTCGGGGAGCCGCAGCCGGGCGGCCGGACGGCCCGTCAGATGGGCGACGCACTCCTCCAGCGACAGCACCCCCAGCTCCCGGGCGTAGGTGCCGAGGTAGCGGGGGAAGGTGCCGTACGCGCGCGGATGCGGCTTGTCGCCCTGGAGGATGCCGTCGCTGCCGCCGGTGTGCACCCGGTGGCGCATGATGCGGCGGACGTTGTCCTCGTGGCCGATGTGCTGAAGGATCGTCGGGCCCAGCCGGTCGTCGAGCAGCAGCCGCCGGGCGGTGGCCCAGGGCTCCTCGCCGCGCTCGGCCGCGCTGCGGGCGACGGTCTTGCCGACGTAGCCGGCCAGCGCCGGGTCGCACACCCCGGAGATCTCGACGGTGTCCCAGGAGATCGGCACGCCGTGGCAGCCGTCCGCGCCCGCCACCTCCATGGCATGGCGGATCCGGGCGGCCGTCGTCTCGTCGCGCAGGCGGGCCAGGACCGCCTCGGGGCCGCCCTCGCCCGCCCAGCTGGGCAGCATCGCGGCCAGCGTCGTGCAGCCGGGGGTGTAGGGGTAGGTGTCGAGGGAGAGGTCGGCGCCGGCGTCCAGCGCGTCGTCCAGCAGCGCGAGCAGCTCGGGCGCGCGGCCCTCGTTGACGCCGAAGTTCATGGTGGCGTGGGCGAGATGCAGCGCGCAGCCGGCCTCGCGGGTCAGGGCGATCATCTCCGCGTAGGCGTCCAGTGCCCCGGCGCCGTACGAGCGGTGGTGCGGGCAGTAGTAGCCGCCGTGGTCGGCCACCACCCGGCACAGCTCGGTCAGTTCGGCGTCGCCCGCGTACATGCCGGGGGTGTAGGTCAGCCCGGAGGACATGCCGACCGCGCCCTGTTCCAGGCCCTCGGCGACCAGCTGCTTCATCCGGGCCAGTTCACCGGCGGTGGCCGCCCGGTCGTCCCAGCCGACCGCGAGCATCCGGACCGTGCCCTGCGGGACGAGGTAGGCGGCGTTGACCGCGATGCCCTCGCCGCCGAAGCCGTGGTCGAGGCGGTCGAGGTACTCGCCGACCGTGCGCCAGTCGAAGTCGACAGAGGTGTCCGCGGGCCCGCCGCCGTTCCAGCCGGTGATCTGGACGCGGACCTCGTCCAGGGTGCGGTCGTCGACCGGCGCGTACGACAGGCCGTCCTGGCCGAGGACTTCGAGGGTGACGCCCTGGGCGGCCTTCGCCTCGTGCCCCGGGTCGCGCAGCAGCGCCAGATCGCTGTGGGCGTGCATGTCGATGAAGCCGGGGGCCAGGGCCAGGCCGTGGCCCTCCACCAGGCGGGCGCCGCCCGGGCGCCGCCCGTCGTCGGACTCGCGGTGGATCTCGGCGATCCGGCCGCCGTTCAGGGCGACGTCGGCGCGGTAGGACGGGCTGCCGGACCCGTCGAGGACGCGGACGTCGCGGAACACGGTGTCCATGGGCGGGCCGCCTTTCTCGCTGCCCCCGGGGACGGGTGCCCGCCGGACCCGGGTGGCCGGGGGAGGCCGGCGGTGCGCGCCGCGGGGGTCGGCACGCACCGCCGGGGCCCGTCGGGCGGGTTGAAGCCCGCCCGAGGGGCTAGAAGAAGGTCCGGATGAAGTCGGTGACCGTGCCGTCCGCCTCGACCAGCGCGATCAGCTGCCACTTGTCGAAGGAGGTGCAGGGGTGCGACAGGCCCAGCGCGACCCAGTCGCCGACCTCCAGATCGCCGGAGCGCTCGGTGGCGACCCAGGCGTGCTGGTCGGACAGGCCGGTGACGGTGAGCCCGTCGGCCGGGCGCAGGGTGCCGTCCCGGCCGGACCGTACGACCTGGGCCTCCGGCAGATGGAGGTCGTAGGCCGCGTCGCGCTTGCCCGCGTTGAGGAACGCCTGCTGCGGGGTGGGGCGGGAGACGACCTGCGCCCACAGGCGGAAGGCGGGCTGCAGGGCGCCCTCCTCGGGGACCCGGTTGAAGGGGGTCAGCTTGCGGTACTGGCCGTCGTCGTGCGAGACGTACGCACCCGAGCGCAGCAGCTTGAGGACCGGCGCGGACAGCGCGGGGAGGGCGGCGAACACGTCGGCGACCGCGTCGAACCAGGCGCTGCCGCCGGCGCTGATGACGATCCGGTCGAGGTCGGCGAACCGGCCCGCGGCGTCCAGCCGTTCGGCCAGCGCGACCAGCCGGCGCATCCAGGCGGTGACCCGCTCGGTGGTGGCGTCCGGCACCTCGCCCTCGTAGCCGGCCACGCCGACCAGGCGGAGGGTGTCCACCCCGGCCAGCGCGTCGGCGAGTTCGAGGCACTCGGTCTCGGTGCGCACGCCGGTGCGCGCGCCGTCGCCGGCGCCGAGTTCGATGACCACGTCGACCGGGCGGGTCGCGCCGGCCTCGCGCAGCGCGGTGTCCATCAGCTCGATGCCGCGCAGCGAGTCGACGTAGCACAGGAAGCGGAAGTCCGGGTCGGCGGCGAGCTCGGCGGCGAGCCAGCGCAGCGCGACCGCGTCGACGACCTCGTTGGCCAGGAAGATCCGGTCGATGCCGTAGCTGCGGTAGACCCGGACCTGGTGGGGGACGGCGGCGGTGATGCCCCAGGCGCCGTGCTCCAGCTGGCGGGCGAAGAGCTGGGGTGCCATGGAGGTCTTGCCGTGCGGGGCGAAGGCCAGGTCGTGCCGCTCGGCGTAGGTCTCCATCAGGGCCAGGTTGTGCTCGACCGACTCGGCGGAGAGGGCGAGGACGGGGGTGGTGAAGCCGTCGCGGAAGAGGTTGCGGCGCTCGGCGGCGAGTTCCCCGACGGTGCGGCCGTCGGCGTCCGGCGGGAGCGACTTGAAGCGGTGATCGACCCGCTCTTCCGCGAGTTCCTTCAGTCCCTGCGCGAGCCGTTCGCCCGACATGCGGCCTCCTCCAGAATCGTGTTGCATCCTCTGCAACGCTCATTGCGCATATCGCTGGCAGCTGTCTAACATCCGGGCCAGCGCCCGGTCAATGGTGACAAAACGCGGTGCGGATCGGCCGTGAGACACCGCGCGGCACCCCGTCCGGGCACGCACCCCAGCGAAGGAGGCCGAGCCATCGTGACCAGGACCTCGAACGCCGCCGCCCCGGCCGGTGCCCCCGCCCGGGACGTCGAGGTCGTCTGCCTCGGCGAGTCGATGGTCGCCTTCCTGCCCCGCGCCCCCGGCCCGCTCGCCGGCGTCCCCGCCTTCGACCGCGCCATCGGCGGCGCCGAGTCCAACGTCGCCTGCGCCCTCGCCCGCGGCGGACACACCGCCCGCTGGGTCTCCCGGGTCGGCACCGACGGCTTCGGCGACCACCTCCTGGCCGCCGTCGCCGACTGCGGCGTCGACACCGCCCACGTCCAGCGCGACCCGCTGCGCCCCACCGGCATCTACTTCCGCACCGCCGGCGAGCGCGCCACCGGCCTGGAGCACGAGGGCGCCGACCGCGCCGAAGTCCTCTACTACCGCGCCGGATCCGCCGCCTCCGCCATGGCGCCCGACCTCCTCGACCCCGCGGCGCTGCACCCCGCCCGCATCCTGCACCTCAGCGGCATCACCGCGGCGCTCTCCGACGGCTGCCTCGGCGTGCTGCGCACCCTCACCCGCCGCACCCCGGACCGCCCCCTGGTCTCCTTCGACGTCAACTACCGCGCGGACCTGTGGCGCGACCCCGCCCGCGGCCCGGGACTCCTCCTGGACCTCGCCCGCGGCTGCGACCTGGTCTTCGTCGGCGAGGACGAGGCCGAGGCCGCCTGGGGGCTGCACGGCCCCGCCGCCGTGCGCGCCGCCCTGCCCGAGCCCGCCACCCTCGTCGTCAAACACGGCGCGGCCGGCGCCACCGCCTTCGACCGGCGGGCCGACGGCACCGACACCACCACCTTCGCCCCCGCGCTGCACGTCGAGGTCGTCGCCCCGATCGGCGCCGGTGACGCCTTCGCCGCCGGCTTCCTCTCCGGCACCCTGCGCGCGCTGCCGCTCTTCGCCCGCCTGCGGCACGGCCATCTGCTGGCCGCCGCCTCGCTCACCGTCCCCGGCGATCTCGGCCCGCCGCTCGGCCGGGCCCTCGCCGACCGCCTCGCCGCCCTGGGTCCGGCCGACTGGGGCACACTGCGACTCGGCCCCGGCTGGACGGCCGCCGGGGCGCACCGCACGGGTGGAGGGACGGGCACAGTGAACGAGTCAGGTACGGCGGATCCGCCGCCCACCGGCCACCGGGGCGGCACCGAAGGGCACGCCCCCGCCGGCGGCCGGGACAGCGAGGCACGCGCATGAGCCAGACCGTCGACCGCGCACTGAGCATCCTGCCGCTGCTCGCGGAGGGCCCGGCCAACCTCGAACAGGTCTCGGTCCGCCTCGGCGTGCACAAGTCCACCGCCCTGCGCCTGTTGCGCACCCTGCACGAGCACGGCATGGTCTACCGCCAGGCCGACCAGCGCTACCGCCTCGGCGCCCGGCTCTTCGCGCTCGCCCAGCAGGCCGCCGAGAACCTCGACGTACGGGAGATCGCCCACCCCCATCTCGTCGCCCTCAACGAGGCCTGCGGGCACACCGTCCACCTCGCCGTGCTGGAGGAGAGCGAGGTCCTCTACATCGACAAGGTCGAGAGCCGCTACCCGGTGCGGATGTACTCGCGGATCGGCAAGCCCGTCGCGATCACCGTCGCCGCGGTCGCCAAGCTGCTCCTGGCCGACCTGCCCGCGCCCGAGCGCCGCGCCCTCGCCGAGAAGCTCGACTACCCGCGCTACACGCCCCGTTCGACGCCCGACGCCGCGGCCTTCCTCGCCGAACTCGCCACCGTCCGCGCCCAGGGCTGGGCCACCGACCTCGGCGGCCACGAGGAGTCCATCAACTGCGTCGGCGCCCCCGTCCGCGGCACGGACGGGCACGTGGTCGCCGCCATGTCCCTCTCCGCGCCGAACGTCGTCGTCACCGCCGACGAACTCCTCACCCTGCTCCCGCTGGTGCGCCGCACCGCCGACGCCATCAGCCGGGAGTACTCCGGAACCGCCCCTGCCCCGTCCGCCATCGACCCCGCACAGGAAGCCTGACCACCATGACCGAGAAGACCGCGCTCACCCCGTCCACCCACACCACCCCGCCCGCGAAGTTCTCGCACGGCGTGAAGAAGGGCAACATCCTCCAGGTCGCCGGCCAGGTCGGCTTCCTGCCCGCCGTCGAGGGCCAGGCCCCCACCCCGGCCGGCCCGACCCTGCGCGAGCAGACCCTGCAGACCCTCGCCAACGTCCGCGCCATCCTCGAAGAGGGCGGCGCGAGCTGGGACGACGCGGTGATGATCCGCGTCTACCTCACCGACGTGGCGCACTTCGCCGAGCTGAACGAGATCTACAACGCCTACTTCGAGGAGCAGGGCCTCAAGGAGGCCCCCGCCGCCCGCACCACCGTCTACGTCGGCCTCCCGCCGGGCCTGCTCATCGAGATCGACGCCCTCGCGGTCCTGAGCTGAGGCGCCGACTCCGTTGCCCCGCCTGCCGTTAGCGCCGCCCGGCGCACACCGTTCGCCGCACGGCACGGCCTCCCGTAGCGACGGGTCGCCGTGCCGCGGACCGCCCTGCCTTGGAACACCTGCCAGGGACCCGCGGGCCCCTGCCTGACAACGGAGTCGCCCATGTTCCTCGCCGCCCCGCCCGCCCCCGCGCCGCCGCACACCGGCGGACTGCTCGCCCTGATACCCGGCACCGCGGGCCTGCTCACGGTCGCCGTCCTGGGCATCGCCCTGCTCCTCGTCCTGATCATCAAGGTGCGGCTGCAGCCGTTCGTCGCGCTGCTGACGGTCTCCCTCGCGGTGGGCCTGGCCGCCGGGCTCTCCGTCACCGAACTCTTCGGCACGGTGCAGAAGTCCGACGCCGTCTCGCTGATCGAGTCCGGGATGGGCGGCATCCTCGGCCATGTCGCCATCATCATCGGCCTGGGCACCATGCTGGGGGCGATCCTGGAGGTCTCCGGCGGCGCCGAGGTGCTCAGCGCCCGGCTGCTGCGCCTCTTCGGCGAACGGCGCGCACCGCTCGCCATGGGCCTGACCGGCCTGATCTTCGGCATTCCGGTCTTCTTCGACGTCGGCATCTTCGTCCTCGCGCCGATCGTCTACGCGGCGGCGAAGAAGAGCGGCAAGTCGATCCTGCTCATCTGCATGCCGCTGCTGGCGGGCCTGTCCATGACCCATGCCTTCCTGCCGCCGCACCCCGGCCCGGTCGCCGCCGCCGGCCTCTTCAAGGTCGACCTGGGCTGGGTCCTCCTCATGGGCCTGGTCTGCGGCCTGCCCGCGGTGCTCGCCGCCTGGGGCTACGCGGCCTGGATCGGCAAGCGGATCTTCGTCCCCGTCCCGCAGGACATGGTCGAGGCGGCGGACGAGGCGAAGGCCGCGGTCACCCAGGAGAGGCGCGCGGCCGGCGCCGGACCGACCGAGGAACCGGTCTCCCTGGCCACCGTCCTGCTCATCATCGGCACCCCGCTGCTCCTCATCCTCCTGGCGACCTTCTCCTCCATCGCCCTGCCGCCCTCCACCGGCCGCTCGGTGCTGGAGTTCTTCGGCCACCCCTTCGTGGCCCTGACGATCGCCCTGCTGATGTCCTACTACCTGCTGGGCATCCGCCGCGGCTGGTCGCGCACGTCCCTGGAGCGGGTCTCCACCGCGTCCCTCAAGCCGGTCGGCAACATCATCCTGGTCGTCGGCGCCGGCGGTATCTTCGGCGCCGTCCTCAAGGGCAGCGGCGTGGCCACCGCCCTCGCCGACACCTTCCACCACGTCGGCCTCCCGGTGCTCGTCCTCGCCTACCTCCTCTCCCTCCTCCTGCGCGTCGCCCAGGGCTCGGCCACCGTCGCCATCGTCACCACGGCCGGCATCGTCGTCCCCCTCGTCGAGAACCAGGGCATGTCCCAGGCCCAGCTGGCGCTGATCATCATGGCGATCTCGGCCGGCTCGATCTTCGCGTCCCATGTGAACGACGGCGGCTTCTGGATGGTCAGCAAGTACTTCGGCATCACGGAACGCGACACCCTCAAGTCCTGGACGGTCCTGGAGTCGGTCCTCTCGCTCGCCGGCTTCGCGGTCGCGGCAGCGGTGAGCCTGGTGGTGTAGCTGCGGGCGGCGACTTCTCCCACCCCTGCGTACGCCGAGGGGCAGCCCGGTGGTGGGCGACACCCCCTCGGCGTACGGCGTCACACCGCGCGCCCGTACGCCCGCGCCCCGTCGCGCGGCAGCACGGCCCACATCCGTGTCCCGTCGCCGGACTCCTGCGACGCCCCGACCCCCCACTCGCCCTCACAGTCCCGCACCACGCAGGCCAGCAGCAGGAGCGTGGAGCGCCGCCGGGCGTCGCAGGCCGCCGCGAGCCGCCGATGGGTATGGCGCGGATGCCCGTCGTACAGCGTGATGCGCAGCGCGTCGTCCCGATAGCGCAGCGACAGGTAGACGTCCTCGGTCGCCGTGAACCGGCAGGCACAGGAGGCGAGTTCCCCCACCACCTGAAGGGCCGCGACGGCCACATCGCGCAGACCGTGGGCTTCGAGCAGTACGCCCGCGGCGGCACGCGCGATGGCGGGACTGGCCAGCGCGGCGGGGACGGTCAGGCTGTAGGCCAGATTTTCCGGTACGGGGGGCGTGACGGTGTCGAGCGGGTGCGGGCAGACGGATACGGCTGCGGGCATGGCAACTCCCTGTGCTTCACGGGTGGTTGAGGTCTCGGCAGCCGGTGGCCTGTCTCCCTGGCGCGGACCCGCCTCTCCCAGGGCAGGAGGCCGCGGGCAGGCTCGCGCAATGCGCTTCCGACTGCGTCGAGCGTAAGTGTTGCGTTACTGACTGTAGGGCAGTCGGGGTTAAATTTGCCACTCGGTCAGGAGATTTCTGACCTCCGGTAGTGCCTCTTGCACATCAGGCGGCAGACTTCTCAACATCTCGGAGTCGGAGGGAACTTCATGGCGCAGAGGACAACGCCGACCGAACGCCAGCAGCGGCTGGGTGCCGAACTCAGGAAGCTGCGCACGACGGCAGGCATGTCCGCCGAATATGCCGCCGGGCTGCTGGGTGTCGACCGGAGCAGGATCTCGAACATGGAGGCGGGCCTGCGCCCCATCAGTCCGGAGCGGCTGCGCACCTTGGCCTGCAACTGCGACTGCCGCGATGAGAAGTATGTCGACGCACTGGTGGCCATGGCTGAGCCGGGCCGGGGCTGGTGGGAGAAGTACCGGGGCAGCCTCCCTGCCGGGCTGCTGGACATCGCCGAGTTCGAGTGGCACGCCGTACGGATGCGTACCGCGCACACGGTGCACATTCCGGGTCTGCTGCAGACCAGCGATCACGCCACCACGATCTTTCGCGTGGGCGTCCCTCCCATGCCGAAGCATGAGATCGCGCTGCGGGTGGCCCACCGGATGGAGCGCCAGCAGGTGCTGGAGGGCGCTGACCCGTGCGGGTACCTCGGCATCGTCCATGAGGCCGCCCTGCGGATGCAGTTCGGGGGCCGGGCGGTAGCCCTTGCCCAGCTGGAGCACCTCCTCGGCGTCTCCGAGCGCGACAACGTGACCCTGCGCGTCATCCCCTTCGAGGCCGGAGAGTTTCCGGGCGCCGGGCAGACCGTGGTCTACGCGGAAGGTGTGGTGCCGCAACTCGATGCCGTGCAGGTGGACAGCACGCACGGGCCGGAGTTCCTGCACCTGGACGCGCAGTTGACCCGCTACCGGTCACAGATGGACGGAATGGAACGCGTTAGCCTCTCTCCCGAACGCTCGCGCGACTTCATCCACGCCATCGCGCGTCAACTGTGAGGGGCACCCCCATGGCCGATATCCGCTGGGAAGAGCCGTTCTGCGCCGAGGGCTCGGCCTGCTTCCGCCTCGGCACCGACGAGGACGGCAACGCCTACATCGCGGTGGCGGGTGCCGAGGATGCGTACGTCACCGACAGTCGCGAGGCTTTGCGCACCCTCATCCGCGAGATAAAGGCCGGCAAGGCCGATCACCTGCTCTAGCCGCAGCTGCCTTCCGTGGAACGGCATGTCCATCTGCTCCCTGCAGCAGATGGGCGGCGCGCCGTATCGGAGACCCGTCATCTGGTGCACAGTGGGTTCGGCGCCGGTCCCGGGCAAGGCGCCGTGCGACTTCATCCAGCATCACGTGTCAATCGTGAGGGGACCATGGCAGACATCAGCTGGGAAGAGCCCTACTGCGGCGAAGGCAACAATTGCTTCCGCCTCGGCACCGACGGAGACGGCAACGCCTACATCGCCGTGGCGGGTGCCGAGGATGCGTACGTCACCGACAGCCGCGAGGCCCTGCGCACCCTCATCCGCGAGATAAAGGCCGGCAAGGCCGATCACCTGCTCTGAGGGCCGTCCTGGGTGTTCGCCTCCTCGGTGGCCGCGGTACGGGTGCGGCGGCGGTTGAGCAGGGTGCCGCCCACGATCACCAGGCCGATGGCGATGACCTTGGAGGCTCCGTAGTAGCCGTGGGTCGGCCCCGGTGGGGTGCCGGGGAGCCGGAGGAAGATCCATGCCGCCAGGAGGGCCCCGACGGCGATCATGGCGACGGCGCCCCACGTTCCGACGCCCGCCCACCAGGGCTCCGGGGCGTATCCCCGCTCGTCGGTGTGCGCAACGTCCTTGTCGGCCATGGCTGTTCTCCCGGGCAGGTGGGGGGCGGTCAAGGAGGGAAGACGCGGGCCCGGGGCGGATGGTTCACCGGGGTGCACGCTCCCTGCGGGGGCCGCCCTCGGGCGGTGACCTGGGCGGGTGGGCGCCTGTGGGATTCTGAGGTGGCGCTTGCCCGACCTACGGAGGCGGCACGTGTACCTGCCGTGGCCGGGCCGGTGGTCGCTGCCACCGGCGGGTCCTGCCGGGTACGCGATCGTGGATGGCGCTGATGAGGACTCGAAAGGACGTAGAACATGGCTAGGGCTACTGCACGTCACATCTTGGTCAACACCGAGGCCGAGGCGCTGAACCTCAAGGAGCAGATCGCCGGCGGAGCGGACTTCGCCGAGCTGGCCAAGAAGCACTCCTCCTGCCCCTCGTCCCGCGACGGCGGCAACCTCGGGTCGTTCGGCCCCGGGCAGATGGTGCCGGAATTCGACCAGGTCGTGTTCTCCGCCCCGGTCGGCGTGGTCCAGGGACCGGTGAAGACCCAGTTCGGGATGCACCTCCTGGAGGTCACCAGCCGCGAGGACTGACGCGGTGCGCGTGGGGCTGCGCCGCGCAGGCGCAGCCCCACTCGGCGGGCGGGCCGCTCAACCCGCCTTGCAGTACTGCGCCTCCTTGCCGATCGCCCGGTAGGGGCAGTCGGCGACCTCCAGGAGGCGGAGGACCGCCTCGCGGTTGCGGGTGGTCTCCCTGGGGATCACGGTGTCCTTGGGGTAGAAGCCGCCGGCGCCGGCCGAGGACGGATACATCTCGAAGGTGTAGGCGAAGACCTTCTGGTCGCCCCACAGCCAGTCGTCGATCGCGCCGTCGGTGATGTACAGCTCGCTGGACTGCTCGGGCGTGTAGCCGTTGCTGGCGGCCATGCTCTTGCCGATCGTGGCGAACGCGTCGTGGTCGTCCCGTGTCATCCCGGGGCCGGTGTCGTCGTCCGTGAAGCCGAAGGGCCACAGGACCAGTTCGCTGTAGGTGTGGAAGTCGATGGCGGCCTTGATCTGCTGGGTGCCGCCGACGATCCGGCTGCGGACGAAGTTCGCCACGACCTGGACCTCGGGGGCGGAGGCGGCCGACGGGCCGCGGTAGATCTCGGAGGAGGGGCTGGACGACGAGCCGCCGCAGCAGCCCCACTTGAAGTCCCAGTTGCGGTTGAGGTCGGTGCCGACGCTGCGGGAGCCGGGGGTGGGCTGGCGGTTCTTGCGCCAGCTGCGGAACGAGCCGGCGGCGATGTCGTAGGCGCCGCCGTCCGGGTTCAGGTCCGGGATGATCCAGATCTCGCGGGAGTCCAGCATCTTGGTGATGCGCGGGTCGCTCCCGTACTTCGAGGTGAACTCGCCCAGCAGGTACAGGGCCATCTCGACGGTGAGGTGCTCCCTGGCGTGCTGGTGCGCTGTGAAGAGGACCTCGGGCTCCGCCTCGTCCTCGGTGACGTTCCGGCTGACCTTGAGGGCGAGGATGTCGCGGCCCTCCTGGGAGGTGCCGATGACCTTCTTGCTGACCAGGGCCGGATACCTGGCGACGAGGGCGTCGATCTCCTTCGTGGCCTCGTCGTAGGTGTGGTACTTCGTGTACCCGGCGGGGAAGTCCCCGACCCGGGTGCCGGGGGAGACCGGCCGGGTGGCCGGCGGGTCGGGCAGCCGGCGGAGGCGGTAACCGAGGTGGCGGACGGCGGCGGCCTGGGCGCGGTCGGCGGTGACGACGACGGCGCGGGCGTGGACCTCGTCGATGGTGGCGCCGGTCGTGGTGAGCGCGGTGCGCTCGGCGGGCGTGGCCGGGCCGGACACCGCGTACTGGTGCGGGAGTTCGGGGCGGGCGGCGGCCGCGGCGGCGGGCTCGCCGGGCGGGCCGGCGGACACCTGGGCGGCGGCGACGGGGGCGGCGAGCGCGAGGGAGAGGAGCGCGGCGAGGACGGTGCTGCGTCCGCCGCGGATACGTGGTCGCATGCGGTCTCCTGTGGGGTGTGAGCGAAGCGACGACGTGAGTGTCGGGGCATGACATGAGCGGGTCAATGCATCCGGCGGCCAGATACCGGGCGGGCCGGATGCCGGGCGGGCGGGCCGCTCCCGTCCGCCCGCGGCCAACCCGGCGACTTCCCATCGATCCGGCGAAACCGATTGCTTCATCCGGCGGCCGCGCGGACACTGCGCACGACAAATCCGAAGCCCCGCACGGGACTTCGGTGACAAAGAGTTGAGAGGACCCCCACATGAATCGACCTCTCGTCGGCACCCTGGCCACGGCCGTGCTGGGCGCCGCAGCCCTCGCGGGCACCGTCGGAACGGCCCAGGCGGCACCGCAGCAGCACCGGGCGCCCGCGCAGCACCAGAAGGCCAAGGCCGTGGACTTCGCCGGCACCGTCGCGCTGAGCAACTGCTCCGGCTCCGTCGTGCGGATGCCCGGCTCGCAGGCGAACGACCCGGCGCTGGTGATGTCCAACGGCCACTGCCTGGAGAGCGGGATGCCGGGCGCGGGCGAGGTCGTCGTCGACCAGCCGTCCAGCCGCAGCTTCACCCTGCTGACCAAGACGGGCGGCCGGGCGGGCACGATCCGGGCCAACCGGGTCGTCTACGCCACGATGACCGATACCGATGTCACCCTCTACCGCACCTCGTCGACCTACGCCCAGATCGAGCAGAAGTACGGGATCAAGCCACTGGAGCTGGCCACCGACCACCCGGTGAAGGGCGCCGGCATCAGCGTCGTCTCCGGGTACTGGAAGAAGATCTACTCGTGCAACATCGACGGGTTCGTGCCCACCCTCAAGGAGGGCGACTGGACCTGGAAGGACTCGGTCCGCTACACCCCGCAGTGCCAGACCATCGGCGGCACCTCCGGATCCCCCGTGGTCGACACGTCCACCGGCAAGGTCACGGCCATCAACAACACGGGCAACGAGGACGGTGAGCGGTGCACCGAGAACAACCCGTGCGAAGTGGATGAGAACGGCAAGGTCACGGTGCACAAGGGCACCAACTACGCGGAGGAGACCTACGGGATACCGAAGTGCTTCGCCGCGGGCAACAAGCTCGACCTGAACGCGGCCGGCTGCGCCCTGCCGAAGCCGTCCGCCGCACGCAAGTGAGGTAGCGGACCCCTCCGTTCGGGAAGCGGGGGGCGAGGTCCCGTGCGCTCCGGTGCACGGGACCTCGCGGTGTGTACGGGGGCGGGGGCGTGCGGGTGGTGCGGACCCCTGCGGACGCGCTCCCGCACAACTGCCCGCGGACGGCCGAAAAGTGGGGCACGAGAGGCGGATGCGCACCCTGCGGCGCCTGCACCCGCGCGTGCGTGGTCCAGACCATTACGGGTGTCAAGCCGCTGGTCGGGGGCGGGGGTTACCGTGTGCGCCGCCGAGTCGCTCCGCGCCGCGCAGGTGTGGAGCGATGGTGATGACGAGTAGCTCAGAACGTGTTCTCTGGGACGTATCTCTGTGGATAAGGTGCTCAGCGTATGGCGCCGATGGCGCAGAGCTGTGCCGATCCGCGGTCCCGGGGCCCCCGGCGGCCGGAGGGAGTGGGGGAGCGACGTGCCGACCGCGATTGCAGTCACCAGCCCTGACCTCGCGCTGCCTGCGACCGACCGGCAGACCCCCGCCGCCGTCGTCCTCCAGGCCCCGCATCTCCAGCCGCTGGACGAGGCCCTGACGGAGACCAGCGCGGTGCTGGAGCACCACGGCCACATCGTCGCGCTCTACTCCTCCGCCTGCCCGCCCGCGCACATCCGCCGGCTGCACACGCTGCGCGCCGTCCTGGAGAGCGACCGGATCGCCATCGTGCCGCTGTCCCTCCCGCCGCTGGGGGTGGCCGTGCTGGCCCGTCAGCTGCGGCAGTTGTCGCTGTGCGACTTCAGCCCCGGCGTCCTGGCCAGCGCGGCACGGCTGCTGAGCCACTACCTCCACGCGGGCGCCCTGCTGGGCAGCGTCGGCGGCCTGGACCACATCGAGGTCGATCTGCGCTCCCATGTGAAGTCCTGGCTGCCCGGCGTCCACTTCGCGGTGCTCGCCCACCCCGCGCCGCGGCTGCTGCAACTCGACCGGCACGGCGGCGGCGCCGGGCTGCCGGCGCCCGGCTTCACCACCCAGCTCGCGCTCGCCCGGGGCCAGTTCACCGGCGACTGGGTGAGCGACACGCTCGCCCCCGCCTGGCAGGTGCAGGGGGTGTTCGAGACCCGGCTGCCCGCCGAGTCCGCCGAGTGGTGGGGGACCCGCAAACTGGTCGAATTCGCCGCGGGCATACCGGACCTGTCGGTCCTGCACCAGCTGGTCAGCTCCGTGCTGCGGGAGCGGTGCGGCTGGTGCGGCCTGGAACTCCTCGGCGACCGCTGCGCGTTCTGCGCGGCGCCGCTCGCCCGACCACGGGCGGCAGGGGGTGGCGGCCCGGCGCATGGGCCGGCGGCCATAGCCGCGCCCGCGCCCCGGGCCGTGGCGGAGGCGCCGGCGGCCCTCCCGCACCCGCCCGCGGCGCCGTCGGCCGTCCCGGACGCGCCGGAGGCGCCCGCCGTGCACCGGGCACCGGCCGCATCGGACGCGGCCGCCGCCCGCGGCCCGCAGTACCCGCCGGGCGGCCCGGTGGCACCCGGCAACCCCTACGGGTCCGGTCCCCCCGTGCCCGGCAACCCCTACGCGTCCGACGGCCCCCGCACTCCCGGCCGCCGGGACCTGCCCGGCCAGGCCTCGTTCGCCGGCCATCCGGACCTGTCCGGCCGGCCGGGCGCCCCCGGTACCCCGCGGACGGTGGCCCGCGTGCGCTGAGCCGACCCCGGCCGAGTGCGGCCCCGCCCCGGCCGGCCCGGCAGCCGCCCGCCGTCCGTCACCTCCGACCGCCCGCCCCTGCTCTCCGTCCCCGATCGAGGTCCCTCCCCCATGAACTCACGCCAGCGCCGCGGAGCGATCCTGCTGCTCCTGTCGGTTCTCTGCGCGATCGGCGCGTTCGTCGGCGTGCTGTCGGTGATCAAGAACGTCGAGTCCAAGGTCGGCCCCGAGCGGACGGCGTACCGGCTGAAGACGGACATAGCCGCCTACAAGGCGCTGGATCCGGGGCAGTTCGAGAAGGTGAAGATGCCGGAGCGCTGGCTGCCGCCGACCGCCGTGACCGACCTGGACAAGGTCAGCGGACGGATCGCCGTGACCCCGCTGAAGAAGGGGTCGCTGCTCCAGGACGACATGATCGTCGAGCGGCCCGCGCTGCAGCCCGGGCAGCAGGAGATCGCCATCATGATCGACGCCGCGACCGGGGTGGCCGGCAAGATCAACCCGGGTGCGCGGGTGAACATCTACGCCACGTTCGAGGGCAAGCGCCCCGAGGACAAGCCGGTCTCCAAGGTCATCGTCGCCGGCGCCCAGGTCATCGACGTCGGCAAGCTGACGCCCCTGGAGGCCAAGGACCCGGGCGACACCACCGCGAACCGGCAGGCCGGCGAGGCCGTGCCGATCACCTTCGCGCTGGACACCCGAGACGCCCAACGCGTCGCCTACGCCGAGTCCTTCGCCACCCATGTCCGGCTCGCCCTGCTCGCCCCCGGCAGCGAGACCGCCATACCGCCCGGTCAGCGCACCTACACCCTCGACGGCGACAAGTGACCCGGAGCCCCTGGTGACCATCCGCATCCTCTCGGCCATCGGCGACCCGGACGCCGCACGCGCGGTCTCCTCGCTGCTCCACCAGCTGCCGGACGCCGAGCCCGCGCCCGCGGTCGCCGACTCCACCGCGCTGCTCGCCGCGCTCGCCCGGGCCGGTGCGCAGGGCGCAGAGGCCCCGGCCGCCGCCGGTCCGGCCGCCGTGGAGGGGCTCCCCGAGGTCGTGCTGGTCCACGAACGGATCGGCCCGGCACCGGCGCTGGAGCTGATCCGGGAGGTGGCGCTGCGCTTCCCCGCCGTCGGCGTGGTGCTGATCACCGCGGACGCCGGACCCGCGCTGTTCTCCGCGGCGATGGACGCCGGCGCCCGCGGCGTGGTGGGGCTGCCGCTGGGCTACGACGAGCTGGCCGCCCGGGTGCAGGCCGCCGCCCAGTGGGCCGCCGGCGTACGGGTGCACCTCGGGGCCGGCCCGGAGGCGGCGCCCGGACCGGCCGGCACGCTGGTGACCGTGACCGGCGCCAAGGGCGGGGTCGGCACCACCGTCACCGCCGTGCACCTCGCGCTGGCCGCCCGGACCGCGGGCCGCAGCGTGGCCCTGGTGGACCTGGACCTCCAGTCCGGCGACGTGGCCTCCTATCTGGACGTGCAGTTCCGCCGCTCGATCGTCGACCTGGCCGGCATCCAGGACATCTCCGTACGGGTCCTCCAGGACGCGGTGCACGCCCACCACACCGGCCTGGGACTGCTGCTGGCCCCCGAGGAGGGCGAGCGCGGCGAGGAGGTCGACGACCGCGCGGCCCGCCAGATCCTCGGCGCCCTGCGCTCGCGCTACGAGGTCGTGCTGGTCGACTGCGGGTCCCAGATGCAGTCCGCGAACGCCGCGGCGGTCGAACTCGCCGACACGGCACTGCTGGTGACCACCCCGGACGTGGTCGCCGTACGCGCCGCCAAGCGGCAGGTGCGGCTGTGGGACCGGCTGCAGATCCGCAAGGCGGAGGACACCACGACCGTCGTCAACCGCCTCACCCGCAACACCGAGATCCAGCCGCCGCTGGTCGCCAAGGCCACCGGCACCCAGGTCGCCCGGACGCACGTGCCGGCCGCCTTCAAGGAGTTGCAGCCCTGCGTCGACGCGGGCCGGATGCAGGACCTCGACAACCGGTCGACGGTCAAGCAGGCGCTGGGCGCCCTGGCGGCCGAACTCGGCCTGGTCGAGTCGCCGGCCGCCCGGCAGGGCCGCGGCAGCCACCGGGCGCGCCCGACGCTGACCGGCCGCAAGCGCAAGGCCATAGCGCCGGGGGCGGCTCCCGGCACGGCGACGGCCGAGGGCGCGGCGGGAGCGGCACCGGGTCCGGCCGACCGGGCCGGGGCGCGGTCCGGCGGCCGGTTCGCCGGCCGCCGCGGCCCCGCGGCGACGGGCGGCGCGGGGCCGTTCGACGCCGCCGGTCCCTACGAGGAGGGCTGAGCGGTGCGGCGCCCGCTGGGCGGCGACGACCGGGGGCAGGTCTCCGTGGAGTTCGTCGGGATGCTCCCGCTGATCCTGCTGGTCCTCGCGCTGCTCTGGCAGCTCGTCCTGGTCGGCTACGCCTATGCGCTGGCCGCCCACTCCGCCGACCGGGGCGCACGGGCCGGCACCGCGATGGAGGGCGGCGGCGAGGGCGCCTGCCGGGCCGCCGCCGCGCACGAACTGCCCGCCTCCTGGCGGGGCGGCGCGAGCATCTCCTGCGCCCCCGCGGCCGGCGTGTGGAAGGCGACGGTCGGCATCGAGGTCCCGGTGCTGTTCCCCGGCGCGGGCAGCTTCCCGTGGCGGGCCGTGGGCTCGGCGGGAGCCGCGAAGGAGGACCCCCGATGAGCGCCGTCCGCCCGCCCGCCCGGCACTGCGGCCCCGGCCGCGACCGTGACCGCGACCGGGGCCAGGTCTCCCTGGAGTTCCTCGGCTTCCTGCCGCTCCTGCTGCTGGTCGGGCTGGCCGTGGTCCAGCTCGGACTCGCGGCGTTCGCCGTCCAGCAGGCCGGGACGGGAGCGCGCGCCGCGGCCCGTACCGCCTCGATGGACCCCGCCGACCACCCGGCCGACCCGCAGGCCGCCGGCCGGGCCGCGATGAGCGACTGGATCAAGGCCGGGATCACCGTGGGCGGCGACGGCGGCGACTCGGTCCGCGCGACGGTGTCGGTCACCATCCCCTCGATCATCCCCGGCGTGGGCGACTTCGGCACCGCCCGCCGCAGCGCCACCATGCCCCGCCCGCAGGAGTCCGGCGCCCTCGGCGCCGGGCCCGCCGCGGGCGCCGACGAAGGAGCAGCCCCGCGATGAGCCTGAAAGCCCGGATCGTCGCACCCGAACCGGCCGGCGAGGCGCGCCAGGACAGCCATCTGGTGGCCGTCTACCGCGCCAAGCTGCTGGCGGAGATCGACCTCGCCGAGATGTCCTCGCTGGCCGCGGCCGAGCGCCGCACCCGGCTGGAGCGCGTGCTGGGCCACATCATCAGCCGTGAGGGCCCGGTGCTCTCCACGGCCGAACGCGCCCAGCTCATCCGCCGGGTGGTCGACGAGGCGCTGGGCCTGGGGGTGCTGGAGCCGCTGCTGGAGGACGCCTCGATCACCGAGATCATGGTCAACGGCCCGGATCAGGTCTATGTGGAGCGGGCCGGCCGGGTCGAGCTGCTGCCCGTCCGCTTCGCCTCGCACGAGCAGCTGATGCAGACCATCGAGCGGATCGTCTCCACGGTCAACCGCCGGGTCGACGAGTCCAATCCGATGGTCGACGCCCGGCTGCCGTCCGGCGAACGCGTCAACGTGATCATCCCGCCGCTCGCCCTGAACGGCGCCACCCTCACCATCCGCCGCTTCCCGCGCGCCTACACCCTCGCCGAACTCATCGGCATGGGCACCCTCGACGAGCAGATGCTGATGCTGCTGGCGGGGCTGGTGCGGGCCAAGTTCAACGTGGTGGTCTCCGGGGCCACCGGCGCGGGCAAGACCACCCTGCTCAACGCCCTCTCCGGCCTGATCCCGGACGGCGAGCGGATCATCACCGTCGAGGACGCCGCGGAACTCCAGCTCCAGCAGTCCCATGTGATCCGGCTGGAGTCCCGGCCGCCCAACGTGGAGGGCAAGGGCCGCATCACCATCCGCGACCTGGTCCGCAACTCCCTGCGGATGCGCCCCGACCGCATCATCGTCGGCGAGGTGCGCGGCGGCGAGACCCTCGACATGCTCCAGGCGATGTCCACCGGCCACGACGGCTCGCTCGCCACCGTGCACGCCAACAGCGCCGAGGACGCCCTGATGCGGCTGCAGACGCTGGCCTCCATGTCGGACGTCAAGATCCCCTTCGAGGCGTTGCGGGACCAGATCAACAGCGCCGTCGACTGCATCGTCCAGCTCTCCCGGCACGCCGACGGCACCCGCCGGATCAGCGAGATCGCCCTTCTCGACTCCCGCGGCCACGAGGACTACCGGATCGCGACGGTCTGCCGCTTCGACGCCGAACCGATGGGCGCCGACCGCGTCGTGCACGGCCGGTTCCGCTACTTCCCGCTGCCGCGCCGGGTCGCCGAACGCCTCTTCATGGCGAGCGAACCCACCCCGCCCGCCTTCGGCGTGGCGGCCACCGACGACCAACTCGCCATCCGGAAGGCCACCTCATGACCGGCTGGGCCCCGACCACCGCCGCCGGGGGACTGACCGCGGCCACCACGAACCCCCTCGCCCTGCTCGCCATCGGGGCCACGCTGCTGTGCGGGCTGCTGGCGATCGCCGGGGTCCGCACGTACGCGGCCGGGCGCGCCCAGCGGCAGGCCGTCGTCGACCGGCTCGCCGACGAGCGGGCGCTGCCGTCCTCCGGGCGCCGCCGCCGCTTCCCGTCCGTCGACCGCACCCTGCGCGCCACCCGCTTCGGCCGCCGCCTCGCACTGCGGCTGGCCGCCACCGGCCTGGACACCACGCCCGGCGAATTCTTCGTCGGCATGCTCGCCGCGGTCGCGGTCCTCTGGGTGGTCGCGCAGGCCACCCTCGCCCCCTTCTTCGGCCCGATCGCGGCCCTGGTCGCGGTCTGGGCGGCCTTCGCCTTCCTCAACTGGCAGCGGCAGAAGCGCATCGAGCGCTTCATCAACCAGCTGCCCGAACTCTCCCGGATCCTCGCCAACGCCACCCAGGCCGGGCTGGCGCTGCGCACGGCGCTGGGCATGGCCGCCGAGGAGCTGGAGGCCCCGGCCGGCGAGGAGCTGGCCAAGGTCTCCGACAAGCTCGCCGTCGGCCACTCCGTCGACGAGGCCCTCGGCGAACTGGCCGAGCGCCTCCCGTCGCGCGAACTGGTCGTCCTGGTCACCACCCTGGTGCTCTCCAACCGGGCCGGCGGCACCGTCGTCGGCTCGCTGCGCAACCTCACCACGACCCTGGAGGAGCGCAAGGAGACCCGGCGGGAGGTCCGCACCCAGCTCTCCCAGGTCGTCGTCACCGCCTACGTCGTCCCGCTGCTCGGCATCGGCACCCTGCTGCTGATGAACCGGATCGCGCCCGGCGCCATCGACCGGATGACCTCCTCCTTCCTCGGCCAGCTCGCGGTCGTGGTGGCCTTCGCCCTCTACGGCCTCGGGTTCTTCTTCATCCGCCGCCTCTCCAAGATCGACGTCTAGGTATCGCCATGGCAATCGGAATCCTGCTGGCCCTCGCCTTCGCCCTCTCGGTCGTGGGTGTCTGCTGCGGTGTCGCGCTCTACCGCCGGGAGGCCCGGCTGCCGCCCGACCTGGCGCTGTCCCTGGAGGTCGGCGCCACCCGCACCACCGCCGTCGGATCGGCGGTGGACCGCGCCGGGATGCGCTGGGCGCCGCTGGTGCTGCGGCTGATGGGCGAGGGGCGCACCGCCCGGATCCGCCGGCGGATCGACCTGGCGGGCAATCCGGCCGGGCTGACCGTCGACCGCTACGCGGCCCGCCGCGCCGTCTACGGGGCCCTGGGCTTCCTCGGCGCGCTGGTGATGTTCCTGCGCGGCCAGCCGCTGCTCGGCATCCTGATGGTGCTCTTCGGCCTCTTCTGGACCGAGGTCGGCATCTGGGCCGCGATCCGCCAGCGCCGGGACACCATCGAGCGCACGCTTCCGGACTTTCTCGATGTGCTGGCCGTCGTGGTCAGCGCCGGCCTGGGCTTCCGCCAGGCCCTGGACCGGGTCGCCGAACGCTACGAGGGCCCCTGGGCCGACGAACTCCGCATCACGCTGCGGCAGATGGACATGGGCGTCAGCCGCCGCGCCGCCTTCGAGGAACTGCGCAAACGCAACGACTCGGAACAGGTCGCCCAGTTCGTCACCGCCCTCCAGCAGGGCGAGGAGCTGGGCTCGCCGATCGTCGACACCCTGATCCAGATCGCCAACGACATGCGCCGCACCGACGCCCAGAACGCCCGGCGCCGCGCCGCCCGCGCGGTCCCCAAGGCCACCATGGTCGTCACCACGTTCATGGTGCCGGCCACGATGATCCTGCTCATCGCGGGGTTCTTCCTGGGCTCGGGCACCAACTTCGGCTCGCTGGTCGGGAAGTGACCGGGGGCCGCACCGGGGCGCGGGCCCCGTCGCCGCTCCCCGGCGCGGCCCGCCCGGGCGTCTCCGCCGTCCTCCCCGCCGGGGCCTGCCGCGCCCCCGCCACCGCGGGCCGTCCTTGCGGATGCACATCCTCGGACCGGCCGGTCCGAGCCCCGGGTCCGCCGCCTCGGTGCCGTGCGCCGCGCCGCGCCGGGGCGCACTCCGGCGCGTCCCGGGGCCGCTCCCGGCCGGATGCGTGTGGTTCCCGCCTCGCTTCTCCTCAACTCCTTCGCACCAGCAACGAGTTGTGTCACAGTGGGTAGGCCTGCGGTCGCGCGCCCACTAGGGTGCGGTCGGGCCGTACGGTCCACATGGGCAGGGGAGCGGGGCAGGGTCCCGGAGGGGGAACGGGGGTGGACGGGGTGCGAGCGAATGGCCAAAATGTGCCGTTGTCTCTGTCGTCCGCGTTCCGGAATCAGGACGGGGTTCGCAATCCCTGTTCCGGGAACGCTGTTGCGGCGTACTTTTCTGATGTCACCAGCGCGCCCGAACGCGCCGGCATCACGGGGGCAGACCAGCCGGACCAGAGTGGTACGGCCGCCCATGGAGGGGAACACGATGGCGAAGCGGCTTTTGGGGAACGACCGGGGACAGACCTCGATCGAGTACCTCGGCATCATCGCGGTGGTCGTCGCGATCGTCCTGGTCCTGTCGACCACGGACTTCGGCAGCCAGATCGCGAACGCCATCGCCAACAAGATTTCCGACGTCGTCGGCATTTAAGCCGGTCCGGCGCCACCGCCGTGACGGCTTCCCCCACCCGTCCCACGCGTCCCACCCGCCGCGGCCCGCGCGATGCCGGACAGGCCTTTCCCGTCTACATCGTCGCGGTCGCCGGCCTGCTCTTCCTCGCACTCGCCTTCTTCGCCGTCGGCCAGGCGGCGGCCAGTCGCAACGGTGCGCAGACCGCCGCCGACGCGGCCGCGCTCGCCGCCGGCCAGAAGTACCGTGACCAGCTGACCAAGAGCCTGCTCGACGGTCTGCGCGACGGCAGTTACGTGACCGACCCGGCCGCCTGGAAGGACCTGCTGAACGGCCGCGGCCCGCTGTCCACCGACGCCTGCGCGAGCGCGGACTGGTTCGCCGGCCGCAACGGCGCCGAGGTCTCCGGTCCCGGCTGCGTCCCGGACTCCTGGCCCACCTCGTTCGCCGTCACGGTCACCAGCCGCAAGGCCGTGGGGAGTTCGGTCATCCCGAGGACTAGCAGCATCCACGCGAAGTCCGAGGCGACGTCCGTCGTGGGCCCCCGCTGCACCCTCGCCGCACCGCCGGACGACGGCAGCGGTCCGGGCGGCGCGGGGGACACGGGCGGCGCGGACGGCAAGGGCGGCAAGGACAAGGACGACCCCGGGCACGCCCCCGTCGAACTGAGCTGCGACGGCAAGCGCTGGGCCCTCGACCCCGACCACCTCCAGGACCTCCCGGAAGCCGCCGACCTCTTCTCCGTACGCCTCGCCCATTGACCGGCCGCACCCGGCCACCGTCCCGGCCACGACCCGACCAGACGACGATCAAAGGAATCGCATCCATGAGCATTCGGCGCACCACGAAGGCCGCCAGAGGAGCGGTCGCCCTGGCCGGCGCTGTCGGCCTGGCTCTCGTCGTGGCCGGCTGCGGTGGCGGCGACGGCGGCGGTGCGAAGGGCGCGGACGGCGACAAGCCGCCGGCCCGCAGCAGCGCCCCCAAGGACGGCGGCCCCGGCAGCCCGGCCGCCGACTCCGACAAGGTGATCGGTGAGATGAAGGGGCCGGACGGCGTGGTGGTCACCCTGCACTCCGTCGTCCGGGACTCCGGCGGCTTCGTCACCGTCAACGGCACGGTCGCCAATCACGGCAACCGCCCCTTCAACGCCATCAACTGGCGCTCCAACGAGACCGAGCTGCGCTCCCGCTCCTCGATCTCCGGCGCCACCCTCGTCGACAAGGCGGGCAAGAAGCGGTATCTGGTGCTGCGCGACACCAACGGCGAATGCCTGTGCACCACCGGCCTCAGCGGGCTGATGCCGGGCGCCAGCCGCCCCGTCTTCGCACAGTTCCCGGCGCCCCCCGCCAAGGTCACCGAGGTCGACTTCCAGCTGCCGACCATGCCGCCGGCCACCGTACAGATCACGGACTGAGCGGGTACCGATGACCGCGACCCAGACGCCCCGAGGCCGCCGCGCGCCGCGCCGCGCCGTCACCGCGGCCGCCGTCGCACTGCTGCTGGCCGTGCCGCTGACCGCGCCCGCCGCCCACGCCGACCCGCCGGGCGTGACCGAGGACTCCGCCCCGCCCGTGCACATCGACCCGAACGACCCCGATCTGCGGATGGTCCAGGGCGCCAGGCTCGCCCCGTCGAAGGTCCTCAACATCAAGTCCATCGTCGAGACCGACGACGGCTCCGAGCGCCGCCAGGACACCAACGACAACGTGACCTTCGCGCTCCAGGCCGAGGTCCTCTTCGGCAAGGACAGCGCCGAGCTGACCCACGACGCGCTGTCCCGGATCAACACCATCGCCGACGAGATCAAGAAGCAGCACGCCACCGGCCTGCGGGTGTTCGGCTTCACCGACGACCTCGGCTCCGCGAGCCACGGCCTGGTGCTGTCCAAGCGGCGCGCCACCGCGGTGCAGGAGGAACTGGCCAAGGACCTCGGCCCGTCCGTCGGCTTCCAGATCCGCGGCTACGGCGAGCAGTACCCCATCGCCGACAACGGCACGGAGGAGGGCCGCAGGAAGAACCGCCGGGTCGAGGTCAGCTTCCCGCGCGCGTCATGACCCGGGCGCCCGCCAGGACCCGGGTTGCCCGCCCGGGCCGCCGGCCGGCCGCGCCGGCGCGCTCAGCCGGTGGGTTCGACGTCCAGCCGCAGGCCCGCACGCAGCCCCCACCGCGCCATCGCACCGGCCTCCGCCTCCAGGACGTGCCGGGCCCGCAGCCGCGGGCGGCCCAGCCGGCCCGGGCGCATGGTGCGCACGGCCAGCACGGTGAAGTCCCGGCTCAGATAGGCGACATCGATCGCGAACCGCATCCGGAAGGTGTGCACCCCGCTCGCCGGGGTCAGCAGCAGCGCCCCCTCGATGCCGTCGCGGCCCAGCAGTCCGCGGGCGCGGGCTCGGTAGGAGGCCGCGATCTCCAGCGGTATCCCCAGCTGTGCCCCGTGCAGGGTCCCCGGACCGTTCTTCCAGCGCGCCATGCCCAGCGTTCTATCAGCTCCCGGGCCCCGGGGTCCCGCCCACGAGGATTCGGGGCCGGCCCGTGGCACTGACACTGATCGTGCTCGCCGCCGCCTACGGGGCCGCGGCCGGGCTGCTGCTGCCGCGGCCCGCCCACCGGATGGCCGTCGGCCCCGGGGAGGAGTGGCGCACGGCCTGTCCCGGGGGCCACGCGATCACGGGCCCGGCCCGGGGCTGGCTGGGGCGCGGGCACTGCCCGGACTGCGGGGCGTACGGCCCGGGTGCGCCGGCGACGGCGGCGGTCACCGCGCTGGCCTGCGCGGCGCTGGCGGCGGCCACCGGCCCCCGCCCGGAACTCGCCGCCTGGCTGCTGATGACGCCGCTCGCGGTGCTGCTGACGGCCGTCGACCGGCGGGTCCGGCGCCTCCCGGACGCGCTGACGCTGTCGCTGGCCGCGGTGGGCGCGGGGGCGCTGGGGCTCGCCGCCCGGCTGACGGGGGAGACCGGGGCCTGGCACCGGGCGCTGCTGGGCGGCCTGGTGCTCGGCGTCTGCTACCTCCTGCTCCACGCCGTCAACCCCCGCGGGCTCGGGCTGGGTGACGCCAAGCTGGCGGTCGGGCTGGGGATCGCGCTGGGGTGGTACGGCTGGCGCACCCTGGTCGCCGGCGGGGCGGCGGGGGTGTTCAGCGGGGCGCTCTACGGCGCCGGGCTGCTGCTCTCGCGGCGCGGCGGGCGGGACACGGCCATGCCGCTCGGGCCTTTCATGATCTTCGGGGCGTTCTGCGGACTGGTTCTGGGGGCCGCTGCCGCCGCCTGACCGGGCCCCCGCCCGGGCCGGGAAGGGGCCGGCCCCGCGTGCGGGAGGAACCCGTCCGTACGCCCGCACCCCCGCGAGCCACGCCGCGGCGCGCGCCGGTGCACACAGCACCCCGCCCGCGGGGTTATGGTGGAAACCCCCCCTCGGGCCGGTCCGTATCCCCCCCACGGACCGGCCCGCTTTTTGTTGCCCGCTACCGCCGGGCCCAGATGTTCACGCCGTCCGTGGTCCTGGCGAACTCGTCGATCTCGGCCAGTTCCGCGTCCGTGATCGCCGGGGCGTCCAGGGCCGCGATGTTGGCCTCCAGCTGCTCGACGCTGCTGGCACCGATCAGCGCGGAGGTCATCCGCCCGTCACGCAGCACCCAGCGCAGGGCGAGCTGGGCCAGCGACTGGCCGCGGCGGGCGGCGATGTCGTGCAGGCCGCGCAGCCGGCGGACGACCTCGTCGGACAGCAGGCCCGGGTCCAGGGACTTGCCCTGGGCGGCGCGCGAGCCCTCGGGGATGCCGTGCAGGTATTTGTCCGTCAGCAGGCCCTGTGCCAGTGGCGCAAAAGAGATGCAGCCCATGCCCTCGGCCTCCAGGGTGTCCAGCAGCAGGTCGTCCTCGGTCCAGCGGTTGATCATCGAGTACGAGGGCTGGTGGATCAGCGCCGGTACGCCCATGGCGCGCAGGATTCCGGCCGCCTTCCGGGTCTGCTCGGCGTTATAGGAGGAGATACCGGCATAAAGTGCCTTGCCCTGCTGGACGGCGGACGCCAGCGCGCCCATCGTCTCCTCGAGCGGAGTATCGGGATCGAAGCGGTGCGAGTAGAAGATATCGACGTAATCGACGCCCATCCGCCGCAGTGACGCATCCAGCGACGAGAGGAGATATTTCCGCGAACCCCATTCGCCGTAGGGACCCGGGTGCATCAGATATCCGGCCTTCGTCGACAGAATCATCTCGTCGCGGTAGCCCCGGAAGTCCTGCGCGAAGATCTTTCCGAAGTTCAGTTCGGCGGACCCGGGCGGCGGACCGTAGTTGTTGGCCAGATCGAAGTGGGTGACGCCCAGGTCGAAGGCGCGGCGCAGGATGGCGCGCTGGGAGCTCAGGGTGCGGTCGTCACCGAAGTTGTGCCAGAGTCCAAGGGAGATAGCCGGGAGTTTGAGTCCGCTGCGGCCTGTTCGCCGGTACTTCATCGAGTCGTAGCGGGAATCCGCGGCGTGGTAGTCGGTGCCAGTCATGCTCATCTCCCTATCACGTACTTGTGACCACCTGATTGGGCTGCCGAGACAGCCGAGAAGTAAAGTTGCTCCCTTGAGGCGACGGGGGTGACCGCCATTGGTACGGAGGGGTTGGACCACACATGCTGCGATCTTCCGGGATGCGCATCCCTTATCCGCCCGCGCTGCGCAATCTGGTCTACCGGCTGTATGCGCGCAGGGTGGAGGGTCGCCTGGATCACACCCAGGTGCCCAAGCACATCGGCGTCATCCTGGACGGCAACCGGCGCTGGGCGCGGGCCGACGGGCGCACGACCGAGCAGGGCCACCAGGCCGGCGCGGACAAGATCGGTGAGCTGCTCGGCTGGTGCGAGGAGACCGATGTCGAGGTCGTCACGCTCTGGATGCTGTCGACGGACAACCTCGACCGGCCCGAGGAAGAGCTGAGGCCGCTGCTGGGCATCATCGAGAACACCGTCCGCGGCCTGGCCGCCGACGGCCGCTGGCGGGTCCACCACGTCGGCAACCGCGATCTGCTGCCCACCGCCACCCAGCAGGTGCTCAAGGAGTCCGAGCAGGCCACCGCGGACAACAAGGGCGTCCTGGTGAACGTCGCGGTCGGCTACGGCGGCCGGCAGGAGATCGCCGACGCGGTGCGCTCGCTGCTGCTGGACCACGCCGCGCGCGGCACCTCCTTCGAGCAGCTCGCCGAGATCGTCGACATCGACCTGATCTCCGAGCACCTCTACACCCGCGGCCAGCCCGACCCGGACCTGGTGATCCGTACCAGCGGCGAGCAGCGGCTGTCGGGCTTCATGCTGTGGCAGAGCGCCCATTCGGAGTACTACTTCTGCGAGGTCTTCTGGCCGGCGTTCCGGAAGGTCGACTTCCTGCGGGCGCTGCGCGACTACGCCGCCCGGCACCGGCGCTACGGCTTCTAGCCACCGCCGGGCGGGGCCTGTACCGTCCGGCCCGGCCCCGTCCCGGCACAGGGGTGACCGGCGGCGAGTTGGGCCATTCGAGTCATATCTCCCTTCTGTCCTGTATGACCCTTACGCGCCGGTAGTCCCGTGAGGTGTCCCCCGCCCCGCCGGCACCACGAACCCCCGGCGGGGCCTCTTCTGACACCGCATTCCCCGGGGCGGGCCGGTCCGCGGTCGGCCGCCCCGGGGGAGAGGCGTTGCCAAAGGTTCACCGACCGTGCGTCATATGCCGTGGCATGGCGGCGGGCGTTCGAGGGAATATCCCTTCCAGGTCGGCGTCCGGAACAAGCCATCGGGCGCCGCATCTCAGCGGACGACATGGAGCCGTCCGCCCGGGAGGCCCTTTGCACATCACGGAGGTCCGTGCGCACCGCACGGTCGACGCGGAGGGCCGGCGCTCGGCCCGCGCAATGTGGTCCGAGCCCGGTCCGGTCACGAGATGGCCGGGGGTCCTGAGGACGCCGTCCAGCGGTAGCCGGTGGCCCGGCGGCCCCAGGAGCACACCGCCCCGCGACGCCGTCGCACCCCGACCTCATCCGAGGGGGTTCGTCCCACCGTGGTGAACAGCAAACAGCGCCGTGACAACGACCGGCGTACTTATGTCCTCGACACCAGTGTCCTGCTGGCGGATCCAGGCGCCATGTCCCGCTTCGACGAGCACGAGGTCGTGCTGCCGGTCGTCGTGGTCACGGAACTGGAAGCCAAGAGACACCATCCGGAGCTCGGCTACTTCGCGCGGCAGGCGCTGCGCCTGCTGGACGAGTACCGGGTGCAGTTCGGGAGGCTGGATGCGCCCATCCCCATCGGAGACCTCGGCGGATCGCTCCGGGTCGAGCTGAACCACTCCGACCCCGGGATCCTGCCCGCGGGCTTCCGGCTCGGGGACAACGACTCGCGGATCCTCGCGGTGGCGCGCAATCTGCAGGCCGAGGGGCATGACGTGACGGTCGTCTCCAAGGATCTGCCGCTGCGCATCAAGGCGTCCTCGGTCGGCCTGCTGGCCGAGGAGTACCGCGCCGAACTCGCGATCACCGACTCCGGCTGGACGGGGATGGCCGAGTTGACCGTCCCCGCGGAGCAGGTCGACGCGCTGTTCGCCGCGGAGACCGCCGAGATGCCGGAAGTGTCCGAACTTCCGGTGCATACCGGACTCGTTCTGCAGTCCGAGCGCGGCAAGGCGCTCGGGCGGGTCACCGCCGAGGGCGGGGTCCGCCTCGTGCGGGGCGACCGGGAGGCCTTCGGGATCCACGGCCGCAGCGCCGAGCAGCGGATCGCGCTGGACCTGCTGCTCGACCCGGACGTCGGCATCGTCTCGATGGGCGGGCGGGCCGGGACCGGCAAGTCGGCGCTGGCGCTGTGCGCGGGTCTGGAGGCCGTCCTGGAGCGCCGGCAGCACCGCAAGGTGATGGTGTTCCGCCCGCTGTACGCCGTCGGCGGACAGGAGCTGGGCTATCTGCCGGGCAGCGAGGCGGAGAAGATGAGCCCCTGGGCCCAGGCCGTCTTCGACACGCTGTCCGCGGTGACCAGCAAGGAGGTCATCGAAGAGGTGGTGGGGCGCGGCATGTTGGAGGTGCTGCCGCTGACCCACATCCGCGGGCGGTCGCTGCACGACGCGTTCGTCATCGTGGACGAGGCCCAGTCACTCGAACGGAACGTCCTTTTGACGGTTCTGTCCCGTATCGGGGCCAACTCCCGGGTGGTGCTGACCCATGACGTCGCCCAGCGCGACAACCTCCGCGTCGGGCGGTACGACGGCGTCGTCGCCGTGGTCGAGAAGCTGAAGGGGCATCCGCTGTTCGCCCACGTCACGCTGAACCGCTCGGAGCGCTCGCCGATCGCGGCGCTGGTGACCGAAATGCTGGAGGACGGCAGGATCTGACCCGTTGTGAACACCGCGCCGCCCGGCAAAGCGAAGGAGCTTAGCCGGGCGGCGTTGTGCTGCGCCTGGTTATCCGAAAATCCTTGACGGTAAACGAGGTGTGAGCTTTCACACCCAGCGGGGAATTGATTCCCGGCGTGCCGTTCGGGCAGAGTCTGGGTCCTGTCAGGCCCCGCATACGGCACCCAACACCCCCAGCGGTGTAGAACGATCGAACTTCATAGCGAGTCGCCGTATGCCGCCCGAGCACCACGCGGACCCCGAGGGGGACGTACCGGGCCAGTGCCTCCCGTGACCAGCCGGTCCCGCCCGCTCAATTGGGTCCGGAACAAGGGGAGACCAGCGTCAGGGGCACGATTGCGCCCGCGAGGTCACCTATGCGGGCGATGCTGGAAGGAAAACGTGTGAGCCGGATCTCGGTCCGGGGATTCGCCGTGGCATCCGCCACCGCGGTCACCACCGTCGGCGCCGTGGTCGGCGTCGCCGCGGGCAACGAGCCCGCCTCGGTCGGCAACACCGAGGCGACCGCTGCCGACGCGACGATCGCTGACATCCCCGCAGGCGCTCAGGCACAGGTGCAGACGGCTTCCCTGACGCAGCAGGCGGACGACCAGTCCACCCAGGCGGACACGGCAGCCCTGAAGTCCGCACAGGAGTCGGCTCGCAAGGCCGCCGCTGAGACGGCGAAGAGCAAGAAGGACGCCGCGGACGAGGCGAAGGCCAAGAAGGACGCCGACGCGCGCAAGAAGAAGGAGCTGGCCGCGTCCCGCTCCTCCTCGCGTGACGTCAGCGACCTGCTCGGCAAGAGCTCGTACTCCGTCTCCGAGACCCAGGCCATCGCGCGCCAGATGATGGCCGGCGACCAGTTCCAGTGCTTCAGCAACATCGTGGACCACGAGTCCGGCTGGAACTACCGCGCCACCAACGCCGGCTCGGGTGCCTACGGACTCGTCCAGGCGCTCCCGGGCTCCAAGATGTCCTCGGCGGGCTCCGACTGGCAGACCAACCCGGCCACCCAGATCAAGTGGGGCCTGAACTACATGAACGACCGCTACGGCAGCCCCTGCGGCGCCTGGTCGTTCTGGCAGGCCAACAGCTGGTACTAGGCCCGCCGGTACCTCCCCCGTACGTCCGAAACCCCCGAACGCGCACGCGTCGGGGGTTTCGTGCGTCGGCACGGGTAACGTCGTGCCCGTCAGGTTTGTGGCGTGCGGGAGGGGAAGAGGAAGGTACATGTCCAAATTGCCTCAGTGGGTCGGTGGCCTCGGCGCCGGTCTGACACGGCTCTCGCAGCGGATGGAGCAGCAGCGCCGCCGCGCGGAGGCCATGGGGGTCCCCCATGGCGGGAGCCTGTCGGACTCCGTGCAGGACGCCGGCGATCCGGAAGGGCTGAGGCCTGCCGGGCACGCGGGCGCCGCCGCCGACGCCCCGGCACACACCTCGGCGGTGCGCGAGGGCGGGCCCGGCACGCTCACCGTGCCCCGTACGCAGCTGCCGGAGGCGACGGACGGGGTGCCGCACCCGGCGACCGAACTCGCGCCGTCCTCCCCGGAGCCGGCGCCGCCGGAGACCGTTCCTCCGCCGCCGTCCTACGCCCCGGCCGTCGCGGCCCGCCCCGATCCGGTCGACGCGGTGCCGTGGGGCGTGCGGGTCGCCGCCGAGGCGGGCTGGCGGCTGCTGGTGCTGGCCGCCACCCTCTGGGTGCTGGCGCGGGTCATCACCACCATCGAACTGGTCGTGCTGGCCTTCATCGCGGCGACGCTGATCACCGCGCTGCTGCAGCCCACGGTGGCCTGGCTGCGCCAGCGCGGGCTGCCGCGCGGGCCGTCCACCGCGCTGACCTTCATCGGCGGGTTCGTCATCATGGGCCTGGTCGGATGGTTCGTGGTCTGGCAGGTCCAGGACAACATCGACTCGGTGTCCAGCCGCATCCAGGAGGGCATCACCGAGCTCAAGGGCTGGCTGCTGAAGAGCCCGTTCCATGTGACCGAGTCCCAGATCAACCACATCGCCAAGAACCTCCAGGACGCGGTCGGCGCCAACACCGAGGCGATCACCTCGGCCGGATTGGAGGGCGTCACCGTCGTCCTGGAGGTGTTCACCGGCATCCTGCTGGCGATGTTCACCACGCTCTTCCTGCTCTACGACGGCCGCCGGATCTGGAACTGGCTGCTCAAGCTGGTCCCGAGCGCGGCCCGGGAGGGCGTGGCGGGCGCCGGGCCGCGGGCCTGGCGGACGCTGACCGCCTATGTGCGCGGCACGGTCGTCGTCGCCCTGATCGACGCCATCTTCATCGGCATCGGGCTCTACTTCCTCAATGTGCCGCTGGCCGTGCCGCTGGCCGTCTTCATCTTCCTGTTCGCGTTCATCCCGCTGATCGGCGCGGTGGTGTCGGGGGCGCTGGCGTGTGTGATCGCGCTGGTCGCCAACGGGGTGTTCACGGCGCTGATGGTGCTGGCGGTCGTGCTGGCCGTCCAGCAGATCGAGGGCCATGTCCTGCAGCCGTTCATCCTGGGCCGGGCGGTGCGGGTCCACCCGCTGGCGGTGATCCTCTCGGTCGCCGCGGGCGGGCTGATCGCCGGGATCGGCGGTGCGGTCGTCGCGGTCCCGCTGGTGGCGGTCACCAACACGGTGGTCGGCTATCTGCGTTCCTACTCCAGGGAGCAGGCGCTGCGGATGTCGGTGGCCCCGCGCGGCGCCACGGCGCTGGCCCTCGCCCCGACCCCGCCGCCCACGCCCGTGCCGCAACCGCCGGAAGGGGAGCGGGAGTAGCCCGCCGCCGCACGGCACGACCGGAACGGCCAGAACCCCGCAGACCTGAGAGGTCTGCGGGGTTCCGTGCTGCGGGTGTCGCGCGGCGGCCGGAGTTACTCGGCGAGCGCGGCCTCGGCGTCGAGCGTGGCGCCGACGGCCTGGAGGACGGACGCGATCTTCACGGCCTCCTGGATCGTCTCGCGGTCCACGCCGGCCTTGCGGAGCACCTGCTCGTGCGAGTCCAGGCACATGCCGCAGCCGTTGATGGCCGAGACGGCCAGCGACCACAGCTCGAAGTCGACCTTGTCCACGCCCGGGTTGCCGATGACGTTCATCCGCAGACCGGCGCGCAGGTTGCCGTACTCCGGGTCCGACAGCAGGTGCCGGGTCCGGTAGAAGACGTTGTTCATCGCCATGATGGCGGCCGCCGACTTGGCGGCGGCGTACGCCTCGGCGGAGAGGTTCGCCTTCGCCTCCGGCTCCAGCTCGCGCAGCACCTTCGGCGAGCGCGAGGCGATCGCGCAGGCCAGCACGGTGCCCCACAGCTGCTGCTGCGGGAGGTCGCTGTTGCCGATGACCGAGCCGAGGTTCAGCTTCAGGTCCTTGGCGTAGTCCGGTACGGCGGACTTGAGTTCGTCGAGAGCCATGTCAGATCAGCCTCCAGTTCGCTAGCGGAGTGTCACTCGCCCGAGAGCAGCGCGACCGGGTCGAGGGTCTCGTCGCCCTTGGACCAGTTGCACGGGCACAGCTCGTCGGTCTGCAGCGCGTCGAGGACCCGCAGGACCTCCTTGGGGTTACGGCCGACGGAACCGGCGGTCACCATGGTGAACTGGATCTCGTTGTTCTGGTCGACGATGAAGACGGCGCGCTGCGCGAAGCCGTCCTCGCCCTCGATGCCCAGGTCGCGCATGAGCTCGTGCTTGGAGTCGGCGAGCATGGGGAAGGGCAGGTCGGTCAGGTCCGGGTGGTCCTTGCGCCAGGCGTGGTGCACGAACTCGGAGTCGCCGGAGAAGCCGAGGATCTGCGCGTCACGGTCGGCGAACTCGTCGTTCAGCTTGCCGAAGGCGGCGATCTCGGTGGGGCACACGAAGGTGAAGTCCTTGGGCCACGCGAAGACGATCTTCCACTTGCCCTCGTAGGTCTTGTGGTTGATCTGCTCGAACTCCGCGCCCTGCTCCAGCGAAACGCAGGCGGTCAGGTCGAACTCGGGGAACTTGTCACCGACAGTGAGCACGTACTCTCCTTGTTGCGCAGAAAGTCCCTTTTGAGGTCTTTCTTTGAGGCTTGGACGGGTCTCACAGTGCCACAGGAGGCATTGATCAGTGAAATAGCTAGACTGGTTGATGTTGATCGGAGGTGGTTATCAGTGGCGTCACCGGCGAGTGGGAGCGCCCGGGCCCGCCAGCCCAGCCTGGCCCAGCTGCGGGCGTTCGCGGCGGTGGCCGAGCATCTGCATTTCCGCGAGGCGGCGGCCGAGATCGGGATGAGCCAGCCCGCGCTGTCCGGGGCGGTCTCCGCGCTGGAGGAGACCCTCGGGGTGCAGCTGCTGGAGCGTACGACGCGCAAGGTGCTGCTGTCGCCCGCGGGGGAGCGGGTGGCCGCGCGGGCCCGTGCGGTCCTGGAGGCCGTCGGGGATCTGCTGGAGGAGGCGGAGGCGGCCCGCGCGCCGTTCACGGGGGTGCTGCGGCTCGGCGTCATCCCGACCGTCGCGCCGTATCTGCTGCCGGCCGTGCTGCGGCTGGTCCACGACACCTATCCCGATCTGGACCTCCAGGTGCACGAGGAGCAGACCGCCTCCCTCCTGGAGGGCCTGGCCCAGGGGCGGCTCGACCTGCTGCTGCTCGCCGTGCCCCTCGGCCTGCCCCAGATCACCGAACTCCCGCTGTTCGACGAGGACTTCGTCCTGGTCGCCCCCAAGGAGCACTGGCTCGGCGGCCGCGGCGACATCCCGCGCCAGGCGCTCCAGGAGCTGGACCTGCTGCTGCTCGACGAGGGGCACTGCCTGCGCGACCAGGCCCTGGACATCTGCCGGGAGGCCGGCCGGGACGAGAACACCCCCGTGACGACCAGCGCGGCGGGCCTGTCCACGCTGGTGCAGCTGGTGGCCGGCGGCCTCGGGGTGACCCTGCTGCCGCGCACCGCGCTGCGGGTCGAGACCGGCCGCAACGACCAGCTCACCACCGGCTACTTCGCGGATCCGGCGCCCTCGCGGACCATCGCGCTGGCCATGCGCGCGGGCGCGGCGCGGCAGGAGGAGTTCGGGGAGTTCGCCCGGGCGCTGCGCGGCGCGCTGCGCGGACTGCCGGTGCGGATAGCGAAGGACTGAGCGCCCCGCGCGTCACGCCGCCGCGGGGCGGGTGTACGTCAAGAAGGCCGCGCCGCTCTGCAGGAGGGTGTGCTCGGTCAGCTCCCAGCCGCGCGGGTCGAAGGCGGTGTCGGGGGAGAAGAGCGGGATGCCGCGGCCGACGGTGAGCGGGCTCAGCTTGAGGAGCAGCTGGTCGATCTCCGGGTAGAGCACGCCGGCCAGTTCGCTGCCGCCCAGCAGCCAGATGTCCTTGCCGGGCGCGGCCTTGAGCGCGCGGACCGTCGCCACCGGGTCGTCGGCGACCAGCTCCACCGCCGGGTCCGGGCTCTGCGCCATGGTCCGGGAGAAGACCAGGTGCCGCAGATGGGGGTAGGCGTCGGTCAGTCCGGCCTTGAGGCCGATCTCGTAGCTGCGCCGGCCCTCCAGGACGGTGTCGAAGCGGATGTTGTCCGCGCTGATGCCGAGCGCCGACCGGGCGTGCGCGGGCAGGATCTCGGGGAGTTCGGCGGCCAGGTGCCCGAGGTAGTCCTCGGGGACCGTCCAGAAGCCGTCCGGGCCGGTGGGGTCCGCGCCGTCGGGCCCGGCGATGAAGCCGTCGAGCGTGGACGCGATGCAGTAGACGAGCCTGCGCATGAAGGGTCCCCCTGGGGCAGTTGGTGGGCACTGCGGTGCCGGAAATGATCTCGCAGTTTCACTCCGTACGCAGCCCATCCGGGCGCATCAGCCGCCACAGCGCCGGCGCCGGGCCCGGGCCCGGCACCACGCTCGACGATGGAGTGGGCCGGGCCCGAGCCGATCAGCGGCAGGGTGCGGACGGCGCCGGCGAACAGCCCCGTGCGGATGCCGGAGAGCCGCGCGTCATGCGGATCGTCGGCCGCGGAGATCTCGCGCGGTGCCGGGGTCGTCCGTAGGCCTTGGACAGCCCCTCCGCCGCGAGGTGGGGGCACCTCTCGGCGGAGCCGGTGGAGGATCCCTCCGGCGTCAACCGCGGACCGTCTCCGCGAGCTTGTCCAGCCGGGTGGCGGTCAACTCCAGCCAGCGCAGGTCGGCTTCGAGGTGGAACAGCGCGTGGTCGCAGATCAGCTGGTCGGCGAGGTCGCCGGTGTGCTTGCGCTCGGTCAGCCCGCGCATCAGCCGCAGATGCTCGGTGCGCTGGGAGTCCAGGAGTTCGGTGGCGTCGCGCCCGGTCAGCAGCGCCATGACGACCTTGGTGTGGAGCACCGACTGGAGGTAGGGCTCGGGCTTCTCCGGGCGGGCCAGCCACTGGGTGACATCGGTGATCCCGGCGTCCGTGATCGCGTACCGCTTGCGCTCCGGACCGGCGCCGGCCTCCACCCCGTCCACCTCGACCAGGCCGTTCTTCAGCAGCCGGGACAGGGTGGCGTAGACCTGCCCGTAGTGCAGCGGCCGGTCCTGGCCGAAGCGTGCGTCGAAGGCCCGCTTGAGGTCGTAGCCGTGGCGGGGACCGGACTCCAGGAGGCCCAGCAGCGTGTGACCGATTGCCATGCCGGCCAGCTTACGCGGGGGTGTTCCGCCTGTGTATACATGTGGGGTATACGCAGGGCGCGGGCCGGCTACCCGTCGCCCGGATCCTTCGGCGGACGCCCCCGGCGGGGGATCCCCCCCGTTCCCCGGGGCAGTCGCCCCGCGTCCGACAGCGCCTTGCGCAGCAGGAATTCGATCTGCGCGTTGGCGCTGCGCAGCTCGTCGCCGGCCCACCGGGTCAGCGCGTCGTGGACCGCCGGGTCCAGCCGCAGCAGCATCTGCTTGCGCTGCGGCCGCCGCGCGGGCGGCGGCACGCCCGCCGCGCCGGACTCCTCGGGGGTGCCGGTGCTCATGCCGCAGCCTCCCTTCCGCCGGCCGCGCCGGCCGGCACGCGCCGTGCCGCGGCCGCCCCCCGGCCCGGGGCCGGGGAGGGCCGCACGCCGTGCCCGCTCACTGGTAGAGGGAGCCCGTGTTCAGGACCGGCTGGGCGGCCCGGTCGCCGCACAGCACCACCATCAGATTGCTGACCATGGCCGCCTTCCGCTCCTCGTCCAGCTCGACGATGCCCTGCTGGCTGATCCGGTCCAGCGCCTGCTCGACCATGCCCACCGCACCCTCGACGATCTGCTGGCGGGCCGCGACCACCGCGCCGGCCTGCTGCCGCTGGAGCATCGCGGAGGCGATCTCGGGGGCGTAGGCGAGGTGGCTGAAGCGGGACTCGATGATCCGTACGCCGGCGGCCTGGACCCGGACCGTCAGCTCCAGGGCGAGCTTCTCGGTGATCTCCTCGGCGTTGCCGCGCAGCGACAGGGCGTCCTCGTCGTGCGCGTCATAGGGGTACTCGATGGCGATGTGCCGCACGGCCGCCTCGGTCTGGGTGGCCACGAACTCCAGGAAGTCGTCGACCTCGAAGAGCGCCTGGGCGGTGTCCTCGACCTGCCAGACCACGATCGAGGCCAGCTCGATCGGGTTGCCGTAGGCGTCGTTGACCTTCAGGACCGCGGTCTCGTGGTTGCGCACCCGGGTGGAGATCCGGCGGGCGGTGGTCAGCGGGTTGACCCAGCGCAGCCCGTCGGTGCGGATGGTGCCGACGTAGCGCCCGAAGAGCTGGATGACCCGGGCCTCGCCGGGCGCGACCATCTTCACGCCGGTCATGCAGAAGAGCGAGCCGAGCAGTATCAGGACACCCGCGACGACTATCGGCGCGACGGCCGCGCCGTGGCCGCCGGAGCCGAGGACCGAGCCGATGGAGATCGCGGCGATGCCCAGCGCGACGCCGAGCACGGTCAGCAGCAGGGCGACGCCGCCCGGGATGCTGTGCGCCGTGACCTCGCGGACCTGCGGGCTGGGCATCTCGGGAGCGTCGACGGCCGGTGCGCCGTCGGGGCCGGTGCCGCGGCCGGCCGGTGTCTGATCGGACATGGGAATCCCCGTTTCTGCGGATGCGGTACGTGATGTCTGCCGCATCAAGCGATGTCACTTGCCTAGCAAAGTGATAGCACTTTAGCCCTGGCGCCGCCGGGGTGTCCAGTGGTCCGAGGGAGCCCGGCCTGCGGCAAGACCCCAGGTGGGAGACGGCCGATGCAGAACACCCACCCAAAGGTTCCGTCTGTCCCAGTGCTGTTTGTCACGTCGGGAAAAGCCTTGATCGATGAGTATTTGTGAAGAGATGCGGTGTTAGCTTCAACAGCTGAATTAGCTGGGGGCGGAACGACTGGAGTTGCTGAAGCGATGGGCCGAGCGGAAGCGAGACGGGCGCGGCAGGGGAGCGCCCGCCGCGCCAAACGTACGGAGAAGAAGTCCGGCATACGCCGCTTCTTCACCTGGAAGAAGATCCTCGGAGCCTTCCTCGGGATGTGCCTGCTGGGCATCCTCGGCTTCGTCGGGCTGTACCTGTACGTGGACGTGCCGACCGACGGCAACGCGGACGCCAAGCTCCAGAGCAACGTCTACAAGTACTCCGACGGCAAGGTCATGGCGCGCGTGGGCCGTCTCAACCGTGAGAACGTGCCGCTCAGCCGGATACCCAAGGACGTCCAGCGCAGCTTCGTCGCTGCCGAGAACAAGACCTTCTACCAGGACTCCGGCGTCGACCTGAAGGGCACCCTGCGCGGCATCTTCAACACGCTGCGGGGACAGGGCAAGCAGGGTGGCTCGACGATCACCCAGCAGTACGTCAAGAACTACTACCTGAGCCAGGAGCAGACGGTCAGCCGCAAGCTCCAGGAGATCGTCATCTCGCTCAAGGTGGACAACAAGCTGGGCAAGGACAAGATCCTCGCCGGCTACATCAACACCAGCTACTACGGGCGCGGCGCCTACGGCATCCAGGCCGCGGCCCAGGCGTACTACCGCAAGGACGTCGACAAGCTCACCGTCTCGGAGGGCGCCTACCTGGCCTCGCTGCTCCAGGCGCCGAACCAGTACGACTGGACCCTGGCGAGCAAGGCCGGCAAGGAGCGGGTCAAGCAGCGCTGGGCCTACACGCTCAACAACATGGTCGAGATGCACTGGCTCTCCCCGCAGGACCGGGCCAAGCAGACGTTCCAGATACCCAAGGACCCCAAGCCGCTGCCCGGACTCAGCGGCCAGGCCAGCTATCTGGTGACCGAGGCGAAGAAGGAGCTCTTCGCCCAGGGCGTCGACGAGAAGCAGTTCGAGGCCGGCGGCTGGACGGTCACCCTCGGCATCGACCGCAAGAAGCAGAAGGACCTGGAGCAGGCCGTCAAGCGCAAGCTCACCGACGACCTGAACCCCAAGACCCGCAAGGTCGACGCGGACGCCCAGCTCGGCGCCACCTCGGTGGACCCCAAGACCGGCCACATCGTGGCGATGTACGGCGGCGCGGGCTACCCGAAGCACTACACGAACAACGCCACCCGCGCCGACTACCAGCCGGCCTCGACGTTCAAGCCGCTGATCCTCGCCTCCGCGATGGAGAACAACGCGACCACCCAGAGCGGCGTGCCGATCACCCCCAACACCGTGTACGACGGCCACAACCGCCGTCCGGTCGTCGGCGGCGACATCCCCTTCGCGCCGCCCAACGAGGACGAGGCGCAGTACGGCAACATCAACGTCCAGACGGCGACGAACAACTCCGTCAACGCCGTCTTCGCGCAGATGGGCCAGGACGTCGGTCTGGACAACGTCAAGAAGACCGCGGTCAGCCTGGGCCTGGACGGCTCCAGGATGGACGTCAAGCCGGCCATGACGCTGGGCACCATGGGCGCCAGCCCGCTCCAGATGGCCGGGGCCTACGCCACCCTCGACAACCACGGCAAGAAGGTCACCCCGACGCTGGTCACCGAGGCCACCCACAGCGTCAACGGCGCGGAGACCAAGCTCCCGCTCAAGAAGCCGATCGGTGACCAGGTGCTGTCGCGGAAGACCGCCGACACCCTCACCTCCGTGCTGACCGGCGTGGTCAACGACGGCACCGCCTCGCAGGCCGTGAAGAACACCGCCTACAGCGCGGCCGGCAAGACCGGCACCTCCGACGACAACAAGTCGGCCTGGTTCGTGGGCTACACGCCCAAGCTGGTCACCGCGGTCGGCATGTTCGGCGAGTCGCCCAAGGGCGGCGCCCAGGTCACCCTCAAGGGCGCCGGCGGCGGCGGCCGCGTCAACGGCGGCGGCTACCCGGCCCGGGTGTGGGCGGACTACACCCAGGCCGCGCTGAACGGCAGCACCGGCCCGGACTTCGACCTGGACACCACCTTCGGTGCCGGGGTCGCTCCGACGCCCAGCCCGACGCCCAGCGACACCCCGTCGAGCAGCCCCTCGCCGAGCGACAAGCCGAGCAAGTCGCCCTCGCCCACGCCGTCGAAGCCGAGCGGCCCGCCGAGCCCCTCCCAGAGCGGACGCCCCTCGGGCGGCCCGTCCACCCCGACGGGCGGCACCAGCTCGGGCCCGCCCAACGGCGGGACGCAGGGCGGCGACGCCGGCGGCGACACCGCGGGCGCCGGCACCGAGGGCACCGGCGGCAACAAACCCAACAGCCTGCCCGGCTTCAACTAGCCGGCCCGGCAGGCACGACGAAGCGACACGAGCCGAGGGGCGCCCGGAGGACCGGGCGCCCCTCGTCCGCGTGCGGCGGGCCGTCGGCCGCCGCCGTGCTCAGCCGCCGTTGAACTTCTTGACGATCCGGTCGCCGAGGTTCTTGTCGACGTTGCGCCAGTACTGGAACGCGCGCTCCAGGACCGGCTTGGAGACGTCCTCGGAGAGGTGGCCGGCGACGTTGTTCACCAGCCGGTCGCGGGCCGCGTCGTCGAGGACCTGGCGGACCATCGTGCCGGGCTGGACGAAGTCGTCGTCGTCCCGCCGCGGCCGGGTGGCCTCGCGCACCATCTCGCCCGCCGTCGCCCAGCCCGCCGGGTCGCCGAACTGCCCGGTGTCGGCCGCCGGCCCGCCGTAGGAGTTGGGGGCGTACGGCCGGGCCACCCGGGCGGGCTCGTAGCGCATCGGGCCGTCCTTGGCGTACGAGCGGACCGGGACGTGCGGCCGGTTGGGCGGCAGCTGGAGGTAGTTCGGGCCGATCCGGTACCGGTGGGTGTCCGGGTAGGAGAACAGCCGGCCCAGCAGCATCTTGTCGGGCGAGGGGCCGATGCCCGGCACCATGTTGGACGGCTCGAAGGCCGCCTGCTCGATGTGGATGAAGAAATCTTCCGGGTTCCTGTTGAGCGTCATCCGCCCGACCTCGATCAGCGGGTAGTCGCCGTGCGGCCACACCTTGGTCAGGTCGAACGGGTTGAAGCGGTAGTCCGGCGCGTCGTCGAACGGCATGACCTGGACGTACAGCGTCCACGACGGGGCGTCCCCGCCGTCGATGGCGCGGTAGAGGTCGCGGCGGTGGTAGTCGGCGTCCTCGCCCGCGAGCCGGTCGGCGTCCTCCTGGGTGAGGAAGTCGATGCCCTGGTCCGTCTTGAAGTGGTACTTGATCCAGAACTTCTCGCCGCCGGCGTTGATCCACATGTAGGTGTGGGAGCCGTAGCCGTTCATGTGGCGGTAGGTCTTGGGGATGCCGCGGTCGCCCATCAGCCAGGTGACCTGGTGGGCCGACTCCGGCGACAGCGTCCAGAAGTCCCACTGCATGTCGTGGTCGCGCAGCCCGCTGCCCGGCTGGCGCTTCTGGGAGCGGATGAAGTCCTGGAACTTGATCGTGTCCCGGACGAAGAAGACCGGGGTGTTGTTGCCGACCAGGTCGTAGTTGCCGTGCTCGGTGTAGAACTTCAGCGCGAAGCCGCGGGGGTCGCGCCAGGTGTCGGGGGAGCCCTGCTCGCCCGCGACGGTCGAGAAGCGCGCCAGCATCTCGGTCGTCTTTCCGGGCTGGAAGAGGTCCGCCTTGGTGAACTGGCTGACGTCGTTGGTGACCTCGAAGGTGCCGTAGGCGCCGCTGCCTTTGGCGTGCACCACCCGCTCGGGGACCCGTTCGCGGTTGAACTGGGCCATCTTCTCGATCAGGTAGTGGTCCTGGAGCAGGATCGGGCCGTCCGGACCGACGGTCAGCGAATGCTCGTCGCTCTCGACCGGAATGCCGGCGTTGTTCGTGGTGTGCGGGACGTGTGCGGAGCTGGTCATGGAGGAGCGCCTCCTGGGTCGACGACGGGGAGTAGAGGGTCGGTCAGTCCCGTATTGGGCCGGTCAGTCCCTTACGCCCACCCAAGCAGTCAACTCCCCGGACGGCATGTCGGCAAGAGTTGGACCCCGTCCGATCTCAGACGGGGTCCAACATGTGGGATGCGGCGCCGGCGCCCCGCGCGGCGTCAGCGCTGCTGCGCCCCCGGCGGCATGCTCAGCTCGAACCAGACGACCTTTCCCATGCTCAGACGGGTCGCGCCCCAGCGCCGCGCCATCCGGTTGACGAGGTAGAGGCCCCGCCCGCCCTCGTCCGACGGCCGGGCCTGGCGCAGCCGCGGCAGCTGCGGGACGTCGTCCCCGACCTCGCAGCGCAGTACGTCCGTTCGCAGCAACCGCAGCGTGATCGGCCGCTCCGCGTACCGCACCGCATTGGTCACCACCTCGCTGACCAGCAGCTCCAGCTGGTCGGTCAGCTCGTCCAGGCCCCAGCGCGCCAGCGCCCGCCGGGCCAGCCGGCGGGCCTGCCCGGCCGTCTGCGCCTTCGGGTCCAGATACCAGTAGGCGACATCGCTCGGCGCGATCCCGTCGAAGCGGGCCGCCAGCAGCGCGATGTCGTCGTCGCGGTCGCCGGGGCCCAGCATGTCGAGGACCTCGTCGCACATCGGCTCCAGCGGCGGCGGATTGGGACCCGTCAGCCGGGCCGTCTCCGCCAGCCGCTCCCGCAGCTGCTCGATGCCGGTCCACACGTCCCGGATCCGCGACTCGACCAGCCCGTCCGTGTAGAGGACCAGCGTGGCGCCCGCCGGGGCGTCCAGCTCCACCGCCTCGAAGTCCACCCCGCCGACGCCGATCGGCGCGCCCGACGGCACCCGCAGCACCTCGGCGCGCCCGCCGCGGTGCAGCATCACCGGCGGCGGATGGCCCGCGTTGGCGATGGTGATGCGGTGCGCGACCGGGTCGTAGACCGCGTACATGCAGGTCGCCATGCGGTCCGTGCCCAGCCGCTGGGCCTGCTCGTCGAGGTGGTGCAGCACCTCCTGCGGCGGCAGGTCCAGCCCCGCCAGGGTCTGCGCGGTGGTGCGCAGCTGGCCCATGATCGCGGCCGAGGTCATCGAGTGCCCCATGACGTCGCCGACGACCAGCGCCACCCGGCTGCCCGGCAGCGGGATCGCGTCGTACCAGTCGCCGCCCACCCGCGCCGTCTCGGCGGCCGGCAGATAGCGGCTGGCCAGCCGGACGCCGGTGGGCTGCGGCAGCGAGTCCGGCAGCATCGTGCGCTGCAGCGCGTCGGCGATGTAGGCCTCGCGGCCGTAGAGCACCGCCTTGTCCACGCCCAGCGCGGTGTGCGTCGCCAGCTGCGCCGCCACCAGCAGGTCGTCCGGCTCGAACGCGGGCCGGTCCGGGCGGCGCAGGAACACCGCCGCGCCGATCACTCGCCGGCGCCCGCGCAGCGGCGCCAGGATCACCCGGTGGCCGCCGGGCAGCCGCGGGTCCGGCCCCAGCAGCTCCGGCAGCGCCGTCCGCGCCGCCTGGGCCTCGCCGAACAGCGGCCGCACGCCCCGCAGCACCTCGGCCAGCGGGCCGCCGGGCTGCACCTCGGCCAGCTCCGCCGCGCTGCCGCCCATCGCCGGGCCCAGATCGGGCTGGGCCGGCAGCATCGGCAGCCGGCCGCCGTTGGTGTCCGGCTCCTCCGGGATCCGGTCGGTGCGGCGCAGCCGCAGCACCACCGGGCCGGTCGGGCGCTCGTCGCCCACCGGCAGCGGATCGCGCAGATACACCAGGATCGCGTCGGCGAAGGTCGGGACCGTCGCCCGGCACAGGCCGAGCACGATCTCGTCGAGGTCTATGCCGCGGGCGATCCGCCGGGTCGCCGCGCCGATGAACCGCAGCCGGTCCCCGCCGGCCTGCCGGGCCGCCGCCACCTCGCCGCTCTCGCCCGGATGCGCCGAACGGGCCGGCGGCGGTCCCGCAGGTCCCACCGGAGCCTGCCCAGCGGCCGCCCGCGACGCCTCGGCATGCGGGGCCGCGGGGACCGCGGACCGCCCGTCGTGCGGCGGCGCCTGCTCCGGCACCGTCCCGCCCGGCTCGCCCTCACGCGGCCACGGCCGCTCGCCGTCCGGAGCGCCGCCCGCCCGCGGGCGCCCGACGCCCTCGCCGCCGTGCCGCGGATGCGGCTCGTGCCGGGGGTCCTCCTCCGGGCCGGACGCCTCGGCGCGGCCCATCGCGCCCCGCGCCACCCGCTGCCCGGCCCGGGTCGCCTCGCGGCCCCCGTCCGCCGCGCCGCCCGGCCGTCCGCTCGCCGACATCGGCACCTCCCCGTACGCGTCGCCATACGCCTCCCCGTACGGGATCGAGGCGTCCGGTGCGACGGCCCGGCCGTCGCGGTGTCCGGTGGCACGCCCACCGGTGTGGCCGGCGGCGCCGTCCGCGTCCGCCGAAGGGTCCCGCCGTGCCGCGCCGTGGTCCGCGGCCGGCTCGTCGTCGAAGCGGCCGCCCGGCGTGCCCGCCGACGCCGTGACGGCGGCACCGGCGAGGCCTATGTCGTCACCGCCGCGCACCGCGAACCCGCTGCCGGGCACCGGGGCGAACCCCGGCGCGGCCGGCCGGTGCAGGGCGCTGCGCGGGTCGGGGACCGCGCCGAGCGGCGCCGTGCCGGCCGGCCCGCGGGCAGGGGACAGCGAGGGCGCGGCGGCCGGGGCCGGCTGCCGCGGTTCGTGGGAGGTGGGGTGCTCCGTCACGCGTGGGATTCCATCCGTCCGGGGCTGTGCGCCGAACGCGCCGCGTCACGGGCGTGCCGCCTGTGCGGCCGCGCCCGGCGCGCCGCGTCTCAGGCGCGTCGCAGGTGCAGAAAGAGCTGGATCTCGGGTGGTACGTCCGTACTCGCCGGGGCGTATGCGTAGGCGTCCTCCCCGACGACGTCGAAACCCGCGTCGTGCACGACCCGGCGCAGGTCGTCCCGCAGGTAACCCGATACCCGGATCGAGTTGCCCAGGAACGGAATCGTGAAGTCGTCCACATCCGCCTCGACCATCGACAGGGCCAGCAGCCCCTCGGGACGTAGCAGATCATGCAGCAGGCCCAGTGCGTAAGGGATTTCGGCACGGGGCAGCATCAGAAGCGAGAAATAGACGGCGGCACCGTCGAACGAGCCGGGGCCGCCGAGCCGGCCGCCGCGCAGGTCGGCGATGTCCAGCCGGTGGAATTCGGCGCCCGGGACGTGCTCCCGGGCCAGTGCGATCATCGAGGGGGAAAGATCGATACCCACCACGCGGTGCCCGGCCTCCGAGAGCTGACGGGCGGTCGGCAGGCCCGTGCCGCACCCCAGATCCAGGATGCGCGAGCCGGGCGGCAGCGCCTCGGACAGCCAGGCGCCCGAGGCGAGCTGGCCCTCCTTGTGCGGGAAGGCCTCGTCGTACCGGTCGCCGATCGCGTCGAACGCCTCGGCCTGGCCGGCCCGGTCCAGTGCTAACCGGTTCAGGCCCTCGTATCCGTCGTAGCTCGTCGCGCTCACGACCTCGCTCCTCCTGCGACCGCGGTCAAGTTCGTTTTCCAGTTCTGGAGTTGCGCCTGTGCAGTCTTGCGGAGGACGATCCTACGTTTGACGGCCGGGGGCGCAGCAAGGGGGCTCGGCCCCGCTCCGCGCCCCGCGTGGAACAGCTTTGCCCATAGGCGCACCTTTCCACGGTTCGCCCCCTTCACTCCCGTCGGTTCACTTCACTCCCTTACGACCGCAAACGATCCGGCGCGCGGTCCCACTCCTCCGGGAGCGCCGGGATCCGCCAGGACGGGTCGGGCCGCCAGTCCTCCCAGCCGTCGGAGTAGGGGCCGCGCCAGGCCGTGATCTGCGCGATCGCGGCCCGGCCCGCCGATCTGACCTCGGCGGCCCGCGCCTTCGTCATCAGCCCGTCCCGCTGCGCCTGGGCGAACTCGTCCTCGTCGCGCCACTCCCAGTGCCGGTCCGGATAGACGCAGATGTCGAGGAAGTGGTCCTCGGAGTCAATGCCGCCCGACCAACGGCGGCGCGGCTCCTCCAGGTTGACGTACCAGTTCTTGAACTGCCAGCCGCGCTCCCAGAACAGCCACACCGACCAGGGGTCGCCGGGCCGGGCCAGCTTCAGCACGCCGGTGCCGAACCACTGGTCGCGGGTGGTGCGGCGGGGCTTGGTGTAGCGGGTGGACAGCGGCTCGCGGTGCACCGGCGTGCCGTCGGCGAGCACCGGCTTGATGCACGGGGTGCCGGGCGCCATCCACACCGCCAGCAGCTCCGCGGTGTCCTGCACGACGGTCATCGGACGGCAGATGTGGAACCGGCGGGCGTCGGCGTTGTCGCGATAGCGCCACAGGACGTGGTCCCCGGGCGCCCAGCGGCCCGCGTCCGCCGCGCCGTTCGCCCGCCGCGCCCGGGGCGTCCCGCGCCCGCCGGCCGTCCCCGCCCCGCCCTCCGCCGTGTCCACCGTGTCCGCTGTCATGCGCAGATCTTAGAGGCGCCGCATGACGCGCGCCGTGACCTGAGCCGCACCATGCGTGACGGGCGGGTAACGTGTGCCGCCAGGTCTGCCGTGTGCAACGACACCGCTTACGTCTGCGCCGGCCGGGTCATCCGCAGGACGTCCAGCGCCTCGTCCAGCTGCTCCTCGCTCAGCAGCCCCCGCTCGATGTAGCCGCCCTCCAGGACCACCTGACGGATGGTCTTCCGCTCGGCCAGCGACGCCTTCGCGACCTTGGCGGCCTCCTCGTAGCCCAGGTAGCGGTTGAGCGGGGTGACGACCGACGGCGACGACTCGGCGTACTCCCGGGCGCGATCGACGTGCGCGGTGATCCCGTCGATGGTGCGGTCCGCCAGCAGCCGCGAGACATTGGCCAGCAGCCGCACCGACTCCAGCACGTTCTTCGCGATCACCGGCAGCATCACGTTCAGCTCGAAGTTGCCGGCCGCCCCGGCCGCCGCCACCGTCGCGTCATTGCCGGTGACCTGCGCGGCGACCATCAACACCGCCTCGGGGACCACCGGGTTGACCTTCCCCGGCATGATCGACGAGCCCGGCTGGAGGTCCGGCAGCGAGATCTCCGCGAGGCCGGTCCGCGGGCCGGACGCCATCCACCGCAGATCATTGGCGATCTTCGTCAGCCCGACCCCGATCGTCCGCAGCTGCCCGCTGGTCTCCACGATCCCGTCGCGCGCCCCCTGCGCCTCGAAGTGGTCGCGCGCCTCGGTCAGCGGCAGCCCGGTCGCCCGCGCCACCTCGGCGATCACCGCGGCCGGGAAGCCGGGCGGGGTGTTGATGCCGGTGCCCACCGCCGTGCCGCCCAGCGGGAGTTCGGCCAGCCGCGGCAGCGAGGCCCGCAGCCGCTCGATGCCGTACCGCACCTGCGCCGCGTAGCCGCCGAACTCCTGGCCCAGCGTCACCGGTGTGGCGTCCATCAGATGCGTCCGCCCCGACTTCACGACCTCGGTGAACTCCTCGGCCTTGCGCTCCAGCGCCTCCGCGAGATGCTCCAGCGCCGGAATCAGGTCGTTCAGCACCGCGGAGGTCGCCGCGATGTGGATCGAGGACGGGAAGACGTCGTTGGACGACTGGCTGGCGTTGACGTGGTCGTTCGGGTGCACCTCGCGGCCCAGCCGCTCGCTCGCCAGCGTCGCGATGACCTCGTTGGCGTTCATGTTCGACGAGGTCCCGGACCCGGTCTGGAACACGTCGACGGGGAAGTGCTCGTCCCACTGCCCCGCGGCGACGGCCGCGGCCGCCTCCTGGACGGCCCCGGCGATGTCCTTGTCCAGCACGCCCAGCTCGCCGTTGACCAGGGCGGCGGCGCCCTTGATCCGGGCCAGCGCCTCGATGTGCGCCCGCTCCAGCCGCTGCCCGGAGACCGGGAAGTTCTCCACCGCCCGCTGGGTCTGCGCCCGCCACTTGGCGTGCGCCGGCACCCGCACCTCGCCCATGGAGTCGTGCTCGGTCCTGAACCCGCCGGCACCACCGGCGTCGCTGTGATCGCTCATACCTATGTCAGTGCCCGCGAACGGCGATCTGTTCCCGGACACGCACGGAAGTCACCTGCCCGACGGGCATCCGCCGCGCCCCGTGCGACGTCCGGGGCGCGGCGGTGGCCTGCCGGGCCCTACGTGCCGTCGCCGCCTTGTGGGGAGGGCTCCCGAGGAGCTTCCGGGTGGCATCGGCCCGCCGTCGTGCTTCCCACCGTCCTGAGCGGTCGCCTCCTTGTCCCGGGGATGCCGGAAGGGGATTCCACGCCACCCTTCAGCGTCGGGAACGCGTGCGTGATACGTATCCACGGCAGCAGCGTTCATCCGCCCACCTCCTCTTACGTGCGGGTGGTTACGCAGCTGCGTGGTGCATTCCGCGACCCTCGACAAGTCGTCCCCGTCCTCAGCCTCTGCGCGCTGCTCGGCCGGCGCCATGCAGACATCGCGATTCTCGGTGGGCGTGGGCGGCGCGGGTGGAAGCGAAAGGTGCACAGGTAACTTCATCGTCGTACGTGCGTCGCTCATGGCGTCGCCTCCCCGGCTCGGCTGCTTGGTGAAAGCCATGATCCGGCGGGGAGCGGGATTCGCCTAGCCGCTTTCCTGTTCGCGCACGAACTCGTCTCTGATGCTCTCCAGCATTTCGCGCGCCTCGTCACCGGAAAGTGCCAAGGCTGCGAACCCCTCGAACTTGCGGGCATAGAGGGCGACGTCGCGGGGGTCGGTCACCAGCACTTCGGCGTGTACGGTCTCGACGGACACAGTACGGTCATCCCGGATGACAAAGGAGTGATTGGCGATGTCATGCTGACGCGCTGACAGGGGCACGATGCGGACATCCATATGGGACAGCCGCGAGAGAGACGCGATCCGATCGAGCTGCTCGGCCATCCTGGAAGCCGTCACGATGCGCCAGCGCAGTACAGGTTCCGTGATTACGAAATGAAATTCCTTGGCCGAGTCATGGAGGACCTGCTGACGTTCCCTGCGCGCGCTGACGGTCTTGGTGAGTACATCCTCGCCGAGGCTGTGGCGGGAGAGGACGGCCCTGATGTACTCCGGCGTTTGCAGGAGGCCGGGAACCAACGCCGGCTGGAAGAGCCGCAGCACTCTCATCTGGGCTTCCAGTGCCCTTGTCTGCCGCTGAGCCTTGTGCACGCCCATGCGGCGGATGAGGCGCCACGCTGTGGCTTCGGTTGCCGCTGCTCGGACGGCCTCCAGGTACTCTGCCTTGACCTCATCGGACACGCCGATGGCCGTGAGGATGCGCTCCACGTCAACGACCGACGGGGCGGCCTTCGCAGTCTCGATCTTGCTCAACTTGCTGGCGGACATGACGGCGCCGCGGGCGACGGCCTTGGCTTCCTTCCCGGAAGCTTGCCGTAGCGCCCGCAGTGCCGCCCCCAGTTCTTCTCTCTTCACTCGGCGTGCTCTGCCCACCATTCGGAGAACGGCTGGGCGCGAGCCATCGCCGAGTCGCGGTACGCGCGGAATTCCTCCGCCCGTTCCGAGGTGAGGATGTCAGCCCCGAGGAACGCTCCGTCCTCCGTATAGTTCAGGACCCCTGGTGTCAGGCCGTCCATCAACCAGAAATCCGGAACGCCCTCCAAGGGGTTCGGTCGACCGGTGATGTCGAGGATGAAGAACTCTTCACCGCCTGTCGCATTCTTTTGATAGCCCCATGCCAGTTCGAACCGCAGGTACGGGGTGAGGGGGCGAGAGACGATGTGCACCCGGTAGATCCGTTTGCCCTTGGTGGTGTGCGAGCGGAGTTCCGTCACCCATGCGTCGTTGTAGTCGGCCGGCTGGCGCTCCCCGGCAAGGAACGCCCGATAGGCGTCCACATTTCCCGACTTGCTGTAGTCGTCCAGGGTTTCCAGGCGGAAGGCCTCCTGCTCGAAGGTGTCGAACAGTTCGCTGAGGGTCTTAGGCGCCACGGAGCCCCTTCCGGATCAGATCGAAAAAGAGCTGCTCAGGGATCTCGACGACGGTTTCATGTGCGGGGAGATCGAGCTCGTGATCGCCCGGCGTCTCCCCCTGCACCAGCAGAGTTCCCCGGTCGGTGGCATAGATGGTCGGGCAGTCCTTCAAGTCGCAGGTGCTTACCAGCTTGGTGACCTTCACAGGAATTCCCTTCCCGGCCTTCAGCGTGTGTCACGGTCGATGCTGGCGAGCAACCGGCCAACGGCGCAAGGGTTTCCGGTTTCGGGAACAGGAAACCAGGCACTCCGGGCATGGGGCGGTACGGATTCGGGAGCGGAAGGCAACGAGAGAGCCCCCGGCGCACGCCGGGGGCTCTCTCGGAGGTGGTGGCTCAGTTGGCGGTGCGGACCGGGATGCTGGTGAACGTCGGGGCCGGGGCCGGGTCCTGGAAGAAGTCGTTGCCCTTGTCGTCGACGACGATGAAGGCCGGGAAGTCCTCGACCTCGATCCTCCAGACCGCTTCCATGCCGAGCTCCTCGTACTCCAGGACCTCGACCTTCTTGATGCAGTCCTGGGCGAGGCGGGCGGCCGGGCCGCCGATGGAGCCGAGGTAGAAGCCGCCGTGGGCGTGGCAGGCGTCGGTGACCTGCTGCGAGCGGTTGCCCTTGGCCAGCATCACCTTGGAGCCGCCGGCCGCCTGGAACTGCTCGACGTAGGCGTCCATCCGGCCGGCCGTGGTGGGGCCGAAGGAGCCGGACGCGTAGCCCTCGGGGGTCTTCGCCGGGCCCGCGTAGTAGACGGGGTGGTTCTTGAGGTACTCCGGCATCTCCTCGCCGGCGTCCAGGCGTTCCTTGATCTTCGCGTGGGCGATGTCGCGGGCGACGACCAGGGTGCCGGTGAGGGAGAGGCGGGTCTTGACCGGGTGCCGGGTCAGCTCGGCCAGGACGTCGTCCATGGGGCGGTTGAGGTCGATGGCGACCGCATCGAGGTCGGGGCCGGCGCCCTCGGTCAGCTCCTGGTGCGTCGTCTCCGGGAGGAAGCGCGCCGGGTCGGTCTCCAGCTGCTCCAGGAAGACGCCCTCGGCGGTGATCTTCGCGACGGCCTGGCGGTCGGCGGAGCAGGACACCGCGATGGCGACCGGGCAGGACGCGCCGTGGCGGGGCAGGCGGACCACGCGGACGTCGTGGCAGAAGTACTTGCCGCCGAACTGGGCGCCGATGCCGATCTTCTGCGTCAGCTCGAAGACCTTCTCCTCCAGCTCCTTGTCGCGGAAGCCGTGGCCGGTGGGCGAGCCCTCGGCGGGCAGCTCGTCGAGGTAGTGCGCGGAGGCGTACTTGGCGGTCTTCATCGCGTACTCGGCGGAGGTGCCGCCGACGACGATGGCGAGGTGGTACGGCGGGCAGGCCGCGGTGCCCAGCGAACGGATCTTCTGCTCCAGGAACTTCATCATGGAGGCCTCGTTGAGGACCGCCTTGGTCTCCTGGAAGAGGAAGGACTTGTTGGCGCTGCCGCCGCCCTTGGCCATGAAGAGGAACTTGTAGGCGCCGCCGTCGGTCGCGTACAGCTCGATCTGCGCCGGGAGGTTGGAGCCGGTGTTCTTCTCGTCCCACATCGTCAGCGGGGCCATCTGCGAGTACCGCAGGTTCAGCTGGGTGTAGGCGTCGTAGATGCCGCGGGAGAGGGCCTCCTCGTCGCCGCCCTCGGTCAGGACCTGCTGGCCGCGCTTGCCCATCACGATCGCGGTGCCGGTGTCCTGGCACATGGGCAGGACGCCCGCGGCGGCGATGTTGGCGTTCTTCAGCAGGTCGAGCGCCACGAAGCGGTCGTTGGCGCTGGCCTCGGGGTCGTCCAGGATCCTGCGGAGCTGGGCGAGGTGGGCCGGGCGCAGATAGTGCGAAATGTCGTGCATCGCCTCGGCGGCCAGCTTGCGCAGCGCCTCCGGCTCGACCTTGAGGAACGTCCGGCCGTCGGCCTCGAAGGTGCTCACGCCCTCCGCGGTGACGAGGCGGTACGGGGTGGTGTCCTCACCTACGGGGAGAAGGTCGGTGTAGGCGAATTCCGGCATCGAAGGTCATTCCTTACTCGGAGGGGTCCGGCTGGCATCTACGGCAGCGCCTGAACAGCGTAGAACCCCGGCGGCCCGGCACGGCTGTGAGGTAAGGCTCAGTAGGTGCGCGCGGCCCCGTCCGGCCGCCGGTACGGGCCCCCGGCCGTCCCGTCGCCCCGCCGCCCGCCGTGGCCTGATTCCCGCCTCTCCCGCCCCGGACCCTGGTCGCGATCTATCGCGTTTCGCTACTCTGGGGCGGTGACTGAAGACAACGGGGGACGACCGGGCTCACACACCCCGCCCGGATCGCTGCAGAAGACGGACCGGCGGCCGGACGGGCCGCCGGTGAAACTGACCAAACAGCCGCCGACCGCGGTGGCCGAGGGCGACCTGCGCGCGTCCGACGCGGACCGCGACCGGGTCGCCGAGATCCTCCGCGAGGCCCTCGCGGAGGGCCGGCTGGATCCCGAGGAGCACGCCGAGCGGATCGACACGGTCTACCGCGCCAAGACCATGGGCGAGCTGGAGCCCGTCCTGCGGGATCTGCCCGCGGCGGCCGGCAGCCGTCCGGACTCCGTGGGTCAGTTCCACGGCTCCGGCGCCCCGGTGCCGGACCAGAACCTCGTCGCGGTGTTCAGTGCCTCGGTGCGCAAGGGCCGCTGGCGGGTTCCCGCGCGGATCAACGCCTTCGCGTTCTTCGGCTCCGTCGAGATCGACCTGACCGAGGCGGTCTTCCCGCAGCAGCAGGTCCAGATCAACGCCACCTCGATCTTCGGCAGCGTCGACATCCGGGTGCCGGAGAACGTCACGCTGCGCAGCAACGGCTCCGGCGTGCTGGGCAGTTTCGAGGTCACGACCCACGACGCGGAGGACGCCGACGCCCCGCAGGTCCTGGTCAACGGCCTCGCCGTGCTGGGCAGTGTGGAAGCCCGGCCCAAGCGGGGCGCCTGGATCCGCGATTTGCGCGACCGGCTGCGCGAGGGCCGCCGGGAACTGCGGCAGCAGCTGCGCGAGGACCATCTCGATCGCCATGCGCGGCTCTTCGAGGAGCACCGCGAGCGCCACGAGTACCTGCGCGAGGAGCGGCGCGACCTGCACGACCAGCTGCGCTCCGCGCGCCGCGCACGCCGGGACCGCTTCGACGGCTGACCGTACGGCCCGGGGCGGAGCCGCTTCCCCGGGCCGCGGGCCAACTGCCCGTGCGGGTGCGGCCGTCGGCGGCGTTCTTCCTGTAGTCGCACGATCGCCACGGTGTGCATAAGCGTGCGCACAGCGGGTAGGGCTGGTGCATCGTCTCTCGTGCGGCTGCGGGGTGCGAAAAGGCCGTGCGCAGCGAGACGGGCAAGGGTGATTCTCTCGCCGAAGCCGTCGTCAGGAGTAGACCGTGCTGCTACCGCATCAGACTCTGCAGGATGCCGCTGTCGTTCCGCCCCCGCAAGTGCCTGATCGTGACGAGGCCGGCCCCTGGCATGCGGAGGCGGTGTGCCGGCGGGACGAGGCCGGGTTGTTCTTCGCTCCGTCGAAGGAGCCGACCGCCGCGCGGCTGGCCAGGGAGGAGGCCGCCAAGCGGGTGTGCGCCCGCTGTCCGGTGATGGTCGAGTGCCGGGAGCACGCACTGCTCCAGCCCGAGCCGTACGGCGTCTGGGGCGGACTGACCGCGGCCGAGCGGCGGGTCGTGCTGACCCGGCGCCGGCGCCGGGAGGCCGAACTCCCGCGTGCGGCCCCGATGCCCGCGGCAGGCTGACCACCGCGACATCGGCTTCGGCTCGTCGGGCGCCACCGGGCGTCCGGGCCGCCTCGCCCCCGCCGGGGACTCCCCGGCGGGGGCGAGGCGCGTGCGCGACCGGCGGGGCCGCGGGGTCGTCGCTAGCTGGGGCGCTCGAAGTCCACCGAGCTGTAGGCGCGCAGCTTGGACAGCCGGTGCTGGGAGTCGATCTGGCGGATGGTGCCGGACTTCGACCGCATCACCAGGGACTGGGTGTAGGCGTTCTCGGCGCGGTAGCGCACCCCGCGCAGCAGTTCGCCGTCGGTGATGCCGGTGGCGACGAAGAAGACGTTGTCCCCGCGGACCAGGTCGCCGATCTCCAGCACCTTGTCCAGGTCGTGCCCGGCGTCCAGCGCGCGCTGGCGCTCCTCGTCGTCCTTGGGCCACAGCTTGCCCTGGAAGGCGCCGCCCAGGCACTTCAGCGCACAGGCCGCGATGATGCCCTCGGGCGTGCCGCCGATGCCCAGCAGCAGGTCCACGCCGGTGCCCTCGCGGGCCGCCATGATCGCGCCGGCGACGTCGCCGTCGGCGATGAACTTGATCCGGGCCCCGGCCTCCCGGACCTCCTTGACCAGGCCGTCGTGGCGGGGCCGGTCCAGGATGACCACGGTGACGTCCTCGACCGAGGACTTCTTCGCCTTCGCGATCCGCTTGATGTTCACCGCCACCGGCGCCGTGATGTCGACGAAGTCCGCCGCCTCCGGGCCCGTGGCGATCTTGTCCATGTAGAAGACCGCGGACGGGTCGAACATCGAGCCGCGCTCGGCCACCGCCATCACGGACACGGCGTTGGCCATGCCCTTGGCGGTCAGCGTCGTGCCGTCCACCGGGTCCACGGCCACGTCGCACTCGGCGCCGGTGCCGTCGCCCACGCGCTCGCCGTTGTAGAGCATCGGGGCGTTGTCCTTCTCGCCCTCGCCGATGACCACGACGCCGTTCATCGACACCGTGTGGATCAGGGCGCGCATGGCCTTGACCGCCGCGCCGTCCGCGCCGTTCTTGTCACCTCGTCCCACCCAGCGGCCCGAGGCCATGGCACCGGCCTCGGTGACCCGGACGAGCTCCAGGGCGAGGTTGCGGTCCGGGGCCTCGGGGCTGACCTCGAGCGGGGACGGGAGATGATGCTCGGTCATCGAGCGACCTTTCTGTACGGCGACGGCCGTGAAGGAGGAGGGCGGCGGTGCGGGGGTTTCCCCCAGAGGCTCACATTATCTTCCGGTCGCCAAAATGAGCAGAGGGCCCTACGCATGAGCGGCCGCCCGGGGGCCGGGATCCGGGACGTTCGCGCAGGTGGCGGGCTTTGCCGGGGGGTGTGTCGGAGCCGCCCGGGGGATGGGGGACGATAGGGGCGTGGCAGGTATGCGAGGCAGGCAGACGGTGCGGGACATGGTCCTGTCACTGGCGGTGATCGGCATTCTCGTCGGGGTGATCTACGTCTTCATCCCGCACGACGAGAGCGCCGACGCGGAGCGCACCGCGGTCAAGGCGGTCGACTACCGCGTGGAGCTGATCACGGCCCGGCGGGCGGCGCCGTACGCGGTCGCCGCACCCCAGGGGCTGCCCGGGACCTGGCGCGCCACCTCCGTGTCCTACCGGGCGAGCGAGGACGGCAAGGGCGGCGCCTGGCATCTGGGCATGCTCGACCCGGAGCAGCAGTACGCCTCCGTCGAGCAGAGCGACGCCGCGCCGCGCGCGTTCATCAAGGGCGTCACGCTCGGCGCGACCAAGGTCGAGGGCAAGCAGGCCGTCGGCAGCAAGAAGTGGGACCGCTACCAGGGCGACAAGTACCGGGCGCTGGTCCGCGAGGAGCCCGGGGTGACCACGGTCGTCACGGGCACCGCGCCGTACGGCCGGCTCGCCGACCTGGCCGCCGCGCTGGTGGCGAAGAAGGGCTGAGCCCCCGGGCCGCGCGGCCGCGGCCCGCGAATGACGTGAACACAGGGCCCCACCGGCGGGAAATCGCCGGTGGGGCCCTGGCGTACGAGGAGGCCGCCGCACCCGGCAGGGATGCGGCGGCCTCCTCGTCATGAGGGGCCCCGGTGGGGCCCCGGCGGGGCTCAGACGGTGGTGACGGCCTCGTCGAAGGTGAGCCGCGGCGAGCGCGGGAAGAACGCCTCGGCGCCCGGCTTGCCCATGTTGATCACGAGGAAGGACTTCTGCTTGCCGTCGCCGAAGAACTCCTTGTCGATGCCGGTGAAGTCGAAGCCGGTCATCGGGCCGGCGGCGAGGCCCGCGGCGCGGACGCCGACGATGAAGTAGCCGGCCTGGAGGGTGGCGTTCTGGGTGCCGGCGGCCTCGCGGGGCGCGGCCTCTGAGAAGAACGCGTCCTTGACGCCCGGGGCGTGCGGGAAGAGGTGCGGCAGCTTCTCGTGGAACTCCAGGTCCACGGAGAGGATCGCGGTCAGCGGCGCGCTGAGGGTCTTCGGGCCGTTGGCACCCATGGCGTGCGTGACCAGGCGCTGACGGGCCTCCTGGGAGCGGACCAGGGTGATCCGCAGCGGCGACTGGTTGAAGGCGGTCGGGCCGAACTTCACCAGGTCGTAGACGGCCTGGACCTGCTCGTCCGTCACCGGCTCGTCCGTGAACGTGTTGGCGGTCTGGGCCTCGCGGAAGAGGAGGTCCTGCGCGGCGGCGTCAAGGGCGAGAGACATAGGGGCACCTCGTGGTCAGCGTGGTAAGCGGTCGGCCGTCAGCGGCGCGGCGGACCGTACGGCCGCCGCACCCACTCCGGGGTTCTATCGTCTTTTACTCTAAGGCAGATAGGTTAAGTTTCAACTAAATCTGCGGCATTGTGAGGTGCTTCACACAGCCGCTCGCGGCGAGGGGGGAGAGGGCCGGCTGCGCGCCGAGGTCAGGCGCGCCCCGCCTCCGCCCCGTCCGGCGACTCCGCCAGCGCCGCGTCCAGCCGCTCCCGGGCACCGTCCAGCCAGCGGCGGCAGACCTTCGCCAGCGCCTCGCCGCGCTCCCACAGTGCGAGCGACTCTTCCAGCGTCGTGCCGCCCGCCTCCAGGCTGCGGACGACCTCGATCAGCTCGTCCCGCGCCTGCTCGTAGCCGAGCGTGGAGTCCACCGGCTCCACGGCCGCCGCCGCGCCGGGGCCCGCGCCCACCGCCGCGCCCTGCTCCGCGTCCGCCGCGCCGTCCGTCTTCGCCTTCGCCATGTGTCCCACCCTAAGAGTCCGTCGTCGTCCTATGCCGGGGCCGCGTCGGCGCCCGGATCGCCGCTCACCCGCACCCGGAACGCGCCCTCGGCCACCCGGGCCCGCAGTTCCTCGTCCGCGCCCACCTCGCCGGGGCCGCGCACCGCCGACCCGTCCGGCTTCTGCAGCACCGCGTAGCCGCGCTCCAGCGTCGCCTTCGGGGAGAGCGCGACCACCCGGGCCAGGGTGTGCGCCAGCTCGGAGTCGGCACGGTCCAGCAGATGCCCCAGGGTCCGCCGGCCGCGCTCCAGCAGCGCCGTGACCTGCTCCTCGCGGTCCTCGATCATCCGCTGCGGCCGCTGTATGCACGGCCGCTGGAGCGCGGCGTGCAGCCCCCGCTCCTCGCGCTGCACGAAGCCGTCGATGGCGCGCCACGCCCGCTCCCGCAGCTGGCCGATCCGGGCCAGCTCCTCGCCCACGTCCGGCACGACCTTCTTCGCCGCGTCCGTCGGCGTCGAGGCGCGCAGATCGGCGACCAGGTCGAGCAGCGGGGTGTCCGGCTCATGGCCGATCGCCGAGACGACGGGGGTCGCGGCCGCGCCCACCGCCCGGATCAGCTGCTCGTCGGAGAACGGCAGCAGATCCTCCACGCTGCCGCCGCCGCGCGCCACGATGATCACGTCCACCTCGGGCAGCGCGTCCAGCTCCTGGACGGCGCCGATCACCTGGGGGACGGCATGGACCCCCTGCACCGGGACGTTGCGCACCGCGAAGCGGACGGCCGGCCAGCGGTGCCGGGCGTTCTCCAGGACGTCCCGCTCCGCCGCGCTCGCCCGGCCGCAGACCAGGCCGATCAGCTGCGGAAGGAACGGCAGCGGCTTCTTGCGGTCCGCCGCGAACAGCCCCTCCGCCGCCAGCGACTTCTTCAACTGCTCCAGCCGGGCGAGGAGTTCGCCGACCCCGACCGGCTTGATCTCGGCGGCCCGCAGGGACAGCTGGCCGCGCGGGGCGTACCACTCCGGTTTGGCGTGCACCACCACCCGGGCGCCCTCGCTCACCACCTCGGCGACCCTGTCGAAGACCTGGCGGTAGCACGTCACGCTCACCGAGATGTCGTGCGACGGGTCGCGCAGCGTCAGGAAGACCACGCCCGCGCCGGGCCGCCGGGAGAGCTGGGTGATCTGCCCCTCGACCCATACGGCGCCGAGCCGGTCGATCCAGCCGCCGATGAGCCGGGACACCTCGCCGACCGGGATCGGCGTTTCGGGGGACGTGGAGACAGCCATACGAGCGAGAGTAGCGGCGGCCACCGACAGCGGCCGCGGCCGCGCGGGCGGCGGCCGGGCCCGGAGCCCGCCCTGCCGCCCCGTCCCCCGGCGCTCAGTCCCGCCCGGCGTCGTCCCCCGCCCCTCCACCACCGGTTCGGCCGCCCCGACGGTGCTGCACCACCAGCACCACCGCCCCCACCACCAGCCAGCACCCGCCGACGAGCTGCGCGGTAACGGACGCCTCGGCCAGGACCGCGGCCACCACGGCCAGGCCCAGCGACGGCGCCACCACGTGCCGCAGCACGCCCGGCAGCCCGGCCCGTTCGCGGGTCCGGAAGCGGAACCAGCCGATCACCGACGCGTGCAGCAGCCCGAACGCGGTCAGCGCCCCCACGCTCACGATCGACGACAGCAGCGCCAGTCCGTCGTCCCGGCGCGCCGCCCCCACCGCCGCCACCAGCGTCACCAGGGCCGCGCCCAGCAGCGCCCGGCGCGGCACCCCGCTGCCCGCGGCCACCTTCGCCATGCCCGGCGGCAGCCGCCGGTCCCGGGCCATCGCGAACAGCAGCCGCCCGGCCGCCGCCTGCCCCGCCAGCGCCGCGAACGCCGCCCCGACCGCCTTGCTCGCCGCCACCAGACCGTGCAGCGGGCGGCCGAGCGTCGCGTCGACCGTGGCGTAGAAGGCGTTGCCCTGCTGTGCCGGGTGCGCCGCCAGCTCCGCCGCGCTCATCGGCATCAGCAGCGCCGCCAGGTACGTCTGCGCGGCGAACAGCACCCCCGCCACCACCAGGCACGTCAGCACCGCCCGCGCCACCCGCTCCGGCCCGCCGTCCCGCCGGTCGCCGCCCCCGGCGTCCGCACCGCCGCCGCCCGCGGGCCGCCCCGCGGCCTCCTCCGCGAACGAGGCGATGGCGTCGAAGCCCAGATACGACAGCACCGCCACCGACACCGCGGACAGCACCGCCCCGGCCGCGAAGCCGCCCGCACCGGTCAGCGGCTCGGCCCAGCCCCGCCGCGCCCCGTGGGACAGCAGCTCGACGAGCGCCGACACCACGAACACCCCGAGCACCACGATCTCCATCGCCAGCACCGCGAAGCCGACCCGGGCCGCGGTCCGCACCCCCCACAGGTTCAGCAGCGTCGTCACGACCACCGCCAGCGCCGTCCACACCCACGCGTGCACCGACGGCACCACCGCGTGCAGCGCGATCCCGGAGAACAGATACGCCACCGCCGGCACCAGCAGATAGTCCAGCAGCGCCATCCACCCGGCGAGGAACCCGGCGCTCTCGTTCAGACCCGCCCGGGCGTACGCGTAGACCGACCCGGCCCGCGGGGCGACCCGCACCATCTGGGCGTACGAGTACGCGGTGAACCCCATGGCGACGGTCGCGACGGCATAGACGGCCGTCACCGCCCCGTGCGAGGTGGCCTGGAGGGTGCCGAAGATCCCCACCGGCGCCATCGGGGCGATGAACAGCAGCCCGTAGACGATCAGATCCCGGGAGCCGAGCGTCCGCCGCAGCTCGCCCCCGCCCTCCTCCCGCGCGGCACGGCCTGTGGCATCGCCCGCTCCACCACCGTCCCTGCCCGGCATCGTGCCTCCTCGCCCGCGTCGCGCACCCAGTCTGCGGCCACGGCGCGATCTTCCGGGGCGGTGGCACGCCCTTACGATGGGACGCATGACTTCCTCGCCCAGCCCGAAGCCCGCCACCACCCCGGGCGACGACGCATCGCCCCGCAGCGGCCGGCGCAAGGTCCTGCTCGCCGCCCCCCGCGGCTACTGCGCGGGCGTGGACCGCGCCGTGATCGCCGTGGAGAAGGCACTGGAGCAGTACGGCGCCCCCGTCTACGTGCGCCACGAGATCGTGCACAACAAGTACGTCGTCAAGACCCTGGAGAAGAAGGGCGCCATCTTCGTCGAGGAGACCGAAGAGGTGCCCGAGGGCAACATCGTCATCTTCTCCGCCCACGGCGTGGCGCCCGTCGTCCACGACGAGGCCAAGCGCGGCAAGCTCGCCACCATCGACGCCACCTGCCCCCTCGTCACCAAGGTCCACAAGGAAGCCGTCCGCTACGCCAAGGAGGACTACGACATCCTCCTGATCGGCCACGAGGGCCACGAAGAGGTCATCGGCACCAGCGGCGAGGCCCCCGAGCACATCACCCTGGTCGACGGCCCCGGGGACGTCGCCAACGTCGAGGTCCGCGACCCGGACCGGGTCGTCTGGCTCTCCCAGACCACCCTGTCGGTCGACGAGACCATGGAGACCGTGGACGCCCTCAAGGGCCGCTACCCCAACCTCCTCTCGCCGCCCAGCGACGACATCTGCTACGCCACCCAGAACCGCCAGACCGCGGTCAAGCAGATGGGCGCCGAGGCCGACCTGGTCATCGTCGTCGGCTCCAAGAACTCCTCGAACTCCGTGCGCCTGGTCGAGGTGGCGCTGGGCGCCGGCGCGAGCGCCTCGTACCTCGTCGACAGCGCTGACGAGATCGACGAGGCCTGGCTGGAGGGCGTCGGCACGGTCGGCGTCACCTCCGGTGCCTCGGTCCCCGAGATCCTCGTCCACGGCGTCCTGGACTGGCTCGCCGAGCGCGGCTACGAGGACGTCGAGACCCTCACGGCCGCCGAGGAGTCCATCGCCTTCTCGCTGCCCAAGGAGCTGCGCCGCGACCTGCGCGCCGAGGCGAAGGCCGCCACCGAGGGCTGACCCCGGTCCACTCCGCCGTGCTTCCGGGACCGGGCGTGTGCCCATCCCGGGGGCGCGCCGCCCTGTCGGCGCCTAGCCTTTTCCCATGAAGGTCTTCGGTGTGGACATCGGCGGATCGGGCATCAAAGGTGCCCCGGTGGATCTGGAACGCGGCGATCTCACGGAGGAGCGCTACAAGGTACTGACCCCGCATCCGGCCACCCCGGACGCGGTCGCGGACGGGGTCAGAGAGGTCGTGGACCACTTCGGCTGGTCCGGGCCGGTCGGCGCGACGTTCCCCGGGGTGGTCACCGACGGGACGACCCGTACCGCCGCGAATGTCGACAAGGCATGGATCGGCACGGACGCCGGCGCGCTGCTCACCCGCAGCCTGGGCGGCGAGGCCGGCGGCCGCCCCGTCACCCTCCTCAACGACGCGGACGCCGCCGGCCTGGCCGAGATGCGCTACGGCGCGGGCCGCGGCCGGGCCGGCACGGTCATCCTGCTCACCCTCGGCACCGGCATCGGCAGCGCCGTCTTCACCGACGGCCGCCTCGTCCCCAATACGGAGCTGGGCCATCTGGAGCTGCACGGGCACGACGCCGAGAAGCGCGCCTCCACCAAGGCCAAGGAGGACGAGTCGCTCGGCTGGCACCACTGGGCGCACCGGGTCCAGAAGTACCTCGCCCATGTGGAGATGCTCTTCTCGCCCGAGCTGTTCGTGATCGGCGGCGGGGTCAGCCGCAAGGCGGACAAGTTCCTGCCGCTGATCGAGGGCATCAGGGCCGAGATCGTGCCGGCTCAGCTTCAGAACAACGCGGGGATTGTGGGGGCCGCGATGGCTGCGCACGCCGTTCGGGCTGGCGGGCCACCTGCCGTGGACGGTTCCCCGGCCGCGGCCGCTCCCGGTTCGCAGGCCGCGCCGTCGGCCGCCCCGGCTGCCCGAGCGGTGCGCTCCGCGGTCGATTCGCCGGTCGGTTGGCCCGACGGCGGGCGATGATCAGCACCCGGCGCACCAGCGCGAGCAGCGCGCAGATCAGTGTGCCCGCGTAGAGCCAGCCGGCGCTCAGCGCGAGGACGGTGAACAGGCCCATCAGCAGGCCCTCGAAGCCGTCCCCGCCGCGCTGGATCGGCAGCGCGCCGAGGGTGAACGCGATCGGCAGCGTGACCGGCGCACAGACCAGGTCGTAGGGCCGCACCCACACCGCCGCGGCGATGCCCACGAGCAGGTAGCAGACGCCGTACGCGCCCGGTGCGCCGTCCAGCAGCAGGCGGTCCAGGAAGGCGAACCCCAGCAGCGCCAGCGTCGCCAGCAGCCAGCAGCCGAGACCGGTGAGCCGGGCGGCCGGGATCCGGCCCGGCCGCCCGGGCGGCGGGGCGGGCAGGCGCCGGGGCTGTGCCTGGTGGACGGCCGAGGATTCGGGCGGTGACGGGGCGGGGGCCTGGGCGGGCCGGGCGGGGGCCCACGTGGTCCCGGCCGACGCGCGCCCGCGCGCCGAGGCGGGCACGGCCGCCGGCGCGGAGGCGGGCACCGAGGCGAACCCGGAGGCCCGCATCGCGGAGAGAAAGGCGTCGTCGGGGTCGGGTGCCACGGCCTCCGCGGGGCGCGGGAGCCGGGCGTCGGAGTCCACGGGCGGCCGTGCGGACCGCGGCGGACTGTACTGGGGCGTGCGCGCTTCGTGTTGCTCCACCCGGCCACGGTAGGCCGCTAAGTGGGATTAACCGGTTACGGGACACGCGCTTTGGCCGAGCTTGCGGCCGAGTTCGCGACCGGTGGCGCGGACCGGGGGCGCGGACCGGGGTGCGGCCGGTCCCGGTGGCGGCCACGCGCGCCCGCCCGCCCCGTAGACTGGTGGATCGGCCCTCCAGGGAGCACTCCCGGAGCGGCTGCCCACCCCACCACCTCCCCTTCGGAAGTCGAGTCGCCACCGTGTCGCTCACGATCGGAATCGTCGGTCTGCCGAATGTCGGCAAGTCGACCATGTTCAACGCCCTGACCAAGAACGACGTGCTGGCGGCCAACTACCCGTTCGCCACCATCGAGCCGAACGTCGGCGTCGTCGGCGTGCCCGACCCGCGCCTGGCCACCCTGGCCGGCATCTTCTCCTCGCAGAAGGTCCTCCCGGCGACCGTCGATTTCGTCGATATCGCGGGCATCGTCCGCGGCGCCTCCGAGGGCGAGGGCCTGGGCAACAAGTTCCTCGCGAACATCCGCGAGTCCGACGCGATCTGCCAGGTCATCCGCGCCTTCAAGGACGAGAACGTGGTCCACGTCGACGGCAAGATCTCGCCCCGGGACGACATCGAGACGATCAACACCGAGCTGATCCTCGCCGACCTCCAGACGATCGAGAAGGTCCTGCCGCGCCTCCAGAAGGAGTCGCGGATCAAGAAGGACGTGGCGCCGAAGGTCAAGGCGGTCGAGGCGGCCAAGGAGATCCTGGAGCGGGGCGACACCCTCTTCTCGGCGGGCATCGTCCAGGGCTCCGGCAAGGAGGAGCTCCTCCACGACCTCCACCTCCTCACCACCAAGCCCTTCCTCTACGTCTTCAACGTCGACGAGGACGAACTGACCGACGAGGACTTCAAGAACGAGCAGCGCGCCCTGGTCGCCCCCGCCGAGGCCATCTTCCTCAACGCCAAGCTCGAGGCCGACCTCGCCGAGCTCGACGAGGACGAGGCCCTGGAACTCCTCCAGTCCGTCGGCCAGGACCAGCCCGGCCTCGCCACCCTCGCCCACGTCGGCTTCGACACCCTCGGCCTGCAGACCTACCTGACGGCCGGCCCCAAGGAAACCCGCGCCTGGACCATCAAGAAGGGCGCCACCGCCCCCGAGGCCGCCGGAGTCATCCACACCGACTTCCAAAAGGGCTTCATCAAGGCCGAGGTCATCTCCTTCACCGACCTGGTGGAAACCGGCTCCGTAGCCGAAGCCCGCGCCGCCGGCAAGGCCCGCATGGAGGGCAAGGAGTACGTCATGCAGGACGGGGATGTGGTGGAGTTCCGGTTCAACGTGTAGCGGCTGACTTATCACCACGTCGCTGATCTGGCAAACATGCAGGTCAGAAAGGGTCCGACTCTTCGAAGTCGGGCCCTTAGGTTTTTCCCGTGCTGGATAATCTGACACCTCGTCACCCGTCATCACCCCTGATCACCCGCACCGTGCTGGGGGTGCTGGATTGCCGGAGGGGCTCCCGTGCTGACCCGTCGGCGTCTGGCAACTCGTCGGTAACACGGTCTACATCATCCTTCGGGAGGGTTCCTCCTGCAACCGGAGGATGACTTCGGAATGAGCGTAAATACTCCTTCGAATCGAACAAGCGTGCCATATTCTACTTGGCCCGGAAGCTGCCATTCCGCGACAGGGGGTTCTGCCATGCCCGTACGCCGTCCGCTTGTGTCTCGTGCCCTGGACCTGCCCGACAAGGGCGAGCCGCAGAGGAAGGCCGCGATGCTTGGGTACGGGATGCTGGCCAGTGCGGTCGTCTTCACGGGCACCTTCGCCATGCAGCGCCCAACCGCGCACGAGTCCGGTCGGGGTCCGGCCCGCACGACGCCCGACGCGGCTCCTCGCGAAGTCGAGCCCGTGCACAACGACGTTGTGACCGAAACCCCCGGCGAAGGCCGTGTGCCGACCTTCTTCGACGGCCAAGGTGGCATTGCCGGCGTCGAGCTGACCGAGGAGCAGCGCAAGGCCGTCACCAAGGAAGCCCTCCGGCGAGGAATGACCAAAGAGCAGGCCCATGACCTCGCTTACGGCGAGGCCGAGCCGACCGAAGCCACCAAGCCCAAGTCCAAGCCGCGCTCTCTGAGCGTGACGCCGCCCAAGGAGTCTGACGGGAAAGAGGCGCATGTCCTCGCCAGCGGACCCATGTATCGCGAGGTTGCCCCCACGGAAGATCAGGAGATCAAGAAGGGGGCGAAGAGTCGCGGCTCGGCTGCGGCACGAGAGTCAAAGGGAAACCAGGCGAAGGGCAAGCATGCGGCGCCGTCCAGAAACGGCGAAGGGAAGCACAAGCTCACCGACAAGCTGGACGCGGTGATACCCGACCCGGTGGAAGAATTGGTGGGCGATCTGCTGCCGTTCCGTCTCTGGATGGCGCATGTCGCAGAGCCGGGTACCGAGCCGACCTGGGGCGTGGAGCACGACCCGGAAGAGGACACGGTCACGGTCACCGCCGAGTCGCAGATGGCCGACAGCATGACCGTCACCGTGGAGGTCACGGCGCCTGTCGAGCAGACACCCGACGCCCCGCTCTCCACGGTCTCGGTGACTGTCACGAACCCACAGACGGACGAGGTGACGGTTGCCACGGACACGGAGACTGCTGTCGCCGCGGAAGAGGTCCCTCGTGTCGCCATAGGCGAGGTTGTCGAGGCAGTCATTTCCGCAAGGCAGGGGGACGGCGTCCCTGGCACCGAGAGCGGTTGAGGTTGCGCGGCTGAGGCGGTCATGCGGGGCGAGGTGTGAAGCGGCCCCCGTTGTCAGTCCGCCCCGGTACGCTTCTCAATGTCACGATGCTGGAAGGAAGATCATGGGTAACTCGGGGCGTCTCGGCCTGTCCTGGATCAACAAGGACCGGTCGCTGATCAGTGCACCAAACGGCGGCTACGAGTGGATCGACCGCGACGACTTCCGGGTTACTGAAACTCGCCTCTTGCAGAACGTTGCCTCAGTCGGAGAGGTGAACGACGAAGGGAAGCGGGCGCAGGACAATCTCCTGATCGCTGGCGATAGCGCTGATGCACTTCGTTCGCTCACCCGCCTGCCCGAGTTCGCCGATGTGTATCAGGGCAAAGTTAAGCTCGTGTACATCGACCCGCCCTTTAACACGGGGCAGGCATTTACTCACTATGACGATGGCCTGGAGCACTCGGTCTGGCTCACGATGATGCGAGACCGTCTGCTGCTGATCCGAGACCTGCTGGCTCCGGATGGAAGTGTGTGGGTGCATCTCGATGACGCGGAGATGGCCTATTGCAAAGTCTTGATGGATGAAGTTTTTGGCCGCCCCAACTTCGTGTCCACTGTGGTTTGGGAAAAGACGACCAGCGCTCGAAATGATGCGAGGTTGTTCTCCACTGATCAGGACTACCTTCTCGTCTATTCGCGAAATCCGGACTCGTTTAAGCCCCGAAAGGTCGCCCACACTGCTGCGGCAGATAAGGCGTACAAGAATCAGGACAACGACCCTCGCGGCCCGTGGCGTGAAGTCGACTACAAGTGCCCGAAGACGGCGGATGAGAGGCCGAACCTCTACTATCCCATTGTCCACCCATTTACCGGAAAGGAAGTGTGGCCCCGCCGTGAGCGTGTCTGGGCGTACGGCAAAGATGAGTACGAACGTCATGTCGCGGAAGGGCTCCTTTTTTGGGGGAAAACGGGGAACTACTCCTTCCCGAAGCTGAAGAAATTTCTGACTGATCGCAGAGCGGATGGAACGCCGCCGCGAACTCTCTGGCCGACGTCCGAGGTTGACCAGTCGCGAACGGCTAAGGCGGAGAGCAAGAAGCTTTTCGACGGAGGGACTCCGTTCACTACGCCGAAACCCGAACGCCTGCTACAGCGGGTGATTCATCTGGCTACCGAGCCCGGAGATATTGTCCTTGACTGTTTTGGTGGATCTGGCACCACGGCTGCCGTGGCGCACAAGATGGAGCGCCGTTGGGTAACGGTCGAGCGAGAAGTCGAGACGGTTCAAGCATTCATTCGCCCACGCCTGGAAAAGGTCGTGAACGGCGAAGATTCGGGCGGGATCTCAGAATCGGTCGGCTGGGAGAAGGGCGGGGGGTTCCGGCATTTGCAAGTCTCACCTTCCATGTACGAATACGCTGCTGGCCGGGTACTCCTGGCGCCTTGGGTTGTTGAAGCCTCCTTCTGTGAAGCGGCTTGCGCTCAGATGCCCGGCTTCGCGATGGACCTGGCTCCTGAGCCGCCATTCGTGGGGCGCAAGGGGCGACAGCGCTTGGCGGTGATCGACGGTCTCGTCACGGAGAGTTCAGTCCAAGCGATCGTCGACCGTCTCGAAGAAGACGAGCGGGTGGTGATCATCGGTAAGAGCTATCTGCGTGAAGCATCTCAGCTCCTGGCCTCCATCAGCCCGGGGTCCCGCATCAAGAAGGCACCCCATGATCTTCTGGACATGAAGGGACGTGTACTGCGTTGAGCTGGATCGAGCATGACCAGGCGTCGATTATTGACCTGGCTGCACGTATGCAATTGCGGGACCCTAATCGACGTGCCGTGTCTAAGGTCGTCGACGAGATTCAGACTGGCGATGGTCGCGAGATCGTCTGCGACCTTGCCACTGGCGTCGGAAAGACCTATATTTGCCGGGCCTTGATCGACTATCTTGCCGAGCAAGGCGTTCGCAATATCCTCATCGTTACACCCGGCCGGACCATCCAGAACAAGACAGTTGCGAACTTTACTCCTGGGCAACCAAAGTTTGTGCCTGGAGGAAATTATAAACCGGTCGTCATCACGCCAGACGACTACGCGGGTGGGCGCGTCGGTGATGCCCTCCATGATCCGGATGCCTTGAAGGTATTCATCTTCAACGTCCAACTGTTGACCAAGCCGACAGCTAAGGCTTCCCGGGCAGCTCACAAGACCGATGAGTCCATTGGTACGGCTCTTTACGACCACCTTCGTGATGCCGATGACCTGGTCATCATCGCCGATGAGCACCATGTGTACCGCAGCGAGGCTAAGAAGTTCTTTGAAGCGGTCCGAGACCTCGGTCCGCGGGCGCTCGTGGGTCTGACGGCGACCCCCGACGAGGCCGACTATAATGCCCCCGGGCGGGTTGTATTTCAATATTCTCTCGCCGAGGCTATCGCTGACGAACTCGTGAAGATTCCCGTTATTGTCTACCGGGAAGATGGCCATACGGACGTCAATACCCAGCTCGCAGACGCCTGTCACCTCCGGAAGGTAAAAGAGGAGACCACTCGGGAATGGGCCGAGAGGAATGGGCGGCCGATGGTCAACCCTGTCCTCTTTGTGGTTTGCCAGAGCGTCGAAGAAGCGACCGACGTTGCGAACACCCTGGCTGGCCCAGGTTTCATAGACGAGCCTGGCGCGGTGTTGCAGGTTACGTCTGGAAGCAAGGACGATGCTCTCGAAGCCCTTGCGGGTATCGAGCAGCCCGATTCTCCCGTCCGCGCCGTGGTCTCGGTGAATATGCTCAAGGAAGGTTGGGACGTAAAGAACATCAGCGTGATCGTCGCGCTGCGTACTCTCGCCTCCAAGACCCTCACCGAGCAGATCCTCGGCCGTGGCCTTCGCTTGCCGTACGGTGAGCGCGTCGGATTCTCGATGGTTGACACCGTCGACATCATCGCGCACGACTCGTATCGGAAGCTGTTGGCTGAGAAGGAAGCCCTGTTGGAACACGTCCTTCCTCAGAAGGGCACACAGGACAGCGGATCGAGCCTGGCGGGCAAAGCTGGCGGCACTCGCCCGCTACCTGCGTACAATGAAGTACAGACGCAGGGAATGTTGGTCTTCACCGCCGATGCTCCGGTTAGGGATGACGGGTTTGGCACGGACGTGCCTGAAGCTGCGTACATCGGTATGGCTGACATGGAGCATCGGCTCGCCGAAGCCGGTGTCGAGAAGAAGCAGATCCAGCAGGTCATGAAACCTGCGGACGGCGCGCCGGCCATCAAGTTCCCCAGCAAGCGGCTGCTCGAAAAGCCGGACACCTACAGCCTGTCCTTCGTGAGCTCCGATTCTGTCGCGGAGAAGGGGAAGCAGTTCAAGCACGAAATAGAGGTTGAGCTGAAGCGCAAGGCCCTGAACGCCTCGCGAGATCTGGACGGCAACGTCACCGTGCACGCTCAGGATCAGAAGTCCGGTGTGGCTACGCAACGGAGTTGGCCGATCGCAAAAGTCAGGGAAGACCTCGAAGATCGGATTCTCAACCTGCCGCAGTTGAAGCTCACGCACGATGAAGTCGAACATGCGCAGCGCCTCGTGCACGCGTTCCTCGGCGAAGCCATCGAAGCCGACGGCGAAGACAGCACTCCTTGGGAGGAGGCTCGGGCGGAGCTCGCGCTGACTCAGCTGGAGAAGCTCGTGGTCTCCAGCTTCAAGCTGAAGCTCGTGGAGACTGAGCACGAGATCGTGACGGTCACTGTTCCGCCTCCCATTCAGTCGTGGCCGCAGCCGACGATGTCGAAGATGCAGATCACGGACAAGGTGATCCGCGGCATGGGGTACACGGACTGGGGCAGCTCAATTCTCCCCGTGGTGCACTTCGATGCTCTGTCCACCGAGGTCAAGCTCGCCAACATGATGGACGTCAGCCCGAAGGTCGAGTGGTGGCTGCGTCTCGAATCGCGTGGGGGCACGTACATCCAGTTGGACAACGGGTCCTGCTACTACCCGGACTTCATCGCCATCGACAAGGACGGCGTGCGCTGGCTCGTCGAGGGGAAGTCGAACGCGGAGGCCACGAGCGAGTCGGTCCTGGCTAAGAAGGCCGCCGCCGTGGCGTGGGCAAAGGAAGTGACTGAACTCGGGCAGTTCGGGACGTGGAAGTACCTGTTCGCTACGGAGGCTCACCTGAGCCAGTCGAACAGTTGGGACACCCTACTGACAGTCACAGGTGCCCGTGGATAGGAAGTAGGCATTATGACGCGGGCCCCAGTCGCCAGGCTGGGGCCTGATGACGTTATCGGCGGTTGACCTCGGTCTCGACGATGGAGGCAACGGTGGGCCACGGAACGGCTAGCGCCGTGACCGTCGTCCAGTATTGGTGGGATGACCGAACTGCGGCGCTTACTCCAAGGCGTACTGATTCTGGCGTGAGTGTCCCGAGCACTCGGCGGGTCACCCCGCCGGCACTACGTGCCGAAGGGGTGATGCCGTGGCCGAGGAGAAGCGTCGCCGTGCGTATGGCATCCAATGCGGAAGGAGGCGCCGCTCCGGCAAGCGGTCCAAATATGAGCTCGTGCCAGCTTCGCAGTGTCCGAGCCCAGGCCAAGCGTTCAAGGCTGGTGCCGAGGTCGACGCCCATGCGCAGTGGATTCTCCGCGTTCCAGAGGAGAACAATGTCGCCCAGGGTGAGGTCCAAGTGCCGGAACCGGAGGGTGATTCCCTTGACTTGGCGACGCTGCCACACCGCGAGTCGGCCGTAGATGCTTATGTGTCGGACGTGGAAGCCGAGTTGGGATAGCACGGATAGCCAGGCGTCGAGTATTGCTCCGTATTCGTCGATGCTGCCGACTGGTTGGACACAGGAGACGTTGACGAAGGAGGTCAGAAACCCGTCACACAGCTCTCCGGAGGCGGTGCGTTGGCCGGTGAATCGCACCACGGGTTGAGGGATGAAACCGCGGCGGTAGGTCTCTAAGCGGCCTTCCTTGAGGAGCGGGTCGAGGGCCTGGACAGCCGAAATGGTCAGTTCCGTCTCCCGCCCCCAACGCAGGGGCAGGCAGGCGTCCCGCTTGATTCCTTGAGCAGCGAAGCCCTCTTTGAGCGCTCCGAGCAGCTCTGCCCACGAAGGGGGACGACGGGGCGGGCAGTATGGGGACCCGCGATGAGGGTGCTGGATCTCTAAGAAGTCCCCGTTGAGGGAGAACTCCCAATGAACTCCCAACGCTTGGCGCAGTAGTCCGGGTAGCTGCTCACTCACTGCCCCGTCGATCACGGCCGGGCCGCCATCCCCTTAAAGTGCCGCGCGGGGTCGAACCGTAGCTGGCCGATCTCCTGCACCTGTCGGTGGTTGAGGGCCTCGGCTTGTTCGACTGCCTCAGCGAGTTCGACCGCTGCCTTCTCGTCGTCCACTTCGGGATCGAGGACGGCGATTGACCCGGTCTGGTCGCACAGGGCGGCCTCGGCGCACGTTCCCCTGCGCCAGGTCAGCGCCGCCATGGGGGTGCCGGCCCGCAGGGACTCGCCGAACACTGCGGCTCCGGCCTCCACGTAGGTGCGCGCGTACGTGTAGACGAACACGGATGCGTCACGGAGAGCGGCGGTCTTGGCGGGGCCGCCAAGCTCGCCCACCAGCTCGACGTGATCGGCGGTGAAGAGCTTCTCGTGTCGGCGTACGTAGTCCTCGTCGAAAACAGGCCCCACGACGCGTATCCGGCGGCCGAGTATCTGTGCTGCTCTCAGAGCTAGATGCGGGGCCTTCTCCTCATCTATTCGGCCAAGCCACACCAGGTCACGCCCGCCAACCGAGGGCGGCTCCTCCTCGTTGAGCCCGAGGTGGACGGCGAGTTCCGGTATCGGCTGGTGAGCTGCGTACCGCTCGATCATCTCGGGCGAGTAGCAGTACAGCCGCGACCGCCTACCGTCGAACGCCGTCTCAGTGTGCTGAAAGATCGGCGAGTGCTGGAATGTCGCCACGTCGCAATCGAGCTCGCTCCACGTGCGTGTCCAAGCGGCGAGTGAGGGGTACCCGTGGCCGACCACCAGGAGGTCGTATCCCGCGCTGCGCAGGTCACGCTCTGCTTGAGATCCTGGCGTGACGTCCTCAAGACGGACTGGCTTGCGGACCCATTCGGCTTCCAGGTCCGTGAGCCAGCCCGGCCCGAGGAGATGCACGTCGGCGCCTGCGGCACGGGCGCCTACTGCGACCGCCCAAAGCCATCGTTCGATCCCGCCGTATCCGGCTGGGGGAAAAGCGTAGCTACCAGGAAAGTCGCAGACGCCGACGAGCACTATGCCTCCGGGGTTCCGTCCGCCGAGATACGGCGGAAGCCGAGGTAAGGGACGAGTGATTCAGGCAGGACAATCGAGCCGTCCTGTTGCTGGCCCTGTTCGAGCACCGCGGCCAGGGTGCGGCCGATCGGAAGACCCGAGCCGTTGAGCGTGGCCACCAGCTTGGGCTTGCCGTCCGCGCCACGGGTGCGGATGTTCGCGCGGCGCGCCTGGAAGGTGCCGAAGTTCGAGACGGACGAGATCTCGCGGTAGGTGTTCTGGCTGGGCAGCCACACCTCAAGGTCGTACGTGAGTTGGGCGGAGAAGCCGGTGTCGCCAGCGGCAAGGGTGACCACGCGGTACGCGAGACCGAGCTCCTTCAGACACGCCTCGGCGTGGCCGATCATCTTCTCCAGCTCAGCGTCGGCATCCTCGGGGTCGCAGCACATCTTCTGGTCCGCCAAGGAAGAGACGATCATCCAGGAGGACCCGACCAAGGATGTGAAGAACGCCCCCGCCAGCCATGCGGTCGACGAGGACGAGATTCCCACCCTCCCCGAGGTTCGCCTCCTGCACGAGCACATGTCGCCGCAGTACAAGCTGACCGTCTGGCTCCAGGCCGGGGCTGGCCTGCGGGTCAGCGAGGCCCTCGCCTTCCACGCCGGATGCCTCCGCGACGACGTCATCCGCGTGCGCTGGCAGATCAGCTCGAAGGCCCATCGCGAGGACTGCAAGACCCGCCTCGTGCCGCTCAAGCACCGCGAAGAGGGCGAGTACCGCGACGTGCCGGCCGCGCCGTTCGTCTGCGAGGAGATCGACGCCCACGTGGAGCAGTGGGAACCGATCCCGCTAACCTTCCGGAACGCGGCGGGGAAGACGCGGCAGGTCGAGGTGTACTTCGCGCCCCGCGAGCGCGGGAAGGGCATCATGCCCACTGCCAACACGTACAGCTACCACTTCAGGAAGGCGTGCAAGGCGGCCGGGCTGGTCGACGCCGAAGGCAAGCCGAAGTACCACCCGCACAGCCTTCGCCACTTCTTCGCCTCGACCGCACTGGCCGCAGGCATCCCGATCCACGAGGTCTCGCGTTGGCTCGGCCACAAGTCGATCAAGACCACCGTCGACATTTACGGACACCTCGTTCCCGAGGCATGGGACCGGTGCCGCGCGATCATGCAGAAGGCCATGGGCCCGGTCCCCGTCGAGGTCCAGAGCGACGCCTCGGAGGAGCCCTCCGAGTACGGTCCGGCAGCCTGACGTGCTGGATGTGCTGGTTAAGTTCTGACCGTACTGGATCTGTGCTGGATGCGACCTTCGCAGAGTGCGTTTCCGCAGGTGACAGCTCTGCACTACGGATTCCGGTTCAACGTGTAAGCGCCCCATCGCCGCACGCTAGCTGGTTTCACCAGACCTACGGGTCAGAAGGGGTCGGGTTCAAGTGAGCCCGACCCCTTCTGCCTTCCGTGCCGACTTGGTGCTGACTTTCAGCTGCTGCGGGGCGGCGTCAGCTTGTCGAGGTCCAGGTTGATCTCGAAGGGCGCCGGGCGCTGGAGGGTGCCCCGGAAGATCCCGGCGGGCGCGTATGCGCCGGTGGGTTCGTCGAGTTCGTAGACGTGGACGACGGGTTCCCCGTCCTCGTCCTCGATGCACCAGTAGTGCGGGATGCCGGCCTCCGCGTACTTGCGGAGTTTTACTGTGCGATCGCGGTGCGCAGACTCGGGCGATACGGCCTCGACGACGAGTTTCACGTTCTCCGGGGCGTACCAGGTCCGGTCGGGGTCGTAGGGCAGATCTGTCAGCAGGAGGTCCGGCTCGGGACGGTTGCGGGCATCGAGGCGGATCGTCATCTCGCGCTCGACCTCGAGGTCTGCTGGCGCCTGCGCCATGAGCGCGGTGGTCAGGGCGGTGACGAGGCGGCCGTGCCAGGACCGCTGGGGCGACATCATGAAGACGAGGGCTCCGTCGATGAGCTCGGTGTGGCGGGGTGCCTCGGGGAGGCGGTCGAGATCCTCCGCGAACCAGCCTTCCGCGCGGGGCGGGCGCATCCAGTCGGGCAGTGCGGTCATGGCTTCACGGTAGCGGGCCGCGGCTCAAGCTGGAGAGTCAACGATCCCGGTCCGGGAGTTTTCGGAACCCGTCGCACCATAACCGCCCACACGCCTGGCATCCGGCCATGAGTGACTCATCGGTCCAGGTCGCCGCGGTGGTCACCGCCGTGGCGGCTCTCGTCTTCTCGACGACGGCCGCGTTGTGGGCCCTTGCCTGAAAACCGGCGCCCGTGCGGGAGTTGCCGCCGTCGCACAGCCCCGCCCGCCGCGACGATCAGGAAGGCGCCCCCGACAAGACCTCGACCTTGCCGGTGTCGAGGGAGTAGTAGGCGCCGATGACGGCGAGGGTGCCTTTTTTGACGAGGGGGGAGAGGTCCTGGTTGGTGCGTAGGGCGGCGGCGGTGAGGGTGACCTGGTTGCGGGCCATGGTGTCGACGGGGTCGGCGGCGCCGCCCTGGCGGACCGTTTCTTCGTATGCGGGGCGCAGGGCCCTGGCGATCGCTTCCAGGTTGCCGGGCAGCGGCTTGCCGTCGCGCAGGGAGTTGTACGAGGCCTCGACGGCGCCGCAGCGCTGGTGGCCGAGGACGACGATGAGCGGGGTGCCGCTGGTCATGGGGCCGTACTCGACGGAACCGGTGACCACCGGGCCGACCGCCTCGCCGCCCGTGCGCATGACGTAGAGGTCGCCGAGCCCGGTGTCGAAGAGGAGCTCCGGCGGCACCCGGGAGTCGATGCACGAGAGGACCGAGCCGAAGGGCTGCTGCTTCTCGGCCACGAACTCGCGGCGGCTCGGGTCCCGGTCGGGGTGCTGGAGGTTGCCGCTCACCCAGCGCTGGTTGCCGGCCATCAGCCGTGCGAAGGCCGCGGCGGGGGTGGTCGGCCGGGCCTGCGGCGAAGCGGCCCGGCCTTGTGGCGACGCGCCGGCCGGCAGCGGGGCGGCACGCTTCGACGAACAGCCCGTGAGGGCGGCCGTGGCGACGACGAGGCCCCCGGCGAGCATGGCCCTGCGGTCCGGGTGTGCGGCTGAGTCCATCGGTCGTTCCCCTCGGTCGGCTGAGACGGGTGCGTGGGTCGTGGCCAGGGGGATTGTTCAGCGCGAGGCGGGCACTCGGGGGGAGGCGCCAGCGGACGCGGTCCGGTGTGCCACCGACGGCCCACAGAACCGGCCCGGTCGGCGCATCGGGTGCGGGGAGCGGCGCCGCCCCGCACCCGCGTCAGCGGGGGAAGACCTGGAAGAGCGTGGCCGGGTGGCCCCGGTAGCGCTCGCCGCCGTTGCGCAGCATCTGCTCGATGAAGGTCCGGGCGTAGGTGTGCGGGTCCTGGCCGGCGCCGCGCAGGCCCTTGATGTAGGTGGCGTGGGCCGCCAGAGAAGCGACCGCGCGGTCGATGCCGGGGCCGACCTCGGCGGCGTGGGTGGGGTGCGGGGAGCCCGCCACGGCCACCCAGCGGACGCCGTTCCAGGGCGCCAGGCCCTTCGCCGCGGTCAGGTCGCGGAAGATCCAGCGGTTGCCGGCGTCGCCTGCCGCGTCGAGGACCGCGCGGCCGACCACCCGGTGGTCGGGGGTGTTCCAGCGGCCGCCGCCCCAGGTGTCGTGGTGGTTGAGGGTCACCAGCAGCTCGGGGCGGTGGCGGCGGATGGCCGCGGACAGATCGCGGCGCAGCGTCCGGCCGGGCTCGATGACGCCGTCGTGGTGGTGGTCGAGGAACTCGACGGTGTGCACGCCGACGAGTGCCGCGCCGGCCCGCTGCTCCTCCTCGCGGACCGCGGCGCTCTCCGCCGGCGCGAGCCCGTCGATACCGGCCTCACCACGGGTGACCAGGAGGTAGCTGACCTCGCGCCCGGCGGCGGTCCATTCGGCGATGGCGGCCGCGGCGCCGTATTCGAGGTCGTCGGGGTGGGCGACGACGGCGAGTGCGCGCTGCCAGTCCTTGGGCATGGGGGAGAGGTGTTCGGCGGGCATGGGGTCCCTTCCTTTCCCGTCCGGGTGGCGCCGCCCGCCTTGGGGTGCGCCGGATTCTCCGTACGCCGTTGTCGCCGGCGTTCTCCGGTCGCGTCCCGGGTGCGCGGGTGGCCCCGCTTCGATCGTGACACGCCTGGGAGACGGCTACCGGGTGGGTGGGGAGAAGGGGAGGGGTGGCGCGGGGTGGGCCGGGCGGCGGCGCCGGCCCCCGATCTCGGGTTTTACACGGGCTGAGCTGGGATTCATCACATCAGGCGAATATCTGGCCCAAGCTTGCGGTCGGCGACAGGCGGTTGCCACGCTGTTGCTGACTGTCAAGCTGTTGGGAGGGGCATGTGCCTTTCGGTGAGCAGCCCGCGTACCTCCGAGTCGCCGGCGACCTGCGCCAGAAAATCGTCGACGGCTTACTGCCGCCGCACACCCGTCTCCCTTCCCAGGCGCGTATCCGCGAGGAGTACGGCGTCTCGGACACCGTCGCGCTGGAGGCCAGGAAGGTCCTGATGGCCGAGGGGCTGGTCGAGGGCCGCTCGGGGTCGGGTACCTATGTGCGCGAGCAGCCCGTGCCGCGCCGCATCGCCCGCGTCGGCTTCCACTCGTCGGGCGGCTGCACGCCGTTCCGGCAGGAGCAGACGGACGAGCGGGTGCGGGGCACCTGGGAGTCCAGCAGCGAGCAGGAGGCGGCCGGACCGGCCGTCGCCGGCCGGCTGCGGATCGAGCAGGGGGCCAAGGTGATGCGGACGCGCTATGTCTTCCGGGCCGAGGGGGAGCCGGCCATGCTCTCGACGTCCTGGGAGCCCCTGGAGGTGACCGGGCGGACGCCGGTGATGCTGCCGGAGGAGGGGCCGCTGGCGGGGCGCGGGGTGGTCGAGCGGATGGCGGCCATCGACGTCGTGGTGGACAACGTCGTCGAGGAGGTCGGTGCCCGGCCGGCGCTGGCCGAGGAGGCCATGACGCTGGGCGGAGTGCCGGGGCATGCGGTGCTGGTCGTGTCGCGGACGTATTTCGCGGGCGGCCGGCCGGTCGAGACGGCCGATGTGGTCACCCTCGCCGACCGCCACCGGGTGACCTACCACCTGCCGGTGAAGTAGCCGCGGAGACGCTCCCGTCCCTCCTGTGCGCGTGCGCGAGACGCCAAGTGTTCGCCTGCGGTTCTCGGCCAGGGGACCGTTTTGGGCTGGTTTGTGCGCAAAATTTGGCCGAAACCTTGTGTTGGATAAGTCACAGACCCTCAACTGGGCGGCTTTTTTTGGCAGCTGTGGGAAGCCGACGCCTCGATTCGCTCTTACGATGGCGAAGTTTGTGCACGGCACGGGGGAAGACCAGGAGACCAAGCACGTGAGCACGACGAAGAACCCGAGCGCGGAGCAGGGCTCGCACTCGAATTACCGTCGGTCCCTCGGGACCATCGCCCTGACCGCCACTGGTCTCGGGTCCATCATCGGCTCCGGCTGGCTCTTCGGAGCCGAACGGGCCGCCGCCATCGCCGGCCCGGCCGCGATCCTCGCCTGGGTCATCGGTGCGCTCGTCGCGCTCACCATCGCCCTCACGTACAGCGAGCTGGGCGCGATGTTCCCGAAGGCCGGCGGCATGGTCCGCTACGGCCAGTACTCCCACGGCTCGCTCGCCGGCTACCTCGCGGCCTGGGCGAACTGGATCGCGATCGTCTCGGTGATCCCGGGTGAGGCCACCGCCTCCGTCCAGTACATGAGCTCCTGGGACTTCGGCTGGACGCACGCGCTCTACGACGGCAAGGAGCTGACCGGCACCGGCGTCGGGCTGGCCAGCATCCTGCTGATCTTCTACTTCTTCCTCAACTGGTTCGCGATCTCGCTGTTCGCCAAGACGAACACCGCGATCACGGTCTTCAAGGTCGTCGTCCCGGCGCTGACCGCGACCGCGCTGATGATGGCGCACTTCGACACCGGCAACATCGTCCACCACGGCGGCTTCACGCCCAACGGCTGGAGCTCGGTCTTCACCGCCGTCGCCGTCTCGGGCATCGTCTGGGCCTACAACGGCTTCCAGTCCCCGCTGAACCTCGCCGGTGAGGCCCGCAACCCCGGCAAGTCGCTGCCGAAGGCCGTCGTCTGGTCGATCCTGATCGCCCTGGTCATCTATGTCGCGCTGCAGATCGCGTTCCTGATGGCGGTGCCCGGTGACAAGCTGACCGCCGGCGGCGGCTGGGCCTCCCTCGGCTTCAACTCGCCGCTCGCCGACCTCGCCGTGGCCTGGGGCCTGAACTGGCTGGCGCTGCTGCTGTACGCGGACGCCTTCGTCTCGCCGTCCGGCACGGGCATGATCTACGCGGCCACCACCTCGCGCATGATCCACGGTGTGCAGGAGAACGGTCACCTGCCCGGCATCTTCGGCAAGGTGGACAAGAAGACCGGTGTGCCGCGTCCGGCGCTGGTGCTCAACCTCGTGATCGCCTTCCTCTTCCTCGCGGTCTTCCGCGGCTGGGGCTCGCTGGCCGAGATCGTCTCGGTGGCCACGGTCATCTCGTACATCACCGGGCCGGTCGCGGTGATGTCGCTGCGCCGGATCTCGCCGAACCTCACGCGCCCGGTCAAGCTGCGCGCGATGCCGATCGTCGCGCCGATCGCCATGATCTTCGGCTCGCTGGTGCTCTACTGGGGCCGCTGGCCGCTGACCGGCAAGGTCATCCTGATCATGGCCGTCGGACTGCCGGTCTGGGCCTGGTACGAGATCGGCAAGCCGCTGACCCAGGGCCGTAAGCCGTGGGCCGAGCTGCGCCCGCATCTCAAGGCCGGTGCCTGGATGGTGGCGTACCTGCTGGTCATGGCCGCGGTGTCGTACCTGGGCGGCAAGGAGTTCGGCGGCAAGGGCTACCTTCCGCAGGGCTGGGACATCGTCCTGGTCGCCGCGATCGGCCTGGCCTTCTACTACTGGGGCGTGCGCAGCTCCTGGCGCAACCCCTCGCTGCTCACGGTCGAGGCCGAGCTCCGCGCCGAGGAGGAGGCCGCCGCGAAGGAGGCCGCCGAGACCGACGGCGCCAAGGCGTCCGTCGGGTCCTGAATCCGCCCGCGCCGTCCGCGCGACAGCTGTCCGCCCGCCCGAGCGCATCGGGCCACCAGCCGGCCATCCGCAGGCCGTCTCCGGTACACCGGAGGCCCGCGGGTGGCCGGTTCGGTATCTCTTTGTGAAAAGCCATATCCGCTGAGTGAAGGTCGGGCGTAGGCTCGGGCATATGCGGATTGCGATTTCGGCATCAGCGGACCAGGGGCGCGCAAGGGAGCGCCACGCGGCGGACGGAGGGGCGCAATGACCGACGGCGGAGCGGTGCTCCCCTGGCTCGTCATCCGCCAGGACGAAGGCGGCAACCGCTATCGCGTGGGCCGCTATGCCACCCGAGCGGAGGCGGAGCGGGTGGCCGACCGGCTTGGCACACGCGGCCACCAGCAGCTTTACGTGGTCGAGAAGGCCGATCGGGCGGCCACCTGAGAGCTCGCGAGCGGCAGGCGGGACGGGGGCGGGGGACGTAGGCTGCCGCGCATGACGACCGTGCGCGTAGTGGTGGGCGGAGCGGTGTGCGAGCGCGGGCGGCTGCTGGCCGCCCGGCGCAGCGCGCCGCCCGCGCTGGCCGGCCGCTGGGAGCTGCCCGGCGGCAAGGTGGAGGACGACGAAACCCCCGAGCGGGCGCTGGAGCGTGAGCTGCGCGAGGAGCTGGGGGTCGAGGCCGCGGTCCTGGACCGGATTCCGGGGGAGTGGGTGCTGCGGCCCGGCTATGTCCTGCAGGTGTGGACGGCCCGGCTGGTGTCCGGGGTGCCGCAGCCCCTGGAGGACCACGACGAGCTGCGCTGGCTGCGGCCCGGCGAGGAGAGCCAGGTCGACTGGCTGGATCAGGACCGCCCCGCGGTCGCCGAGGTGATGCGCAGACTGGCTGCGAAGAACGGGGTGCCGCCCGCCGCCCCGGCGCGCCCGTAGTGCCCCGCCGTCGGGCCCTGGCCGCCCCCGCACCGCCCGTCCGGCCCGCCGCGCGCACCCGTGCGCCCCGGGCCGCTCCCGCGCCTGTGGCAGCCCTTCTCGGCGCCCCGGCCGAGTGCGCCGATATGTTTCATTTACGGCACAGTGCACCGCCGCATGCGGTACTTCGCGCGGGATATCGGGTATGTCCTGAATGACCCCTTCCATCCGTGGAATGTGACGGGGGAGTCATCGGGCTGGGATGTGATCGGCGTGAGCGAGAGCGCAGCGGCAGAGGTCCCGGAGCCGGTCTCCGGCAATGCCCGCAGGCGCGGCAAGGCCACCGGTTCCCCCACCGCCGAATGGAGCTTCCCCGCCGATCCCGGTGCCGTGCGCACCGCCCGCACCGTGGTCCGCCGGGTGCTGGACGACTGGGGATTGAACGGCGCCGCCGACATGGCCGTACTACTCGTGAGCGAGCTCGTCACCAACTCGCTGCGCCATGCCAGCGGGCCGATCGGGGTCCGCATGGTGCTGCTGACCACCGGCGGGCTGCTCGTCGAGGTCTCCGATCCGCTGCCCGACCCGCCGCGGGAGCGCGACGCCGCGCCCGACGACGAGGGGGGCCGAGGATTGCAGCTGGTCGCGTGCAGTTCGCGGCGCTGGGGGACCCGGCGTGGAAAGAGTGGCAAGACTGTGTGGTTCGAGCTGTCGGTGGCTGGTTAGGAGACAGATGAAGTCCTGATCGTTGCCATTTCATCGACATTCTGTCGATGGCCTGCGATCGAGACTGTGCTGTGATCGTGAAGACCGTGTTCCGGATTGCCGAGGTGCTGGATACTCAGGCGGGTCCGGTCCGGGCACGATGAGCTGGAGGGGACGGGGCTCGTGAGCGAGATGTCATCTGGCGGGGAAGAACCCGCACAGAGCGGGGGTCAGGGCGGTGCGGACCGCCCGGGGGACCCGGCCGGCCGCCCGCGCGCGGGCGAGCCGGCGGGCGCGCCCGTATGGCAGAGCAGCCGGCCCGGATCGATCTACGACTACATCCGCGTGGCCTCCTTCTCGCTCGGTCCCGACGGCCGGATCGACCAGTGGAGCGAGCGGGCCGCGCAGATGCTCGGCATCCCCGCCCGCTACGCCCTCGGCAAGGACCCCGTGGAGGCCTTCGTCCCCGGCGAGTTGCGCGACACCGGCCACCGCAAGGTGTCCGAGATACTCGACGGCCGGGAGTGGACCGGCCTGGTGCCCTACCGCAGGGAAGCGGACGGCGCGACCGACGGACTCGCCGAGATCTATGTGATGCCCTCGCGCAACGAGGACGGTGAGCGTGCTGCGGTCTGCCTGGTCGTCGACGTCCGGGCGCTGCGCGGCATCGAGACCGATCTCGCCGCCTCGCAGGCCGTTTTCGGTCAATCTCCCATCGGCTTCACCCTGTTCGGCACGGACCTGAAGCTGCTGCGGGTCAACGAACGCTTCGCCACCGTCTTCGGCGGCCCGGCCAGCAAGTACCGCGGCTGCGGCCCGCACGACTTCCTGCCGCGCACCGAGGCCGAGCGGATGACCGCCGCCCTGCGCCGCGTCCTGGACACCGGCGAGCCGGTCGCCGAGATGCAACTGATCGGCCTGCCGGGCGGCGAGGGCGACCGCCGCCGCTGGTCGGTGTCGCTCTACCGGCTGCACGGCGCCAGCGGCCGGCCGATCGGCGTCGCGGCGCTCGCCGCCGACGTGACCGGCCGGCGCCGTGCCGAGCGGGAGGCCGCCAACGCCCGCCGCAACCTCGCGCTGCTCAACGAGGCCGGCGCCCGGATAGGCAACTCCCTCGACCTGGAGACCACCGCCCGCACCCTCCTGGACGTCGCCGTCCCGCAGTTCTGCGACCTGGCCTCGGTGGACCTCTACCAGGGGCTGCTGGCCGGCGACGAGGCCCCGCCCGGCATGAGCGACGGCAGCGCGGAGCTGCGCCGGGTCGCCTTCGCCAGCGCCGTCTCGGACGCCCCGCTCGCCACCGCTCCCGGCGCCACCCCGGGCCCGGTCGCGGTCGGCGCCGTCCACCGCTACCCCTTCAACTCCCCCTGCGCGGGCGCCCTGCGGACCGGCCACGCGCAGATCATCCCGGGCCGGGAGAGCGACGACGGGGGGCCGGAGTTCGGCGCGGTGGTGCAGTCCACCCTCGCCGTTCCGATGGTCGCCCGGGACACCGTCGTCGGGCTGGTGCAGTTCTCCCGCACCAAGGGCAGCGAGCCGTTCGGCGAGCGGGACACCGCGCTCGCCGTGGAGCTGGCCGCGCGCGCCGCCGTCTGCATCGACAACGCCCGCCTCTACCGCCGCGAGCACGAGCGCGCGCTGATATTGCAGCGCAGCCTGCTGCCGCCCGGCGACCCCGAGGCGGCCGGCCTGGACATCGCCTGCCGCTATCTGCCCGGCACCACCGCGACCGAGGTCGGCGGCGACTGGTTCGACGTCATCGAACTCCCCGGCCACCGCACCGCGCTGGTGGTCGGCGACGTGATGGGCCGCGGACTGCGCGCCGCGGTCGCCATGGGGGAGCTGCGCACCGCCGTGCGGACCCTGGCGCTGCTGGACCTGGAGCCCGCCGAGGTGCTCTCGGCGCTGGACGAGATCGCCCGCGGGCTCGGCGGCGACGGCGAGGGCCGGTCCACCGCCCGTGGCGCCCGCGGCCGGTCCGGGGCCCCGGAGGGCGCCGAGCCGGGGCGCTCGGCGCGGACCGCCGATCTCTCCGAGGTCTACCTCGCCACCTGCGTCTACGCCGTCTACGACCCGATCACCCGGCGCTGCACGTTCGCCAACGCCGGGCATCTGCCGCCGGTGCTGGTCGAGGACGGCGAGGACGCGCTGCTGCTCGACGTGCCCCCGGGGATGCCGCTCGGCGTGGGCGGCGAGCCGTTCGAGGAGATCGAGGTCGAGCTGCCGGACGGCGCGCTGCTGGCGCTCTACACCGACGGCCTGGTGGAGTCCCGCGACCATCCGCTGGACGAGGGGCTGCAGGCCTTCCGCCGGGCCCTGTCGGGCGCCGACCGTCCGCTGGAGGACGCCTGCGACCACGTGCTGAGCGCGATGGACACCTCGCACGGCGAGGACGACATCGCGCTGCTGATGGCACGGGTGCAGGGGCTGCCCAAGGACGCGGTGGGCGACTGGAATCTGGCGCCGGAGCCCCGCTCGGTGGCCCGCGCCCGCGAGCTGGCCCGCGACCAGCTCACGGACTGGGGCCTGCAGGGCCTCGTCGACACCACCGAGCTGCTGGTCAGCGAGCTGGTGACGAACGCACTGCGGCACGGCCACGGCGAGATCCGGCTGCGGCTGCTGCTGGACCGCACCCTGGTCTGCGAGGTCTGGGACGCCGATCTGGCCCAGCCGCGCCGGCGCCGGGCCCGGGACACCGACGAGGGCGGCCGCGGGCTGCAGCTGGTCGGCCTGCTCAGCGAGGGCTGGGGCAGCCGGCGCACCCCGCGCGGCAAGACGGTGTGGTTCGAACTCGCGCTGCCCGACGGGGAGTCGCCCGCGGTGGACCCGGCGGAAGCGCTGCTGAGCATGTTCTGAGGGGACGGGGCGGGACCGGGGCGGTGCGCCCGGGTCCCGCCCCGCCGCTCACTCGCCGCGGCGCCGGATCTTGTTGCCGAGCCAGACCAGCGGGTCGTACTTGCGGTCCGCGGCCCGCTCCTTGAGCGGGATCAGCGCATTGTCGGTGATCTTGATGTGCTCGGGGCAGACCTCGGTGCAGCACTTGGTGATGTTGCAGTAGCCCAGCCCGTGCTCGTCCTGCGCGGTGGCCTTGCGGTCCAGGCCCGAGGCCGGTGCCGCGTCCAGCGGGTGCATGTCGAGCTCGGCGATGCGCATCAGGAAGCGCGGACCGGCGAACGCGGTCTTGTTCTCCTCGTGGTCACGCACCACATGGCAGGTGTCCTGGCACAGGAAGCACTCGATGCACTTGCGGAACTCCTGGGACCGTCCCACGTCCTCCTGCTGCATGCGGTACTCGCCGGGGGCCAGCTCCGCGGGCGGCACGAACGCCGGGATCTCCCGGGCCTTGGTGTAGTTGAAGGACACGTCCGTGACCAGGTCGCGGACGACCGGGAAGGCCCGCATCGGCGTGATCGTGAGGGTCTCCGCGCGGTCGAAGACCGACATCCGGGTCATGCACATCAGCCGCGGCCGGCCGTTGATCTCCGCGCTGCACGAACCGCACTTGCCCGCCTTGCAGTTCCAGCGCACCGCGAGATCGGGGGCCTGGGTCGCCTGGAGGCGGTGGATGATGTCGAGCACCACCTCGCCCTCGTGCACCTCGACCGTGTAGTCCGCCAGGTCGCCGTCGTGCTCGTCGCCCCGCCACACCCGGAAGTGCGCCTGGTAGGCCCCCGACTTCTGCTCTTCCTGCGACACGCTCACCGGCTCAGCTCCTCGTCCGTCAGATACTTCGCCAGCTCGTCCTTCTCGAACAACTCCAGCAGATCGCGGCGGATCGGCGGGGTCTCGCGCCGGGAGAGCCGGATCTGGCCCAGCGCCGGGTCCGCGGTGCGCGCCTCGCCCTGCGGGTGGGCGACCTCGCAGACCAGGTTGATGTTGCGCCAGCCGCGGTCCATCGCCGGATGGTCGTCGCGGGTGTGGCCGCCGCGGCTCTCCTCGCGCTCCAGCGCCGCCCGCGCCACGCACTCGCTGACCAGCAGCATGTTCCGCAGGTCGAGGGAGAGGTGCCAGCCGGGGTTGTACTGCCGGTGGCCCTCGACGCCGGCCCGGCGGGCCCGCACCCGCAGATCGGCCAGCCGCTTGAGCGCCTCGAACATCTCGCTCTCCTTGCGGATGATGCCGACCAGGTCGTTCATCGCCTGCTGGAGCTCCTGGTGCAGGGTGTACGGGTTCTCCGCCGGGCCCGTCTCCCGGCCGGCGTCCTCCCCGCGGCCCTCGCCGGCGTCCTGCCCGCCCTCGGCGCTGAAGGGGCGCAGCGCCTCCGCCTCCGCCGCGTCGATCTGGAGCGGGTCGACGGCCGGCCGCCGGTCGAGCGAGGCCGCGTACTCGGCGGCGTGCAGCCCCGCGCGGCGGCCGAAGACCAGCAGGTCGGACAGCGAGTTGCCGCCCAGGCGGTTGGAGCCGTGCATGCCGCCGGCCACCTCGCCGGCCGCGAACAGCCCGGGGACGCCGGTCGCCGCCGCGGTGTCCGGGTCGACCTCCACCCCGCCCATCACGTAGTGGCAGGTCGGGCCGACCTCCATCGGCTCGACGGTGATGTCCACATCCGCCAGCTCCTTGAACTGGTGGTGCATCGAGGGCAGCCGGCGCTCGATGACCTCGGCCGGCATCCGGGTGGAGACGTCCAGGTAGACGCCGCCGTGCGGGGAGCCGCGGCCCGCCTTGACCTCGGCGTTGATGGCGCGGGCGACCTCGTCGCGGGGGAGGAGTTCGGGCGGGCGGCGGTGGCGTTCGGGATCCTCGTACCAGCCGTCGCCCTCCTCCTCGGTCTCCGCGTACTTCTCCTTGAAGACGTCCGGGATGTAGTCGAACATGAAGCGCTTGCCGTCGCTGTTGCGCAGCACCCCGCCGTCGCCGCGGACCGACTCGGTGACGAGGATGCCCTTGACCGACGGCGGCCAGACCATGCCGGTGGGGTGGAACTGCACGAACTCCATGTTGATCAGCGGCGCCCCGGCCAGCAGCGCCAGCGCGTGGCCGTCACCGGTGTACTCCCAGGAGTTGGAGGTCACCTTGAACGACTTGCCGATGCCGCCGGTGGCCAGCACGACCGCCGGGGCCTCCAGGACGAAGAAGCGGCCGGACTCCCGCTCGTAGCAGAAGGCGCCGGCGACCTTCCCGGAGCCCGCGCCCGGGCCGCCCGGCTCCTTGAGGATCCGGGTGACCGTGCACTCCTGGAAGACCTTCAACCGTGCGTCGTACGCGCCCAGTTCCCGCTCGTCCTCCTGCTGGAGCGCCACGATCTTCTGCTGGAGGGTGCGGATCAGCTCCAGGCCCGTACGGTCGCCGACGTGCGCCAGCCGCGGGTACTCGTGGCCGCCGAAGTTCCGCTGGGAGATCCGGCCGTCCGCGGTGCGGTCGAAGAGCGCGCCCCAGGTCTCCAGCTCCCAGACCCGGTCCGGGGCCTCCCGGGCGTGGAGTTCGGCCATCCGCCAGTGGTTGAGGAACTTGCCGCCGCGCATGGTGTCCCGGAAGTGGACCTGCCAGTTGTCGTGCGCGTTGGCGTTCCCCATGCTGGCGGCGATCCCGCCCTCGGCCATCACCGTATGGGCCTTGCCGAACAGGGACTTGCAGATCACGGCCGTGCGCATGCCGGCCTCGCGGGCCTCGATGGCGGCGCGCAGTCCGGCGCCGCCCGCGCCCACCACGACCACGTCCCATGCCTGCCGGTCCACATGCGCCATCGCGGGGCACACCTTTCCGTAGATGAACTGTCAAAGGAGTTGCTGTTGCGCAAGGAGAAGGAGAGGGGCGCGCGTCAGAAGAAGCGCGGATCGGTGATCGCGCCGCTGGCCAGCAGGAAGACATAGAAGTCCGCGGCGGCCACGCTGATCAGCGAGGACCACGCCAGCAGCATGTGGCGCGCGTTGAGCTTGCCGACCCAGCCCCACAGCCGGTAGCGCACCGGGTGCTGGGAGAAGTGCCGCAGCCGGCCGCCGACGATGTGCCGGCAGGAGTGGCAGGAGAGGGTGTACGCCCAGATCAGCACGATGTTGGCGAGGAAGATCAGGGTGCCCAGGCCCATGTGGCCCCAGGCGTAGTTCTCGTCGCGGAAGGTCAGCGCGGTGTCGTAGGTCAGCACGCCGGCGACCAGCACCGCGAAGTAGAAGAAGTAGCGGTGGATGTTCTGCAGGATCAGCGGGAAGCGGGTCTCACCGGTGTACTTCTTGTGCGGCTCGGCGACCGCGCAGGCCGGCGGCGACGCCCAGAAACCGCGGTAGTAGGCCTTGCGGTAGTAGTAGCAGGTCAGCCGGAAGCCCAGCGGGAAGATCAGGATGAGCAGCGCGGGGGACAGGCCCCACCAGCTGCCGAACAGCTCCCAGTTGGGGCCGCCGCGCATGGTGTGGCAGTTCTCCGCCAGGCACGGCGAGTAGAACGGCGAGACATAGGGCGCGTGGTAGTAGTCGGCGTTCGCGAACGCCCGCCAGGTCGAGTAGACGATGAACGCGAGCAGCCCGGCGGCGGTGCAGGCCGGGGCCAGCCACCAGCGGTCGGTGCGCAGATGGCGGGCGGGGATGGCGGCGCGCGAGGCGGAGTGCACACCGGTCGCGCCGGTCTGCGAGGTGGGTTCGGTGCCAGTGGCCAACGTCGGTCTCCGTGAAGGGCGCTCCGTCCGGGCGGCGAATCGAGGCGCGCGGCCGGGGCGGGGCGGGACGGGATGAGGGGCGGACGGCGGTGCTCGTGCCACGGCCGCTCAGGGCGCGTGGCCGTTCCTGGAGCCCAGGCCCTCGTCCTCCGCGTCGGTCCACAGCGCGGAGTTGTAGGGGGCGTCGGAGATCGACACCATCTCGACGGTGGCCGCCACCTGGCGCCGCGGCCCGCCGGCCGCCGCGCTCTGCTTGAGCAGGCCGAGACTCTCGCGCAGATGGTCCGTGTCGCTGCGGACCCGGCGGATGTCCAGGCCGGCGCCGAGTTGCGCCTCCAGCTTCCCCACCGACCGGGCGAGATGGTCCAGGCTGCGTTCAACCGCCGTCAGATCATCCTTAAGGGACATATGACGTGCCCTCACTTCTGAAGGTGTGGTGGGCGATCTCATGCGCCCGAGAGTGTCGCGCGTCACAGTAGGGGTTGGGAAGGGGGTGTGCGTGATTACGACTCGAACCGGTGCGTTTCGGCAACGGCGCACCCCGGCACCCCTCGAACGCCGATACGGACACGGGCGCGCCGCGCGCCGCCGGGGTCTGCCGGGGTGAGGTCCCCGTGACCCCGCCGGGGCCCGGGATGTTGGGCCGGGCGGGTGGCCTTGGGGTGGTGGCCGTCGTGTCGGGCGGCCGGTCCGGGCGCGGTCGCCTTCAGTGGGGGTGCCATAGATGTGATGAGCCGCAAACTCGGCCGAACGTGGTGCGCCGGTCAGGCCCAGGCGGTGCTCGGCGCGGCGCGGGTGAGCCCGGAGGTAACCGTCATGACCGACCACGACCACCCCCTCTCAGGCCGCCGCGCGGCGGACCGCAGACGCCGTTGCGCCGCGCTCATCGCGGCGGGGGCGCTGCTCCCGCTGCCGGCCCTGACCGGATGCAGCAGCGATGAACGGGAGGCGTCGGTCTCGGCGTCCCAGGACATCGCCCCGGCGCCGCGCGGCGAGCTGAAGGACGGCGGCACCCTGCGCTGGGCCATCGACGCGATGCCCGGCACCCTCAACGCCTTCCAGTCCGACGCCGACACGACCACCGCGCGGATCGCCGGCGCGGTGCTGCCCAGCATGTTCACCCTCGACGCGAACGGCCGGCCGCAGCGCAACGCCGACTACCTCGACGCCGCGGACGTCAGCGCCCGCGACCCCAAGCAGGTCGTCACCTACAAGATCAATCCCAAGGCGCGGTGGAGCGACGGATCGGCGATCACCGCCGCCGACTTCATCGCCCAGTGGAACGCGCTGCGCGGCAAGAACAACGCGTTCTGGACCGCCCGCAACGCCGGCTACGACCGGATCGGCAAGGTCGAACAGGGCGCGGGCGCCCACGAGGTGAAGGTCACCTTCGCCCGGCCCTACGCCGACTGGCGGTCCCTGTTCACCCCGCTCTATCCCAAGAGCGTGATGGGCAACGCCGACGCCTTCAACGAGGGCGCGCGCGAGCAACTCAAGGTCGTCGCGGGCCCGTTCCGGGTCCAGAAGCGGGACACCGAGGAGGGGCGCGTCACCCTCGTCCGCAACCCGGAGTGGTGGGGCGACCGCGCCAAGCTCAAGAAGATCGTGCTGGAGTCGCTGCCCGGTGACAAGCGGGCCGCGGCGCTGGCCGACGGGAGCGTCGATGTCGCCGCGGTCGACCAGATCGCCGCGAAGCGGGTCGCCTCCGCCCGGCGCGCGGCCTCCGGCGCCCCGTCCCACAAGCCCGGCGACGGCAACGCGGGACCGCTGGGCGACGGCGCCAAGGCAGACGCCAAGGGCGTCGCCGCGCAGGACACGGTGCTGCGCGGCTACACCGTCCGCAAGGCGCTGGAGCCCGCCTACACCCAGCTCGCCCTCAACGGCAGCAGCGGGCCGCTGGCCGATGACCGGGTGCGCCGGGCGGTGGCCCGCGCCCTCGACCGGCAGGTGCTCGCGGACACCGTCCTCAAGCCGCTCGACCTGCCCTCCCGGCCGCTCGGCAGCCACCTGCTGATGGCCGGGCAGACCGGCTACGAGGACCACAGCGACGCCCTCGGCGGCCAGGACACCGGGGCGGCCAAGGCGCTGCTCGCGGACGCCGGCTGGAAGAGCGACGGCAGCGACCGGCAGCAGGCCGGCCAGAACGCGGGCGCCCCCGCACCCGGCTCCGACGACCGCTACGACGGCGACCCGTACGGGGACGAGTCCGCGGGCGACGGGGCCGACGACCGGGGCGGGTACGACGACGGCGCCGACGACCGCAACCCGGCGCGGTCCGGCCGCGGCCGCACGGCCGTGGGCGAGCACGGCGCGGACGCCCGGCCCGCCGCCGCCGAGGCCCCGCTGTCCTTCACCGGCGCGGTCGGCTCGGAGGTCCAGCAGTCCGCCCTGCTGCGGCAGAGCGCCTCGTTCTACAAGCAGGCGGCCGCCGGTGAGAAGCGGGCGGCGGACGGCGACACCGAGTCGGCGGCGTACGCCAAGTACCGGAGCTACAAGAAGCGCGCGGCGCGGGCACTGGGCGCCGCCGAGATGATCGAGACCGGCCAGGCCCCGCACCTGCCGGGTTCCGGCGGGCACCCCGGCGCCCGGCACGCCGCCGCCGAGCGGTCCGCGGCCGCCGCACCGCAGCCGGCCGGTGACCGGCCGGCCCGGGCCGCCGCCGTCAAGAAGAACGGCAGGCCGCTGACCCTGCGCTTCGTGGTGCCCGACGGCGCCGCCTCCGCGCAACTGCGGACCGTCGGCCGGCGGATCTCCGAGATGCTCGCCAAGATCGGCGTGCAGACCTCCGTCCAGCGGGTCTCCGACGCCAGCTACTTCCAGGACCACATCGCCTCCGGCGACTACGACCTGGCGCTGTACTCCTGGCCCGGCACCGCCTACCCGGCGACCGACGCCCGCCCGATCTACGCCAAGCCGCAGCCCGCGCCCGACGGCTCGCTGACCGTCGAGCAGAACTACACCCGGGTCGGCACCGACCACATCGACCAGCTCTTCGACCAGGCCTCCTCCGAGCTGGACGAGGGCTCGGCGCGCACCCTGGTCGCGCAGGCCGACGCCCGGATCTGGGCGGCCGCCGGGTCGATTCCGCTCTACCAGCGGCCCGAGCTGGTGGCCACGAAGAAGACGCTCGCCAACGTCGGCGCCTTCGGCTTCGCCACCCCCCGCTTCCAGGACATCGGCTACACGAGGTAAGGGACCCCAGGAGGTCTCACCGGAGCCCCAAAAGGGAAGGAAAACGCAGGCCAGAGCTGGTATGGACGGGCTGCGGCGGCCGGTGCCGCCGCAGCCACGTACCATGGGGTGAGGCCGTGGCGTGCTGAGATGCCCGGCGGGCGCGCGTACCGGATGGACGCGTCGCCATCCACGATTCCGGGAGAAGCGCCGCCAGTATGCCCACCCGTCACGACATTCGTAACGTAGCCATCGTCGCCCACGTCGACCACGGAAAGACCACCCTCGTCGACGGCATGCTCAAGCAGGCCGGTTCGTTCGCCGAGCACGCCGCCGAGAAGCTCGACGACCGGATGATGGACTCCAACGACCTGGAGCGTGAGAAGGGCATCACGATCCTCGCCAAGAACACGGCGGTGAAGTATCACCCCAAGGACGGCGGGGACCCGATCACGATCAACATCATCGACACCCCCGGCCACGCCGACTTCGGTGGCGAGGTCGAGCGCGGTCTGTCGATGGTCGACGCGGTCGTCCTGCTGGTCGACGCCTCCGAGGGTCCGCTGCCGCAGACCCGCTTCGTGCTCCGCAAGGCCCTCGCGGCCCGGATGCCGGTCATCCTGTGCATCAACAAGACCGACCGTCCCGACTCCCGGATCGACGAGGTCGTCAACGAGACCTACGACCTGTTCCTGGACCTGGACGCGGACGAGGACCAGATCGAGTTCCCGATCGTCTACGCCTGCGCCCGCGACGGCGTCGCCTCGCTGACCAAGCCCGAGGACGGCACGGTCCCGAACGACAGCACCAACCTGGAGCCGTTCTTCTCCACGCTGCTGGAGCACGTCCCGGCCCCCGAGTACGACGAGAGCGCTCCGCTGCAGGCGCACGTCACCAACCTCGACGCGGACAACTTCCTCGGCCGTATCGCGCTGCTCCGGGTCGAGCAGGGCGAGCTGCAGAAGGGGCAGACCGTCGCCTGGATCAAGCGCGACGGCACCACCACCAGCGTCCGCATCACCGAGCTGATGATGACCGAGGCGCTCACCCGCAAGCCCGCCGAGAAGGCCGGCCCCGGTGACATCTGCGCGGTCGCGGGTATCCCCGACATCATGATCGGCGAGACCCTGGCCGACCCGGAGAACCCGATCGCGCTGCCGCTGATCACGGTCGACGAGCCCGCGATCTCGATGACCATCGGCACCAACACCTCCCCGCTGGTCGGCCGCGGCGGCACCGGCAAGGGCGCGGACGCCAAGTCCGCGGTCAAGGACCGCAAGGTCACCGCCCGCCAGGTCAAGGACCGCCTGGAGCGCGAGCTGATCGGTAACGTCTCGCTGCGCGTGCTGGACACCGAGCGCCCCGACGCCTGGGAGGTGCAGGGCCGCGGTGAGCTGGCGCTGGCCATCCTGGTCGAGCAGATGCGCCGCGAGGGCTTCGAGATGACCATCGGCAAGCCGCAGGTGGTCACCAAGCAGGTCGACGGCAAGACCTACGAGCCGATCGAGCGCATCACCATCGACGTGCCCGAGGAGCACATGGGCGCCGTCACCCAGCTCATGGGCACCCGCAAGGGCCGGATGGACAACATGTCCAACCACGGCTCCGGCTGGGTCCGCATGGAGTTCATCGTCCCGTCCCGCGGTCTGATCGGTTTCCGTACCGAGTTCCTGACCAACACCCGCGGCACCGGTATCGCGCACTCCATCCACGAGGGCCACGAGCCGTGGTTCGGCGAGCTGAAGACCCGCAACAACGGCTCGCTGGTCGCCGACCGCGCCGGTGCCGTCACCGCCTTCGCGATGACCAACCTCCAGGAGCGCGGGGTGCTCTTCACCGACCCCGGCACCGAGGTGTACGAGGGCATGATCGTCGGCGAGAACTCCCGCGCCGACGACATGGACGTCAACATCACCAAGGAGAAGAAGCTCACCAACATGCGCTCCTCCTCCGCCGACTCCTTCGAGGCGATCGTCCCGCCGCGCAAGCTCTCCCTGGAGCAGTCCCTGGAGTTCTGCCGCGACGACGAGTGCGTCGAGGTCACCCCGGAGGCCGTGCGCATCCGCAAGGTCGTCCTGGACCAGAAGGAGCGCGGCCGCACGGCTTCCCGCGCGAAGCGCTGACGGACCGCGCCAGGCGCTGACGCCTGCCGCCGGGTAACGCCGGCCGCCGGGACTCCGGCACGACATGAAGGGGCGCCCCTCCGCGTGAGGGGCGCCCCTTAGTCGTTCCCGGGGCGCCGCTCCGGCCCGTCGCGGCGGCGCCGTCTCGCGTCCCGGCCGGCGGCCCGGCCCGCTCGGCGGCGGCGTTGTCAGTGGTCGGCGGCAGACTGGGGGGCATGACGCAGACAACGAAGATCGAGGCCGGTAGCGGGATCGCCACGCTGATCAATGTGTTCACCGTGCGGCCCGAGCGGCAGGCGGAGCTGGTGGCGCTGCTGAGCCGGGCCACCGAGGAGACGATGCGGGACCGTCCGGGCTTCCTCTCGGCGAACCTCCATGCCAGCACGGACGGCGAACGGGTCGTCAACTACGCCCAGTGGGAGAGCGAGGCGCACTTCCGGGCGATGCTGGCCGATCCGGCGGCCCAGGAGCACATGACGCAGGCCGCCGCCCTGGCGGAGTCCTTCGACCCGCGGATATGCACGGTGGAGGCCGTCCACCACGCCTCGGGCGCCGCTTCCTGATCCACCGTTCCGGCACGGAGCCGCTCCTGTCGCAGGGCGGCCCCTCCCACCCCGGGCCGATCGGGCATACGGGGGTTTTCTCGGGTCCGCGGAGCAGTGGCGGTCGCCGCCGAAGTGCGATACCTCCCGCTTTGCGATCTTATGTGGGCTGGGCAGGAGTCCGGACCTGAGGAGGCATCATGCGGGGAGCCACCCTCGCGAAGTGGGCCCTGTGCGCCGCTGCCACCGGTCTGGCGGCCACCGCGTGCGGGGGCGGCGGCGGGGGGAGCGCCGGGGTGGTCAGTGCCTCCTGGGGCGACCCGCAGAATCCGCTGGAGCCGGCGAACACCAACGAGGTCCAGGGCGGCAAGGTCCTGGAAATGCTCTTCCGCGGCCTCAAGCGGTACAACCCGAAAACGGGCGCCGCGGAGAATGTGCTCGCGGACCGCATCGAGACGACGGACTCGCAGCATTTCACCGTCACCCTGAAGGGCGGCTGGACCTTCAGCAATGGCGAGAAGGTCACCGCCCGATCCTTCGTGGACGCCTGGAATTACGGCGCGCTGCTGACCAACGAGCAGAAGAACGCCCCCTTCTTCCAGTACATCGACGGCTTCGCGAAGGTGCACCCCACCAGCGGATCCCCCAAGGCCAAGACGCTGTCGGGCCTGGTGGTGAAGGACGACAGGACCTTCACCGTGACGCTCAACCAGAAGTTCTCCAGCTGGCCGGACACCCTGGGGTACGCGGCCTTCATGCCGCTTCCCCAGGCGTTCTACAAGGACCATTCCGGGTGGCTGCGCAAGCCGGTCGGCAACGGTCCGTACCGCGTGGACTCCTACGAGAAGGGGTCCGTGCTGCGGATGCGGAAATGGGGGAAGTACCCGGGACCGGACCCGGCGCGGAACTCCGGCATCGATCTGCGGGTCTACACCGACAACAACACGGCCTACACCGACCTCCAGGCCGGCAACCTCGATCTCGTCGACGACGTGCCGGCCTCGCAGCTCAAGAGCGTGAAATCGGACCTCGGCAGCCGGTACATCAATCAGCCGGCCGGGATCATCCAGACCCTCACCTTCCCCATGTACGACAAGGCGTGGGGCGGGCCGGGCAAGGAGAAGGTCCGGCGCGGGCTGTCGATGGCGATCGACCGGAACCAGATCACCCGGGAGATCTTCCAGCGGACGCGGACCCCCGCCACGGACTGGACCTCACCGGTCCTGGGCGCGGACGGCGGCTACAAGGCGGGGCTCTGCGGCGAGGCCTGCGTGTTCAACCCGGGCCGGGCCCGGCAGCTGATCAAGCAGGGCGGCGGACTGCCCGGCGGCCACATGACCGTCACGTACAACGCCGACACCGGCTCCCACAAGGACTGGATCGACGCCCTCTGCAACAGCATCAACACCTCCCTGGGCAGCGACAACGCCTGCACCGGGGCGCCGGTCGGGACCTTCGGCGACTTCCGGAACAAGATCGCGGCCAAGCGGATGAGCGGCCCCTTCCGGGCCGGCTGGCAGATGGACTACCCCCTGATCCAGAACTTCCTCCAGCCGCTCTACTACACCAACGGCTCGGCGAACGACGGGAAGTTCAGCAACCACGGCTTCGACACCCTGGTGGACAAGGCCAACGCGCAGACCGACACCGGCCAGGCCGTGGCGACCTTCCAGGACGCCGAGAAGGTCCTCGCCGCGCAGATGCCGTCCATTCCGCTCTGGTACCAGAACGGCAGCGGCGGCTATTCGGAACGGATCAGCAATGTCTCGCTGAACCCGTTCAGCGTGCCGGTCTACAACGAGATCAAGGTCAACTGACCGTGGTGTGAGGGAGGTGGACGCTTCATGGGACGGTATGTGATCCGGCGGCTGCTCCAGATGATCCCGGTGTTCATCGGCAGCACCTTCCTGATCTTCTTCATGGTCTACGCACTGGGCGACCCGGTGGCCGCGATGTTCGGCGAGCGCGCCCCCGACCCCGCCACCGCCGCGCAGATCCGCCGCGAGCTCTACCTCGACGCCCCGCTGTGGAAGCAGTACCTGCACTACATGGGGCAGATCTTCCAGGGGAACTTCGGCACCGCGTTCAACGGCCAGTCGGTCATCGAGCTGATGGTCTCCGCCTTTCCGGTCACCCTGCGGCTGACGGTGGTCGCCGTCGTGATCGAGATGGTGGTGGGCGTCGTGCTGGGGGTGTTCAGCGGGCTGCGGCGCGGCCGCGGCATCGACACCTCGGTCCTGGTCCTCACCCTCGTCGTGGTCTCCATCCCGACCTTCGTCAGCGGCTATCTGCTGCAGTTCCTGTTCGGGGTGCAGTGGGGCTGGGCCGCGCCGTCGGTCTCCCCGGAGGTGCCGCTGAACGAACTCCTGCTGCCCGGGCTGGTGCTGGCGCTGGTCTCGCTCGCCTATGTGACCCGGCTGACCCGCACCTCGATCGCGGAGAACGTCCGCGCCGACTACGTCCGCACGGCCGTCGCCAAGGGCCTGCCGCGCCACCGGGTCATCACCCGCCACCTGCTGCGCAATTCGCTGATCCCGGTCGTCACCTTCATCGGCACCGACATCGGCGCCCTGATGGGCGGCGCGATCGTCACCGAGCGCATCTTCAACATCCACGGCGTCGGATACCAGCTCTACCAGGGCATCCTGCGGCAGAACTCGCCGACCGTCGTGGGCTTCGTGACGATCCTGGTGCTGGTCTTCCTCCTCGCGAACCTCCTCGTCGACCTGCTGTACGCCGTCCTCGACCCGAGGATCCGCTATGCCTGAGCCCTCAGTTCCCAAGGAAGCCATCGGCCACGGCGACGGCGGCTCCGCCGCGCTGGCCCTCGGCGAGGCGGAGTCGCTGGAGCGGCGGCCCGGCGCGGCCCCGCCCGGCGCCGGTCCGCCCGGCGGGGTGCCCGCCGGCAAGCCCCGCAGCCTGTGGAGCGACGCCTGGCACGATCTGTGCCGCAACCCCGTCTTCGTGGTCTCCGCGCTGGTCATCGTCTTCCTGGTGATCATCGCGATCTGGCCGCAGCTGATCGCCACCGGCAACCCCTACCGCGCCGACCTCGCCAAGGCGCAGCAGGGCTCCCAGCCCGGCCACCCCTTCGGCTTCGACACCCAGGGCCGGGACGTCTACACCCGGGTGGTCTACGGGGCCCGCGCCTCCATCACCGTCGGGGTCTGCGCCACGACCGGCGCGGCGCTGCTCGGCAGCCTGCTGGGCGGGCTGGCCGGCTTCTTCGGCGGCTGGTCGGACACCCTGCTCTCCCGGATCGCCGACATCTTCTTCGGCATCCCGGTGATCCTCGGCGGGCTGGTCTTCCTCTCGATGGTCGCCAGCACCACGGTCTGGCCGGTGGTCGGCTTCATCGTGCTGCTCGGCTGGCCGCAGGTCTCCCGGATCGCCCGCGGCTCGGTGGTCACCGCCAAGCAGAACGACTACGTCCAGGCCGCGCGGGCGCTGGGCGCCGGCAACGGGCGGATGCTGCTGCGGCACATCGCCCCGAACGCCGTCGCGCCGGTCATCGTCGTCGCCACCATCGCGCTCGGCACGTTCATCGCGCTGGAGGCGACGCTCTCCTACCTGGGCGCGGGGCTGAAGCCGCCCACCATCTCCTGGGGCATCGACATCTCCACCGCCTCCCCGTACATCCGCAGCGCGCCGCACATGCTGCTGTGGCCGGCGGGTGCGCTGAGCATCACGGTGCTGGCGTTCATCATGCTCGGCGACGCGGTACGCGACGCCCTCGACCCCAAGTTGCGCTGAGGAGCGGGAAGATGACGCACCAGGAAGCCGCCCCGGAGCCAACGGGCACCGCGGCGGCCGTGGCCGAGCCGCCGCTGCTCGACGTCCGCGACCTGCGGGTGGAGTTCCGTACCCGCGACGGGGTGGCCAAGGCCGTCAACGGCGTCAGCTACCACGTGGCACGGGGGCAGACCCTGGCGGTGCTCGGGGAGTCCGGCTCCGGCAAGTCCGTGACCGCACAGGCCGTGATGGGCATCCTCGACTCCCCGCCGGGCTTCCTCACCGGCGGCGAGATCGTCTTCCAGGGGCGCGATCTGCTGACCCTGCGCAGGGAGGAGCGGCGCAGGATCCGCGGCGCGAAGATGGCGATGATCTTCCAGGACGCGCTGTCCTCGCTGAACCCGGTCCTCAGCGTCGGGGCCCAGCTCGGGGAGATGTTCCAGGTCCACGAGGGGGTGTCCCGCAAGGAGGCGCGCGCCCGGGCCGTGGAGCTGATGGAGCGGGTCAAGATCCCCGCGGCCCGGGAGCGGGTGGGCGACTACCCGCACCAGTTCTCCGGCGGGATGCGCCAGCGGATCATGATCGCGATGGCGCTGGCCCTGGGCCCGGACCTGATCATCGCGGACGAGCCGACCACGGCGCTGGACGTCACGGTCCAGGCGCAGGTGATGGACCTGCTGGCGGAGTTGCAGCGCGAGCTGACCATGGGACTGATCCTGATCACCCACGACCTGGGGGTGGTCGCGGACGTCGCCGACACCATCGCGGTGATGTACGCGGGCCGGATCGTCGAGACCGCCCCCGTCCACCAGCTCTACAAGGCGCCCGCGCACCCCTACACCCGCGGGCTGCTGGACTCCATCCCGCGGCTGGACCAGAAGGGCCGGCAGCTGTACGCGATCAAGGGCATGCCGCCCAATCTGACGGCCGTGCCGCCGGGCTGCCCCTTCCATCCGCGCTGCCCGCTGGTCCGGGACGTCTGCCGCACCGACCCCCCGCCGCTCTACGAGGTCGGACCGGGCCGGACCAGCGCCTGCCACTTCTGGAAGGAGACGCTCGATGGCGCACGATGACGCCGGGGCCCCGTCCTCCGGCACTCCGGCTCCCGGCACTCCGGCTCCCGGCGCCGGGCAGCCCGGCACCTCGGCCCCCGGCACCCCGGCGGCCGACTCCCCGGAACCGGTTCTGGAGGTCCGCGACCTGGTCAAGCACTTCCCGCTCACCCGGGGCGTGCTGGTCAAGAAGCAGGTCGGGGCGGTCCAGGCCGTCGACGGGGTCTCGTTCGACCTGCACCGGGGCGAAACCCTCGGCATCGTCGGCGAATCAGGCTGCGGCAAGTCCACCGTCGCCAAGCTGCTGGTCGGCCTCGAACACCCCACGGCCGGACAGATCCGCTACCGCGGCGAGGACATCAGCACCCTCTCCGGCCGGGCGCTGAAGGCGGTACGGCGCAACATCCAGATGGTCTTCCAGGACCCCTACACCTCCCTGAACCCCCGGATGACCGTCGGCGACATCATCGGCGAGCCCTACGAGATCCACCCCGAGGCGGCCCCCAAGGGAGAGCGCCGCAGAAGGGTCCAGGAACTCCTGGAGGTGGTCGGGCTCGACCCCGAGTACGTCAACCGCTATCCGCACCAGTTCTCCGGCGGCCAGCGCCAGCGCATCGGGATCGCCCGCGGACTGGCGCTGCGCCCGGAGATCATCGTCGCCGACGAGCCGGTCTCCGCGCTGGATGTCTCCGTGCAGTCCCAAGTGGTCAATCTGCTGGAGCGGTTGCAGGACGAGTTCGGGCTGTCGTACGTCTTCATCGCGCACGATCTGTCCGTCGTGCGGCACATCTGCGACCGCGTCGCGGTGATGTACCTGGGCCGGCTCGCCGAACTCGGCACCGACGAGCAGATCTACGAGCACCCGACCCACCCCTACACCCAGGCCCTGCTGTCCGCCGTGCCCGTCCCCGACCCGGACGCCCGCACCCACCGCGACCGCATCCTGCTCGCCGGCGACGTCCCCTCGCCCGCGAACCCGCCCTCCGGCTGCCGCTTCCGCACCCGCTGCTGGAAGGCACAGGACCGGTGCGCCGAGATCTCCCCGCCGCTGGAGGTCCCCGCGGAGTTCCGGCGGACACCGGGACCCGTGCGGCACCCGTCGGCCTGCCACTTCGCGGAGGAGCGCACGGTGGTGCCGAACGGGTAGCCGGGCGCCCGCCCCACGCCCCGTAGCCCGCCCCCACGCGCCGAAGCCCGCCTCCCGTAGGGGGAAGCGGGCTCCGGTGGCGTGCGGCCCGGTCAGCCGGTCGTGCCGGTCTCCTCGGCGGAGGCGGCCGGCGTGACGTCCTCGATCGCGGCCAGCGCCGGGTCGAGGATGATGTCCTCGTCCCGCGCCGCGGTCGTGGGCTCCTCGGGGAAGTGGCAGGCCGTCAGGTGGCCTCCGGAGTTGCCGCCGATCTGGACCAGCGGCGGCTCCTGGCTCGCGCACTTGTCCTGCGCCTTCCAGCAGCGGGTGCGGAACCGGCAGCCGGAGGGCGGGTTGACGGGGGAGGGGACGTCACCGGCGAGGCGGATGCGCTCGCGGTCCTCCTCCTCGCTCTCCACCAGCTTGGCCTCGGGCACCGCGGAGAGCAGCGCGTGGGTGTACGGGTGGCGCGGCCGGTTGTAGATGTCGTCGCGGGAGCCGACCTCGACGATCTTGCCGAGGTACATCACCGCGACCCGCTCGCTGAAGTGCCGCACGATCGCCAGGTCGTGGGCGATGAACAGGAACGCGATGCCCAGCTCGCGCTGGAGCTTCTGGAGCAGGTTGACGACCTGCGCCTGGATCGAGACGTCGAGCGCGGAGACCGGCTCGTCCGCGACGATCAGCTTCGGCTCCAGGGCGAGCGCGCGGGCCACCCCGATGCGCTGGCGCTGGCCGCCGGAGAACTCGTGCGGGAAGCGGTTGTAGTGCTCCGGGTTGAGGCCCACGGTCTCCAGGAGCTCGCGGATCCGCTTCTCCCGGCCGCCGGGCGGGTTGATCCCGTTGATCTCCATCGGGCCGCCGATGATGGTGCCCACCGTCTGCCGCGGGTTCAGCGAGGCGTACGGGTCCTGGAAGATCATCTGGATCTCGGAGCGGACCGGGGCCAGCTCCTTGCGGCCGGCGTGGGTGATGTCCTGGCCCGCGTAGGTGACCTTGCCGGCGGTCGGCTCCATCAGGCGGGTCAGCAGCCGGCCGGTGGTGGACTTGCCGCAGCCCGACTCACCGACCAGGCCGAAGCTCTCGCCGGCGTGCACGGTCAGGTCGACGCCGTCGACCGCCTGCACCGCGCCGACCTTCCGCTTGAACGGGAAGCCGCCGTAGATCGGGAAGTGCTTGGTGAGGCCCTCGGCGGTGAGCAGCGGCTCGCCCGGCGTGGGCGCGGCGCCACGCGGCGCCGGGAGGGTGACGTTGTCTGTCATGGTGGTAGCTCCCTAGCCCAGCCGGGGCTTGATCTGCTCGGTGAAGAGGGTCTGCTTCTGCTCGGCGCTCAGGTGGCACGCGGCGGCGCGCCCCGCCTCCAGCAGCGGCCGCTCGTCGGTGCACCGCGCCCCGCCGACCTCGGCGGTGAAGCCGCAGCGGGGGTGGAAGGCGCAGCCCGAGGGCGGGGTGAGCAGGCTCGGCGGGGAACCCGGGATCGGGTGCAGCGCCTCGCTGACGTCCGAGGACAGCCGCGGCATCGAGCTGAGCAGGCCCCAGGTGTACGGGTGGCGGGGCTGGGTGAGGATCTCCTTGACGGAGCCCCGCTCCACGGCCCGGCCGGCGTACATCACCAGCAGCTTGTCCGCCGTGTTGGCGACCACGCCGAGGTCGTGGGTGATCAGGATGATCGCGGAGCCGAACTCCTGCTGGAGGTCCTTGAGCAGGTCGAGGATCTGCGCCTGGACGGTGACGTCCAGGGCGGTGGTCGGCTCGTCCGCGATCAGCAGCTGGGGGTTGCAGACCAGCGCCATGGCGATCATCGCGCGCTGGCGCATACCGCCGGAGAACTGGTGCGGGTAGTCGTCCACCCGCAGGCTCGGCTGCGGGATGCCGACCTTGGTCAGCATCTCGATGGCGCGCTGGCGGCCCTCGCGCTTGCTCGCGCCGGTGTGCTTCATGAACGGCTCGGCGATCTGCCGGCCGACCGTGTAGTACGGCGACAGGGCGGTCAGCGCGTCCTGGAAGATCATCGCCATCTTGTTGCCGCGGAGCTTTTCCAGCGTCTTCTCGCGGGCCCCGGTCAGCTCGTCCCCGTCCAGGACGATCTCGCCGCCGATCTCGGTGGCCTTCGGGTTGTGCAGCCCCAGGATCGCGAGGTTGGTCACCGACTTGCCGGAGCCCGATTCACCGACGATGCCGAGCGTCTCGCCGCGTTCCAGGTCGAAGGAGAGACCGTCGACCGCCTTGACGATGCCGTCCTCGGTGGAGAACCGCACCTGCAGATCGCGGACGGACAGGAAGGGGTCGGACCCGGCCGGCACCGCGGTGCCTTCGGTCTTGGTGAGTGTGGTCACTTCAGGCTCTCCTAGGACAGGCGCACGCGCGGGTCGATGAAGGCGTACGTCGCATCCACGATGATGTTGAACACCAGGATCAGGGCGGCGCTGAAGATCAGCACGCCCATGACCATGGGCAGATCGAGGGTGGTGACGGAGTCGATCGCCAGGCGGCCGATGCCGGCCAGCTGGAAGGTGAACTCGGTGATCATCGCGCCGCCGAACAGCGAGCTGAGGTCCATGCCGAGGATGGTCACGATGGGGATCAGCGATCCGCGCCAGGCGTAGCGCAGGAAGACGTACGAGCTGGCCATGCCCTTGGCCTTGGCCGTCCGGACGTGTTCCTCCTGCAGCTGCTCGATCATCGTCGAGCGGGACATACGGGTGTACTGCGCGGTGAAGATCGTCGACATCACGAGCCAGGGGAGCAGCAGCCCCATGAACCAGCCCGCGGGGTCCGAGGTGAAGTCCACGTACTTGGGGGACTCCATGATGCCGCTGTAGACGAACAGGCCGAGCGCGATCGGACCGAGGATGTAGATCTGCGCCGAACTCAGCACCATCGAGACCGAGGTGAGGACCTTGTCCAGGACCGAGCCGCGCTTGTAGGCGGCGATCAGGCCGGTGCCCAGGCCCACGGTCAGGAACACCACGGCGCCGCCGATGGCCAGCGAGGCGGTGGTGGGCAGGCGGTCCATCATCGTCGACCAGACGTCCTGCTTGGTCGCGAAGGAGTAGCCGAAGCACGGTGCGCTGCAGTGGCCGATGGAGTAGTCGCGGCCGGCGAAGATGCCGACGAGGAAGTCCCAGAACTGGGTCGTCAGGGGCTTGTCGAGGCCGAGGTTCTGGTGGATCAGCGCGATGTTGTCCGCGGTGCAGTTCTTGCCGCAGGACATCGCGGCCGGGTCACCGGCACCGAAGAACACGAAGAAGGTGAAGGCACTGAGCAGAACAAGGATGACAACAGCGCCGAACGTCCGGCGAAGTAGGAATTGAAGCATGGCAGTTCGCTGCTCTCAGGACGGCGGCGGCAGTGGGTGTGAGGGGTGGCTGGGAAGGCCCCGGAGGGCGCGCGTTCCGCCGTGTGCGCGCTCTCCGGAGTGCCTTCGTCAGACGAGGTGGTGCGCTCTCGTCACTTCTTGAGGAACAGCGTGTTCGGGTCGATGTAGCTGACGTCCAGGTTGTAGCGGGCGCCGCCGATGTTCGAGCCGTACAGCTGGAGCATCTTGGTGTAGAAGACCGGCGCGGCCGGGTTGACCTTCTCCACGATGTACTGGTGCAGCTTCTGCCACTCGGCGGTGGCCTTCGCGACGTCCGTGATCTTGGAGATGCGGGCGATCTCGGCGTTCACGTGCTTGTCGTTGACGTGCGAGTAGTTCGACGAGCCGTCCTGGATGGTGGTGCCGTCGTAGGACGGCGGGATGACGGTCGAGGCGTCCGGCCAGTCCTGGCCCCAGCCGGTCATGTAGATGTCGAAGCCGTTCTTGACCTTGCCCATCTGCTCGTACCAGGAGGCGGCGTCGACCTCCTTCTTCTGCACGTTGAAGCCGGCCTTGGTCAGCGCGTCCTCGATGACGACGGCTTCCTTCTGGCGCACCTCGGTGTTGGAGTAGGCGTAGACCAGCTTCATGCCGGTCTTGCCGGCCTCCTTGAGGAGCTTCTTGGCCTTCTCGGGCTCACCGTTGGGGTGCGAGATCTTGCCGTAGGGGTCGTAGCCCTTCTTGTAGCCCGCGACGGTCGGGGCGAGCAGACCGCCCGCGATCTCGCCGCCGTAGCTGCCGCCGTTGACCCGGACGATCTGCTGGTTCGGCAGGGCGTAGGTGATCGCGTCGCGGATCTTCTTGTCCTTGATGCGGTCCATGTTGAAGTTCATCTGCCACACGTAGGGCTGGTAGCCCTGGACCAGGCGCTTGCTGGCGTCGGCGTTGTCCAGCACGTTCTTGGTCAGTGTGGGGTCGACCGCGTTGGTGAAGCTGATCGCGTTCTTGGCCTCACCCTGGTCGGCCATCAGGCGCTTGGTGGAGTCCGAGGCCTGGTGGTTGAAGGTGATGTTGTACCCGTCCGGGTACTGGTGGCGCATGGCGTCCGTCTTCGGGTCCCAGTTCTTGTTCCGGACCAGCTGCATGGCCTTGCCGGACTTGAACGAGGCGATCTTGTACGGACCGGAGGACACCGGGGCGACGTCGTAGGCGTCCTTGGTGTCCTTCGCGCTGTCCGGGACGGCGCTGTAGCCGGGCATCGTCAGCGCGTAGGGCAGCTGCGAGTTCGGCTGCTTGAAGTGGAAGATGACGGTCTTCGCGTCCGGGGTGTCCAGCACGGTCTTGGGCAGGTGGTCGCCCTTGTACGGACCGTCCGGCAGGGCCTTGCGGTAGGTGGTGCCGCCGCCCGACAGCCACTGCTGCACGTAGGTCGGACCGTCGGTGATGAACTTCGCGTACAGCCGCTCGATGCTGTGGCGGATGTCCTTCGAGGTGATCGGCGTGCCGTCCTCGAACTTGATGCCGTCCTTGAGCGTGTACTTCCAGGTCTTGCCGCCGTCGGACATCTGGCCGGCGTCGGTGGCGAGGTCGCCCACGACCTTGGCGTTGCCCTTGTCGTCCTGCTTGAAGCTGGTCAGGCCGCGGAAGATCAGCTGCGACAGCGCCTTCATGTCGCTGACGTACATCTGGCCCGGGTCCAGGTGGTTGTAGCTGTCACGCTGGTAGACCCGGATGGTGCCGCCGGAGTGGGCGTCCTTGACGGCGACGGCCGGGCCGACGGAGTCGGCGGCGGTGCCCATCGGGATCGCCTTGGCCTGGGCCGCGGCGTCCTTGTCGGTCTGCGACTTGTCCTGCCCGGAGCCGCTGCCGCCGCTGCACCCGGTGAGCGCGAGCGAGCCGGCCGCGAGGGCCACTATCGCCGCGCGTGCTCTGCGCGTAGAAAATGCGTTCATGGGATTCCAAGCACCTGCCTGTCAGTTGTTGACGAGATGTGCTGTCTGACGCATCCCGGGCAGGCCCGGCAGGGGTGACAGCAAGCCCCCCTTCAAGTGGACGATCAGCGCCCGGACTTGGGATCGAAGGCGTCGCGTACCGAGTCTCCGAGGAGGTTGAAGCACAGCACGAAGATCAGCATTGCTACGGCGGGGAAGAGCAAGAAGGTGGGGTCGTTCTCGTAGTAGTGCGCGCCCGCCTGGAAGAGCCGGCCCCAGTCGGGGGTCGGTTCCACGATGCCGACGCCCAGGAAGGACAGTCCCGCCTCGGAGGTCACGAACAGGGGCAGCATGTAGGTGCTCTGCACCAGGACCGGGGTGACGACGTTCGGCAGCAGCTCCTTGCGGATGATCCGCCAGGGTGAGGCACCGGTGATCTTCGCCGCCTCGACGAACTCCCGCTCGCGCAGGGAGAGCACCTGACCGCGCAGCAGTCGCGCCAGACCCATCCAGCCCAGGAACCACTGGACGATGATCAGGGCACAGACCCGCACATAGGTGGGCGTCTCGTCGCTGGGCGGCACGAAGAGCGCCACCACGACCGGCATGAACGCCACGAAGGTCAGCTGGCTGGGGAACGCCAGCAGGAAGTCGATCACCCGGCTGAGGAAGTAGTCGGTGCGGCCGCCGACGTAGCCGGCCGTGACACCGATCAGGATGCCGGTGATCACGGTCAGCAGGGTCACCGCGACGGAGATCCCCAGCGACATCCGCATGCCGTAGACCAGCTGCATGAACACATCGCGGCCCAGGGACGGTTCGACACCGAACCAGTGCGAGGGGGAGATGCCCCCGTTGGCGCCGGAGGGGTAGCCGAACTCGTCGAGGAGGTTGGGGTCGTTGTTCCCGTAGAGCGTGTACGGGTCCTTGCCGTACACCGCGCTGATCACCGGAGCCAGGGCCGCGATGAGGAAGAAGGCCACCACGACGACCGCGCAGATGACGCCTGTGCGGTCGCGCTTGAAGCGCATCCACATCAATTGGCCGGGGGAACGGCCGACGAGCTCACCGCCCTTGCCCTTCTTTGCCTTCTTCAGACCTTCGGGCCCAAGTCCTGGGGTATCGGACTCTGCAGCCGCGGTCTGGGATGGACTAGTCATCGCGAAGTGCCCCCGCGCCGAGTTCTCTTGGAACGTGAAGCGGCACCGATTCGCACCGCTGGATGAGCGGACTTTCGCAAGTTATTTACGGCGGAGTCAAGGGGATCGGGTGTGCTCATGCGCAGGTCGTCTGCTTCTTGAGCGAAGATTGCGCATATCGACGCCCGGGCGTGCTTGACAGGTGGGCGCCATGTGCGGCATGAGCGGACATATCGGATCAAACCGCTTTAACATGCTGGCAACTTCCCTGTCGCAACTCCGATATACGGACGCGCCATGATGAACAACGTACGGCCGTGCGGGTGCCGTAGACCGGCCGGGACGCCAGGTGGCGCCCCGGCCGGTCGCCGTTTGTGCGGGTTTTGTCCGTTGCGCCATTCGGGTCAGTTGTCCCCGCGCCGGGACTGCAGTAGACCTGCGGTGGACACCCCCGCCGCGGGGGCGTCGTGACGATGCGAGAACAACGACGTGGACAGGGGGCAGGCCGTGTCCACAGTGCGGGACGGCGTTCTCACCCGTGGTGCACGCGGCGCCGGCGCCCTGGTCTGCCTGCTGCTCGCGCTGCTCGCCGCGGGATGGATCATCCGGGACCTGGCCGTCGCCGAGCACCCCGCGGATGTGGGATGGGCCTGGCTGGGCGAGACCCGCAGGCCAAGGGAGTTCACCGCCTGGGCCACCTCGGCGCTCGACCCGCTGCTGCTGCTCGGCGCGCTCGCCGCCGCGGTGGCCCAGGTGCGCCGGGCCGTCCCCTCGTCCGTGGCCGCGGGGGCGCTGCTCTCCCTGGCGGCCGCCGTCGCGCTGCTGCGGATCCCACTGGTGTGGGTGCTGGGCGCGGACTGGCTCCAAGGGCTGGACAGCCGGCTCACCCTGTGGGCACGGCTGACCGTCTGGGCCCAACTCGCCCTGGCCGCCGTGCTGATCATGATCGTGGCGGCCGGACGGCGGCGGACGGGTTGCCGGGCCGGGCGGCACACGGCGGACGGCGCGCACGGAATGGTCGGGGCGGCGGGCGTGTACGGCGTGGTCCGTGCGGTGCCCACCGGCATCGACCCCGGGCGGCCCGGCAGCCCGTACCGGGGGCCGGCCGCCACCGCCGGCGTCCTGCTGGGTGCCGCCGGCCTCCTCCTCGCCGGCTGGGAGGTCCACTGGTGCCGGCAGCTCGGCTGGTCCCTCTACCGCAAGGGACTGCTGGGGGACGCCTCCGTCTTCCGCGCCCTGCTCCAGCCCCCGGTGCACTGGCAGGGGGCGGCGTTCGCCGTGCTGGCCCTGGGGGCCGCGGGCGCCGTGCTGCGGCGCGCCCCCTGGAGCCGGCCCGCCGCGCTGACGGCCGCGGCGCTGCTGCTGGCCTACGGCGCCGTGGCGCTCGCCCATGCCGTCCGCACCGGGGAGTTCGGCCGCCTGGCCGCGCTGTCCGCCCACGCCCGGCTGGGGGTGGGCACCGCCGCGTTCGTGTCGGCCGCGGCGTTCACCGCGCTGTGCGCCGCGGCCCGGTCCGGTCTGCCGGACACCGCCCGGGACGCCGAGGCCGTACGGGCCTACGGCTCCGCCCCGGGCGAGCTGCGGCCGCCGCACGCCCCGCCCCCGCCGTCGACGCTGCCGCCCGGCTGGTGACACCGCCGCCCGGCCCCCGCCGCACGGCGGGAGCCGGGAGCGGGCTCAGCCGGACATCCCCAACGACCGCTTGAGGAAGTCGACTTGGAGCAGCAGCAGGTTTTCGGCCACCTGCTCCTGCGAGGCCATGTGCGTCACCCCGGTCAGCGGCAGCATCTCGTGCGGCCGGCCCGCGGCCAGCAGCGCCGCGGACAGCCGCAGCGCGTGGGCCACGACCACGTTGTCGTCCGCCAGGCCGTGCACGATCAGCACCGGGCGGTGCGGCTCCACGGCGCCCGACAGCCCCTCGTCCGTGACCAGCGAATTCGCCGCGTAGACCGCCGGTTCCTCGTCCGGGTGGCCCAGATACCGCTCCTGGTAGTGGGTGTCGTACAGCCGCAGGTCGGTCACCGGCGCGCCCACCACCGCCGCGTGGAAGACATCGGGCCGGCGCAGCGCCGCCAGCCCCGCGAGATAGCCGCCGAAGGACCAGCCGCGGATCGCCACCCGCGCCAGATCGAGGGGAAAGGATTCGGCCAGCGCGTGCAGGGCGTGGACCTGGTCGGCCAGGGCGACGTCCGCGACATCGCGGAACATCGCCTTCTCCCACGCGGGGGAGCGGCCCGGGGTGCCCCGGCCGTCCGCGACGATCACCGCGAACCCCTGGTCGGCGAACCACTGCGAGGTCAGATACGCGTGGTGCGCGGCGACCACCCGCTGGCCGTGCGGACCGCCGTAGGGGTCCATCAGCACCGGAAGCGGTCCCTGCTCCTCCGTATAGCCGGTGGGCAGCAGCACCGCGCACGGGATCTCCCGCTCCCCGGCCCGGACCAGCCGGGGCCGGGCGGTCAGCACCGGCTCCTCGGCGCAGGAGCCGATCGCGGCGAGGCTCTTCTCCCCGCCGTCCGGATCCAGCCGCACCACCTCCACCCGGGTGCCGGGCCACTCCAGCGACGTCTGGGACAGCACGGTCAGCGCCCCGCCGCGCACCGCGGAGGACACCGTCGGATGCGGCCGCGCGCCCACCCGCTCCCAGCCGCCCTGGTCGCCGCTGCCGCGGAACCAGGCGCGGTAGACCCCGATGTCGTGCATGTCGGCGCCGCTCGCGGAGAACAGGACGTCGTCCTCGCCGATGTCCAGGACGGCCCGGACGTGCAGCGGCGCCCCGGTCAGCGGGCGGGCGCCGACGAACAGCTTGCGCGCGCCGCCCTCGTCGGCGATCCGCACCAGCCGGCCGTCCGGGGTCCAGGCCGGCACCCCGGGGAACGGCTCGACCCAGGCCTCGTCCTCGTCGTCGTGCACCGTCCGGGTCCCGCCGGTCGTGGTGTCGACGGTCAGATAGCGCTGGTCGCGCTGGTCGCGGGCCTGGACGAGCAGCAGCGGCGGCCCGGCGGCGGACCAGTGGACGCGCGCGAGATAGGGGTAGCGCCCGGTGTCCCAGACGACGTCGGTGCGCGTGCCGTCCAGCCCCAGGAGTGTCAGGGTGACCGCGGCGTTGTCGGTGCCCGCCGCCGGGTACGCGATCCGCGCGGGCTCCTGGTCCGGGTGGGCGGGGTCGGCGATCCACCAGCGCCGCACCGGCGCCTCGTCGACCCGCGCGGCCAGCACCGCGTCGCTGTCCGGCGACCACCAGAAGCCGCGGTAGCGGCCCATCTCCTCGGCCGCGATGAACTCCGCGAGCCCCCAGGTCACCTCGGGCCCGTCGGGCTCCGCCAGCACCCGGTCCGGCGCCCCGGCGGCCGTCTCGTCGCGGGCGGAGCCGTCGGTGCCGCCGGTGTCGTCGGCGTCCGAGGTCGTGGCCCCGTCCACCGCTACCACCCGCAGCCGGCCGTCCGCGACGTAGGCCACCCAGCGGCCGTCCGGCGACGGGCGGGGGTCCACCACCGGCCCCTCGACCGGGAGTTCGCGGGTGGTGCCGGCCCGCAGCTCGGAGACGAACAGCCGGCCGGACAGGGTGAACGCGGCCAACTCGACGGCGGCGTCCGTGGCGTAGCCGACGATGCCCGCCGAACTCTCCCGGCTGCGCTCGCGGCGGGCCCGCTCCTGCGGCGGCAGCCGCTCCTCGCCGCCGGCCAGCAGGGCGTCGGGGTCGGCGGCGGTGAACTCCCGTCCCTGCTCCAGGTCGAGCACCCACAGCCGCTGCCGGCGGTCGGTGCCGGAGGGGGAGCGCAGGAAGACGACGCGTGCACCGTCGGGGGAGAGTGCGAAGCCGCGCGGGGCGCCCAGAGTGAAGCGCTGCGTACGGGCGTATTGCCGCGGGAACGAAGGCTGTCCGGTCATGGTGCCGAGCCTACGGGCTCACCGCGGTCGCGCTCGTGAAGATCATGTGCGCCCCCGCTCTGCTTCCGTGCTCCGATTTATGCGCTAGCGCGGAAAGTTATGATCCCTTGCGCGTAGTGGGTTCGGGGTAAAGAGCCCTTGGCATACCCCGGTGCGCGGACCGTGCGGACGGTCCGGGCGCCAGTAACCCGGTCCGGATCACGACTACTTGGAGGTGAGCCGCCGTGGCACTCTCGATTTCGGCGGTGGTGCTGCTGGCGATCATCGTCTTCTTGCTCGTCAAGAAGTCCGGACTGAAGGCCGCGCATGCGTTCGTCTGCATGCTGCTGGGCTTCTATCTCGCCGGCTCGTCCATCGCCCCGACGATCAAGCAGCTGACGACGAACGTCGCCGGCATGCTCGGCAACATCAAGTTCTGACCCCCTCGGGACCCGGCCCGACCGTCCCGTGCGCGCCCCCGGCGGGGCCGCACGGGCGGCGGCCGGGCTCGCCTGCGTACGGCGGAGCGGGCGGCTCGTAGGCTGTCGGCATGACCGACCGGCCCGCCTCCCCCACGCCACCGTCCGCCACGGGCGCCGCCCCGCACCCCGTCCCGTCGCGCCGGCTGCTGCTGGTGCACGCGCACCCCGACGACGAGTCGATCAACAACGGCGCCACCATGGCCCGGTACGCGGCCGAGGGCGCCCGGGTCACGCTGGTGACCTGCACCCGCGGCGAGGAGGGCGAGGTCATCCCGCCCGGGCTCGCCCACCTCGCGCCGGACCGCGACGACACCCTGGGGCCGTACCGCGTCGGCGAGCTGGCCGCCGCGATGGAGGCCCTGGGCGTCACCGACCACCGCTTCCTCGGCGGGCCGGGCCGCTACCGCGACTCCGGGATGATGGGCGCCCCGCAGAACGAGCGGCCCGACTGCTTCTGGCAGGCCCCGCTGGACGAGGCGGCCGGCGAGCTGGTCGCCGTGATCCGGGAGGTCCGGCCGCAGGTGCTGGTCACCTACGACCCGAACGGCGGATACGGCCACCCCGACCACATCCAGGCGCACCGGGTGGCGATGCGCGGCGCGGAGCTGGCCGCGGACGCCGGGTTCCGGCCCGAGCTGGGCGGCGCGCACGCGATCGGGAAGATTTACTGGAACTGCAACCCCCGTTCCGTGGTGGAGGAGGGATTCGAGCGGCTGCGCGCGGCCGGTCACCCCTTCCCCGGCATCGCCTCCGTCGACGACGTGCCCGGCGTGGTGCCGGACGCCGAGGTCACGGCGTCCGTCACCGGCGGCCGCGCGGCCGCTGCGGCCAAGACCGCGGCGATGCGCGCGCACCACACCCAGATCGCGGTCGACGGACCGTTCTTCGCGCTCTCCAACGACCTGGGCCAGCCGCTGTTCGCCACCGAGCACTACCGGCTGGTGCACGGCGCGGCGGGCGCGGCGGACGGCGCGCGCGAGGACGATCTCTTCGCCGGCACCGACGGAGCGGCGGACACCCGGCAGCACGGCACCCGGATCGAGGAGGCGGCGGAATGAGCGGCGCGAACGGCGGCGGTTCCGCCGGCAAGGGCAAGGGCACGGGCAACGGCGCGGCGGGCGCCGGCAAGGGAGCGCGCTCCCGGGCGGGCTCGGGCGCGTCCGCGGTGGCGGCGCCGGTGCCGGACGCCGGCGTCCCCCCGCTGACCGGCGGGCGGGCGGGCACCTATGCGCTGCTGCTGGTCGCCGGCGTCCTGGTCGCGGTCGCCGGCACGCTGGTGCAAGCGGCCTGGTTCCCCGGCGGGTTGCTGCTGGCGCTCGGCGGGGTCGCCGCCCTGTTCTACGGGGGCGGCCGGGCGACCGGCACCCCGGCGGGCGTGCTGGTGCCCGGCGCGGCCTGGCTGGTGACGGTGTTCCTGCTGCTCAGCGATGTCCGGCCGGAAGGCGACTTCCTCTTCGGCGCCGGGCTCGGTTCGTACGTGTTCCTGCTGGGCGGGATCCTGGTCGCTGTGATCTGTGCCACCGCCGCCCAGATGCGGGTGGCGGGCGTCCGGCACGGCCGAGTTGGCGGATGACGTGGTGGATACCGGGACGGATCCGACGCGGGCCGGGGTGAACGGGCCGGGTACCGGGGGTTCGCCCGTGGCGGCGGTGTCCGTACGCTCCCCGGGTGGCCGCTCGCGGCGGACAGTATGGTGGTGCGCGCCGTCGCGCCGCCCTGGGGGCACCTCCCGGCCTGTGGCCGGGGATCATCTCTGACGAGCGGCGGAGCCAACCGGGAGAACCTGCTTTGAGTCGTGAATCTGACAGTTCGTCCTCCGGCCCCCAGGGCCGCGGCGGAGCCGCGTACCCGTCCGGGACGCCGCCGTACGGCTCGCCCAGGGGAGACGCCGACGAGGCGCCGGCGCCCGGTGCCCCTGCGCAGCCGGAGGAACCCAAGACCGAGACCACGCTGACGACGCGGATCAAGATCAACATTCCGGGGTCACGCCCCATCCCGCCGGTCGTCGTGCGCAAGCCCGTCGGTGAGGAGTCCGGCATGAACGGATCGGCTGGATCCGGCGGTTCCGCCGGCTCCCGGGGAACGCCCCGCCCCGCGCGCGGCGCCGAGCGGAGCGCGGAGCGGACGGCGAACACCCCGCGTCCCGAGGCTCCGGCGGAGGAGGCCCCCGCGGCCGGCCGGCCCGAGAAGACCAGCGACTGGTTCGCGCCGCGCAAGCCGCAGGCCGGCTCCGGCGGTCAGTCCTCGACGACCGGCTCCCACCCGGCGCCGCCCGCCCCGGGCGGGGCGACCCCGCCGCGCGGCACCCCGGGCGCCGCCCCCCAGCAGCGCCCCGACCTGCCGTACTTCTCCGACGGCGCGGCCCCGCAGGACGGCCCGGCGCCGGAGGGCGCCCCGCCGGGCGACGGCGGCCCCGGCACCGCCGCCGCCCCGTTCGAGGGCGGCTGGCCGGGCGGCGGCTCGCCGTTCGACGGTGCGTCCGGCGGCGGTTCGCCGTTCGACACCCCCGCGGCTCCCGCCCGCGACCACACCCCGTTCGACGCCCCGGGCGGTCCCAGCGGGCCGACGACCGGTCCGGCGCGCGGCAGTTCCGCGCTGAACCTGCCGCCCGGCTTCAGCGACCCGGGCACCGGCGGCACGCCCCGGATCGACGACACCGCCGAACTCACCCCGCAGCCGCCGGCACCGCCCGCCGGTCCGGGCGGCGGCCTCGGCGCCGGCGGCATCTCCGGCGGACTGCCCGGCGGCCCCCAGGGCGGCGCGCCCGGCGGTCCCCAGGGCAGGCGCGGCGGGAGCGGCCCGCAGGGCGCCGCGTCCGGCGGCCACGACCGGGTCTCCGGTGACACGCTGGTCAGCGGCATCCCCAAGACCCCCGGCGCGGACGGCCCGTCGTCCCCGTCGCCGTTCCCGGCCGGTCCGGCCGGTGAGGGCGACAGCGCGGCCCCCAAGCCGCGGCCCAAGATCCCCGAGCCGATCAACCCGCCCAAGAAGGGCCGCAACAAGCTCGTTCTCCTGGGTGTCGCCGTCGTGGTCCTGGCCGGTGTCGCCTACGGCGCGGGCCTGCTGCTCGACCACGCCGACGTGCCCAACGGCACCACCGCGCTCGGTGTGGACATCGGCGGCGCCACCAAGGAAGACGCCGTGAAGAAGCTGGAGGCGGAGCTCAAGGGCCGCCGCAGCCAGCCCATCGAACTCACCGTCGACGGCAAGTCCGAGACCCTCCAGCCCGCCCGGGCCGGTCTGGACATCGACCCGCAGGCCACGGTCCGCAGGGCGGCCGGCCGGGACTACAACCCGGTCTCCGTCATCGGCTCGCTGTTCGGCGTGCACCGCACCGCCGAGCCGGCCGTGCTCGTCGACGACGAGAAGCTGCAGATCGCGCTGGAGAACGCCGCCGGACCCGGAGGAGCCGCCGCGGACGGCGGAATCACCTTCGAGAACGGCAAGGCGGTGCCGCACTACGGCAGGCCGCACAAGGCCATCGATGTGAAGGCGTCCAAGAAGAAGGTCGCCGACGCCTACCGCAAGCGCGCCACGACCGGCACCGACGCACCGGTGGTCCTCGCCGCCACCACCCAGCGGCCGCAGGTCACCAAGGCGGCGGTGGACCGGGCGCTGAAGCAGTTCGCCGAGCCCGCGATGTCCGGCCTGGTGACGGTCCGTACGGACGCCGCGCACACGGTCTCCTTCAGCCCGCAGAAGTCGATCCCGAAGTTCCTGTCCTTCAAGATCGTCAACGGCGCCCTGGTCCCGTACTACGACCGCCCGGCGCTCAAGGCCCTCTACGGCGACACCTTCAACGGCGTCGAGGTGACCAAGGGCGACGGCTCCAAGCACCCGGTGAGCGTCGAGGAGGTGGCGAGCGCGGTCGGCAGGGCGCTGCTCGGCACCACCCCGTCCGAGCGGATCCAGACCATCGCCACCGACGGCAGCTGACCGCGCGGCGACGGCCCGCGGGCACGAGGCCCCCCAGGGCGCGCTCCCGGTTCACCGGGAACGTCCCCTAGGGGGCCTCCCCCATGACAGATGTCACGGGGGAGTGCGGATACCCGGCACTGCCGCGCCCGGCGCGCGTCCCGGAAGCTGGGGGGTATGACGACCACAGCGACCACCACAGCCGCCCCCGCGGAGGGGGCGAAGCGGGCACCCGTGGTCAGCTTCCGGCAGGTCACCAAGAGCTATGGCGCGGTGCGCGCGGTGGCCGACCTCGATCTGGAGCTGTACCCGGGCGAGACCGTCGCCCTCCTCGGCCCCAACGGCGCGGGCAAGTCCTCCACGCTCGATCTGCTCCTGGGGCTGCGCACGCCCGACGCCGGCGGGGTGACCCTCTTCGGTACGACCCCGCAGCGCGCCATCGAGCAGGGCAGGGTCGGCGCGATGCTCCAGAGCGGCGGCCTGATGGAGGGCGTGAAGGTCAGGGAGCTGGTCAAGCTCGCCCGCGACCTGCACCCGCGCGGCTACCCGCTCGACGAGATCCTGGCCTCGGCCGGCATCACCGACATCGCCGACCGCATGGTCGACAAGCTCTCCGGCGGCCAGGAGCAGCGGGTCCGCTTCGCGCTGGCCACCGCCGGCGCGGGCGACCTGATCGTGCTGGACGAGCCCACCACCGGCATGGACGTCTCCGCCCGGCAGGCCTTCTGGGGCGCCATGCGCGGCCAGGCCCGGCAGGGCCGCACCGTCCTCTTCGCGACCCACTACCTGGAGGAGGCCGACGAGGTCGCCGACCGGGTCATCGTGCTGCACCGCGGCCGGGTGCTGGCCGACGGCACCGCCGCCGAGATCAAGGCCCGGGCCGGCGCCCGCCGGATCGCCTTCGACCTCGACGAGCCGGTCGACCGCGAGGCGCTCGGCGCCCTGCCGTCGCTGACGTCCCTGGAGATCTCGGGCCGCACGGTCCGCATCCAGTCCCGGGACGCCGACGCCACCGTGCACGCCCTCTACGGCCTCGGCTGCTACCCCCGCAACCTCGAAGTCTCCGGCCTCGGTCTGGAGCAGGCCTTCATCGCCCTCACCACGGCGTCCGACGCGAGCACCACCGGCTCCACCGAGCAGGAAGGCGGGGCGGGCCGATGACCACCCTGATCAAGCTGGAGATCATCCGCGCGCTGCGCAACAAGAAGTTCATGTTCTTCTCGGTGATCTACCCGCCGGTGCTGTACCTGATCATCGCGGGCGGCGCGGACAGCAGGCCGATCCCCGGTATGCAGCTGAACATGGGGCTCTACTTCATGGTGTCCATGGCAGCATTCGGTGCCATGACCGCCGTCCTGCTGGGCAACAGCGAGCGCATCGCCAAGGAGCGCGAGAACGGCTGGGTGCGCCAGCTGCGGCTGACGGCGCTGCCCGGCCGGGGCTACGTCGCCGCCAAGATGGCCGCCGCCGCGACCGTCAGCCTGCCGTCGATCCTGCTGGTCCTGCTGGTCGCCGCGGTGGTCAAGGGCGTACGGCTGGAGGCCTGGCAGTGGCTGGCCATCGCGGCCGGCACCTGGCTCGGCAGCTTCGTCTTCGCCGCCCTGGGCGTGGCCATCGGCTATCTGGCCACCGGCGACGCGGTGCGCCCGATCGCCATGCTCTGCTACTTCGGCCTGGCGTTCCTGGGCGGCCTGTGGATGCCGCTGACGTTCCTGCCGCAGTGGGCGCAGAATGTCGCCGAGTGGCTGCCGACGCACGCGTACGCGGCGCTGGGCACCGCCGTCGAGGGCGGCAGCGCCCCGCACCTGAAGGACATGGCCATCCTGGCGGGCTATCTGCTGGTCTTCGCCGGCGGCGCGGCCTGGCTGTACCGCAAGGACACCCGGAAGGCATGAGACCCGGACGATGAAGAGCGAACCCTGGGCCCAGAACCCCATGATGATGGGGCAGGCCGCCCGCACCCGCCGCCAGGCGATCGGCAAGACGACCTGGGTCGGCATCTGGCTGCTGTACCTCGCCGGCCCGGTCGGCGAGACGCTGCAGTCCGGCACCCCGCTGGCCGAGCGGATCTGGGGCGGCCTGGGGCTCACGCTCTTCGTGCTCAGCTACGTCCTGCTGATCTTCCGGCACATGTGGCGCAGGACCACCCGCCCGCTGATCTACGGCCTGCTGGGCGTGATGCTGGCGCTGTCGGCCGTGCTGTCCTGGACGCTGAACGGCGAGTGGCTGGTGCTGTTCATCTTCACCAGCGTCAGCTCGGCGGTGGTGCTGCCCTGGCAGCAGTCCCGCTGGTCGATTCCGCTGATCACCGTGCTGCTGCTGGCCATCGGCGCGCGCTATCCGGAGCTGCGCGGCTACTACCTCTTCGCCTACGGCCTGCCCGCGCTGGGCAGCGGCTTCATGATGGTCGGCGTGCAGCACCTGATCCACACCACCGCGGAGCTGCGCCTCGCCCGCCAGGAGGTCGCCCGCCTGGCCGCGAACGACGAGCGGCTGCGGCTCGCCCGCGATCTGCACGACCTCCTGGGCCACTCCCTTTCGCTGATCACGCTCAAGAGCGAACTGGCCGGCCGGATGCTGCCCGCCCGGCCCGAGGACGCCGCCCGGCAGGTCGCCGACATCGAGCAGGTCAGCCGGCAGGCGCTGGTCGATGTGCGCGAGGCGGTCACCGGCTACCGCAAACCCCGGCTCGCCGTCGAGCTGGCCGCCGCCCGGACCGCCCTGCGCACCGCGGGGATCGAGCTGACCGCCGACCCGGCGCTGGAGGCCGAGTACCGCGGCCTCGCCGCCGACGAGGAGGGCGCGCTGGCCTGGGCGCTGCGCGAGGCCGCCACCAACGTCCTGCGGCACAGCGGGGCCCGCCGCTGCGAGCTGCTGCTCTCCGAGGAGTGGGAGGCCGACGAGCGCCGCTACCTGTGCCTGACGGTGCTCGACGACGGCCAGGGCCCGCCCCGCGCCCAGCACGACGGCAACGGCCTCGCCGGTCTGCGCGAACGCATCGGGCTGGCCGGCGGCCGCCTGGAGACCGGCCCCGCCCCGCGCGGGCGCGGCTTCGCGCTGCGCGCCTGCGTCCCGCTGGGCACCGCCGCCCACCCCGGCGTCCCGGCCCCGGCCCCCGAGAGCGCCGCCGAACCCGCGACCGCCGCCGACGGCCCGGTGCCGGGCCCGGTCGCGCCGTCTCCCCGCGCGTAGCCGCCGCCGCACCCCTCCACCCGTACGGCTTAAGGTGGCCCGCATGATCCGACTGCTGCTGGCGGAGGACCAGTCGATGGTCCGCGAGGCGCTGGCCGCGCTGCTCTCCCTGGAGGACGATCTCGACGTCGTCGCCCAGGCGGCCCGCGGGGACGAGGTGGTCCCGGCCGCACGGGAGCACGACGTGGACGTCGCCCTCCTGGACATCGAGATGCCCGGCCTCAGCGGACTGGATGCCGCGGCCGCGCTGCGCACCGCCTGCCCCGGCGTCAAGATCGTCATCCTGACGACCTTCGGCCGCCCCGGCTATCTGCGCCGCGCCATGGAGTCCGGCGCCGACGCCTTCCTCGTCAAGGACGCCCCGGCGGCCCGGCTCGCCGAGGCGGTACGGCGGGTGCTGCGCGGCGAGCGGGTCATCGACCCGGTGCTGGCGGCGGCCGCGCTCGCCGACGGGGCCAGCCCGCTGACCGCGCGGGAGCGCGAGGTCCTGGGGGCCGCCGCCGACGGCGTCACCAACGCCGAGATCGCCGACGCGCTCCACCTCTCCCAGGGCACGGTCCGCAACTACCTGTCCCTCGCCATCCAGAAGACCGGCGCCCGCAACCGCGCCGAGGCCGTCCGCACGGCCCGCGACAAGGGCTGGCTCTAGGTCGTGTCCGTCCGGACGCCCGCCTCGCGGCCCGGTGTCCCGGTGCGCGAGCGGGCGGCATATCGCAGGCTTGAAGTGTTATGCCAGCCGACCGAGGCACGGACAGCAGCCGCTGGACCCCCGTGTTCCTGATCTTTGTGATCGTCGTCGTCACTGCCCTGGATGCGACGACCGGCCCGGAGCTGCACATCTCGGCCTTCGTGGGCATCGTCCCGCTGTACGCCGCGCTGCGCTGCTCGTTCCGCCGGACGCTGCTGGTGGCCACCGTCTTCGTGGTGTGCCTGACGTTCGTCGACATCTTCACCGTGCCCGACTGGATACCGGCCACCCGCGTGGTCGGCGTCTTCGGCTCCTTCCTGGTCGCCCTGTTCTCCCTGGTGCTGTGCCGCACCCGGCTCCAGCGGGAGGCGCTGCACGCCCGGACGTCCCTGGTGGCCGACACCGTCCAGCGGGCGGTGCTGCGCGAGCTGCCGCTCAGCGCGGGCCCGGTCGAGGCGTACGGCTTCTACGTCTCCGCCCAGGAGGGGGCCCGGGTCGGCGGCGACATCTACGAGGCCATCGACACCCCGCACGGGCTGCGGCTGATGATCGGCGACGTCCAGGGCAAGGGCATGCCGGCGATCGGCGCGGGCATCGAGGTGCTGGCGTCGTTCCGCGAGGCCGCGCAGTACCTGGACTCGCTGGAGTCGGTGGCCGGGCGGATGGAGCAGGCGCTGGCCCGCTACAACGCCCGCTCGGCCGAGCAGGGCACCGACGAGCGCTTCGTCACCGCGCTGCTGATGGAGGTGCGCAGCATGCCCGGCCGGACCCAGGGCCGGGTGCTGTCCTGCGGCCACATCCCGTACTACCTGGTGCGCCACGGCGAGGTCCACGAGCGCCGGGACGGCGAAGGGGGCCTGCCGCTCGGCCTGGGCACGCTCGGGAACGAGCCGCGCCACGCCGTGCGGATCCACCCCGACCCCGACGACTGGCTCGTGCTGTGCACGGACGGGGTGACCGAGGCGCGCGGCGAGGACGGCGAGTTCTACCCGCTGGAGGAGCGGCTGGCCGGGTGGACGCACCTGGAGCCGGCCGAACTGGCCCGTACGCTCCGCGCCGACCTGGAGTCCTTCACCCACGGCGACCTCAAGGACGACGCCACGGTCCTGGTCGTCCGCCGCACCCCCACCGCCGCTCAGTTGAGCATGGCGCGCGCCGCCGCGGCCTGACGCCGGATCCGCTTCGCCCCGGCGGGCTCGACGGGCTCCACGACCCGCGCGTACTCCTCCAGCTCGGCCGCGCCCGCCAGGAACTCCCCGCGCTCGACGAGCAGTTGCGCCCGCTCGTGGCGCAGTCGCGCCGGATGGCTCGGCAGCAGCAGCGACAGCTCCAGCGCCCACAGCTGCACCGCGCTGTGCTCGGGCCGGGCCTGGGCCCACGCCCGGATGTTGTTGAGCACCCGCAGCACGATCTCCAGGGGGCCGGCGGGCGCCGTCATCCGCCGGCTCAGCGGCTCCCCGGTCGCGCCCGCGACCAGCAGCGCGGTGTCCTCCTCGGACAGCGGCCGGCCGCCCCCGAACGGATCGGCCAGCACATGCGCGCCCAGGGGATCGCCGAAGCCGACGACGAAGTGGCCGGGCAGCGCCACCCCGTACACGGGCGCGCCGGCCCGCCGGGCGACCTCCATCCACACCACCGACAGCAGGATCGGCAGCCCGCGGCGCCGCCGCAGCACCTCGTGCAGCAGCGAGGACTCCAGCCGCCGGTAGTCGGCGGGCGAGCCGCCGAAGCCGTTCCGGGCGCCGAGCAGCGCGGCGAGGTTGCGGGCCCAGGCCTCCGGGCCGCCGGCGGGCGCGTACGGGAGCAGCCCGGCCAGTCGGTCCAGCTCGATCTGGGCCTCGTCGAGGCCCGCCTCGTCCAGCGCGGGATCGGCCTCGGCGGCGATCAGCAGGCACAGCAGTGCCAGGTCGGGCCGCTCGGCGCGGGCGGCCTCGGCGAACTGCCGCCGGCGCGCCGCGCGGGCGCCGTCCGGGCCGGGCTCGGGTTCCTGGGGCACGGGAGGGCCGCCCTTCAGCGCGCGGCGTCCGGCAGCGCCCGCCGGTAGTGGTAGCCGTGGTGGTCGGTGAAGCCGAGCCGGTCGTAGAACCCGAGGGCGCCGGTGTTGTCCGCCTCGACCTGGAGGTACGCGGCCGAGGCGCCCTCGGCCAGGGCCCGTGCGGCGAGCGCCGCCATGACCCGGGTGGCCAGCCCCTGCCGCCGGGCGTCCGGGGCCACCTCGACCGCGGAGAAGCCCGCCCAGCGCCCGTCGACGGCCAGCCGCCCGATCGCCGTGGCCCGGCCGTCCGCGCCGCGCGCCGTCGCGCACCACACCGAGGGGCCGCCGGTCAGCACCTTCAGGACGTCCTCGGCCACCGGGCCGCCGGGGCCCTCGCCGGTCCGGTTGTACAGGGCCAGCCAGTCCGCGTCCGGCTCCCGGGCCAGCGCGACGGTGCCCCCGGCGGGATCCGGGGGAGTGTCGGCGAGCGGGGCCAGCGGCGCGATCCGGATCCTGGTGTGCCGCTCGTCGGCCCAGCCGCGCTCCGCGAGCCGCGCGGTCAGCTCCGCGTCGGCCTCCGCGCTCCCGGTGGCGACCGCGACCGCCGGCGGCAGCCCGCGGGCGCCGTACCAGCGGGTGATCCGCTCCAGCGCCGCCTCCAGCGGCACGCCGGGGTCGCCGAGCGGCAGCACGGAGTTGGCCCGGCGGGTGAAGCCCCCCGCGGCACGCAGCGTCCACTCCCCGAGACGTGCGGTCTCGACGGCGGGCCAGCCGCGGGCCGCGACCTCCTGGAGTTCCCGGACGGTGGCCGCCGGCGCCCGGCGGCGGGCCGGGGCGGCGGGCACGACCTTGGCCGCCACCAGGGAGGACTCCGCGATCCGGGCGCACTCGCCGCTGCGCCGTGTGATGCTCAGCACACCTTCGTTCCAGGATGTGAGCACCCCGACCGCGTCGGTGAATCTCTCCGACCCCTCCCCGTCCCCGGTCAGACGCCGGACGGATACCCTTTTGCCCACGTCAGCGGGGGTGATGCGCACCTCCCCGCGGCCACCGGCCAGGAATTCCATCGCTCAAACCGCCCCTCTTGTTCGTCTCGCGCCCGGGAACGGAGATACTAGATGGCGGGCATCGACGACGCCGCGCTCCCGCGCGCCCAGCGGCGGTACTGCCAATCGGTCCGCCGGCCCTACCGAGGAGGAACGACAGCGTGACCTACGTCATCGCGCAGCCTTGTGTCGACGTCAAGGACAAGGCGTGCATCGAGGAGTGCCCGGTCGACTGCATCTACGAGGGCTCCCGGTCCTTGTACATCCACCCGGACGAATGCGTCGACTGCGGCGCCTGTGAGCCGGTGTGCCCGGTCGAGGCGATCTTCTACGAGGACGACACTCCCGAGGAGTGGAAGGACTACTACAAGGCGAATGTGGAGTTCTTCGACGAGCTCGGCTCGCCCGGTGGCGCCAGCAAGCTCGGCCTGATCGAGCGCGACCACCCCTTCATCGCGGCCCTGCCGCCGCAGAACCAGTAACGACCCGGGGTCAGGGGGGAGCCGCCCGCTCCCTCTTGCTTCCCGGTTCGTCAGCGGTCGCACGGCGCCGCCCGGTCCCGTACGGCCCGTTCCGTACGGGACCGAGGCATGTCCGCCGGGGTCCGAGCACCACCAGAAAGAGAGCACCGTGGGCGCAGCCTCTTCTCCCCAGCCCGTCTCCCACCCGTCCCGGGCGTCGCTCCGCGACCGGCTTCCGGCCTTCCCCTGGGACCGGCTGGAGCCGTACAAGGCCACCGCCGCCGCGCACGCCGACGGCATCGTCGACCTCTCCGTCGGCACCCCGGTCGACCCGGTCCCCGGCGTGGTGCAGCGGGCGCTGACCGCGGCGGCCGACAGCCCGGGCTATCCCACGGTGTGGGGCACCCCCGCGCTGCGCGACGCGCTCACCGGCTGGGCCGCGGACCGCCTGGGCGCCCAGGGGCTGGACCACACCCAGGTGCTGCCCGTCGTCGGCTCCAAGGAGCTGGTGGCCTGGCTGCCCACCCAGTTGGGCCTGGGCCCCGGCGACAAGGTCGGCTACCCCCGCCTGGCCTACCCGACGTACGAGGTCGGCGCCCGCCTGGCCGGCGCCGAACCGGTGGTCTACGACGACCCCTGCGCCCTCGACCCCGGCGGGCTGAAGCTGCTCTGGCTGAACTCGCCGTCCAACCCCACCGGCCGGGTGCTCGGCGCCGACGAGCTGCGCCGCATCGTCGCCTGGGCGCGCGAGCACGGCGTCCTGGTCGTCAGCGACGAGTGCTACCTCGAACTGGGCTGGGAGGCCGACCCGGTCTCCGTGCTGCACCCGGACGTCAGCGGCGGCTCCACCGACGGCCTGGTCGCGGTGCACTCGCTGTCCAAGCGCTCCAACCTCGCCGGCTACCGCTCCGCCTTCCTCGTCGGCGACCCCGCGGTCCTCGGCGATCTGCTCCAGATCCGCAAGCACGGCGGCATGATGATCGCGGCCCCGGTCCAGGCCGCCACCGTCGCCGCGCTGGGCGACACCGCCCACGTCGACGAGCAACGCGCCCGCTACGCCCGCCGCCGGGCCGCGCTGCGCGCCGCCTTCGAGGCCGCGGGCTTCCGCATCGAGCACAGCGAGGCCTCGCTCTACCTGTGGGCCACCCGCGACGAGCCCTGCTGGGACACCGTCGCGGCCCTCGCCGACCGCGGCATCCTCGTCGCCCCCGGCGACTTCTACGGCACCGCGGGGGAGCGCTTCGTACGGATCGCCTTCACCGCCACCGACGAGCGGGTGGACGCCGCGGTGCGCCGCCTGGCGCCGTGAGCCGCCGGCGCGCATGACCACGCGCAGGGGCCCGGGGAGCGTCAACTCCCCGGGCCCCTGCGCGTCCTGCGGGCGGCGGCGGTCAGCGGCCGCCGAGCGGCAGACCGCCGAGCAGGCCCTGGGCGGGGCCGAGCAGGCCGTGGGACGAGCCGACCAGGCCCTTGGCCGCGTCGAGCGGCAGCGAGCTGGTGGAGACGCCGTGCGCGGCGATCGGACGGACCAGGGACTCGGCCTTGTCGGCTGCGCCCTGGGTGAGCGGCATGGCCTTCTTCACGGCCGGAGCGGCGGTCTCGACGAGCGCCGGGGCGAGCTTGGTGGCCGCCTTGCTGCCGGCCTCGTTGACCAGGCCGACGCCGTGGTGCGCGGTGCGGTCGAGGGTGGCGCTGGTGTTCTTGGACTCCAGGGGCGCCGTCAGCCCGCCCAGGTCGGGCGTCTTGGCGGGCAGTTCCACGGCGCTCGCGGAACCGGCCGCAGCGACCACGGGAGCGGCACCCGCTGCAACGAGCAGGGCGGCTCGGGCGATCCGACGCGTAACGGGGAGGGACATGGTGCTCCTTTTACGGAGAGGGACTCGGACTTCTGACAGATGTGCCGTGTCCGCCGGGCGGACGCACTGACTACCGCTTCAGAACCCCGAAGGTTGCGGTGAACTCCGGTAAAGAGTTGGTAACGCGTCACATAATCGGGCCTGGATAAAGGCGGGCAATATGTGCACGGGCAAAGGCCGCGCGGAAACGTCACGGCCCTTTGTGCGTAAGGCAATTGGCGGAACGCGAGAAAGCCGCATCGCCAACTTCCGCGCGCACGAAGGGAATTGGCGTGGGTGCCCCTTTCGGGGGACCGGGCAAACTATTGCGCGGTGATGATACGAACGTCGTGTGCCGCCGCCGGGGAGGCCGCCGGCTTCGCCTGCCAGCCCTTCCCGGAATCGGCCGCGCGCCACGTCCGGCCGGCGTAAGAGATCTGTTCGATGCGCAGCTCCGCGGAGTGCGCCACGGCCCAGGTCGCCAGCTCCCAGCCGCGCCGCGGGGCCTCGCCCGCCGCCGGCCCGGACTGCCGCACCGGTATCGTCACCCCGCGCCCCTGGCCGGCCGCGTCGCCCGCGCCGGCGGCCGCCCCCGGGAGCACCTGGCGGCCGAACTCCCGCACCAGCTTCTCCCGCACCTGGGCGGCGCCGCCCGCCTGCGCGTTCACCGGCCCGCTCTCGGTGCAGGTCATGGCGTCCTGATAGCGGCCCGTGAGCGCCCCGGTCAGCCGCGCGGCATTCGCCTCGTGCTTGGCGTAGGCCTGCGGAAAGCCGCTGTGCTGCACCTTCTGGGCGGCGACGGTCAGCGGCAGCCGGGAATACCCGGGCACCTTCTCCAGATGCCGGTAGAACTCCCCGGCCGCGTACACCGGGTCCATGATCTGCTGCACGGTGCCCCAGTCCTGCGAGGGCCGCTGCTGGAAGAGCCCGACCGAGTCCCGGTCGCCGAATTCGATGTTGCGCAGCCCCGACTCCTGCATCGCGGTCGCCAGCGCGATGGTCACCGCCCGCTCCGGCAGCCCGCGCGAGGACGCCACGGCCGAGATCGTCGCCGCGTTGGCGGCCTGCTCCGGCGACAGCTCGTAGTCGTCGGAGCCGTCCTCGGCGCGCACCGTGCAGTGCGGCGCCCCCGGGCCGCCGGTGACGTACTGCACCACGAGATAGCCGACCAGCCCCAGGAGCACGGCGACGGCTGCGGCGGTGCGCCACCTGCGGGCACGGAACGGCGAGGACGAGGGCTGGGCGGACACGGGCCCACCGTACTGGAGTGCTCCGGATAGGGTCGGATCCATGGAGCACACCGGACAGCATCCCTCCCTCGACCTGTCGCTCGACGCCGCCCAGCTCACCGCGCGGCTGGTCGATTTCCCCTCCGAGAGCGGCAACGAGAAGGACCTGGCCGACGCCGTCGAGCACGCCCTGCGCGCGCTGCCGCACCTGACCGTCGACCGGTTCGGCAACAACGTCGTGGCCCGCACCCACCTCGGCCGCGACGAGCGGGTGGTGCTCGCCGGACACCTCGACACCGTGCCCATCGCCGACAACGTGCCCTCCCGGCTCGACGAGGACGGCTTCCTGTGGGGCTGCGGGACCAGCGACATGAAGTCCGGCGTCGCCGTCCAGCTGCGGGTGGCCGCCACGGTCCCCGCCCCCAACCGCGACCTGACCTTCGTCTTCTACGACAACGAAGAGGTCGCGGCCCACCTCAACGGCCTCGGCCATGTCTCCGAGGCGCACCCCGACTGGCTCGCCGGTGATTTCGCCGTCCTCCTGGAGCCCTCCGACGGCGAGGTGGAGGGCGGCTGCCAGGGCACCCTGCGCGTCCTGCTGCGCACCACCGGTGAGCGCGCCCACTCCGCCCGCGGCTGGATGGGCGCCAACGCGATCCACGCCGCCGCCCCGATCCTGGCGAAGCTCGCCGCGTACGAGCCGCGCCACCCGGTCATCGACGGCCTCGAATACCGCGAGGGCCTCAACGCCGTCCGCGTCGAGGGCGGCGTCGCCAACAACGTCATCCCCGACGCCTGCACGGTCACCGTGAACTTCCGCTACGCCCCGGACCGCACGCCCGAGGAGGCGGTGGCCCATGTGCGGGAGGTCTTCGCGGACTGCCCCGTGGACGAGTTCGTCATCGACGACCACTCCCCGGGCGCGCTGCCCGGGCTGTCCCACCCGGCGGCCAAGGCGTTCATGACGGCCGTCGGCGGCAGCGCCCGGCCCAAGTTCGGCTGGACCGACGTCTCCCGTTTCAGCGCGCTGGGCGTCCCGGCCGTCAACTACGGCCCCGGCAACCCGCTGCTCGCGCACAAGAGGGACGAGCGGGTCGCCACCGAGCACATCGGGCACTGCGAGGAGCGGCTGCGCGCCTGGCTGACCGACTGACCTCGGCGGGCCGGGCCGCCGACCGTTCCCCTCCGCCCCGAATTCCCCTGCTCTTCACCTCGGCGGATCTAGGCTGAAACGGCACACGTACTGCCAGCGGAGGGAGCACGACATGGCCAGTCCCGAGGGAGCACCGGTCCCCGAGGAGCAGCGGCTGGGTCCCGTACTGCGCCGCCAGGAGCAGGTGCAGTCCGGCACCACCGACCAGCGGCTGCTGGACTCCGAGGGCCCCTCGGAGTGGGTGCACACCGACCCCTGGCGCGTGATGCGCATCCAGTCGGAGTTCGTCGAGGGCTTCGGCGCGCTGGCCGAGCTGGGCCCGGCCGTCAGCGTCTTCGGCTCGGCCCGCACCCCGCGGGACTCCAAGGAGTACGACGCCGGGGTGCGGCTCGGGCGGGCCCTGGTGGACGCCGGGTTCGCGGTGATCACCGGCGGTGGCCCGGGCGCCATGGAGGCCGCCAACAAGGGTGCCAACGAGGCCGGTGGCACCTCCGTCGGGCTGGGCATCGAGCTGCCCTTCGAGCAGGGCATGAACGACTATGTGAACCTCGGCGTCGACTTCCGGTACTTCTTCGTCCGCAAGACCTGTTTTGTGAAGTACGCCCGCGGGTTCGTGGTGCTCCCCGGCGGGCTGGGCACCCTCGACGAGCTCTTCGAGGCGCTCACCCTCGTCCAGACCCGCAAGGTCACCCGCTTCCCGATCGTGCTGTTCGGCACGGCCTACTGGGGCGGGCTGGTCGACTGGCTGCGCGACACCCTCATCGCCCAGGGCAAGGCGTCGATGCACGACCTGGAGCTGTTCCACCTCAGCGACGACGTGGACGAGACGGTCTCGCTGGTGACCAAGGAGGTCGGGATCTAGGGGGTGTCGGACGGCCCCGGCCGGTGGGGGCCGCGGGCCCGCCCGGTCAGGCCAGGCCCCGGCGGGCGACCGCCGGGGGCCGGTGGCCGGCGATCGAGGCCACCATGTCCAGCACCTGCCGGGTCTCGGCGACCTCGTGGACGCGGTAGACCCGCGCGCCCAGCCAGGCCGAGACGGCGGTGGTCGCCAGGGTGCCGAGCACCCGCTCCTTGACCGGCCGGTCAAGGGTCTCGCCGACGAAGTCCTTGTTGGACAGCGACACCAGCACCGGCCAGCCGGTCTCCGCCATCTCGCCCAGCCGGCGGGTCGCCTCCAGGCTGTGCCGGGTGTTCTTGCCGAAGTCGTGCCCCGGGTCGATCATGACCGCGTCCGGCCGGACGCCCAACGCGACGGCGCGCTCGGCCAGTTGGCACGTCACCCGGAGGATGTCCGCCATCACGTCCTCATAGGTGACGCGGTGCGGGCGGGTACGCGGCTCGGCACCGCCCGCGTGCGTGCACACCAGGCCCGCGCCGTGCCGCGCCGCCACCTCCGCGAGCTTCGGATCGACGCCGCCCCAGGCGTCGTTGAGCAGATCCGCGCCGGCCTCGCAGACCGCCTCGCCGACCTCGTGCCGCCAGGTGTCGACGCTGATCACCACGTCCGGGAAGCGCCGGCGCACCTCGGCCACGAACCCGACCGTGCGGCGGGCCTCCTCCTCGGCGGTGACCTCCTCGCCGGGACCGGCCTTGACCCCGCCGATGTCGATGATCGCGGCGCCGTCGGCCACCGCCTGCTCCACGCGGGCCAGCGCGGGCTCGTCACGGAACGTGGCGCCCTGGTCGTAGAACGAGTCCGGCGTCCGGTTGACGATGGCCATGATCACCGGCTCGTACGCACCGAACTCGCGATTCCCCAGCCGCAGCATTCCCTGACTCCCTCTCCGTGGTCCGGGGGCGACCCTAACTGTCACACCCGCATGGCACGATCAGTGCAGGCACATAGTCCGGGGAGTTGGTCGTGTTCTGGTTCTTGCTGATCGCGATGGTCGTGGTGGTGGGCGCGGTCACGCTCGTGGTCGTCGGCGGGGGTGACGGCGGCGGGCTGCGGGACGCCGAGCCGGACCGGCTGCACGACCCGCTGCCGCAGGACCGCCCGCTGGGCCGCGCCGATGTGGAGGCCGTCCGCTTCCCGGTGACCGTGCGTGGCTACGTCATGAACGACGTCGACGACGCCCTGGACCGCCTGGGCGCCGAGCTGGCCGAGCGCGACGCCCGGATCGCCGAGCTGGAGGCGGCGCTCGCGGGGGCGCACGCCTCCGCGATGGGCGGCCCGGGGCTGATACAGGACGGCCCGCCCGTCCTGGGACCGGAAGAGGCGCCGTCGGAGGACACCGGCGGCGGGAAGTCCGCGGACGGGCCCGGCGCCCCCGCGGCCGCGGACGGCGAGGAGCGGACATGAGCGGCGTGGTGCGCGAACCGGACGGCGTGCCGCGCTGCCCGTGGGGCATGGAGTCGCCGCAGATGGCCGACTACCGCGCGTATCACGACACCGAGTGGGGCCGCCCGGTCCACGGCGACGACGCCCTCTTCGAGCGGATGACCCTGGAGGCGTTCCAGTCCGGGCTCTCCTGGCTGACGATCCTGCGCCGCCGCACCGGCTTCCGTGCCGCGTTCGCCGGCTTCCGCATCCCGGAGGTCGCGCGGTTCACGGACGCCGACGCCGAGCGGCTGCTCGCCGACCCCGGCATCATCCGCAATCGCGCCAAGATCGCCGCGACGCTCGCCAACGCCGAGGTCGCCGCCGCGCTGGCCCCCGGTGAACTCGACGGCCTGATCTGGTCCTACGCCCCCGACCGGGCCGCCCGGCCGGTGCCGCGCACCGTCGACGAGGTGCCGCCGGTGACCCCGGAGTCGACGGCGCTCGCCAAGGACCTCAAGAAGCGCGGCTTCCGCTTCGTCGGCCCCACCACCGCGTACGCGATGATGCAGGCGTGCGGCCTGGTCAACGACCATCTGGCGGACTGCCATGTCCGCCGGGCAGTGGAGACGGCGGCCCGCTGACCCGGGCCCGGCGGGCGGCACCGGGCCGGGCAGGGGGAGCCGGGGCCGGCCGGCGGGGGACCGTCCGGGAGCCGCGGCGCGGCCGGGGTCAGCGCCCCAGGAAGACCGGCTTCTCCTTGTTGACGAAGGCCTCGACCGCGATCCGGTGGTCCTCCGACGCCCCGGCCCGGCCCTGCAGCTCGTCCTCCTTGGCGAGGGTCTCGGTGAGCGAGTGCCCCGCCCCGTAGGCCAGCGACTCCTTCAGCGCCGCATAGGCCGCGGTCGGGCCCTGGGCCAGCCGCCGGGCGACGGCCGCGGCCTGCTCGGCCAGTTCCGCGGCCGGCACCACCCGGTTCGCGATGCCCAGGTCGTAGGCCTCCTGGGCGCTGATGTTGCGGGGGAAGAGCAGCAGGTCGGCGGCCCGGCCCTGGCCGATCAGCCGGGGCAGCGTCCAGGACATCCCGGAGTCGGCGGTCAGCGCGACGCCCGCGAAGGAGGTGTTGAACGACGCCGAGTCGGCGACGACGCGGTAGTCGGCGGCCATCGCGAAGCCCGCACCGGCACCCGCCGCGACCCCGTTCACGCCCGCGACCACCGGCTTGGGCATCGAGGCCAGCGCCGTCACGATGGGGTTGTAGTGCTCACGCACGGTGTTCATGGTGGCGCCGGAGCCGGTGGCCCGGTCCTCGGCCAGCAGGCCGATGTGCTCCTTGAGGTCCTGCCCGACGCAGAAGGCGCGCCCGGTGGCGGTCAGCAGAACGGCCCGGACGGCCGGATCGGTGGCGGCCTCCTTCAGGGTGTCCCGCAGCAGGACCTTCGCCTCGATGTTCAGCGCGTTCATCGCGTCGGGGCGGTTGAGCGTGATCGTCGCCAGCCCGTCGGTCACGTCATAGAGCACGGTGTCGGCCATAGTGGGAGTCCCCTCCGTCGCGGCTCGGACTGCGCGGCAGCGGCAGTCAGCGCTCAGGATGCCGGAGATCATCGGGCCCCGGCATGTGACGTACATCAAAGAATGCGGGCGCGCCGGGGGACGGCGATCGGCGAAGTATCCCAGCCCCCTCACCGAATTGAGGGGGTTTGCGGAGTGCGTTGCCGAAGGGATGCTGTCCGATGTTGGTCATCGGGTCGTTCGATGCGGGATAATGGCCTGGAAGCAATGTGTTCGATGCCGGTGACACGCGCCTATCCGGGCCGTCGGCTGAGATGAGCTGGTTTCAGGAAGGGGAACGAGCATGGCGGCCATGAAGCCGCGGACGGGCGACGGCCCGCTCGAGGTGACCAAGGAGGGGCGGGGCATCGTCATGCGCGTTCCGCTCGAAGGCGGCGGGCGGCTCGTCGTCGAGCTGACCCCCGACGAAGCCAAGGCCCTGGGTGAGGCCCTGGACAAGGTCACCGTCTGACAAGGGCGGCGCAACCGGCGGTTTCCCGGGGCTGACCCCGGTATCCCCAGCCGATACCCCGGCCCCGGCATGCGGCGCGCATGACATGCGCGCCGCATGCCGGGGCCGTTTCGCGTCCCGGGCACCTTCCGTGTCCCGGGCCGTTTCGCGTCCCGGGACTTTTTCGCCGCCCGCGCGGGTGACGGCGTCAGCCGCGTTTGACCGCGCAGAGCAGTCCGTCGCCCACCGGCAGCAGCGCCGGCACCAGCGCCGCGCTCTCCCGGACGGCCCGCAGCAGCTCCCGCAGCCGCAGCACCTCGGCGGGCTGCACCGCCGAGTCGACCGTACGGCCGTCGGCGAAGACGCCCTCGAAGCAGACCAGGCCGCCGGGGCGCAGCAGACGCAACGATTCAGCGAGGTACTCCAGGCACTCCAGCAGGTCGCCGTCGCAGAAGACGAGGTCGTAGCCGCCGTCCGCGAGGCGGGGCAGGACGTCCAGGGCGCGGCCGGGGATGAAGCGGGCGCGGTTGCCGGCGAAGCCCGCGGCGCGGAACGCCTGCTTGGCGCAGGCCTGCCGCTCGGGCTCGTGGTCCACGGTGGTCAGCACCCCGTCGGGGCGCATGCCGTGCAGCAGATGGATGCCCGACACGCCCGTGCCGGTGCCGATCTCGGCGACGGCCTTGGCGTCCGCGGCGGCGGCGAGCAGGCGCAGGGCCGCGCCGGTGCCGCTGGTCACCGTACGGATGCCGGCCTCCTGCGCACGGTCACGTGCCCAGGTCAGGGCGGCCTCGGCGGCCTCGTCGATGGTCCCGGCGCCGTACGCCTCGGCGAATGCCAAGATCGTCTGCCGGTTGCCGGTAATGGCCCTCTCCTGTCCCCGTAGTTGACGCAACCGTGACTGTATCCGCTGGATGCGGGAACTCGCAGATGGGACCGGGCGTTGAAGAGGGGTGGATGCAGGACGGGGGGACGCACCGGTGAAGACCGCGCGAGACACGGGGCAAGGCCAGAAGCAGGACCAAATGCAGGTCAAAACTGCTTATCCGGAGCTAACGGGCGAGGTGGATATGGTAGGGGCTCTACTGGACACCACCAGAGCCACCAGGGGAGGTGCGGCTGCGACGGGGGACCGTCGAGTGCTGAGGCGCTTGAAAAGGTCGTTCGCCGAGCCGAAATCCGTGACCGACACCGCTGACCGTTTCCTCCCCCACTCTCGACTCCGCTCGAGTGGGGGGACCCCCAACGCCGACTCCGCAACGACCGCGACCTTCGCCGCAGACGCGGATGCCCAGGCGTGGACTCCGCCCAGCTGGGAGGAGATCGTCAGCACCCACAGTGCACGGGTCTACCGCCTCGCCTACCGCCTCACCGGCAATCAGCACGACGCCGAGGACCTCACCCAGGAGGTGTTCGTCCGCGTCTTCCGCTCGCTGTCGACGTACACCCCCGGCACGTTCGAGGGCTGGCTGCACCGCATCACCACCAACCTCTTCCTGGACATGGTCCGGCGCCGCCAGCGCATCCGCTTCGACGCGCTCGGTGACGACGCCGCCGAGCGGCTCCCCAGCCGGGAGCCCTCCCCGCAGCAGCACTTCAACGACACCCACTTCGACGCCGATGTGCAGCAGGCGCTGGACACCCTCGCGCCCGAGTTCCGCGCCGCCGTGGTGCTGTGCGACATCGAGGGGCTGTCGTACGAGGAGATCGCCGCGACGCTCGGCGTCAAGCTCGGCACGGTCCGCAGCCGGATCCACCGCGGCCGCTCCCATCTGCGCAAGTCCCTCAAGCACCGGGCCCCGGCCACCCGCGCCGAAGAGCGTGAGCAGCGGCGCTCGCTGGCCGTGGTCCCCACGGGGGAGGTCGGGATCGCGTGAGCGGCAGCGGCGGTCCGTCCCCCGCCGAGCAGCATCTCGGCGACCGCCTCGCGGCCCTGGTCGACGGCGAGTTGAAGCATGACGCGCGCGAGCGGGTGCTCGCGCATCTGGCGACCTGCGGCAAGTGCAAGGCGGAGGCCGACGCCCAGCGTCGGCTCAAGAGCGTCTTCGCGCAGACCGCGCCCCCCGGCCCGTCCGAGGGGCTGCTGGCGCGGTTGCAGCAGCTGCCCGGCGGCGACCCGGGCGGCCCCGGCAGCCGGCTCGACGGCGGCAGCTTCGGCCGCGGCGAGTTCGCCCGCGACAGCGGCGCGTTCTCCTACGTCGCCTCCCGGAACCACTCCGGCCACGCCCTGGCCGGCATCGCCCCCCAGCCCCGCTCCCGCGGCTTCCGCGTCCACGAGGCCGAACGGCCCGGCCAGCGGCGCCGGTTCGCCTTCGCGGCGGCCGGTGCGGTCTCCCTCGCGGCGATCGCGCTCGGCGGTGCCCTCCCGCTGGAGGCGGCCGCCGACCTGCCCGGCGCACGCACCGACGGCAACGGCACGACCGTCACCCCGCTCAGCGTCAGCCCCGCGGCCGACAGCGATGTGCTGCTGCGCGGCGACCAGTTCCCCGCCGGCCGTTCCGGCACGGGCGTACGGCAGCCGTCCGGCGGCCCGAGCCTGGCCCCGGCCCCCAGCGCCATGACCCTCTACGGCCCCGGTGCGGCGTCCCCCTCGCCGTCGTACACCCCGCCCGCGGCCGCCCCGGCCGGGCGCTTCGGGCTGTCGCCGCAGACCGCCCCGAACGGTCCGGCCGTCGCGTACGGCCTCCCGCCCCTGACGGCGGCCACCGGCGGCCCTCCCGCGCGCAAGAATCCGCCGCCGCTCCCCCCGCTGGAGCCCATGCGCCCGCTGATCGGCCCCGCCGCCCCGGCCGGCCCGTCCGCACATGGCTCAACCCCCGCCCGGCACTGACCGTCCCCTGCGCGGCCCCGCGCGGAACTGGTTGAATCCCTCTGGGCGGCGCACCCCTGAGCGGGCGCATGCCGCGAGGTGGTGGTGGCCCGCGCAGGACCGCGGGCGAAGTCTGGGGAGAGCATGGACGACGGTAAGGCCGCCGGGCCGAAGCTGAAGTGGTGGAGCCGCCCGGGAGGCACCGCGCGTACGGAGCCCGCCGCCGGGGCCGGGGCCCCCGGCCCGTCCGGGGCGCAGCCGGCCGAGGACTGGCTCATGCGCCCCCCGGAGCCGCGCGACGGCGCGGCGCAGCGCCCCGTGCCCGGCCCGTCCGAGGGTGCGATTCCGGCCGAAAGGGCCGAGGAGACCACCGAGTTGGCCCGGACCCCGGACGGCGCGGCGTCCCCGTCCACGGCCCCCGTCACCACGCCCTCCGTCACCACGGCCCCGGACGCAACCGCCCCGGACGCCTCGGCCCCGAACGCCCCCCGGGCCCCGGAGGACGGCACCGGCGGCACGCGCCCGGAACCGTCGACCGTGACGCTCGGCAAGGTGCCCGACAGCACGCGGGAGACGGCAGCGGACGGCACCACCAAGACCACCGCGCCCGCCCCGGCGACCACCGAGGCGGCCCCGACGACCGCCGCGCCCGCCACGACGACCCCCGAGGCCACCCCGGAGACCGCCGAGGCCTCGCCCCTCGCCGGGGTGACGGCCGGCGGCCCGCCCGCCGCGCCGCCCCGGCAGCGGCCGCTGCACGCCGAGGACCCCTACGGCACCCCTCCCTACGGCGGCCCCGGGCCGTGGGCGCCCGCACCGCCCGTCCAGCGGCCGGTGGCGACACCCGCACACGGCACCGTGCTCCCGCCCGCCCCCGCGCCGCCGCCCCCGTACGGCGCCCCCGCGGGCACCGCGCCCCCGC
>NZ_BMND01000007.1 GCF_014646275.1 Streptomyces kronopolitis
CTGGTCGGCCGGGGCTGTCAGGACCGCCTACGCAGCCGAGGTGGCCAGTCGATCATGACCCTATTCCGCACCAGTGAATATCCGAACCTGCCGATACCGGCGGCCGAACGGTCCGTGGGCGCCTTTGACCCCGCCCCGCGCTCCTCGTCGCAGCCGGCCTCGTCCTCGTCCGCCGCCGCGGCGACGAACGGCCCGCCGGGCGGGGCCGGGCGGCAGCTGGTCGTCGATGTGACGGGCAAGGTCCGGCACCCCGGAATTCACCGGATGCCGCCGGGATCGCGGGTGATCGACGCGCTGCAGGCCGCCGGCGGAGTGTTGCGCGGGGCGAACCTCCGTGGGCTCAACCGGGCCCGGCGGCTGACCGACGGCGAGCAGATCGTGGTCGGTGCGCCCGGTGGTGGGGCCGGTGCCGGCGGCGGGCCGGGTGCCGCCGACGAGGGGGCCGGGGGTTCGGGAAGCGGCGGTGGGGGACCCGGTGGCGGAGGCGGTCCCGGAGGTCCGGTCAGCCTGAGTTCGGCGACCGAGCAGCAGCTCGACTCCCTCCCCGGGGTGGGGCCCGTGCTGGCCCGCCACATCATCGAATTCCGCACCCAGCACGGCGGATTCACCTCGGTGGAACAGCTCCGCCAGGTGACCGGCATCGGTGATCGCCGGTTCGCCGATCTGCGCCCCTTGGTGGAGCCGTGACCGCTCCCCGCGCCACCGTGCACGCCCGGGCGGTCTCGCGGCACGGCTCCTCGGACCCGCACGAGGAGGGCCCGGTCGATCTGCGGCTTGTCGCGCCCGCGCTGGCGGCCTGGGCGGCCGCGGCGATCGGCCTGGGCATGCCCGGTGGGGGAGCGGTGGTGGCGGTGGGCGTGGCCGTGCTGCTCGCGGCGGGCGTGTGGTGGGTGGCCGTGGTGCGGTTCGGGGCGGGGCGGGGCACAGAGGCGGACGGGGAGGACGAGGGCCCGACGCGGGCCGACTGCGAGGGGGCGGGAGAGGCCGATACCGAGGGGCCGGGATCGGCGGATGGCGGTGGGCGAGGCGTGGTTGCCGCCCGCGGGAGGGGAGATCGGGCGTTTTCTCTCCGTTCTCTCCGCATCCGGTCCGCGGGGGCGTTGACGGCCCTGGCGGCGCTGCTGTTGTGTGCCGGGGCGGGGGCCGCGTCAGCGGCGTTGCACGTGGCGGATGTGCGGCGGGGGCCGCTGCCGGCCCTGGCGGAGCAGTTCGGGCAGGTCACGGCCGAGCTGGAGGTGACCGGCGACCCCCGGCTGACCCGCCCCAAGGTGCGGGGCTCGCAACGCACGCCCCCAGTGCTGGTGTTTACCGCCGAGGCCGTGCGCGTCACGGCGCCCCACGGCACGGTCACCGCGGTCCGCACGCCGGTCCTGGTCGTCGTGCAGCAGCGCGGAGGGAGCGGTAAGGAGGGCGGGGGAGCCTCGAACCAGCCGGGCCCGGCGCACCGTGACGCGGCTCGCGAGAGTCCCTGGTCGGCCTGGCGCGGGCTGCTGCCCTCGACCCGCATCCGGGTGGTGGCGCGCGCCGCGCCGCCGCTGTCCCCGGCCGATCAGGTCGGAGCCGTGCTGCGGGTCACCGCCGGCGCGTCACCGGTCAAGGTCGGTGCGCCCACCGCCCTGGAGCGGCTGGCGGGCAGCCTGCGGGCGGGACTGCGCGAGGCCACCGACGGGTTGAGCCCCGATGCCCGGGCGCTGCTGCCCGGGCTCGTCGTGGGAGACACCTCGCGCGTGCCGCCGGATCTCGACGATGCCTTCCGCGCCACCGATCTGACGCATCTACTCGCCGTATCGGGCAGCAATCTGACGATCGTGCTCGCCCTGCTGATCGGGCCGCCGCACCTCGCGACGCGTGCCGAGCGCCGCGGGCTGGCGCCGCGCCTGGGGCTGTCGTTGCGCGGCACGGCAGTGGTGGGAGGCGCGATCGCGCTGGCCTTCGTCGTGGTGTGCCGCCCGGATCCGAGCGTGCTGCGGGCCGCCGTCTGCGGGCTGATCACACTGCTCGCGATCGGCACCGGCCGCCGCCGCTCCCTGCTGCCCGCGCTCGCCGCCGCGGTCCTGCTGCTGGTGCTCTACGACCCCTGGCTCGCCCGCAGCTACGGCTTTCTGCTGTCCGTTCTGGCGACCGGCGCCCTGCTGCTGCTGGCACCGCGCTGGAGCGCCGCCCTGCGACGGCGCCGGGTCCCGCCCCGGATCGCCGAGGTGATCGCCGCCGCGGCCGCTGCCCAGGCGGTCTGCGCACCCGTCGTCGCCGTGCTGGCGGCCCGGGTGGGCCTGGTGGCCGTGCCCTGCAATCTGCTGGCCGAACTCGCCGTGGGGCCCGCGACGGTGCTGGGCTTCGCCGCGCTCGCCGCCGCCCTCGTCGTGCTGCCGGTCGCCCGGGCGCTTGCCTGGTGCGCGGGCTGGCCCGCCGAGTGGATCGCCGGCGTGGCCCGTACGGGGGCGGGGCTGCCGGGGGCCGATATCGAGTGGCCGGGGGGCTGGGCCGGTGGGCTGATGCTGGCGGTCGTGCTGGTGGTCCTGGTGCCCGTGGGGCGCCGATTGTCGCGCCGCCCCTGGCTGTGTGTGCTCTGCGCGCTGGCGATGATCCTCGCGGTCTGCCGCCCCGCCCCGTTCACCCGCGTCATCACCGGCTGGCCACCGCCCGGGTGGCGCGCGGTGGTCTGCGACGTGGGGCAGGGCGACGGCCTGGTGCTGGCCGCCGGGGACGGTACGGCGCTGGTGGTGGACACCGGTCCGGAGCCTCGCGCCATCGACCGCTGCCTCACCGAACTGGGCGTCCGCCGCATCCCCCTGCTCGTCCTGACACATTTTCACGCCGACCATGTGGACGGGCTTCCCGGCGCGCTCCGCGGCCGCTCGGTCGGCGCGATCGAGACCACGACGCTGGACGATCCGCCCGGCCAGGCGCAGTTCGTGCGCAGCACGGCTGCCGCGGCCGGGGTCCCGATCGTCCGCGCCGCAACGGGCGAGCGACGCCGCCTGGGGCCACTGACCTGGGAAGTCCTGTGGCCACCGGCTCCTCCTGACCTCCCCGGCCCCCACGGCCCTGGCGTCCCGGGTAGCCCCGGTGTCCCCGGCAGCCAGGCGCCCGGCCCCGAGGGCAGCGCCGGTTCCGAAGCCGTCGACGGCCCGAACGACTCCAGCGTCACCCTGCTCGTCCGTACGCACGGGCTGACGATCCTGCTGCTCGGCGACCTCGAACCGCCCGCACAGCGAGCGTTGTTGGAGGCCCATCCGGAGCTGGGCGCGGTCGATGTCCTGAAGGTGGCGCACCACGGCTCCGCCTATCAGGACCCGCTGCTGATACACCGGCTGTCGCCCCGGCTGGCGCTGATCTCCTGCGGTACCGACAACCCGTACGGCCATCCGGCCCTCGGCACCCTCACGGCCCTGCGGGCCCAGGGCGTCCGGTTACTGCGTACGGACACCGACGGCGCCATCGCGGTCCTGGGCACCACCGACAGGCTCTCCACGACGGTGAGCGGGCACCTCAGCCTGATACCGCAGACCGGCGGTCGGAGAAGCCGTGCGGGTCCGCCGGCCGCTCGCCGGGACGGGGCGATGCGGGCCGCCGGGTGGGAGAGATGTCCGGGCCCGGTAGGGGCCCGTAGGTCCGGTGCGGGTCCGGCCCGTGGCGGTAGGCCTCGTGGCAGGAAGGCAGGAAGGCAGGAAGGCAGGAAGGCAGGAAGGCAGGAAGGCAGGAAGGCAGGCAGGGCCCGGGCCGGGCCGGAGCACGCGGACCCGGACGATCAAGGGAGTTCGACGAAAGGGGATCTATAGACTCTGGATCGTGGCGGACCGGCCCACGCCCGCCCCCCCGGTCGAGGGTTCGTTCGAGTCGTCGTGACGGTGCCGGAGCCGTCATCGGTTCGCCCTGGAGAGGACGCCTGATGGACACCGCCGCAGTCGATGCCTACCTCGATCGGATAGGCGCCGCCCGCCCCGCATCCCCCGACGCCGAGGCGTTGCGGGCGCTGCACCTGCGTCATCTGCGCACCGTCCCCTTCGAGAACCTCTCCCTCCACCTCGGCGAGGAGGTCGTGCTCGCGGAACGTCCGCTGCTGGACAAGATCGTCGGAGCCCGGCGTGGCGGCTTCTGCTACGAGCTCAACGGTGCCTTCGCCATGCTGCTGGGCGCACTCGGCTACGAGGTCGAGCTGTTGTCCGCCCGCGTCTTCGGCCCTGACGGGCTCGGCATCCCGTACGACCACCTCGTGTTGCGCGTGGTGGCCCCGGACGGGCCGTGGCTCGCCGATGTCGGCTTCGGCCGGCACTGTCACTTTCCGCTCCGCTGGGACAGCCGTGCCGAGCAGCCCGAGCCGGGCGGGGTGTTCCGGATCGAGGAGACGGCCCAGGGGGATCTCGATGTCCTGCGGGACGGCTCCCCGCAGTACCGCGTGGAGCAACGCCTGCGCGTGCTCAAGGACTTCGAGGCGGGCTGCTGGTGGCACCGCACCTCGCCCCGGTCGCACTTCACACAGTCCCTGGTGTGCTCCCGGCTGACGGAGACCGGGCGGATCACGCTCTCCGGCCGGACACTCGTGCGCACCGGGGCGGACGGCGATCGCGAGGAGCGTCAGCTGGGTGAGGGCGAGGTCCTCGCCGCGTACCGCGAGCACTTCGGGATCGTGCTGGAGCGGGAGCCCGTGGTCGGCGAGGCCGTGGGCGGCGAGTCCACGGCGGGGTGAGGCGCGGGCGGGTGAGGCTGAGGGCTCCCCGGGTGTGGTTCCCCAGACGCCCGCTGTGGCCGCCCAAGTGGTGTCCCCGGGCGCCTCACAGCCTCCGGAGACTCACTCGGCCCCGGGAGACACTCGCCCCCGGAGTCTGACTCGCTCTCGGAAGTCACTCGGCCTTGCGCTCGCCCCGGAGGCTCACTCGCCCCCGGAAGTCACTCTGCCTCGCGCCAGCCCTCGTGTTCGGCCGCGAGGTCGTGCAGCTGCTCCGGATCGTGGGCGGCGTCCGGGTCCTCGACCACCACCAGCCATTGGGCGTCCTCGGCATCGTCCTCGCCGGCCAGGGCGTCCCGTACGAGCTGAGGTTCCTCGGCGAGGCCGAAGCGCTCCGTCAGGGCTTCGGCCACCTCCTCCGCCGCGTCGCGGTCGGGAAGTACCAGCACGTGCCGTTCATGTCGTACGTGCTGGTCGTGCCGTTCGTGCGGTGGGTGTGGGACAGCATCGTTCACCCGGCCATTGTCCGACAGGCGTGGGGGCGCGGACCGTCAGGGGGAGGGCGGGGCGTTCCGGCGGGGACGGCGGGCGGTCCGGGGCCGGTTGTCAGCGGGGCGTGGGATGCTGGACCGCGATGGCCAGGAAGACAGCTCACGACGACCCGCTCGCCCCCGTCACGATCGCGGTGGGCCAGGAAGACCTGCTGCTCGACCGCGCGGTGCAGCAGGTGGTGGCGGCCGCCCGGGCGGCCGACGCGGACACCGATGTACGCGACCTCACCCTCGATCAGCTGCAGCCCGGCACCCTTGCCGAGCTGACCAGCCCGTCCCTGTTCGCCGAGCGCAAGGTCGTGGTGGTGCGCGCCTCCCAGGACCTGTCCGCCGACACCATCAAGGACGTCAAGGCGTATCTCGGCTCGCCCGCCGAGGAGATCACGCTGGTGCTGCTGCACGCCGGCGGTGCCAAGGGGAAGGGCCTGCTGGACGCCGCGCGCAAGGTGGGTGCCCGGGAGATCGCCTGCCCCAAGATGACCAAGCCCGCCGACCGGCTGGCCTTCGTCCGGGGCGAGTTCCGCGCGGTCGGCCGCTCGGCGACGCCCGAGGCCTGTCAGTCTCTGGTCGATGCGATCGGCAGCGATCTGCGAGAGCTGGCCTCGGCCTGCTCGCAGCTGACTGCGGACATCGAGGGCACGATCGACGATGCCGTGGTCGCGCGCTACTACACGGGCCGGGCCGAGGCGTCGAGCTTCACCGTCGCGGACCGTGCCGTCGAGGGCCGGGCCGCCGAGGCGCTGGAGGCGCTGCGCTGGGCGATCTCCACCGGCGTCGCCCCCGTCATGATCACCAGCGCGCTCGCCCAGGGCGTCCGGGCCATCGGCAAGCTGGCCTCCGCCCCGCGCGGTGCGCGCCCCGGCGACCTCGCCCGCGAACTGGGCATGCCGCCCTGGAAGATCGACCGGGTGCGCCAGCAGATGCGCGGCTGGTCGGCGGACGGCGTGGCCACGGCGCTGCGCGCGGTGGCGGACGCCGATGCGGGCGTCAAGGGCGGCGGGGACGACCCGGGGTACGCCCTGGAGAAGGCCGTCGTGGTGATCGCCCGGGCGGCCCGCTCGCGCTGAGGCGCCATCACGCGGAGGCGTTCCGACCGAGTGACACGGCACTGGCCCCACGGGCGGCACCCGAGGAATCGCCGCCGCCGCCATCACTGAGCCGGGCCAAGCCAGGCCAGGCCGAGCCGGACCGTGGCCCCGCCCGGCCTCACCACGTGATCCCTACCGCGACCGCGTGTCCTGCAGCCGCTTGAGGGTCTCCGTCGCGCTGGTCTTCAGCATCGTCGCCACCTCGGCGGGGGTCGGCTGCTCGGCCGTGCTGCTGCTCGACGCATAGCTCGACCACGTCGACTGAAACGTCATCCAGCCGTCCCGGACGGCGAGGATCACATACGAGCTGTCGCTGCTGCCGCCCGTGTCCTGCCGTGTCACGAGATAGGCCTCGTCGGCGATGCCCGGCACGGCCTCGACCGTATAGCGGGTCGACGCGTCCTGTTTCTCGTACGAGCGGTAGCTGTCGGCGAACTCCGGTGCCGGGTCGGTCTTCTTGTGCAGCGTGACGGTGCTGTACATCCAGGTCGAGGAATAGTCGGAGCTGCCGGCGTTCTGCGGCTCCAGTGACACGTTGCACGACATGGTGTCCATGGTGTTCTGCTGGGCGCCGGTGTGCTGCGGATTGGTGTCCTTGGCGGATGTACTCGCCTTGATCTTGAAGTGGGCGTTCTCGAACGGGGTCAGTGAGGTTTTCGCACACAGATCGCCGGTGTAGCCGTACCCGGCGAGGTCGGGTTCGGACTCGTCGGAGAAGCCGCCGGTGGCGAACAGTACCGACGCCCAGATCGCGGAGGCGGCGACGGCACCGCCGATCGCCCAGAGCCAGCCGCCCTTGCCATGGCCCGCCCCCTCACGAGCGCCGGGCTGCCCGGGCGGCGGAGCAGGAATGCCGCCCGCCGGATATCCGTATCCGCCGCCCGGCACTGGTGGCACCTGCTGTGGGGGCTGTTGCGCGTACGGATTCTGCTGTGGGACTGCCGCATTCTGCGGCGCGGGCACCTGGCCGTAGGGGTTGGCCTGCGGCTGGGCGTATGGATTGTTTTGTTCCCCCGATATGGACATGGCCGAAGATTAGCCGACATCGCCGAAAACGAACCCGGCCAGGCAGACCTGATCCGGATATCCGAATGCAAGAGATGAACCAGGCGCATCAGATGCACACGGCGCACCAGATGCAAAAGGGCGCACCAGAAGCAATGCGTGCACCGCCAACAACGGGATGCACCGCCAACAACGGGCCGCACCGCCCGCAACGGGCGCGTCGCCAACAACGGACGCATCGGATACGCCGCACAGACCAGACATCCCGAAAACACAACAAGGCCGCCGCAATATCAGAAACCCCCACGCCCGGCCTCACACACCAACCCCCACACGCGATTCCCCCGCAGGCCCCGCACACGGAATCCCGCGCATACCTGCCCCCACGGGAAATCCCACGCACGATTTCCCCGCAACCCCGCAACCCCGCTGCCCCTCCTCCCTCCCATCACAAAAGCCCCGCCTCGTCCCTGGGGAAGGGAAGGCGGGGCTTTCGTATCAAGCTGTATCGGCTTCGTCGGCGAAAAACGCCGGGCGAGCCGGGTGCGGCCGCACCCGCGTGGCGAACGCAGGCCGTGTGCGGCGCGGTGGTGCACCGGTCAGGGAGCGGAGAGAGGGGCCGCTGGGTCCCTGTCGGCAGGGTGTTGCAGATGTTGCTGGTGGAGGAAGCTCAGGCCTGGTCGGCCCGGTGACTTCGTACCGGAAGGGAAGGTCAGCCCTTGAGGGTCGCGACCTTCTTGGCCAGCGCCGACTTCTTGTTGGCGGCGGCGTTCTTGTGGATGACACCCTTGCTGACGGCCTTGTCGAGCTTCTTGGCAGCCTCGGCCTGGGCGGTGGCGGCCTTCTGCAGGTCGCCGGCCTCCACGGCCTCGCGGGTGCGACGGATCGCGGTCTTCAGAGTGGACTTGACAGCCTTGTTGCGCTGACGAGCCTTCTCGTTGGTCTTGATCCGCTTCATCTGGGACTTGATGTTCGCCACGAAAGAGCCTTTTCAGGTTCGTTGGAGTTTCGAGTTGCGCCTCGTACGAGAGAGGGCACGAAGCGCAGTGGACCAGGCTACCAGCAGGGTCTTCGGCCACCCAAACCGGACCGGACCCGCCGCCCGGCCCGCCTCACCCGGCCCGCCCCGAGCCCCTCAAGCGAGCCCCTCAAGCGGCCCGGCACATCCCGCCCCCGAGCCCCTCAAGCAACCCGGCCCGCCCCCGAGCCGCCCAAAGCAACCCGGCCCGGCCCCCGCAGCCCGCCCCGCCTCGCCCGGCCTCCCCGGAGCCACCCGAGCCCCCCCCCGCACAGACCACTCCCCCCGCCCCACCGAAGAGACCCCGTCCCCCCGAAACGCCCCGCCCCCACACCACTGCCCCCGCCTCCGCCGCCCCCTCCCGGAACCCCCGGATCGCCCCCGGCCCGCCCAAACCGGACCGAGGCCGTCGCGCATGGGACCATGGGGGAGACGTCACATACCCGAGTCCCGCCTACCCGCGTTCACTGAATGGACCCTGCGTGCCCGCGACCCCTACGAACGTGCCGGAGCCGAGCCGTACCGATCCGGCCCTCCTCCGTAACTTCTGCATCATCGCGCACATCGACCACGGCAAGTCGACGCTCGCCGACCGGATGCTCCAGCTCACCGGTGTCGTCGACCAGCGGCAGATGCGCGCGCAGTACCTCGACCGCATGGACATCGAGCGCGAGCGCGGCATCACGATCAAGTCCCAAGCGGTCCGGCTGCCCTGGGACCCCTCCGAGGGGGAAGAGGGCAGTGGTACGACCCACATCCTCAACATGATCGACACCCCGGGCCACGTCGACTTCACCTACGAGGTGTCCCGCTCGCTCGCCGCGTGCGAGGGCTGCATCCTCCTCGTCGACGCCGCTCAGGGCATCGAGGCCCAGACGCTCGCCAACCTCTACCTGGCGATGGAGCACGACCTCACGATCATCCCCGTCCTCAACAAGATCGACCTGCCGGCCGCGCAGCCCGAGAAGTTCGCCGCCGAGCTGGCCAACCTGGTCGGCTGCGACCCCGAGGACGTGCTGAAGGTCTCCGCCAAGACCGGCGTCGGCGTGCCCGAGCTGCTGGACAAGGTCGTCCGCGAGGTGCCGGCCCCGGTCGGCGTCAAGGACGCCCCCGCCCGCGCGATGATCTTCGACTCGGTCTACGACGCCTACCGCGGCGTCGTGACGTACGTGAAGGTCGTCGACGGCACGCTCGGCAAGCGCGAGCGCATCCGGATGATGTCCACCGGCGCCGCGCACGAGCTGCTGGAGATCGGCACCAACTCCCCGGAGATGAAGCCCGCCGACGGCCTGTCCGTCGGTGAGGTGGGCTATCTGATCACCGGTGTGAAGGACGTCCGGCAGTCCAAGGTGGGTGACACGATCACCCAGCTCAACAAGGGGGCCACCGAGCCGCTGGGCGGCTACAAGGACCCCAAGCCGATGGTGTTCTCGGGGCTGTATCCGCTGGACGGCTCGGACTACCCCGAGCTGCGCGACGCGCTGGACAAGCTCCAGCTCAACGACGCCGCGCTGGTCTACGAACCGGAGACCTCCGCGGCCCTGGGCTTCGGCTTCCGCGTCGGCTTCCTGGGCCTGCTGCACCTGGAGGTCATCCGCGAGCGCCTGGAGCGCGAGTTCGGCCTCGAACTGATCGCCACCGCCCCCAACGTGGTCTACCGCGTGGACATGGAGGACGGGACCGAGCACGAGGTCACCAACCCGAGCGAGTTCCCGACGGGCAAGATCGACAAGGTGCACGAGCCGGTCGTCCGGGCCACGATCCTGGCGCCGAGCGAGTTCATCGGCGCGATCATGGAGCTGTGCCAGACCCGCCGCGGCAACCTCCTCGGCATGGACTACCTCTCCGAGGACCGGGTCGAGATCCGCTACACCCTCCCGCTCGCCGAGGTCGTCTTCGACTTCTTCGACCAGCTCAAGTCCAAGACGCGCGGCTATGCCTCGCTGGACTACGAGCCCACCGGTGAGCAGTCCGCCGACCTGGTCAAGGTCGACATCCTGCTGCACGGCGACAAGGTCGACGCGTTCTCCGCGATCTGCCACAAGGACAAGGCCTACGCCTACGGTGTGCGGCTGGTCGCCAAGCTGCGGGAGCTGATTCCGCGGCAGAGCTTCGAGGTGCCGATCCAGGCCGCCATCGGCAGCCGGGTCATCGCCCGTGAGACGGTCCGCGCCATCCGCAAGGACGTCCTCGCCAAGTGCTACGGCGGTGACATCTCCCGTAAGCGGAAGCTGCTGGAGAAGCAGAAGGAAGGCAAGAAGCGGATGAAGATGGTCGGCAGCGTGGAGGTCCCGCAGGAGGCCTTCATCGCGGTGCTGTCCTCGGACTCCGACGGCGACGCGAAGGCGAAGAAGTAGCACCCGGCGCACGGTCGGAAGCGGCCGTGCGCGGTGGTGCGACAGGGCGCCGGTCTCCTCGGGGGCCGGCGTCCTGCCGGTTGTGCGGCTGCACGGCGGAGGGAAACCCGGGAGGAATCCCGGAGGGAATGTGGAAGGGTTGTGGAGCGCTGTCGCGGGGGCGGAGTGATCCGTTCTGCCAGGTGGGCGCGGTGCGGGGCCTTCGCGACGCACTATCGGGCATTGCGGGTGCTACGTACACCTATTGCGCCGGTCACATCGTGAACCCGTTGTCCACAGCCCCTTACGCGTCGGCGCCGCGCGCTCTACTCTGATCTCTGCTCAAGGTTACTCGCGAGTCACCAGCAACGAAGCGGGCCCCGGAGGACGCCGTGACGGACACCCACACGCTGATCGAAAACCGGCCGCCCTCGGTGGCGCAGCTCTTCCTGGAGCGGGTCGCGGCCACGCCCGACATCGAGGCCTATCGCTATCCGGTCCCGTCCGCCTCGGGGCAGGGGCCGGACGACTGGAAGGCGCTGAGCTGGGCCCAGGCCGCCGACCGCGTCTACGCCGTCGCCGCCGGGCTTATCGCCCTCGGGGTGCGTCCCGAGGAGCGGGTGGCGCTGGCCGCCAACACCCGCGTCGAATGGATCCTCGCCGACCTCGGTGTGCTGTGCTCCGGCGCCGCCACCACCACGGTCTACCCCAGCACCAACGCCGAGGAGACCGCCTACATCCTGGCCGACTCCGGCAGCCGGGTGCTGATCGCGGAGGACGCCGGACAGCTCGCCAAGGCCCGCGAGCGGCGGGCGGAGCTGCCCGAGCTGGCGCATGTGGTCGTCATCGACGACACGGGCGTCCAGCCCGCGGCGGAGGACCCCGAGGGCTGGGTGCTCACCCTCGCCGAGCTGGAGAAGCGCGGCACCGCCCAGCTGGAGAGCCACCCGGAGTGCGTCAAGGAGCGGATCGCCGCGCTGCGCGCCGACCAGCTGGCCACGCTCATCTACACCTCCGGTACCACCGGCCGGCCGAAGGGTGTGCGGCTGCCGCACGACTGCTGGTCGTACATGGCCCGCGCGATCCAGTCCACCGGGCTGGTCGCCGAGGACGACGTCCAGTACCTCTGGCTGCCGCTGGCGCATGTCTTCGGCAAGGTGCTCACCGCCGGGCAGATCGCGACCGGCCAGGTGATCGCCGTCGACGGCCGGGTCGACAAGATCATCGACAACCTTCTGGTGGTCCGGCCGACGTACATGGCGGCCGTCCCGCGGATCTTCGAGAAGGTCTACAACGGTGTCGCGGCCAAGGCCCGGCAGGGCGGCGGCGCCAAGTACAAGATCTTCCAGTGGGCGGCCGAGGTGGCCCGCGAATACGCCAAGGTCTCGCAGGACAACTTCCGCCGCACCGGCAACGCCTCGGTGCCCTTCGCCCTCGGCGCCAAGCACAAGGTCGCCGACGCGCTCGTCTACGCCAAGCTGCGCGAGGCCTTCGGCGGCCGGCTGCGCGCCGCGGTCTCCGGCTCGGCCGCGCTCTCGCCGGAGATCGGCTACTTCTTCTCCGGCGCCGGCATCCACATCCTGGAGGGCTACGGCCTGACGGAGTCCAGCGCCGCCAGCTTCATCAACCCCGGCGAGGCCTACCGCACCGGCACGGTCGGCAAGCCGCTGCCCGGCACCGAGGTGCGGATCGCCGAGGACGGCGAGATCCTGCTGCGCGGCCCCGGCATCATGCAGGGCTACCACGGCCTGCCGGACAAGACCGCCGAGGTCCTGGAGGAGGACGGCTGGTTCCACACCGGCGACATCGGCGAGCTCTCCCCGGACGGCTATCTGCGGATCACCGACCGCAAGAAGGACCTGATCAAGACCTCGGGCGGCAAGTACATCGCGCCGGCCGAGGTGGAGGGCCAGTTCAAGGCGGTCTGCCCGTTCGTCTCCAACGTGCTGGTGCACGGCGCCAACCGGAACTTCTGCACGGCGCTGATCGCCCTCGACGAGCCGACGATCATGACCTGGGCCGCGGAGCACGGTCTGGCCGGCAAGAGCTATGCCGAGGTCGTCGCCACCGACCAGGTCCGCGAACTGGTCGACGGCTATGTCGAGCGGGTCAACGAGGGGCTCCAGCGCTGGCAGCAGATCCGCAAGTTCCGGCTGCTGCCGCGCGACCTGGACATCGAGCACGGCGAGGTGACCCCCAGCCTCAAGATCAAGCGGCCGGTGGTGGAGCGGGCGTTCAAGGACCTGCTCGACGAGATGTACGCCGGCTCGCGCGAGGCGTAGCCGCACGGCCGGGCCGCCCACGGGGGCGGCCCAGCCGTCTCCGCCCGTACCCCCGGGGACGGTCGCCGTCTCCGGCCCGCACTCCCGGGCGGAGGCGGGCACGGGGCCGTGACCGAGGGTGCGACGGGACCGGAACCAAGGGTGTGGCAGGGCCGTATCCGAAGGCGTGGCGCGGCCGGAACCAAGGGTGCGGTGGCCCCTCCGGACCGGCCTTTCGGGCGCCGCCGCGCGCGTCGGCCAACTCCCTCGGCGCGTCAGCCGAATTGACCCCTCGGACCACCCAGTTGTGTGACTCAGTGCTTATGACTGCGCTCGTTCTGTCACTCTGTTGTTAGCGCATCCGGCGCTGTAGCGGAGCTGCTCGGGAGTTGCTCAATGAGGACGACCACTTCGTCTCCACGGGACGACGACGTCACGGCGGCGCGCACGATGATGTCCGGCGCCCCCGCGGCCCGTTCCCTGCGGGCCAGCCTGCCCGGTGATCCGCGGGCCGCTGCCGCCGCCCGGCGGCTGGTGCGGTCCGCGTTCGCCGAATGGGCGGGCCAGGAGGTCCCGGGCGCCCACCGGCTGACCGGCCGGCTCGCGGACGAGGCGGAGCTGCTGGTCAGCGAGCTGGTGACGAACGCGGTGGTGCATGCCGGCACCGCCGTCGAGCTGCGCTGCCGGCTGGAGCCGCAGGGCGCCCCGCGGCCGGGCACGGAGCCGTACGGCGGCCGCAACGGCGAGCCGTACGCGACGCCGTACGCGGAGGGCATCCCGGGCGCGGGCCCCGACAGCGCCTCCGGGCCCGGCGTCCTCATCGAGGTCTCCGATCACCACCCCACGCAGCCGATCCGCGCCCGCGACGACACCAGCGCCTCGGAAACCAGTGGCCACGGCCTCCAGTTGATCAGCGCCGTCGCCGAATCCTGGGGCATCACCTACCGCCGGGCCATGAAGACCGTCTGGTTCCGGCTGCCCATGGGAGCCCCGGACGACGCCGGGCGACTGGAGCCCGAGGGCACCTTCGACGACCGGCTGCTCCAGCACGAGCTGCGGGCGGCCGAGCTCCTGGCCCCGGCGCCGCGCCGGGCCGTCCGGCCCGAGCGCGAGGCGGGCGGGGCCGACAACGGCGCCCTGTCCTTCCTCGCCGAGGCCTCCGACCTGCTCTCCGGCCAGCTCGACGCGGACCAGGTCGCCGCGCTCGCCGCCCAGTTGATCGTGCCGCGGCTCGCCGAGTGGTGCGCCGTGTGGCTCTACGACGGCGACGGCGGGGCGCCCGGCCGGGGCATCGCAGCGGCCGGCGAGGAGCAGCGCCTCGCCGGCGTCTGGCACACCTGCGAGAGCCGTATCGACCCGCTGCGCACCGCGCTGGAGAAGCAGCCGCCGGACCTTCCGGGCAGCGGCCCGTCCGGCAGCGCACCCGTCCCGGCCGCCTGGCCGTGGCCGCAGGGACCGGGCGGCCCCGACGACGGGCACGACGGACCCGGCGGCGCCGCGCTGGCCTGCCCCCTGGTCGCCGGCGGCCGCCGGCTGGGCACCCTGCTGCTGGGCCGCGGCGGGCTGCTGGGCTTCCCCGGTGCCGTGGTCGCACTGATCGAGGACCTCGCCCGCCGGGTCGCCCGCGCCGTCGCCACCGCCCGCGCCTACAGCCGCCAGGAGCGCATCAGCCAGGTCCTGCAGCGCCGGCTGCTGCCCCGCGGCCGGGCCCGGGTGCCCGGTGTGGAGTCGGCCGTGGTCTACGAGCCGCGCGAGGGCGCCTGGGCGGGCGGCGACTTCTGGGACCTGTTCGACGCCGGGGACGGCCGCTGGTGCTTCGCCCTCGGCGACGTCTGCGGCAGCGGCCCCGAGGCGGCCGCGGTGACCGGGCTGGCCCGGCCGGTGCTGCGGCTGCTGGCCCGCGACGGCTTCGGGGTCGCGGCAGTGCTCGACCGGCTCAACAAGACCATGGCGCGCGAGGCCGCGGACTCGGTCGCGGCGGTCGCGGCCGCGGTGGCGGCGGCCGGTGCCGGGGCCGAGGCGCCCGTCGAGATCCGCGAGGAGGGCGAGCAGGCCCGCTTCCTGTCACTGCTCTACGGGGAGATCGTTCCCTACCCCGGCGACTCCCGCGGCTCCCGTGGTGCCCGCTGCACCCTCGCCAGCGCCGGCCATCCGCTGCCGCTGGTGCTGGGCACCGACGGCGCGGTCCGCTGCGTCGCGGCGCCGCAGATGCTGCTGGGGGTGGTCGAGGACGCCTCGTACGTCAGCGAGTCCTTCGACCTGCGCCCCGGCGAGACCCTGCTGTGCGTCACCGACGGGGTGACCGAGCGGCGCTCGGGCCGCCGGCTGTTCGACGACGAGGACGGCCTGGCCCTCACCCTCCAGGCCGGCGCGGGCCTGGACGCCACCGCCCTCGCCGAGCACATCCGCACCACCGTCCACGCCTTCGGCCCCACCCCGCCGGACGACGACCTGGCCCTGCTGGTCCTCCAGGCGGCGGGGAGCCCGTCGTAACCGCGGGCGCGGGGCCGGCCGCGGCATGACGGACAATGGATGCCATGCCTTCCGCACTGCCTGATGGTGAGCCCATGCCCGAGGACGGGGCGCTGCCCGGTCATGCGCTGGCGGGGGCGGCCGGCCGGCCCCTCGGCTTCTACCTGCACGTGCCGTACTGCGCCACCCGCTGCGGCTACTGCGACTTCAACACCTACACCGCGAGCGAGCTGCGCGGCTCCGGCGGCGCCCTGGCCTCCCGCGACAACTACGCCGACACCGTCGTGGCGGAGATCCGGCTGGCCCGCAAGGTGCTCGGCGACGACCCCCGCCCGGTCGAGACGGTCTTCGTCGGCGGCGGCACCCCGACCCTGCTGCCCGCCGCCGATCTCTCCCGGATGCTGGCGGCGATCCGCGAGGAGTTCGGCCTGGCGCCCGGCGCGGAGATCACCACCGAGGCCAACCCGGAGTCCGTCGACCCCCGCTACCTCGCCGAACTGCGCGCGGGCGGCTTCAACCGGGTCTCCTTCGGCATGCAGAGCGCCCGGCAGCACGTCCTGAAGATCCTCGACCGCACGCACACCCCCGGACGCCCGGAGGCCTGCGTCGCCGAGGCCCGCGCCGCCGGGTTCGAGCACGTCAACCTCGACCTGATCTACGGCACCCCGGGCGAGACCGACGACGACTGGCGCGCGTCCCTCGACGCCGCGCTCGGCGCCGGCCCCGACCACGTCTCCGCCTACGCCCTGATCGTCGAGGAGGGCACCCAGCTGGCCCGCCGGATCCGCCGCGGCGAGGTCCCGATGACCGACGACGACGTGCACGCCGACCGCTACCTCCTCGCGGAAGAGGCCCTGACCGCCGCCGGGTTCCGCTGGTACGAGGTCTCCAACTGGGCCACCACCGAGGCCGCCCGCTGCCGCCACAACGAGCTGTACTGGACCGGCGCCGACTGGTGGGGCGCGGGCCCCGGCGCGCACAGCCACGTCGGCGGCGTCCGCTGGTGGAACGCCAAGCACCCGGGCGGCTACGCCCAGGCCCTGACCGAGGGCCGCTCCCCGGGCGCCGGCCGCGAGGTGCTGGCCGCCGAGGACCGCCGCGTCGAACGCATCCTCCTGGAGCTGCGGCTCGCGGACGGCTGCCCGCTGGACCTGCTCGCCCCGGCGGGCGCACGGGCGGCGGCCCGCGCCTTGGCCGACGGACTCCTGGAGCGGGCCCCGTACGAGGCCGGCCGGGCCGTCCTGACACTCCGGGGACGGCTGCTGGCTGACGCGGTGGTGCGGGATCTGGTGGACTGATTCCTCGGACGAGTGAACCGATGTGGCGGGCCTGCGGGGCCGCCCAGGCTGTTCCTGGCCTGTGCCGTAGACACGGCGAACAGGAAACGGAGGCCACGGAGATGACCACTGTGGATGAACGCCGGATGACGGAGCTCTTCGAGAACCTTGAGGTTCCCGAGGGCGTCAAGGTGGAGCTCCTCCGGGGGGAAATTGTGCTGATGGCGGGACCGGATCTGGTCCACAACCCGATCGTCGAGGCGGTCTTCGACCAGATTCCGCGTGAGAAGTGGCACCGGTGAGGAGGCTGACTACCGCGTGCAGCGCCTCACGAAGTTCGGCGACCCCGTGCCCCTGACACTGCTCGGCATCGACCTGGACACCAGCGCATTCGGCACTCTCAAGGACGTCAGGCCCCACCGCCACCCGTGACGAAGTCGATCAGTTCCTCGACCCGTCCCAGCAGCGCCGGCTCCAGGTCCTTGTAGGAGCGCACGCACGACAGGATGCGCTGCCAGGCCGCGCCGGTGTTCTCCAGCCAGCCCAGTGCGCGGCACACGCCCGTCTTCCAGTCCTGCCCGCGCGGCACGGTGGGCCAGGCCGGGATCCCCACGGACGACGGCTTCACCGCCTCCCACACGTCGATGTACGGGTGGCCCACGACCAGGGCGTCGGCGCCGGTCACCCCGGCCGCGATCCGGGACTCCTTCGAGCCGGGCACGAGGTGGTCGACGAGGACGCCGAGACGGGCGTCCGGCCCGGGGGAGAAGGCGCGGACGATCGCCGGGAGGTCGTCGATGCCCTCCAGGTACTCCACGACGACGCCCTCGATGCGCAGATCGTCGCCCCAGACCCGCTCGACGAGTTCGGCGTCGTGCCGGCCCTCCACGTAGATGCGCCCGGCGCGGGCGACCCGGGCGCGGGCGCCGGGGACGGCGAGCGAGCCGGAGGCCGTACGGGCCGGGGTGCTCGGCGCCGGGCGGCCCTGGGGGCGTACGAGGGTGACGACCTTGCCCTCCAGGAGGAAGCCGCGCGGGGTCATCGGAAAGACACGGTGCTTGCCGAAGCGGTCCTCCAGGGTGACCGTCGGGCCCTCGGCCGTCTTCTCGCAGCGGATCACCGCGCCGCAGAAGCCCGTGATGACCTCCTCGACGACCAGATCCGGGTCGGCCGGTACCTCGGGGGCGGGGCGCTGCTTCTTCCAGGACGGGGTCAGATCGGGGCTGTATCGCTTGCTCTGCATGGGCCTGTTCTGTTCGGGAGAGGGGCGCGAAGCGGGGACGGGCGGTCGGGACGGAGTCAGGGGGCGGGGGCGACGCCGAAGCGGGCCGCCAGGGCGTCGCGCTGGGCGTGCACGAAGGCGGCGTCCACCACGGCGCCGTGGCCGGGGACGTAGACCGCGTCCTCGCCGCCGAGGGCCAGCAGCCGGTCCAGCGCGCCGGGCCACTGCTGCGGCAGCGCGTCCGGGCCCGCCTGCGGCTCGCCGGACTCCTCGACCAGGTCGCCGCAGAAGACGATCTCGGGGGAGCCCTGACGGCCCGGGACCAGCACCGCGAGATCGTGGGCGGTGTGCCCGGGGCCGACGTTGGCGAGCAGCACCTGGCGCTCGCCCAGCTCGACGGTCAGCTGGCCGTGGACGTGGTGGTGCGGGGCGACCAGCAGATCGGCGGCCTCCGCGGCGGCGTCCGGGTCGACGCCCTGCCGTACCGCGTCCCGCCGCAGCTCGTCCTTGCCGCGGCGCAGCAGATCACCGAGGCCGGCCGCGCCGAACACCTCGACGCCGGCGAAGGCGGCGGTGCCCAGCACATGATCGAAGTGCGGGTGGGTGAGCGCGACATGCGTCACGTTCCGGCCCAGTACCCCGCGGATCGTCCGGCGCAGCTGTGCGCCGTCGCGCAGGGTCGCGCCGGTATCGACGATCATGACTCCGGTGGTCCCCGCGATCACCCCGATCGTCTCGTCCCACCCCGGCATCCGGCGCCTGGCGACGCCGTCGCCGAGCCGTTCCCAGCCTGCCTCTTCCCATGCGGTGTGCATACCGAGACGCTAGCGCCCTCGCGATAGCGTTGCCCGGCAGATCGGCCGAACACGGTCATCGGGCGGATGCTCCGCGCGGCCGCCCTTGCCGTGGCCGTGCTACCCGGCCGTACACTGGCTCCGGGTCTGGCACTCTGCCCGTGTGAGTGCCAGGAGGATCGAGACGCCGGGACGGCCGGACTGGAGGTGCGCGGAATGCTCAGTGAACGCAGGCTCGAAGTGCTGCGCGCCATCGTCCAGGACTATGTCGGGACGGAGGAGCCGGTCGGCTCCAAGGCACTCACGGAGCGCCATCAGCTCGGGGTCTCCCCGGCGACGATCCGCAACGACATGGCGGCCCTGGAGGACGAGGGGTTCATCGCCCAGCCGCACACGAGTGCCGGGCGGATCCCGACCGACAAGGGCTATCGCCTGTTCGTCGACAAGCTGGCCGGCGTCAAGCCGCTGTCCAGCCCGGAGCGGCGGGCGATCCAGAATTTCCTGGACGGTGCCGTCGACCTCGACGACGTCGTCGGCCGCACGGTCCGGCTGCTGGCCCAGCTGACCCGGCAGGTCGCCGTCGTGCAGTACCCCTCCCTGACCCGCTCCACGGTCCGGCACGTCGAGCTGCTGGCGCTGGCCCCGGCCCGCCTGATGCTCGTACTGATCACGGACACCGGGCGGGTCGAGCAGCGGCTCATCGACTGCCAGGCGCCGTTCGGTGAGACGTCCCTGGCGGATCTGCGGGCGCGGCTCAACAGCCGGGTCGTGGGCCGCAGGTTCGCGGATGTGCCGCCGTTGGTGCAGGATCTCCCGGAGTCCTTCGAGCAGGACGACCGCGGCACGGTCTCGACAGTGCTGTCGGTGTTGCTGGAGACTTTGGTGGAAGAGACCGAAGAGCGGCTGATGATCGGCGGTACCGCCAATCTCACGCGCTTCGGGCACGATTTTCCACTGACCATCCGGCCGGTGCTGGAGGCCCTTGAGGAGCATGTGGTGATGCTCAAGCTGCTCGGGGAGGCCAAGGACTCGGGCATGACCGTACGTATCGGGCATGAGAATGCCCACGAAGGCCTGGCGTCCACATCGGTCGTCACGGTCGGCTACGGTTCGGGCGACGAGGCAGTCGCCAAACTCGGCGTGGTCGGACCGACCCGCATGGACTACCCCGGAACGATGGGAGCGGTACGCGCAGTGGCACGTTACGTCGGACAAATCCTCGCGGAGTCGTAAGTGGCCACGGATTATTACTCGGTCCTCGGCGTCGGCCGCGACGCCTCGCAGGACCAGATCAAGAAGGCCTTCCGTCGGCTGGCGCGCGAGCTGCACCCGGATGTGAATCCGGACCCGAAGACCCAGGAGCGGTTCAAGGAGATCAACGCCGCTTACGAGGTCCTGTCGGATCCGCAGAAGAAGCAGGTCTACGACCTCGGCGGCGACCCGCTCTCGCAGGCCGGCGGCGGCCAGGGCGCGGGCGGCTTCGGCGCGGGCTTCGGCAACTTCTCCGACATCATGGACGCGTTCTTCGGCACCGCGTCGCAGCGCGGCCCGCGCTCGCGCACCCGCCGGGGCCAGGACGCCATGATCCGCCTCGATGTCGAGCTGAACGAGGCCGCCTTCGGCACGACCAAGGACATCCAGGTCGACACCGCCATCGTCTGCACGACGTGCACCGGCGAGGGCGCAGCGCCGGGCACCTCCGCGCAGACCTGTGACATGTGCCGCGGCCGCGGTGAGGTCTCGCAGGTCACCCGGTCCTTCCTGGGCCAGGTCATGACCTCCCGGCCGTGCCCGCAGTGCCAGGGCTTCGGGACCGTCGTGCCGACGCCGTGCCCCGAGTGCGCCGGCGACGGGCGGATCCGCTCCCGCCGCACCCTGACCGTCAAGATCCCCGCCGGTGTCGACAACGGCACCCGCATCCAGCTCGCGGGGGAGGGCGAGGTCGGCCCCGGCGGCGGCCCCGCCGGCGACCTCTACGTGGAGATCCACGAGCTGCCGCACGCGGTCTTCCAGCGGCGCGGCGACGATCTGCACTGCACGGTCACCATCCCGATGACGGCGGCGTCGCTGGGCACCAAATGCCCGCTGGAGACGCTGGACGGGGTCGAGGAGATCGACGTCCGGCCCGGCACCCAGTCCGGCCAGTCCATCCCGCTGCACCAGCGCGGGGTGACCCATCTGCGCGGCGGCGGCCGGGGCGACCTCATCGTCCACGTCGAGGTGCAGACGCCGTCCAAGCTCGACCCCGAGCAGGAGGAGCTGCTGCGGCGGCTCGCCAAGCTGCGTGGTGAGGAGCGCCCCACGGGGCAGTTTCAGCCCGGGCAGCAGGGGCTGTTCTCGCGTCTGAAGGACGCCTTCAACGGGCGATAGCCCAGGTGAGCCGGGGTCCGACGGGCCGTTCGCCGGCAGCCGCCACAGCGTGGCCCCGATGCGGGGCGAGGCGGTGGGCGTGACACGATGAGGTCATGCCCACCGCGCTCACCGATCTCTGCCGCCACCCGATCGTGCAGGCCCCCATGGCGGGCGGCGGATCCGGGCCCGAACTGGCCGCCGCCGTCTGCGGCGCCGGCGGCCTCGGCTTCCTCGCCGCCGGTTACAAGACCGCCGACGGGATGTACCAGGAGATCAAACAGCTGCGGTCGCTGACCGACCGGCCCTTCGGCGTCAACCTCTTCATGCCGCAGCCGTCGCTGGCCGACGGCTCCGTCGTCGAGGTCTACCGCGAGCAACTCGCGGGCGAGGCCGCCTGGTACGAGACCGAACTCGGCGACACCGAGGGCCCCAGCGACGACGGCTACGAGGCCAAGCTGGCGATCCTGCGGGAGGACCCGGTGCCGGTGGTGTCCTTCACCTTCGGCTGCCCCTCGCGCACCGTCCTCGACTCCTTCGCGCAGGTCGGCACGTACACCGTCGTCACGGTCACCACCGCCGCCGAGGCGCAGGCCGCCCAGTGGTCCGGCGCCGACGCGGTGTGTGTGCAGGGCGTGGAGGCCGGCGGGCACCAGGGCACCCACCGGGACGACCCGCACGCGGACGGGACCGGCGCGGGGCTGGGCCTGCTGTCGCTGCTCGGCCAGGTCCGCGAGGCCGTGCAGATCCCGGTGATCGCCGCGGGCGGGCTGATGCGCGGCGCGCAGATCGCCGCGGTGCTGGCCGCCGGGGCGAGCATGGCGCAGCTGGGCACCGCCTTCCTCGCCACCCCCGAGTCGGGCGCCAACCCGCTGCACAAGCAGGCGCTGACCAACCCCCTGTTCACCCATACCGAGTTGACCCGGGCGTTCTCCGGGCGCCCGGCCCGCGGGCTGGTGAACCGCTTCATGCGCGAGCACGGCCCGTACGCACCGGCCGCCTACCCGGCCGTCCACTACCTGACCTCCACCGTCCGCAAGGCCGCCGCCAAGGCGGGCGACGCCCAGGGGATGAACCTGTGGGCGGGGCAGGGCCACCGGCTGGCCCGGGAGCTGCCCGCCGGGCGCCTCGTGGAGACCCTGGTCGCCGAACTGGACGCGGCGCGCGCGGCGTTGGCCCTCGGCGGTGGCGCCGCATGACCGCGCCCGTCTTCCTCGTCGGCTCGCTCGCCGACGTCCGGGCCGGCGGCACGCTGCTCCTGGACGGCCCCGAGGGCCGGCACGCGGTGTCGGTGCGCCGGCTGCGGACCGGCGAGGAGGTCGTCCTGACCGACGGCCGGGGCACCGGCGCGCACGGCACGGTCGCCGCCGTCGAGGGCAAGGACCGGCTCACCGTCGCGGTCACCGCGCTGCGCGCCGAGGAGGCGCCGCAGCCCACGATCACCGTCGTCCAGGCGCTCCCCAAGGGCGACCGCGGCGAGCTGGCCGTCGAGACGATGACCGAGACCGGCGTGGACGCCATCGTGCCCTGGCCGGCGGCCCGTTGCGTCACCCAGTGGAAGGGCGAGCGGGCCGCCAAGGCGCTGGGCAAGTGGCGCGCCACGGCCCGGGAGGCGGGCAAGCAGTCGCGCCGGCTGACCTTTCCCCGGGTCGCCGACCCGCTGACCACCAAGCAGGTGGCCGCCCTGCTCGCCGACGCGGACTTCGCGGCCGTGCTCCACGAGGAGGGCAGCGCCCCGCTGGCCACCGCCGAACTCCCCGACCGGGGCTCGATCGTGCTCGTCGTCGGGCCGGAGGGCGGGGTCTCCCCGGAGGAGCTGGCCGCCTTTGCCGAGGCCGGCGCCCGGCCCTACCGCCTGGGCACGACCGTGCTGCGGACGTCCACAGCGGGCACGGCGGCGACGGCGCTGCTGCTGGGGCGCACGGGGCGCTGGAGCTGATCGCGGCCCGTCGGGCCCCGGTGGCGTGAACGCGCAGCGGTGCGCCGGCGGACCTCATGAGTCCGCCGGCGCACCGCCGTTCACCTCAAGGGTGCCGGACCGGCCGGCACCCGGTCAGACCAGCTCGGCCGAGAGCGTGATGTTCTTGACGCCCGCCAGCGCCTGGCTCACCGGGCAGTTGGCCTTGGCGTCCTGCGCCGCGGCCTGGAACTCCTCCTCCGACAGGCCGGGGACGCTGGCCTTGACGGTCAGGGCGATGGCGGTGATGCCCTCGCCGGGCTGGAAGGTGACGTCGGCCTGGGTGTCGAGGGCCGCGACGGTGTAGCCCTTGCCCGCCAGGCCGTGCGAGAAGGCCATGGAGTAGCAGGAGGAGTGGGCCGCCGCGATCAGCTCCTCGGGGCTGGTGACGCCGCCCGGCTGCTCCGCGCGGGCGGGCCAGTTCACGTCGTACGTACCGACCTTGGAGGACTCCAGGGCGACGGTGCCCTTGCCCTCCAGGAGGTTGCCTTCCCAGTGGGTCTTGGCGGTGCGCGTGGTTGCCATGGTGCAAAACTCCCGGTTGTGGGCGAAAGCGATGTCCCGGCCCAGCTTAGTGAGCCGCGCGCCGGGCGCCGCGGAGGGCCCGGAACGCCGCCCTCCGGTGCCGCGCGGACCGCCCCCGCTCCCCTCGGCCCCGGCCCTTGCCGCGCCGCATGGGCGCCGCCCGGTAGCATCCGAGGCCCGTACGCACCGCGTGTACGGGGACGAGCTGGGAGGAGCCACCGGTGGCGGGAGAACCGCAGGCCGATTGCCTGTTCTGCAAGATCGTGGCGGGGGAGGTGCCGGCGACCATCGTCTCGGAGACCGAGACCACCGTCGCGTTCCGCGACATCAACCCCCAGGCCCCGACGCACATCCTGGTGATCCCCAAGGTGCACTACGCGAACGCCCTGGAGCTGTCCGCCGCGGAACCGGCCATCGCCGGCGACGTGCTGCACCAGGCGGGCCTGGTGGCCGCCGCGGAGAAGGTCGACGAGACCGGCTACCGCATCGTCTTCAACACCGGCCCCGGCGCCGGCCAGACCGTCTTCCACGCCCACGCGCACCTGCTGGGCGGCCGCGACCTCCAGCGCCTGGTCTGACGGGGCCGACTTGTCCGTACGCGAACTGGTCGTCCTGGGGACCGCCAGCCAGGTCCCCACCCGGCACCGCAACCACAACGGCTATCTGCTGCGGTGGGACGGTCAGGGGCTGCTCTTCGACCCCGGGGAGGGCACCCAGCGGCAGATGCTGCGCGCCGGGGTCGCCGCCCATAACCTGAACCGGATCTGTGTCACGCACTTCCACGGCGACCACTCACTGGGCCTGGCCGGGGTGATCCAGCGGATCAACCTCGACCGGGTGCCGCATCCGGTCACCGCCCACTACCCGGCCAGCGGAGAGCGCTTCTTCGACCGGCTGCGGTACGCCACCGCCTACCGGGAGACGGTCCGGCTGGAGCAGCGGCCGGTGAGCGCCGACGGCGAGCTGGACCGCACGCCGTCCTACGTCCTGGAGGCGCACCGCCTCTCGCATCCGGTCGAGTCCTACGGCTACCGCCTCGTGGAGCCGGACGTCCGCCGGATGCTGCCGGAGCGGCTGGCGGCCCACGGGATCGCCGGCCCGGACGTCGGGCTGCTGCTGCGGCGCGGAGAGCTGAACGGCGTCACCCTCGACGAAGTGAGCGAGCGGCGGCGCGGGCAGCGGTTCGCCTTCGTCATGGACACCCGGCTGTGCGAGGGCGTCGATGTGCTCGCCGAGGGGGCCGACATGCTGGTCATCGAGTCGACGTTCCTCGACGAGGACACCGAGCTGGCGGTGGAGCACGGCCATCTGACCGCCGGGCAGGCCGCGGGGGTGGCGGCGCGGGCCGGGGTGCGGCATCTGGTGCTGACGCATTTCTCGCAGCGCTACTCCGACCCCGCGGAGTTCGAGCGGCAGGCCCGGGCGGCGGGCTTCACCGGCGAACTGACCATCGCCAAGGACCTCTTGCGGGTACCGCTGCCCAAGCGCCGCTGACCGCGCTGACTCCATGGGTGCTCCGGCCCGCCCCGCCCGGGCGGGCCGGAGGCCCGGTCACGGCAGGAAGTACATCGGGTTCGGCAGCTTGAAGGTGCGCTCCCCGGCGCCGCCGTTCAGATCGCTGTACTGGTCGCCGAAGTTGGCCACGATGCGGTAGCCGAGGGACTCGATGTGCTTGCGGGTGCCCGACTTGTACTCGACGGTCGTGCAGGTGGCGCCGCACGGCAGATAGGCCGGCGGGTGCTCGGTGTCCTTCAGATAGACGTGCCGGCGGTCCAGCGCCACCCCGTAGCCGACGTTCTTCAGGTTGCGCACGCTCCAGTCGCGCTGCGCCTCCTTGCGGCCGGTGAGGAAGAAGACCTCGGCGCCCTTGTCGTGCGCCCAGTTGACCAGCCGGTCCATCCCGAAGACCGGGGCCATGTCGGTGCTCGCGAGGTACTTGTCCTGGCTCTCCGGGGTGAAGTGGAAGCCGACCTGCAGCTCGTAGTTGTAGGTGAGCAGGGTCGTGTCGTCGATGTCGAGCACGATGGCCGGCTTCGCCTTGCCGCCGGTGCGCCCGTGGCGGTCGAGGGCCTTGGCGAGGTACGTGCGGGCCTTGGCCTCGATGCCGTGGACCTGCCGTGCGTAGTTGCTGTGCGGGGAGGCGTAGTGCTGCCCGTCCGCCGTCACCGTGTCGCCGTAGTACGCCTTGATCTTGTCCTGCACCTGCGTGAGGTTGGGGATCTCCTTGTCGGTGCGCGGCACGGAGTGCTCGGCGGAGGCCTGGCCGATGCCGAACGCGGCGGTGCCGGCGACCAGGGCGGCGACCGTCGCGGCACCGAGGCGGGCCCTGCGGGTCAGGGCGGTGCGGAAACGGGTGGGGCGGGGCATGCGCGGCTCCTCAGAGTTGTCATGAGCGGACCCATGGGTCGGGCCCCAGTAGGTCTAACAGAGCCTCACATCGGTATCTACGCGCGAAGATTCAACGGTTGGTAAAGGCTGGGAGTGCAACGGGAGTTGAGGGCGGCGGGGTGTCCCGGGGGCGGCGGGATCGCGACGCGGCGTACGGAGGGGGCGGCGCCGCCGGCGAAGGGCCCGGTCGGCGGCTGATCACGGACCCGGCCGAGGTCCTGTGCGCGAGGGCCCGCCGCGCGTACGGTGAGGCACGGATCGGTGGCGGTGCGCCACAGTGGTCCCGTACGTGATCTTTGAAAGGGGCTGTCCCGATGGCACAGGAAGTGCGCGGTGTGATCGCGCCGGGGAAGAACGAGCCGGTCCGGCTGGAGACGATCCTGGTCCCGGACCCGGGCCCCGGCGAGGCCGTGGTGAAGATCCAGGCGTGCGGGGTGTGCCACACCGATCTGCACTACAAGCAGGGCGGCATCAACGACGACTTCCCGTTCCTGCTCGGGCACGAGGCGTCCGGCGTGGTGGAGTCGGTCGGCGACGGGGTCACCGACGTGGCGCCCGGCGACTTCGTCGTCCTCAACTGGCGGGCGGTGTGCGGCCAGTGCCGGGCCTGCAAGCGCGGCCGCCCCCAGTACTGCTTCGACACCCACAACGCCCGGCAGAAGATGACCCTCAAGGACGGCACGGAGCTGAGCCCGGCGCTGGGCATCGGCGCGTTCGCCGACAAGACCCTGGTCGCCGCGGGGCAGTGCACCAAGGTCGACCCCGAGGCCGCGCCCGCCGTGGCGGGGCTGCTGGGCTGCGGGGTGATGGCGGGCATCGGCGCGGCCATCAACACCGGAAACGTCGGGCGCGGCGACTCGGTCGCGGTCATCGGCTGCGGCGGCGTCGGCGACGCGGCCGTGGTGGGCGCGCGGCTGGCCGGCGCGGCCCGGATCATCGCGGTGGACATCGACGACCGCAAGCTGGAGACGGCGCGCTCCATGGGCGCCACCCACACCGTCAACTCCCGCACCCACGACCCCGTCGAGGCGGTCCGCGGACTGACCGGCGGCTTCGGCGCGGACGTCGTCATCGACGCGGTGGGCCGCCCCGAGACCTACCGGCAGGCCTTCTACGCCCGCGACCTGGCCGGAACCGTCGTCCTGGTCGGCGTCCCCACCCCGGACATGACCCTGGAGCTCCCGCTGCTGGACGTCTTCGGCCGTGGCGGCGCCCTCAAGTCGTCCTGGTACGGCGACTGCCTGCCCTCCCGGGACTTCCCGATGCTGATCGACCTCCACCAGCAGGGCCGGATCGACCTCGGCGCCTTCGTCAGCGAGACGATCGGCATCGAGGACGTCGAGCAGGCCTTCACGCGGATGCAGGCGGGCGACGTGCTGCGTTCGGTGGTGGCGCTCTGATGGCGGCCCGCATCGACCACCTGGTCACCTCCGGCACTTTCTCGCTCGACGGCGGCACCTGGGACGTCGACAACAACGTCTGGATCGTCGGCGACGACGAGGAGGCGATCGTCATCGACGCGGCGCACGACGCCGACGCCATCTTCCGGGCCCTCGGCGGGCGGACGCTGCGCGCGATCATCTGCACCCACGGGCACAACGACCACATCGACGCCGCCCCGGCCCTGGCCTCCCGCACCGGCGCCCGGATCCATCTGCACCCCGCCGATCTGCCGTTGTGGAAGATGGCCCACCCGGACACCGCACCGGACGCGGAGCTGGCGGACGGGCAGGTGCTGACCATCGCCGGGACGGACCTGACCGTGCTGCACACCCCGGGGCACGCGCCCGGCGCGGTCTGCCTCCACGCGCCCGAGCTGGGCACCGTCTTCACCGGAGACACCCTCTTCCAGGGCGGCCCCGGCGCCACCGGCCGGTCCTTCTCCGACTTCCCGACCATCGTCGCCTCGATCCGCGACCGGCTGCTGACCCTGCCCCCGGGGACGCAGGTGCGCACCGGGCACGGCGACCCGACGACGATCGGCGACGAGGCCCCGCACCTGGAGGAGTGGCTCAAGCGGGGGCACTGACCAGCGGTTTCGGTGCGAGGCAGCCATGTGTGGCTGCCTCGCACCCGTGCCGCCCCGGTCCGCCGTGGCGACGGGCGCTCCGCTACCGCTCGTCGCCCGCGGCGGCCCGTTCGGCGATCTCGGTCCGGATCGTCTCGCGCAGCTCGTCCGGCGTGAAGCCGAGGTCGCGCAGGATCCGCGCGGCCGGGCTCTCCTCGGTGCGGAGCAGGCCCAGCAGGGTGTGTTCGGTGCCGACCCAGTCGTGGCCGAGGTCGGCGGACGCGCGGCGTGCCTGCTCGATGGCCTCCTTGCTCTCCGGCCGGAAGGCGATGTGGCCCCGCAGGGCCTTCTCCCCGGCCGGCGGCAGCGCCTCCTCGATCGCGTCGCGTATGCGCCGCTCCGACGCGGTCTTCGCGAGCACCCCGTATGCCACCCCGCGCGGTTCGCCGAGCAGGCCGAGCAGCAGGTGTTCGGTGCCGATGGAGTCGTGCTTGTGCGTGCGGGCGGCCTCCTGCGCCAGCACGATGCTGTGCCGGTTTCGTTGGGTGTACCGCTCGAAGGGGCCGGGGGCGTGGCGCTGCTGGGCGGCCTGCTTGGACACCCCGATGGCGTCGCCGATCTCGGTCCAGGACGCGCCGCTCCGCTTGGCCTGGCTGACGTAGTGGTCGATGAGCTGGTCACCGAGGTCGGACAGGGTCTGGGCGCGCAGCCGCGCTTCGGTGACGCGGGCGAGTTCGCCGGCGCCGGGGAGATCCTCGTCGAGCCGGGCGATCAGGTCGGCGAGGCTGATGTCGAGTGGACTCATGCGTCAAGAATAAGTTGACGGTCGGGGATCGTCAAGATGAAATTGACGATCCTCTCCCGCGCCCGCCGCCCGATGTCCCGACGCCCGGCCCCCTTGCGCACTCCGCCCCCTGCTCACCCCGCCGCCCTGCTCACCCCTCCGCGGCCGCCCGCTGGAGGATGCGGGCGGCCACCGCGGGGGAGTCGACCAGCGGATGCAGCGCCAGCGCCCGCAGCGCGGCGCCGCGGTCCTTGAAGGTGGCCGCCTCCACGGTCGCCCGCTCCACCGCCTTGAGCTGGAGCATCAGCCCCAGTTGGTCCTCGCGCAGCGGCGCGGCGGGCAGTGGCCGGGGGCCCTTCGCGGTCACCTCGCACACCGTCTCCACGATCGCGTCCGGTGCCAGCTGCGGCACCGTCGTCCCGTTGCGGACGTTGAGGATCAGCCGGGTGCCGCTGTCGCCGAGGATGGCGTGCATCAGCGCCAGCGCCACCCGGTCGTAGCCGCCGCCCTCCAGGTCGTGGCTGTCGCGCTGCCAGCCACCGGACGCCTCCCGGCTGTGCGCCATGTACGTCTCCTCGCGCTCCAGCCGGGTCCGCTCCCACAGCCGGTAGGCCTCGTCGGGGCCGCCGGCCGCCGCGGCCCGGGTGAAGAACCCGCCCTGCTGCTGGTCGAGGAACTCGCCCCGGGTCTCCTGGGTGTCCCGTACGGAGTCGAGGGTCTCGCGGCGGAAGTAGTAGTAGTGCAGATACTCGTTGGGCAGCGAGCCCAGGGTCCGCAGCCACCCCCCGCCGAACAGCCGGCCCTCCTCGAAGGACGCCAGCGCGGCGTCGTCGGCCAGCAGCCCCGGCAGCAGCTCGGCGCCGTCCAGCGTCAACGACCGCAGCCAGCCTAGGTGGTTGAGGCCCACGTAGTCGTAGCCGGTCCGCGCCGGGTCCGCGAGGGCCGACGGGTCCGCGCCGGCCGCCCGCGCCGCCCGGCGCACCAGTCCCACCGGCGAATCGCAGATCCCGATGACGCGGTCGCCCAGCACCTGGGACATCGCCTCGGTGACCGTGCCCGCGGGGTTGGTGAAGTTGATGACCCACGCCCCCGGGGCGAGCGCCGCCACCCGCTCGGCGATGTGCAGCGCCACCGGGACCGTCCGCAGCCCGTAGAGGACACCGCCCGCGCCCACCGTCTCCTGGCCGAGCACCCCCTCGGACAGCGGGATCCGCTCGTCCCGTATCCGCCCCGCCGTGCCGCCCACCCGGATCGCCGAGAAGACGAAGCCGGCGCCGGCCAGTGCCTCGTCCAGACTCTCCGCGACCCGTACCGGAACCGGCGCCGGATGCCCTTGCGCCAGCCGCGCCAGCACCTGGGCGATCACCCCCACCCGGTGCGGGTCGGTGTCGTGCAGCACCACCTCGGAGACGGCGGGTGCCGGGTCGTCCAGCAGTGCGCGGTAGACCAGCGGCACCCGGAAGCCGCCCCCGCCGAGAATCGTCAGCCTCATGGGGCGGAACGTACCGCAGCATCAGGCACACTGGCGGCACGTGCAGATACGAGAGGGGAGAGCACGGTGAGCAGCCGACGCGATGACCTTCCGCCCGCGGAACCGGCCGCGGTGCCACCGAGCCTCGATCCGCTGGCCGGTGTGCGCGCCGACGGCGACCCGCACACCGATGTCTACCTCACCGGCACGGTCTTCCTGGACATCATCTTCACCGGCCTGGATTCCGCCCCCGTCCGCGGCACCGAGTCCTGGGCGCGCGGCATGGGCTCCAGCCCCGGGGGCGTCGCCAACATGGCCACCGCGCTGGCCCGGCTCGGACTGCGCACCTCCCTCGCCGCGGCGTTCGGCGACGACCACTACGGCGAGTACTGCTGGGAGGCGCTCGAACAGGGCGAGGGCATCGACCTGGCGCTGTCCCGCACGGTCCCCGGCTGGCACTCCCCGGTGACCGTCTCCATGGCGTACGAGGGCGAGCGCACGATGGTCTCGCACGGCCACGAGGCACCGCCGCCCGACTTCGCCTTCGACGGCAAGCACGCCCCGGGCTGCCCGCCGCCGACCCGGGCCTGCGTCGCCTCGCTGGTGCCGGGCCGCCGGGAGCCCTGGCTGGGCTGCGCGGCGGGCCGCGGCAGCCGCATCTTCGCTGACGTGGGCTGGGACGACAGCGGCCGCTGGGACCCCGCCGACCTCGCCGACCTCGAACACTGCGAGGCGTTCCTGCCCAACGCCGAGGAGGCGATGCGCTACACCCGCACGGACTGCCCGCGCGCCGCCGCCCGCAAGCTCGCCGACCTGGTCCCGCTCGCGGTGGTCACCCTGGGCGCGGAGGGCGCCTACGCGGTGGACGGGCGGACCGGCGAGACCGCCGAGGTCCCCGCCATCGCCGTGGAGGCGCTGGACCCGACCGGCGCCGGGGACGTCTTCGTCGCCGGCTTCGTCACCGGCACGCTCGCCGACTGGCCGCTCACCGACCGGCTCGCCTTCGCGGGGCTGAGCGCCGCGCTGTCGGTGCAGGAGTTCGGCGGCTCGCTGTCCGCGCCGGGCTGGGCCGAGATCGCCGCCTGGTGGCAGCAGGTGCGGGGGTACGGGGCGAGCGCCGCGGGCACCCCGGGCGTGCTGTGCCGCCAGTACGCCTTCCTGGACGAGGTGCTGCCCGCGGCCTACCGGCCCGCCCCGCTGGCCCGCGCCCTGCCGACCCTGGGCTTCCGCCGCCCGGCCTGACCCGCCGCCGCGGCGGGCCCCGGGCGCCCCCGGCACCGCCCCCGCGGCGGGCCCCGCTGCTCCGTCCGGCGGGAAAAGCCCTCGGGGCTGTCGGTGCCCCGTCGTACTCTTGTATCCCAAGGAGCCGGTGCCGGCAGGCACCTCTTACGAGCAAAGGATGGGGGTTGAGCAGGCCACCGGGCCGCCTTATGACTCAGACACCCACACAACCGCAGGCGCACGCCCAGTTCACCGTCCCGGCCAAGCACCCCATGGTCACGGTCCTGGGCTCCGGAGACTCTCTTCTGCGCGTGATCGAAGAAGCCTTCCCGGCGACCGACATCCACGTCCGGGGCAACGAGGTCAGCGCGGTCGGTGACGCCCGGGAGGTCGCCCTCGTCCAGCGCCTCTTCGACGAGATGATGCTGGTGCTCCGCACCGGCCAGCCCATGACGGAGGACGCGGTGGAGCGCTCCATCGCCATGCTGCGGGCGGCCGAGGACGGCGAGGGCGCCGACAGCGAGACGCCCGCCGAGGTGCTCACCCAGAACATCCTCTCCAACCGGGGCCGCACGATCCGCCCCAAGACCCTGAACCAGAAGCGGTATGTCGACGCCATCGACGCGCACACCGTCGTCTTCGGCATCGGCCCGGCCGGCACCGGCAAGACCTACCTCGCCATGGCCAAGGCCGTGCAGGCGCTCCAGGCCAAGCAGGTCAACCGGATCATCCTGACCCGCCCCGCGGTCGAGGCCGGCGAGCGGCTCGGCTTCCTGCCGGGCACCCTCTACGAGAAGATCGACCCGTATCTGCGCCCGCTCTACGACGCGCTGCACGACATGCTCGACCCCGACTCCATCCCGCGCCTGATGGCCGCCGGCACGATCGAGGTCGCCCCGCTGGCATACATGCGCGGCCGGGCGCAGCCGACCTTTACGAATGTGCTGACGCCGGATGGCTGGCGGCCCATCGGCGACCTCCAGGTCGGCGACCTGGTGATCGGCTCCAACGGCGAGCCGACCCCAGTTCTCGGCGTCTACCCGCAGGGCGAGAAGGACATCTACCGCGTCACCGCCCAGGACGGCTCCTGGACCCTGTGCTGCGGTGAACACCTGTGGACCGTACGGACGGCTTCGGACAAGCGCCGCAACAAGCCGTGGCGGGTCCTGGAGACGAAGGAGATGATCGGCAACCTCCGCGCCGCGCACGCCCGCCGCTATGAGCTGCCGCTCCTCACTGCCCCGGTCTGCTTCCCGGAGCGCGAGGTTCCGATGGACCCGTACGCGTTGGGACTGCTGCTCGGCGACGGGTGTCTGACGGGCTCCACCACCCCGTCGTTCTCCAGCGAAGACCCTGAGCTCGTCCAAGCGCTGACGACCGCGCTGCCAGGTGTCCATGCGCGCTGGAAGGGAGGTCCCGACCACGTCCTGAACCGGATCAAGGAGCAGGGTGACGTCGCCACCATCGAGAACCCGGTGACGCGTGTCCTGCGCGAACTGGATCTGCTGGGCAGTCGCTCGCACACCAAGTGCGTGCCCGGCGCATACCTGCACAACTCCGCCGAGGTCCGGCTCGCGTTGCTCCAGGGGCTCCTCGACGCCGATGGCGGCCCGGTGGCGCAAGATTCCCGCACCTGCCGAGTCCAGTACTCGACCACGTCGATCCTGCTCCGCGACGATGTCATCTCGCTGGTCCAGTCCCTCGGCGGTGTCGCCTACACCCGACGCAGGGTGGCGGCCGGCCGGGCTCCCGGCCGGGCGAGGGGCCGCTCGGTCGAACACCGCCGCGACGCCCACATCGTCGACATCTGGCTTCCCGAAGGGCTTGAACCTTTCCGCCTGGCTCGAAAGCGGGAGAAGTACCACGCAGCAGGCGGCGGCGGACGTCCGATGCGCTTCATCGACAGCATCGAGCCGGCCGGTCGCGAGGAGGCGGTGTGCATTCAGGTGGCGGCGGAGGACTCGCTGTACGTCACCCAGGACTATCTGCTCACGCACAACACGCTCAACGACGCGTTCATCATCCTCGACGAGGCGCAGAACACGAACCCCGAGCAGATGAAGATGTTCCTCACCCGCCTCGGCTTCGAATCGAAGATCGTCATCACCGGCGATGTCACCCAGGTCGACCTCCCGGGCGGCACGAAGAGCGGTCTGCGCCAGGTCCGGGAGATCCTGGACGGCGTCGACGACGTGCACTTCTCCCTGCTCACCAGTAAGGACGTGGTCCGGCACAAGCTGGTCGGCCGTATCGTCGACGCCTACGAGAAGTACGACAGCCGCAACGGCCAGTGAGCCCGCCGGCCGGGTGACCCCGGCCGGCGCCGCGCCCCACCGACCCACCACCGGGCACGCACCGAGAAGCGAGAAGCACCACCCTCATGTCCATCGACGTCAACAACGAGTCCGGCACCGACATCGACGAGCAGGCCATCCTGGACGTCGCCCGCTTCGCCGTCGCCAGGATGCGCATCCACCCGCTCTCCGAGCTGTCCGTCATCGTCGTGGACGCCGAGGCCATGGAACAGCTCCACCTCCAGTGGATGGACCTCCCCGGGCCCACCGACGTGATGTCCTTCCCGATGGACGAGCTGCGTCCGCCGGCCAAGGACGACGAGGAGCCCCCGCAGGGACTCCTCGGTGACATCGTGCTGTGCCCGGAGGTCGCCAAGAAGCAGGGCGAGGAGGCCCCCACGGGGCACAGCATGGACGAGGAGCTCCAACTGCTCACCGTCCACGGCGTGCTCCACCTCCTCGGCTACGATCACGAGGAGCCGGACGAGAAGGCCGAGATGTTCGGCCTCCAGGCGGCGATCATCGACGCCTGGCGCGCCGAGCAGGGCCTCACCGGCCCCTCGCCGGCCCCCACCGTGACCTGACGGGACACCCGATGACCACCCAGCTGATCGCGGTCGCGGTCCTGCTCGTCGTGATCGCCTGGCTCGCCGCCTGCGCGGAGGCCGGCCTGGCCCGGACGACCAGCTTCCGCGCCGAGGAGGCCGTCCGCTCCGGCCGCCGCGGCAGCGCCAAGCTCGCCGCCGTCGCCGCCGACCCCACCCGCTACCTCAACGTCGCGCTGCTGGTCCGCGTCGGCTGCGAGATGGCCGCGGGCGTGCTGGTCACCTACGCCTGCCTGCGCTCCTTCGACGAGACCTGGCAGGCGCTGGCCGTCGCCATCGGCGTGATGGTGCTGGTCTCCTATGTCGCCGTCGGGGTCTCCCCGCGGACCATCGGCCGCCAGCACCCGCTGAACACCGCCACCGCCGCCGCGTACGCCCTGCTGCCGCTGGCCCGCGTCATGGGCCCGATCCCGCAGCTGCTGATCCTCCTCGGCAACGCCCTCACCCCCGGCAAGGGCTTCCGCAAGGGGCCGTTCGCCTCCGAGGCCGAGCTGCGCTCGCTGGTCGACCTCGCCGAGAAGGAGTCGCTGATCGAGGACGAGGAGCGCCGGATGGTGCACTCGGTCTTCCAGCTCGGCGACACCCTCGTCCGCGAGGTGATGGTGCCGCGGACGGATCTGATCGCCGTCGAGCGCTTCAAGACCATCCGCCAGGCGCTCACCCTCGCCCTGCGCTCCGGCTTCTCGCGGATCCCGGTGACCGGCGAGAACGAGGACGACATCGTCGGCGTCGTCTACCTCAAGGACCTCGCCCGCAAGGTCCACATCAGCCGCGACGCCGAGAACGAGCTGGTCTCCACGGCCATGCGCCCCGCCGTATTCGTCCCCGACACCAAGAACGCCGGTGATCTGCTGCGCGAAATGCAGCAGGACCGCAATCACGTCGCGGTGGTCATCGACGAATACGGCGGCACGGCCGGCATCGTCACCATCGAGGACATTCTCGAGGAGATCGTCGGCGAGATCACCGATGAGTACGATCGTGAGCTGCCGCCCGTCGAGGAACTCGGCGACGCCCGCTACCGCGTCACCTCCCGGCTGGACATCGGCGACCTCGGCGAGCTGTACGGCCTGGCCGAACTGGACGACGAGGACGTCGAGACGGTCGGCGGGCTGCTCGCCAAGCTCCTGGGCCGGGTCCCGATCGCGGGTGCCACCGTCGAGGTCGACCTCTCCGACGACGCCTCCGACCCCGGCCTCAAGGCGCTCCGGCTGACCGCCGAGGCGCCCTCCGGGCGGCGCAACAAGATCATCACGGTGCTGTGCGAGCCGGTGCGGCCGGAAGGGGCGAGCGCCTCCCCGGAGTCGTGGACGGGCGGCCGGACCGCCGGCTGAACGGATGGGGAGTGTTCCTTCCTGGGGCGGATTTCTCCCTGGTGAACGTCCCCGTGGTGGACTTCTCCCCGGTGGCTTTCCGCGGCGCCTTTCCTTCCGGCGGCGGAAACAATTTCCGCCGCCGGACTCCCGTCGGTTCCTTATCTCCAGTGCACCGCAGATGTTCTGCAAGCCATGTCCCCGGACACTGGATTCCGTGTGCCGCGCCGTGGAAGGATCTTCAAGCGGCCGCGGAACGTGCCGCCTTGGGTATTGCGTAAGAGAAATCTTGCCAAGTGGGTTGCCCCGGCCACGGGGGACCGGGGCAACCACCCTTTCCGTCAGCCGCGACGCGGCGCACGGGCCGTCCGCAGTCCGGCGGTGACCGGCAGCGCGGCGGTCATGGACCCGTCCACCGTGCGCGGGCCGGCAGTTGGAAGATCAGCGCCCTGATCGTGGGCATGTCCTCCACCGCCGGCTGAGCGGCGCCGGGGCACCGTAGTAGGGAAGGGCCCGCGCCGCCCGCTGTCCGCCGCCCCGCATATGCTCGCCGGTATGAGCGATGCCGCAGCCCTGGACCCCGAAGACCGCAAGATCATTACGCTCGCGCGCTCGGCGCGGGCCCGCAACGGCGTGCCCGAGGGCGCGGCCGTCCGCGACGAGACCGGCCGCACCTACGTCGCCGGCACCGTCGCCCTGGAGTCGCTGCGGCTCAGCGCGCTGCAGACGGCCGTCGCCATGGCCGTCGCCAGCGGCGCCACGTCGCTGGAGGCCGCGGCCGTGGTCACCGACGCCGAGCACGCCGCCGACGCGGACCGCGCGGCCGTACGGGACCTCGGCGGCCCCGCGACGCCCGTCCTGGTCGCCGGCCCCGACGGCACCCTGCGCGGCACGGTCCCGGCGGGCGAGCCGCAGGCCTGAGCCGCCGGAGCGGACGCGACCGCGGCGGGCGGTCCGCCGGCAGCGGAGGGCCGCCCCGCCCGGTGCCCGGGGCCGGATGGTCGGAGCCGGGCCCGGGATCGGGGAGAATGGGCGCCATGAGCGTTCGTACAGAGTCCTCCGCCGCGCACCGCGCGGGCTTCGCCTGCTTCGTCGGCCGCCCCAACGCGGGCAAGTCCACCCTGACGAACGCTCTCGTCGGCACGAAGGTGGCCATCACCTCCAACCGCCCGCAGACCACCCGGCACACGGTGCGCGGCATCGTGCACCGTCCCGAGGCCCAGCTGGTCCTCGTCGACACCCCGGGGCTGCACAAGCCGCGCACCCTGCTCGGCGAGCGGCTGAACGACGTGGTCCGCACCACCTGGTCCGAGGTCGATGTGATCGGCTTCTGCCTGCCCGCCGACCAGAAGCTCGGCCCCGGTGACCGCTATATCGCCGCCGAGCTGGCCGGCATCAAGAAGACCCCCAAGGTCGCCATCGTCACCAAGACCGACCTGGTCGACTCCAAGGCGCTGGCCGCCCAGCTGATCGCCATCGACCAGCTCGGCACGGAACTGGGCATCGAATGGGCAGAGATCATCCCGGTCTCCGCCGTGGGGGACACCCAGGTGTCGCTCCTCGCGGACCTGCTCGTCCCGATGCTGCCCGAGAGCCCGCCGCTCTACCCCGAGGGCGACCTCACCGACGAGCCCGAGCAGGTCATGGTCGCCGAGCTGATCCGCGAGGCCGCGCTGGAGGGCGTGCGTGACGAGCTGCCGCACTCCATCGCCGTCGTCGTCGAGGAGATGCTGCCGCGCGAGGACCGCCCGGCCGACAAGCCGCTCCTCGACATCCACGCCAACGTCTACATCGAGCGCCCCAGCCAGAAGGGGATCATCATCGGTCCCAAGGGCAAGCGCCTGAAGGAGGTCGGCACCAAGTCCCGCAAGCACATCGAGGCGCTGCTGGGCACGCCGGTCTTCCTCGATCTGCACGTCAAGGTGGCCAAGGACTGGCAGCGCGACCCCAAGCAGCTGCGCAAGCTGGGCTTCTGAGCCGCTCGGCCGCCGCCCCTCGGCCTCCGGGCCTCCACACCTTCCGCGCCCCGGCGCCGCGGTACGGTCGGCCGTGCCCACCCGGCGGACCGTACGCAGCGAGCGGATCTAGCCGGCTTGCTTGACGCCCGTGTGGACGGCGGTGGCGCCCCCGGTGCTGGTCGGGGCGGCCGTGGTGGTCGTGCCGCTGTGGGTCGGCTTGGTGGTGGTGCCCGCCTTGGTCGGCGTGGTGGTGCCGGTCTTGGTCGGCTTCGCCGCATGGCCGGTCTTGGTCGGCTTGGTGGCGTGGCCGGAGTGGGTCGGGATGGTGACGGTGCCGGTCTTGGTCGGCTTCGTCGCATGGCCGGAGTGGGTCGGCTTGACGGTGGTGCCCGCCTTGGTTGCCGTGGTGGTGCCGGTCTCGGTCGGCTTGACGGCATGGCCGGAGTGGGTCGGGACGGTGGTGGTGCCGCCGGTGTGAGTCGGCTTGGTGGTGGTGCCCGTCTTGGTCGGCTTGGTCGCATGGCCGGACGTGGTCGGCGTGGTGCCGGACTTGGTCGCCCTGACGGTGTGGGCGGACTTGGTCGGCGTGACCGCGTGGCCCGCCTTGGCCGGAGAGGCGGTGGTGCCGCTCTTGGCCGACGTGATGGCGGTGGTGCCGCCCTTGGCCGTGGTGGCCTTGCCCGCCGCCGTCGTACCGCCGGTCTTCGTCGCCGTGGCTCCGCTGTCGGTCTTCGCCGGTCCCTGGTGCGTTGCGGCCTGGGCGGATCCCGCGGTGCCGAGCGCGCCGATCGCGGCTATCGCTACGCCCGTTGCGATGTGCTTCCCGTACATGAACATGTCTCCCTTGCTGGTTTCACCGCCGAGGGGTCTCGGCGGCACCCACAAGGAAAGCCAAATATACGGACATTTATTACCTCTAAGTGCTTTCTCAACGTATCGTGAGCGTTCCGGCCCAAGCGGGTCAACTTGGCTGATCCCCCGGGACGTTGACCCGGCCACCCCGGCACAAACTCATCCCCGGGCCTGCTCCCGCAGGGCGTCCCGCAGCCAGTGGTACGAGGCCTTGGGCGTCCGCTCCAGGGTCGCGTAGTCCACGTGCACCAGGCCGAACCGCCGGGCGTAGCCCTCCGCCCACTCGAAGTTGTCCAGCAGCGACCAGACGAAGTACCCGCGGACCTCCACCCCGGCCTCCATGGCCGCGTGCAGCGCCCGCAGGTGCCCGTCCAGGAACGTGATCCGCTCGGTGTCGCCGGTCCCCTCGTACGCGCACCCGTTCTCGGTGATCACGACGGGCGGCAGCCGGTCCCCGTACCGCTCCCGGAACGACACCAGCAGCTCGGTCAGCGCCTCCGGGACCACCGGCCATCCGAAGTCGGTCCGCGGGTACCCCTCGATCTCACGGGGCGCGAAGGGCAGCTCGGGCGGCAGCTGGATCCCGCCGAAGGCGGTCGGTCCGGACCCCTCCGCCGCCGGGGCCCCCACCAGCGTCGGCTGGTAGTAGTTGATCCCGTACCAGTCCAGCGGCTCCGAGATGATCCGCAGATCCTCGGCGACCGGGCCCGGCAGCAGCCCGGCCACCTCGTCCGGATACCGCCCGAGCAGCACCGGTTCCGCGAACAGCCGGTTGAGCAGCAGGTCGTAGAGGTCGGCGGCCGCGGTGTCGGCCTCCGCGGGGCTCGCCGGCCAGGTCGGCCCGTGCGAATTGGCGATCCCGATGTTCCCCGCCCTCTGGGCCCGCAGCGCCTGGACCGCCAGCCCGTGCCCCAGCAGCTGGTGGTGCGCCGCCGGCAGCGCCTCGAACAGCAGCTGCCGGCCCGGTGCGTGCTGGCCCAACCCGTAACCCAGCAGGGTCAGTTCGGCCGGCTCGTTGAGGGTGATCCAGCGCGCCACCCGGTCCCCGAGCCGCCCCGCCACCACCTCCGCGTACGCCGCGAAACGATCGGCCGTCTCCCGTACGAGCCAGCCGCCGCCCTCCTCCAGCGCCTGCGGGGTGTCCCAGTGGAACAGCGTCGGCACGGGCGCGATCCCCGCCGCCAGCAGCTCGTCCACCAGCCGGTCGTAGAAGTCCAGCCCCGCCGCGTTGACCGCCCCGCTCCCGTCCGGCATTACCCGCGGCCACGCCACGGAGAACCGATACGCCCCGACCCCGAGTTCCCGGAGCAGCGCCACGTCCTCGCGGTAGCGGTGGTAGTGATCGGTGGCCACCCGCGGATCGGACCCGTCCTTGATCCGCCCGGGCTCCGCCGCGAACGCGTCCCACGCGGACCGCCCCCGCCCGTCCTCCGCCACCGCCCCCTCGATCTGCGCGGCGGACGTCGAGACCCCCCAGACGAAGTCACGGGGGAAGCGGGGCAGGGAACGGGGAGGATCCGGCGCCATCGTCATGGACGGGATCCTGGTAACCGCCGGTAAGGGTGTCAAGGGGGCGGCAGGGAAGGGGAGTTGAGGGAGGTGCCCCGGCGAAACCGGGGGCGGCGGGCGCCGCTCGCCAGGGGCAGGGAAGCGCGCGAGGTGGCACGGGGCCCAACCGGATCAGGACCCGCCCGGCCCAGGGATCACCCGCGGACGCTACGAGCCTTCCTTCAGGACCTTGCTGATCAGCGTCCGCTGTTCGTCCGTGAGCCGGGGATCGGCGCAGTACACCGTGCGGCCGTCGACGGTGATCCGGTAGCTGAAGCCGTCCGGGACCCCGGTGGGGGGCTCGGAGCGGGCGGTGGCGACGGCCTTGTCGGCCAGGGACCGCAGGTCGTCGGCGTCGTCGCGGCCAGCGGTGTCGATCTCGGCGCGGCGGTCGATGCCGCTGAATCCGCCGGTGCGATGGACGTGGATGCGCATAACGGGCTCCTTTGTCGTCTACGACGGACTTGTACCCCACCGGGGCACGGTATGCGTGCGCGGGGCGGGGCGCTGCCGAGCGCCCCGCCCCGCGGACCTCGTTCCGCGCCGTGCTACTTGGGGGTGACGCCGACCTGGGTCCAGGCCTTGACCATGGCGTCGTGTTCCGCGCCGGCGCCGAAGCGGGCCTGCGCCGCCTTGATGGTGAGCGCGGCGAAGTCGGCGAACTGCGCGTTCTTGGTGAGTTTGCCGCCGGTCAGGACGTCGTACCAGACCTGCCCGGCGCGCTCCCAGGCCTTGCCGCCGAGCGCGGTGGCGGCCAGGTAGAAGGCGTGGTTGGGGATGCCGGAGTTGATGTGCACCCCGCCGTTGTCGTCGGTGGTGCGGACGTAGCCCTTCATCGTGGCGGGCTGCGGGTCCTTGCCGAGGACGTCGTCGTCGTACGCGGTGCCGGGGGCCTTCATCGAGCGCAGGGCCGTGCCGGTGACGTTCGGGCCGAGCAGCTCGGCGCCGATCAGCCAGTCGGCCTTGTCGGCGGTCTGGCCCAGCGCGTACTGCTTGATCAGCACGCCGAAGACATCGGAGACGGACTCGTTGAGGGCGCCGGGCTGGCCCTCGTAGTCGAGGTTGGCGGTGTACTGCGTGACGCCGTGAGTCAGCTCGTGGCCGATGACGTCGACGGGGATGGTGAAGTCCTTGAACAGGTCGTTGTCGCCGTCGCCGAACACCATCCGCTCGCCGTCCCAGAAGGCGTTGTCGTACTTCTGGCCGTAGTGGACCGTGGCGTTCAGCGGCAGGCCGGCGCCGTCGATGGACTTGCGGCCGTAGACCTTGAGGTAGAGCTCGAAGGTGGCGCCGAGGCCGGCGTGCGCGCGGTTGACGGAGGCGTCCTTGGAGGGGCCGTCCGTCTCGGCGTGCACCTTGTGGCCCGGCAGGGTCTCCTGGTGGCGGGCGTCGTAGATGGTGCGCTTGGGCTTGTCAGCGGCGGCTTCGGGGTCACCCGGGGTGAGGTCGCGGGCAGCGATCTCGCGGCGCTGGGTGCGCCGTGCGTGGTCGTGCTCCAGGGTGCGGCGGGCGGGCTCGTGCCGGTCCGGGTCGTCGGACCGGGCCAGGTTGTCGAGGATGTGCGGCGGGATGATCGTGCAGAAGACGGGAGTGCCGCTGCCGGCCGGTTCTGGCGTCGCGTCATTGAGGTCCATACGCAAACGGTGGCACTCTGTAATGCGGCTGTCACTGCCTGCGGCTGAAATTCCCGGAAAAGTGTGGTTAGTCGCATTTAAGCCATCTGGCCCGCCCCGTCCCGCATACTGATACACCACCGCCACACCGGGCGTACCTCGGCTAGGGTGCTGTGCATCATGCGTTTCGGGCTGCTTCTCCTTAGCTGCCGCGGCGAGGGCCTGTAGTCGTAGGCCGACCCCCTCCCCGCGGAGTTCGGTGTTGCGATCTTTCGCCCCGTCGGCCCCCTCCTGGCTCCTGACGAGCAGGGGGACACCAGCGGAACACGAGGAGCCCCACGCACCATGTCGAACCCGTCGAGCCCCGCAGACCATGCCGTCGGCCGCCGCACCCCGGTGACGAACGCGACGCAGCTGCAGCGGCCCTCCGGTATGCCGGTCCACAAGTACGGCGGCTACGAAGCGGTCGACATCCCGGACCGCACCTGGCCGGACAACCGCATCACCACCGCGCCCCGCTGGCTGTCGACCGATCTGCGCGACGGCAACCAGGCGCTGATCGACCCGATGTCGCCGGCCCGCAAGCGCGAGATGTTCGATCTGCTGGTGCGCATGGGCTACAAGGAGATCGAGGTCGGCTTCCCGTCCTCCGGCGAGACCGACTTCGCCTTCGTCCGCTCCATCATCGAAGAGGGCGCGATCCCCGAGGACGTGACGATCTCCGTCCTGACGCAGGCCCGCGAGGAGCTGATCGAGCGCACCGTCGAGTCGCTGCGCGGCGCCCACCGCGCCACGGTGCACCTGTACAACGCCACCGCGCCCACCTTCCGCCGGGTCGTCTTCCGCGGCTCGAAGGAGCAGGTCAAGCAGATCGCCGTGGACGGCACCCGGCTGGTCATGGAGTACGCCGACAAGATCCTGGGCGACGAGACGATCTTCGGCTACCAGTACAGCCCGGAGATCTTCACCGACACCGAGCTGGACTTCGCGCTGGAGGTCTGCGAGGCGGTCTGCGACGTCTGGCAGCCCGAAGAGGGCCGCGAGATCATCCTGAACCTGCCGGCCACCGTCGAGCGTTCCACGCCGTCCACGCACGCCGACCGCTTCGAGTGGATGTCGCGCCACCTGTCCCGGCGCGCGCACGTATGCCTGTCGGTCCACCCGCACAACGACCGGGGCACCGCCGTCGCCGCCGCCGAGCTGGCGATCATGGCGGGCGCGGACCGCATCGAGGGCTGCCTGTTCGGGCAGGGCGAGCGTACCGGCAATGTCGACCTGGTGACGCTGGGCATGAACCTGTTCTCCCAGGGCGTCGACCCGCAGATCGACTTCTCGCAGATCGACGAGATCCGTCGCACCAGCGAGTACTGCAACCAGATGGAGATCCACCCGCGCCACCCCTACGCGGGCGATCTGGTCTACACCGCCTTCTCCGGCTCCCACCAGGACGCCATCAAGAAGGGCTTCGACGCCATGGAGGCCGCGGCCACCGCCGCCGGCAAGACCGTGGACGACATCGAGTGGGCGGTGCCCTACCTGCCCATCGACCCCAAGGACGTCGGCCGCTCCTACGAGGCCGTCATCCGCGTCAACTCGCAGTCCGGCAAGGGCGGTATCGCCTACGTCCTGAAGAACGACCACAAGCTGGACCTGCCGCGCCGGATGCAGATCGAGTTCTCCCGGATCATCCAGGAGAAGACCGACGCCGAGGGCGGCGAGGTCACGCCCGCCGCGATCTGGTCCGCCTTCCAGGACGAGTACCTGCCCACGCCGGAGAACGCCTGGGGCCGGATCGCGCTGCGCTCCGCCCAGACCTCGACCACGAGTGAGGGCACCGACGCGCTGACCGTCGAGGCGGTCGTCAACGGCGCGGACACCGTGCTGACCGGTAGCGGCAACGGCCCGCTGGCGGCGTTCATCGACTCGCTGGCCGCGATCGACACGGACGTGCGGGTGCTGGACTACGTCGAGCACACCATGAGTGAGGGCGCCGGCGCCCAGGCCGCCGCGTATGTCGAGTGCGCCATCGGCGACAAGGTGCTGTGGGGCGTCGGGATCGACGCCAACATCGTCCGCGCCTCGATCAAGGCGGTCGCCTCGGCGGTCAACCGCGCCTCGCGCTGACCTGCACCAACGGCCTCAACTCACGGACACGATCGCCGAGTTGCGCACCGCGCCCCCGCAGCCCCGACCGGGCCGCGGGGGCGCGCCGTTGTGCGGCACCGCCACCTGAAGGTGGGGTTTGAAATCCGCAAGGGTAACTCTGCGTAATTGAGTTGGTACTTTTGGTGATGAGCGCCGGTCGGACAGGCCGCGGCGCGCACACCAAGGACGTGCAGATGACCAGATTTCGCATGCCCGCACTCTCCCGGCTGGCGCTGGCGGGTGCCGCCGCGCTCGCCGTCGTGGCCTCGGCCCTCACCCCGGCGGCGACCGGAGCACGGGCCGCGGCGGCCGACCGCCCGGAGTATGTCGCGCTGGGCGACTCCTACAGCGCCGGCGTGTTCGTCCGCCCCTGGGACGACAGCGACGGCTGCGGCCGCTCGTACCGCAACTACCCCCACCAGGTGGCGGAGCGGTTCGGCTACCAGCTGCGGGACGTGACCTGCGGAGCGGCCGAAGTCGTAGACGGGATCCTGGAGCCCCAGCCGTCCGACAAGATCCTCGGCCCGCCGACCGTCCCACCGGAGGGCGGCTGGCCCGAACTGCCCGCGCAGCTGGAGGCGCTGTCCCCGGACACCGACTTCGTCAGCGTCGGCATCGGCGGCAACTCCCTCGGCTTCGGCACCATCCTGGCCAAGTGCCTCGAACTCGGCCTCACCCAGCCCCTGAAGACCAAGCCCTGCACCGACCACTACACCGGCAACGGCGCCGGGGCCGGCTGGCTGGCCGACAGCTTCGCGCGGCTGGACGCCGACTTCGGCCGCATGATGACGGCGATCCACACGGCCGCACCGCACGCCAAGGTCGCGATCGTCGGCTACCCCGCCATCGTCCCCGACAACTCCGGCTGCAGCTTCCTGCACTGGAACCAGCTCGGCAGCGTCAAGAAGGGCGACATGCCCTGGCTGGACGGACTGGAGAAGCGCCTGAACGAGCTGCTGCACCGCCACGCCGGCCACCAGAACGCGGCCTATGTCGACACCTACGGGCCGAGCGTGGGCCACGGCGTCTGCCAGAGCGGGGAGGCGAAGTGGATGTACGGCATCCGGGACAACCTCACCGGTGACGGCGACCAGACGGATCCGCCGACGGAGCTGTGCAACGACATCCCCGGCACCGGCGAGGCCTGCACCCTGGTGCACCCCAACGCCCGCGGACTGGACAACCAGGCCCGGGAAGTGGCCAAGGTCCTGCATCACGCCAGGAGTACGCAGCCCTGACTGTTGACGGCCCCGCAAGGCTGATGCCGCGGGACCGCCGCTGACCCCGCACGCCCGCCGACCTCGGCCGACGGGCGGCGGCCGGGCCCCCACGGGGCGTCGACGGGCCCCGTCCCGCCCCCTCCTCCAGGGGCGGGGCCCGTCGTTCGCCTTCGGCAACCGGCCAGTTGTCCGATACGAGGTGCTGACGCCGCATCACACATGTGGCTAACATCACGTCCAATGTGGCGACAGGGCGATGGGGTCACCTCCCGTGCCCGCAGGGCCACGGGAGAGTTACGGAGGGCAGACGTGATGCACAAGATGTGTGTGATGGGCGTGCGCACGTCCTGGCGTACCGTCGCCGACGGCGAGTTCTTCTGTCCGGACTGCGGCGGGGACCGCAACTACCTCCGCCGGACCGGCCGCCGCCGCCTCACCCTCCTCGGCGTCCCGCTGCTCTCCCGCGGCGCCGCCGGACCCGTCCTGGAGTGCTCCGCCTGCCGCGGCCACTTCGGCCCGGACGCCCTCGACCACCCCACCACCGTCCGCTTCTCCGCGATGCTCAGGGACGCCGTCCACACGCTCACCCTGGCGCTGCTGGCCGCGGGCGGCACCTCCTCGCGCGCGGTCCGCGACACCGCCGTCAGCACGGTCCGGGCGGCCGGCTTCGCGGACTGCTCCGAGGAACAGCTGCTGACCCTGCTCGCCGCGCTCGCCGCCGACACCGGCCGGGTGACCGGCAGTTACGAGGGGGCGGCGGCCGGCCACTGCGCCCACCAGGGCATGGACCCGTGCGGCACCGCACTGGCCATAGAGCTCCATGAGTCGCTGGAGCCGCTGGCCCCGCACCTCGCCCCGGCGGGCCGCGAGGCGCTGCTCCTCCAGGGCGCCCGCATCGCGCTCGCCGACGGCGCCTACACGCCCGCGGAGCGCGAGGTGCTCAGCACGGTCGGCAGCGCGCTGATGCTCCGCCCCGCCGACACCCACCGCCTGCTCGCGGCGGCCCGCACGCCCTCCTGAGCCCGCCCGGAAGCCGCCCGGCGGCCGTTGCCCGTCAGCCGGTGCACACGACGACCCCGCCACCCGGAAGCGGATGACGGGGTCGCGCGGCAGGCACCCGGTAGGCACCTCGCGGGCACCGGTGGGCGCGCCGCCGGTGCGGACCGCGGCGGCTCAGTCCTTGGTCAGCCGGACCGGCAGAGCGCGCAGGCCGCCCGAGATGAAGCCGCCCGTCGCCGCCAACTCCTCGGCCGGCACGGCCAGCTGGAGGTCGGGGAAGCGGGCGAAGAGGGCCGGCAGGGCGATCCGGGCCTCCATCCGGGCCAGCGGAGCGCCCAGGCAGTGGTGGACGCCGTGGCCGAAGGCGAGGTGCTCGGGGTCGGTGCGCCGGATGTCGAACTCGGCGGCCGTCTCCCCGTGGAAGGCGGGATCGCGGCCGGCCGCGGCGTATCCGGGGAGGATCGCCTCGCCCTTGCGGATGGTGGGACCGTCCGGGATGTCGATGTCCTCGACGGCGAACCGCAGCGGCAGGCTGGCGATGCTGGGCGCCCAGCGCAGGGTCTCCTCGATGACGTCCTTCCAGGAGACCTGGCCCGAGAGCACCAGCGCGAGCTGCTCGGGGTGGGTGAGCAGCGCGTGGACGGCATTGCCCAGCAGGTCGACGGTGGTCTCGTGACCGGCGCCGATGACCAGCAGCAGGGTGTCGAGCAGCTCCCGCTCGGTCATCCGCCGGCCGTCGTCGTCCCGGGCGGAGACCAGCAGGCTGGTCAGGTCGTCGGCCGGGTTCTCCCGCTTGGCCGCGACCAGTTCACCGAGCAGCGCGTAGACCGCCGCGGCGGTGGCGCCGGCCTGCTCCGGGGTGGCCGTGGTGTCCATGATGGCCTCGACGAGCCGCGCGAGTTCGGCGCGCGGCGCGCCCTCGGGGAAGCCGAACAGCTCGCAGATGACCTGCATGGGCAGCGGGTGGTTGAAGCGCGCCCGCAGGTCCAGCGGCTCGCCCGCCGGGTGGGCGGCGAGATCGGCCAGTAAGCCCTGCGTGATGGCCTCCACCCGCGGGAGGATGGCCTCGGTGCGGCGGGCGGTGAACGCCGGGGCGATCAGCTTGCGCAGCCGCCGGTGGTCCGCGCCGTACGCGGTGAACATGTTGGTGACGCCGATCCACGACTGCAGCCAGCTGTTGCGGACCTCCTCGCGCTGCCATTCCGGCCAGTGGTCCCGGGGGTTCTTGGAGACCCGGTCGTCGGTCAGCAGCTGCTTGAGCAGGGTGTGGCCGGTGACCGTCCAGGCCTGGATGCCGCCCGGCAGCTCGGTGCGGACCACCGGGCCTAGCGCGCGGAGGCGGGCTGCCTCCCCGTGGATGTCGCTGCCGACCGGGTCGATGACGTAGGGGCGCTGTCCCTGTTGTGCCACGGAGTTGCTCCTGCCTGGTCGGGAGTGATGGGGGTGAAGCGGGCCGGCAGTGCCACCAGGGCCCGGTGGAAGGCGCCGTTGCGCCACTGCAGCGTGGCGGGGTCCACGGCGAGTTCGATGTCGGAGAGCCAGGCGGTCAGCCGCTCGATCGCCGTGGTGGCGATCAGCAGGGCGTGCCGCTTCACGGGGCAGGCGTGCGGACCGGCCGCCCACGACAGGTGCGAGCCGCCCCCGGAGCCGGGACCGGTCCGCGCGGTGGTGTCGAACTGGCTGTTGGCGGCCGCGTACGACACCATCACCAGCTGCCCCTTGCGCACCCAGGTGCCGTGGAAGAACACATCACGGACCGGGTAGTGGGCGGAGTAGTTGGTCAGCGGCGGGTCGTTCCACAGCACCTCGTTGATCGCGTCGTGCGCGGTGAGCGCGCCGCCGGACAGGGTGTTGTAGTAGCGGTCGTCGGACAGCATCCGCGCCAGCGCGTTGCCGATGAGGTTGGCGAGCGGCTCGTTGCCCGCGCCCATCGTGAGGATGACGTTGTGGATCAGTTCCTCGTCGTTCAGCGCGTGGGGGTGGTCCATGAACCAGGAGGTCAGGTCCGGTCCGCGCTGGGCCTTCTTCGCGCCCACCAGCTCCATGATGTAGCCGGTGTACGCCTCGTTGGCGGCGGCGGCCTCCTCGGGGGAGTTGCCGTCCAGCATGCCGCCGATGGCCGAGATCAGCCGGTCGCTGTACGAATCCGGCAGCCCGAAGAGGTTGTTAAACATCAGCAGCGGGATCAGCCGCGCGTAGTCGGCGATCAGATCGACCTCGCCGTGCGCGCCGAACCGCTGGATCAGGGAGTCCGTGGCGCGCTGGACCCGGGCCCGCAGCTCGTGCGGCTCGACGAGCTTGAAGCTGTCGACGACGACGTCCCGGTAGCGCACGTGCGCCGGCCCGTCGGCGTAGAAGATGTTGGGCCGCCACATCAGCATCGGCATGACGGGGGAGTCCGGCGGGACGGTCGTCATCCACTCCCGGGAGTCCTTGGACCAGGTGGCGTCGTCGTGCAGCAGATCGAGCGCCGCCCGGTAGTCGGTGACCAGCATCGCGGTCACCTCCGGTGCGATCTCGACCGGTGCCAGCGCGCCGTACTGCCGCAGATGGGCGTAGATGCGGTGCGGGTCGGCGGCGAAGTCCGGTCCGTAGAGCTTCACCGGCGTCTGGGCGTCGGGCTGCGCCGGCGCGTACTGCTGCGGTGGGGCGGCGTGCGCGGGGCAGCCCGGTGGCGGTGCGGCTCCCGGCTGGTGCGGGGAAGTCACGGGTTCGGGTTCTCCTCGGGGGTGTGGGCCAGGACGTGCCCGACGAGCGCGATCAGCGCGTCGACGGACTGTTCCCGGTCGCGGGCGTCGCACATCACCAGCGGCGTCTCGGGGTGCAGGTCGAGGGCCTCGCGGAGCTTCTCGGGGCTGTACTGGGGCGCGTCGGGGAAGGTGTTGACCGCGACCGCGTAGCGCAGCCCGGCCTCCTCGACGATGTCCATCACCTCGAAGGAGTCCGCCAGCCGGCGGGTGTCCGCGAGGACCAGGGCGCCCAGCGCGCCGCGGGCGATGTCCTGCCACAACGGGCGGAAACGTTTCTGCCCGGGGGTGCCGAAGAGGTACAGCACCAGATCCCCGGGCAGCGTCAGCCGTCCGAAGTCGATGGCGACGGTGGTGGTCGTCTTCTCCCGGACGCCGGCGAGGCTGTCGACCCCTACGCCGGTCTGGGTCATGACCTCCTCGGTGTGCAGCGGCGGGGTCTCGGACAAGGCCCGGATGAGCGTGGTCTTGCCGACCCCGAACGGCCCCGCGATCAGCAGTTTGACCAGGGTCTGGTGCTCGCCGGAGAGGTACATGTTGCCGGTGCCCGCAGCCGTGTCGGCGCTAGCACTTGAGAGAGCGGAGTCCATCGAGAACCCTCTCCAGGATCTGTCGGTCGAATTGCTCGGCTTCGGGAATGGGGGGCCGGGCGTGCAGCCGCCCGGCGTCGACGAGATCGGCCACCAGCACCTTCACCACGCTCACGGGGAGGTGAAGGTGGGCGGCGACCTCCGCCAGAGACAGCGCCCCGGGCTGCAGCAGCTCCAGGATGCGGTGCTCCTCCGGGCGTACCTCACTGGTGATCGGCATGTCCACGCCGTGCAGCAGGGTGAGCCGGTCGAGGGTGTTGCGGCTCGGCCGGGCGCGTCCGCCGGTCGCCAGATAGGCCGGTACGAGGCGCCTGCCGCTGCTCTGGCGCGGCGTCATGCCGGGTTACCGAGGTCCCGGGCCGGGCTGTTCATGACCTTGTTGCCCAGCGTCGTGACCTGGATCTGCATGTGGTGGGCGACGACGCCCATGTTCACCTCCGGACCTGCGAAGACGGCCAGGCAGGTGTTCTCGCCGGCCGGTATCGCGAAGACGAAGCCTTCGTCGGACTCGATGACGGTCTGCCGCAGCCGGGTGTCGTCCTTCTCGGCGAAGGCCGCGGTGACGGCACGTCCCGCGCCCTGCAGCGCGGACATCATCGCGGCGACACCCTCGGCGGAGTCCCGCTTCAGCCCGGGCGACGAGCCCTCGATGAAGCCGTCGCCGGAGATGACGGCGGCGTGGATAACATGCGGCAACTCCAGGAGGGGCGTGAGCACCCAGGACTTGTCCTCGGCGACACGGCGGCGGGTGGGGCTGTTCATGACTGTGCGTTCCCTTCGGGACTGCGAGGGGGATCTGACTGGACGGCTGCCCGGCCGGATTCGGTGCCGCGCTGGAGTGCGGCCCAGCGGGACCCGGTCTCCTCCGGGGAGCGCGGGGGGAGTGAGGCGGTGCGCTCGGCGCTCTCTTCGCCGGCGGCGCTTTCGGACACGGGCTGACGGCGCCGCCGGCGCGGGAGTTCGCCCTCCTGCTGCGCGGGCGGCGCGGCCTCGAACCGCTCGCCCGGCTGCGGAGCCGGAGCCGCCGGCGCGGCAGGGGCGGCCGCGGCGGGCGCGGCGGCGGGAGCTGCGGTGCCGGTCGGCAGGACGGACGCGGACCGGTCCGGCACCCCCGAACGGTGCGGCAGCGGAGCCATCACGGACATGGGCTGGGTGCTCTCGTCGAGGACGGTGAGGAGGGGGTCACCCGGGATGTACACGACCGCGCGCACGCCGCCGTACGGCGACGGCTCGACGTGCACACCGAAGCCGTACTGGCGCACCAGCTGGCCGGCGGCGGCGAAGCCGGACCGCGGCGGGTCGCCGAGCTGGGTCAGCAGCAGGTCGTCGTCGCCCGCCAGCAGCTCCATCGCGGCCTTGATCTCGTCGTCGTGCATGCCGACGCCGTAGTCGTCGACGATCACCGACGCACCGCGGTTGCCCTGCTGAAGGGTGATGGTGACCGGAAGTTCACGATGCGAGTGGTGCAGCGCGTTCGCCAGCAGCTCGGTGACGACGATCGCGACCGGCTCGACGGCCCGCGCGACGACGGCGACCGGGTCGCGCAGCTGGTTGCTGACCTGCACGCGGTCGTAGCCGCGCAGCCGGGAGGTGGCGCCGACGACCAGTTCGGCGAGGTAGGAGTCCTCACGGGTCAGCCCCGGCCAGGCGCCGCACACGACGCCGGTGGCCTGCACGCGCCGCAGCGCCTGCTCGTTGAGGAAGTCGGCGTTCAGCAGGTCCTGGGCGACGCTCGGGTCGTCATAGCGGTGCTGCATCTCCTGCAGCGCCGTCTGGAGCTGGTACAGCAGCGCCTGGATGGTGGTGGTCGCCCCGCGCAGCGTCGACTGAGCCGCGGCGTCGACCCGTGCCCGCTCCTTGGTGATGGCGTCGCTGACCTGCTCCAATACGGCGCTCAGCGCCCGGTCGGCGTCCGTCCCGGCGAACCGGGCGTCCATCAGGCCGGGCACCGGCACGTGCGGGTGCGCCAGCGCCAGCGTCAGGTCGGGGAGCCGGGTTTCGGCCAGGTGCCGGATCTCGGCCTCGGTGGCGCGCAGCCGGGCCGTCAGCTCCGTATTGCTGTGGAGCGTGGCGCTGTTCTGTTCCTCAGCGGCGGAGAGGCGCGATCGCAGGCCCGCGCGCTGTCCGCGCGCCCGGATCGAGAGCGCCGCCAGGACCACGGCGGCGGCCGTACCTGCGCTGAGGCACCACAACAGCGCCTCCGGTATGGATGTCATCGAGATCCTCAATTGGGGTACTGACGGGGTCGGCCCGCACGGCGTCGTGCCGATCATCACGGGATGCTACCGGGGAGTTGACGTGCCGTGAGGGGCCCTTCCCGCGGGGGACTGAGAAGCGCGGAAGGTCGCCTTCCGCCCATGATGACCCGGACCATAACGTGATGTGGCCCCGTCATCCAGTGGGATGGCGGGGCCTTTGTGTCACTCGTGTGGACGCCTCGTGAAAGCCGGTCAGGCGGCCGTGAAATGCCTGTCTTTGACCGCGTCGACGAAGGTGGTCCAGCCGTCGGCCGGGAAGATCAGGGCCGGGCCCTGGGGGGACTTGCTGTCGCGGACGGGGACGACGCCGGGGTGGGCGTCGGAGACTTCGAGGCAGTTGTCGGAGGCGCCGCTGCTATAGCTGCTCTTGCGCCAGGCGGCTGCGCCGGGGAAGTCGTGGGCGACTTCGAGGCAACTACCGCCGTTCTGGTCGCTGTAGCTGCTCTTGCGCCACTGGGCGGTGCTCAGCTCGAACTCGCGCATCGTCTGTAGTCCTCCGCCGCCGACTCGATCAGGGCCAGGGACGCCTCCGGCGACAGCGCGGCGGCCCTGAGGAGATCGTAACCCTCCTGTACGCGCTTCACTACGGCCGGATTGTCCAGCAGATTCCCCGAATACACGCCTTCTGTATAGACGGTTGGCGGGGCGTCGTCGAACTCCATGAGCGTCAGCATTTTTCCCATGAGCGGGTAGGCGCCCGCAGCGAACGGGAGCACTTGCATCAGGATCTTCCGGTCACGCGCGAGCCGAGTGATGTGCTCCAACTGCTCGGCCATGATGGCCGGGCCACCTACGGCAACCCGCAGGACGGCCTCGTGCAGTACCGCCCAGTACCTGGGGCGTGCACCGTCTTTGAGGATGATGGCCCGTTCCAGGCGCGCACGGACCTTCTCCGCGATGCATTCGTCCGGGGAGTATGGGTTGCCCGCGAGCATGAGTGCCTTTGAGTACGTCGCCGTCTGCAGCAGTCCAGGCACGATCATCGGCTCACAGTCGCAGATCCTCGTCGCCAGCCGCTCCAGCTCCGCCGCTGCCGCGAAGTAATCGGCGTACCGCTGATCATCGATCAGCTTTCGCCACATCCGCTCGAAAAAGCCATCGGTTTGCAGGACCTCGTCGATCCGCTTTGCCACATCCAGCTGCGGCTTGCGGATCGCCTGCTCGAACTGGCCGATGTAGCCGCCGGAGACGAAGACCTTGGCGCCCAGCCCCTCCTGGGTCAATCCCGCGTCCTCCCGTCGGCGCTTGAGCTCCGTGCCCCAGAACTCCCACGCGGCCTGGCGTGAAGCGTTGGCCATGACATACATCCCTTCTCTGCGCGCCCGTTGCAGGGTCGGCCCCCTTGCCCAGGCTAGTTCCGTAGCGTCACTCTCTGAATGCGAACAGTGAAATCCCCTCACGGAAAGTGCGGATGCTCATGCAGCAGTTCAAGGAAGTGGAAGACGTGACGACGGAGCTGCGGGAGGCGCTGGCCCGCGCCGGGGTGGTGCTGCCGTCGCTGCGTCCCGACCCCGTGTCGATCGCCCACCGGTACATCCCGCCCCTCGTCGAGCTGGGGCGATGCTCGATGGACGTGGCCCGGAAGCTCACCGCCGCGCTGGCCGAGCCCTCCCGGGGCGACCGGGGCTGAGGCCGGGCTGCTGAGGCCGGGCTGAGGGACATCCGGCCGCGCCGATGCGCGAGAATGACGCCATGAGTCTGTTCCGCGACGACGGCATCGTGCTGCGCACCCAGAAGCTGGGCGAGGCGGACCGGATCATCACGCTGCTCACCCGAGGCCACGGACGGGTCCGTGCCGTGGCCCGGGGGGTGCGGCGGACGAAGTCGAAGTTCGGGGCGCGGCTGGAGCCGTTTTCGCACGTCGACGTGCAGTTCTACGCGCGCGGCAGCGAGCTGATCGGGCGCGGGCTGCCGCTGTGCACGCAGAGCGAGACGATCGCGGCGTACGGCGGCGGCATCGTCACCGACTACGGCCGCTACACGGCCGGCACCGCGATGCTGGAGACCGCCGAGCGGTTCACCGACCACGAGGGCGAGCCCGCCGTGCAGCAGTATCTGCTGCTGGTCGGCGGGCTGCGGACGCTGGCCAATGGCGAGCACGCGCCGCATCTCGTCCTGGACGCCTTCCTGCTGCGCTCGCTCGCGGTGAACGGTTATGCGCCGAGTTTCGACCGCTGCGCACGGTGCGGAATGCCCGGTCCGAACCGGTTCTTCTCGGTTGCGTCGGGCGGTGTGACCTGCGGTGACTGCCGGGTGGCGGGGAGCGTCGTACCCTCCTCTGAGGCCATTGGGCTCCTGAGCGCGCTGCTGACCGGCGACTGGGAGACCGCGGACGCCTGCGAGGCCCGCCATGCCCGCGAGGGCAGCGGACTGGTCACGGCGTATTTGCACTGGCATCTGGAGCGGGGCCTGCGTTCCCTCCGGTACGTAGAGAAATAACGCACAGCGACACACCCCCCGAACCTCGACACACCCCCCGACCCTCAAGACACCCCCGAACCTCAAGACAGCTCGACCGCACAAGACACATAGGAGACGTGGGCCGCATGGCACGACGCGGGATTCTGGGCCGTAATCGACGTGAGTACGTGACGCCCGAGCCGCACCCTTCCGGTGCGCGGCCGCCGAAGATCCCCGGCGAGCTCGTCCCGAACCATGTGGCGGTCGTCATGGACGGCAACGGCCGCTGGGCGAAGGAGCGCGGGCTGCCGCGCACCGAGGGCCACAAGGTCGGCGAGGGCGTCGTCATGGACGTGCTCAAGGGCTGCATCGAAATGGGCGTGAAGAACCTTTCGCTGTACGCCTTCTCGACGGAGAACTGGAAGCGGTCGCCCGACGAGGTGAAGTTCCTGATGAACTTCAACCGCGATGTGATCCGCCGGCGCCGTGACGAGATGGACGCGCTGGGTATTCGTATCCGCTGGGTCGGGCGGATGCCGAAGCTGTGGAAGTCCGTGGTGCAGGAGCTCCAGGTGGCCCAGGAGCAGACCAAGAACAATGACGCGATGACGCTGTATTTCTGCGTGAATTACGGCGGGCGGGCGGAGATCGCGGATGCGGCGGCGGCCATCGCGGCGGACGTGCGGGCCGGAAAGCTGGACCCGTCGAAGGTGAACGAAAAGACCGTCGCGAAGTACATGTACTACCCGGACATGCCGGATGTGGACCTCTTCGTGCGGCCGTCGGGCGAGCAGCGGACCTCGAACTATCTGATCTGGCAGAGCGCTTACGCCGAGATGGTCTTCCAGGACATCCTCTGGCCGGATTTCGACCGGCGGAACCTGTGGCAGGCATGCCTGGAGTACGCGCAGCGGGACCGCCGGTTCGGGGCGGCGCCGGTGGCGGAGGGCGAGTCCGCGACGTAGGTCCGGCGCGAACGGGCCATGGGAAAGGGGGCGGTGCGGCGTTCGCACGAACGCCCCACCGCCCCCTTCGCCGTACCCGGACCCGTCAGGAGTGCCAGATCTCGCGGAGGTGCGAGACGGTGCCGGAGCCGTTCAGGGTGAGTTCGTAGATGTCGCCCGAGCAGGCGAGGGGCGCCTTGACCTGGTCGTGCTCGATGCAGGCGGTGAGGTGCCCGCCGAGCGCGGCGAGGGACACCGCGCGGTGACCGGTCGCGCCGGTGGTCAGCTCGGCCGTGGCACCCGGGGCCAGCCGGTACCGGCCGGCCTTCCCCGTCCCCGCGTAGCCGCCGCCGTTGGGGTCGCAGGCGAACTGCGCCTGCCGGACGGCCAGTACGCCGCCGGCCGGTGCGCCGGTGACCTGCACCATCCGGTGCCCCTTGGCCAGCTTGGCCGGGGTGCAGTCGAACGACGGCTCCGGGTCGATCGGCAGGTCCTTCTGCCCGGAGGCGGAGGCCGAGGCGGACGGGTCGCCGCCCGGCGCGTCGGTCGGCGCCCCGGTCGATGCGTCGCTGGGCGCGTCGGTCGGTGTGGACGCCGGTGACGAGGCGGCGGACGCGTGCGCGTCCGGGGCGGCGGAGGTGTCCTCGCCCTTGCAGGACGTGAGCGTGGCCAGCGACGCGGCAAGGACGGCCGCGGTGAGCAGACGGCGGGTGAACATGCAGGCGTTCTCTCTCGTGTGCGGATCGGAGGCCGTGCGGAGCGGGGCCGCGCGGGCCGGCGGCCGTACGGCCCAATGCCGTACGGCCGGGCGCCGTACGGTCAGAGGCCGTTGCGGCGGTAGGGGACGTACGGCTTGCCGATCGACCTCTCGTGTGCGGCGTCGCCCGAGTAGTACGGGTACGGGATGATGTGGGAGACGGTGCCCTGGGAGCCGTTGTCCTCCAGGGCGATGTACTTGGTGTGCTCCTTGTCGGCCCAGCCGCCGAACAGGACGGTGTGGTCGCCGGCGATCAGGGCGTCGCCCGGCTGGAGATCGTCCTTGGTGATCTCGTGGGCGGTGTTGCCGCCCATCAGGCCGTAGGTGTTCAGGCCCGGCGGCTCCAGGCCCCAGGCGGCGGAGACGAAGCCCGAGCAGTCGTCGCGGTAGCCGTTGGTGGTCGCCGACTGGCTGTAGCCGATGCGGTGGTTCACCCGCTCCAGGGCGCGGTCGATGATGTCCTTGCGCTCACCGGGCAGCCCGGAGGTGTCGGGGGCGGTCTCGACGCCCGCGCCCGTCGTGGTGTGGTGCTTGCCGGGCGACCAGGCGTCCCAGTTTCCCTGGGTGTCCCACTTGCCGTCGCCGTGGCCCTGGGCGGGGGCCGGGCCGCCGGCGCCGGTGCTTCCGCCGCCACCGCCGGTGCCGCCTCCGCCGTTACCGCCGCCTCCGCCGGTGCTGCCACCGCCGCCTCCGCCGGTGCTGCCACCGCCGCCTCCGCCGCCGGTGTGGCCGGGCGGGGCGGGGGAGTCGTGCCGGGTGCGGTGGTGGATCTTCTTCAGCGCGTCTTCGATCTTCTTCTCGTTGGCCTCGTACTCGGCCTTGACCTTCTTGATCTTCTCGGCGTCCCCGGCCAACTCCCCGAGCAGCTTCTTCTTGCTCTCCTCAAGGCGCTTGCTGACCTCCGCGATCTCCTTCACGTCCGCGAGCACCTGGTAGGCGATGCCGAAGCCGGGGAGTGAGGCCAGCGGTGCCGCGGCGAGGTCGATCGAGGCCGCGGTGACCAGCGTCTCCTTGATCTGCCCCAGCTGCGCGTTGAGTTCCGCCATGCGGCGGCTGACCGCGTGCCAGTCCTTCTCGATCTTGGCGAGCTCCGCCGTCTCGACACCGAATGTGTCGCCTGCCATCCGAACAACCCCCGTGAAGTGATGGTGAATCGCGAAGAATCCGGCATGCCGGACCCGGGTGTGACGGGTGCGCCGGGTGTGCCGGTGGTGTGGATGCGGGCTCCGGAGAGGCCGGGCCCGAAGAGCGCGTGAAGGTCTGTCAGTAGACCTTGGAGAGCCGGTCGACCGAGTCGCCCAGCGTGCCCAGATCGTCGGAGATCTGGTTCATCTCCTTGACGCGGCCGTGCGCGACGGTGACGAAGGCGTCGGAGGCCGGGCCGTGCCAGGTGAGCTTGCCGAGGGTGGTGTTGATCTCCTTGGTCAGACCGTCCAGCTCCTTGCTCAGCGTCTTCAGCTCGGCCGAGATCTTCTGCAGATCCGCCTCACCGCCGCCGAACATCTGGGTCAGCGCCCAGTGCGCGATTTCGGCCGGCGCCATCAAGACGTCCTTGCCGACCTCGACCACATCGCCGACCAGCTTCGTGCCGTCGTCCCAGAGCTCGCCGAGAACGCCCATTCCTACCCCCCGTGGTGTGCGCGGGCAATCCGCGCTGATGGCCCGTCAAGGGTAGCACCAGCGTGTACCTGACAGATTTCCCGAGTGGGGAGGAAGAGGGGGAAACGGAACGGGGCCAGGCGGTCAGGAACCCGTGCGGGACGGGGCAGGGCGGGGCAACCGGGCAGGTAGCGGAATCCGGAGGCGGCCGGCCCCCTTGCGACCCCCTTACGGCCTCCGCCCCGGGACGCCAAAAGGGCCGCCTCCTCGCGGAAGCGGCCCGATCGGCTGGTCATCGGTTCCGGGGACGGCCCCGGCCTGGTGCCCCTGGCGTGCTGCGGGTCCGAGGGCTACTGCTCGTCGCCGGATCCCGCCGCGCACTCCCCGCAGGTCCCGAAGATCTCGATGGTGTGCGCGACGTCGCGGAAGCCGTGCTCCGCGGCGATCTGGTCCGCCCACTTCTCCACCGCGGGGCCCTCGACCTCGACGGCCTTGCCGCAGCTCCGGCACACCAGATGGTGGTGGTGATCGTCGGTGCTGCACCGGCGGTAGACCGCCTCGCCGTCGCTGGTGCGCAGCACGTCGACCTCGCCGGCGTCGGCGAGCGACTGAAGCGTCCGGTAGACGGTGGTCAGCCCCACCGAGTCGCCCCGGTGCTTGAGCATGTCGTGCAGCTCCTGTGCACTGCGGAACTCGTCGACCTCGTCGAGTGCGGCCGACACCGCGGTCCGCTGCCGCGTCGACCGGCCGCGTACCGGAGATCCCGCGCTCGTCGCCACCGTTGCCTCCCTAGGACGTCAGGTCTTCCCCCTGCACGTGCGTCCTGCCATTGTGCCAGGTGATGGCCGGCCCCCCGGGGGAACGCTTACACGTACATCTGTCTGCGCCCGCCGACGCCTCGCTGCCCTGCTCATCCGGCCACGCTCACATCGTCCGTGGCGCCGCGGCTGCCGGGTACTTCCAGGGTGCACCCGCGGGAGGCCTGAGCGGCAGCCCTTGCGCGCTTTTTCGCGAGCGGCGCGGCGAGCGCGGTGAAGATCACGAACAGGCCGATGGCGAACAGCACGATCGTCGCGCCGGACGGCACATCGACGTAGTACGAGGTGGTGGTACCCGTCACCGTGACCGCCACACCGATGGCGACGGCCGTGGCGAAGGTGACCGCGAAGCTGCGGCTGATCTGCTGGGCGGCCGCAACCGGGATCACCATCAGGGCGCTGACCAGCAGCAGCCCGACGACACGCATGGCGACGGTGACGGTGACCGCGGCGGTGACCGCGACCAGCAGATTGAGCAGCCGCACCGGCAGACCGGTCACCCGGGCGAACTCCTCGTCCTGGCAGACGGCGAACAGCTGGCGGCGCAGCCCGATCGTGATGGCCAGCACCAGGGCGGCCAGCACATAGATCGTCGTCATGTCCTGCGGGGAGACGGTGGTGATCGAGCCGAAGAGGTAGGTGCCGAGGTTGGCGTTGGAGCCCGCGTCGGAGAGGTTCATCAGCATCACGCCGCCCGCCATGCCGCCGTAGAACAGCATGGCCAGCGCGAGATCGCCGCGGGTCTTGCCGTACCAGCGGATCAGCTCCATGACGACGGAGCCGGCGACGGCGACGGCGGTGGCGACCCACACCGGGCTGGTGTTGAGCAGGAAGCCCAGGCCCACGCCGGTGAGCGCGACATGGCCGATGCCGTCGCCCATCAGGGCCTGGCGGCGCTGGACGAGGTAGATGCCGATGGCGGGGGCGGTGACGCCGACGATCAGGGCGGCGATCAACGCCCGCTGCATGAAGGCGTAGTCGAGGATTTCCATCAGGTCAGCAGCCCCGTCCGGATCGGTTCCGCGGCCGCGTCGGCGTGCGGGTGGACATGGTCATGGCCGGGCAGCGCGTGCTGGCCCACGGCCTCGGGCGGCGGGCCGTCGTGGACCACGCAGCCGTCGCGCAGCACCACCGCGCGGTCGATCAGCGGCTCCAGCGGGCCCAGCTCGTGGAGCACCAGCAGGACCGTGCTGCCGCGGCCGACCTGCTCGCGCAGGGCCGAGGCGAGCACCTCCTGGCTGGCCAGGTCGACGCCGGCCATCGGCTCGTCCATGATCAGCAGTTCCGGTGCGCCGGCCAGCGCGCGGGCGATCAGCACCCGCTGGTGCTGGCCGCCGGAGAGCGCGTTGACGGAGTCCTTGGCGCGGTCGGCCATGCCCACCAGCTCCAGGGCGTGGTGCACCGCGGCCCGGTCGGCCTTGCGCAGGATGCCCAGCTTGGTGCGGGCCAGCCGGCCGGCCGTGACGACCTCGCGGACGGTGGCGGGCACCCCGCCGGCCGCGGTGGTGCGCTGCGGGACGTAGCCGATCCGGGCCCAGTCCCGGAACCGCCGGAACGGGGTGCCGAAGAGGGCCAGCTCACCGCCGGTGAGCGGGACCTGGCCGATCACGGACCGGACGGCGGTCGACTTGCCGGAGCCGTTGGCGCCGAGCAGCGCGACGACCTCGCCCGTACGGACGGTGAGATCGATGCCGCGCAATACGGGCCGGCCGCCCAGGGAGGCGGTGGCGTCGCGCAGGTCGATGACCGGCTCGGGGAGCGGATCGTTCATGGTGACCTCCGTCGCGTGCGGTGCGGTGTCGTCACTTGCTGCCGAGCGCCTTCTGGAGCGCGGCGAGGTTGGCGCGCTGCACACCGAAGTAGTCCTTGCCGCGGCTCTTGCCGGTGATCCCCTCTAGCGGGTCGAGGACATCGGTCTTCAGGTGGAGATCGCCGGCCAGGGACTTGGCGGTGGCCGGGTTGGCGATCGTCTCGAAGAAGACGGTGGAGACGTGGTGCCGGGTGGCGAGGGTGTGCAGGTCCCTGATGCGGTGGGCGCTGGGCTCGGACTCCGGGTCGAGGCCGCTGATGGCCTCCTCGGTCAGGCCGTAGCGCTCGGCGAGGTAGCCGAAGGCCGCGTGGGTGGTCAGGAAGGTGTCCGAGGAACGGTTCTTCAGCCCGTCCCGGAAGTCCTTGTCCAGGCCGTCCAGCTTCTTGACCAGTGCGTCGGTGTTCTTCTGGAAGTCGGCCTTGTGGGCCGGGTCGGCCTGGGCGAGGGTCTTGTTGACGCCCTTGGCGACCTCGGCGTACTTCACGGGGTCGAGCCAGATGTGCGGGTCGTTGCCGCCCTCGGCCTCGGAGTGCGAGTGGTTGTCGCCGGTGGTGTGGTGGTGGCCGTCGACCTCGGTGCCGTGCTTCTCCAGGGGGGTGAAGGAGGCGGCGTCGGCGACGTGCTTGACGCCGGACTGGGCGACGGCGTCGTCCACGGCGGGCTGGAGGCCCTTGAGGTAGACGATCGCGCCGGACTCGCCGAGCTGGGCGGTCTGCTTCGGGGTGAGCTCCAGGTCGTGCGGCTCGACGCCGGGCTTGGTGAGGTCGGTCACCTCGACGTGCTTCCCGCCGATCTGCTGGGCCAGGAATTCCATGGGATAGAAGGACGCTGTCACGCGCAGCCTGCCGTCCTCGGTGTGTGCGCCGCTCGCGGGGGAGCAGGCGGAGAGGGCCAGCAGGCCGAGCACCGAGACCCCGGCGAGAGTCGCGGTGGATATGTGACGGCGTATGTTCATGACACTCATTTTCAACAAAAGTGGAAACGATTGTCAACAACAGCCGGGGCGGTGTGAGCGGGGCGACAGTGGGGCCGGAACCGATTTGATCCAGGGGGTACGGCCGCCGGTACCCTGAACTATTCGCCCAGCCGTCTCTTGACCACCACCCCCTCAGTGAGACGACAGGGCACCGCCCATTCATCGTTCGTCGTCGTAATGAAGAGAGCACCGTGGCCGCCGACAAGATCGATACCATCGTCAGCCTGAGCAAGCGCCGTGGCTTCGTATACCCCTGCAGTGAGATTTACGGCGGCTCCCGGGCTGCCTGGGATTACGGTCCGCTGGGCGTCGAGCTCAAGGAGAACATCAAGCGTCAGTGGTGGCGCGCCATGGTCACCTCCCGCGAAGACGTGGTCGGTCTCGACTCGTCGGTGATCCTGGCCCCCGAGGTCTGGCAGGCGTCCGGCCACGTCGCCACCTTCACCGACCCGCTCACCGAGTGCACCTCCTGCCACAAGCGCTTCCGCGCCGACCACCTGGAAGAGGCGTACGAGGCCAAGCACGGCAAGCTCCCGGCGAACGGCCTCGCCGACCTGAACTGCCCGCACTGCGGCAACAAGGGCAGCTTCACCGAGCCCAAGCAGTTCTCCGGCCTGCTCTCCACCCACCTCGGCCCGTCCCAGGACACCGCCTCGGTCGCGTACCTGCGCCCCGAGACCGCCCAGGGCATCTTCACCAACTTCGCCCAGGTGCAGCAGACTTCCCGCAAGAAGCCGCCGTTCGGCATCGCGCAGATGGGCAAGTCCTTCCGCAACGAGATCACGCCCGGCAACTTCATCTTCCGGACCCGCGAGTTCGAGCAGATGGAGATGGAGTTCTTCGTCAAGCCGGGCGAGGACGAGCAGTGGCAGGAGTACTGGATGGAGCAGCGGTGGAACTGGTACCGCGACCTCGGCATCCGCGAGGAGAACATCCGCTGGTACGAGCACCCCGCCGAGAAGCTCTCGCACTACTCCAAGCGCACCGCTGACATCGAGTACCGCTTCAACTTCGGCGGCACCGAGTTCTCCGAGCTGGAGGGCGTGGCCAACCGCACCGACTACGACCTGTCCGCGCACGCCAAGGCGTCCGGCCAGGACCTCTCCTACTTCGACCAGGAGGCCGGCGAGCGCTGGACTCCGTACGTCATCGAGCCGGCGGCCGGTGTGAACCGCGCGATGCTCGCCTTCATGCTCGACTCGTACATCGAGGACGAGGCGCCCAACGCCAAGGGCAAGATGGAGAAGCGCACCGTCATGCAGCTCGACCCGCGCCTGGCGCCGGTCAAGGTTGCGGTGCTGCCGCTGTCCCGCAACCCGCAGCTGTCGCCGAAGGCGAAGGGGCTGGCCACGGACCTGCGCAAGAACTGGAACATCGAGTTCGACGACGCGGGCGCGATCGGCCGCCGCTACCGCCGCCAGGACGAGATCGGCACCCCGTTCTGCGTCACGGTCGACTTCGACACCCTCGACGACAACGCGGTGACCGTGCGTGAGCGCGACACCATGAAGCAGGAGCGCGTCAGCCTGGACCAGATCCAGGCCTACCTGGGCGCGCGGCTGCTCGGCTGCTAGTCGCTCGCGGGGCGGCGCCGGACCTCCGGCGCCGCCCCCGGTGCTCTCAGGCGCCGACCGGGCCCGGAACTTCCGGGCTCGGTCGGCGCTTTTGCGTGTGCGTGTGCGTGTGCGGGGGCCGGGGGTTGGGGCCCGGGGGCCTTGGTGTCGGGGCTGTGGCCGGGGGTGTGGGGTCGGTGTGCGGGCACAGCCGGTGCGCGGGGCAGGCCCGGTTCCGTGGTCCGGACGTCAGCTGCGCAGGCCCCGCAGGACCAGGTCGCGGACGGCGTCGAAGTCGTGGGCGATGCCGGGGCGGGACCACTCGGCGGCGTAACAGGGGTCGTGGAAGCGGCCGGTGGCGTCGAAGACGGCGCGGGCGGTGGTCGCCGGGGACGGGGTGTGGAACGCGCCCTGGCTGACCCCGGCTTCGATGAGGGTGGTGAGCTGGGCCTCCAGATCCGTGACATGGCGGTCGACCACGCCGCCGCTCTCGCCGATCAACGTCATATAGGTGGCGAAGAGTTCGGGGTCGTCACCGGCCTTGTGCCGCTTGGCTTCGAACAGGGCGGTCAGCCAGCGGTCCAGCCGCTCCGGGGCCGGGCCCTCTTCCGTGACGATGACCGACAGCTGCCGGCTCGTCCGGTCCAGCCAGCGCGCCGTGACGGCCTCCCGCAGCGCCGCCTTCGTGCGGAAGTGGCGGTAGACGCTGCCGTGACTGACGCCCAGGGCGCGCGCCACATCCACGACCGTGGCCTTGGCCGGGCCGTAGCGGCGCAGCACCTCCTCGGTGGCTTCGAGGATGCGCTCGGGGGTCAGCGTTTCGGGCGGCATGGGGCGGGTCGGCCTTTCGGGAGGCGGGACGGGGCCGGGCGACCGGTTCCGGGAGGCACTCGGCGGGGCGGCACACGGCGGGTGCCGTGCGGGTCCCGCGCGGATGCCGTGCCGGGTGACGGCGGCGGCCGCCGGGGCGTCCGTCCACCGGATCCGTGCGCCGGGTACGTACGGACGGTACCTGGCCGTGCGCCCTGGCCGCTGCGGTGGTCACACCCCGCTGCGGTGGTCACGACCCGCTCCGGCGGTCACACCCGGCTCCGGTGGTCACGGCCGCCGCGCGGTCAGTGCTCGCTGTCCAGGTGCGCCATCTGGTCGGCGGGGTAGCGGTCGCCGGCGGCGGCGCCGGGCGGGACCGCACGCTCGATCGCGGCCAGATCCCCGTCGTCCAGGGCGACATCCAGGGCGCCGAGCGCCTCGGTCAGGCGGTCGCGGCGGCGGGCGCCGACCAGCGGGACGATGTCCTCGCCCCGGGAGAGCACCCAGGCGATGGCGATCTGGGCGACCGAGACGCCCTTCTGCTCGGCGATCTTGCGCAGGGCGTCCACCAGATCGAGATTGCGGTCGAGGTTCTCGCCCTGGAAGCGCGGGCTGCGGCCGCGGAAGTCGTTCGGGGCGAGCGTGCGCTCGCGGCTGAAGTGGCCGCTGATCAGGCCGCGGGACAGGACGCCGTAGGCGGTGATGCCGATGCCCAGTTCGCGGGCGGTGGGCAGGATCGACTCCTCGATGCCCCGGGAGACGAGGGAGTACTCGATCTGGAGGTCGGAGATCGGGGCGACGGCGGCGGCCCGGCGCAGGGTGTGCGCGCCGACCTCGGACAGGCCGATGTGCCGGACGTGCCCGGCCTCGACCAGCTCGGCGATGGCGCCGACGGTCTCCTCTACCGGGACGTCCGGATCGATCCGGGCGATCCGGTAGATGTCGATGTGGTCGGCACCGAGGCGCTGGAGGGAGTAGGCGGCGAAGTTCTTCACCGCCTTCGGGCGCCCGTCGTAGCCGCTGAAGCCGCCCTCGACGGTGCGCAGGGCGCCGAACTTGACGCTGAGCAGCGCCCGTTCGCGGGCCGCGGCAGGGGCGGTGCGCAACGCCTCGTTGATCAGTAGTTCGTTGTGGCCCATGCCGTAGAAGTCGCCGGTGTCGAGCAGGGTGATGCCCGCTTCGAGGGCGGCGTGGACGGTGGCGAGGGACTCGGCGCGGTCGCTGTCGCCGTAGAGGGCGGACATGCCCATGCAGCCGAGGCCGAGGGCGGGGGTCTGCGGGCCGGTGGTGCCCAAGGTGCGGGTCTGCACTGCGTGCTCCTGACGAGAGGGGGAGGGGCGGGCGGCCGCGCTGCCGTGCGGCCGCGTACCCACGATGACATGACGACTGACAGATTTCAATATCTGTCAGTCGTTAGAGTGGGTGAGCCCTCCGCGACCTCTCGTCCCCTCCCCCTCTCCGCGCGCTCCGGCGCAGGTCAGCGCAGGGTGCGGGGCAGCCGCAGGGCCAGCAGCGTGGTGCCCGCGACGATGGCCAGCTGGGTCAGCAGGGCGGCGAGCAGCGCGTCGCGGATGCCGACGGAGGGCAGCAGCGACAGGAAGAGCGTGCCGAGGGTGGCCACGCCCAGGGCCATCCCGGACTGCTGGGTCGTGACCATGACCCCGCCGCCCACGCCCGCCTGCGCCGCCGGGAGTTCGCTCAGCACGATGCGCAGCAGGACCGGCAGCACCATGCCCTGCCCGAAGCCCAGCACCGCCATGCTCGGCGCGAGCGCGGCCACCGAGATCCCCGGCCAGCCCGCGTACACGGTCAGCGCCAGGAGGATCAGCCCGGTGCCCTGGATCATCGAGCCGGCGAGCACCACCCGCCGCCCGAACCGCAGCACCAGCCGCGGACCGGCGAGCGAGGCGACGAAGAAGGTCAGGCACAGCGGCGCCAGGGACAGCCCGGCCGTGAACGGGCCGTAGTGCAGGCCGTTCTGGAGCGCCACGGCGATGACGAACATGAAGCCGCCGAAGCCCAGCGTGAACGGGACGATCATGGTGAGTCCGCTGTTCACGGACGGTATGCGCAGCAGCGACGGCGGCACCAGCGGCGTCCGGCCCGCGCGCTCGGCCCGGCGCTCGACGCGCACGAACGCGGTGGCGGCCACGGGGAAGACCGCCAGCAGGATCCAGGACCACAGCGGCCAGCCGGCCGCCCGGCCCTCGGTCAGCGGCAGCAGCAGCGTGATCAGCGTGGCGGCGAGCAGCGCGGTGCCGGGGACATCCACCCGGGTCGGGTGCGGGGCGCGGGTCTCGGGCACCGTACGGGCGGCCAGCAGCCAGGCCGCGGCGGCGATCGGGACGTTCACCAGGAACACCGCGCGCCAGCCGGTCCCGGCCAGGTCCACGGAGACCAGCAGTCCGCCGAGCACCTGCCCGACGGCGCTGGAGACCCCCGCCGTACCGCCGTACAGGCTGAGGGCCCTGGCCCGCCGCTTGCCGGTGGTCGTCGCCTGGATGGTGGCCAGGACCTGCGGCAGCAGCAGCGCGGACGCGGCGCCCTGGGCGATCCGGGCGGCCACCAGCGTCCAGGCGTCCGGGGCGAGGCCGCAGGCCAGTGAGGTCACGCCGAAGGCGGCCAGCCCCCACAGGAACAGCCGGCGGCGGCCGACCATGTCGCCGAGCCGGCCGCCGAGGACCAGCAGCATGGCGTAGGCGACGCCGTAGCCGGCCACCACCATCTCCAGCATCGCCGGGCCGGCTCGCAGATCGGCGTCGATGGTCGGCAGGGCGACATTGACGATGAAGAAGTCGATCAGCGGGAGGGCCGCCCCCAGCAGCACGGTCAGCAGGCCGAGCGGGGTCAGCAGGGGCGGGGTGCGGTGCTGCCGCGGGCCGGGCGCGGGCGTCGCCGCGGAGGCGGCCCCGGACGGCGGGGGTGCGGTCTCGGGGGTGGCGGGTGCCGCGGTCGGCGCGGCCGGGGCCTTCGTGGTGGTCGTCTGTGCTGGCGTAGTGCTCACGGACTCGACGATCGCCGACCGCCCAGCCGGGTACCAGAGTGTCTTTATCCTGGTACCAGCTCTACCTGGCAACCGGTTCGGGGATGCGGCAGGCTGGAGCCATGACCCTGGACGTGACCGCCACGCAGCCTGCCACAGGTGCCGGTGCCGTGACCGCCCCGCGCGACCACGACGCCCGCCGGGCCGAGCTGGCCGCCTTCCTGCGCAGCCGGCGGGAGCGGATCACCCCCGAACAGGTCGGGCTGCCCCGGGGCACCCGCCGCCGGACCCCCGGGCTGCGCCGGGAAGAGGTCGCACAGCTGGGCGCCGTGGGGGTCACCTGGTACACGTGGCTCGAACAGGCCCGGGACATCCATGTGTCGCCGCAGGTCCTGGACGCGGTGGCGCGTGCGCTGCTGCTCGACCGCGCCGAGCGCAGCCATCTGTTCGCGCTGGCCGGGGCGGTGGACCCGATGCCCGGCAGCGAGTGCACGGGCGTGCCGCCCGCGTTGCGGCAGGTCCTGCAGCAGCTCGACCCGTTCCCGGCGGTCGTCCAGAACGGCCGGTACGACATCCTGGCCCACAACCGCACGTACAGCCGCCTGATGTGCGACCTCGACTCGCTGCCCGAGGAGGACCGCAACTGCATGTGGCTGGCGTTCACCCACCCGGAGTGGCGGTCGCGCGTGGTCGATCTGGACGCCACGATGCGGGTGATGGCCGCCAAGTTCCGGGCGTCGATGGCCGAGCATGTCGCGGAGCCGGCGTGGAAGGCGCTACTGGCGCGGCTGATGGAGGCGTCGTCGGAGTTCCGGGAGATCTGGGCGCAGCACGAGGTCATCCGCCCCATGGGGTCGGTCAAGGTCTTCCGGCACCCCTGGGTGGGCGTGCTCGAACTGTCCGCCACGAGCCTGTGGACGGGGCCCAACCCCGGCCCCAAGCTGATGTCCTACACCCCCGTCGACGAGACGTCCCGCACGCGCCTGGAGAAGCTGGCGGAGCTGACGGCGCTCGCCGCCGGGTGAGGCGGGCGGCCGCCGTAGGGGAGGAGAGGGCGCCCGGCCCCGTTACGGGCGGGCGTCCGCGGTGTCCTGTCCCCGGGGACCGTCGTCGAACAGCGCCGCCGTACGGCGGGCCGTCTCCCGCGCCCACCGGCCCGTCGTCACCGCGCCCAGCAGCAGCACGGCCGCGCCGCAGCCCGCGATGATCCACCAGGCCGGGCGGGCGGCCGCGAGGAAGGCGTCCGTGGTGGCGTGGGCATGCGCCCCGCTCGCCAGTACGGCGCCGATCACCGCGACGCCGAGCGACTGCCCGACCTGCCGGCTGGTGGAGGCCACGGCGGCGGCCACCCCGGCCTGGGCGCGCGGCATACCGGACACCGCGGTGTTGGTGATCGGCGCGTTGACCAGGCCGAATCCGATGCCGAACAGGACGTAGCCGGTGAACAGCAGCGGGTTGGCCGACTGGGCGCCGAAGGCCGCGAAGAGCACCCCGCTGGCAGTCATGGCCGTGCCGGCGGCCAGCAGCGAGGGCCGCGGCCCACGGCTGCCCACCAGCCGGCCCGACACCGGCGCGAAGATCAGTGTCATCCCGGCCATGGGGAGCATGTAGAGCCCGGCGTCCAAAGCGGACAGCCCGCGGATGTTCTGCAGATACAGCGTGTTGATGAACAGGAAGCCGGCGAGCGCGGCGAAGGCGCAGACCGCCACGACCGTGGCCCCGCTGAACGGCGCGCTGTGGAAGAAGCGCAGATCGATGAGGGGTTCCTCGCGGCGCCGCTCGTAGAAGAGCAGACCGGCCAGGGACCCCAGCGCGGCCACCACGAACACCAGGATCTGCGGCGACGTCCAGCCGGCGTCCGGGGCCTCGATGATCGCGTACGTCAGCGAGCCGAGGAGCGTGATCACCAGCAGCTGGCCGACCGGATCGACCCGGCGGGGCCTGGGGGCGCGCGACTCGGGGACGTAGCGCAGGGTCAGGAAGATCGCGAGCGCGCCGATCGGGACGTTGATCCAGAAGATCGAGCGCCAGCCGACGGTCTGCACCAGCAGCCCCCCGACCACCGGCCCGGCCGCCATGCTGATGCCGACGACCCCGCCCCACACCCCGATGGCGCGGGCCCGCTCCCGGGGCTCGGTGAAGGTGTTGGTGATGATCGACATCGCCACGGGGTTGAGCATCGAGCCGCCGACCGCCTGCACCATCCGGAAGACCACCAGCCACCCCAGCCCGGGCGCCAGGCTGCACAGCAGCGAGCCGACCGCGAAGACGACCAGCCCGACCAGGAAGACCCGCCGCCGGCCCAGCCGGTCGGCCGTGGAGCCGGCCAGCATCAGCAGCGAGGCCAGGACCAGGGTGTAGGCGTCGATCGTCCACTGCATACCGGAGACCGAGGCATGCAGCTCGTGCTGGATGGACGGCAGGGCGACGTTCAGAATGGTGTTGTCGAGGCTGACGATCAGCAGGCTCATACAGCAGATCGCCAGCACCAGAAGACGCCGTCGACGCCCGAGCTCAGACATCCTTGAACGCTACAACGATCGGTGTGGGACGGTCCTGGCGGGGCCACTCGCGCGGTGCGGGACAATGGGAGGTCGCAGCGGCCGCCCCCGGGGGCCGCGGCCCGACCGCCCCGCCAACGGAAGCCGAAGAAAGCCGAAGGTATCGCCGCCATGACTCTCCTGCAGATCGGTCCGCACGCGGTGCAGCCGCCCGTGGTCCTCGCGCCCATGGCCGGGATCACCAATGCCCCGTTCCGGACGCTGTGCCGGGAGTTCAGCGGCGGCAAGGGCCTGTTCGTCAGCGAGATGATCACGACGCGGGCGCTGGTCGAGCGCAACGAGAAGACCATGCAGCTGATCCACTTCGACGAGACCGAGCGGCCGCGCTCGATCCAGCTGTACGGCGTCGACCCCGACACCGTCGGCAAGGCCGCCCGCATGATCGCGGAAGAGGACCTCGCCGACCACATCGACCTGAACTTCGGCTGCCCGGTCCCGAAGGTGACCCGCAAGGGCGGCGGCTCGGCGCTCCCGTACAAGCGGCACCTGCTGCGCTCGATCCTGCGCGAGGCGGTGGCCAACGCGGGGTCGCTGCCGGTGACGATCAAGATGCGCAAGGGCATCGACGACGATCACCTCACCTTCCTCGACGCCGGACGGATCGCGGTCGAGGAGGGCATCACGGCGGTCGCCCTGCACGGCCGCACGGCCTCCCAGCACTACGGCGGCACCGCCGACTGGGACGCCATCGCCCGCCTCAAGGAGCACGTCCCCGAGATCCCGGTGCTCGGCAACGGCGACATCTGGTCGGCCGACGACGCGCAGCGGATGATGCGCGAGACCGGCTGCGACGGCGTGGTCGTGGGCCGCGGCTGCCTGGGGCGGCCCTGGCTGTTCGGCGATCTGGTGGCGGCCTTCGAGGGGACCGGCACCTACGCGCAGCCGACCCTCAAGGAGGTCGCGGCGGTGATGCTGCGGCACGCCACGCTGCTCGGCGAGTGGATCGGTGACGAGACCCGCGGCGTGATCGACTTCCGCAAGCATGTCGCCTGGTACACCAAGGGCTTCTCGATCGGCTCCGAGATGCGCCGCAGCCTCGCGGTGACCTCCTCCCTCGACGAGCTGGACGCGCTGCTGTCGGAGCTGGACCTCGACCAGCCGTGGCCGCTGGGCGCCGACGGCCCGCGGGGCCGCACCTCCGGCCGCAACCGCGTCGTCCTGCCCGACGGCTGGCTGGACGACCCGTACGACTGCGCGGGCGTGGACGCGGACGCCGAGCTGGACACCTCGGGCGGCTGACCCGGCCGGGCTGCCCGACTCCCCGTGTGAAGCGGCGACTTGGGAGGGCCACCAAGACGGGACGGGCGCGGGCCGCGGCGGCCCGCGCGGCCCGCTGGGCGAGGCGGGCCCACCCGCCGTCTCCGTCCGCCGTCCTCCCCCGAATGATGGAGGGCGGCGTCCGCTTCTCCTCCTCGATGCCGAGGCGCCCCGCGCCGCCGTGTCGCACCATTGCCGTGTCGCACCGGCCGCCGGCTTGAGCCTCCCCCTAGGGGAGGCCTCAGGCTGACGCCGGTGCGGAGGGGGCGGGCCGGGGTGTGCCCGGTCCGTCGGCCGGGCGTCGTCCGGTGCCGGCACGGGGGCCGGCACCGTACGACCCATCGGCCCCTCCCGCCCCTTCCTCCCCCAACTGGGCCCGCGGACAGGGCCATTCGGGGCATTCCGCTGTCCGGTACACGTCCCGGCCGGTCGCACCGCGCTACCGTTTGGCTCCGTACGGGAACCCGTGCGGCGGACCGGACGGCGCACGGCCGCATCCGGCGCCCGGCACGGCGGCGGGCGGGTCGCGGAGGACACCGAGGTGATGCTGTGGTGAGCGGGCACCGTTCCGTCGCGGACACGGAGAAGGCGGTCCGAGCCAAGATCGCGGACATCCCCCTTCGCCATGAGCAGATGGCCGCGGTGGCGAACATCTACCGCGCCGCGGCCGCAGTACGCCAGCACTTCGAGAACTCCGTGCTGCGCGACGCCGAGCTGACCTGGACCGCCTTCGTCGTGCTGTGGGTGGTCTGGGCCGGCGGCGAGCGGGAGACCCGCCAGGTGGCGCAGGAGGCGGGCATCTCCAAGGGCACGCTCACCGGCGTGGCCCGCACCCTGCAGAGCCGTGGCCTGCTGGAGCGCAAACCCCACCCGGCCGACGGACGGCTCGCGCTGCTCGCGCCCACCCCCGAGGGGGAGCGGCTGATGGCCCGGATCCTCCCGGAGTTCAACGCCGAAGAGGTCTTCGTCACCGAGGCGTTGAGCGATGACGAGGCCCTGGACCTGGCGGATCTGCTGCGCCGGGTCGTGGTGCAGGTCGAGACCCGCGGCGCGGAGCGGCGGCTGGAGCTGCTGGACGGCGCACAGCCCCGGCCCCGGCGCAGCGGGCGGCGCGCCAAGGGGCAGGGCGCTCCGTAGGGGACGGGGCGGGAACCCGCGGCCGAGGACTATGGCCCGATCCTGACACCGGGTGCCCCGTGGTGCGGCGAGGACAGGACGGAGAGAGCGGTCGAGAGCGGGGCAGATCCGGACCAACGGGCGGCCGGGGTGCGGGGCGACCGGCCCGCCGTACGCGCGCGGCCCCGCGCCTCGGTGGACGCATTCCTTGATCACGTAGCCCGCGAAGGGGTCCAAATGATGGAACCCGGTCACACATGAGCGCGTGATTCTCGCCACCCCTGATAGGGGGTGCGCTCAGATGAGCACCTCGCGCAGGGCTCCATCTCTCCAATGGTGGCACCGGGTGCCACGCTTGATCCGTTCGAGTGATGAACACAAGTGTTGCTGTGGGTAGCACACTTTCAAGATTTCACTACGCACCGGAGTGGTGCATTCAGGTAATGAAGTGTGCGCCAAACGCATGATCACTTTCGATCTGGTGGCGGACGACTGGTTACACGGGTATGTCGACCAAGTGGACGTACCCATACGCCTTCGATCTGGGTATGTTCCTCGCCGTCAGGGCAGCCCGTCGGCGAGGAGTCAGTGCCGTGCCGGAAACACAAGATCCCCACGTAACCCAGCCTTCTTCCGCGAAGTTCGTGTACGACTTCACCGAGGGCAACAAGGACCTCAAGGACCTCTTGGGCGGCAAGGGGGCGAACCTTGCCGAGATGACCAACCTGGGACTTCCCGTCCCGCCCGGCTTCACCATCACCACCGAAGCCTGCAAGGTCTACCTCGACAGCGGCAGCGAGCCCGCGGCACTGCGTGCCGAGGTCTCCGCGCACCTCGACGCCCTTGAGCAGAAGATGGGCAAGAAGCTCGGCCAGGCCGACGACCCGCTGCTGGTGTCGGTGCGTTCCGGGGCGAAGTTCTCCATGCCCGGCATGATGGACACCGTCCTCAACATCGGCCTCTCCGACGCGTCGGTTTCCGGCCTCGCCGCGCAGGCCGGCGACGAGCGCTTCGCGTGGGACTCCTACCGCCGCCTCATCCAGATGTTCGGCAAGACCGTGCTGGGCGTCGACGGCGAGCTCTTCGAGGAGGCGCTGGAGGAGGCCAAGAAGGCCAAGGGCGTCCGCGTCGACATCGACCTCGACGCCGCCGACCTCAAGAACCTGGTCGCGCACTTCAAGGACGTCGTCTCCAAGGAGACCGGCCGGGACTTCCCGCAGGAGCCCCGCGAGCAGATGGACCTCGCGGTGCGCGCGGTCTTCGACTCGTGGAACACCGACCGCGCCAAGCTCTACCGCCGCCAGGAGCGCATCCCCGGCGACCTCGGCACGGCCGTCAACGTCTGCTCCATGGTCTTCGGCAACCTCGGCCCGGACTCCGGCACCGGTGTCGCCTTCACCCGCGACCCCGCCAGCGGCCAGCAGGGCGTCTACGGCGACTACCTGCAGAACGCGCAGGGTGAGGACGTCGTCGCCGGTATCCGCAACACCGTGCCGCTCGCCGACCTCGAGAACATCGACAAGGCGTCGTACGACGAGCTGATGCAGATCATGGAGACGCTCGAAACGCACTACAAGGACCTGTGCGACATCGAGTTCACCATCGAGCGCGGCAAGCTGTGGATGCTGCAGACCCGGGTCGGCAAGCGCACCGCCGGTGCCGCCTTCCGGATCGCCACCCAGCTCGTCGACCAGGGCCTGATCGACGAGGCCGAGGCCCTCCAGCGGGTCAACGGCGCGCAGCTGGCGCAGTTGATGTTCCCCCGCTTCGACCTCGGCGCGAAGTCCGAGATGATCGGCCGCGGGATCGCCGCCTCCCCGGGCGCGGCCGTCGGCAAGGCCGTCTTCGACTCGTACACCGCCGTCAAGTGGTCGCGCTCCGGCGAGAAGGTCATCCTGATCCGCCGGGAGACCAACCCCGACGACCTCAACGGCATGATCGCCGCCGAGGGCATCCTCACCTCCCGCGGCGGCAAGACCTCGCACGCCGCCGTCGTCGCCCGCGGCATGGGCAAGACCTGTGTCTGCGGCGCCGAGGAGCTGGAGGTCGACACCAAGTCCCGCAAAATGACGACCCCGGACGGGACCGTCATCGAGGAGGGCGACGTCGTCTCCATCGACGGCTCCAGCGGCAAGGTCTACGCCGGCCAGGTGCCGGTCGTGCCGTCCCCGGTCGTGGAGTACTTCGAGGGCCGGATGCACGCCGGCGCCGATGACGCCGACGAGCTGGTCAAGGCCGTCCACCGGATCATGGCGTACGCGGACCGGGTGCGCCGGCTGCGCGTGCGGGCCAACGCCGACAACGCCGAGGACGCCGCCCGCGCCCGCCGCTTCGGCGCCCAGGGCATCGGCCTGTGCCGCACCGAGCACATGTTCCTCGGTGAGCGCCGCGAGATGGTCGAGCGCCTCATCCTGGCCGACACCGAGACCGACCGGGAGGCCGCGCTCAGCCAGCTGCTGCCGCTCCAGAAGGCCGACTTCATCGAGCTGTTCGAGTCGATGGACGGGCTGCCGGTGACGGTCCGGCTGCTGGACCCGCCGCTGCACGAGTTCCTGCCCGACATCACCGAGCTGTCGGTCCGGGTCGCGCTCGCCGAGGCCCGCAAGGACGCCAACGAGAACGACCTGCGGCTCCTGCAGGCCGTGCACAAGCTGCACGAGCAGAACCCGATGCTGGGTCTGCGCGGGGTGCGCCTGGGCCTGGTCATCCCCGGCCTGTTCGCGATGCAGGTGCGGGCCATCGCCGAGGCGGCCGCCGAGCGCAAGAACGCCAAGGGCGACCCGCGCGCGGAGATCATGATTCCGCTGGTCGGCACCGTCCAGGAGCTGGAGATCGTCCGCGAGGAGGCCGAAGGGGTCATCGCCGAGGTCGAGAAGGCCCACGGCGTCAACCTCAAGCTCACCCTCGGCACGATGATCGAGCTGCCCCGCGCCGCCCTCACGGCCGGACAGATCGCCGAGTCGGCCGACTTCTTCTCCTTCGGCACCAACGACCTGACGCAGACGGTCTGGGGCTTCAGCCGCGACGACGTCGAGGCCAGCTTCTTCACCGCCTACCTGGAGAAGGGCATCTTCGGCGTCAGCCCGTTCGAGACCATCGACAAGGACGGCGTGGGCTCGCTGGTCCGCAACGCCGCCGCGGCCGGCCGGGCCACCCGCCCGGACCTCAAGCTCGGTGTCTGCGGTGAGCACGGCGGTGACCCGGAGTCGGTGCACTTCTTCCACGAGGCCGGGCTGGACTACGTCTCCTGCTCGCCGTTCCGCATCCCGGTCGCACGGCTGGAGGCGGGCCGCGCGGCCGCCGAGTCGAAGGGCAGCGACAGCCGCTGACCGACCGGTCACCGCGGGCGCCGCGCGCGCCCGCGGTGACCGCACACACCACCGGAGCCGCCGGCCGGGCACCAAACCCTCACCGCCCGGCTGTCGGCTCCGGCACCGAAAGAGGGCGGCACCTGTGCGGAGGTGCCGCCCTCGGTGGTGTGCGGGGCAAAGCGGGGGCGGCGCGGGGGAGTTGAAGAGGAGCCCGGGGTTCCCCGTCGGGTAGATCACAGAAAAACCTGCGGGAAAGCGGGCAACTGCTCGGCCTTGCCCCGGTTTGCCCGTCCGGGGTGCGAAGGGGGCCGCCCGTGGCCGGTGCATTTTCCGTTGCTGTGGGGCCGTATGTCGGTCATAAGATCACATGCATCCCGCACGCATGAGCGATGCCCGTGCGGCGGACTCTCCTTACTTCCCTCGGGAAAGGCACCAGTGAACCTTCGCCGTACCCTCGCGACCGCCGCCGTCGCCGCCGTGACCGCACCGGCCGTCCTGCTCTCCGCGGGCTCCGCGTTCGCCGCCCCGAAGGCCCCGGCGCAGACCCGGCAGCAGCCGACCTTCGCCGAGCTCAAGAAGGCCGCCGCCGACGCGGAGAAGGCGTACGAGGACGCGGTCGCCGCCGAGAAGGCCGGGCGCGCGAAGATCGACGCCACCATGAACGCCCTGGACCAGGACACCCATCCGCTCAAGGCGGCCGTGCTCGCCGCGGACAAGGCGGTCAAGGCCGCCGACGCCGCCAAGGCGGCGGCCGACCGGGCCGTCACGGACGCCAGGGCCGCCCTGGACGCGGCCACCGACGAGGCCGGGAAGGCCAAGGCGCAGGAGGCGCTCGACGCGGCCGAGGCCGAGGCCACGCACGCCGCCGATGCCAAGGCGAACGCGGACCGCGCGCGCAAGGTGGCCCGGGACGCGTGGGACGACGCCCGGGTCGCGGCCCTCCGGGAGTGGGGCAGGGTCCAGAAGGCCGCGGTCGACGCCCGTGTGGCCAAGGAGGCGGCCGACAAGGCGCTGGCCGCCGCGAGCGACTGCGTCCGCGTGCCGGGCCTGACCGTCCTCGCGAAGCACCTGCCGGCGAAGGTGGTCGCCGGCACCACGGTCGACTTCTCCTTCACGGTGGCCAACGCGACCGACCGCACGCTGGACGTGGACCCGTTCGTGTTCTTCCGGCTGCTCGCCAAGAACGACCAGCAGCACTTCATCAAGGTGCAGTGGTCCGACGGCTCCGACTGGCGGACGCTGGCGACCGACGGCTCCCACATCGCCCCCGTCACGGCCATGAAGCCCGGCGCCCACACCGACGTGAAGCTGCGGATGGCCCTCGGGGCGAAGACCCCGGCCACCAAGGCCCTCGCCCTCTTCGCGGGCGACGCCTCCGACGCGTACCACCCGTGCATCCTCGGCCCCATGAAGCGCTACGACTTCGCGGTGCTGCCGGCCGGCAGCAAGCCCGGCACGGTCGGTGACGCGAAGCCCGGCAAGGCCGCGGACCGGGACCGTCCGGCGTCGAAGCCGCAGGGGGTCGCGCCGCAGGGCGCGCACGCCGAGCCGGCGTCGGCCCCGGCGACCGGCGGCAGCCTGGCCGCGACCGGTTCCTCGCCCGCCGTGCCGCAGCTGGGTCTGGCGGGCGGCGCCGCCGTACTGCTCGGTGCCGGGGCGGTCGTCGCCGCGCGCCGTCACCGCGGGGCCGGGAGCGCCAACTGAGCTGAGCGGGCTCCGGGTTGCGGGAGCGCCTGCCGTACGGCCCACGACACGTGGAGGGCCCGTCGGTCCGGTGTTCCCGCAGGACATCCGAACGAGGGCGGCACCTGTGCGGAGGTGCCGCCCTCGCCTTTCTCCGGACTCCCCCCTCGGGAGCTGCCGTCACCCCGGTCGGCGCGGGGTGCGGCCTTCAACGGGGCTGGCGAGCGGCCGGTTCCTTGCCCATCACCCCCCACGGGATCGAGCAATCCGGTCCGTCCGCGCCGCCGTCGAATTGAGTACAAGCATTCCCGCCGGCCGCCCGGTGGCGCGAGCACTTTCAAGTCTGGCCAAAAGGGCATGGTAACCGCGCGTGTTGGCGTGCATACTCAGGCGTGCCGGGGGCCGACTGAGGAAACCAGAGGTGGGGGTTCGGTGTTACGCGTCCATTTCAGTGGACTCGATCTGGCCCGTGTGCGCATTGCGGCACGCCCGGACGCACTGTGGGAGACCGTCTTAAGCTTTCACCGGCTGCGCGACCGACGGGACGATTCGGCGTTCGGCAAATGGCGATCGGAAACACGTGGAAGGTTGAATGGCGAAGCGCGTCTGCTGGCACCCCTGGTGCCCACGCGCGGCTATTTCCCTGATTTCCTGACGCCCGCCGAAGGCCTGCTCGGCATGACGGACGCGCTCGCCGCGCTCCGCGAGACCCCGGCCGTCCGGCTGCACGAGGAACTCACCCGGCTCGCCGCCGCGTCCCGCCCGTTCCCGTCGTGGATACGGGAGTTGGCGGAGGGCGACACCCGTGTCCTGGGCCGGCTCGCCGGGCTTCTCCAACGCTATTACGAGGCGGCCGTCGCCCCGTACTGGCCGCGCGTGCAGGGCCGAATAGAGGCCGACCGGGCCACCCGCGGCCGGGCGCTGCTCGACGGCGGGGCGGACCGGCTGCTGGCCTCGCTGCCGCCGATGATGCGCTGGCGCTCGCCGGTCCTGGAGTGCGACTACCCGGTGGACCGCGATCTCCATCTGGGCGGCCGGGGGCTGTTGCTGCTGCCGTCGTACTTCTGCCGGCGCACCCCCGTCACCTTCCACAACCCGGACCTCACGCCGGTCCTGGTGTACCCCGTGGAGCATCCGGTGGCGCGGCTGACCCCGGAGGCCCCGCCCGAGCGCTCGCTGGGCCGACTGGTCGGCCAGACCCGCTCCGCGATCCTCCAGCGGATCGGCGTCGGCTGCACCACCAGCGAACTCGCCCGCCGCGCCGATGTCTCACTGGCCTCCGCGAGTCAGCACGCGACCGTGCTGCGCGACGCCGGGCTGCTGCTCACCCTGCGGCAGGGCAACGCCGTGCTGCACACCCTCACCCCGCTGGGCGCCGCCCTGCTGCGCGGCGCGCGCTCGGTGGAGGAGGCGACGTACGAGCGGTTGCGGTGAGGCGGAGCGGGCAGCCGTGACGTGAGGGCGGCGTGCGGCAGGCGCGCCGGGACCGCTCAGTGGGGGCGATCGCCCGCGATGGCGACGCGTTCGGCGACCCGGCGGTGCGACCCGTAGTCGTTCACGGCATAGTGCTGGGTGGCGCGGTTGTCCCAGAACGCGATGTCCCCGGCCTGCCAGCGCCAGCGCACCTGGAACTCCGGCACCTGTGCCTGCTGGAACAACAGCCGCAACAGCCGGTCGCTCGCCGCCTCGTCGAGGCCGGTGATCCGGGTGGTGAAGGACGCGTTGACGAACAGCATCCGCCGCCCCGTCTCCGGGTGCCGGCGCACCACCGGATGCTCCACCGGCGGGAACTCGGCCTGAAATGGCGCCAGTTGAGCCGCCGTGCAGAAGCGCGCGAAGCCCGGGAGATAGTCGTGCACCGCCCGCGCCCCCTCGATGCGCTCCCTGATTTGCCCAGGCAAATTGTCGTATGCCGCCGCCATATCGGCCCAGAGCGTGTCGCCGCCCGCGGGCGGGACCTCGCGCAGCTGCAACACCGCACCCATGGCCGGACGTTCTCGGAACGTGACATCCGTGTGCCATACGTTCTCGAACGTCGGGGCGCCGCCGGCCGCCTTGTCGAACCGTACGACATCCTTCGAATCGCCCCGCGCCAGCAACGGATTGCTCTCCAGCTGCCCCCAATTTCGCGCGAATTCGCGCTGCTCCCCGGAGGCCAGATGCTGCGCGCGGAAGAACAGCACCTTCCACTCCAGCAGCGCCCGGTTCAGCTCCGCGCGCAGCGCGCCGGACAGCGGGCGCGACAGGTCCAGTCCACGGATTTCGGCCCCGATGGTGGCTGCCTGCGGTATGACCTCGAACCGCTCGTACGGCCGCTCCGTCCAGTCGTCAGGCGTACGACGCAGGATGCGCCGCCCTTCGTACAGGCCGTCGGCGGGGATGCGGTGGGGGCGCAGGACGGGCGGCAGGGGTGCGGTCGTCGTCGGGGGTGTGGTCGTCAACGGATCCTCCAGGGGCGAGGGGGAGGTGTGAAGGGTGGGGGAGCGCCGCGGGCGCGGGGATGCGGCCGTGGGGCGACCGGCGGTGGGCTGGACGGCGATGGCCAGGGGCCGGTTCGTCAGGGGTGGCCGGGGTGCGGGACCGGACCGTCCGTCGCGCGGACGGTCGGTGCTCAGCCGGTCAGGCCGTGGGGAGACAACAGGCCGGGGGAGAACCCACCCGGCCGCGGCGGCGCAGAAAGCTCATACCGCGGGGCGCGCACTCGCCGCGGGGCGCGCGCAGGAGCGGCTCCACCTCGCGGACGTCCGACTGCGTGCTCATACCACGCACCGTACCTCATACGTCGCCCGCCGACGCCTAGTCGTCGATCCCGCTGCGCTCCACCCCCGCGACGATGTACCGCTGGAGCAGCAGGAACACCACGACCAGCGGGGCGATGGACACCGCAGCGGCCACGAACAGCTCATGCAGATCGAGGTTCTGCGCGGTGGTGAACGTGGACAGCGCGACCTGCACCGTCCAGGACTCCTGGTCCTGCCCGATCACCAGCGGCCACAGGAAGGCGTTCCAGGCGCCGATGAAGACGAGGGTGCCGACGGCGGCGAACACCGGCCGGGCGTTGGGCACCACGATTCGCCAGTACGTCCGCCAGTAGCCGAGCCCGTCGACCCGCGCCGCGTCCTCCAGCTCCTTGGGGAAGCCCAGGAAGAACTGCCGGAAGACGAAGCAGGCGAAGGCGCTGAACAGGGTCGGGATCACCAGACCGCGCAGTGTGGAGAGCCAGCCGAGCGTCGAGACCAGCACAAAGCTCGGCACGAACGTCACGGCCGCCGGGACCATCAGCGTGCCCAGGATCGCGTAGAAGACGGCATTGGCGTGCCGGTAGGGGATGCGGGCCAGGCCGTAGCCCGCGAGGGAGGCCGGCAGCACCGTGCCGAGGGTCGTCGACACCGCGATCAGCGTGGAGTTGAGCAGCGCCCGCCCCAGGGGGAGGTCCGGATCGCGGAAGACCTCGGTGAGGTTCGACCAGTGCAGGGAGTGCGGCAGAAAGGTCCAGTCGGGCGCCGTGATGTCCTGCTCGGTGGCCAGACCGTTGCGCACCAGGAGGTAGAAGGGGATCAGGAACAGCAGCGCCAGGGCGATCAGGACGACCCGCCGCAGCGCACGCCCGGCCCTGGTCAGCGCGTCATGCATGGGTGCTCCACGAGTGCTCCACGGTGCTCACTCCTCCTTGCGGCCGAGGCCGAACCAGCGGGCCTGCACCACCGTCGCCACCGCGATGAGCAGGGCCAGAATCACCGCGCCCGCGCTGCCCAGCCCGAGGTTCTGATCCCGGCCGAGCGCCGTGTAATACAGGTAGACCAGGGGCGGCCGGGCGTAGGGCGGATAGCCGCGGGCGTCGCTCAGCAGGTTGTAGAACTCGTCGAAGGCCTGGAACGCGTTGATCACCAGCAGCAGGACCACCGCCACGGAGGTGGCGCGCAACTGCGGGAAGGTGATGTGGCGGAAGGTCTGCCAGCCGGGCCGCGCCCCGTCGACCGCCGCCGCCTCGTACAGCTGCGGGGGGATCCGCTGGAGCCCGGCCAGGAACAGGATCATGTAGAACCCCGCCTGCAGCCAGAGCCGTACGGTCACGATCACCAGCCAGTACCAGGGCGGATCGGTGGTCGACAGCCAGGCGGTCTGGTCCGCGCCGAACCATCCCAGGACGGTGTTGGCCAGCCCGAACCGCACCCCGTTGAAGATCGACAGCTTCCAGATCACCGCCGCGACGACATACGAGCAGGCCGTCGGCAGGAAGAACACCGACCGGAAGAACGCCTGGGCACGGCGCAGCCGGCCGACCATCAGCGCCAGAGACAGCGACAGCGCGTACGTGGCCGGCACGATGAACGCGGTGAACAGCGCGAACGTGCCCAGGCTGCCGAGGAAGGACGCGTCGTGCAGCATCGCCGTGTAGTTGCCCAGCCCGACGAAGTCCGCTCCGGACGGGCTGACCGTGTTGTGCGCGTCGAAGAAGCTGAGGTAGACGCTCCACACCAGCGGCACATAGGTGAACAGCCCGAGCCCCAGGACGAACGGACCGACGAAGACCCAGAACCACAGGTTCCGCCGCTGGGGGCCGAGCAGCCGGGCGGCGAACGAGGGGCGCGGGTCGGCCGGTGGCGCGGCGGCCGCGGGGCGCTGCGGGGCGACGACCGCCGCCGCCACCCCCTCCGTCCCCTCCGTCACTTCTTCCCGACCCGCTTCAGTTCGGCGTTGACCGTGCGCACCACGCTCTTCAGCTCGCTCTCCGGATGCGCGCCGCCCTTGATGATCCGGCTCAGCGCGTCCTGGTAGGCGGTACGGTCCGCCGTCGTCCACAACAGCGGTTCGGCGGTGCCGTGATCGGTGGCGAACCGCACCGCGTCTGCCGCCGGGCCCTCCCGCAGCCGCGCGGCCTTCTTCGCCAGCGAGATCCGGGCCGGGATGTGGAAGCCGTACGACAGCGCGAAGTCCTGCTGGAAATCCGTGCGGTCCACCCACAGCCAGGTGGCGAAGGCCTTGGCCTCCTTGATGTGCGTGCTGTGCGCACTCACCGCGGAGGCGTAGGCGCCCACCGGAACGGATGGTTTCCCTCCGCTCCCGTCCGCGGGGAACGGCAGCACCCCGAAGTCGTCGCCCAGCGCCTTCTTGATCTGCGGCAGCGCCCACAGCCCGGACCACTGCATCGCGGTCAGCCCCTGGATGAACGCCGCCGGGTCGGACCAGTCCGTGGGCGCGCCCAGCAGCAGCGACTCATCCGCGTACAGCTGCCGGATCTTGCCCAGTACCCGGGCCGCCGCCGGATCGTCGAACCCGGCCTTGCCGTCCGCGCCGATCAGACTCAGCCCCGCGGCCGACAGCGGCGTGCCGCTGAGCACCCCGGCCCCGCCGTCATTGCCCAGGAACAGGCCCTTGGTCTGCTTGCCGCTGAGCTTCTTCGCGCCGTCCACCAGCTCGTCGAGCGTCTGCGGCGGCCGGACCCCGGCCTCCTTCAACAGGCTCTTGCGGTAGTAGAGCAGCTGCATGTCGACGGTCTGCGGGATGCCCCAGACCTTGTCCTGCCAGATCTTCGGGGCGAGCGCGGCCTGGTGGAAGTCGTCCTTCACCGGCTCGACCTCGGCGGTCAGATCGACCACCTGACCGCCCCGGATCTGGTCCAGCAGCGGCCCGTTGACCTCGAAGACATCCGGCCCCGAGCTGGTGAGCAGCGCGGCCGCGGTCTGCCGGTCGTAGTCGCCCGGCCGCCACTGCACCCGCACCTCGGCCTGCCGGTAGGCGGCGGCGTACCGCCGCACGGCCTGCTGGGTGCCCGGCTCCCCGTACTGGTGGTACCACTGGCTGATCGCCGGGCCCGAACCGCCGCCACCGCGACCGGTGTTGGACCCGCAGGCCGTCGCCACCGCCGCGGCCAGGGCGACGCCGCCGCCGGCCGCCAGCAGTCGCCGTCTGTCGATCTCCGTCATGGCACGTCGCCCCCTGCGGTCGTAACCTCGCGGTGATCACCGATCACCGACGGTGCGACCGTCCACTCTGCCGCACGGCCGGGCAACGCGCAGGGCATCCCGACGAATCCGGCCCCGAGCCGCGTCGGCCGCCCGGGGGAGGCGGACCTTCCGGCGGCGACGTGCGCTCGCACCCTGGCCGCCGGTGCGGAACCGACTGTCGGCGCAGACCGCGTCCGCGGTCTCTCGCCCTCTCGCTCTCTTGCTCTCTTGCTCTTTCGCCTTCTCGCTCTATCGCTCGTCGGTCACGTCGGAACCGGGTCGGACCGGCGCGCCGCCGACTGCCTCCTCGTCGTCGTATTCGGGCCTCTTGTACGGCTCGCCGCCGGGGTACGCGGGTTCCTTGAACACCGACGTGTAGTCGGGCTTGGCCGGGCGGGGCAGGGACGGGTTCATGGGGTCTCCGGTTTCATGGCTGCACGGGGCAGGGTGGTGGGGGGAGTCGTTTCCGGTGCCGCGCGCCCCGGTCGTTTCCGGCGGCGGCCCGGCCTGGGACGGCCGTCGGACACCGCGGCGACGAAGCCGGCTGCGACGCGGAGCACTCGGCAGCTGCCGCGACGAGATGCGGTGCGCCCAACGGCGGTCCGCACGTCGCACGACCTGCAAGAAGTATCCCCCTGATGACAGTAGCCGTTTCTGCGACCGGATGAACTCCTACCGGTCCGGGCGGGCAACCGCTCTCGCGGCGCTGGACCGCGAGGGTCGGCGGCGTGCACGCCTGCGGCAGGCCGCCGCTCACGAGGTGGTCGGTGTCGCCGTCCCCTGAATCGGCCGGATTCAGGGGCTTTCGGGCGTGAATGGTCGTGAGAGGACTGCCTGAATGGCGTCCCTGTGCCACACGGTGACCGTTCGGGTGGTGGCTCAGCCGAACAGGACTCGGGAGAGCCAGAATTCCAGCAGTTCCGTATCTCCGGTGATCTCGAAGGTGTCCCTGTCGGCGGGGCGGCGGCCGTAGAGGAGGAGCAGGAGGTCGGTGAGCGGGCCGTGGACGGAGACGGCGGCCGGTTCGTCGGCGCGGCGCCAGGCGAGGGTGTCGCCGGTGAGGTCGACCAGCCAGTTCGCGGCCGCGTCCGGCGGGGTGTCCGTGGCGCGGAAGTGGAGGGTGCGGCCGGGGCCGAGGAGCGCGCGCCGGTCGGGGTGGAAGTCGAACATCTCGGGCAACGAGCCCAGTTCCATCCACTCGTCGAGGGCGTCGAGGGCCGCCGGCTGCCCGACGGTGAAGTCCGCGCCGAGGGTGAGGGCGGCATCGGCGCGGTGGATGACCGTCTCGTGGGCCATGCGGCGGGCGAAGAAGCGGGGGCTTCCGGAGGGCAGCGGGGTCCAGATCGGGGTGTCCGGATCGGTGGCGCGGAGGGTGGCGGCGAGGAGTTCCGCGCCCTCGGTGAGCCAGTCGGCGAGGTCGGCCGGGGTCCGGGTGGTCTCGCGGGGCAGGTCGCGCAGGGCCGTGTCGGCCGGGGGCCGGGCCGCCCGGGTGCGCACGATCTCCTCGACCCAGCGGTGGGCCTCGCCCAGATGGCGGAGCAGCTGGGCGAGGTTCCAGTCCGGGCAGGACGGCACCGTCGTCGTGAGGTCGGTGCCCTCCTCCCGGAGGCAGGACGCGAGCAGCCCGGACTGCGTGACGATCTCGGCGCAGTGGCTGTCGTACTCCATGGTCGACGTCATGACGTCACGGTAGGGGGCGGTACCGACAATCCGGCGTCACCGTGGGCGGGTGGGCGGCCGTGGCGGCGACCCCGCGCGGCCGTCGGTGGCGTCCCGCCGCTGGTGGGGACGGGTGCGGTGACTCCGGCGGGCCCGAGTGTGGTGCCGTGGGTGGGCCCGGGTGCGGTGCCAGTCAGTGAGCCCCGGGTGCGGTGCCCACCGACGGGCCCCGCTCAGAGGGTCATGGAGCGCCGGGAGAAGTCGTAGTGCACCTCGGTGAGTTGCTCGGAGGCGGTCCACAGTCGCTCGCCGTTGGCGTGGTTCCTGGTCCAGGGGGCGCGGAGGGACTGGGCGGGGGCGCCGCGCAGGCCGCTGCGCGGGCCGATGAAGGAGTCCGGCCGCATGTGCGGGGCGGTGGCGGCGCAGAGGGTGCCCAGGGCGCCGCCGTCCGGGGACTGGGCGATCGCGCGGTTGACCAGCTCGACCGTCCGCTCGGCGGAGGTACGGCCCTCCATCCGGACGCCCGCGGTCGCGAGATTGGTGGCGGCGTATCCGGGGTGCGCGGCCGCCGCGACGACCTGCGAGCCGGCCGCGGCCAGCCGCCGGGACAGCTCGTGGACGAAGAGCAGATTGGCGCTCTTGGAACGGGCGTAGGCGATCCAGCGGCGGTAGGAGTGCTCGCTGTTGAGGTCGTCGTGGTCGAGGTCGGCGAGCAGGTGCAGCATGCTGGAGACGGTGACGATCCGGGCGCCGGGCGTGGCCAGGAGCTTGGGCAGCAGCAGACCGGTGAGCGCGAAGTGGCCCAGGTGGTTGGTGCCGAACTGCATCTCGAAGCCGTCGGCGGTGGTGCGGTACGGCAGCGCCATCACGCCCGCGTTGTTGACGAGCAGATCGAGGCGGTCGCCGTCGAAGTCGTCGAGGGCGGCGGCGAAGTCCCGTACGGAGGTCAGATCGGCCAGGTCGAGGGGCCGGAACTCGGCCTCGGCGGTGGGGACCTCGGACCGCAGCCGGTCCAGCGCGGCGATGCCCCGCGACTCGCTGCGGCAGGCCAGCAGCACACGGGCGCCGCGTCGGGCCAGTTCACGGGCGGTGACATAGCCGATGCCGCTGTTCGCGCCCGTGACGACCGCGGAGCGGCCGGTCTGGTCGGGGATGTGGCTGGTGTTCCACCGGGTCACGCCTGCACTCCTCCGTAGGGGGCACCAAGAGTACGTCGTGGGCCGGGAGAGCTGGGGCCGGAGGGGTGGAAGTGACCAGGCGTCACCGGCCCCGGCCGCCGGCCCGGCCGGCCCTCCGCCCCAGTCATCCGCCCGCCCGGTCACTCGCCCTCGGAGCGGCTGTCGTGCGGCGCGGCGGGTTCAACCGGCCGACGCCCCGCCGCGGACCCGTACGCGATACACCGGCACCGACGCCGACGGATCGTCCAGGCAGTCCCCGGTGAGCAGGTCGAAGCGCTGCTTGAGCAGCGGTGACGCCACGAACGGGCGGCCGTCGGCCGAGCCGGTCAGGCCGCGGGAGAGGACCTGGGCGCCGGTGAACGGGTCGCGGTTGCCGATCGCGTGGATCCGGCCGCCGCGGTCCAGGAACAGCGCGGCCTGGGTGCCGTCGGGCAGCAGGGCGGCGACGCCGCGCCCGGGGAGGAGGGCCTCCGGCCCGCAGACCGGCAGCCAGCCGGCCGCGGGGCAGTGGATCTCGACCGGGCCGGAGGCCGGGCGGCCGGTGGCGGCGGGGGAGTGCGGGCCATCGGCGGGCGCGGCGGCGTGGTGCTCGGTGGTGGGAGCGGTCATCGGGCGGAGGTCCCTTCCAGGGTCCGAACGGGCAGGGTCGGGCCGGCCAGCAACGTCAGATCGGGCTTGACCTGGTCGCGCTCCGGGGTGAAGCGGACGGTCGGGTCCGGCACGTCGGGGGCGTTGACGAACGAGACGAACCGGGCCAGCCGCTCGGGATCGGCGAGCGTCTCGGCCCACTCGTCGCGGTAGTGGGTGACATGCGCGGCCATCAGGGACTCCAGCTCCTCGCCGAGGCCCAGGGAGTCGTCCACGACGACCTCGCGGACGTGGTCGAGGCCGCCGTCGATCCGCTCCAGCCAGGCCGAGGTGCGCTCCAGCCGGTCCGCGGTGCGGATGTAGAACATCAGGAACCGGTCGATCAGCCGGATCAGTTCGGCGTCCGAGAGGTCCTGCGCGAGCAGCCCGGCATGGCGCGGGTCGGCGCCGCCGTTGCCGCCGACGTAGAGGTTCCAGCCCTGGGCGGTGGCGATCACCCCGAAGTCCTTGCCGCGGGCCTCGGCGCACTCCCGGGCGCACCCGGAGACCGCGGACTTCAGCTTGTGCGGGGAGCGCAGCCCGCGGTAGCGCAGCTCCAGATCGATGGCCATCCGGACCGAGTCCTGGACGCCGTAGCGGCACCAGGTCTGCCCCACGCACGACTTCACGGTCCGCAGCGCCTTGCCGTACGCGTGCCCCGACTCGAAGCCGGCGTCCACCAACCGTGCCCAGACCTGCGGGAGTTGCTCGACCCGGGCGCCGAACAGGTCGATCCGCTGACCGCCGGTGATCTTCGTGTACAGGCCGAAGTCCCGGGCCACCTCGCCGATCACGATCAGCTTCTCCGGGGTGATCTCGCCGCCGGGGATCCGCGGCACGATCGAGTACGAGCCGTTGCGCTGGAGATTGGCGAGGAAGTGGTCGTTGGTGTCCTGGAGGGCGGCCTGCTCCCCGTCGAGGACATAGCCGCCGGCGCCGACCGTGGGCGCCAGCGAGGCGAGGATCGAGCCGACGGTGGGCTTGCAGACCTCGCAGCCGTCGCCGTGCCTGGCGGCCGGCCGGCCGTGCGCGTCCAGCAGCTCGGCGAAGGTCGTCAGCCGCCGGGTGCGCACGATCTCGTACAGCTCGGCGCGGGTGTGCGGGAAGCAGCCGCACAGCCCGGTGTCGACGGTGGCGCCGGCCGCGGCCAGCTCGTCGTGCACCACCGCGGTCAGCGACTTGACGCAACTGCCGCAGCCGGTACCGGCCTTGGTGCAGGTCTTGACCTCGGGCAGGGTGGTGCAGGAGTGCTCGGTGACCGCGGCCCGGACGGTGGCTTTGGTGACGTTGTGGCAGTTGCACAGCACCGCCTCGTCGGGCAGCGCGGAGGGGCCGAGCGCGCCGCCGCCCCCGGCCGCGACCCCCGCGGGCAGGACCAGCTGCTCGGGTGCCAGCGGCGGCACGGTGCCGGTCAGCGGGCGCAGCATGCCGTACGCCTCGGCGTCGCCGACCAGGACGCCGCCCAGCAGCTCGCCCCCGGGGCCGATCACCAGCTTCTTGTAGACGCCGCTGCGGGCGTCGGCGTAGACCACGTCCAGCGCGCCGTCCGCGGTGCCGTGCGCGTCGCCGAAGGAGGCCACGTCCACACCGAGCAGCTTGAGCTTGGTGGACAGGTCGGCGCCGGTGAAGCCGCCGGGATGCCGGGTGTCGCCGAAGAGCCGTGCGGCGAGGTCGCCGGCCGCCACCCGCGCCATGTCGTAGCCCGGGGCGACCAGGCCGTGGACGCGGCCGTCGGCGGCCAGCGCGCACTCGCCGATCGCGTACACGGCCGGATCGGCGGTGCGGCACCGCTCGTCGACGACGATGCCGCCGCGCTCGCCGACCGGCAGCCCGCAGTCCCGGGCGAGCCGGTCGCGGGGGCGCACCCCGGCCGAGAAGACGACCAGGTCGGTGTCGACGCGGGAGCCGTCGGACAGGTCCATGGCGGTGACCGCGCCCGTCTCGTCGGCGACGATCTCCGTGCCGCCGACGCCGGTGTGGACCGCGAGGCCGCTCTCCTCGACGGTGCGGCGCAGCGCGCGGCCGCCGCCCTCGTCGACCTGGAGCGCCATCAGCCGCGGGCCGACCTCCACGATGTGGGTGCGCAGCCCGAGTCCCTTGAGTGCACCGGCCGCCTCCAGCCCCAGCAGCCCGCCGCCGACCACCACGCCGGTGCGGGCCCCCGCGGCGTACTCCTCGATGGCCAGCAGGTCGTCGAGGGTGCGGTAGACGAAGCAGCCCGCGCTGTCCTTGCCGGGCACCGGCGGCACGAACGGGTACGAGCCGGTGGCCAGCACCAGGGTGTCGTAGCGGACGGTCAGCCCGGAGCGGGCGGTGACCGTGCGGGTGGCGCGGTCGACGGCGGTGGCCGGGTCGCCCAGGTGCAGCTCGATGCCGTGCCGGGCCAGGAACTCCGGGTCGGCCAGGCTCAGATCGTCCGGGGTGCGTCCGGCGAAGTACGAGGTCAGCTGGACCCGGTCGTAGGCCGGGCGGGGCTCCTCGCACAGCACCACGATCCGCGCCCGCCTGGTGACGCCGCGGTCGGCCAGCTCCTCCAGGAAGCGCTGGCCGACCATGCCGTGGCCGACGAGGACGAGGGTGGGGGTGGCGGTGGTGCCGGGCGCGGCATCCGGGGGCGGCGGCATCGAGGTCATGCCGCTCAGCCTGGGGCGCGGCTGTTACCCGCCCGCATCCGCGCTGTTTCCCGGGCGGAACGCTGCCCTCAGTGGCGCGGCGGCCGCCGTGTGAGGGCGACCGCCGCGGGGGACGGCCGCCCGCGTCCCCTCAGCCGGTCAGCAGCTCAGCCGGTCAGCTTGGCCGGGCACAGCCGCCGGGCCTGCCGGTCGGTGTCCAGCTTTGCGTCCACGCAGCCACCCGGCAGGCCGTCGTGGGCGGTGCTGCCGAAGTTGGCGGTGACGGTCAGCTTGCCGTCGCCGAAGACCGTGCGCTGCACGCTGCGGTCGCCGGTCAGCCAGCGGAACGAGGTCAGCTGCTCGGTGCCGGCGGCCCGGTGCAGCGGCGAGAAGTACTTCTGCAGCGCGGCGAGTTCCGGGCCGCTCTTCTCCAGCGTCGGGCCGTCCAGGACGTAGTTCAGCGGGGTGTTGTAGAGCATCGCCAGCAGCGCCCGGTCGGTCTTCTGCTCCGGCAGCTTGTCGTACGACAGCTCCCAGCGCTCCGCGTTGACCAGCGAGCCGTGCAGCGCGGTCTCGTACAGCGGCGCGCGGTACTTGGGGTCGTACATGGCGGTGGCCATGTCGCGGGGCAGCTTCACCGGCTTGAAGAAGGCGCCCGGAGCGTTCGCGGGGGCGTAGCCGCCCCAGGTCTCCTTGTCCTTCTCCAGCTTCCACAGGCGGTCGTCGACCGGGGTGGCCGCGCCGTGGTTGTAGGCCAGGACCTTGTTGGCCCACGACTGGGCGCTCTCCGAACCGAGGACGAGGTTCTTCGACAGCCGCTCCATCCGGGCCAGGCGGTTCTTCCGGTCGCCGTCCTTCGTCATCTGATGGCCCTCGGTGTGGTCGCGGAACACCTCGCCCGTCGCGTCCACGTCGAGGAAGTAGCTGTCCGCGCCGTCGGCGACCATCGTGCGGGTGCGGTCGGCGAGGTAGTGCTTGCCCGTCTCGGCCTTCTCGAAGGCCTGCGAGCTGAGGTAGCAGCCGCGGTTGCCGAAGCCCGTCTGCGGGGTGCCGTCGGCCTTGCGGACGCAGAAGTCGGGGTAGACCCGGTCCGGCCAGCGGGAGGTGGGGCTGTCGGCCTTCTGGGGGTCCTGGCCGTTGGCGAAGGTGTCGTACGGGCCGACGAGGTAGCCCGCCGCCTTGGCGGCCCGCACCGCCTGCGCGTTCATGGGGTTGTCGTCGGCGTCGTAGCCGAGCCACATCCGGTCCACGCCCAGCTTCTTCAGCTTGTTGACCCCGGCGGCCTTGCGCGCGTCGCCCCACACATAGGCGTGGAAGGCGCCCAGCAGCTTCTCGTCGGCCGGGTTCTGCTGGATCTTCTGGCGCAGGCTGCCGAGTTGGCCGTGCTGGGAGAGGTAGGAGCGGTAGTCGGCGGCGGGGGCGACGGGGTTGCCGTCGGTCAGCGCGAAGGAGACCTCGTAGTCGCGGGTGCCCTCACCGGCGTCGAAGGCATGGGTGGCCGTGGTGCGCAGCCGGCCGCCGGTGGAGGCGAAGCCCAGCGAGGTGCCGAGGTCGGTGGGGGTGAGGTAGCTGACGCCGCTGCCGCCCTTGCCGTCCGCCCCGCCCAGCGAGTAGCCCCACAGCGGCATCGAGAGGCCCTCGCCCACGTCGACGCTGCTCCCGGCCAGTCCGCCCGTCTCGGGTCCGGCGTTCCAGAACGCGTCCTTGACCGGGATGTCCAGTCCCTCGCCGCGCGGGAGTTGCACGGCGGAGGCGGCCCGGTCGGTGCCGGTCACCGGCCAGTCGACCGACTCGTCGCGGTCCGCCGTCAGCGTGATCCGCAGCCGCCCGCGCTCCGAACTCGCCGTCACCCGCAGGCCCTTGTCGGGGTAGCTCCACCGCGCCCCGTTGTCCGTCCGGGTCACCGGGCCGGGCGTGCCGAGCCCGCCCGCGGCCGCCTCGGACAGCACCAGCTGCCGCCCGCCGCCGGTGCGCGCGGTCACCGCGAGGGAGCCGGTGTCGACGAAGGCGGTGCCGCCGTCGACGGGGAGCGCGAGGCGGTCGTCCTCCGTGGTGCCGGCGCTGGCCACGCCGTATCCGACGACGCCCACGGTGGTCGCGGCCAGCGCGAGGGAGCCGGCGAGCACCCGCGTGCGGCGCCGGCGTCCGGTGGTCTTGTGGAGGGGGTTGGGATTCATGGGGAACTGAATACGCATCAGGTCTAAGAGGGTTCTAAGAACTCCCCACGGGCACGGTCCGGGCGGCCGTCAGCCCCCTCCGACGCACCCTCCCGTGCCCCTGCCTCAGTCCGAAAGCCCCGCCATCCGCCGCGGGTTGACGATCCGGTCGTAGTCCGCCGCGGTGAGATAGCCGGTGGCCAGGGCCGCGTCGCGCAGGCCGGTGCCCTCGCGGTCGGCCCGGTGGGCGATCTCGCTCGCCTTGTCGTAGCCGATCTCCGGGCTGAGCGCGGTCACCAGCATCAGGGAGCGGGAGACGTTCTCGTCGATCTGCGCGCGGTGCAGTTCGGCGCCCTCGATGCAGTAGACGCGGAACTTCTCGCAAGCGTCGGCGAGGATGCGCGCGCCGTGCAACACGTTGTTGGTGATGATCGGGCGCATCGCGTTGAGTTCGAAGTTGCCCTGGCTGCCTGCGAAGGCCACCGCGGTGTCCTCGCCGATGATCTGGATGCAGACCATCACCATGGCCTCGCACTGGGTGGGGTTGATCTTCCCGGGCATGATCGAGCTGCCCGGCTCATTGGCCGGGAGCAGCAGCTCGTTGAGGCCTGCCCGGGGGCCGGAGGCGAGCCACCGCAGATCGTTGGCGATCTTCATGAGCGCCACGGCCGCGGCCCGCAGCCCGGCCGAGGCCGCGACCATCGCGTCCAGCCCGCCCTGCGCCGCGAAGCGGTTCGGGGTCTGGACGAAGGGCCGCCCGGTGAGCCGGGCCAGCTGGGCGGTGACCTCCTCGGCGAATCCGGGGGGCGCGTTGAGCCCGGTGCCGACCGCGGTGCCGCCGATGGGCACGCCGTACAGCTCCGGCAGGGTGGCCTTGATGCGGTCGATGGCCGCGGAGAGCTGGGCCGCGTAGCCCGACCACGACTGACCGACGGTGAGCGGCACCGCGTCCTGGAGGTGGGTACGGCCGATCTTCACCACGTCGTGCCAGGCCGCGGCCTTGTCGGCGAGCGCCTGCTGGAGCGGCGCCAGGGACGGCAGCAGCTGGTCCGTGAGGGCCGCCACGGTCGCCAGATGCATGGCGGTGGGGAAGGTGTCGTTGGACGACTGGCCCATGTTCACATGGTCGTTGGGGTGGATCGGCTCCCGGGAGCCGAGGGTCCCGCCGAGGAGCTGGATGGCCCGGTTGCTGATGACCTCGTTGACGTTCATGTTGCTCTGGGTGCCGGAGCCGGTCTGCCAGACGTAGAGCGGGAAGTGGGCGTCCAGGGCGCCGCTGATCACCTCGTCGGAGACCTTCGCGATCAACTCGGCCCGCCAGCGCTCCAGTCGGCCCGCCCGCCCGTTGACCTCGGCCGCCGCCTTCTTGACCAGCCCGTAGGCGTGGTAGACGGCCTTCGGCATCCGGTCGTCACCGATCGAGAAGTGGATCAGCGAGCGCTCGGTCTGCGCTCCCCAGTAGCGGTCGGCGGGCACCTGGACGGCGCCCAGCGAGTCGTGTTCGGTACGGGTGCCGGTGGCGTCGATGCCGATCGGTACGTAGTGCACCGCCGGGGCCTGCGCCGTGGTGGCCCGGCCGCTCACGAGGTGCTCCGGTGGCCGTTGCCGTTGAGATGCGGATAGGTGGGCTGCCACATGGCGTCCTGCACGGCCTGGACGAGGTCGTCCGGGCTCGCGTCGGCCACGCCCTCCGCCATGGCGGCCCGGGCGACGGCGATCGCGACGGTGGCCGAGGAGGCCCGCAGATTCGTCACCGGCGGCAGCAGGGAGGCGCCGGGGGTGCCGACCTCCGCCTGGGCCGCGACCGCCTCGGACGCGGCCAGCAGCATCCCGGCCGTCACCCGCCGGGCCCGCGAGACCAGGATGCCCAGCCCGAGGCCGGGGTAGAGCAGCGCGTTGTTGGCCTGCCCGATGACGTGCCGCACGCCGTCCAGCTCCACCGGGTCGACGGGGATGCCCGACGCGGTCAGCGCCTTCCCCCGCGTCCAGGCCAGGATGTCGGCGGGCATCGCCTCGATGCGCTCGGTCGGGTTGGACAGCGGGAAGATGATCGGGCGCGCCACGTGCTCGGCCATCGCGGTGACCACGTCACGGGTGAAGGCCCCCGCCGCCGTGGAGGTGCCGATCAGCATGGTCGGGTGCACCTGGTGCACGGTGGCGAGCAGACCGGCGCCGCTGCCCTGCCACTGCCGGGCCTCGGCGGCGGGCCGGGCGTAGGTCCGCTGGTAGTCCCGCAGGTCCCGCATGTCGTCGGTGAGCAGTCCCTGCTTGTCCACCAGCCACACCCGGCGGACCGCCTCGTCCTGCGCCAGCCCGTCCCGGACCATCGCCTGGACCAGCTGGTCGGCGATGCCCACGCCCGCGGTCCCGGCCCCGAAGACGATCACGCGCTGGTCCTTGAACGGGACCCCGGTGACGCGCAGCGCGGACATCGCGGCGGCCAGCGTGATGGCGCCGGTGCCCTGGAGGTCGTCGTTGAAGATCCGGTAGCGGCCGTTGTACTGCTCCAGGATGCGGCGCGCGTTGCCGGGCCCGAAGTCCTCGAAGTGCAGCAGCGCCCGGGGGAACAGCTCGGAGGCCGTGGCGAGGTAGGAAGCGACGAAGTCGTCGTAGGCCTTGCCACGGGTCCTGCTGTGCCGGACGCCGAGGTAGAGGGGGTCGTTGAGCAGCGTCTCGTTGTCCGTCCCCACGTCCAGGACCACCGGGATGCACCGGCCCGGGTGCAGTCCGGCCGCCGCCGTGTAGACCGCGAGCTTGCCCACCGAGATCTGGACGCCGTTGACGCCCCAGTCGCCGATGCCGAGGATCTCCTCCGCGTCGGTGACCACCAGCATGTCCACGTCGTCCGGGCCCAGCCCCAGGTCGGCCAGGGCCGGGCGCAGGTCCTGCGGCCGGTCGATCGACAGGTACACCCCGCGCGGCCGCCGGTACTCGTGGCTGTAGCGCTTGATGGCCTCGCCCACCGTGGGGTCGTAGACCACCGGCAGCAGCTCGGCCAAGTGGTCGGTCAGCAGCCGGTAGTAGAGGGTCTCGTTGCGGTCGTGCAGCTGCTCCAGATAGACGTTCCGCGCCAGGTCGTCCGGCTGGTTGCGCATCTGCGCATACGCCCGTGCCGCCTGCTGGTCCAGGGTGAGGACCGCGTCGGGAAGCCGCCCGGCCAGACCCAGCTCCGCCCGCTCCGAGGTGGTGAAGGCCGTCCCCCGGTTGTGCAGGGCGTCAAGCAGAATCTCCGGATACCTTTGGGACATGGCGGCAGCTCCTCGGTGAGATCGACCCGTCTTCACCCTGCCCCGACGGCCCACGGGACGCCTGCCCGGAGTGCCGAACGGATGACCCCTACGGCCCCTCCCGCCGGGCCAGCCGCGCCCGCTCCTCCTCGGGGCTGAACCCCGCCGTCAGCGGCGGCTCACCGCGCGCCCGGTCCCAGGCCAGGACATCGGCCGCGGTCACCTCCAGCGGGGTCGCGGGCAGCCCCGCCGCCCGCGCCCGGGCCGGGCTGCGCTGCTGGGTCGCCCAGTCGTCCCGCACCAGGGGGAAGAACAGCGGCAGCGCGTCGTCCGGCACCCGTACGACCTCGACCCGGCTGCCGGCCGCCCGCGCGCAGGTCTCGATCAGCCCGCCGAGCGTGACCGGCTCGTCGGGACCCACCGCGTGGAAGGCACCCGGACGGTCGTCGGCGAGCAGCCGCACGACGAGCCGGGCCAGGTCCCGGGAGTCGATGATCTGCACCGGCTGCCGCGGGTCGGCGGGCACCGCCACCCGTCCGCCGCGGGCGGCCCGCCGCACCCAGTACGTGAACGTGTCCGACGGATCGTGCGGCCCGGCCACCTTCCCGGCCCGCACGATCGTCGCCCGCGCGCCGTACCGCGCCCGCACATCGTCCTCGCAGGCCACCTTGCACGGCCCGTAGGTGGCCTCGGTCAGTTCCTCGGTGTCGCGGACGGGCGGGCGGCGCGGGGTGTCCTCGTCGGAGCCGGGCCCCACGCCCTTGCGCCGGTAGACGGCGTGGCTGGAGAGGAACAGATACCGGCCGACCCGGTCGCCCAGCGCGTCCATCGCCTGCCCGACATGCCGCGGGACATAGCCGCTGACGTCCACGACCGCGTCCCAACTGCCCGTGCCCAGTGCTGTGTAGTCGCCGGTGTCCCGGTCCCCGATCAGCCGGGTCAGCTCCGGGAACAGCTCCGTCCCGGTCCTGCCCCGGCCGAACAGGGTGACCTCGGCCCCGGTGCGCAGGGCGTCTTCCACGATGGCGCGGCCCACGAAGGAGGTACCGCCGAGAACGAGAATGCGCATCCCGCCGACGCTATCCGGGAGCCGTCGCTCAGGCGGCGAACTCCCCGCTCTTCACGGCCGATACGAACGAGGTCCAGCCACCCGCCGGGAAGACCAGCGCCGGACCCTCGGGGTCCTTGGAGTCACGGACGGGGACGACACCGTGGATCTCGGTGAGGGCGGGGGAGAACTCGACGCAGTCACCGCCGTTGGCGTCGCTGTACGAAGACTTGACCCAGGCGAGATCGCGGGAGAACTCGACGCACTGGCCGCCGTCGCCATCGCTGTACGAGGACTTGGCCCAGGTCAGGTCGGGGGAGAACTCCAGGCACTGGCCGCCGTCGCCACCGCTGTACGAGGACTTGATCCATGTGAAGTCGCGGGCGAACTCGATGCATTGGCCACCGTTGGCGTCGCTGTAGGACGACTTGATCCATTCGGCAGCGGCGAGATCCAAGCCGGCACTCATGCGCGGTACTCCTTCAGCAGAGTCTTGATCAGGGTGACTGACCGGTCCGGGGACAACGCGTGCGCCCTGAGCAAATCATAATCGTCCAAAGCTGCGTCGACCGTTTGTGCGGAGTCATGCATCCTGCCTCCTACCCGCGTCTCGGTGTAGAGCACCGTGGGGGAGTTCGGGAAACGCAGCACGGTGAACGGTCTCGTGGATGCTGCCGGAGCACCTGCCGAGAACGGCATCACTTGAAGCTTGATGTGCGGTGAAGCGGCCGCCGCCAGCAGGAACTCAAGCTGACCGGCCATGACTTGGGCGCTTCCCACGATCGTTCGTAGGCACGCCTCGTGCAGGATGCTCCACAGGAAGGGAGGAGTGTTCAGGTCGAATACGTCGCGGCGCCGCAATCGGGCGGCGACCTTGGCCTCAATGGCATCCTCGTCCTCACGGGAGAAGTACCCCTGGAAGAGGGCCCGTGAGTAGCCATCCGTTTGAAGGATTCCCTTCACCACGTTCGCCGAATAATCGAGTATCCGCGAAGCCTTCCGCTCCAGGTTCAGATACGGCACGAACCAACTCGGGTGGTCGCCCTCGTCGATCCGTCGCAGCAGGCCGGCGAACAGTTCGCCCGTGCCGAAGACCGTGTCGCAGCCCTTGGCGAACTTCTCGCTCGGGCGGGGCAGCATCGTGCCGGACTCGACCTTGCTGACGTACCCCTCGGAGTAGCCCGTGGCCTTGCCCAGGTGCTTCTGGGTGAGCTTGCGGGCCAGGCGTACCTGTCTGACGTCACGGCCGAAACGCTGTAGCGGATTCAAGTGCTCGGGTGGGGTCGTCTCGTCCAACGCTTTGACCTCTTGTGATGGGAGCGCGCGCCCTGGGCGCGGCAGGTCGCAGGCTTGAGTGCCGCTGACTCAAGCACCCCGATTCTATTGCCCGTCGCGTTGTTCCAGTGACGATTTGACTACACCAGGTGTCCATCAGTAGGGAGTTGAGGAGATGGCCGATCCTGTCGCGCGGCTGCTGCCGTGGTCGAGCCCGGACGGGAACCCGTGCTTCGTGATCGGGTCCGGGTACGTGTCCCGGGTCGCCGACACCGTCGAGGAGGAACAGCTCGCCTCGGCCGTCGATCTCATCGCCGAGGCGCGGTGCGTGCTCGCGGGGCGCGGGTGGACGTCCGGGGAGCTTCAGCTGCTGACCGTCGAGCTGACCGAGGCGCTGATGGCGGTGCACCGGGTCGCGGTGAGCCGGGGTGCGCGCCTGGTCTGCGCCGATGTTCAGTCGAGCCAGCGCGAGGCGAGCCCGGCGACGTAGGAGAGCGACAGGGCGGTGGTGGCGAGTTGCAGCGCGAGGCTGCCACCGGCCCAGTGCGTGAGGGCGGTCATCGCGGCGGCGACCCAGATGCTCGTGCACCAGCTGCAGCTGACCAGGTACGAGGGTTTGGAGTCGTCGCCGAAGCGGTTGGCGATCCAGATGCGGAAGCCGGCGGCGAGGGTGTCCTTCGTGATGAATCGGGTGAGGCGGCAGGTGGCGCCGAGGGAAAGCAGAAACTCTGCGAGGTGCATGGGGAAGGTCCGTCCTCTCACCGTGAGTTCCCCGGGAAGCCGGACCGCCGGGCCGCGGCGAAGGTGCTCGCCGCGGCCCGGCCGTGACCGGCGCGTTCCGCTCGCGTCGGGGCGAAGGTGGTTACTGGCCGATGGTGACGACGGTGCCGGTGCCGCCCGCGCGCTCGTTGGCGGCGTCGGCCTCCTGCTTGGTGGGGAACTGGCGCACGGTGCCATCGGGCAGGAACAGCTGGTAGACGGTGATGCTCTGACGGTCTCCGCCGCAGTTGCAGGCCATGTCCTGTCTCCTTGTCGTGAGGTGCGGGGTCGTGCTGTGCGGGGTCGTGAGGTGCGGGCCGGCGTGCGGGTGTCGACCGCCCGCCGGCCGTTCGTGGAGGCCTATCCTTGGGGCCCTACAGCCGTCCCCCGTAGTTGCGTTACGGGGGACGGCTGTGGTGTCGGGGCCGCTCAGCGACCCTGGGCCGGTGTCACGGGTTCAGGCGGGCGGCGGCACGGTGCCGGCTGTGCCGCATGCGCGCCGGGCGGTCACAGGAGGCAGGGCAGCAGGACGTTGGTCGACGTCTGCGTCCCGCTGGTGGCGGTGTAGGTGGCGTAGGCCAGCTGCGCGAGGGTGAGGGTGGCCGTGCAGCTGGCGTTGCCGCTCGCGTCGGCCACGGCGGTGCACACCACGGGGCCGAGGAGGGGGGCGACGCCCAGGCGGAACGTGACCGTCGAACCCGGGGTCGCGCCACTCGCACTGAACGTGGCGTGCGCGGACAGCGGGACCGGGAAGTCCAGCCGGTAGCAGGCCGGGTGCGCGACGAGTCCGGACACCGGGCCGACGTTCACGGTCGTGGTCGCGAGGACGCCGGTGCAGGTGCAGGAGCTGGTACCGGCGATCACGGTGGCCGTGACGACGTTGGCTCCGGCGGGCAGCAGGCTGGTGGTCACGGTGGCGGTGCCGGCGGCAGTGGTGATGCCGACGCCGATGGGTCCGCTGGTGGTGCTGAACAGGACCGTCGCGCCGACGACCGGGGCGCCGCCGCAGGTGACGGTGGCGGTGAGGGTGACGGGCTGGCCGACGGCCGGGTTGGCGGGCGTCGAGGCCAGCGTGACCACGCAGCTCTGCGGCGCGGTGACGGTCACCGTCGTGGTCGCGTTGCTGCCGAGGCAGGTGCAGGTGCTGGTGGCGGCGATCACGGTGGCCGTGACGACGTTGGCGCCGATGGGCAGCAGGCTGGTGGTCGCGGTGGCGGCGCCGGTGGCCGTGGTGACGCCGATCGCGATGGGTCCGGAGGTGCTGGTGAACAGGACCGTCGCGCCGACGACCGGGGCGCCGCCGCAGGTGACGGTGGCGGTGAGGGTCACGGGCTGCCCGACGGTCGGGTTGGCCGGGGTCGAGGTGAGGGTGACGGCGCAGCTCTGCCGGGGCGTGACGTTCACGGTCGTGGTCGCGGAGACGCCGGTGCAGGTGCAGGTGGTGGTGGCGGCGGCCACGGTGGCGGTCACCACGGTCGCGCCGGCGGGGAGCAGGCTGGTGGTCGTGGTGGCGGTGCCGGAGGCGTTGGTGACGCCGACGCCGATGGGTCCGCTGGTGGTGCTGAACAGGACCGTCGCGCCGGCGACCGGGGCGCCGCCGCAGGTGACGGTGGCGGTGAGGGTGACCGGCTGGCCGACGGTCGGGTTGGCGGGGGAGGAGGTGAGGGTGACGGCGCAGCTCTGCGCGGGCGCGACGGTCACGGTCGTGGTCGCGGAGACGCCGACGCAGGTGCAGGTGGTGGTGGCTGCCGCCACGGTGGCCGTCACGACGTTGGCGCCGGCGGGAAGCAGGCTGGTGGTCGTGGTGGCGGTGCCGGAGGCGTTGGTGACGCCGACGCCGACGTTCCCGGCGCTGGTGGAGAAGACGACCGTTGCGCCACTGACCGGGGCGCCGCCGCAGGTGACGGTGGCGGTGAGGGTCACGGGCTGCCCGGCGGTCGGGGTGGCCGGCGACGAGGTCAGCGTGACGGCGCAGCTCTGCGCGGGCGCGACGGTGACCGTCACGTTCGCCGAGATGCCGACGCAGGTGCAGGTGGTGGTGGCGGCGACCACGGCGGCGGTCACCACGGTGGCGCCCACCGGCAGCGCGCTGGTGGTCGCGGTGGCGGTGCCGGCAGCGGTGGTGACACCGACGCCGACGGTTCCGGCGCTGGTGGAGAAGACGACGGTCGCGCCACTGACCGGGGCGCCGCCGCAGGTGACGGTGGCGGTGAGGGTCACGGGCTGGCCGGCGGTCGGGTTGGCGGGCGACGAGGTGACGGTGACGACGCAGTTCGTGGGCGCGGTGACGTTCACGGTCGTGGTCGCCGCGATCCCGACGCACGTGCAGGTGGTGGTGGCGGCCGCCACGGTGGCCGTCACCACGGTGGCACCGGCGGGCAGCGCGCTCGTGGTCACTGTGGCGTTGCCTGAGGCGTCGGTGGTGCCCACTCCGATGTTCCCGGCGGTGGTGGTGAAGGCGACCGTCGCGCCGGCGACCGGGGCGCCGCCGCACGTGACGTGGGCGGTGAGGGTGACCGGCTGGCCGACGGCCGGGTTGGCGGGCGACGAGGTGAGGGTCACGGCGCAGTTGACCGGCGCGGCGACGTTCACGGTGACGTTCGCGAAGATGCCGATGCACACACAGGTGGTGGTGGCGGCGATCACGGTGGCCGTCACGACGGTGGCCCCGACCGGCAGCGCGCTGGTGGTCAACGTGGCGTCGCCGAGGGGAGAGGTGACGCCGACGCCCAGGGACCCGGCGGTGGTGGCGAAGGCGACTGTCGCGTTCGGCACGGGAACGCCGTCGCAGGTGACGTGGGCGGTCAGCGTCACGGGCTGGCCGGCGGTCGGGGTGGCGGGCGACGAGGTCAGGGTGACGACGCAGTTCGATGCGGCGGCGACGGTCACGCTCAGGTTCGCGAAGGCGCCGATGCACACACAGGTGGTGGTGGCGGCGATCACGGTGGCCGTGATGAGGTTGACGCCGGGGAGCAGCACGCTGGTGGTGACGCTGGCGGTGCCGAGGGCGTCGGTGACGCCGACGCCCAGGGATCCGGAGGTGGTGGCGAAGACGACCGTCGCGCCGTTCACCGGGGCGCCGTCACAGGTGACGGTGGCGGTGAGGGTGACCGGCTGGCCCGCGGTCGGGGTGGCGGGCGACGAGGTCAGGGTAACCACGCAGTTCGACGCGGCGGCGACGGTCACGCTCGCGCTCGCGAAGATGCCGATGCACACACAGGTGGTGGTGGCGGCGATCACGGTGGCCGTGATGAGGTTGACGCCGGGGAGCAGCACGCTGGTGGTGACGCTGGCGGTGCCGGTGCCGTCGGTGATGCCGACGCCCAGGGATCCGGCGGCCGTGGCGAAGACGACCGTCGCACCCGGTACGGCGTCGCCGTTGCAGGTGACGGTGGCGGTGAGGGTGACCGGCTGGCCCGCGGTCGGGGTGGCGGGCGACGAGGTCAGCGTGACCACGCAGTCCGTCCCCGCGGTGATGGACAGGGTGGCGGTCGCGGCCCCACTGAGCGGACCGGCGGCAGCCACTGTTCCCGGGGTGGTCGCGGTGAAGGTGACGGACGCGTTCCCGGAGATGTCGGCGAGCACTGTCTGCGGCGCCGCCGCATCGTAGGTGAAGGTGATCGCCTCTGCCGGTGCGGCACCGGTGACCGCGGCCGTGAAGGACGCCCCTACCGCAACAGAAGACGGTGTGAGGGTGAGAGCGAGTGCCATGTTGGACAGCCCCTTTCGAAGGCTCCACGAGGGAGGTGGGGGCTGCTGCACGCCAGGGGAAGAACTCTCCCCGCACGCGTTCGCCTGCCGGGGGGTGCCCTGAAGAACAGGACAAAATCGCCGCATGACGGCAGTTGTCCCTGGTCCCCCGACAGGGGATGGGCACCCCACCGTCGGTAGCACCGATTGAAGTGACCGCCCTGACGGCACACCACAGTTGGGGAGCGAATTAGCCTGATCGGCGCAGCGCGCATCGTGGTGCGGTACCGGCTCCGGCCGGATGCGGCGGGCGTTCCCGCTGGTGACGGGCGCGCCTCCCGAGTGTCCGGCGGCCGGATCTTCCCCCGTCGCGGCGCGCGGTCCCTAGGATCACCGGGTGCCCGCTGACATATCGCTGTTCACGCTGTCCCTGCTCGCGCTGGCCGCCCTCGCGGCGGGCTGGATCGATGCCGTGGTCGGTGGTGGCGGACTGCTGCTGCTCCCGGCCCTGTTGGTCGGTCTCCCGCACACGCCCGCCGCCTACGTGCTGGCCACCAACAAGTCCACCGCCATCGTCGGCACCTCCGCGGCCGCGGTCACCTACGTCCGCAAGACCCCGATCGACGTCCCGACGGCGCTGCGGATCGGCCTGGCCGCGATGGCCGGATCGCTGGGCGGGGCGTTCTTCGCGGCGGGCATCAACAGCGCGGTGCTGCGGCCGCTGATCATGGTCGTGCTGCTGGCGGTGCTCGTCTTCGTCCTCGTCCGCCCCGGCTTCGGCACCGCCCCCGCGCCCTCGGGCCCGGTCACCGCCCGGCGGATCGCGGCCGCCGTCCTCGTCGCCGGCCTGGGCATCGGCTTCTACGACGGCCTGATCGGGCCCGGCACCGGCGCGTTCCTGATCCTCGCGCTCGCCGCGCTGCTGCACATGGACCTGGTCACCGCCTCGGCCACCGCCAAGGTCGTCAACGTCTGCACCAACATCGGCGCGCTGACCATGTTCTCGATCCAGGGCACCGTGCTGTGGCAACTGGGCGGTGTGCTCGCGCTGTTCAACCTCGCCGGCGGGATGGCGGGCGCCCGGATGGCGCTCAAGCGCGGCGCGGGCTTCGTCCGCGGGGTGCTGGTGGTCGTGGTCGTGGCGCTGCTGTGCAAGCTCGCCTTCGACCAGTGGCTGGCGGGCTGACCGGACGCCGACCGGGCCCGCGAGAGTACATAACGTTCAGAAAAGCGTGAAAACTCGGAAGGTGGGAGACGGGCCGGGAGGCCGGGTGCGGCGCTCCGCAGGCCGCTATGCCCCGGCCACCGCCGCGGTCGGCCGCCGGTGCTCCCCGTCCGGAATCTCCGTGACGGCCGTGAACAGCACCGCCGCGTCGTCGAGGGCCATCAGGCCGTTCCTCTCGCGCGGGGTCATGGCGACCTGGCCGGCCGTCAGTTCCTGGCCGCCGCCGGACCCCGTCACCCGGACCCGCCCGTGAAGTACCTGGAGGCTGGCGGCCGGAGGGGCGTTGTGCTCGTCCAGTACGGTGCCGGCGATCAGCGCGATCACGCTCTGCCGCAGCGGGCCGTCGTGCAGGAAGAGATGGCCGCTGCGCCCGTGGGCGGAGGCCCGGGCGTCGTCGAGCTGCTGGCGGGCGAGTGCGCTGAGGTCGTCCATGATGCGGGCCTTTCGCGTGCGGACCGGCGGGCCGGGCTCCCCTTCCATCGTTGCCGGTGCACGAAGCCGCGCAACCGGGGAGTTCGCGCGCGCCGGGCCGGACCTCCGCGGCGGGTGCGCAGCGGCGTCCGGGTGCAACCCGCGCCGGGCGGGCCAAGTCACTTACGGGATGATCATGTCGGTCCGTACGATGCATTGCGGTCCGGCGCCATCGGACAGGCGTGCTTGTCCGGTGCGGCCCCACCGTCCCGTCCCCCCACCGCGAAGGATGCGCAACGTGGCCGACCCGAGTGACCCGAACGACGTGCCCGACCCCACCGGGCGGCAGGCCCGGTTCCTGACCGTCATGACCACCATCGACAGCGAAGCCAAGGCCGGGCGACTGGCCCGCGGCGCGATCGAGGGCAGGCTCGCCGCCTGCGCCCAGATCGGCGCCCCGGTGACCTCGGTGTTCCGCTGGGACAACGCGGTCGAGACCAGCCAGGAATGGCAGGTGCTCTTCAAGACGGCCGAAGCGCGCTACGAGGCGCTGGAGGCCTATCTCCTCGACGCACACGACTACGACACCCCCGAGATCATCGCCACCCCCGTCACCCGAGGTGGCGCCGGGTATCTGTCCTGGGTCACCAAGGAGACGAGCTGACGTGCAGCACGACCACACGGGGAACCACCGGATGACCCGAGCCGAGCAGCGGCGCCGCAACCGCCGGTGGCGCAGGGGCGCGACGGCCGCCGTCGGCCTCGCGGTGTGCCTGGCCACCGCGCCCTTCGGACACGCCGTCGACGGCACCCGGCAGCAGGCGCCGGAGGCCGAGCACCCCGCCACCGGCGCCAACTGGACCAGCCGGGACGCCACCGCCTACTGGACGGCGGAGCGGATGGCGGCCGCCGCGCCCACCGGGCCCCACGCCCGTACCTCCGCCCTGGCCGCCAAGTCCGCCCCGGACTCCGCCAGACGCGCCGCCACCGCACGGCACTTCGACGGCATCCCGTCCATCGGCGTGCTGTTCTCCGTCGACGGGGACGCCCGCGCCCACCACTGCACCGCCAGCGTGGTGCACAGTCCGCACGGCAATCTGATCCTCACCGCCGGGCACTGCCATCCGGGCACCCGCGCCGCCTTTGTCCCGCAGTATCGTTCCGGCGCGACCACCCAGCCCTACGGGGTGTGGGCGATAGACGACACCTTCGCCTACCCGGGGCGCGGTACCAGCGGCGACGGCGCGGACCTCGACTTCGCCTTCGCCACCGTCGCCCCCGATGACGACGGCCGCCGCGTCGAGGACGTCACCGGCGGCAACACCCTCGGCCCGACGCCCGGTTACAGCAACGACGTGACCGTCATCGGCTACCCCAACGTCCGCAACGACCCCCAGGACCGGGCCGTGCGCTGCGCCACCCGCACCAGCCGGCTGTCCGGCACCCGCCAACTGCGCATGGACTGCGGCGGGTTCTACGGCGGCACCTCCGGCAGCCCCTGGCTGAGCGACTACGACGAGGACAGCCGCACCGGCCGGGTCATCGGCCTGATCGGCGGCCTCAACGGCGGCGGCCCCAAGGGCCCGGACAACGACCGGACCAGCTACAGCCCGTACTTCGGAACGAAGATCCTCAGTCTCTACGCCCGCGCGACGAAGGGCTGAACCCGGGGTGGCGGCGGCGCGCGGTCCCTACCGCAGCGCCTCCGTCACCCCCTTCTCCCGCGGCCCCAGGAAGTGCGGATCGGGCCGCCACAGCGCCTCCAGCGAGGCCTTTCCGGCCGCGAGGATCTCCCGGACACCGCCGTACGCCCAGGTCACATCGTGCTTCGCGGCGACGGCGACCCCGTAGGAGTCGACCCCGGCCGCGCCGCACAGCGCCAGCGCCCGCCGGATGTGGAAGCCCTGGCTGACCAGCACCGCGCGGTGCACACCGAAGATCCGGCGGGCGCGGCTGCAGGAGTCCCAGGTGTCGAAGCCCGCGTAGTCGCTGACGATCCGGCGGGCCGGGACGCCGTGCCGCAGCAGATAGCCGCGCATCGCGTCCGGCTCGTCGTAGTCGCGCCGGCTGTTGTCGCCGGTGACCAGGACGGCGCGGACCGTGCCCCGGTGGTACAGCGCGGCGGCCGCGTCCAGCCGGTGCGCGAGATACGGCGACGGTTCGCCGTTCCACAGGCCCGCGCCGAAGACGAGAGCGACCGGCGCGGCGGGCGCGTCCGCCACCGTGCGCACCCGCGGCCCCGCGGTCGCGTTCAGCCAGGTCGCCGGCGCCAGCGCCAGCACCGTCAGCGCCACCACGGCCTGGAACGCCCGGCGTTGGCCCCGCCGGGTCCGCGGCGGCCGCAGCCGCCGCCCGGCTTGCCGTATCCGCCGCACCTGCTGCCGTATTCGCCGCACCGGCTCCGGCTCCCGCATCTGCGCCCGTCCCGCCCCGCGTCGCCGCTCGCGTATCCGATCGTGCCCGTCCGTGATCCCGCAGGCTGCGACGCCGGCGACGGGTCGGCGGTTGCACCGGCGGCCTGGCATCGTGGCCGGGGGAGACCGCGTCCCGGAGAGGAAACCCCCATGACCACCGAGCCCGAGCGGCTGCCGTTCTTCGTCTACGGAACGCTGCGCCCCGGCGAGGCCAACCACGCCCGGACCCTGCGCGGCCGCACCGCCGCCGAGGAACCGGCCCACATCCGCGGGGCCCTGCTCTACGACGGCCCCGGATACCCGTACGCGACGGCCGGGCCCGCCGACGCGGTGGTGCACGGCGATCTGGTCCGGCCCCGGGACGCCGACTACGACGAGGTGCGGGCGGTGCTGGACCGGCTGGAGGGCCATGTCCCCGGCGCCCCGGACAACCTCTACGAGCGGGTGCCGGTCGACGCGGTGCTGGCCGACGGCCGCACCGTCCGCGCCTGGGTCTACCTTGCCGCCGCCCCGCTCGCCGCCCGCCTGCGCAGCACCGCCTCCCCGCTCGCCGGCGGCGACTGGCGCGGCACCCGGGCGGAACACGGGCGGCCGCCGGCCGGTCCGGGGCGCCGCCGCGGCCGCCCGCCGCACCCCGGCTAACCTGGACGACTCCGCCCCGGCGGAGGACCCCCGTCCGCTTTCCCGCAGTTCCTGGCAGTCCGTTCCCCGTAGTACCCCGCAGTTCGCTGTAGTTCCCCGTCGTTTTCCCGTACCGCAGAACAGGTGTGACCCGCGTGCCTTCCTCCCCGTCCGCTCCCGCCCCCGCGCCGCTGCCCAAGGCGGAGCTGCATCTGCACATCGAGGGCACCCTGGAGCCCGAACTCGCCTTCGCGCTCGCCCGGCGCAACGGCATCGAACTGCCCTACGCCGACGAGGACGCGCTGCGCCGCGCCTACTCCTTCGCCGACCTCCAGTCCTTCCTGAACCTCTACTACGCGCTGATGGCCGTGCTGCGCACCGAGGACGACTTCGCCGACCTCGCGCACGCCTACCTGGCCCGCGCGAAGGAGCAGGGCGTACGGCACGCCGAGATCTTCTTCGACCCGCAGGCGCACACCGCCCGCGGCGTCCCGATCGGCACCGTCATCGACGGCCTGGCCCGCGCGCTCGACGGCGCCGAGGAGGCCTACGGCATCAGCACCCGCCTGATCATGTGCTTCCTGCGCGACGAGAGCGCCGAGTCGGCCCTGGCGACCTTCGAGGCGGCCCGCCCGCACCTGCACCGCCTCACCGCCGTCGGCCTGGACTCCGCCGAGGTCGGGCACCCGCCGTCGAAGTTCCGGGAGGTCTTCGCGCTGGCGCGGGAGGCCGGGCTCAAGTGCGTGGCGCACGCCGGTGAGGAGGGGCCGCCGGCCTACGTGTGGGAGGCCCTGGACATCCTCGGCGTGGACCGGATCGACCACGGGGTGCGCTGCATGGAGGACGAGCAGCTGGTGGCGCGCCTGGTGGCGGACCAGGTGCCGCTGACCGTCTGCCCGCTGTCCAACGTCCGGCTGCGGGTCATCGACGACCTCGCCGACCACCCGCTGCCCGCGATGCTCGACGCCGGGCTGCTGGTGACCGTCAACTCCGACGACCCCTCCTACTTCGGCGGCTACGCGGAGGACAACTTCCGCGCCGTACGCGACGCCCTCGGCCTCGACCAGGAGACCCTGCGCACCCTGGCCCGCAACTCCTTCCGCGCCGCCTTCCTCGACGAGGCGGCCCGCGCGCGGCATCTGCGGGACGTGGACGCGCACGGGGCGTAGCGCGGACGGTGGTGGCGCCGGGGCACGGGCGGCGGGGCGCCGACCTCGGCCGCCCGTCCCGCCCGGCGGGCCGCCGCCGCTGGCAGCCCGACGGAACACGAACGTCGCGGCCGGGAAACGGCACCGCAACGCCCCGCTGCCACGCTCCCTTCATGACGGCGCCGATACCGCACCCCGCCTCCCGCCCCGCCCCGGTCGCGCCCCTCGTCGGCACGGGGGAGCTGGCCGCCGAGATCGCCGCGCAGCTCAGCAGGCGGCTCCGCGGGGTCCGGCTGCACGGGCCGGTTTCCGCGCGGCCGCCCGCCCCCACCCTCGTCGCGGTCGCCCACGGCAGCCGCGACCCCCGCGCCCTGCCCGCCGTCCGGGCGCTGCTCGACCGGGTCCGCGCGCTGCGCCCCGGACTGCCCGTACGGCTCGGGCACCTGGAGCTGAACCGCCCGCTGCTCAGCGACACCCTCGCCGGGCTGCGCGGCGAGGCCGTCCTCGTCCCGCTGCTCTTCGGCCGCGGGCATCACGTCACCCACGACCTGCCCGCCGCCCTCGCGGACACCCCCCGTCTGACCGGCCGCATCGCCACCCCCCTCGGGCCGCATCCGCTCCTCGCCGAGGCGCTCCACGGCCGCCTCCTGGAAGCCGGCTTCCCCCGGGAACCCGGCCCGCGCACCGCCGTGGTCCTGGCCGCCGCCGGCTCCCGGTCCCCGCGCTCCGCCCGCGACACCGAACGCACCGCGGAGCTGCTCTCGGCCCGGCTCGGGCTCCCGGTCCGCGCCGCCTACGCCTCCGCCGCGGCCCCCACCGTCGCCGACGCGGTCCGGGCGCTGACCGCCCGCGGCCACGACCGCGTCGCCGTGGCCGGCTGCTTCACCGCCCCCGGCCGCTTCGCCACCCGCACCGCCGAGGCCGCCCCCGGCCTCGCCGCCGCCCCCCTGGCGGACCACCCCGCACTGGCCCGTCTCGTGCTGCACCGCTACGACCAGGTGCTGCTCGCACCCACCGGATGCGACGACGAGAGCACCGGGGCGGCTACCGTCGCGGTATGACGGGCACACGACCGACCATCCCCGGCTACACCTCGGCCGACATCGCGCGCTGGGTCACCGAGCCCGACAAACGGCCCGGGCGCACCGCCTTCCAGCGCGACCGCGCCCGGGTGCTGCACTCCGCCGCGCTGCGCCGGCTGGCCGGCAAGACCCAGGTCGTCACCCCCGGCGGACACACCCACGCCTGGGACGCCAGCCCGCGCACCCGGCTGACCCACTCCCTGGAGTGCGCCCAGGTCGGCCGGGAACTCGGCGCCGCCCTCGGCTGCGACCCCGACCTCGTCGAGACCGCCTGCCTGGCGCACGATCTCGGCCACCCGCCCTTCGGCCACAACGGCGAGCAGATCCTCAACGAGGTCGCCGCACCCTGCGGCGGCTTCGAGGGCAACGCCCAGTCGCTGCGGCTGCTGGCCCGCCTGGAGCCCAAGCGCTTCGTGCCCGCCGAGGACGGCACGGCGGTCAGCGTCGGGCTGAACCTCAGCCGCGCCGCCCTGGACGCGGCCACCAAGTACCCCTGGACGCGCGGCACCCACCCCGCCGACCCCGCCTCCCCGAAGTTCGGGGTCTACGCCGACGACCTGCCCGTCTTCGCGTGGTTCCGGCAGGGCGCGCCCGACGGGGCGCAGAGCTTCGAGGCGCAGGTCATGGACTGGTCCGACGACGTGGCCTACTCCGTGCACGACGTCGAGGACGGCCTGCACGCGGGACACCTGGACCCCAACCTCCTGCTCGCGGACGCCGAACGCGCCGAGATCTTCGCCGTCGCCGGTGAGCGCTACGCGCCCGGCGCCGGCCCCGCGGAGCTGGCCGCCGCGCTGGACCGCCTGCTGGAACAGGAGTGGTGGCCGCACGGCTACGACGGCTCCGCGCTCGCCCAGGCCCGCCTCAAGGACGCCACCAGCCAGCTGATCGGCCGCTTCTGCCTGGCCGCCGAGACCGCCACCCGGGCCCAGTGGGGCAGCGGACGGCTCACCCGCTATGGGGCCGAGCTGGTGGTTCCGGACGAAACCCGGCTCGAATGCGCCGTTTTGAAAGCCGTCGCCGACCGGTACGTCATGCAGCGCCCCGACCAGGAAGTGCTCCGCGCCGACCAGCGAGTCGTCCTCGCCGAACTGGCCGAGGCGCTGCTCGCCCGCGCCCCCGACGGCCTTGATCCACAGTTCCGTTCGCTGTTCGACTCGGCCCCCGACGACACCGCGCGGATGCGTGCCGTCATCGACCAGATCGCGGCCCTGACCGACACCTCGGCCCGCTCGCTGCACGCCCGTCTCACCCGGCCGCCCGGTCACCGCGGGGCGAACCGGGGGTGACCCTGGGGGAAAGCCCCTCTTCCGCCCTCACGCTCCGTGCGGGACGCTCGGACCCGGCCGTCCTCGAACGGAGCACCCTGACAACAGCGCACAGCGACACCGGGCCACGGCACCACGGCACACCCCGATCGGCGGCGAACGGGAACCTCGGCGGCGCCCAGCACATCAACGGGGGAGAGGAACCGGGGGGACATCGGGGGCGTTCACGGACGCGGACGCGGACGTACGGCACCGCAACGAGGAGGAAGCAAGTGGTCGACGCACACCAGACGTTCGTCATCGTCGGGGGTGGCCTGGCCGGAGCGAAGGCCGCGGAGACGCTCCGCGCGGAGGGTTTCACCGGCCGGGTGATCCTGATCTGCGACGAGCGCGACCACCCGTACGAGCGCCCCCCGCTCTCCAAGGGGTACCTGCTCGGCAAGGAGGAGCGCGACAGCGTCTTCGTCCACGAACCCGCCTGGTACGCCCAGGCGCACATCGAACTCCACCTGGGCCAGCCCGCCGTCCATCTGGACCCCGAGGCCAGGACCGTCCGCCTCGGCGACGGCACCCTGATCGTCTACGACCGGCTGCTGCTGGCCACCGGCGCCGAACCGCGCCGCCTGGACATCCCCGGCACCGGCCTGGCCGGCGTGCACCACCTGCGCCGCCTCGCGCACGCCGAACGGCTGCGCGGCGTGCTGGCTTCGCTCGGCCGGGACAACGGGCATCTGGTGATCGCGGGCGCCGGCTGGATCGGCCTGGAGGTCGCCGCCGCCGCCCGCTCCTACGGCGCCGAGGTGACCGTCGTCGAGGCCGCTCCCACCCCGCTGCACGGCGTCCTGGGCCCCGAACTCGGCGGCGTGTTCACCGATCTGCACCGCGAACACGGCGTCCGCTTCCACTTCGGCGCCGAACTGACCGAGATCGTCGGACAGGACGGCATGGTGCTCGCGGTCCGCACCGACGACGGCGAGGAGCACCCCGCGCACGACGTGCTCGCCGCGATCGGCGCCGCCCCGCGCACCGCGCTCGCCGAACAGGCCGGGCTCGACCTCGTCGACCGCACGGGCACGAGCGGCGGCGGCATCGCGGTGGACTCCTCGCTGCGCACCTCCGACCCGTACGTCTACGCCGCCGGCGACGTCGCCGCGGCCCCCCTCACCCTCGCGCAGGACGCCCCCGCGGACACCCGCCTGCGGGTCGAGCACTGGGCCAACGCCCTCAACGGCGGCCCGGCCGCGGCCCGCGCCATGCTCGGCCAGGACGCCGGCCACGACCGCCTCCCGTACTTCTTCTCCGACCAGTACGACGTCGCCATGGAGTACACCGGCCACGCCCCGCCCGGCTCGTACGCCCAGGTCGTCTGCCGCGGGGACGTCGCCAAGCGGGAGTTCACCGCCTTCTGGCTCGACGCGGACGGCCGGCTGCTCGCCGGGATGAACGTCAACGTCCCGGACGTCGCCGACACCCTCGGGCAACTGATCCGCTCCGGCGCCCCGTTGGAGCCCGGCGCGCTGGCCGATCCGGACGTGCCGCTGACCGCGCTGCTCCCGTAGCGTGCGGCCATGACAGCGAGCCCCGACGATCCCACCGGCCCCGGCAGCACCGACGTCCCGGACGTCGTCACCTTCGACGACGTCCGGGACGCCGCCCGGCGGCTGGCGGGCGTGGCACACCGCACGCCCGTGCTGCGCTCCCGCACCCTCGACGCACTCGCCGGCGCCGAGATCCACCTCAAGTGCGAGAACTTCCAGCGGGTCGGCGCCTTCAAGTTCCGCGGCGCCTACAACGCCCTGTCCCGGCTGTCCGCGCAGCAGCTCGCCCGCGGGGTCGCCGCCTACTCCTCCGGCAACCACGCCCAGGCCGTCGCGCTGGCCGCCCGGGAGCTGGGAAGCCACGCGGTCATCGTGATGCCCGAGGACGCCCCGGAATCGAAGGCGGCCGCCACCGCCGGATACGGCGCCGAGATCGTCCGCTACGACCGCTACACCGGCGACCGCACCGCCCTGGGCCGCCGGCTCGCCGAGGAGCGCGGCCTGACCCTGATCCCGCCGTACGACCATCCGCACGTCATCGCCGGCCAGGGCACCGCGGCCCTGGAGCTGATCGAGGAGACCGGCCCGCTGGACGCGCTGCTCGCGCCGATCGGCGGCGGCGGGCTGATGGCCGGCTCGGCCCTCGCCGCCACCGCGCTGGCCCCCGGCATCCGCATGATCGGCGTGGAGCCGGCGGCCGGCGACGACACCCTGCGCTCCCTGGCCGCCGGCCACCCCGTCACCATCCCCGTCCCGCACACCATCGCCGACGGCCAGGCCGTCGAGCGGCCCGGCGACCTGACCTTCGCCGTCAACCGGCGGCTGCTCGACTCGGTCGTCCTGGTCAGCGACGACGAGATCCGCGCGGCCATGCGGCTGGCCTTCGAACGCCTGAAGATCGTCACCGAGCCCAGCGGGGCCGCCGCGCTGGCCGCCCTGCTCGCCGGCCGCGTCGAGGTCCCCGGGAGCCCCTCCCGCCCGCGCCGTATCGGCGTGATCGTCTCCGGCGGCAACATCGGCCTGGAGCGGTTCCTGGAGCTCATGGGGTGAGGCGGCGGACGCCGACGGCCGCCGCGGGGGGCGGGCGGCCCGGAGTGTCCGACCCCGGCCGTAGAATTCACGCGTGGCAGGCAGGATCAACGATGACGATGTGAAGGCGGTACGGGACGCGGTCCCGATCGACGCCGTCGTGTCCGAGTACCTCCAGCTCCGCAACGCCGGTGGCGGCAACCTCAAGGGCCTGTGCCCCTTCCACGACGAGAAGTCCCCGTCCTTCCACGTCAGCCCGGCCAAGGGCCTGTACCACTGCTTCGGCTGCCAGGAGGGCGGCGACACCGTCGACTTCATCATGAAGATCGACCACCTCTCCTTCGCCGAGACCATCGAGCGGCTCGCCTCCCAGGCCGGCATCACCCTGCGCTACGAGGAGGGCGGCTACACCCCCGGCCGCCAGCAGGGCGAGCGCACCCGCCTGGTCGAGGCCCACAAGATCGCCGCGCAGTTCTACGCCGAGCAGCTGGACGGCGCCGAGGCCGAGATCGCCCGCGCCTTCCTCGCCGAGCGCGGCTTCGACCAGTCCGCGGCCCAGCACTTCGGCCTCGGCTACAGCCCGGCCGGCTGGGACCACCTCACCCGCTTCCTGCGCGGCCGCGGCTTCAGCGACCAGGAGCTGGTCCTCTCCGGCCTCTCCCAGGAGGGCCGCCGCGGCCCCATCGACCGCTTCCGCGGCCGCCTGATGTGGCCGATCCGCGACATCGCCGGCGAGGTCGTCGGCTTCGGCGCCCGCAAGCTCCGCGAGGACGACAACGGTCCCAAGTACCTCAACACCCCCGAGACCCCCCTCTACCGCAAGTCCCATGTCCTCTACGGCATCGACCTCGCCAAGAAGGAGATCGCCAAGACCAGCCGCGCGGTCGTCGTCGAGGGCTACACCGACGTCATGGCCTGCCACCTCTCCGGCATCACCACCGCCATCGCCACCTGCGGCACGTCCTTCGGCGAGGGCCACATCAAGATCCTCCGCCGGCTGCTGATGGACCACTCCGGCTCCGAGGTCGTCTTCACCTTCGACGGCGACGCCGCGGGCCAGAAGGCCGCCCTGCGCGCCTTCGAGGACGACCAGAAGTTCGCCGCCGAGACCTCCATCGCCATCACCCCCGGCGGCATGGACCCCTGCGATCTGCGCCTGGCCAAGGGCGACGCGGCCGTCGCCGACCTCGTCGAATCCCGCACCCCGCTCTTCGAGTTCGCGCTGCGCCATGTCGCGTCCCGGCACAACCTCGACACCACCGTCGGCCGCGCCGCCGCCCTCGACGAGGCCGCCCCCATCGTCGCCCGCATCAAGAACAGCTCCATCCAGCACGAATCCGCCGTCCAGCTCGCCGGCATGCTCGGCATCCTCGACACCCAGTTCGTCGTCCGCCGGGTCAGCCAGCTCGCCCGCTGGGCCCGCGAACGCGGCCGCGACGCCGGCCCCGATCAGTCCCGCCCGCAGCAGCGCCACGGCCAGGCCGCGCCCCCCGAGCAGGCCCGCCCCGCCGGCCCGCGCGGCCCGGCGCTCAACCTCCGCAGCCCCGCCCGGCGCGTCGAGCGCGAACTCCTCAAACTCGCGCTGCAACGCCCCGACCTGGTCTCCCCGGCCTTCGACGCCTACGGAGCCGACGAGTTCACCGCCCCGCCCTACGCCGTCGTCCGCCAGTGCATCGAGGACGCCGGCGGTGCCACGGCCGGCGCCGCCGACCCGTCCTACGTCCCCCGGGTCCGCGAGGCCGCCCCCGACGACACCGTCCGCGCCATGGTCACCGAGCTCGCCGTCGAACCCCTGCTGACCCGCCGGGACCCCGACGAGGCCTACGCCGGCGTCCAGTTGGCCACCGTCCGCATCGCCGCCGTCGACGCCCGGATCGCCGATCTGGAGGGCGCCGCCCGCCGCAGCGAGGCCCAGGGCGACCACGCGGGCTCCGCCGCCATGCTCCAGGAGCTGTGGGTCCTCCAGCAGTACGGCAAGACCCTGCGCGAGCGCGGCGCCGCCGCCCTGTAGTCCCCGATCGGGCTCCCGGAGCCCGCCGCGCTCACCCCGCCGTAGCCGTCCGGTCACGGAACGGACTCAAAAAGTGCTCGCACGCCCCTCGTGGCAGGCGCGTGTCGTACTCCACACTGAGAAGCGGTGCCTGAGTCCTCGGAGCGCGGCGGGCCCGGACGCACCCCACCCCGAACCTCCGCGGAACCGCTCTCGATGTACGGGACGGACGGCGGCCCGGCCGCAACCGTGCCCGACCTTTCTGCCGCCTCAGCAGCGATCACCCTGGAGGTCGCCCCCGTGCAGAGCCAGACCCTCGCCGACGCGCAGGCCGCCGAAGAACCGGTCAAGGATCAGGCCGCGCAGCCGCCCACCGTGCCGCAGCAGGCCGAACCCCCCGCCGCCGAGATGATCGTCGAGGAGATCATCCCCGAGCCGGCGCCGCGCACCGAGGCGGGCAGCCCGTCCTCCGACCTCTTCCGCCAGTACCTCCGCGAGATCGGCCGGATCCCGCTGCTCACCGCCGCCGAGGAGGTCGAACTCGCCCGCCGCGTCGAGGCCGGCCTCTTCGCCGAGGAGAAGCTCACCAGCACCCCCGACCTCTCCTCCCGCCTCGCCGTCGACCTCGACCGGCTGGTGGTCCTGGGCCGGATGGCCAAGCGCCGCCTGATCGAGGCCAACCTGCGCCTGGTGGTCTCCGTCGCCAAGCGCTACGTCGGCCGCGGCCTGACCATGCTCGACCTCGTCCAGGAGGGCAACCTCGGGCTGATCCGCGCCGTCGAGAAGTTCGACTACGCCCGCGGCTACAAGTTCTCCACGTACGCCACCTGGTGGATCCGCCAGGCGATGTCCCGCGCCCTGGCCGACCAGGCCCGCACCATCCGCGTCCCGGTCCACGTCGTCGAACTGATCAACCGCGTCGTCCGGGTCCAGCGCCGGATGCTCCAGGAACGCGGCTACGAGCCCACCCCCGAGGAGGTCGCCGCCCATCTCGACCTGACCGGGGAGCGCGTCAGCGAGGTCCTCCGGCTCGCCCAGGAGCCGGTCTCGCTGCACGCCCCCGTCGGCGAGGAGGAGGACGTCGCCCTCGGTGATCTCATCGAGGACGGCGACGCGGCCTCACCCGTCGAATCCGCCGCGTTCCTGCTGCTGCGTGAGCACCTCGACGCGGTCCTGTCCACCCTCGGCGAGCGCGAGCGCAAGGTCGTCCAGCTCCGTTACGGCCTCGCCGACGGGCGCCCCCGCACCCTGGAGGAGATCGGCCGGATCTTCGGCGTCACCCGCGAACGTATACGGCAGATCGAGTCCAAGACGCTGAACAAACTCCGCGACCACGCCTTCGCCGACCAGCTCCGCGGCTACCTGGACTGACGCCGCGGAGCCCGGACCGCCCCGGCGCGCGGCTGCCCCGGTGCACGGCCGCTCCGGCGTACGGACCGCCCTGGTATACGAACGGCCCCGGCGTACGGACGGCCTCGGCGTTACGGGACCGCCCCGGCCTCACGCCTCCCGCTGGAACGCCCCCGGATAGGCCTCGTCCCGCACCGCCATGTACTGCTGGCGCACGGCCCGGCCCACCGGCAGCTCCTCACCCGGCTCGAAGACCTGGCTCGCCGCCGCCGGCCACTGCGGCGGATCGATCCAGGGCGCCCCGCCGCCCGGCCCGGCCTCCGCGCCCGGCGCCGGGGCGAGCGTGCCGTGCGCCACGCCCCACGCCCAGGCCGCCTGCCGCGCCGCACCCAGCGCCGCGTAGTCACCCGGCTGCGGCACCACCACCGGCACCCCGAACAGCCCCGGAGCCGCCGCCTGCACCGCGCCCAGATCCGCCGCCGCACCCAGCAGGAACACCCGGCGCACCGCCACCCCGCGCCCCCGCAGCACGTCCAGCGCGTCCGCGAGCCCGCAGAGCATGCCCTCCACGGCCGCCCGCGCCAGATGCTCCGGCTTCATGCTCTCCCGCCGCATACCGTGCAACGACCCCGCGGTGTGCGGCAGATGCGGCGTCCGCTCACCCTCCAGATACGGCAGCAGCACCATGCCGTACGCGCCGGGCGACGACTTCAGCGCCAGCTCGGACAGCCCTTCCAGGTCCGTGCCCAGCAGCTCCGCCGCACCGCGCAGCACCCGCACCGCGTTGCTGGTGTGCACCACCGGCAGATGCCGCCCGGTCGCGTCCGCGAACGAGGTGATCGTCCCCGTCGGGTCGGCCAGCGCCTCGTGATGGATCCCGAACACCGACCCCGAGGCGCCCAGCGACACCACGGCGTCGCCCTCCCCGACGCCGAGCCCGAAGGCCGCCGCCATCGTCTCGCCCGTACCGGCCGAGATCAGCAGCCCCTCCGGGGTGAACCCGGCCGTCCCCGACGGGCTCAGCACCTCCGGCAGCCGCACCTGATGGCCCAGCGCCAGCTCCACCAGATCCGGCCGGTAGGTCGCGGTCGCCGTCGACCAGAACCCGGTCGCCGAGGCCCCGCCGCGGTCCGTGGTCCGCCGGGCGGGACGCCCCAGCAGCTGCCACGCCAGCCAGTCCTGCGGCTGCATGATCTCCGCGATCCGCGCCGCGTGCGCCGGCTCTGTACGCGCCAGCCAGCGCATCTTCGTCACCGGATGGGTCGCCTGCGGCACCGCCCCGACGGCCTGCGCCCAGGCGCTGCGCCCGCCGAGTGAGTCGATCAGATCCGCCGCCGCGCTCTGCGCCCGCTTGTCGTTGCCCACCAGCGCGGGCCGCACGAGGTTGCCCTCGACGTCCAGCGGCACCAGGCCGTGCGCCTGCGCCGAGACCCCGATCGCCTGCACCCCTTCGAGCAGCCCGTTGCCGGCCGCCTCACCCAGGGAAACCAGCCATGCCTGCGGATCGGCCTCGGGCCCCTTCTCGACAGGGTGCGGCGCATAGCCCTGCCTGATCACGGCACCCGTGTCCGCATCGCAGACCACGATCCGTGTGCTTTCGGACGAACTGTCCAATCCGGCGACTATCCCCATGGCTTTAGATGATGCCGCATGTGACGGATAAGGAAAGAGCCAGGGTTTCCCGGCCGGGCACGGCCCATGGCCGCCCCGGCCGGGCTCCGCGTCCGGCCGGCTCAGGTATTGCTCGTGCCCCAGTCGTCCTGGTCGGAGCCGCGCTGCTCGCGCAGTGCGCGGACCCGGTCGGTGACGGCCTGCGGCATCCGCTCCCCGACCTTGGCCGACACCGTCCCGAAGGCCTTCGACGCCGCGTCCCGCCCGGTCAGCGCCGCTGACTCGGCGGTGTTCCGGACCGCCGGATTCTGGGTGACACGCTGGGCGGCCTTGCGGAGCTGCTCATACCGTTCCCGGCCGGCTCGTGCGCCGAGCACGTACCCGGTGGCCAGACCCGCGATGAACGTGAGCCGGTAGCGCATGGCTCCACCTTTCCCTCTCGTCGGTCCCGTCCGGTGCCGGTACGCACCGGAGTGCCGGGCTGTGCCGCGCGCCTACCCTCCGGGGCCGGAGATCACCCGAGGTGACCTCCGGCGATACCGATTGGCGGAGCACCCCCCTGCTTGCGCTAATGTATGTGTCGCAGCGAGCGCGCGCCGTCCGGTTCCCCCGGACAGCGGTGCATTCGAGGCACACAGAGCAATCCCCTGTAGCTCAATTGGCAGAGCAGCCGGCTGTTAACCGGCAGGTTACTGGTTCGAGTCCAGTCGGGGGAGCTCGGTCCCCTGTAGCTCAATTGGCAGAGCATTCGGCTGTTAACCGGAGGGTTACTGGTTCGAGTCCAGTCGGGGGAGCAGAGAGAACGAGGACCCCGCGAGGGGTCCTTTTTCTTGTGCCATGGAACCGAACCCCGGGCGATCGCGGTCCTCTTGAACGTGCGTGGTCGCCGGACGGCAGCCCTCACGGGCAGCAGATCGTATGAGCGGCTATGCTGCGGCAGACGGCGCGCACAAATGTGCGCGACGCGCCGTGGGGGGCGGTAGCTCAGCCGGTTAGAGCAGCGGACTCATAATCCGTCGGCCGTGGGTTCGAGTCCCACCCGCCCCACTACAACTGAATCCCCGTGACCTGCGGAAAGATCGCCACCAGGCTAGCGCCGGCGAGGCCATCGCCACACCGTCGCCACACCGAGGCCCCGCAGGCTCACCCTGATGGCGCCCTTCAAGGCCCATGAGGCGCGGTCCGCAGACCTCTCCTGCACGGGGACGTGGCGAGCCCGGGCTCCCGTACGGGGGACCGGCAGAGCGAACTCTTCGACGAGCTGAACCGGCGGAACGCTTCCGTGACTTGGCTAACGGTCACGGACAGCAATGGCCACCCGGGTGGGGCAAGGCTCTCGGACCCGGGGGGGCCAGGCTCACGCGCGACCAGGTCAGTGAGCGGACACTTGACCTTCACAAGAGCAGGCCCGGCCGCTCCATCCCCAGGGAACGGTGCGCCGGGCGTACGCGCCGAAGACGGACGACGAGGTGTTCCTCGAACCCGAGGCGTACGCCCTGCTGCGGGCGCAAAAGAGGTCGACGCTCCGCGTGCAGCGAGCGTGGAAGCGGCGGGGCGAGGGCGGGACGTTCCTCGGCGCCCCGAAGACGAAGAAGTCACGGCGGACCCTGGTCCTCACGCCTGATCAGGTTCAGCTGTTCCAGCGGCGCTGCCTGGGCAAGAATCCGTCAGACCTCGTCTTCACGGCCCCTGAAGGGGGCGCCTGGCACTCCAGGGTGTCCCACGCCCACATGGGAGTTCGAGCCCGACGGCTTCACGACGCGGGCCGCCGAGTTCCACACCGAGTTCCGCCCTCACGGCAGCACCGAGGCACATGCTCGGGGAGTCACCAGGTCGGCCGTTGTTCGGGCGTTCGAACAGGCTCGCGCGGAGGCTTTGGTGGTGTGCCATGCACCCCCGACTCCGTCCTGACGATTCGCCAGCATAGAGGTCGTGGTGGCCGTCCTCAGTCCGTGCGCGGGGCTGCCGGTGACGAGACAGGACCCCGCGACGTCGAGTGGGTGAAGGTGCGGCGATAGGCGGTGGGGGTGGTGTCCAGCGTGCGCCGGAAGTGCAGCCGCAGGTTGGCTGCCGTGCCCAGCCCGCAGTCCCGCGCCACCTGATCCACGGAGAGGTCCGTGGTTTCCAGCAGTTCCCGTGCCCTGCCGAGCCGCGCGTTGAGTACCCACTGCAACGGGGTCGTGCCCGTCTCCTCGGTGAAACGGCGCATGAAGGTGCGTTGCGAGAGGCCCGCGTGCCGGGCAAGCACGCGCAGCGTGAGCGGTTCGCCGAGCCGGTGCAGGGCCCAACCACGGGTACCGGACAGCGACGCCTCGCCTGCCACCGCGACGGGAGCCGGCACGTACTGGGCCTGCCCGCCGTCGCGGTGCGGGGCCGCGACGAGACCGCGGGCGATCCGGTTGGCCACCTCCGCGCCCAGGTCGCGGCGCACGATATGCAGGCACAGGTCGATGCCGCAGCACACCCCGGCCGAGGTGAGCACGTCGCCCTCGTCGACGTAGAGCACGTCGCGGTCGACCGTGACGGCCGGGAATTCCCGCTCGAAGTCGTCGATGTGCTTCCAGTGGGTCGTGGCGTGCAGCCCGTCCAGTACGCCCGCCGCGGCCAGCGCGAAGGCGCCCGTGCAGATCGACACCACACGCCGGCCTCGGTCGCGGGCTTCGGCCAGTGTGTCGAGCACGGCGTCCGGCAACGAGAGGACCGGTTCGAACCCCGGCACGATCACGGTGTCGGCGGTGCGCACCTGCTCCAGGCCTCCCTCGGCGAGCAGTGCGAAACCCGCGGTGGTGGCCACCTTCGTGTCCAACGCGCACAGGGTCATCTCGTAGGGGGTTTCCGGCCGGGTGGTGAAGATCTGCGTCGGGATCGCCAGGTCGAGCGGGGTGACCCCGTCCAACGCCAGGACCGCGACTCGATGGGCTGCCATGGCAAGATTCTAACGAGGTAAGGCATTATTGCCTCTCGCCAGGTCAGGGCGGTCGCGGCCAGGCTGAGGACATGACCGGACCTACACGCGAGGCGACCGCCGACCCGATCGCGCTGCCCAGCACACCCCTTGCCGACGCCGTCACGAACCTCATCCGGCCGGTGGAAACGCCGTCCGTCTTCAACCACAGCATCCGCAGCTACCTCTTCGCCCGGCTGGTCGCCGGCCGCCTCGGCCTGGCCGTCGGCCACGACTACCGGGACGACCTGTTGTTCGCCGCGTGCGCGATGCACGACCTCGGCCTGGCGTCGGACGGCCCGCACCGGCAGCGCTTCGAGGTCGAAGGCGCCGACCGGGCCGCCGAATTCCTCATCCAAGAGGGGATGTCCACGGCCGACGCCGACCAGGTCTGGCAGGCGATCGCCCTGCACACCTCTCCGGGCATCGCGGAACGCCGCGGCACGCTGTGCGTGCTCGTCCGCGAAGGCGTCGCCCTCGACTTCGGAGGCCCGGCGGGCGCCGACCACCTCGACGCGGTCACCGATGAGCAGGCCGACGCCATGCACGCCGCCTATCCACGGCTGGACATGATCCGTTCACTCACCGACGCGATCGTCGCGCAGGCCGCGAAAGGCCCGAAGAACGCGCCCCGGTACACGACCCCCGGCGAACTCCTGCGCGAACGCCAGACCTTCGGCCGGACCCGGCTGGAGCACACCGGCCGTTCGTCCCGCTGGGGCGACTGACTCGACGGGGTCCACGACCCGTCAACAAAGAAGTCAACAGAGGTTCGACAAAGAAGAGGAAGCGCCGCAAATGACCGTCCACACCGTCGAGATCCCCGAGAACAACGCGGTCTTCGGGGAGACCACCAACGCCTTCGCAAGCTTCGGCTATTCCGCCGCGGTGCGTGCGCACGGCCTCTTGTTCATCGCCGGAACGATCGGCCGCCGCGCCGACGGAACCATCCCGGACACCATCGAGGAGCAGACCGAAATCGCCGTCCGGAAGATCGAGGAGATCCTCCGGATGGAGAACCTCGACATGTCCGCCCTCGTCGACGTCACCAGTTACCACGTCGACATCCGCCGGCACCTGCCCGGATTCATCAAGGCCAAGCAGCACCTCGTCGAAGCGCCCTACCCGACCTGGACGATCATCGGGGTCAGCGGCCTCGCCAGCCCGGGTCTCCTTGTCGAGGTCCGCGCGACCGCCGCGTATCCCGACGCGTCCCGGTAGACCGCCGCTCCTGGGCTCGCTCCCGGCCCCAGGAGCCCGTCATAGCGGACGTGGAGCCCGTCATGGAGATCGTCGGCCCGCCAGGCGTTCGCGACATGGCAGAGAGAGCTGTCACCACAGACCAAGCGACCTGCCTGCGGCGATGGCTGCCTCGATACGCGCGAAAACTTCGGGCTCATGCTCTCCGCGTTCGTGGCCGGCGCGGATCGCAGCTGCGATGGCGCGTGACCGTACGGCAGGGCCGCGGAGATCAGCCAGAGGGCTCCCTGGGTCCTTCCGGCGGGCCAGCCACTCGGCCCGATTTCTCGGCAGGCGTCCCAAGGCGTAGGTGCTCAGGGCGCTGGCAGGAATGGTCGTCGCAGGTGTGGCAGACGGTGGGGTTGTCGTCGCCCCAGCCGAGACACGGGATCACACCGTGTGCGAGCTGATAGCCGTACAGATGGCCAGGCACGGTGCCACGTCGGGTGCGGCCGGGGCGGGAAGCCGCACGGAAGCTGGCGTGTCCGCTGCTGGAGATTCCCGCCGTCCAGAACCAGCAGCCGGAGGAACAGCGTTCACACGGACGGGCGTTGGATCTCCAATGAGGGAGAACTGTTCGTCAACGGACTCGGACCCGGACCGTACCGCAGTGAGCGGGAACAGTCCGGGCCCGAGTCCGTTTTGTTAGTGCCACTCGACCCGTTCCGGCCTACTTGAGGTCTTGTCCGAAGGGCAGGTTCAGCATACGAATCGGATTGCCGCGAAGAAGCTTGCACGCCACGTCGTCGGGCAAGTGGCCGACATGCTCAGCAGCGATCTGCCTGGTGCGGGGTCACGTTGAGCCAATGCGAGGACAGTGCCTCTCGAAGGTGGCGTTGTTGAGGCCTACGGTTTCGATGGCGTCGCTGCCGTGCGTGTCGGGGAAGAAGCACCGGAAGATCAAAGTATTCTTCACGACTGCATGTCTCGCCAGACATCACCATGGCGCTGGTTCTGGTGGCGGGAGCCGTGATCCTACGCGGGGGCATGTGCGCGATGCGGGAGCTGTACTGAGACACAGCGCGCGCCGATTCCGAGCGATGCAGAGCACATGCAAAAAAATCGGCCCCGACTGCCGTCCCGCGGGGGCAGGTTGACGGTCGGGGCCCTTGCGTGAACCTCAGCGGGTCAGGCGGAGGTTTCAACCGGTCAGGCCGGGCTCGTCGACCAACGCCAACAGGCACTCTGGTGGTACGGAACCCATCGAGCTAAGGGCCGTCCCGTAAGAAGCGGAGTTTGTAAGGCGCTATACACCTTCACCAATTGAGAACTAGGTGAGCCATTTGCCAGACCAGCACGCAGTGTGTGAGTACACAGGCGGACCAACCGCGTGCGCCTTTCACCCCGTACCGCAGCACCTGTATCCACTCCACCAACGTCAACACTGCCGCGAAGCTCCACATGATCCAAGAGACAACGCGCCAGACCGTGGACAGGTCGGTCACCATCCCGATGACGGCCACGGGTATGAGTACCAGTAGAGGGATCGCCCAGGTACCTTCCGTAGCGTTACCGGCGGGGGTCTCAGCGGCTTCTTTCATTGGAAGTCCCCTCTACGTAAGGTTCAACCACCCGGGCCCGCAGCGTGGAGCCGCGGGCCCGGACGACTATGCAACTCCGGTCACTCAGTGATTGAAGTGCCACCAGATGTCGTACAGGGTCAGGCCAGGGCTCAGGCCCTTGATGAGGTACTTGATGTACCAAGGACGACTGTCGACCCAGTTCTTGAAGGTGGCGTACTTCCCTCCGACAGCCTTGGTGAAGCCGCCGATCTTCTTCAGGGCGCTCCAAATCTTTCCCCAGTTCGGGGCTGCCAGCGCCTGCGGGCCAGACTTGGAAGGGGCGGTGTCTGCCGCCCGCTTGAACTCGGCTATTTCGTCGGCAGAGAAGAGCGACAAGAACGCCCTGGCCTCCGGCGCCTTACTTTCGAGCAAGGCCGCAAGGGACTCCGTCACTTGGGCTTCCTGGGCAGCGGGCAGCCCGGACGACGACATCGTTGCGGCAGTCGCTGCCGGCGCAGCGACACCGATGGCGACCGCCGCCATCGTCGTGGCTGCGGCTATGCGTAAACGCTCGTGACTCACGTACAATTCCCCTTGTAGTCCCATGGGGGAAGGGGCATGCGGGATCGCCGGTAGGCGTCCAAACTTAACGGCCCCCGCGTGTTTCTTCCCCCTATTTGCTCCCCGATCGGACGATCCACCCGACCAAGGCGGAGTCATCGTAACGTAAAGAAATCGGAAACTTGATCTCTTTTCCGGTGACGAAGATCACAACGCGAGCTAGGCCGTGTTTCGAATGTCCTGGCGCCTTGGGTGTCGGTTCCAGCTCCCTGCTGTGACGCGTTCTGTCCGCCATGTTGTCGCTCTTGGTGGGTACCTGGGCGCGATGGTCCGCCTGCAGGCTTAGGGCCTGCGCCCCATGCGCACCGTGAACTTGCTGACTAAGGTCGGCGCCCATGCGAGCTACGGAGATCATTCGCCGCACCACGGCAGAGCGCAGGCGGGACAGCCTGGAGCGGCTTGGCTCAGAGCGCGACATGTGGGTGTCGACGGCCCACCCCGACCACGGCCCGCATCAGCTGCCACTGTGGTTTCTGTGGGACGGACAGGCAGTGTGGATGTGTACCGGCGCGAATTCTGCGACCGCGCGCAATGTGCGCAAGGAACCGCGCGTACGGCTGGCGCTGCCGGATGCCTTCGACGTGGTGCTGCTGCAAGGGGAGGCAAAATGCTATCCCGCGCGGGAAGTACCAAAGGATTCCGCAGATGCGTTCGCGGACAAGTTCGGCTGGGATCCGCGTACGGAAGAGACCCCCTTCCTGTACCTGCGCGTGGCACCGCGGACTGTGCGTGCCTGGCGCGGAGTACCGGAACTGCGTGGCAGGGTCGTGATGCGGGATGGGGTGTGGCTGGGGTAGCGCGGGGCGTCGTTCGAATGCGCTGCTCACAGCCACTCGTTGATGGCCGCCATGAGGCGACCATCCTCATAGCGGCCATCGGCGAAGGGCTGTGGCCAGCACGCATCAAGCGCGTCCAAAACAAGCCCGCAGGCATGGAGGTGCTCTCACTGCACGGCAGCATTGAGGAAAATCTGCGCCAGCTCGCGGGGCTGGGAGAACATCGGCCAATGGCCGGTGTCCATCTTGACCAGCCGCCAGCGCTCGCTGTTCAGCAGCTCGGCCACCTCTTCGTCGGTTTCGGCGTCGTCAGGCTCGGCCCCCGGCATCACGCACAGGACGTATGTGGCCGGAAGTTCACCGAGCGGCCCCGCCAGCACAGCGGGCTCGGTCAGCGTGGCACCTGGGTGAGGCGTCGAGCCACGTACGAGGCGTGCGATCTGCTCATCGGTGAGACCTTCGCCGTCGTAATGAGCAGCTGGCGCGAGCGGCCAAAATCCTCTGTTCTCGGCGATCGATGCCTTCACTGCCGCCCCGCCGTCCGGCCAGGCGGAGACAAACGACTCGCCGTCAGTGGGAACACTTGAGTCGACGAATATCACGCGGGCCAGTCGGTCACCGATCCGCTCCGCGGCCTGACCGACCGGGATGCCCGAGTAGCTGTGACCCACCAGGATTACGTCACGCAGACCCTGGCGTTCTACCTCGGCAACGATGTCCTGGACGTGAGTCGCTTGCCCCGCCGGTACACCCCGCTTGTCAGCAAGACCGGACAGCGTCAACGGATAGACGCCGTGGCCAGCCGCACGCAGATACGGCACCACCTCGCCCCACGCCCACGCCCCGAGCCGTGCACCTGCAACCAGCACGAAATTCCCCATGCCCGCACCGTAGCCGGGCAGCCTGACGATCTCCTGGAAAATGCTTTCGATACACGCCCGAGGAGCTAAAGCGTGGTGGTCCGTGGTGCGGCGAGCCCGCCATCGAGTGGGCAGACTCTGGCGACATCGGGGTCTGCCCGCGCACTTCGCCTCCGCTGACCTCAGGGAAGCGCATCATGGCTTACATGTTGAACTACGACCTTGCCGTCCCCGAGGTGGATGACGCCGGTGTCCTGGCCGCGCTGGTGGCTGAGGGTGATGATCTCGACGTCCTGGTCACGGAGTTGCACGACTGGTCCTTACCGACACCGGCACCGGGCTGGACGGTCGCCCACCAGATAGCCCATCTCGCGTGGTCGGACGCAAACGCACTCAGCGCCCTACGCGCTCCGGACGCGTTCAGCGCCGAGCTTGGGCGGGCGGAAGCCGAAGGCGGCGGGTATGCCGACAAGGCCGCCGCTGCGGGAGCGGTCAAACCGCGGTCGCTACTTCTGGACGAGTGGCGGGCCGGTCGAGCGGAACTGGCGGCGGCGCTGCTCGATACGCCATGGGACCACGCCTTCCCCTGGTATATGTCGAAGGTGACCCCGGCCCTGATGGTGCCCCTTCGTCTGATGGAAACCTGGGCACACGGACAGGATGTCTTCGATGCTGCGGGCGTGGCGCACCGCCCGACGGATCGACTGCAGCACGTGGCCTCGCTGGGGGTGTTGGGACGGGCGCTGTCCTTCGCCGCCGTCGGACTGCCTGAGCCGGCGGCCCCCTTCCGCGTCGAGCTGACAGCATCTGACGGGCAGACGTGGGTGTGGGGGCCCGAGGCTGCCGCGCAACGGGTACAGGGCAGCGCCATGGACTTCTGCCTGTGTGTCACCCGGCGTCGCCCCTGGTCCGAGACCGACTTGACGGCGACCGGCGAGGACGCACAGAAGTGGCTGGAGGTGGCCCGCGTCTTCCTCTGAAAGCTTGTCGGGGTGGCTGGTCATGCTCTCCGCCTGAGCCCTGAGGCGAGACTTCTCGGTCTCCTGGGACCAGCCGATCTTGCCGATGAAGACCCTGCTGTTGGCGGCGGCCGATGCCCAGACGGGCCGGTGGCGGGGGTGGTGGGTGGCCTGCGGGCAGAGTCACATATCCCGGCGAGTGGGCAATGCGCTTACCGTGGCGCCCAGTTGAGGTGGAGGGGGCTCGCATGCAGCACGGGGACGTGGACTACATGGCCGCGCTGGAAGCCATGGTGGGGGTTCTGAAGAGCTGGGCCCGAGAGGGCAGGACCGACACCTACAAGTCGCTGAGCACGGCCGTGGCACCTGAGCACCGGGTGCATTACCACGGCCGGATGATGTCGCTCCTGTTGGCGGACGTATGCCGCCAGGACAGCACCGGTCCCGAGCCGATGCTGTCGGCACTGGTGGTCAATGGATCCAGCCAGAAGCCGTCCGACCAATTCTTCGAGCTGGCCGTTAGTGAGTTCCGCCGTCGGGACCCGGACTGGAGCTGGGAGCGGGAGCGGGACGCAGTGTTTGCCCGATACCGCGACGTGAATTCGCCGTGAGTGGTGCCGTGCCCGGGCCCTCGTAGGCAGACCGGCTCTCTTTCCCTCCATCTGCTACGAAGCGTAACTGTGCATCGGTGTGCGACACCGCGGGTACCGGGGGACCAACCCCGCGGGTGCGGGGAACCGGCGGGAGGCGTGCCGATCCCGAACCGTGGCGGTCATCGCGTTGCTGTAGCTGTCGGCTACGGAGCCGACGGAGGTGGTGGCGCCGGCCTCGATGAGCCGTTCGTCGTAGCGGCTGGACACGGAGGCCCGGACTCTGCGGACGGCTCGCTCGCTCAGCTCGTCGGGGTACTTCCGTGGTGCGGGCATCGGACCTGTGTCCTCCCATCTGCCGAGGCGACATGCCGGGCTGCGGGGCCGCTACAAAATCCGGTTCAGCTCAGTTCGATGTCGTTCTGAGGAACGTCCCCGAGTCTTCCTCTGCGAGCGGCCCCTCTTCCTTTCCTCCTCTCCTCGCCGTAGTGGTCCTCGGTACGTGGGCTGATCGAGGCAGTCATACCTGAACGCCAGGGCCGGCGATGCTGATGCGGTCGGAGACAAGCGCGCTGCGGTGGGTCGCTGCACCGCATTAGTGGTCCGTTAGCAGAACGCCAACCCGGTCTACGAAGGTGATGGTTGTCCGGGAGCGAACCAGAGAACAGAGCAACAGGAATCCACGATGAACACCGCCACCCTCACCACCTGCCTCCGCGGGCGCGCCGGCCGCCGCATCGCCACCACCATTGTCGCCGCGGCGACGCTGGGGATGGGGCTCACGGCCTGCGGGCAGGGCTCCGGGGCGGCGAGCGCCGTCGGCTCCGCGAGCACTTCGACCGCGTCCGACTCGCAGCACGCCTCGGCCGCGGCCCCGGCCCAGCACACGAGCGGCTCCTCCTTGTCCCACTCCGCCTCGCAGGGTCAGAGCGCCAAGTCCACCAGGGCGTCGGCCACCGCCGGGGGCGGCGTCGCCCACGCGGGCAGTCACCGCACGCTCGTCGGCAAGCTGGAGTACCTTGCGCCCGGCAAGCTGATCGTCAAGCCCCAGGGCGGCGGCATGGACCAGGCGTTCTTCGTCGCCAACGCCACGAAGATCCTCGGCGCGGCCGCGATCTGTTCGGACGACTCGGGCAGCGTGTCCATCGGCCAGGACGGCTACGGCACCTCGAAGTGCACCGTGGACCAGCTGGAGAAGGCTGCCAAGACCAGCAGCGTGACCGTCCGCGTCACCATGAGCACCAAGTCCGGCGCAGCCGAGACGGTCGAGGAGAAGTACCACCCGTAAGCCCTCGCACCCCGCGCCATACGCGCCCCATGGACCGCTCACCGCTCTACCGGTGCGGGGACGTGCCGACCAGCTTGTCCGAGGGCCCCGGTCCTCGGACAGCACTGGCCGGAAAAGCTCACCACCCGGTGAACGACGCACAGCTCAGGCGGTTTTCGGCCGCAGCGTCTCTCCAGGAGAGCTGTGCGGAGAACGACCCGAAGCAACCAATGGAGGAATGAATGAAGTCCTGGCGCACTCGTATCGCTCTCGGTCTCGCCGTGGGTGCCGCAGCCGTCACCATGCCGTTGACAGCCACGACCGCTTTCGCCGACACCCAGCCCAATGACGGCTGGGTGCAGGTCGGTGGCGAGTCGTTCGACTCCTTCCAACAGTGCGTCGACCAGGTGAAGAGTGACCTGCCGCTCAACCCCAAGTACCACGAGGCCACCTGCCAAAGCGCCCCCCAGCCCGGACTCCCCAACTTCTACATCGAGTGGATGCGCTGAGCTTGTTCTAGACAGCCTGACCTCGAACGATTCCTCGAACCTGATCGCTCGTACGAGGATTCCGGGGACGTGAACACGGCCTTCGTCCGGTCCTGTGCTCCGACCGAAGAAGCACATGGCCGGCACGAAGGCCGTGGGGGAACGAGTCCGCTGCACGCCGGCGTCCGGCGGGAAGCGTTCCCGCGGTGGCGTCACCCGTCCGGAACGGCTTCTTCGACTGCCCGTCCGTGCGCGGGGGCACGCCGTTGAACCGGACCGGCGCGTTGCTGTGCGCGGATGGACCGGTGACCACAGCGGTGGACCTCACGCTGAACTTGACGCCGCCGGTGCCCTTGGTGGTCTTGGTCTTCCGTGCCCGTCGGTGGCCGGTGGGGAGGTTCTCCGGGGGCTTGGGTAAGTCGGCGGCCGTACGGGGGCTGACGGGGCGTCCGGTGGTTGAGGGTGGGCGGGTGGCGCTGGTGGCGGGACCAGCCCCGCATGCGCGGGGACCACTAGGGCCTCTCGTTTGGATCATGTCGAGGACTTGAGGCATGAAGATCTTCGACGTTGCCGGATGACCGGTCAGGGGAATGCATTGTCGCCTTATCGGTCGTGCTCGGGATGCCGGCCCCGTTCCGTGCGGATCCCTTCTCGGGGAGAGAGCCGCTCGTTGCTCGGACGCGTGAAATCCTGCGTTTTCCGGGGCGCAGGCAGGTGGCGGCGATGGAGGCGCAGGCGACTGTGGCGATCCCGAGCCACCGTGACCGGTCGAGGTGCTGGCCAAGGACGAGCAGGCCGAAAAGGGCGCCTGCGGCAGGCTCCAGGCTCGTCAGGACGCCGAAGACGCGCGGCGGAATCCGGCGCAAGGCTTCCAGGTTGAGCGAGTATGGCAGCACGCTGGATACGACTGCCACGACGGCCGCCACCCACAGGACGTGTGGGTCAAGCAGGCCGGAGCCGGCGTGCACGATGCCATAGGGGGCACTGAGCAGCGCCGCCCAGGCGATGGCCACGGCCAAGCCCTGGCCGCCGCTGAGGCGGGTGGCCATGCGGGCGGAAACCAGAATGTATCCGGCCCAGCAGCAGGCTGCCGCTACGGCCAGGACAAGGCCGACCACGGGCAGAGAGGTACTGTCTCCGCCGCCGAGCAGGAGTACGCCTCCTGCTGCCAGGCATGCGGGGAGCAGGTCGAGAGCACGGCGGGAGCCTGCGAGGGCGATGGCGAAGGGGCCGAGGAATTCGATCGTGGCGACGATCCCGAGCGGGATGTGGTTGACGGCTTCGAAGAAGGCGATGTGGTGTCCGGCCAGCAGCGTTCCGGCGGCGAGTACGGTCTTCCAGGCTCCCTTGGCCGACTTGAGTGCTTGGCACCTCGGGCGCCACAGCACGCAGAGGATCAGGCCGGCGATGAGGAGGCGCAGGAACACCACGCCGGCGGCTCCTGCCTGGGGGTAGGCGCTGGGGGCGAGCGCTGCTCCGAACTGGATCCCGCTCACTCCGGCCAGTACGAGACAGGGCGCGGGCACCTTGCCCGCGACGGCGGAGAATCCTCGGGCCGCAGTTCTTTGTTGCATTTCTCCGTCCGCGGTTCGGGGCCCGGGCATGGGGCTGCCCGGGCCATGGCGTTTATGGGCGGCCGACGACATCAACTGCCAGCCCATCGGGGGATGTTCAACCGGTATCGAACATGAGCAATGTAAGATGAGGATCGAACATTCAGCAAGCAAGTGCGGGCCGCGGAGGGGCTGAGAGATGCCGGAGCAGGCTGGAGCCACAGGACACCGACCGGCTCCCGTGCACACCCACCCCGACGACGTCCCCTTGCTCACCGCCCTGGCCGCGCTCGCGGACCCGGTGCGCATGCATCTGATCTGCACTCTTGCGAAACACCCCGACTGGACGCTCAGCTGCAGCAACTTCGACGTATCCGTCGGCAGAGCCGCCAAGAGCCACCACTTCTCCGTCCTGCGCGACGCCGGCCTCGTCGAACAGCGCGACCAGGGCACCAAACGGCTCAACCGCCTGCGCCGCGAAGAGTTCGACGCCCGCTTCCCCGGCCTCCTCGCCCTGGCCCTCCGCGCCGCCTAAGTTGCGTGTCGGGGGCCATCCCCGCATGCGGGGGACAACTCAGCCACGAGCTGCCGCAGGGGCGGATAGACGGGACCAGCCCCGCATGCGCGGGGATCACAGGCCGTGGGCTGCGGTTTCAGGAAGGCGGTGAGTTGCTTTTACTTAAATTCAGCGATTCGGACGTAATGCCCTTCGATTAGGTTGCAGGTTCAGCAGGGCAGTAGTGGCCCATGGAGCCTTTGTGGCCTGGGGCACCGTTCCGGCGTTGTACTGCTGGTGCATGTGATGTCGGTGGCCCCAGGCTATTACTGGACTCTTTGTATCCGTCACGGTGGATCCTGCCGGTTTGAGCCAGCGCCATGGTGGAAGCCCAAGGGAAGGCCAGGCTGGTGCTGTTCGCGCGTCGCAGCTGGGCCAAGGCTCCCCGTCCCCGGTGACTACAGAACGTGAGCTGCTCCGGAGGAGACCGTTCGAACTGCGTGGTCATCCAATTGCACGCATGGCTCGGCAGGCCATGGGCTGTAGGCACGTCTCGCCAGGAGCGGCGTCTGCCGGGGGAAGTGGTGTGGCGATTACCTAACCGCACTGGATCCAGCAGGATCGAGTAGGGCGCAGCAGGATGGAATGGGATGGGAATGTCGGCTTCTTCGGCGAAGCCGCAGGTGAGACGTGTCACCGGGGATAGGTCGAGTTCCACCTGCCCCATTGCAGCACTCAGGGGAAGGCCTCTTTCTGCCTGGGGAAGCGTCAGAACGGGGGTCACCACACCAGTGTGGTGACCCCCGTTCAGTCGTTCAGACCAAGATCAAGTGGCTCTACGGTGGCCCGGACGGCGTCGCGGTGGCGCGCAGGCGGTTGCGCAGCCTTCTTGGGCCGCTTCGGCCAACCGTCAGGCTGTTGGCGCTATCGTCCGGCGACCGTGCGGGGGCTGACGGGACGTCCGGTGGTTGAGGGTGGCGGGCTTGGGCAGCACCCGCATGCGGGGCTTGCTCAGTTGCCCAGGCCGGCGTCTCGGGCCAGGAGGGCGGCCTGTACGCGGTTTTCGCAGTTCAGTTTGGCGAGGATGCGGCTCACGTACGTTTTGACCGTGGCCTCGCTCATGTGGATTCGTTGGCCGGCGTCCGCGTTGGACAGGCCCTCGCCCAGCAGTGCCAGGACCTCCAGCTCGCGGCCCGACAGGGTCTCCAGCCGGCGGCGGGCCTGTTCGGCGCGGCGTGTGCTCTGGCCGGATGCCAGGGAGTCGACGACGTGACGGGTGGCGCCCGGTGACAGGTAGGCGTCTCCGGCCGCGGCGGCCCGGACGGCTCCCATCAGCTCCGCGGGCGCCGAGTCCTTGAGGAGGAAGCCGGCGCTGCCCTCGGCCAGGGCGCGCAGCACGTTCTGCTGGTCCCCGAAGGTGGTGAGGATCAGCACCCGTGCGTCGGGGGCGGCGCGGCGGAGTTCGGCGAGGGCGGTCAGGCCGTCCATGACCGGCATCTGGATGTCGAGCAGGACGACGTCCACCCGCTGGGCGCGGGCCAGTTCGGTCGCCTCGCGGCCGTTCGCCGCCTCCGCGACGACGTCGATGTCGTCGGCCGAGGTGAGAATCATCCTGATACCCGCCCGGATGAGCGGCTCGTCATCCGCGACGAGAACCTTGATCACGAGTCTCCTGCGCCCTCTTGAACGGTGATGGCTACGGCCGCTCCCATCATCCCCGACCACGCACCCCGTCCGGACCCCCGGCGAGCGTTCCGCCCCTTATGTTGTGACCTCGAAGGACCTCTTCTCGATCAACTTGCCGTCCTTGAAGCAGAACCGGAAGACCGGCTCCTTTTCCAAGCTGCTGCCGAGCTCCGAGGAATTCAGGCTGAGGCACTTTGCCCCCTCGGGCACCGGTGGTGCGCCGTCGTCCAGGCCCTCGGTCAGGACGGAGGAGCCCTCGGGCAACTGCTTGCGCACCGTGGACTCGGGCTGGCCCACCTTTACCGCCGCGTACTCCTTCGGCTCGACCATGGCCTTGTTCACCTCGGTCAGGAGGAAGGCCCCACCGACGAGGACGCCGACCACCAGCAGCAGGGCGAGCAGTGCCGCCACCCCGCAGCCGATGGCTATCCCGCCGCTTCTCTTCTGCGCGCTCATGGCCGTGGCCAGCTCCTTCGGCGATCTGTTCCAGTCGGTGACCGGATCAGCTTCGCCGGGCGGACCCGCCGTGATCTGCTGTCGAAAGTCGCCCGTCGGATCGACGAACGTCGCCGTCTCGTCGCCGGGCGAGGAGTTGGTGGCGCCGCGCTCCGGCGCCGTGTACGGAAGCACACCCGCCAGCCGGAAGCCGCCGTCGGTCGTGGCGCCCACATGCACCATGCCGCCGACGAGCCGGGCCCGCTCCCGGAGCCCGGTCAGCCCCTGGCCGCCGCTCACCACATTCCGGCCGTCGTCCGCGGTCCCGGGCACGGGGCCGTTCGCGACCTCCACGACCAACGAGTCCGGCTCATAGCGCAGCGCGATGGCGATCGAGGCGCCCGGCGCGTGCTTGTGGGCGTTGGTCAGGCCCTCCTGGGCTATCCGGTACGCCGCGTGGTCGGCGGTCGGGGCGAGCGGACGCACCTCGCCCGAGCGTCGCAGCTCCACGGCCGTACCGGCGCTCCGGGACGCCTCCACCAAGTGGTTGATGCCTGCCACCCCGCGCGACGGGGACTTGGCGTCCTCCTCTCCCCTCGCCTCCGGAGCGGAGGTGGGCGGGCCGCTCGCGACGACCGGGGGAGCGGTCCCGTCCTCGGGGGCGTGGGTGCCGTCCCGCAGCAGCCCCACCACCTCGCGCAGCTCGCGCATCGCGCTCACCGACGCCTCCCGCAGCACCCCCACGGCTTCGCGCTGTCGCCCGGTCAGCTCGCGGTCCACCTCCAGCGCTCCGGTGTGCACCGATATGAGGGCGAGCTGATGTCCGAGGCTGTCGTGCATGTCCTGCGCGATGCGCTGGCGTTCGCGCATCCGGGCCTGTCCGGCGATCATCGCGCGCTCACGCAGCAGTTGGGCGTTGTACTCGCGCAGGGTGTCCAGCAGCGTGCGGCGCTGCGACCAGTATCGGCCGGCGAGACCGGGCACGATGGTTGCCACCAGGGTCGCCAGGGCGCCTATGACCACGGAAGCCGTCGAGACCTGCGGCAACTCCCGTGAGAGTTCCAGGCCGAAGCTGAGGCCGTATGCGACGGCGAAGGTGCCGGTCGCCCTGCCGACGCCCTCGATCCGGCGCCCGGCGGACCAGCTCGTGACGGGCATCAGCAGCGCGAAACCGTTGCACGGGATGGAGGCCGCGATGGCCACCAGCAGGACGGTCGCGGGCAGCACCCGGCGCAGCGGCAGCAGCAGTCCGGCGGCCAGTGCGACGGCGGCGATCCCTACCGCGCCCCCGTCGCGCACGGCCTCGGTTCCTCCCGCAAGCGTCGCCAGCAGCACGCTCAGCAGCGATTCCAGCACGATGCGCCTGGGCGGCCACATCCCGGGAGCGAAGAGAGCCCTGCCCGGTTCGGCCAGCCGCAGCCCCGTACGCACCCATGCCGTGGGCACCTGCCGAGCGCGCCGTGCACGCTCCATACCTTCCACACCTGTCACGTGGTCACGGTAAGCAGCCCCATGCGCCGAGGACATCACCTTTCGTCGCGAGGTGCAGCAACGAAAGTCTCACGACGGCGGCGGCAAGGTCAGATGACCGGTGGCCGGCCCAGCCTCGTCATGCGCCAGACCGTGCGCCAGCGCATCGGGCGGCGGCGGCCGCAGGGGGTGCGGACGCCCTCGGTGAAGCCGGCGGCCCAGGCGCGGAGGCCGGGGAGGGAGCGGGTGCGCAGCGCCGTCAGGAGTGCCCATACGCCGAGGTAGACCGGGACCAGGACGGCGGGGAGGTGGCGCTTGGCCAGCCAGACGCGGTTGCGGGCGACCATGCGGTGGTAGACGGCATGCCGCGTGGGGGAGGTGTAGGGGTGCTGGAGCACGAGTTCGGGGGCGTAGCGGATGTCCCAGCCGTCGTCCAGGGCCCGCCAGGCGAGGTCGGTTTCCTCGTGGGCGTAGAAGAACTCCTCGGGCCAGCCGCCGATTCTGTCCAGCATCGGCACGGACAGGGAGTGCCCGCCGCCGAGGAAGGTGGTGACCAGGCCGCCGTGCGCCGGGTCGCCGACCCGCAGGCGGGGGACGTGCCGGCGCTGGGTGCGGCCCCGTTCGTCGGCGATGCGGAAGCTCACGATCCCCAACGTCGGCTCACGGGTGTGCAGTTCGGCCAGCCGGCTGAAGACGTCGTTGCTGATCAGCAGGCCGTCGTCGTCCAGGTCGACGACCAGGTCGAGGTCCCCGAGCTTGCGCAGCTCGTCCAGGGCGACGTTGCGGCCACCGGAGACGCCGAGGTTGTCGGTCAGCTCGACGCCCAGCGCGCCGTGCGGAAGCGGGGGGAGCGGCGAGCCGTTCCCGATGACCACGACATGCGCCGGCTGGAGGTCCTGCTTGGCGACCGAATCCAGCAGGGCCTGCAGTTCGGCCGGGCGGTTCCCCATGGTCAAGATGGCGACGCCTACGCGCAGATGACGCACAGAAGAATGCTCCGTTCTTGGCGGTCCTCTCGGGATGCTAGCCGCCGGAGGAGGCCACCGCGTGCCACGGCACCTCTGCGGCGACATCCCGGCCGGGCGGCTCCGGCGGGCGGCCGCACCGGTGGCCGGGCGCGCGGTCGCGGCGCACCATGGAAGGACCGGATGGAAGGGCCAGGGGCGGACACGAAGGACCAGGGGGGTGGCAGGAGGAAGCCCTCATGATGGAAGTCAAAACGGTCGACAAGCCGGATGAACGGCGCGACTTTCCCCGGGGTCACCTCGAAGCCCTGCACCTCACCGGACTGGACTTCGCCGTGGCCACCTTCGAGCCCGGTTGGCGCTGGTCGGAGTCGGTGGGCCCGATTGCCGGGACCGACAGCTGCGAGATCCACCACAACTGCTTCATGGTGCAGGGCCGGATGCGGATCCGGATGAACGACGGCGCGGAGTCCGAAATGGGACCCGGCGACGTCTTCGTCTGCTCGCCCGGTCACGACGCCTGGGTGGTGGGGGACGAGCAGGTCATCGTGTACGACTTCGCGGGCGCCATGGCGACCGACTACGGGAAGGCGAAGGAATAGCCGCCGCGCCCTGCGGGGCGTGGCAGCGGAATACGGGAATGCGCCGGCCGGGGTGCGGTGGCGGCGAGGGTCGCAGCCGGGTCCCGGCCGCGCCGCCTCGCGCCCCGACGCGCCCCGGCCGACGGTCAGGGGCGCCGGTCAGGTGCGTCGGGGGCCGTCGGACCTGGTGTGGAAGGCGGCGCGCGGGCGTGGCGATCCCCACTCCGATCGGGATGTCTAGGAACGTGATCGGTGGGCAGGGGTGCGGGACGGTCCGGCGTGCGGAATACGTCACGGGTTGTTCCCGTTACCGCAGCCGGAGACCGACTGACAATCGTCGACAGACCGGAAGCAGGGACATACGCATGAGCACCATCGAGCTCACCAAGGACAACTTCGACGAGATCGTCTCCGGCAACGATTTCGTCCTGATCGACTTCTGGGCCGAGTGGTGCGGGCCGTGCAAGCAGTTCGGCCCGGTGTTCGAGAAGTCGTCGGAGACGCACGAGGACCTCGTCTTCGCCAAGGTCGACACGGAGGCGCAGCCCGAGCTGGCGCAGGCCCTCCAGATCCAGTCCATCCCGACCGTGATGATCGTCCGGGAGAACATCGCCGTCTTCGCCCAGCCGGGCGCGCTGCCCGCGGAGGCCCTGGAGGACGTCATCGGCCAGGCCCGCGCGCTGGACATGGACGAGGTCCGGGCGTCGGTCACCGAGGCCCAGCAGGCCGAGCAGGCGCAGGGCGAACAGGGTCAGCAGGCGCAGAGCTCGTGAGCGACCTTCTTCTGGTCCGGCACGGCGAGACCGAGTGGAGCAGGGACGGCCGGCACACCAGCTGGACCGATCTGCCCCTGACCGTGGACGGCGAGGAGCAGGCCCGCGCACTGCGGCCGCTGCTGTCGGGCCGGAAGATCGGGCCGGTGTACGCCAGCCCGATGCAGCGGGCGCTGCGCACCGCCGAACTGGCGGGCCTCGCCCGTCCGCAGATCGACGCCGATCTGCGGGAATGGGACTACGGCGGCTACGAGGGCGTCACCACCGCCGAGATCCACCGCGCCCGGCCCGGCTGGTATCTGTTCTCCGACGGGGTCGCCGAGGGGCCCGAGGCGCATCCGGGGGAGTCGCCCGAGCAGGTGGGGGCGCGCGCCGATCGGGTGCTGGCGCGGATCGCGGCGCAGCTCGCCGCGGACGAGGGCGATGTGGCGCTGGTGGCGCACGCGCACTTCCTGCGGGTGCTGGCCGCCCGCCGCCTCGGCCTGCCGCCCGCCGCCGGCGGACTCTTCACCTTCGAGACCGGGGCCGTGTGCGTCCTGGGCACCGAGCACGACCGCCCCGCGGTGGTGGCCTGGAACGCCAGGAGTCTGTGAGGGCCGAGACTGTGCCGCGGGCCGGTCCGCACGGACCCCTCAGCGCCCCCTCCCGGCGTTGAGGCGGGCGGCCTGCCGGGTCAGGTAGTCGCGTTCGGCGAGGTTGGGGGCCTTCCGGGCGGCCTCGGCGTAGAGCCGTGCGGCCGTTGCCGGGTCGCCGTCGCGTTCGTGCAGGTAGGCGGCCACCGCCGTGTGGCGGGGCAGTGAGTCGTGCAGGGCCGCGAGCGCCGCCAGTCCGGCGCGCGGCCCGTCGGCCTCGCCGACCGCCACGGCGCGGTTGAGCCGCACGACCGGGCTGTCGGTCAGGCGCACGAGCTCGTCGTACCACTCGACGATCTGCACCCAGTCGGTCTCCGCGGCGGTGGCTGCGTCGGCGTGCAGGGCCGCGATCGCGGCCTGGGCCTGGAACTCGCCCAGCCGGTCGCGGGCGAGCGCCGCCTGGAGGATCGCCACGCCCTCGGTGATCGACTCGGTGTCCCACCGGCCGCGGTCCTGCTCGGCCAGCGGCACCAGGCTGCCGTCGCGCGCGGTGCGGGTGGCGCGCCGGGCGTGGTGCAGCAGCATGAGGGCGAGCAGCCCCGCCACCTCCGGGTGGTCGATCGCGGCCGCGAGCTGCCGGGTGAGTCGGATGGCCTCGGCGGCCAGGTCGACGTCGCCGGAGTAGCCCTCGTTGAAGACCAGGTAGAGGACGCGCAGCACGGTGGCGACGTCGCCGGGCCGGTCGAAACGCACCCCGGACACGGTGCGCTTGGCGCGGCTGATCCGCTGCGCCATGGTCGCCTCGGGCACCAGGTAGGCCCGGGCGATCTGGCGGGTGGTCAGCCCGCCGACGGCGCGCAGCGTGAGCGCCACCGCGGACGACGGCGTCAGCGACGGGTGGGCGCACAGGAAGTAGAGCTGGAGGGTGTCGTCCACCCCGGACGCGGGCCCGGGCGCCGGCTCCTCGTCGACGAGTTCCTCACGCCGGCGGCGGGCGCTGTCCGAGCGGGCCTGGTCGAGGAACCGGCGCCAGGCCACGGTGACCAGCCAGCCCTTCGGGTCCCGTAGGGGTTCTCCCGGGCCCGAACGCGGCGGAGAGCCCGGGGAAGGGCCGGCCGGCCAGACGCGGACCGCCTCGACCAGCGCGTCCTGCACGGCGTCCTCGGCCGCCGCGAAGTCGGCTCCGCGGCGGACGAGAAGGGCGATCACGCCCGGCGTGAGGCTCCGGAGCAGGGCCTCGTCCATCGGTGCGGTCACTCCGTGATGGTGGGCGGCGCGGTCAGGAACGGGCGCACCTCCAGCCACTCGTGGATCGGCTTCCCGCCCGCCCCGGGGGCGGCCGACAGCTCACCGGCCAGCTCGACGGCGCGCTCGTGGGTGTCGACGTCGATCACCATCCAGCCGGCGATGAGGTCCTTGGTCTCGGCGAAGGGGCCGTCGGTGACCGGCGGGCGCCCCTCGCCGTCGTACCGCACCCAGGACCCCTCGGGGGCGAGCGCCTGACCGTCGACGAACTCGCCGGTCTTCTCGAGCCGGGCCGCGAAGTCGTTCATGTACTGGATGTGCGCCGAGATCTCTTCCGGCGTCCACCGGTCCATGGGGACGTCGTTGACCGCGGCCGGTGCGCCTCGGTAGTGCTTGAGCAGCAGGTACTTGGCCATCGTGCCTCTCCTCGGTGCTGGTGCGACCCATTGTGGTCGCGTTCACCCCGGGGACGGAGCCGGACGCGGGTTCTCGACATCGCGGGCCGAGGTTTTTCCGGACCGCGTGGAGGGCGGGCCGCCGCCCAGCCCTGAGCAGGACTCCGGGCGGGCCCGAGAGGCTTTGCGGACAGCCCCTAGGGGGCCATCGGGTCGAGGTGCAGGGGCTGCACCTTGCCCTCGATCATGGCTCCGAGGCCCATGACGGCACAGATGTCGGGGCGGTCCGCGGTGTGCACCGGCATGGTCGTGGCCTGATGGATCATCGGCTCCAGGCCGGGGATCAGCGCGCTGCCGCCGGCGAGCACGATGCCGCGCTCCCCGAGGTCGGCCACCAGGTCCGGCGGGCAGCGCCGCAGGACGGCCCCGATGGCGTCGAGGATCGCGGTCAGCGGGGTGGTGATGGCGTCCCGCACCCGCTCGGTGTCGACGTGCACGGAACGCGCCATCCCGCTGATCAGGTCCCGGCCGTGCACCTCCGTGGAGCCGGGGGTGAGACCGTCGCCCCCGGAGAGGACCATCTGGAGCGGACGGACGGCCTGGCCCGCCAGCATCAGCTCGTGGTGCAGCCGCAGGTGCTGGATGACCGCGTGGTCGATGGCGTTGCCGCCCACCGGCACGGTCTCCGCGGCCACGATCGAACCGAGGGAGAGCACCGCGACCTGCGTGGTTCCCGCGCCGCACACCATGATCATGGTGGCCTCGGGCTGCTCGACCGGCAGCCCGGTGCCCACCGCGGCCGCCACCAGGGTGTCGACCATCTCCACCCGCCGCGCGCCCAGCCCCGTCAGCGTCTCCACGGCGGCCCGCTGCGCCAGCGGTTCGCTGCCGTGCGGCAGGCAGATCGCGGCCCGCGTCGAGGGGCGCCGCCGCCAGGTCTTGCGCAGCTTGTCGCCGACGAGGGTGCGCAGCAGCCGCTGGGCCATGTCGATGTCGACGATGGTGCCGTTCGAGACCGGGCGCACCACCCGGATGTAGTCGGGGGTGCGGCCGTCCATCACCTCGGCCTGCGCCCCCACGGCCAGCAGCGCCCCGGTGCGGGTGTTGATCGCCGCGACGGTGGGTTCGTCCACGACCAGCCCCTGGTGCTTCACATACACCCTGGTCCGGGCGGCGCCGATGTCGATGGCGGCCGAGCAGCGGCGCAGTTGGGCGAGGCTGATGTTCATGGGTGATTCCTCCCCGATGGGCCGGTGTGGGCGGAGCGCGCGGGCGGCCCGTTCGCCAGGAGCCGCTGAGCGCCATCCTCCGGGCGTGCGCGGCCGGCCGCCTGTCGGGAGGTCCGCTCGGGGGACGGGTGCGGGGCGGTTGCGGCAGCGGAGTGAGGCGGTGCGGCGCGCGGCTCCGGCGGGCCCTCAGCCGGTCAGTCGCTGGTACAGACCCCAGGTGAATTCGGGGACGATCTCTCGCGGGGCGCCGTCGGGGCCGGGCGCGGTACAGGCCAGGCGCCAGCGGGTGGGGGCGCTGCCTTCCATGGGGCGGGCCGGGGCGAAGGCGCGGGCGACCTCGTCGACCGTGCAGGACCAGGGCCGCAGATCCGCGGTCGTGTGCAGGTCAGGGGCGGTGGCACCGGGCGCGCGGATCAGCCAGGCGTTCCAGACGGCGCCCCGGCCGCCGGTGAGGACCTCGAACCGCAGATCGGGCCAGAGCGGGACCGGCCAGGTCAGGGCCTCGCAGGTCAGATCGCCGATCCGGCGGGGCGCGACGGCCTCGGGGGTGCCGAGCAGCGCACGATAAGGCCGGATGCCGCCGGCCGCCCGTGGGGCGTGCATGCGTGCCTGCCAGCGGCGGTTGGCCTCGCGCAGGTCGGCGCGGGAGACCTCCAGTGTGCGCAGCGCGTCCTCGACCAGGTCCGGGTGGTGGTCGGCCATCCGGCGCAGCAGGACCAGCTGGAAGGCGACCGGCCCCGGAGGCCCGGAAGGGGCGCCGCCACCGGGAGGCGGGTCGTTGTCGGGGGTGCGGGAGGGGTTCATGAGGGACATGGTGGGGGACGGCGGGGGCCGAGGGCCGCACGGCTGCGGAATCGGGCGAAGGCGGTTGCGTTCTCCGCGTGAGTCGCCGGGGCTCGGGGTGGCGGAAGGTATGAGGCGGTGGATATGGGGGAGTTGGGCCTGTGCGCGGCTCCCGGAAACCCGCGCCTCCGCTCACTCACTCCGGTACGAAGCCGAGCATCCGCTGGAGCAGCTCCTTCAGCAGCGTCCGCTCGGTGACCGTCAGCCGGCCGAGGGGTTCGCGCGCGAAGCTCAGTGACGTACGCAGCGCCTCGGCCGTGCGCGCGCCCTCGTCGGTCGGGGCGGCGAGCTTGACGCGGCGGTCGGCCGGATCGGGGCGGCGCTCGACCAGGCCGCGGGACTCCAGGCGGTCCACGATGCCGGTGATGTTCGACGGCTCGCACTTCAGGCTTTGGGCGATCTTGCGCATCGGCAGCGGTTCCAGGGAGAGCAGCCTGAGCACCCGGGCCTGCGCGCCGGTGAGGGAGTGCTCGGCCGCGGCGTGCTCGTACTCCTCGTAGTAACGGGCGACGACGGTGCCGATGAGATCGACGACCTCGACGGTCAAGGAGTCTGCGCACGGTGTCATGCACACCAGGATACCCAATTGCTTGACAACATGAAATATCGAGGCGCATGATTGTTTCATCATCTGAAGCATTTGGAGGATCGAGCTATGTCCGCACTGCCCACGACCGGTCGCGAATGGCACCTCGTCGCCCGCCCGCACGGCTGGCCCACCCCCGAGGATTTCGCGCTGCGGGAGGCCGCGGTGCCCGAGGTCGGCGAGGGCCAGATCCTCGTCCGTACGAAGCACTTCTCCGTCGACCCGTACATGCGCGGCCGGATGAACGACGTGAAGTCCTACGTCCCGCCCTTCCAGCTCGACCAGCCGATGGAAGGCGGCGCGGTCGGCGAGGTCATCGCCTCGCGCGATGACTCCATCGCGGTCGGCGACCATGTGCTGCACGGCTTCGGCTGGCGCGAGTACGCGGTCGTGGACGCCAAGCGCGCCGCCAAGGTGGACCCGTCGCTGGCCCCGCTCACCGCGTACCTCGGCGTGCTCGGCATGCCGGGCCTGACCGCCTACGCGGGGCTGCTGGAGGTCGCCTCCTTCAAGGAGGGCGACGCCGTCTTCGTGTCCGGCGCGGCCGGTGCGGTGGGCAGCGAGGTCGGCCAGATCGCCAAGCTCAAGGGCGCCTCCCGGGTCGTCGGCTCGGCCGGCTCCGACGAGAAGGTCCGGGTCCTGGTCGAGGAGTACGGCTTCGACGCCGCCTTCAACTACAAGAACGGCGACGTCCGCGAGCAGCTCAAGGAGGCCGCGCCGGACGGCATCGACGTCTACTTCGACAATGTCGGCGGCGACCACCTCGAGGCGGCCATCAGCTCCCTCAACGTCCATGGCCGCGCCGCCATCTGCGGCATGATCTCGATGTACAACTCCACCGAGCCGACCCCGGCACCGCGCAACCTCGCCATGGTGATCGGCAAGCGGCTGCGCCTCCAGGGCCTGCTGGTCAGCGATCACGCCGCACTGCAGCCGCAGTTCGTCGAGGAGGTCTCCGCCTGGATCCGCTCCGGCGAGCTGAAGTATGGCGAGACCAAGGTCTCCGGCATCGAGAACGGCGTCGAGGCCTTCCTGGGCCTGCTCCGCGGCGAGAACACCGGAAAGATGATCGTGAGCCTCGAGGACTGACGGGGCGTTGGACGCTGGGCCCCGGCCGGGGCGGCTGATGGTGATGGTTCCGGTCGGGGGCGGTGGTGAGTTGGGGTGAGTGGGGCGTGGGGGACGGGGGTTCGTTTGGTGATGGCTTCGGTCGGGGGCGGTGGTGAGTTGGGCTGAAGGGGGCGTTGGGATCCGGGGGTTCGTTTGGCAGGGGCTTCGGTCGGGGGGCGGGTTCGGCGCGGGGTGGCTGGGGGTGAGTTCGGCTGAGGGGCTTCGGCTGGAGCGTTGGGGTGCGGGGTTTGTTTGGTGATGGCTTCGGCCGGGTGGGGCGATGGCTTGCCGTGGGGTGTTTGACGACGGCGTAGGTCGCGTGGGTGTGGCTTTGGTCGAGGGTGGCGTCGGGTCGGAGGATGCCTCGGGGCGAGGGTGACGTTGGGGCGAAGGATGCCTTGGGGCGAGGGTGACGTTGGGGCGAAGGATGCCTTGGGGCGAGGGTGACGTTGGGGCGAAGGATGCCTTGGGGCGAGGGTGACGTTGGGGCGAAGGATGCCTTGGGGCGAGGGTGGCTTTGGCCTGGCTTGGCCTCGTACGGCGGGTGTCTCGTAGGGCCGGCGTTTTGTCTGATGGGGGCTTCGGCCGGCGGTTGCGTTGTCTGACGGATGGCTTGTCGTCTGGCGGCGGCTTTGTCTGAGGGGCGCGTTGTCGTCTGGCGGGGGCATCGTCTGACGGGCGCGTGCTCTGGCGACGGCTTTTGTTGGGTGAGGTGGCGGGGTGGGGCGGGGGAGGGGAAGGGGGCGAAGAAATCGCGTGGCTTTCCCGCCAGGCTCGCGCCCCGGCCCGTTAGGCTCGGCGGCACGCCGTCGCGATCCGTGGGCGCGAGTCGCGGCGAACCACAGGAGGATTCGGTATGTCCATCCAGTCCGTCGATGTCGTCTACACCGCCGTCGCCACCGCTGAGAACGGCCGTGACGGCCACGTCGCCAGTGACGACGGCAAGCTCGACGTGGTCGTCAACCCGCCCAAGGAGCAGGGCGGCAGTGGCGCCGGCACCAACCCGGAGCAGCTCTTCGCGGCCGGCTACAGCGCCTGCTTCCAGGGTGCGCTCAGCGTCGTCGCCCGCCGGGAGAACGTCGATGTCTCCGGTTCCCGGGTCACCGCCGCGGTCGGGATCGGCAAGACCCCCGATGGCGGCTTCGGCCTCACGGTCGAGATCACCGCCAAGATCCCGAACGTCGACGCGGCCACCGCCCAGGACCTCGTGGAGAAGGCGCACCAGGTGTGCCCGTACTCCCGCGCCACCCGCGACAACATCGACGTCAAGCTGACCGTCGCCTGAGCCTGATGGCTGTTGTCTGACACCTGTTATCTGACGCCTGACGCCTGACGCCTGACGCCTGACGTCGTCGGTGCTGTCGCAGCAGGAGCCGCGTCCCGTTACGGGGTGCGGCTCTGTGCGTTCGGTGTGGGATCCGGCCGGGGTGTGACCTGGGTGCGGGTGGCTCGTGCGTCGGAGGCGGCGGCCCCTGGTGCAGTTGCGTGGTCTCGCTGCACTGCGCCTTGGCTCCGCCGTAGGCGCCTTGGTCGAGGCGGTCGGGGCCTGCGGCTGGTGCATTTCGGGGGTGGCACCCACGCAGTCCGCCGTCCTACGGTCCCGTCAAGGTGTGCGCCTTGGTGTGCGCGCCTGATTTCCGTGGACGTGGGGTCAACTCGCGCTATTCTTACGGGGCTTCGCCACGTTCCTCCCCACAGCTCCACCGGCTGCCGGCCGGTGGGGGCCCTGGTCTCCGGGGCCTGTCCGGAGGAGCGAGGAGGAGTGATGGACGATCAGGACACGGAGCAGGAGAGCGACCGGTGGGCGCCGTCTGACAGATGGCAGGTGATCATCGGCGCGCTGGGCCTGGGTGTGGCGATCGTCGCGTGTGTGGGGCAGTTCATCCGCTGAGCCGGGTTGCCCCAGAGGGTCCGGACACGGCCGGTGCCCGCCGTTGAGGCGGGTAGGTCAACGGGGGAGTGCCCGGGCTCGGTAGATCTCCGGCGGCAGCCCCGGACCGTTCCGGCGCGGCTGCGGCGGGAGGTGTCCGAGTGCCGTGTGTTGTGACCGGCCACCGTGTGATTTTCTCGGCCGCCGCGTGATGTGCCCACTCGGCGCGTGGTGGCCTGGTGACCGCCTGATGTACCTGATCACCGGGTGACGTGCCCAACCAGCGCGTGACGTACCCGGCCAACGCGTGACGTGCTCAACCAGTGCGTGATGTGGGTCCCGGCGACCGCTTGATGTGCCGCCGCTGTGTGATGGTCCCTACTCGGAAGACCTCGATAGGCGAGCACCCTTGATGTGCGGCCACCCTCGATACGCGGGCACCCCGTGATGTGCGGCCATCTTCGACGTACGTGCGCCCTCGCAAAGCGCGGACCCGCGACGCCCGCCCGCCCGCGACGTACGAAGCCCTCGATTCGCAAGCACCCGCGAAGCGCGCCCCCGCGACGTACGAGCACCTCGATACACGAGCACCCGCGACGCGCGGCGCCCCCCCGCGACGTAATGCCCCCGACACGCAGCCCCCGCCACGTACGCGCACCCTCGACAAGCGAGCACCCGCGATGCAACGCCCACCCGCGACCCACGCCCACCCTCCATGTACGAGCACCCCCGACACGCAAGCCCCCCAACACCCACCCACCCCAACAACCACCCCCCATGTGACGCAGGCAACAACACCCCCGTATTGACGCACCCGCCATGTAATCGATTTCGTAGGCCCTCGCACCTCCCCAAGAAATCGATTACACCTCCGATCTTGCGCTGTCGGCCCCCGGGCCGCTGGGCGGTCGCACGGACAGGATGGCAACGGCGCCATGGCGAACATCAAGGATGTGGCGGAGCGGGCAGGAGTGTCCGTCGCCACGGTCTCCCGGGTCCTCAACGGCCGCAGCCCGGTTGCCGAGACCCGTGAGCGGGTGCTTGCCGCGGTGCAGGAGCTGGGCTACCGCCCCAACAACGTCGCCCGCGCGCTGCGCACCGCACGGACCGGCGCGCTCGGGCTGATCATCAGCGATCTGACCAACCCGTTCTTCACCGAACTTGCCGACGCCGTCGAGGACGAGGCCCGCAGCCTCGGCTACAGCCTGGTCATCGGCAACGCCGGCGAGCGTCCCGCGCAGCAGGACGACTACATCCGTACGCTGCTCGACCGCCGGATCGACGGCCTGCTGGTCAGCTCGGCCGGTACCGGCTCGGCGATGCTCCGCGAGGTCGTCGCCTCCGGCACCCCGCTGGTCCTGCTGGACCGCTCCGTGCCCGGCATCGACGCCCCCTGCGTACGCGCCGACGGTCGCGCAGCCCTCACCGAACTCGCCGGTCGCCTCGCCGCCCTCGGCCGCCGTCGGCCCGCGATCATCGTCGCCCCGGCCGGCACCCCGACCGGTGAGGAGCGCCTCGCGCTGTTCCGTGCGGCGCTGGCCGCGCACGGCCTCGCGCTGCCCGACGAGCGGGTGGGCAGCACCCCCGACCTCCAGCACACCGGCGGCCGGCGGGTGATGAGCGCGTTCCTCGATCTCCCCGAGCCGCCGGACGCGGTGCTGGCCACCGACAACCTGATGGCGCTGGGCGCGATGGACGAGCTCCGCGCGCGCGGGCTGCGGGTCCCGGACGACGTGGCGCTGGTGGTCTACGACGACGTGCCGTGGTTCACCCACACCGATCCGCCGCTGACCGCCATCGCCCAGCCCACCCGCGAACTGGGCCGGGCCGCCGTGCACACCCTGCTGGCCCGGATCGAGGGCCGGCCCGCCGACTCGGTACTGCTCCCGGCCCACCTGGTCCCCCGCCGCTCCTGCGGCGAGCCCCCCACCCCCTGAGCCCGGTCGGCGGTGCGCCGCCGGGTCCACGATTCCCACCCCCCGAGCAACCCATCCGAAGAAGAGAGGTGCAGCGCATGACCGGCGTCAAGGACGACGTACCGGGCGGCCGCCCACTGCTGTGCGTGGAGGGGGTGACGAAGTCGTTCCCGGGCGTGCGCGCGCTGGACGGCGTGGATCTGACCCTGCGCGCCGGTGAGGTGCATGTCCTGCTCGGCGAGAACGGTGCGGGCAAGAGCACCCTGATCAAGATGCTCTCCGGCGCCCACCGCCCCGACGAGGGCCGGCTCCTCGCCGACGGCGGCCAGGACGGCACCCGCGAGGGCCTGCACGAGGTGCACATCCGCTCCGCGCAGGACGCCGAACGGCTCGGCATCGCCACCATCTACCAGGAGTTCAACCTCGTCCCCGGGCTGACCGTCGCCGAGAACATCTTCCTGGGCCGCCAGCCGCGCAACCGGCTCGGGCTGGTCGACAAGAAGACGATGCGGACGCGCGCCGCCGCACTGCTGCGCCGCGTGCGGCTGGACGTGTCCCCGGACACCCCGGTCGGCGAACTGGGCATCGCCCGCCTCCAGATGGTCGAGATCGCCAAGGCGCTCAGCCTGGACGCCCGCGTCCTGATCATGGACGAGCCGACCGCGGTGCTGACCTCCGAGGAGGTCGAGACCCTCTTCGAGATCGTCCGTGAGCTGCGCGACGGCGGCGTCGGCGTCATCTTCATCACCCACCACCTCGACGAGATCGGCATCCTCGGCGACCGGGTCACCGTCCTGCGCGACGGCCGCTCGGTGCGGGAGGTGCCGGCCGCCACCGACGAGGACGAGCTGATCCGGCTCATGGTGGGCCGCGACATCGCCGAGCAGTACCCGCGGCAGCGCCCGGACGAGCCCGGCGCGCCGGTGCTGCGGGTCCGCGGGCTGACCCGGCGCGGCGCCGCGGCCGGACCGGTCTTCGAGGGCATCGACTTCGAGGTGCGGGCCGGTGAGGTCGTGGGCCTGGCCGGGCTGGTCGGCGCGGGCCGTACCGAGGTCGTGCGGGCGATCTTCGGGGTGGACCGCTATGACGCCGGCACCGTCGAGATCGACGGCAAGGAGCTGGCCCGCGGCGATGTGCGCGCCGCGATGCGCGCCGGGCTCGGCCTCGTACCGGAGGACCGCAAGGGCCAGGGCCTGGTCCTCGACGCGTCCCTCCAGGACAACCTCACCCTCGCCCGGCTCGACCGCGACACCCGCGGCGGGCTGGTCGACCGGGGCACTCAGCGGCGCGAAGCGGCCGCCGTCGCCGCGCAGTTGAAGGTCCGGATGAGCGGTCTGGGGCAGAGCGCCCGCACCCTGTCCGGCGGCAACCAGCAGAAGATCGTCATCGGCAAATGGCTGCTGACGGACACCCGGCTGCTGATCCTCGACGAGCCGACCCGCGGCATCGACGTCGGCGCCAAGGTCGAGATCTACCAGCTCATCAACGAACTGACGGCGTCCGGCCGGGCGGTGCTGATGATCTCCAGCGATCTGCCCGAGGTGCTCGGGATGAGCGACCGGGTGCTGGTGATGTCGCAGGGCCGGCTGGCCGGTGAGCTGCCGGCCGAGGCGGCCACCCAGGACGCCGTGATGGAGCTGGCGCTCCAGGCGCCCGACCACCCCAAGAGCACGCAGCACAACGACGAGAGCGCGATGGAGGGCTCCGATGTCCACTGAGGTGAAGACAGGAGCAGCCGCCGAGGCGGTGGGACGGGCACCGGAGCGGGACGGCCTGGCGCCGTGGCTGAGCCGGGCGGTGCTCAGGAACGGGCCGCTCGGCGGCCTGATCGCCCTGGTCGTGGTGATGGCCGTGCTGTCCAGGGACTTCCTCAACGGCCAGAACCTGCTCAATGTCGGCGTCCAGGCGTCGGTCACCGCGATCCTCGCGTTCGGCGTCACCTTCGTGATCGTCTCGGCCGGCATCGATCTGTCGGTCGGCTCGGTCGCCGCGCTCTCCGCCACCGTGGTGGCCTGGGCGGCCACCGGGGAGGGCCTGCCGGTGTGGCTGGCCGTGCTGCTGGGCCTGGCGGTCGGCGCGGTCTCCGGCCTGATCTCCGGGGCGCTGGTCGCCTACGGCAAACTGCCCGCCTTCATCGCCACGCTGGCGATGCTCTCGGTCGGGCGGGGCCTGGCCCTGGTCATCTCCGGCGGTTCGCCGATCGCCTTCCCCGGCTCGGTGGGCGCGCTCGGCGACACTCTCGGCGGCTGGCTGCCGGTGCCGGTTCTCGTCATGATCGCGATGGGGCTGGTCGCCGCGCTGATCCTGGCCCGTACGTACTCCGGCCGCGCGATGTTCGCGATCGGCGGCAACGAGGAGGCGGCCCGGCTCTCCGGTATCCACGTCAAGCGCCGCAAGCTCGTGATCTACGCACTGTCCGGCCTGTTCGCGGCGGTCGCCGGCATCGTGCTCGCGGCCCGGCTCACCTCCGCCCAGCCGCAGGCCGCCACCGGCTACGAGCTGGACGCCATCGCCGCCGTCGTGATCGGCGGGGCCAGCCTCTCCGGCGGCTCCGGCAAGGCCTCCGGCACCCTCATCGGCGCCCTGATCCTCGCCGTCCTGCGCAACGGCCTCAACCTGCTGAGCGTCTCGGCGTTCTGGCAGCAGGTGGCCACCGGCCTGGTCATCGCGCTCGCGGTGCTCCTGGACACGCTGCGCCGCCGGAGCGCGCGATGACGGCGCGGACGACGGCCCGCAGGGGCTCCGGGACCTCGGGGACGACGGCCCGGGCGGGCTCCCGAAAGCGGACGGCGGTGGCGCTGGTGGCCGCGCTGGCCGCGACCGCCGCCCTGGCGCTGACCGGCTGCGACCGCGGCGGCAACACCGACCTGGGGCTGGCGCTGTCCACGATGAACAACCCGTTCTTCGTCGGCATCAAGAAGGGCGCACAGGACGAGGCGGACGCCCGGGGTCTGCACATCAACATCACCGACGCCCAGAACGACCCCACCCAGCAGATCAACCAGATGGAGACGTTCACCAGCCAGAACGTCAAGGCGGCCATCATCAACCCGGTCGACTCCGACGCCGCCGTCCCGGCCGTCGGCGTCGCCAACCGGGCGAAGGTGCCGGTGATCTCCATCGACCGCGGCGTCAACGGCGGCACGGTCGGCTCGACCATCGCCTCCGACAACGTCGCGGGCGGCCGGCTCGCCGCGAAGACGCTGGCCGACTCGCTGGGCGGCAAGGGCAAGGTGGCCTTCCTGGAAGGCCAGGCCGGTACCTCCGCCGCCCGGGAGCGCAGCCAGGGCTTCGAGGAGGGCATCAAGAAGTACCCCGGCATCCAGGTCGTGGCCCGCCAGCCGGCGGACTTCGACCGCACCAAGGGCATGGACGTGATGTCCAACATGCTGCAGGCGCACCACGACGTCGACGGGGTCTTCGCCGCCAACGACGAGATGGCGCTCGGCGCGTCCAAGGCGCTGGGCGGCCGCTCCGGCAAGGACGTCAAGGTGGTGGCGTTCGACGGCACCCCGGACGGCGTCAAGGCGGTCGGCAACGGCACGCTGACCGCGACCGTCGCCCAGCAGCCCGAACTCCTCGGCAAACAGGCCGTGGACTGGGCGCTCAAGGCGGCCCGCGGTGAGAAGCTGCCGCAGTCGGTCCGGGTGCCGGTGGTGCTGGTGACGGACAAGAACGCGGCGCGGTTCGGCGGCTGAGCCGGCGGCCCTTGGCCCGTGGCCCGTCGTCCTTTGCCCGGTGACGGGCGGCGGGCCACTACAGCGGTGAAGAACCGGGGGAGTGGAGCAGAAGTGGGAGAGCGAAGAGAAGTGGGAGAACGGCGAGAAGTGGGAGAGCGGTGCATGTATGACGTCCTGGTGGTCGGTTCGGCCAACGCGGATCTGACGGTGCGGGTCGACCGGCGGCCCGGCGCGGGCGAGACCGTGCGCGGCACGGACCTGGTCGAATCGGCCGGCGGGAAGGGCGCCAACCAGGCGGCCGCCGCGGCCCGGATCGGCGGCCGCACCGCCCTGCTGGCACGGGTCGGCGGCGATGCCTTCGGCGAGATGCTGCTGGCCGCGCAGCGCGCCGCGGGCACCGATGTCGGCCCGGTCATCGTGGACGCCGCGGCCCGCAGCGGCACCGCGATGATCATCGTCGACCCGGACGGCGACAACAGCATCGTGGTCTCGCCCGGCGCCAATGCCGCCCTCTCCCCGCAGGACGTGGCGGCCGCGCAGGACACCATCGCCGCCGCCTCGGTGCTCTCCCTCCAGCTGGAGATCCCCATGGAGTCGGTAGTGGCCGCCGCCGCGGCCGCCGAGCGGGCCGGCACCCGCGTCGTCCTCAACCCCTCCCCGGCTCCCGAGGCGGCCCTGGCCCCCGAACTCCTGGCGGTGGCCGACCCTTTGGTGGTCAACGAGCACGAGGCGCGGCAGCTGTCCGGGCACGCCGACGGCAGCCCCGCCGAGTGGGCGCGGGCGCTGCGCGAACAGGGCGCCCGCTCCGTCGTGGTCACCCTCGGCGGCGACGGCGCGCTGGTCCTGGACGCCTCGGGCAGCGAGGACATCCCGGGCGTGCGGGTCAAGGCGGTGGACACCACCGGCGCCGGTGACGCCTTCACCGGCGCCCTCGCCACCCGCCTGGCCCGCGGCGACGACCTGCCCGAGGCGGCGCGCTTCGCCGTACGGGTCGGTGCCGCCGCCGTCACCAAGCCGGGAGCCCAGCCCTCCTACCCGACCCTGGCGGAGCTGACGGCCGAGGTGCCGGAGACACCGGCGCAGGGCTGACACCAGGGCGGTGCGGGGCGGCACCGTAGGGGCACAGGGCTGATACACCAGGGCTGTGCAGGTCGGCACCGGAAGGGCGCAGAGCTGATTTCGGCGCGGCGCGGGGCGGTGCCGGAAGCACGCAGGGCTGGCTCCGGCGTGGCGCGGGCCGGTGCCCGTGGGACGCCGGTCGGCCCGCTCCGGCCTCACCGCCCGGCGAGTTCCTTCGGGCCGTACAGCGCGTGGTCCGCGCCGGTCGCCAGTGCCCAGTAGCGGTCGCCGTAGGACCAATGCCACCACTCCGTCGGGTAGTTGACCAGGCCCGCCGCGGTCAGTGCGGCGCTCAGCACCCGGCGGTGGGTGCGGGCGGTGGGCGTCAGTTCCGGTGCGCCCGTGTAGCAGGCGCCGGCGCTCTCCTCGGGGGAGGCGTTGATCGGTGTCCCCATGTCGACCTCCGTGCCGTCCGCGGTGATCAGGGTGAGGTCCACCGCGCCGCCCGCGCTGTGCGGGGCTATCCCGGGCGGGGAGACATAGCGGCTGGCGTCCTGGTGGCGGCGCTGCGGATCCCGGTCGGGGAAGGCGGCCCGCAGCTCGTCGGCGTACTCCTCGAAGTAGCGGCGCTGCAGTGCCGGGGGACGGTAGCCCTCGACGATCCGCAGCCGCAGCCCGTCCGGCAGCAACTCCTGGGCCGCCAGCAGCCGTTGCACCACCCCCTGCCGCAGATGCGCGAAGTGCCCCCGGACGTCGTGCCGGTCGTCGGCCACCCGCAGCGCGGGCGCCGCCGTCCGGATGTCCACCAGCGGCTCACCGCACTCCTTGACGGGTATCGCGGCGACGGCCGGGTCCGCCATCAGCGTGATGCGGTCGCGGGCATCGCTCAGCACCAGCTCCGCCCCGTCGCCCGGTATCCCCGCCGCGGGCCCGCGCCACTCGGCGGCCGCGGCCACCCGCTCGCCGCTCGGCAGCCAGCCGCCGCTGAGGCCGCACCCCGGGCCGCAGCTGCCGAGGCCGGTGCCGTTGGCCAGCAGCACCTGCAGCCCGCTGTCCCGCGCCAGCTCCGCATACCGCTCCACGCGCTCGGTGGCGTCGTGGAAGGAGCTGGCGAGATAGACCCCGCAGCCGTCCGCCGCGGCCCGCGCCGGCACCTCGGGGAAGCTGCTGTCCAGGCAGGTGGCGAGCGCGAAGCGGATCCCGCCGAGGAAGAAGCGGCCGTCCGCGGTGCCCGGTGTGAAGACCTTCCGCTCCTCGGCGGACAGATGGAGCTTGTCGTACCGCGTGAGCAGGGCGCCGTCCGGACCCAGGACGAATGAGGAGATCGTCGGCCCGGCCGCGCCCTCGCGGGCCCGGCCCGCGGCGTTCACCACCGCCGCGATCCCGGCCGCCCGGCAGGCCTCGCGCACGGGCGCCAGCCGGGCGTCGTCCTCCGTGACCGTCATCCCCACCGGGTCGGCGGCTATCAGACGCAGGTCGTAGTGCGTCAGGGCGAGTTCGGAGAACGTCACCAGACCGGCGCCCCGGTCGGCGGCCTCGGCGACGAGCGCGGCCATCCGTGCGGCATTGGCGTCGATGTCGCCCGGCACGGGGGCGAATTGCGCGGCAGCAATGATCATTCGCCCATGATGCCCGGATCCGGCGCGGGGCGGGCGAGCCTGTGGACAACCGGCCCGCTGTGGACAACCGTGCCGCGGCGGGCAGTTGGCACCCTGTGGAGAACCGGCCCGACGGCCAACCGGCCCTCGACTGACAACCAGCCCCCGACGGTCAACCGGCCACTCGCTCGCCCGCCCCTCCGCCTACCCCCGCGCGCCCTCCGACGCCGCCACCGTCAGGATCGCCCGCACCTGCCCGGTGATCGCGACCCGGTTGCGGACGAACACCGGGTCGGTGATCTGGCCGGAGGGATCGGTGTTGCCGGGGCCGAACTCCAGGACCGGGGTGTGCAGATGCCCGCCCGGCAGCGACGGCCGCACCGCGTCCCGCAGCAGCGTCGCGCGATAGGCGATCTCGTTGGACAGATAGTCCCCGCCGCCGCCCGCACGCGCCGTGGACCCCGCGGTCGGCCCGTCCGGCCGTTCCACCGGCGTGGTGGCGCCCGCCGGGATCTCCGTGACGGCGGTGTGGTCGACCACCGGATACGGACCGGTGCCGGCGGCCACGATCCGGGTGTACGGCAGGCTGGTGACCGTCCACTGCGGCTGCGGCCGCACGGTCGGCACCCCCGCCGGAATCGGCACGGTCTCGGTGCGCGAGGCCCGCGCGTTGTCCGGATAGCCGCCCCGCCAGGCCCCGTTGGTCCGCTCGACGTCGAACCGCCCGGGCCGCCCCTGGCTGATGGTGGTGAACAGGTCGGCCTGCCGCGGCCCACTGCGGAAGTGCGGCAGCAGGGTGCGCTCGACCGTGCCCTGCGCGAAGTCGTCCCAGCGCACCGGGAAGACGGCGGTCTCGATCCGGGCCGGTTCACCCGAGGCGGTCCGTACGGTGGTCCCGTCCAGGGCGAGCGCCGCCGCGCCCGAGGGGTTGCTCCGGCGTGCGTCGTCGTCCAGCTGGAAGGGGTCGAATCCGGTCACCACGATGCGCCGCACGTGCGGTCCGGCCGGCAGATCGATCGAGTCCTGTCCGCGCGAGCCCCGCTCCAGCGCGTCGAGGAGGGCGGCGCGGCGCGCCCCGCTGAGGGGGAAGTCCGGCTGCCACGTCCGCAGTTGCCTGGTCATGCTCAGCCGCGCCCAGTACAGCGGCCGGTCGTCGTCCCGGCTCAGATCGCCGCCGTCCGGGCCGCGTCCCTGGGCCCGGTCCACGGCCCGCCTCCACAGCGCCCGCCCCTCGTCCTCCGTGAAGCGCAGGGCCTGCGCGTACGCCGTCGCCCGCGCCAGCCCGGCCCCGAACTCCCCTGCCCAGGCGTCGAATCCGCTGCGCCGGAGGATCTCCTGCGGCGCGGCCTGTGTCAGCCGGCCCTCCTCGACGGTGGTGTCCGGCGCGGTGGCCGCGTGGGCCGGCGCCGCCAGCGACAGCGGGACGGCGGCCAGCAGCGCGACACCGAGCGCGCCCATCCTGGTACGTATGCGTCTCATGGGGTGAGTAAAGCGGTGCCCGGGGCGGGGCGGTAGAGGCCCTAGGTACGACGCCACTACGGAGACGAGGCGGTGAGCCCCCCCCGTCGGCCCGGCTCCGTCCTCAGCCCGACGCGGTCCCGTGCGTCCCGGCTCGGTCCTCGGCCCGACGCGGTCCCGCCGTCCGTCCTGTCGTCCCGGCTCCGTCCTCAGTCCAACGCGGTCCCATGCCCGTCCCGTCGACCCGGCTCCCTCCTTAGCCCGACACGGCCCCGCCGCCCACCCCATCGCCCCCCTTGCCACCCGCCCCGTCGGCTCCCCCGTCCCCCGGCTCCCCACCCCGTTCGCCGGACTCCTGCTCCCCGCGCCCGAGCAGCGCGAGGAAGTCCCGGAAGGCCGACGGCATGTCCACCTCCTGGGGGTCCAGCAGCCATTGCAGCTGGAGTCCGTCCAGTACGGCGACCATCAGCGGCGCCGCCCGCTCGGGCGTCAGGCCGCCGGGCAGGGTGTCGCCGCACTCCGCCCGCAGCGCCTCGGCCAGCGAGGCGCGTACCGAGCGGAAGCGGGATTCGAAGAAGGCGCGGGCGGGGTGGTCCTCGGTGACGCTGTCGGCGGACAGCACCGTGTAGGTCCGCACGATGCCGGGGCGGGTGGCGTTGTAGTCGACGAGGGCGGCGAGCGTGTCGGTGCGGCTGCCGGACGCCGCGGCGGCCGAGGCCAGGTCCCAGCGGTCGCGCGCCTCCAGCACGCCGATCAGCAGCAGTTCCTTCGTGGGGAAGTGGTGCAGCAGCCCCTGCTGGGTCAGTCCGGCCCGCTCGGCGACGGCGGCCAGCGTGGTGCGGCGGTAGCCGCGTTCCGCGATGAGCTCCATCGCGGACTCCAGGATGGCCTCGCGCCGCTCCAGGCGCCGGGCCTCCCGGCCGCCACCGCCGGTCCGGGGCGCGCCCGGTCTGCCGTCGCGGGATCCGTCCTGGTCTCGTGCAGTCACCGGCCGAGCGTATCCCTCGCGTGGAGATCCCGTACGGCTGATGTATCGGAAAAGTAACGGTCCCTACCGCGTGCCTGGTGAGCGGGTCAGAATCCGGAAAGGGGGCCCGCACGACCACTCAGGGAACACCGGAGAACCGCATGACCGATGACCAGACCCACGGGCTCGCCGGTGCCACCGCCGACGCCGGCCCGCCCGCCGACGGCCGCGCCCGGGACCACGCCGCCGCGGTGGAGCGAGCGCTCGCCGCACTCGACCTCGACACCAAGGTCCGCCTGCTGTCCGGCCAGGACATGTGGACCCTGCCGGCAGTGCCGGAGATCGGGCTGCGGTCGCTGGTGATGTCGGACGGCCCGGTCGGGGTCCGGGGCCGGGAGTGGAGCGCCGCCGACCCCTCCGTGGCGCTGCCCGGCCCGACGGCACTGGCTGCCACCTGGGACCCCGCACTCGCCCGCCGGGCCGGCCACCTCCTCGCGCAGGAGGCCCGCCGCAAGGGCGTGCACGTCCTCCTGGCGCCGACCGTCAATCTGCACCGCTCCCCGCTGGGCGGCCGCCACTTCGAGTGCTATTCGGAGGACCCGCTGCTCACCGGCGTGATCGGCGCCGGATATGTCCGCGGGGTGCAGGAGGGCGGCGTCGCCGCGACGGTCAAGCACTTCGTCGGCAACGACGCCGAGACCGACCGGTTCACCGTCGACAACCGGATCGCCCCGCGCCCGCTGCGCGAGCTGTATCTCGCGCCCTTCGAGCACCTCGTCGAAAACGCCCGCCCCTGGGCCGTCATGACCGCCTACAACCAGGTCAACGGCACGACCATGACCGAGCACCGCGCGCTGGTGCAGGGCGTGCTGCGCGGCGAATGGGGTTTCGACGGCTGCAACGTCTCCGACTGGACGGCCGCCCGCGACACCGTGCGCGCGCTGCGCGGCGGCCTCGACGTGGCGATGCCCGGACCCCGCACCGTCTACGGCGCGCCCCTGGCGGAGGTCGTCCGTACGGGTGAGGTGGCGGAGTCCGAGGTGGACGACGCGGTGCGCCGGGTGCTGCTGCTCGCGGCCCGCACGGGGTGTCTCGACGGGGTGCCGCCCGCGGTGGGCCCGTCCGCGGCCCCCGGGGGCATCGACGGCCGGGAGGTGGCCCGCGACCTCGCCCGGCGCGGCTGCGTCCTGCTGCGCAACGAGCCCGTGGCCGGGGCGCGGCGGGCGCTGCCGCTGGACGGCGCGGGGCTGCGCAGGGTCGCGGTCATCGGGGCGGCCGCGCAGGACGCCCGGGTGCTCGGCGGCGGCTCCGCGACCGTCTTCCCCGAGGCCGTCGTCTCCCCGCTGGAGGGGCTGCGCGCCGCACTGCCCGAGGGCGTCGAGGTCACCTACGCCGCCGGCGCCGAGGCACGCACCCGGGTGCCCCACGCCCGCGACGGCTTCACGCTGTCCGCCCGCTACCTCGACGCGGACGGCCAACTCCTCGCCGAGGCCGCGCAGTCCGACGGCGAGGTGCAGGTGCTGGGCCGCTTCCCGAAGGGCGTCACCCGGCACACCCTGCACGCCGTCGAGCTGACCGGCAGCTACCTCCCGCAGTGCGGCGGCAGTCACACCTTCGCCGTCTCCGGCACCGGCCGACTGCGGCTGACCGTCGGCGGTGCGGTCCTCTTCGACGACCGGTGCGCGCCGGCGAGCGACGACCCCTTCGAGGCGTTCATGCGCCCCGCCGAGCGGCGGGTGACCGCGGAGCTGCCGGCGGGCGCGCCCGTCGAGGTCACCCTGCGGTTCGTGCCGGGCGGCGCGGACCCGGGCGAGAGCTTGGACGGGCTGCGCTTCGCCCTCGGCCACCACCCGCCGCGGCCCGACGCGGAGGCCCGGATCGCGGCGGCGGTCCGCGCCGCCGAGGAGGCCGATGTCACGATCGTGGTCGTCGCCACCACCGAAGAGGTCGAGTCCGAGGGCTTCGACCGCGCGGATCTGCGCCTGCCCGGCCGCCAGGACGAGCTGGTCACCCGGGTCGCCGCCGCCAACCCGCACACCGTCGTGGTCGTCAACGCCGGCTCGCCCGTGGAGCTGCCGTGGCGCGAGCAGGTCCCGGCCGTGCTGCTGAGCTGGTTCCCCGGCCAGGAGGCCGGTGCGGCGCTGGCCGACGTCCTGCTCGGCGCCCACGAGCCGGGCGGGCGGCTCCCCACCACCTGGCCGGCCCGCCTGGCCGACGCCCCGGTCACCGCCGTCACCCCGGATGGCGGTCAACTTCACTATTCCGAGGGAGTGTTCATCGGCTACCGCGCCTGGCAGCGGTCCGACGCGGCCCCCGCCTACCCCTTCGGCCACGGGCTGGGCTACACCGACTGGGAGTACGAGTCGCTGGACACCACCCCCGACTCGGTGCGGGTACGGGTCCGCAACGCCGGCGACCGGCCCGGCCGCGAGGTCGTCCAGATCTACCTGGCGCCGACCGCGGACGCCGCCCCGGACGCACCCGAGCGGCCGGAGCGCTGGCTGGCCGGCTTCGCCGTCGTCGAGGCCGGCCCGGGGGAGAGCGCGGAGGCCGAGATCCCGCTGCCGGACCGGGCCTTCGCGGTCTGGGACTCCGAGTCGGAAGGCCCCGCGGCGAGCGGAGACGGCGCGCGGCCGAGCGAGGCGGCCGACGGCTGGCGACGGGTCAAGGGCGTCTACCTCGTCGAGGCGGCGCGCAGCGTGGCGGACCGCTGGCTGACGGCGGAGGTCACCGTCGGCTGACCGGCCCGGGAGCGGGGGCGCCGCCCACCTGGCGCGTCCCCGCCGGTCGCTCATGAGGTCACCACCGCCACATCACCGCCGCTCGTGCGCGCCGTCACCTTGTGCGCGGAGCGCCCGTCCACCGGCACGGCGACCTTGCGGTGCCCGCCGCTGGTCGAGGCGTCGACCGCGTACGACCCCTTCGGGAGGCGGATGGTGACATTGCCGCCGCTGGTGCGGCCCGACACCTCGTCGGGCGCGGCGGCCAGCGTGAGGTCCACATTGCCGCCGCTGGTCTTCGCCCGCACGGAGCGCGCCGCGCAGTCCGTGGCCTTGACGTCGCCGCCGCTGGTCTCCGCGGTGATCGCGCCCCGGGTGCCGCGCAGGGTGATGTCCCCGCCGCTGGTGCGCAGATCGACCGCGGCGGTGCGCGGCAGCAGTACGCGGTAGTCGACCTCGCAGCGGCGCCCCATGCCGCACTCCGCGGCCTTCAGCGTCAGCCGGCCGTCCTTGACCGTGTGGGCGGGGCTCGGCTTGCGGTCGTTGTAGCGGTACTTCTCCGTCACCCGGACCGGGCCGCCGCCGTCGACCGGCACGATCTCGATGTCCCCGCCGTGCGTGGTCGCCGACAGCGCGCCGACCGTGCCCGCCACGGAGTACGTGCGCTGCGCCGTCTTCGTCGGACCGTAGTCCGGCAGCGAGCAGCCCGCCACCACCAGCACGACCGACGCCGCACCGGACAGAAGCAGATGAGGAGCACGGAGGCGGGCCATGGTGTCGGATCTCCCAGGACAGTCGGCGGACGAGGAGCGGACCGGAGCGCCGGTCGGCATTCATCGTGCCGTCCTCGCGCCCCGCCGCGCGTCGCCGCACAGGATGACCTTCGACCTAGGGGGCTCCCCCGCCCGGCGTACGCGCCGAGAAGCGGTACACGGTGTGCGTCCGGTAGGACGCGCCGGGGCGCAGCATGGTAGAGGGGAAGTCCGGGCGGTTGGGGGAGTCCGGGAAGTGCTGGGTTTCCAGGGCGAGTCCGGCCCGGGGTCCGTAGGGGACCCCCGAGCTGCCGGTCAGGGTCCCGTCGAGGTGGTCGGCGGTGTAGAGCTGGAGGCCGGGCTCGGTGGTGGCCAGCTCCAGCACCCGGCCCGACCTCGGGTCGGACAGCTCGGCGACCGTGCGCGGCGCCGCCACGGTCCCGCCGTCGAGCACGAAATTGTGGTCGTAGCCGCCGTCCACCGCCCGCGCCGCCCGGAAGTCGAAGCGGGTGCCGGCCACGTCCGCGGGCCCGCCGGGCAGCGGGATGCCGGTGCCGTCGACGGGCGTGTACCGGGACGCCGCCAGCCGCAGCTCATGGCCGGTCGCCGGGCCGCTGCCGGCACCGCCCAGATGGAGGTAGGTGTGGTTGGTCAGGTTGACGACGGTCGGTGCGTCGGTCCGGGCCCGCGCGACGAGGTGCAGCGCACCGTCCGGGGCCAGGGTGTAGGCCACCCGCACGTCCAGGGCGCCGGGAAAGCCCTCCTCGCCGTCCGGGCTGACGCGGTGCAGCTCCACGCCGCCGTCGACCGGCCGGGCGTCCCACACCACCCGGGAGAAGTTGCGCGGCCCGCCGTGCAGGCTGTGCCGCCCGTCGTTCGCCGCCAGCCGGTGCGTCCTGCCGTCGAGCGGGAAGGCCGCCCCGGCGATCCGGTTCGCGTACCGCCCGACCAGCGCGCCGAAGTGCGACCCGCCGTGCGCGAGGTACCCGGCCAGGTCCCCGAATCCCAGGGCCAGTTGTGCCCGGGTCCCGTCCCGGTCCGGAGCCTCGAGGGTCTGGATGATCCCGCCGTACGTCAGGACGCGTACCCGCAGTCCGCCCGGTTCCGACTCCAGGGTCCAGCGCTCGACGGGCGTGCCGTCCTCCAGCGCGCCGAAGGGTTCCCTGCTGACCTGCGTCGTCATGCCCGTGAGCCTATGCCCGCCGGACGCCCCTGCCGACCGTCGCCCACCGGCCGACAGCCCGCTGAACGGTCACCCCGAGGGCGCTACCGCCCCGGGCGGGTGACCACCCGGTACGCCAGCGCCGCCAGCTCCTTCTGGCCGCGGGCGCCGGGGTGGAACCAGTCCCAGGTGCTCAACTGCCGCCCCGTGAAGCGGTAGTCGAAGACCGACGGGTCGAACCGGCACAGCGGATCCTTGCCGCACACCTGCGCCATCGCGGAGTTGTACGCCTTCACCCGCTGCTGCACGCCCGCCCGCCGGTCCTGGGCCGCCTTCGTCAGATCGTCCGGATCGCGCAGCATCGACCCGCACAGGCCCAGCTTCCATACCTGCTTGCCGAGCGGGTTCTTGCGCCCCTCGGACCACAGCCGCAGCAGGTCCGGCACCGCCGCGACATACACCTGGGTGTGCGGCAGGGCGCGCCGCAGCTGCCGCATGGACCGCTCGAAGTCGTCCCGGAAGCGGAACTCGGGCGTCATCGCCGCCTCGTTGACGCGGCAGGCGTCATTGGCGCCGATCAGGACCGTGACCAGCTCGGGCTTGCGGCGGACGGCCGAGGCGACCTGCTCGGGCAGGTCGCTCATCAGCGCACCGGTCCGGGCGAAGTTCCAGCTGTGGGTGGCGGGCCGGTCGACCAGCCGCCGGGCGAGGCTGTCGACCGCGGGGTCGGTGCCGGTGGCCCAGGAGACCCGGGGGCAGTCGGCGAGCACCGTACAGGCGTCGAAGCCGGCGGTGATGGAGTCGCCGAGCGCCGCGATCGAGCCGGGGTCGGTGCGCCAGACGGGTGCGTGCCTGCCGTGCCGCTTGCCCGACGCGCCGGAGTGTGCCCCCGAGCCGTCGGCGCTACAGCCGGTGAGGGCGAGCAGGAGCGCGGAGGCCGCGGCGACGGTACGTGAGGGGAACCGGCAAAGGGAGTGACGGCGGGGGCGCAAGGGCCGATTGATCTGCGTCATCCCCTGTCCCCTCCGGCGTGCGAGTGATATCTCTTCGGGTACCGACGGTACGTCACCACCCGACCGGCGCCGCGCGGTAGCTTTGCCCCGTGCCTGCCGGGCGGTGACCCAACGTGGCAAGTGCAGTCGGCACAGACAAATTACATCACGTCATTTCCTGTCCCATTTGCGGCAAATTCCGCCTAATGGTGTTTACTGTAGGTCACCAGCACGCTGGTGCCGAAGTGACCACTGGGGCAGAATGACAACTGTCCCGGCCGCAACCGGAACGGGCACGAGGCCGCTGGGGAAGGCGAACCTCGAACCGCACTGGAGGTCCCGGTGACGACACGTGGAGTTCTGTACGTCCACTCCGCTCCGCGCGCACTGTGCCCGCACGTTGAATGGGCCGTGGCGGGCGTCCTCGGCGTGCGCGTCAATCTCGACTGGATCCGCCAGCCGGCGTCCCCGGGCACCTGGAGAGCCGAGTTCTCGTGGCAGGGCGAGGCCGGCACGGCCTCCAAGCTGGCCTCGGCGCTGCGCGGCTGGCATCTGCTGCGCTTCGAGGTGACCGCCGAGCCCTGCCCCGGCGCCGAGGGCGAGCGCTACAGCTCCACCCCCGACCTGGGCATCTTCCATGCTGTCACGGGCATCCACGGCGACATCCTGATCCCCGAGGACCGGCTGCGCGCCGCGGTCGCCCGCGCCGCGCGCGGCGAGACGGAGCTGGCCGCCGAGGTCGACAAGCTCCTCGGCAAGCCCTGGGACGACGAACTGGAGCCGTTCCGGTACGCCGGCGAGGGCGCCCCGGTCCGCTGGCTGCACCAGGTCGTCTAGGGCGTGTCCCAGGGTCTCTCGCGGGCCCGGTCCGCCCGGCGCACCGCCGGGTGTCGCCCGACACGCGCCGGCCTTTGCCTTGGAGTGCACTCCACGCCCTAGCGTGCCGGCATGGCTGACAACAACGCTTCCGACATCCGCTCCGTGGCGGTGCTCGGCACCGGAATCATGGGCGCGGCGATGGCCCGCAACCTCGCCCGGGCCGGTCTGGACGTCCGCGCCTGGAACCGCACCCGCGCCCGGGCCGAACCGCTGGCCGCCGATGGGGTCCGCGTCACCGACACCCCCGCCGAGGCCGTGGACGGCGCCGACGCGGTCCTCACGATGCTGCTCGACGGGCCAGCGGCCCTCGACGCGCTGCGGCAGGCCGCCCCCGCGCTGCCGTCCGGTGCGCTGTGGCTCCAGATGGGCACGGTGGGAACCGAAGGGCTCGCCCCGCTCGCCGGGTTCGCCGCGGAACACGGGCTGCGGTTCGTGGACGCTCCCGTACTGGGCACCAAGGATCCCGCGGAGAAGGGGGAGTTGACGATCCTGGCGGCCGGACCGCAGGACGTGCGCGAGCGCGCCGAGCGGATCTTCGGCATCGTCGGGAGCAGCACCCGGTGGGTCGGCGAGGACGCCGCCGACGGCGCGGCGAGCCGCCTCAAGCTCGTCGTCAACACCTGGGTGCTCACGGTCATCAGCGGTACGGGTGAGTCTCTGGCGCTCGCCAAGGGGCTCGGGGTGGACCCGCGCGACTTCCTCGCCGCGGTCGCCGGCGGGGCGCTCGATCTGCCGTACCTGCGGCTGAAATCCGAGTTGATCCTGTCCGAGAACTACCCCGCGAGCTTCACCGTCTCCGCAGCCCGCAAGGACGCCCGGCTCATCACCGAGGCCGCCCGGGACGCCGGCGTCCACGTGGACCTGCTGGCGGCGGCCGCGGAGCGCCTGCGCCGCGCCGAGCAGCAGGGCCACGGCGACAAGGACGCCTCGGCCGCCTACTACGCCGGCTTCGACGACTGAGAAGACGGCTGAGAAGGCGGCCGAGAAGACGGCGGAGAAACCGCGACGGGCCCGCCCGGTGATTGCTCACCGGGCGGGCCCGCTACGGGTGCTGAGGGTGCCTCAGACGGAGCGGAAGGCCAGGACCACGTTGTGGCCGCCGAAGCCGAACGAGTCGTTCAGGGCCGCGATCCGGCCCTCGGCCCGCAGCTTGCGGGGCTCGCCGCGGACGATGTCCCCGTCGACCTCCGGGTCGAGCTCGTCGAGGTTGATCGTCGGCGGAGCCACCCGGTGGTACAGCGCGAGGATCGAGGCAACCGTCTCGATACCGCCCGCGCCGCCCAGGAGGTGGCCGGTCATCGACTTCGTGGCGGAGACCGCCATGTGGTCGACGTCGTCGCCGAAGACCTTGCGCAGCGCCTTCAGTTCGGCCAGGTCGCCCTGCGGCGTGGAAGTGGCGTGCGCGTTGACGTGCACGACCTCCGCCGGGTCGAGGTCGGTGGCCTGGAGGAGGTTCTGCAGCGCGTGCGCGATGCCGTTGCCGGACGGCTCGGGCTGCACGATGTCGTGGCTGTCGGCGGAGATGCCCTGGCCGACGGCCTCGGCGTAGACCCGGGCGCCGCGCTTGGCGGCGTGCTCGGCCGACTCCAGGACGATGACGCCGGCGCCCTCGCCCATGACGAAGCCGTTGCGCGCGGTGTCGAAGGGCCGGGAGGCGCCTTGCGGGTCGTCGTTGGACTTCGACATCGCCATCATGTTGCCGAAGGCCACGATCGGCAGCGGGTGGATGGCCGCCTCCGTGCCGCCCGCGACGACGATGTCGGCACGGCCCGTACGGATCATCTCGATGGCGTAGCCGATGGCCTCGGAGCCGGACGCGCAGGCGCTGACCGGGGTGTGCACACCGGCGCGGGCGTTCACGTCCAGGCCGACGTTGGCGGACGGGCCGTTGGGCATCAGCATCGGCACGGTGTGCGGGGAGACGCGGCGGACGCCCTTCTCCTTGAGCACGTCGTACTGGCCGAGCAGGGTGGTCACGCCGCCGATGCCGGAGGCGATGACGGTGCCGAGGCGGTCGGGGTCCACCGAGGTGTCCTCGCCGGCCTTGGCGGTGAAACCGGCGTCCGCCCAGGCCTCACGGGCCGCGATCAGCGCGAACTGCGCCGAGCGGTCCAGCTTGCGGGCCTGCGCCCGGGGGAGGACCTCCGACGGGTCCACGGCCGCCTGTGCGGCGATCCGGACGGGAAGGTCGGCCGCCCAGTCCTGGTCGAGGCTGCTGACGCCGGACTGTCCGGCGAGCATGGCCTCCCAGGTCGAAGCGCTGTCGCCACCCAGCGGTGTGGTTGCGCCGATACCGGTGACGACCACGGTGCGATTGGTCGCGTTCACGGGAATTCTTACTCCACGGGTAGAGGGGTCTGAATCGACGGCGCCACCGCGGGGTGGCGACATGCGCGGGAGCTGGATCAGCTCTGGTGCTTGAGGATGTAGTCGGTCGCGTCGCCGACCGTCTTGAGGTTCTTGACGTCGTCGTCCGGGATCTTCACGTCGAAGCGCTCTTCAGCGGCGACGACGACCTCGACCATGGACAGCGAGTCGACGTCCAGGTCGTCGGTGAAGGACTTGTCCACCTGGACGTCCTCGGTGGGGATCCCGGCGATCTCGTTCACGATCTCGGCGAGACCGGCGACGATCTCTTCCTGAGTGGCGGCCATGATGGCGCTCCTTCGGTCATTTTGTGAGGAAACTGGGTTACTTGCGGTGAAGATCCTTGCGACGACCGGTACATCCGAGGACATCCGGCGTTGCGCAGATCTTGCCTAGGGGAGGGTAACGACCGTCGCGGCGTAGACGAGACCCGCCCCGAAGCCGATGACCAGCGCGGTGTCGCCGCTCTTGGCCTGACCGGTCGCCAACAGCCGCTCCATGGCGAGCGGGATGGAGGCGGCCGAGGTGTTGCCGGTGGTCTCCACGTCGCGGGCGACCGTCACGCTCTCCGGCAGCTTCAGAGTCTTCACCATCGAGTCGATGATCCGCATGTTGGCCTGGTGCGGAATGAAGACGTCCAGGTCGTCCGGGCTGACGCCGGCGACGTCCAGCGCCTGCTGGGCGACCTTCGCCATCTCGAACACCGCCCACCGGAAGACCGCCTGGCCCTCCTGGGTGATGGCGGGGTAGCGGATCTCCTCCGGGGCCGGGCGGCCCTCGGGGGCGTCGCCTCCCGGTACCGGGGTGGAGCGGTAGACGTCCCAGCCGAGGGTCTGCTTGATGGTCTCGGCCTTGTCGCCCTCCGAGCCCCAGACCGTCGGGCCGATGGCCGGCTCCTTGGCCGGGCCGACGATCACCGCGCCGGCGCCGTCACCGAACAGGAAGGCCGTCGCACGGTCCTCCAGATCGGTCAGGTCCGAGAGCCGCTCCACGCCGATGACCAGGACGTACTCCGCCGAGCCCTCGGTCACCAGGCCCTTGGCCAGGGTCAGTCCGTAGCCGAAGCCGGCGCAGCCCGCCGAGATGTCGAACGCGGCCGGCTTGCCGGCGCCGATACGGTGCGCGATCTCGGTCGCGATCGCCGGGGTCTGCTTGAAGTGCGAGACCGTGGAGACGATCACGGCGCCGATCTGCTCGGGCGTGATGCCGGCGTCGGCGATCGCCTTGCCGGACGCCTCGACCGACATGGTCGCGACGGTCTCCTCGGGACCCGCCCAGTGGCGGGTCGCGATCCCGGACCGCGAGCGGATCCACTCGTCGGACGACTCGATGTGCTTGAGGATCTCCTCGTTGGGCACCACACGGGTCGGGCGGTAGCCGCCCACGCCCATGATCCGTGCGTACGGGGAGCCCTGCGAGGGCTTGATCTTCGAGGTCATGCGCTTCGGACTCCTATTCGGCCGGTGCGGAGCCCGCCGCGGCTGCGGCTGACGTCGTTTCGGTGATCAGCGTGCGTGCCGCGTCGAGGTCGTCGGGCGTCTTGAGGGCGAGGGTCCGCACGCCGGGCAGTGCGCGCTTGGCCAGGCCGGTGAGAGTGCCACCGGGAGCCGCTTCGATGAGCGTGGTCACGCCCAGCTCCTTGAAGGTCTCCATGCACCGGTCCCAGCGCACGGGGTTGGCCACCTGGCCCACCAGCCGCCGCACCAGCTCCTGGCCCGAGGAGACCGCCTGCCCGTCCTTGTTCGAGACGTAACGGGTGCGCGGATCGGCGACCGCCAGCTGGGCGGTCGCGGATTCCAGGGCCGAGACGGCAGGTGCCATGTGGTGAGTATGGAACGCGCCGGCCACCTTCAGCGGTACGACCCGGCGAGTGCCCTCCGGCTTGTTCTCGACCAGGGCGGCGATCTGCTCGGCGGTGCCCGCGGCCACGATCTGGCCCGCGCCGTTCACGTTGGCCGCGGTCAGGCCCAGCTGCTCCAGATGCGGGAGCACGACGGCCTCGTCGCCGCCGAGGAGCGCGGCCATGCCGGTCTCGGTGACGGCGGCGGCCTCGGCCATCGCCTGGCCGCGCCGGCGCACCAGCGCCATCGCGGTCTCGTCGGTGAGGGTGCCGGCCAGCGCCGCGGCGGCGAGTTCACCGACGCTGTGGCCGGCGACCGCGCCGACCTCGGCGGCGACCGCGTCGGTCGTCGCGAAGAGCTGCCGGGTGGAGAGGAGGGCGGACGCCACCAGCAGCGGCTGCGCCACCGCGGTGTCGCGGATCTCCTCCTCGTCGGCCTTCGTGCCGTAGTGGACCAGGTCCAGGTCGATGGCGTCCGACCAGGCACGGAGCCGGTCCTCGACACCGGGGAGGTCGAGCCAGGGAGTCAGGAAGCCGGGCGTCTGAGCGCCTTGGCCGGGAGCGACGAGTACGAGCACCCTCACACTCTCTCTTGTGGGTGGTTCCGCCCGCCCGTGGGGACAAGGACGAAGAACCATCGGGGTAATTGTTGGTGTCCGACAAAAGTCTAGAGTTGCGCCTCACCGTCAGCCAGGCGCCCCAGAATCAACGCGATACGGAGGGTGAACGCCGAGCGCACATCGGAGGGTGACCAGCCGGTGACGTCGGTCACACGTCGAAGCCGATAGCGCACGGTGTTGGGGTGCACGAAGAGCATCCGGGCCGCCCCCTCCAGACTGCTCGCCTGCTCCAGATAGACGCTCAGCGTCTCCAGCAGCGCCGAGCCCGCTTCCTCCAGCGGTCTGTAGATCTCCTCCACCAGCTGGTCGCGCGCGACCGGGTCCGAGGCCATCGCGCGCTCCGGCAGCAGATCGTCCGCGAGCACCGGCCGCGGCGCGTCCGGCCAGGCGGCACACGCCCGCAGCCCGGCCGCCGCGGCCTGCGCCGAGCGGGTCGCGGCCAGCAGGTCGGAGACCACCGGACCGGCCACCACGGGACCGGCCGCATACGGGCCGATCAGCGCCTTCGCGGCCTTCAGCGGATTGTCCGAGCCGCCCGCGATCACCACCAGGCGCGAGCCCAGCACCCCGGTCAGCACCTGGAGCTTGGCGTGCCGGGCGGCCCGCCGGATGGCCTCCACGGTCAGTTCGCTGTCCCCGTCGGGGGCGGTGCCCAGCACCACGCACACGTGCTCGGGGGAGTTCCAGCCCAGCGCCGCGGCGCGCGAGACGGCGCCCTCGTCGGCCTCGCCCGACAGCACCGCGTTGACCACCAGCGACTCCAGCCGGGCGTCCCAGGCGCCGCGGGCCTCGGCGGCCTGGGCGTAGACCTGGGCGGTGGCGAAGGCGATCTCCCGGGCGTAGACCAGCAGCGCCTCGCGCAGCACGTTCTCGTCGCCCGGCGCCGCGACCTCGTCGATCGCGGACTCCATGACCTCGATCGTGGTGCGGACCATCTCCACGGTCTGCCGCAGGGTGATCGCCCGGGTCAGCTCGCGCGGCGCCGTGCCGAAGACGTCGGTACTGATCGCCTGCGGGGTCTCCGGATGCCGGAACCACTCGGTGAACGCGGCGATGCCGGCCTGCGCCACCAGCCCGATCCAGGAACGGTTCTCCGGGGGCATCGCGCGGTACCACGGCAGGGTGGCGTCCATGCGGGCGATGGCGGCGGCCGCCAGCGTGCCGGACGAATTCTCCAGACGCCGGAGGGTCGCCGAGTGCGGGTGCGCGTCGCGCGATGCGGGTTCAGACACGGGACAAGCCTGCACTATCGGGGCGAGGAGGTGCGGGGGCGGGGCTACGGTGGGCCCATGATTCAGGTGCGCAGGGCCGAGGAACGCTATCGCGGCGGCGAGCCGGAGGCGGGGATCGAGTCACGGCACGCGTTCTCCTTCGGCGCCCACTTCGACCCGGACAATCTGCGCTTCGGGGCGCTGATCGCCTGCAACGAGGAGCGGCTGGCGCCGGGCGCCGGCTTCGACGAGCATCCGCACCGCGAGATGGAGATCGTGACCTGGGTGGTGGAGGGCGAGCTGACCCACCGCGACTCGGCCGGCCACGAGACCACCGTGCGTCCGGGGGATCTCCAGCGGCTCAGCGCGGCCGACGGCGTCCGGCACGCGGAGCGCAACCACGGCGACGGGCAGCTGCGCTTCGTCCAGATGTGGCTGGCGCCGCTCGAATTCGGCGGTGAGCCCGCGTACGAGGTGGTGCGCGGCATCGCCGACGGCACCCCGTACGCGGTGCCGCGGGCCGGTGCGCTGCTGCATCTGCGCCGCCTCGCCGACGGTGAGCGCACCGCCGTCCCGGACGCCGCACGGGCCTATGTGCACGTGGTGCGCGGCGCCGTCCGGCTCGGGTCCCAGGACCTCGGGGCCGGGGACGCGGCGCGGATCACCGGCGGTGCGGGGCTGGAGCTGAAGGGGCTGGCGGGCGCGGGCGCGGAGTGCCTGGTGTGGGAGATGGGGGCGGAGCCGGGGCGCGGGTGAGGCCGCGGCGCCGCCCGCGTCAGGCGCCGCCCCGGCCCGCGCCCGGGTGCGGGTCAGGCCGGCCGGGCCAGCTCGGCCAGCACCGCGTCGGTCAGCTGCGGCCACACCTCCGCCGCCCACGGCCCGAAGGCCCGGTCGGTCAGCGCGATACAGGCCGCGCGGGCGTCGGGGTCCACCCACAGGAACGTCCCGGACTGCCCGAAGTGCCCGAAGGTGCGCGAGGAGGACGTGGCGCCGGTCCAGTGCGGCGACTTGCCGTCGCGGATCTCGAAGCCCAGCCCCCAGTCGTTGGGCTTCTGGTGGCCGAAGCCCGGCAGCACACCCGTCAGCCCGGGGAAGACCACCTGGGTCGCCGCCGTGAGCGTCTCCGGTGCGAGCAGCCGCGGCGACTGGAGCTCGGCGGCGAAATGGACCAGGTCGGCGACCGTGGAGACGGCGTCCTTGGCGGGCGAGCCGGCCAGGTCGGTCGCGGACATGCCGAGCGGCGCGAGCACCGCCTCGTGCAGATACTGCGCGAAGGGGATGTCGGTCGCCTTGGCTATGTGATCCCCCAGCGCCTCGAAACCGGCGTTGGAGTAGAGGCGGCGGGTGCCCGGTTCGGACAGGCTGCGCGGCTCGTCGAAGGCCAGGCCCGAGGTGTGGGCGAGCAGATGACGCACCGTCGAGCCCGGGGGCCCGGCCGCCTCGTCCAGCTCGACCGCGCCCTCCTCGACGGCCACCAGCGCGGCGTACGCGGCCAGTGGCTTGGTCACGGACGCCAGCGGGAAGCGCTGCTCCAGGGGGCCCCAGGCGCCGGCCACCGAGCCGTCGGCTCGCACGACGGCGGCCGCAGCGGTGGGCACCGGCCAGTTCTCGATCATCCGCAGGCTCTGCATGCCCACGAGCCTAGGGGGTGCCCGCACGGCCCCGCCGTCCGCCCGCCGTCCGCCCGCGCCGTCCCAAATCCCGGTCAAGATCGCTCTTGCCTGGAGTGCACTCGAAGTCTCTAGCGTTGAAGACGTCGAGAGGCACCCGGCGAGAGGCCGGGGGACATCCGGCGAGCAGGGGAGACGCGGCATGACGGTCACGCAGAGCGCACCGGTCACGAGTGGCGCCAGCACGGCCGGCCGGCGGCCGGCGACGGCGCGGGGCTGCCACAACCCGCCGCCGCACCCGCGGCCCACCGGCCGCGACCGCTACACGATCAGCGAGGTCGCGGAGCACACCGGCCTCAGCGCACACACCCTGCGCTGGTACGAGCGGATCGGCCTGATGCCGCACGTGGACCGCACCCACACCGGGCAGCGGCGCTTCAGCAACCGCGATCTGGACTGGCTGGACCTGGTGGCCAAGCTGCGGCTGACCGCGATGCCGGTGGCGGACATGGTCCGCTACGCCGAGCTGGTGCGGGCCGGGGAGAGCACCTTCGCCGCGCGGGAGCAGCTGCTGACCGCGCACCGCGAAGACGTACGGCAGCGGATCGCCGAGCTGCGGGGAACGCTGGACGTCCTCGACTACAAGATCGACATTTACGGCGACGCCCGGCGGGCGTCCGAGAGGTGCTGAGGTCCCTATGAGCGGCAAGAAGATCGAAACGGTCGAGCTGGGCACCGGCGGTCCCCGGGTCGGGGTGCAGGGCCTGGGCTGCATGGGCATGAGCTTCGCCTACGGCCCGACGGACGCGGACGAGGCGCGGGTCACGCTGGAGCGGGCCCTGGAGCTGGGCGTCACGCTCTACGACACCGCCGACATGTACGGAATGGGGGAGAACGAGAAGTTCCTCGCCCCGTTCCTGCGGGCGCACCGCGACGAGGTCGTGCTCGCCACCAAGTTCGCCATCTCCGCCGACCCCGAGGACCCGGCGAAGCGCGTCATCCGCAACGACCCGGCCTACATCCGCGAGGCCGTCGAGGGCAGCCTGCGGCGCCTGGGCGTGGACGCGATCGACCTGTATTACATGCACCGGCGCAACCCCGATGTCCTGATCGAGGAGTCGGTCGGCGCGATGGCCGAGCTGGTGGCCGCGGGCAAGGTCAAGCACCTGGGGCTGAGCGAGGTGACCGGCGCCGAGCTGCGCGCGGCACACGCCGTGCACCCGATCACGGCGCTGCAGTCCGAGTGGTCGCTGTTCAGCCGGGACGTGGAGCAGAGCGCGGTGCCGGCCGCCGCCGAACTCGGCGTCGCCCTCGTCCCCTACTCCCCGCTCGGCCGGGGCTTCCTCACCGGCGCGTTCGTCAGCGCCGACAAGGAGCTGACCACGGACGACTTCCGCCGCACCCAGCCCCGTTTCACCGGCGACAACGCGGCCGCCAACGCCGCGCTGCTGGAGCCGGTCCGCGACATCGCCCGGGCGCACGGCGCCACACCCGGCCAGATCGCCCTGGCCTGGGTGCAGCATCAGGCCGCGGCGCACGGTCTGGCCGTCGTACCGATCCCCGGCACCCGTAAGCGCAGCCGCGTCGAGGAGAACGCCGCGGCGACCGCGATCCGGCTGACCGGGGAGGAGCTGGCGCTGCTGGAGCCGATCGCCGGGAAGGTCGCGGGGGCGCGCTACGCGGACATGTCGCACACCTCGGCGGTCCGGGAGTAGCCGGACCGCGGGGCCGGAGCGGGTCTCCGGCCCCGGCCGGGGCGCGGCGGCTCAGGCGAGTCCCAGCGCGAAGGCCGCGAACCCGGCCGCCAGGAGGGCCGCCGCGGCCCGGCGGGCGCGCGTGACACCGGTCCAGGGGGCCTCGAAGCGGCGGGTGGTGCGGGCGATCAGGAGCAGTACGGCGGCGAACACCGGCAGCCAGGCGAGCCGGGCGAGCAGCCAGCCGACGGTGTCGGGCGCCGTGGTCAGCCCGGGCACCGGCCCCAGGAAGGACGCGGGCACCGCCGCCGCCAGCATCGCCGTCTGGTGCCAGCACAGGATCGTCATCGCGGAGAGGTTGACGACCACCACGGGCGCCCACAGGGCGGGCCGGCGCAGCAGCCGGGCGAGCCGGTCCCGCAGCAGTACCGCGGCGCCCGACTGGGCGGCGGCCAGCGCCAGGACCAGCAGCGACGGCGGGTGGGAGTTCGTACGGGCCACCCCGGGGACGCCCACCATGCTCGCCGGGTAGCCGAAGCACAGCAGCAGCGCGGCGAACAGCGCGGCGCCGCCGAGCAGCAGCCACCGGGCGGCGCGCCGCTCGAGCCGCCGCTCACCCCAGCAGACCCCGAGCTGATAGGCGAACAGCCAGCCGGGCAGGAGGTTGAGCAGACTCAGCCAGGACGGCACGGCATCGGCGAACGGCCCGTAGCGCAGGAAGTCCACCACGGCCACCGCCGCCGCCAGCGGTGCCGCCGCCCAGCCGCCCATCCGCCGCGCCGCCCGCACGCAGTACGGCGTCAGCGCGGTCGTCCCCGCGTACACCGCGACGAACCACAGCGGCTGGATCACCAGCGTCGCCCCGGTCCGCAGCGTCGCCTCCGGCACCCCCAGCCCGGACAGGAGCAGTACCAGCGCCGCCCATACGGCGGTCACCCCGACGACCGGGCGGCCCAGCCGCAGGAGCCGGCCGCTCAGCCAGGCGCCGGTGCCGGTGCCGCGCGCCAGGGCGCGCCGGTAGGAGAGCACCGACGCCCGGCCGCCGACCAGGAAGAAGATGCCGAGCATCTGGAGCACCCAGCTGGCGGGTGCGAGCGCGCCGAAGGTGCTCAGCGGGCTGGCGTTGTGCAGGGCGCCCCCGGCGTCCAGGGTGAAGCCGCCCAGCAGCCAGTGGCCGGTCGGCACGGCGAGCAGCGCCAGCGCGCGCAGACCGTCGATCGCACGGTCGCGGTCCGCGGGCGTGCGCTCCTCGATCCTGCGGACCGTGCGCCGGGCGGCGGATCGGAGCGGGACGAGTCGGTGGGGGACGAGGAAGGCGGTGTCCATGAGCGTCCTTGGGTTCTTCCGTCGTGGCGTCTGGCGTCTGGCTTCGTGATGTCTGTGGTGTCGCGGCGTCGCCGGGGCGTCGGGTCCTCGGGGCGGCGGGTGTGCGGTGTGGGTGCCGTGCCTGAACGGCCTTGCGATGAGGGCGCGTTGAAGTGGGCAAGGGGGCGTTGAAGCGAGCGAGGGGGCGGCGTCAGCGCACCGCGCCGTAGCGGCCCAGGACGACGGAGGCGACGTTCCGCAGTGAGTCCGTGCCGGGGGCGAGGTAGCCGGTGTGGCCCTTTGCCCGGACGGCGGGCAGCCGGCGGGCGCCGAAGGCGGGATCGGTGGGGTCGGTGCCGTGGCCCAGTCCGAGCAGTTCGACGTGCGGGAGGTTCCCGATCCAGTCGGAGGCGTCCCGCCCGGCCCACACCCGGGCCCGGGTGTGCAGCTCCGCCACGCTGTCCCGGCGCATACCGGGGGAGCCGAGAACGATCAGATCGGCGAGGCCGCCACCGCCCAGCCGCGGCACGGCCAGCCCGCAGACCACCGAGCCGTAGCTGTGGCACAGCACCGCCGGGGGCCGGGCGCCGACCGCGGCCAGGCCCGACAGCAGACGGGCCAGCCGCGGCGCCCCGGCCTCGGCGAGCCGCCCGGTCGCGGCGTCCGGACCGAGCCCGACCGGCGTGGTGTACCCCGCCCAGGCGATGACCGCCGTAGGGGTTCCAGGCGCCTCGGCGGCCAGCTCGGCGCGCAGCGACCGGGCCATCCCGGAGGGGGTGCCGTAGGGGTCCCGCGCCCGGTCGAAGGACGCCAGATCGATGTCCGAGCCCGGCACGATCACCGCGGTGTGCGCGGCGGCGGCCAGATCGCCGTGGACCTCGGCGACCTGGCCCCGGCCGCGCGGGTCGAAGGCCAGGATCCGGCGCCCGGGCGCGAGCAGCGCGGTGTAGCGGCGGGCCGCGGCCCGCGCCTGCCGGTGGTCCTGGAGGGTGCCGGCCGGGTCGGTGGCGCGGGCCAGCCGGTCGTCCCGTTCCGCGCGCAGGGCCAGGGAGTTGGCCCGGTAGCGCAGCGCGAGGGGGGCGCCGTCGAGATTGCCGACGGTCAGCGGGTGCCGGGCCGCCAGCGCCTGCTGCTGGCGCCCGGTCAGCGTGGCGAAGAAGCGGGCGACCTCGGCGGGGGCCGCGGTCGCCGGGTCCGGCAGCCGGAGGCCGAGCGAGTGGTCGGCCCGCCAGGCGGCGGCGCCCGGCGGCGGGCCGGTGACCGCGGTCTGCGCGGTACCGGCCGCCCAGCCGCCGGTGCCGGCGGCCACGGCCAGCGCCAGCGCGGCCCCGACGAGCGTGCGCCTGCTGCGTCCCAGGGCGCTGCGCAGCCTGGACATGGTGGGTCTCCCTCCCGTTGGTGCGACGGGAGGAAACGTAGGAAGGGGGTGGGTGACGCGGCGTCACACCGCGGAGCCAACTCCCGGGTGATACCGGGGTAGGGGGTCCGCCCCGCCCCTCGTCCGGAAGGAGGAGGGACGGATTGCGGGCAGGCCGCCCGCTAGCGCTCGCCGGGCGCGACCAGCCCCGACTCGTACGCGAAGATCACGGCCTGCGCACGGTCGCGCAGCGCCAACTTCGCCAGCACCCGCCCGATATGGGTCTTCACGGTCTGCTCCGCGAGGATCAGCGCCTCGGCGATCTCCTGGTTGGACAGCCCGCGGGCGATCAGCTCCAGGACCTCGGTCTCGCGCGGGGTCAGCCCGTTCAGCCGCAACGCGGTGCGGTCCGCCCGGGGCGCGGGCCGCTGCCGGGCGAAGTCGGCGATCAGCCGCCGGGTCACGGACGGCGCGAGCAGCGCCTCACCGGCCGCCACCACCCGGACCGCGGAGATCAGATCGGCCGGCGGCGCGTCCTTGAGCAGGAACCCGGACGCGCCCGCGCGCAGCGCCTCGTAGACGTAGTCGTCGACATCGAAGGTGGTCAGCATCAGCACCTTCGGCCGGTGGGTGACCCCGGGCGGCGGAGCGAGCAGCTGCCGGGCCGCCTCCAGCCCGTCCATCTCCGGCATCCGGACGTCCATCAGCACCACATCGGGGTGCGCCCGGCGGCTCAGTGCCACGCCCCGCACACCGTCCGGCGCGTCACCTACCACCTCGATGTCGCTCTGCGCGGCGAGCAGCGCGGCGAAGCCCGCACGCACCATGGCCTGGTCGTCGACGATGATCACGCGGGTGGTCACAGGGCACCGGAATCCTTCGTGGGCGGGGACGACACCGGGGCGGCCGGCGGCGCGAGCGGAAGCTGTGCGGCGACCCGGAAGCCGCCGTCGGGCAGCGGCCCGGTGTCGAGCGAGCCGTCCACCAGCCGCACCCGCTCCCGCATCCCGACCAGGCCGTGGCCGGTGCCGCCGGTCTCCAGCGGGGCGGACGGCGTGGCGGGCGCGGGCGGCGGGGAGTTGACGATCAGCACGGTCAGCCGGGCGCCGTCCGACGTGGTCCGCAGCGACACCCGGGTCGGCGCGCCCGGCGCGTGCCGTACGACATTGGCCAGCGCCTCCTGGACGATGCGGTACGCCGACAGGTCCACCGCCGGCTCCAGCGCCGTCGGCTCCCCGGGCAGCGCCAACTCGACCGGCACGCCGGCCCGTACGGTCGCCTCGACCAGCTTCTCCAGCATCCCGATCCCGGGCTGCGGGGCCTTCTCCGGGCCGCCGTGGCGCTCCGACTCCTCGCTGCGCAGCACCCCGAGCAGCCGGCGCATCTCGGCCAGCGACTCACGGGCGCTCGCCGCGATCGCCCCGAACTCGTCGGCGGCCGCCGCGGGGAGGCCGCCGATGCGGTACGGGGCGCTGTCGGCCTGGACCGTGATCACCGACATGTGGTGGGCGACGACATCGTGCAGCTCACGGGCGATCCGGGCGCGTTCCTCCAGCAGGGTGCGACGGGCCCGCTCGGCCTCGCTGATGGTCTCCTGCTCGATCAACTTCCGCTGCGCGTCGCCCCGTTCCCGCAGTATGGCGCCCATCATCAGCACCACACCGGACAGGACGAACAGCAGCACCCAGGTGCTCTGGATCCCGTCGGGCGCGGCGATGTCGGAGACGACCCCGGCCGCACCGGTCGCCAGCCACACGGCGATCAGGGTGCGGCGGCGCTCACGCAGCGACAGCGCCAGCATCAGCGCCAGGTAGCCGACGATCACCGGGGGCGGCCAGGGCCAGGGGCGGCCCACCGTGCCGTCGAGCAGCGAGAGCGCCTGCGCGCAGATCAGATCCGCCGCGAAGATCACCCACCAGGCCTGGAGCGGCCGGGTCACCGCGAGGAGCAGGGGGGCGGCCTGCGCGGTGGCCAGCGCGCCGGCCATGCCGCCGGCCATGTCGTAGTCGTGGGAGAGGACGGCGATGGTCACGGGCAGCAGGGACACCGCGAACGCGAACGCGACGCCGTACGGCAGCCGGCGCAGCCAGAGGTTGCGGACCGTGCCGAGCAGCGGGGTGCCGGGCGCGGTCGGGGTGCCGAGTTCGACGGCGAGCAGCCGCCGCGCCTGGCGTACGGCACGCAGCGCCCGGTACCCGGCCCGCGCGGGCGCGGAGCGGCGAGGGGAGGCGGGAGGCGGTGGGGGAGGGGTTTCGGTCATGGCGCCCTCACGGTAAGCGGACCGCGGCGGCCCCGGCGTCCTCCCTGGGGCCGGACTTGCGGCAGTACCCAGGGAGGAGCCCGCGCTCCGGAAGGGCGCGGGGCAGACCGGCGGGCAGCCCTAGAGCTCCGCCAGCAGCTCGGCCTTCTTCGTGCTGAACTCGTCGTCGGTCAGCAGACCGGCCCCGTGCAGCTCACCGAGGTGCCGGATGCGGTCCGCGATGTCCGCCGGATCCCGCCGGGCGTCCCCGGTCCGGCGGCGCACCGGCTCGCCGTCCGGCGTCTCCAGCGCCGGATCGGCGGCGCGCACGGCCTGCAGCACCGAGGCCGCGAACGGCAGCGACTCGTGCACCGGGCCGTAGCCCGGCCCGAACACCACGGCGGCCGGATCCTGGTCCGCCTCGTCGGCCGCGGCGTCGCGGGCACCGCGCGCCAGCAGCCGCAGATAGCCGTGGAGGATCTCCGGCGACCGCCACTCGACACCGGCCAACTCCCCTACGGGGAAGGTCTGGTCGCCGCTCTTCCACTTCGCGGAGGAGGCGCCGGTCCAGAACCAGCGGAAGGCGACCGAGCGGCCGTCGAAGGAGGCCTTGCCGTCATAGGCCTTGAAGTGCAGCGGCGGCTCCGGCGCGGCCACCAGATGGCGGTCGGCGGGCTCCTTCGCATCGGGCCCGAGCACCGTGCGCAGCTCGTCGGCGTAGAACTCGGCCAGGGTCGCGCGCCCGGCCGGCAGCACCAGCCGGTACGGATCGCAGTCCTCCTTGAGCTGCCCGTCCGCCGCCTCCATCAGCGGATCGGCGCCCTGCCGCGGCACGGCGTGCAGCACCACCGTGCCCCGTCTGCCCTCGCTCACCTCGACAGCGCTCAGCGCCTCGTACGGAATGCGTCGCTCGCCGAGCGCCTGGAACAGCTTCGGCCTGCGGATCCCCCGTTCGAAGCGGATGAGTACGGAGTCCGCGTCGAACTCCCAGACGGCGTGAAAACCGGCCAGCACATCACCCATGTGGCTCATCGTATGCGGGCGGTTGCCCGCCCGTCCCCCTTCCCGACAGCTCAAGGGTGCCACCGGAGCTACGCGCGTCACCCCGCCCGCTCCTGCCCGCCTCATGGACGTGGCCCGCGCCGGGCGCGGTTCCCGCGGGTACGGCCCGTCCCCGGGCGCCGGGCCGTACCCGCGGCCGCCGGTCCGTGCTGCCGTGGCCCGCTCAGGCCGTGGCGGTGGCGCACTGCGGGTCGGCGGACGCGCAGTCGACGGTGCCGGTGTCGCCGACACCGACCAGTGCGAAGTTCTTCAGGCTGCGGGTGCCGGGCGCGAAGTAGCCGGCGTGCCCGACGGCCCCGTCGGCCGACAGGACCCGCGCGCCGAAGGCCGGATCGACCGGGTCCGCGCCGTGGCCGAGCCCGCCGACCTCCAGGTTCGGCACGTCCTGGATCCAGTCGTCGGAGTCCCGCATCGCCCAGACCCGGGCCCGGGTGCCCAGCCCGGCGAGGCTGCCGGCCCGCATGCCCGGGCTGCCCGCCACCGCGATGTCCTTGACGTTCGAGGGCAGGGTGCGGGCCGCGACACCGCACACCACGGAGCCGTAGCTGTGGCAGAACAGCGAGACCGAGTCGGCCGACGGCAGCGCGTCCACCAGGGCGCGCAGCCGCACCGCGCCGGCCTCGGCCAGCTGCCCGGTGGCGGCCTCGACCCCGAGGCCGGACGGCGAGGTGTAGTCGGCCCAGGCGATCACGGCCGTACGGGCGCTCGGGCGGGCCGACCGCTCGGCGCCGTAGAGGGCGCGCGCCATGCCGACGGGGGCGGCGGTGGCCCGCGCGGTGCGCTCGAAGGTCGACAGGTTGGTGTCCACGCCGGGCACCACGACCGAGACCCGGTCCGCCTTCGTGAGGTTTCCGAAGACCTCGGCGGCCCGTCCGCCGTCGGCCGGGTCGAAGGCCAGGATCTGCCGGCCGGGGGTCATCAGCGATTCGAGGCGGTGCATCAGCCGGCCCGCCTCCTGGCGGCCGACGGGGGTGAGCCGGTGGTCGCCCATCCGGCGTTTCTCGACCGCGCGGGCGTCGTCGATGGCCATCCGGTTGGCGCGGTAGCGCAGCTGCGCGGGGGCGCCGCCCATATTGCCGACGACCAGCGGATAGCGGGTGGCGAGCTGCTGCTTCTCGGCCCGGCTGAGCGGGGCGAAGAAGGCCCGGACCGCGGACGGCGAGCCGTTGGGGTCGGGCAGCGGGCGCCCCAGGAAGGTGGCGTGCTTCCAGGCGGCCTTGGCGGTGGCCAGGGGGTTGGCGTCGTCCTTGGTGCCTCTCACGGCGGTCCAGCCGGTCATCGCAAGCATCACGAACACCACCACCAGGGCGAGTGCGGTGCGCAAGGCGGTGGACTGAAGGAAACCGGAGGAGGGGCCGAGGCCCGGGAAGGAAGTCACCGCGAGCCACCCTAGGAGAAGCGGAAGCATGCCTGTGGTGGCCGTGAGTGATCTCACGTTTCACGGTGGGTATTTCGACCAAACCGGACACCCGTCGTCCGTTTTCGGTGCTCAGTCGTGCAGGGGTGGTCTCAGGGGGCACCGCCACCGATCGCGCAGCGCGGGACGGCAGTTACGGGGAGTGGGCGGGGTCGCGGTGTTCGCCCGGGGGACTCCAGTCGCTGCCGGCCGCGCTCACCGCGTCCGCCAGTTCCCCTCGATCGCCGGCCCGATGTGATCCAGATAGGACATGGTCAACTCGCGGATCGCGTCGACGCTGCAGTCCTCGCCCACGCTCCAGACCTTGCCCGCGGCCCGCATCACCCCGCTGAACATGGCCACCAGCACCCGCGGCCGCGGATCGGCGTCCACGTCCAGGCCCTCGCGCCGGGCGACCAGGCGCGCCATCTGCTCCTCCAGCTCCGCGGAGCGCCGCAGCAGGACGGCGACCAGCGCCGGCGTCGACTCGATCATCCGGTAGGTGCGCATGTACAGCTCCACCGGGATCACCGACGCGATGGCGGTGCCGATGCCGTCCCAGGCGACCGCCACCGTGTGGCGCAGGGCGGTGAGCGGGGCCTCCGCCGCGGGCCGGGCCCTCAGCTCGTCGAGGAAGCGGGCCTCGACCATCCCCTGGACGGCGAAGGTGACGTCCTCCTTGTTCGCGAAGTAGCGGAAGAACGTCCGCTGGGAGACGTCCACCGCCTCCGCGATCTCGTCGACGGTCGTCGCCTCGTACCCCTGCTCGGTGAACAGCTCCAGCGCCGCCCGGATCAGGGCGTCGTGGGTGCGCTGCTTCTTGCGTTCCCGCAGGCCGCCCGCGGGTGCCGGATGCGGCGTCGAGGTGGCCATCCAAGCGCCGCCTTTCTCTGGTGTTCTCGCTGCTCAGGGTACCTGTGAGCGAGGTGACAGTCACCGACTGATGAATTGCTTTGTCAACTGTCAGTGGCTGACATTAGCCTCCTCGGTATGAGCTCTCAGACCCCGGTTGCCCACGCCGCGCCGGAACTTCCCGTACCGGAGCCCCCCAAGGGGCTGCGAGGCCATCCGTGGCTGACCCTCTTCTCCGTGGCCATCGGCGTCATGATGGTCGCCCTCGACGGCACCATCGTCGCCATCGCCAACCCGGCCATCAAGCAGGACCTCGGCGCCTCGCTGGCCGACGTCCAGTGGATCACCAACGGCTACATGCTCGCCCTGGCCGTCTCGCTGATCACCGCGGGCAAGCTCGGTGACCGCTTCGGCCACCGCCAGACCTTCCTCATCGGCATCCTCGGCTTCGCCGCCGCCTCCGGTGCCATCGGGTTCTCCCACGAGGTCTCGCTGGTCATCACCTTCCGCGTGCTGCAGGGCCTGTTCGGCGCCCTGCTCATGCCCGCCGCGCTGGGCCTGCTGCGCGCCACCTTCCCGGCCGAGAAGCTCAACATGGCCATCGGCATCTGGGGCATGGTCATCGGCGCCTCCACCGCCGGCGGCCCGATAGTCGGCGGACTGCTGGTCGAGCACGTCAACTGGCAGTCCGTCTTCTTCATCAACGTCCCGGTCGGCGTGCTGGCCCTGGTCCTGGGCCTGGTGATCCTCAAGGACCACCGCGCCGAGAACGCCCCGCGCTCGTTCGACGTCCCGGGCATCGTGCTGCTCTCCGGCGCGATGTTCTGCCTCATCTGGCCGCTGATCAAGGCGTCGGAATGGGGCTGGGGCGACATGAAGACCTGGGGCTTCCTGATCGGCTCCGTGGTCCTCTTCACCCTGTTCGCCGTTCTGGAGACCAGGGTCCGCGAACCGCTCATCCCGCTGCGGATGTTCCGCTCGCTGCCGCTGACCGCCGGCACGGTCCTGATGGTGCTCATGGCCTTCGCCTTCATGGGCGGCCTGTTCTTCGTGACGTTCTACCTCCAGAACGTGCACGGCATGACCCCGGTGGACAGCGGTCTGCACCTCCTGCCGCTCACCGGCATGATGATCGTCGGCTCGCCGCTCGCCGGTGCCCTGATCACCAAGCTCGGCCCGCGCCTGCCGCTGGTCGGCGGCATGGTCCTCACCGCCGTCGCGATGTACGGCATGTCCGGCCTGGACACCGACAGCGGCACCGGCCCGATGTCCCTCTGGTTCGCGCTGCTGGGCCTGGGCCTCGCGCCCGTCATGGTCGGTGCCACCGAGGTCATCGTCGGCAACGCCCCGCTGGAGCTCTCCGGTGTCGCCGGCGGCCTCCAGCAGGCCGCGATGCAGGTCGGCGGCAGCCTCGGCACGGCCGTGCTCGGCGCGGTCATGTCCTCCCGGGTGGACGACAAGCTCCCCGGCGCGTGGCATGCGGCGGGCCTTCCGCCGGCGCCGCCCGCCCAGGCGTCCCAGCTGTCCGACGCGGTCTCGGCCGGGTACGCGCCGGTCCCCAAGGGCACCCCGCCGCAGCTCGCCGAGAAGATCACCTCCGTCGCCCACGACACCTTCGTCTCCGGCATGGGCCTGGCCTTCACGGTCGCCTGCGGGGTGGCCGTCGTCGCGGCCTTCGTCGCCTTCTTCACCAAGCGCGGCGCCAATGCCGAGGCGGGTGCCGGCGTCGGCCACATCTGACGCCCGCCCGGCCCTGCGACGACCGGTCGCACGGCCCGGCGGCACCTGACCGCCCCCGCAGCACTCCGGCGCGCGTCCGGTCCGGGATCTTCCCGGACCGGACGCGCGCCTTTTGCGTGCCGGGGGAGGGGGAGAGCGAGCGGTGTGGGGTGGGGTGGGGCGGGGCGGGGTGAGGGAGTCGACGGAGCCGGATCCGGAGCGCGCCGGCGCGGTGGCCGTCGGGCGCGGCGGCCGGGCGGTTGCCGGGCGCGGTGGCCGACGGGCCCGGGCCCCGCGCACCCGCCGGACGTCAGCAGTCCGCGTCAACCCGCCGTACGGGGCCGCCGTCCGCCCCTTCCGCCGTACCGCCTGCGGGAGTTGGCCCCGGCCGTGGCGCGGAATCCCTCATCCGGATGAGCCGGCGTGGGAACCCGCGCCCCGCCTGCGGTCCTCCTGGTGGCGCATGTCCGCGCGGGCGCCCGGTGCGCACCGGGGAGAACGGTTTCCGCGATCGGCGTCCGCCGCCCCGTCCCGCGTCAACACCGCGCACCGGCGGCCCGCTCCGGACCGATCCGCTCGTCCACATACCTGATCCGGGTGGGACGGCCGCCACGGCCTTGGCAGCCGCGCCGCCGCCTCGCGAAGCTCGATGCCGAAGAACCCGCCGCGGGCATCCGGCCCGCCGCGACCCTGCACATCGCCTACTCCACGGGGGAGATTCCCAATGCGACCGCGTCTGCGCACGTCCCGCACCACCGCTCTGCTGACCGGCCTCACCGCGCTGGCCGCCGTGCTCGCCCTGCCGCCCGCCGCCGGCACCCCGGCCGCGCGAGCGGCCACCGCCGGCCGGGGCGCCGCCTCGGGGGACTGCGCCGCCGGCCAGTTCTGCGTCTGGCCGGCAGCCGACTTCCGCGGCAAGCGGCGGACCTACGAGCTGTCCGACATCGACATCGAGAGCTGCGTCCCGCTGCCCGAGGGCAGCACCGCCGCGGCGCTCGCCAACCGCACCGGGCGGCCGGTCACCACCTACCAGAGCGCGAAGTGCGACGAGACCGGCGAATACAACACCTATCCGGGCGGCGGCACCTGGGTGCCCCGATCCCCTTATCAGGTAAGGGCGTTCAAGGTATGGGAGCGCTGAACCGCCTGCCCGGGCAGCCCCCGCGCACCCTCACCGCCCGCCGTACGGCACCGCGCCCCCCGACCGGCGAAGGACGCCGGTCGGGGGGCGCGGGGAGCACGCTGCGGCGGCCTGCCGCGGTGAGGTCAGGCGTCGCCGCCGGCCTCACCCGCGTCGGCGGCCGAGACGTCCAGGAGCTGGTAGCGGTCGATCGCCTGCTTCAGCAGCGACCGGTCGACCTTGCCCTCCTTGGCGAGCTCGGTGAGCACACCCAGGACGATGGACTGCGCGTCGATGTGGAAGAAGCGACGGGCCGCGCCGCGGGTGTCCGCGAAGCCGAAGCCGTCGGCGCCCAGCGACTGGTACGTGCCGGGAACCCAGCGCGCGATCTGGTCGGGCACCGCACGCATCCAGTCCGAGACCGCGAGGGTGGGACCGTCGGCGCCCTGGAGCTTCTGCGTCACGTACGGGACGCGCTGCTCCTCCTCCGGGTGCAGGAGGTTGTGCTCCTCGATCTCCACCGCGTCGCGGCGCAGCTCGTTCCAGGACGTCGCCGACCAGACATCGGCCCTGACGTCCCACTCGTCCGCGAGGATCTGCTGTGCCTCGATCGCCCACGGCACGGCGACACCCGAGGCGAGGATCCGGGCGGCGTGCTGACCCTTCTCGGCCGCCTTGACGCGGTGCAGGCCCTTGAGGATGCCTTCGACATCGACGTCGGCCGGCTCCGCCGGGTGCTGGATCGGCTCGTTGTAGACGGTGAGGTAGTAGAAGATGTCCTCGGCGTTCTCGCCGTACATCCGGCGCAGACCGTCCTTGACGATGTGCGCGATCTCGTAGCCGTAGGCCGGGTCGTAGGCGACACAGGCCGGGTTCGTCGAGGCCAGCAGCTGGGAGTGGCCGTCGGCGTGCTGGAGACCCTCACCGGTCAGCGTCGTACGGCCGGCGGTGGCGCCGAGCACGAAGCCGCGCGCGAGCTGGTCGGCCATCTGCCAGAACTGGTCACCGGTGCGCTGGAACCCGAACATCGAGTAGAAGACGTAGACCGGGATCAGCGGCTCGCCGTGCGTGGCATAGGCGGAGCCCGCCGCGATCAGCGAGGCCGTGCAGCCCGCCTCGGTGATGCCGTCGTGCAGCATCTGCCCGGTCGGCGACTCCTTGTAGGCGAGGAGCAGCTCGCGGTCGACCGACTCGTACTGCTGGCCCAGCGGGTTGTAGATCTTGGCCGACGGGAAGAACGCGTCCATGCCGAAGGTGCGGTACTCGTCGGGCGCGATCGGCACGAACCGCTTGCCGATCTCCTTGTCCCGCATCAGGTCCTTCAGGACCCGCACGAACGCCATCGTCGTGGCGATCTTCTGCTGGCCCGAGCCCTTCATGGCACCCGCGTAGGCCTTGTCGTCCGGCAGCGGCAGCGGCTCGGCCCGCACGACGCGGGTGGGGACATACCCGCCCAGGCCCTTGCGGCGGTCGTGCATGTACTGGATCTCTTCGGAGTCCCGGCCCGGGTGGTAGTACGGCGGCGCGCCGTCCTCCAGAGCCTTGTCCGGGATCGGCAGGTGCAGCCGGTCACGGAAGCCCTTGAGGTCCTCGACCGTCAGCTTCTTCATCTGGTGGGTCGCGTTGCGCCCCTCGAAGTTCGGGCCGAGCGTCCAGCCCTTGACGGTCTGCGCGAGGATCACCGTCGGCTGGCCCTTGTGGGCCTTGGCCGCCGCATACGCCGCGTAGATCTTCTTGTGGTCGTGACCGCCGCGGCCCAGGTGCAGGATCTGGTCGTCGGTCATGCTCTCGACCATGGCGCGCAGCCGCTGGTCGTCGCCGAAGAAGTGCTCGCGGATGTACGCACCGGTCTCGGTGGCGTACGTCTGGAACTGACCGTCGGGCGTGCTGTTGAGCCGGTTGACCAGGATGCCGTCGCGGTCCTGCGCGAGCAGCGGGTCCCAGCTGCGGTCCCACACCAGCTTGATGACGTTCCAGCCGGCGCCGCGGAACTGCGACTCCAGCTCCTGCATGATCTTGCCGTTGCCGCGGACCGGGCCGTCGAGGCGTTGGAGGTTGCAGTTGACGACGAAGGTCAGGTTGTCCAGGCCCTCACGGGCGGCGATGGACAGCTGGCCGAGCGACTCGGGCTCGTCCATCTCGCCGTCGCCGAGGTAGGCCCAGACGTGCGACTTGGAGGTGTCGGCGATGCCGCGGGCCTCCATGTAGCGATTCATCCGCGCCTGGTAGATCGCGCCGAGCGGGCCCAGGCCCATCGAGACGGTCGGGAACTCCCAGAAGTCCGGCATCAGCCGCGGGTGCGGGTAGCTGGACAGGCCGTGGGGGGCCTTGGACTTCTCCTGCCGGAAGGCGTCGAGCTGCGCCTCGGACAGTCGGTCCAGGAGGAACGCACGGGCGTAGACACCGGGCGAGGCGTGGCCCTGGAAGAAGATCTGGTCGCCGCCGTCGCCCTCGTCCTTGCCCCGGAAGAAGTGGTTGAAGCCCACGTCGTAGAGGGAAGCGGAGGAGGCGAAGGTGGCGATGTGGCCGCCGACGCCGATGCCCGGACGCTGGGCGCGCGAGACCATGACGGCGGCGTTCCACCGGGTCGCGTTCAGGACCTTGCGCTCGATCTCCTCGTTGCCGGGGAAGAACGGCTCGTCCTTGGTCGCGATGGTGTTCACGTAGTCCGTGCTGCGCATCTCGGGCACGGCCACACGCTTCTCGCGGGCGCGCTCGATCAGGCGGAGCATGAGGTAGCGGGCACGTTCCCGGCCGCGCTCGTCGACGGCTGCGTCGAGCGAGTCGAGCCATTCCTGGGTCTCTTCGGGATCGAAGTCCGGGACCTGGCTGGGAAGGCCGCCAATGATGATCGGGTTTCGATCGGATCCGGAAGCCACGCTGTTCCTTCGTGTTCGGTTCGTGCCGCGCTGTGCAGGATGTGGATGCTGTGCACGGGACGAATGCTGTCTCTGCCTTGGTGTCGCGCCGTCTCCATCGTGTACCGAGCCACAGGGATACGTCACCTCTACTGATGGGTAACCCATCCGTAGAGAGATGGCGCTGAAAAGGCCGATTTCTCGGGTCGGCCAAATCGCAACCATACGCTCATGTCGAAAGTGCTTCGCGTACGGACGTCCGGACCCCGAAATGAGATCCACAGCCGGCCGGAGCCCCCCGAAGGGACCAGTCTCGCGCGAGTACCCGACAAACCCGGCAGAATGCTGTGGTGTGAATCACTTCGGCTTGTCCCGCCGGGGTCGTGGTTGCGGCGAGACGCCGCCAAACGTCACCGTTTCGGCGGTCTGGATCGCCGGGTACTTGCGCGATCCGCCCGGCCCGTGTGGACTACGCCCAATGCTCCGCGCACGCGCGGGGTCCCCGAGCATTTCCGAAACATGACAGGAGGCAATCCGTGAGCGCGACCGCGGACCACGCGGAGGAGCGGACCAACCCTGCCGCCAGGCTGGGGTTCGAGCCCGGACAGGTGGTCCAGGAGATCGGATACGACGACGACGTCGATCAGGATCTCCGCGAAGGCATTGAGACCGTGATCGGCCAGGATCTCGTCGACGAGGACTACGACGACGTCTGCGACGTCGTGCTGCTGTGGTTCCGCGACGAGGACGGCGACCTCACGGACGCGCTGGTGGACGCCATCGGGCTGATCGACGAGGGCGGGCAGATCTGGCTGCTGACCCCGAAGACCGGCCGGGACGGCTACGTCGAGCCGAGCGACATCAATGAGGCCGCGCAGACCGCGGGTCTGTCCCAGACCAAGAGCATCAACGCGGGCAAGGACTGGGCCGGCAGCCGACTGGTGACACCCAAGGCCGGCAAGCGCTGAGCCGCACCGCCCCGACGTCCCCGCCGAGCCCCCTCCGCCTGTTGCGGAGGGGGCTCGGCCCTGTTCACGGCGTGTTCCCCGGTGGTGAACCACGGCGCGTAGGGTTGGTCGCGTCCTGTTGACAGTGAGCGGAAGGGAAGCACCCATGGCGATCGAGGTCGGCACGAAGGCTCCGGATTTCGAGCTGAAGAACCAGCACGGCGAGCTGGTCAGGCTCTCCGACTTCCGCGGCGAGAAGGCCGTCGTCCTCCTCTTCTACCCCTTCGCCTTCACCGGCGTGTGCACCGGTGAGCTGTGCGCGCTCCGCGACGAGCTGCCGACGTTCGTCAACGACGACGTCCAGCTGCTGGCCGTCTCCAACGACTCCCCGTTCTCGCTGCGCGTCTTCGCGGAGCAGGAGGGGCTGGAGTACCCGCTGCTGTCGGACTTCTGGCCGCACGGCGAGGCCTCGCGGGCATACGGCGTCTTCGACGAGGAGAAGGGCTGCGCGGTGCGCGGCACGTTCATCATCGACAAGGAGGGCGTGGTGCGCTGGACGGTCGTCAACGGCCTGCCCGACGCCCGTGACCTCAACGACTACGTCAAGGCGCTCGGCACCCTCTGAGCCGCCTCTCCCACGGCGCCGGTGCGCCCACCGGGCGGACATCCGCACGGATCCGGGTGCGATATCTGCAATCGGCGGGAACCGGTCACTAGGATCAATTCGTTGATCCGATGCCATGCACGATGGGGGCGCAAATCTTTACGTACCCCTCGAATCTTTGGGAGGACTCGTGGGAGTCAGCCTCAGCAAGGGCGGCAACGTCTCGCTGACGAAGGAAGCCCCCAATCTGACCGCCGTCGTCGTCGGTCTGGGCTGGGACGCGCGTACCACCACCGGTACGGACTTCGACCTGGACGCCAGCGCCCTGCTGACGAACGACCAGGGCAAGGTCGGCAACGACCAGAACTTCGTGTTCTTCAACAACCTGAAGAGCCCGGACGGTTCGGTCGAGCACACCGGCGACAACATCACCGGTGAGGGTGAGGGCGACGACGAGCAGATCAAGGTGAATCTGGCCGCCGTCCCCGCCGATGTCGACAAGATCGTCTTCCCGGTGTCGATCTACGACGCCGAGACCCGCCAGCAGAGCTTCGGCCAGGTCCGCAACGCCTTCATCCGGGTGGTCAACCAGGCCGACAACAACGAGCTGGCGCGCTACGACCTGAGCGAGGACGCCTCGACCGAGACCGCCATGGTCTTCGGCGAGCTGTACCGCAACGGCGCGGAGTGGAAGTTCCGGGCCATCGGGCAGGGCTATGCCTCGGGTCTGCGCGGCATCGCGCAGGACTTCGGCGTCAACGTCTGAGCGGCGGCGGCCGCGAGCTGATCGCCGACGTCCGGCAGGGCGGCGCCCGCGCGGTGGCCGCCCGGGACAGGAATGACCGCCTCCGGCGCCGTACACCCCCGTCCGGGGAGTGCGGCGCCGGACGCGCTCGAAGGGCAGGAAAGGGATGCGGCCGCGCCCGGGCGCGGCCGCACCGACATCGGGGAGGAAGCGAACGATGAGCGTCACGCTTGCCAAGGGGGGCAATGTCTCGCTGTCCAAGGCCGCGCCGGATCTCACGCAGATCATGGTCGGCCTGGGCTGGGACGCGCGGTCCACGACCGGAGCACCCTTCGATCTCGACGCCAGCGCACTGCTGTGCCAGTCGGGCCGGGTGCTGGGGGACGAATACTTCGTCTTCTACAACAACCTCAAGAGCCCCGAAGGCTCCGTCGAACACACGGGGGACAACCTCACCGGCGACGGTGAAGGCGACGACGAGTCGGTCCTGGTCGATCTCACGCAGGTGCCCGAGCGGGTCGACAAGATCGTTTTTCCGGTCTCGATCCATGACGCCGAGGCGCGCGGCCAGAGTTTCGGCCAAGTCAGCAACGCTTTCATTCGCGTCGTCAATCAGTCCGACGGCAGCGAACTCGCCCGCTACGACCTCAGTGAAGACGCCTCCGGCGAAACGGCGATGATCTTCGGCGAGGTGTATCGCTACAACGGCGAATGGAAGTTCCGGGCAGTGGGTCAGGGGTACGCGTCGGGTCTGCGGGGCATCGCTCTAGACTTCGGGGTCAACGTTTCGTAAAGCGCCGCGCACTGCGCGCGGGGGACCCACACAGCGAAGGATTGGGTAGGCAGTGCTCCTGAAAACCTTTGGCTGGTCGTTCGCCATCACGGCGGCCGGCCTCGCCTTGGCCGGCGTGCTCTGGGGGTGGCAGGGGCTCGCGATCGTCGGGATCCTGTCCATCCTGGAGATCTCGCTCTCGTTCGACAACGCCGTCATCAACGCGGGCATCCTGCGCAAGATGAACGCGTTCTGGCAGAAGATCTTCCTTACCGTCGGCATCCTCATCGCGGTGTTCGGCATGCGGCTGGTGTTCCCGGTCGTCATTGTCGCGATCACCGCGAAGCTGGGGCCGATCGAGGCGGTCAATCTCGCCATCAATGACAAGACGCGCTACGAACACCTGGTCACCAGCGCCCATCCGGCCATCGCGGCCTTCGGCGGGATCTTCCTGCTGATGATCTTCCTCGACTTCATATTCGAGGAGCGCGACTACAAATGGCTGTCCTGGATCGAAAAGCCCATGGCCAAGATGGGCAAGCTCGACATGCTGTCCGTCATCATCGCCCTGGTCGTCCTGCTGGTGACCTCGATGACCGTGGCCACCGCCGCGGCGCACGGCGCCGGTGACAAGAGCGCCACGGTCCTGCTGGCGGGCGTCGCGGGCCTCCTCACGTATCTCGTCGTCGCCGGGATCTCCGGATACTTCGAGGACAAGCTGGAGGAGGACGACGACGAAGAGGACGGTCAGCCGGCGGCGCCCGCGCGGAACGGGACCGGCGCGGCCGTGGGGCTGGCCGGCAAGGCAGCGTTCTTCATGTTCCTCTACCTCGAGGTCATCGACGCGTCCTTCTCCTTCGACGGCGTCATCGGCGCCTTCGCCATCACCAACGACATCTTCATGATGGCGCTGGGCCTGGGCATCGGGGCGATGTACATCCGCTCGCTGACGGTCTTCCTGGTCCGCAAGGGGACCCTGGACGACTACGTCTACCTGGAGCACGGGGCGCACTACGCCATCGGCGCGCTGGCCGTCATCCTGCTCATCACGATCAAGTACGAGATCAACGAGGTCATCACCGGCCTGGTGGGCATCGTGCTGATCGGCCTCTCGTTCGCCTCGTCCGTGGTCCGCAACCGGCGGGAGGGCAAGCCGGGGGACTCCTCGGGAAAGTCGTCGGAAGTCACCTCCGGAGTGTGACGCGGCGCTGATTGAGGAACGCTCTCTGCGGGGCGGCCTGGGGTGCAGACCTCGGGCCGCCCCGTTCGTCGGGGCCGAGCAATGGGGTGGGGCAACGTGTCGTTCCTGGAGAATCTGCGGCGCGGTGGCGCTGCGAAGTTCGACTTCGACAGCGGCGGCGCGTCGTATGTCGTCGAGCTGACGAAGCGGAATCCGGTCGTCTCACTGACCAAGCAGGGGGCGGCCAGCGGGCATCTGCGGGTCAATCTGCACTGGCAGATGCGCACCTCCGATCTGCACGAGCGGAGCGGGCACGGCAGGGGCGGGCTGCTGCGGCATCCGGGGAAGCTGTTCAAGCCGGAGGTCGTGCAGGCGCAGGGGCCGGCCGTGGTCAACGTCGACCTGGACCTGGCCTGTCTCTACGAGCTCCAGGACGGCACCAAGGGCGTGGTGCAGCCGCTGGGCAACTTCCTCGGCGACCTCAACGGCGCGCCCTTCGTGAAGCTCAGCGGCGACGACCGCTTCGGTTCGGGGTCCGGCGAGACGCTCTACATCAACCTGGACCACCGCGACGAGATCAAGCGGATGCTGATCTTCGTCTACATCTACGACGGCACCCCGGCGTTCGACCGTACGCACGCCGTCGTGACGCTCTACCCGAGCAGCGGACCACGGGTGGAACTCAAGCTGGACGAGCGCGCGCCGCAGGCCCGCTCCTGCGCCGTCTTCATGCTGGAGAACGTCAAGGGCGAGCTGACGGTGCGCCGCGAGGTGAAGTACGTCTACGGCTTCCAGGCGGAGCTCGACCGGCTGTACGGCTGGGGCCTGCAGTGGGGACGGGGCTACAAGTCGAAGGTGTGAGCCGCCCCCGCGGAGCGAGGCGCGGCGGGCCCACCGCGGTGCGGCGGCCCGCCGCGCCGCCGCTAACGGCGCTGGAACTGCGGGCCCTGCGGCGGCAGGACGAAGGACGGGTCCGGCACGAAGGGCTGCTGCTGCGGCGGCACCGGATAGCCGTACGTCCCGGCCGGCGGCGCGGGCGGGAAGCCGTAGCCGGTCGGCGCCTGCGGCTGGTACTGCGGCGGCGGACCCGGGTAGCCGTACGCGGGTTGGGCCGGGGGCTGGGCCGGCGGGGGCGGCACGTTCTGCGGGTAGCCGTGGCCGCCGCCCGTGGGTGCGGCAGCGGCCGCCGGGGCGCCGGCCGGCGGCAGCGGTGCGGACGAGAACGGCTCCGGCATGCCGTCCGGTACATGCTGGGTGACCGCATCGGGGTCGGCCGCCGCGCCGCCCTGCGGATCCGCCGCGGACGGCCCGCCCGAGGACTGCTCGGGCCAGGTGCTGGGCGGCGGGGTCACGGGCGAGGCGGCGGGGCCGTCCGCGGGGGCCGGGTCCTCGGCCGCGGGCTTCGCGCCGGGCGGCTGCGACGCCTCCGGCGCACCGGAGTCCATGCCGTCCGGCTCGCCGTCCTCCACCGAGATCCCGAACTCGGTCGCCAGGCCGACCAGCCCGCTGGCGTACCCCTGCCCCAGGGCGCGGAACTTCCAGGCCTCGCCGCGGCGGTACAACTCCCCGCAGATCAGGGCCGTCTCGTCGCCGGTCTCGGGCACCACGTCGAAGACCGCGATCGGCTCGCCGTCGGCCGCCGCCGCGTCGTACAGCAGGACCCGCAGATCCGTCACGCCCGCGAACGGTCCGCCGTCCGAGGACGCGGCCAGGACGACCCGGTCCACCGAGGGGTCCAGCGCGGCCAGATCCGCTTCGAGGGTGTCGGTCAGCGCCTCGTCGACCTGCGTCTTGGGCAGATGCCGCACCAGGCCGCTGGGGTGGCGGGGCTGGTTGTAGAACACGAAGTCCTCGTCGGAGCGCACGCGTCCGCCGGGGCCCACCAGCAGGGCCGAGGCATCGACATCGGGCACACCGGCGCCGGGCGTCCAGCGCAGGACGGCCCGGACCGCCGTGGCATCGAGGGGTACGTTCGACCCTTTCAGCATCGCGTGCGTCATGCCGCAATCCTGCCTTCCCTCAGCTCGCGGGGACAACGCGGGGGCCCCGCGAGCCGCGCACCGGCACGGGCGGCGGACACTTGGGCGCCCCGCGGGGGTTACGTGATTTTCACGCACGCGGGAACCATCCACACCCCCACGCACGTACGATTACCGGCTGGATCCAGACAGCGAGACACGCGGGGGGCCCGGATCCCGCAGGTATACGGGGAGTCATATGCAGCATTTTGGGTACCTTGCGCCCGACATCCGGAAGGCGCTGTTCCATCAGGAGCCGGTGGAGTTCACCGCCGATTCCCCGGCCCGCACGCTCGCGGTCGCCCTGGGCGCCACCCTCTACAGCCCCGCCACCCGCCCGCAGCTCGCCGCCGACGTCCTCAAGCAGGCCGGGCGCGGCGTGCTGTCCATGGTGCTGTGCCTGGAGGACTCCATAGGGGACGCGGACGTCGAGGCCGGCGAGGAGAACCTGGTCCGCCAGCTCGCGCTGCTCGACGCCGCGGCCGCCGCGGGCGAGTGCCTTCCGCTGCTGTTCATACGGGTCCGCACCCCCGCACAGATACCGGACCTGGTACGGCGGATGGGAGCCGCCGTACACAGGCTGTCTGGATTTGTACTTCCGAAATTCACCGAGGAAAGCGGCGTCCCGTTCCTGGAGGCGCTGACCGCGGCCGAGTCCGCGAGCGACCGGCGGCTGTTCGCGATGCCGGTGCTGGAATCCCCGCAGCTGCTGCATCTGGAGAGCCGCACCGAGACGCTGTGCGGCATCGCCCGGACCGTCGACAAATACCGTGACCGGGTGCTCGCCCTGCGCCTCGGCGTCACCGACTTCTGCTCCGCCTACGGGCTGCGCCGGGCGCCCGACATGACCGCCTACGACGTCCGGATCGTCGCGTCCGTGATCTCCGATGTGGTCAATGTGCTGGGCCGGGCGGACGGCAGCGGCTTCACGGTCACCGGCCCGGTGTGGGAGTACTTCCGGCTGCACGAGCGGATGTTCAAGCCGCAGCTGCGGCGCAGCCCGTTCCTCGGGCACGCCGAGGAGCTGCGGACCGCCCTGATCGAGCACGACATGGACGGGCTGCTGCGCGAGATCGAACTCGACCGCGCCAACGGCCTCCAGGGCAAGACCTGCATCCACCCCTCGCACGTCGCCCCCGTGCACGCCCTCTCGGTCGTCAGCCACGAGGAGTTCAGCGACGCGGTCGACATCCTCCGGCCCGAGCGGGGCGACGGCGGGGTCCTGCGCTCGGCCTACACGAACAAGATGAACGAGGTGAAACCGCACCGCGCCTGGGCGGAGCGGACCCTGCTGCGCGCCGAGGCGTTCGGGGTCGCGGCGGAGGGCGTCGGGTTCGTGGAACTGCTGACGGCGAGCGTGCCGCAGACATGACCGCGGCGAACGGCACGGGCGAACGGCACGACGGTACGACGAAGGAGACACGGCACGTGGTCTGGACAGGGGAATGGGTCGCCGGGCGGCTCGGGGTCTCGCTGAGCGGCGGGGACGAGCTGCCCGAGCTGCTGGGGCTGGCGCTGCGGCGCAACCCCAAGCGGGCTCATCTGCTCGTGTCGAACGTGCTCGGCAAGCATGTGCCGCAGCGGCCGGACGTGGTCCACGGGGCCGGCGTCGGTCTGGGGCGGCGGGTGCGGCAGCTGCTGGGCGCCGAGGCCGCCGCCCGCGCCGTCGTCCTGGGCTACGCCGAGACCGCCACCGGCCTGGGGCACTCGGTGGCCGACGGCTTGGAGTCGGCGCCGTATCTGCACTCCACCCGGCGGCCGGTGGCGGGCGTCGCGCCGGTGGGCGGCTTCGAGGAGGAGCACAGCCACGCCACCTCGCACCTGCTGCTGCCCGAGGACCACGCGCTGCTGGCCGGGGACGGACCGCTGGTCCTCGTCGACGACGAGTTCTCCACCGGCACGACCGTGCTGAACACCATCAGGGCGCTGCACGCGCGCTTCCCGCGCGAGCGGTACGTGGTCGTCGCCCTGGTCGACATGCGCTCCGGCGAGGACCGCGACCGGCTGGAGAGGTGCGCGGCGGAGCTGGGCGCGCGCGTCGACCTGGTGGCGCTGGCCGCGGGCGGCGTCCGCCTCCCCGACGAGGTGCTCGCCCGCGGCCAGGAACTCGTCGCCCGGCACGAGGCCCTCGCGGCCCGGACCCCGGCGGGCGGCCCGGACCCGGCGCCCGGTGCCGGCCCCGCCGTACGGATCGACCTCGGCTGGCCCGCAGGTCTGCCGGACGGCGGGCGGCACGGCTTCACCCCCGCGCACCGCGCGCGGCTGGAGGCCGGACTGCCCGCCATGGCGGAGCGGCTCGCGCGGCGGCTGGACGGTGCACGCCGCATCCTCGTCCTCGGCAACGAGGAGCTGATGTACGCGCCGCTGCGGATCGCCGGGGCGCTGGACGCGCTGGTCACCGCGCGGGACGGCGACGCCGCACCCGCCGACGGCGGCGGCGCGGGCGTCTTCTTCTCCACCACCACCCGCTCGCCGGTGCTCGCCGTCGACGACCCCGGGTACGCGATCCGCACCCGGCTGTCCTTCCCCGCCCACGACGGGCCCGCCGACGGGCCGGGGGAGCGCCACGCCTACAACGTGGCGCCCGGCGCCGCACCGCAGCGCCGCTTCGACGCGATCGTCGCCGTCGTGGACTCGTCCGGCGACCGCCCCGAACTGCACGCCGACGGCGGTCTGCTGCACCGCCTCGCCGCGCACACCGACCGGCTGCTGCTCGCCGTCGTCCCCTCGTACGCGCCCCGACCGGAGGCCGGAACCATGCCCCTCCCCGAGCCGCTGCGCGGCCCCGCCTTCTCCTCCTACGGGCCCGACGAGGTCGGCTGGCTGCTCCAGGACCTCTCCGGCCTCACCCTGGAGGCGCCGACCGAGGAACGCGAGGAGGCGATCCAGCGCGGCGGCGCCCACTACGCCGAGTCGCTGCCCGTCGAGTACCAGCCGAGCGAGGAGTACCAGGCGCTGTTCCACAGCGCGCTCGACGCCTCGGCGGGCCGGATCGCGCGGGCCGTCGGGACCGTCACCGAGACCGTGCTCGCCGAACGCGGCCCGCGCCCCGTCCTGGTCTCGCTGGCCCGCGCCGGCACCCCCGTCGGGGTGCTGATGCGCCGCTGGGCCCGGCACGCCCACGGGCTGGAGCTGCCGCACTACGCCGTCTCGATCGTCCGCGGCCGCGGCATCGACACCACGGCACTGCGCTGGCTGGCCGACCGGCACGACCCGGCCGATGTCGTCTTCGTCGACGGCTGGACCGGCAAGGGCGCCATCACCCGCGAACTCGCCGAGGCACTGGCCGACTTCCCCGGCTTCGACCCCCGGATCGTGGTGCTCGCCGACCCCGGCGGCTGCGTCGAGACGTACGGCACCCGCGACGACTTCCTCATCCCCTCCGCCTGCCTCAACTCCACCGTCTCCGGCCTCATATCGCGCACCGTCCTGCGCGCCGACCTGGTGGGCCCGGACGACTTCCACGGCGCGAAGTTCTACCGCGAGCTGGCCGGCGCCGATCTGTCGGGCACCTTCCTGGGCGCGGTCACCGCGCGCTTCGACGAGGTCGCCGGGGAGGTCGCCGCGGAGGTGAAGGAGCTGGCCGCCGCGGACCGGACACCCACCTGGGAGGGCTGGGAGGCCGTCCGGCGGATCAGCGAGGAGTACGGCATCCACGACGTCAACCTGGTCAAACCCGGTGTCGGGGAGACCACCCGGGTCCTGCTGCGCCGGGTCCCCTGGAAGATCCTGGCCCGGCGCGGCGCCGGGGCCGACCTCGCCCATGTGCGCCTCCTGGCGGAGCAGCGCGGCGTCCCCGTCGAAGAGGTCGACCAGCTGCCCTACACCTGCGTGGGGTTGATCCACCCCCGCTTCACCCGCGGCGCCACCGGAGCCGACGGCACGGCGGTGGCCTCCTGATGCGCACCCTCGTCGCCAGCGACCTCGACCGCACCCTGATCTACTCGGCCGCCGCGCTGGGCCTCACCGTGCCCGACGCCGAGGCCCCCCGGCTGCTGTGCGTCGAGACATACGAGCGCGCACCGCAGTCCTATCTGACCGAGACGGCCGCCGGGCTGCTCGCCGAACTCGCCGCCCGCACCACCTTCGTGCCGGCCACCACCCGCACCCGCGCGCAGTACGGCCGCATCCACCTCCCGGGCCCGGAACCGGAGTTCGCCGTCTGCGCCAACGGCGGCCATCTGCTCGTACGGGGAGTGTCGGACCCGGACTGGCAGCGCACCGTCGCCGAGCGGATCGCCGCGCACTGCGCGCCGCTGGCCGAGGTCCGCGACCGTCTCACCGGCACCGCCGACCCGGCCTGGCTGCGCAAGGAGCGGGTGGCCGAGGACCTCTTCGTCTACCTCGTCGTGGAGCGGCCGCTGCTGCCGGACACCTGGGTGAAGGACCTCACCGGCTGGGCGGCCGAGCGCGGCTGGACGGTGTCGCTCCAGGGTCGCAAGATCTATGCCGTGCCGCAGCCGCTGACCAAGAGCGCCGCCGTCGCGGAGGTGGCCCGCCGCACGGGCGCCGCCGAGATTCTCGCGGCCGGTGACTCCCTGCTCGACGCCGATCTGCTGCTGGCCGCCGACCGCGGATGGCGGCCCGGACACGGCGAACTGGCGGACGCCGGCTGGTGTGCTCCCCATGTCACGGCGCTGGAGGCACGCGGGGTGGCCGCCGGCGAGGAGATCGTCCGCGCCTTCCTCGGCGGGCTCGGCGGCCTCGGCTAGTCTCGCCGGGGCGGTCGGCCGCCCTCGTCCGGTGACCGGCCGCGACCGCAGTCCTTGAGCAGGAGGAGAGTTCGTGGCCGAGTCCAAGAGCACGCCGATCACCGCGGAGACATACGACTACGTCCTCGCGCACAACCCGCCGCTGAACGACGCGCAGCGCGACATCGTCGACCTCACCCATCGCGTGTTCCCGGACGCGGCGGGCATGCAGTCGGCACAGGAACAGGGGCCGCTGCTGGCGTTCCTGGTGCGGCTGACCGGGGCCCGGCAGATCGTCGAGGTGGGCACGTTCACCGGCTTCTCGGCCCTGTCGATGGCGCAGGCCCTGCCCGCGGACGGCACGCTGCTCGCCTGCGACGTGTCGGAGGAGTGGACGGCGTACGCCCGGGAGTGCTGGGAGCGCGCCGGGGTCGCGGACCGCATCCAGCTGCGCATCGCCCCCGCACTGGAGACCCTGCGCGCGCTGCCCGACGGCCCGCAGTTCGACCTCGCCTACCTCGACGCGGACAAGGGCGGCTACATCGCCTACTGGGAAGAGCTGGTGCCCCGCATGCGGCCGGGTGGCCTGATCGCCGTGGACAACGTCCTCTACGGCGGCCAGGTCGTCGACCGGGCGGCCACCGGCTCGGCCCTGGCGATCCGGGCCTTCAACGACCATGTCGCCGCGGACGCGCGCATGGAAGCGGTACTGCTGACCGTGGCGGACGGGCTGACGCTGGCACGCAAGCGCTGAGCCCGCCGGGCCCGGCCCAAGTGCCGCGACAGCACAACCTCTAGCCGCAGGCGCCGCCTCCGCAGCAGCCGCCACCACCGCGCGGGGCGGGGGCGGCCGCGGGCGCGGCGGCGGAACCGCCGACGGAGACCGTGGAGAGCAGCTTCACGGTGTCCTCGTGGCCGCGGGGGCAGACCGCCGGGGCGGAGGACTCGGCCATCGGCCGGTTCAGCTCGAAGGTGCTGTCGCAGGGGCGGCACCGGTATTCATAACGAGGCATGCGCACAGATTAGCCGCGTCACCCCGCGCACACCGCCTGGAACTCCGCCGCGCGCTTGCGCAGCTCGTCGAGGTCGCCGCCGTCCGCCGCGTCCCCGATCAGCGGGGAGCCGACGCCCACCGCCACCGCCCCCGCGTCGAAATACCGCTGAGCGGTGGCCGCGTCCACCCCGCCGACCGGCACGAACGCAGGGTCGGGGAAGGGTCCGCGGAGCGCCTCCAGATAGGCCGGTCCGCCCATCGACGCGGGGAACAGCTTGAGGGCGGAGACGCCCATCGCATCGGCCGCGATGACCTCGGACGGCGTCAGCACTCCGGCGAGCGTCGGCAGGCCCTGGCGGACGGACTCCTCCAGGCCGGCCCCGAGACCGGGGGTGACGATGAGGTTCGCCCCGGCTTCGGCGGCGCGCCGGGCGTCGGCGGCGGTCTGGACGGTGCCGGCGCCGAGCCAGGCCGCGTCGCCGAGCTCGGCGCGGGCCCGTCGGATGACGGTGAGGGCGTCGTGCCCGCTGAGCGAGATCTCGATCAGCGGAAGGCCTGCCTCCGCAAGCGCCATGACCGTGCGGAAGGACGCTTCCGCGTCCCTGCCCCGGATGATCGCTACCAGCCGCTCGGTCCGGAGCGCTTCGCTGAGGTCCATGGCGTTTCCTGCTTTCTGCTGCACCCCGCCGCGTGTGTGCTGCGCGACCGGGTCGTTCGGCGCGCGGGTGACACGGTTGATTATTCCGGTCGGGCAGGCCCTTCGCGTGCCCGACCGCCACAGCCGTCACGGCTCTCTGCCACCACCCGCCCATCTCCTCCGCCTCGCCCTCACCTGCCCCTTCCACACCGTCACCAGCCGTACTCCGGCCGTACTGTCATGGGCCATCGGCCGCCGGTCCCGCGCCGGGTCCGCCACGGGCCGCCCCGGCCCGCGGGCGTCTCGGTGCACGTCCCCGTGAAGTCGAGGTCGAAGTCCCTTTCACCGTCGAGGACTTCGCACCGGGCCGCGGCGCGGCGCGCGGCAGAATCCCCCGCCGTTCTACGGATGCTCCCGCGCGGACAGGTCGAGCAGTTCGAGCATCGCCATGTAGGCGCCGTCGATGTCCCTGCTCCGTACGGCGTCGACGACCGCGGCATGGGCCGCGTGCGGCGGCGTGAGCGCTCCGGCCGCGGCGAGCACCTCCCGGTCACGCTGGACGAGCACCGGCACGATCACCCGGTGCAGCTGCGCGTAGAAGCGGTTGTTCGACGCGACCAGCATGGCCGTGTGGAAGGACGCGTCGGCGCGTACCAGCATCACCGGGTCGCCGGTGCTCGCGGCCATCGCGCGCAGCGCGGCGTCCAGCGCCGCCAGATCGTCCTCGGTACGGCGCTCTGCGGCGAGCGCGGCCGCCGCCGGCTCGATGGAGCGGCGCAGTTCGAGCACGTCGGCGAAGAAGTCGGACGAGACGCCGGCCGCGAGCTTCCACCGCAGCACGTCTGTGTCCAGCAGATTCCAGTCCTCCCGGGGGCGCACGAACGTGCCGTGTTCGGTGTCGGCGCCGAGGATCCCCTTGGCGGCCAGCGCCTTGATCGCCGCACGTGCCACGGTCTGGCTCACGTCCAGCTCCGCCATCACCTCGGGCACGGACAGGCTGTCGCCCTCCCGGTAGGTGCCCTTGAGGATCCGCGTGGCGAGCGCCTCCACGGCCATGGTGTGCACCCCGTGCCCCGCGGCGGAGGTGGCATGCCCGGAACGGCTCATCGTGCTGCTCCCTGCTTCCCGCGCCCTGCTTCCGCTGCCCTGCCGCCGACAGCCCCGCGCACGGCCCCGGCCTCGCTACGGCAGGGGGCTTTGGCTTCGCGCCCCGGCTCAGGACTTCTTGCCGCCGGTGCGGGTGCCGGTGCCGGAGTCCTTGCTCCTGCTCCTGCCCCAGCCCCTGGTCTTGCCGGTGTCCTGGCCGCTGTCGAGCGCGCCCGTGCCGGTGGATGTGGACGTCCCGGCGGACGCGGACGCCGTCCGGCTGAGCCGTCTGCTCCCGCTGGTGCCGGCACCGAACGAACCGCGTCCGGCGTGCGAGGCGCCCTGCATCGAGACCCGTGCCGCCTGCCTCGCGGCCGTCATGCCGGAGACGGGGTGCAGCTGCCCGCGGTCGAACCGTTCCGCCTCGTCCGGGTGCCGGGCCCGCCAGTACGGATTGTCGTGCGAGAGGCCGCCGCTGACCCGTCCGTACATCCCGAAGATCAGCAGCAACAGCCCCACCAGGAAGCTGAAGAGGACGTTCTGGAGCTGGAAGGCGAGGAAGTTCGCGTCGGTCTGGAGCAGCGCCAGGTTCACGAACCCGCTCAGCAGGAACAGCCCGCCGAACACGATGTTGAGGGTCGAGGCGAAGTTCCCGCCGATCACCATGCCGAGGACGAGGATCGCGCCGACCACGATCGACAGCACGCTCAGGGTGCCGTTGGTGTTCAGCCCGGCCACGGTGTCGCCGCCGGTGTCGAAGTAGCCGATGTGGTGCGTCAGTCCGAGGATGCCGAAGGCGATCAGTACCAGGCCCATCAGCCCCGCGCCGATGCGGTAGACCTTGCTGAGCCGGTGGTCCATGGGCAGGTGCTCGTCGAGGCGGGTGTGCCGGGCCTTCGTCCGGTGGAACCGTTGCGTGGGCCCGTGCAGGGGATGGCCAGTAACCCCAGTAGCCATGTCCGGCCTCCTTCGCGCAGGGGTGCCGCCTGGGCCGTACCTCTCTTAAGGATCCGCCCACGCGGTACATCGCGCCATCGCGCCCGGGCGGGGTGCACCGTGCACGTGCCGGAGCCGAGCCGCGGCAGGCCCCGGTGTGTGCGGCCCTCAGCGCCACCGGGCCGGAGGGCCGCATGCCGGGGCTGCCGCGCGCGGCGTCCGCCGGGTCAGCCGCGGCCGCCGCTGCCCGTCCCGCCCCTGGCGTCCCTGATCTCCTGCACCACCCCGGCCGCGGTCTGCCGGACGGCCTCGGTCTCCATCAGGAAGTGCCACCAGTCCGGATGCCGCCCCTCCAGCCCGGCGACCGCACGCTCCAGCCGCGCCACCGCCTCGTCCAGGGGGCCGGCGTGCCGCGGGTCGGGGGTGTTGCGGCCGGTCATCGCCAGCCGCTGTGCGTCACGGATCGCGAAGCGGGTCCGGTCGATCTCCTTCTGCCGGTCGAACGAGACCGCATCGAGCCGCCGCAGCCGGTCACCGGCCGCCGACACCGCCTCGTCGGTGCTGTCCAGCAGCCCCCGTACGGCCGCCAGCCCGCTCGTGGCATCCTCCCAGCGCTGCTCCTCCCGCGCCTGCTGCGCCTCCCGCAGTGTGGTCTCGGCCCGCCGGACGGACTGCGCGGCCTGCTCCGGCACCTGCTGGAGGTCCTGCCAGCACGCCGCGCTGTACCGCCGCCGCAGCTCGCTGAGCACCGGGTCGACCTGCCCCGCACGCGTGGTGATCGCCTGCGCCCTGGTCCGCAGGGACACCAGCCGCTTGTCGATCTCCGCGGCCCGGCCCGGCAGCCGCTCGGCCTCGGCCCGTACGGCCTCGGCCTGGCGCAGCACCTCGTCGGCCCGCCGGATCGTCTCCTGCACGCCGTGCTGCCCGGCGCCCTGGTTGAGCTTGGTCAGCTCCGGCCCGAGCGCCGCCAGCCGGCCCGCGAGGTCATCGGCCCGCAGGCCCTGCGCACGCACCGCGTCCAGCCCGTTGCTCGCCGCCAGCAGCGCCTGCCTGGCCCGCTCCACGGCCGGGGCCAGCCGTGCCAGCTGCGTCTCGGCGGACCGCAGCAGCGGCCCCAGCCCCTGCGCGAACCGGTCCAGCTCGGCCTTGACGCGGTTCAGCTCCTCCTTGGCCCGCGTCAGATCGGCCCGCGCCCGCGCCATGGTGGCGCCGTCGAGATCGTCACGGTCGAGATCGTGCGCGTCGACAGCGGTGATGTACCCCTCGCTGACCTCGTCGATCCGCCGGCCGAGGCCCTCGTAGTCCGCCGCGGCCTTCCGCGCGGCCGGCGAGTTGTCGGCGGCGGTGATCGCCTCTATGGAGATCCGCAGGTCCCGCTGCGCGGTGTCCAGCTCGTAGAACGCCTCCGCCGCGGCGTCCTTCGCGGCCTGCGCATCGGCCCGCTGGCCCTCCCCGCGCCCGAACCAGCGCCGGGTCCCCCCGCCCGCGAACGCCAGCGGCGCCATGGCCGCCAGCAACGGCAGCGGCAGCAGCGCGAGCGCCACCACATCCCGGACACCCCCACGGGCGCGACGGCGTCCTCGCTGCTCATGCGGCTGCGTCTCTGTCGCCGTCACTTCCCTCTCCCGATCGCGTCGCCCCAGGCCGAATGTCATTGTCCCACTCACCGGAACGAACACCCCGACCGGTAAGTTCGCCCTTCGCCCACGCGTTTGCAGTTCAGGCCCGAAGGCAAGGTAGTCTGTCCGCTCGGCCCGGGCGCATAGCTCAGCGGTAGAGCGCTGCTCTTACAAAGCAGATGTCACAGGTTCGAATCCTGTTGTGCCCACCAGTCAAAAGACCCCCTACTGATCATGGTAGGGGGTCTTTGACATCCGGGTTTGACATCAACGGGGGCGTTCAGCGACGACGTGGCCCGAGCATCCGGTCCATGTGCGCCACGGCCTCCCGCTTCAGGGTGTCGGGGACGTGGGTGTAGATGTCCATGGTCACGCTGATCTTGCTATGGCCAAGGATTTCCATCGCGACCCGGGGATGCACGTTGCCGGCCGCGAGCAGGGTCGCCGCTCCGTGCCGGGCATCGTGGACCCGGATGCGGGGGATCCCGGCCTTGGCCGTCAGCCGGTGGAACGAACGAAGAACATTGCTCCCCTCGATCGCCCGGCCCGTGCGTGTGGTGAAGACAAGATCGCTCTTGTGCCAGTCGGCGCCCGCACTGACGCGCATCGCCTCCTGCCGCAGCCGTTGCCAGCGAAGCGGTGCCACGCAGAGCAGGGGCAGCGGCAGCGTCCGCTTGCGGCGGTTCTTCGTGTCGTCCTCGTAGTACTCACCGCGGACCCGCTGACGCTGCTTGCGGATCTGGACCGTACGGCTGTCGAGGTCGATGTCTCGCCACCGCAACCCGACGATCTCTCCCCGCCGCAGACCGAGGCCCACAGCGAGCATGAAGCCCGCATACAGGGGGTCGCGCCTGGCGACAAGGGTGAAGGCGAGAGTCTGCTCCAGCGTCCACAGTTGCCCTTCGTACGTGTCGACCTTCGGAGCCTCCACCAGCTTGGCCACGTTGCGGGTGATCAGCTCTTCCCGGCACGCGGCCGACAGGCCGGAACGAAGAACCCGGTGCGATTCCTTCGCCGTCGCAGCACTCTGCCTCCCTGCATGGCCCAGCACGGCAGTCGAAGGCCTGGGGAGCATGGTGCGGCACGCGGTCAGCCGCGAACTGAGAAAGCTGTGCTTGATAGCATCCAACGAGGCAGGCATGGCTGAACGCCGGCCTGCCCCCACGTTCCCTCAGGCGCTAAGCCGTTGGTGGATGGCGCCGGCGAGGGCTCGGGCGAGGCCCACGGGTACGGCGTTACCGATCTGCTTAGCGATGCTGCTTTTGGTGCCGTGCCAACGGTAGTCCTCAGGGAACCCTTGAATGAGGGCCGCCTCGTAGTGGGTGATGGGGCGGTTCTCGTGAGGATGGAGGTAGCGGCCCTTTTCGGGCTTGTAGAACTCGGTCCGGATCGTTACGGAGGGCGCGCCCCAGCGGAGCCGCCCCATCACGTCTGCTGAGCCACTGCGGTGCTGGTCCCAGGCTTGCGTGCTGAGATAGGTCGACCGCCCCTCGATCTCAGCCCACTTCCCTGTCAGGTCGTGGCGGTTTCCTCCAGGGGGGATTGCGGCGTAGCGAGCGATAGAGAGCGGCGTTGGGGTGCGGCCGAAGTGCAGCTCGGCAGTCCGATACGGGCCAGGCAAGCCCTCCGGTGTGCGCCGGTCCGGAAGCTCTGTACCGGTGATCGCCAGCCGTGCTGATTGATCGAACACCACGTCCACTGGCACCCGCTGCGGCAGATCGGCTGTTCCATCAAAGAGCACGAAGTCATTCTTGATCAAGGGAAACCTGGTGTGTGTCGGGACAGGGTGGCGTAGCGGGGCGCCGAGATCCCGGCGGGTGGCAAGAACGATCACACGCTTGCGTGCCTGGGGGACGCCGTAGTCGGCCGCGTTGAGCGTCTTTGTCGACAGGGCGTATTCCTCCAGGAGGCCGCCTGGTCGCGTGGCATCTTGCAGGCGGTCATACTCCCGGGACTTGAGGAACCGGTCGACGTTCTCCATGACGAAGATCTTCGGCCAGACGCCGGCAACGACCCTCAGGTACTCCTCCCATAGGGCGTTGCGCGGATCGTTGGGGTTTCCCTGCCCAAGCCCCGAGTAGCCCTGGCAGGGTGGACCGCCAGTGATGACGTCGACGTCATCGGAGAACGGCTGCGGGTCGAAGTCGGCGATGTCGTCGCAGATGAGCTTGTCAGGCTGGTGGTTCGCCTCATACGTGGCCGCCGCGGCTCGGTCGAACTCCACGGCAACAACGGAGCGGAAGTGCGGGGTAGTTCCGTCCGCGTTCGCATACGACCGGAAGCCCTCTGTGAACCCGCCGCAGCCGGCGAAGAGGTCCATCACCCGCCAGGGCGTGCTGTGTTGTCGTGGAACGTCACCAGGCATCATATGTAAATCCTATGGCGCGCCACTGACAACGCGTGTCCCACTAGCTGCCCAGGAGCTACCCGGCACGGACAACTCCGCTGATGCGAAGCGTAATCGGGAGTGTCAGAGAGGGCTGGTAGATGTTGCGGCATGACTCTTCCTGTTGCTCCTGAGCCGCACGTTCCGTTCACAGACTTGGGCACCGCCGACCTGGTGGTGGACTCGCTCTATGCCGGCGGCAGCAGTGGAAACAGCGGTGACGACCCCATTGCCAAGCTGGTCCCCGGTGTGGGCAACCAGGGCGGGTTCCGTCACAAGGGCTCCCCGGCCAAGGGCACGGTCCGCCTCTCTGTCCTGTACACCAACGGCGGGGAGGTGGACTGGCCTGACCATCTCGATACGCAGACAGGAGCGTTCACCTACTACGGGGACAACAGGACGCCGGGAAGGGACCTGCACAACACTCCGCGGGCTGGCAACCAGCTGCTACGTGACGCCTTCGCCGCCTCGCACGGCACTGTTGCCGAGAGGGCTGCCGGTGTACCGCCCTTCCTGCTTTTCGAGAAGGCCGGGACTTCCGGCCGGTCAGTACGATTCCGCGGACTACTTGCTCCCGGCGGCCCCACGCTCACGTCTGATGATGAACTGGCAGCGATCTGGCGCACCACCGATGATCAGCGCTTCCAGAATTACCGGGCCCGCTTCACTGTGCTCGATCACGACCGGGTCTCCAGGAAGTGGCTTCAGCATGTGCTGGCCGGCGGTGATCCGCTGGTGGGCGACTGTCCTCCGGCGTGGCGCCGCTGGGTTGCCGGCCGCACCTACAGTCCCCTGCTGGCGCCGTCTACCACCGTCGTCAGGTCTAAGGCTGGCCAGCTGCCCGAAGACGCCGAGGGGCAGGCCATCCTCAGCCTGATCCGAGAGCACTTCCGCGACCGCGAGCATGACTTCGAAAGCTGCGCGGTGGCGATCTGGCGCCTGATCGCACCGAATACGAGCAGCGTTGACGTCACTCGCCCTAGTCGTGACGGCGGGCGGGATGCTGTCGGGATCTATATGCTCGGGCCGAAGGCCAATCCAATCGCCATCGACTTCGCCCTGGAGGCGAAGTGCTATGGGGCGACCAGCTCTGTCGGGGTGAAGGAGGTATCGCGACTGATTTCCCGACTGCGGCACCGCAACTTCGGGGTACTCGTCACGACGTCGCACTTCCACAAGCAAGTCCAGGAAGAGGTCCACGAGGACGGCCACCCGATTGCCCTCATCTGTGGCCGCGACATAGTCGATACCCTGCGCGAACATGGGCGGGCTACCGTCAGCGCCGTGCGCCAGTGGCTGGAGCAGGGCTTCCCCAAGCCATAACGGGTAAGGGGGATGACATCTGCAGCTGACATCAACGGCAACGCACCGAGACAGATCTGGACGGTCTCCAGCGTCGTGGGCGGAGCCTAGCCCCTGCGGCGCAGCAGTCAGTCGAGTGAACTTACAAGGCAGATGTCACAGGTTCGAATCCTGTTGTGCCCACTCTTTGTGCAGAACGACAAAGGCCCAGGTCATCCGGCGTGAATGCGGATTCCTGGGCCTTGATCGTTTTCTGTTGGGGACGCGATCCGGAGGGGCCCGTGCCACTTACGTGCCAGATGACCTGTCCGAACCGCCCCGGCTCGGCTTCGCCCGCCGGATCTGCTCGTCCACGTGATCGGCAATCGCTTGATCACGATCGTTGACAAGGTGCTGGTAGATCAGCGCCGCCCGTACGGACGAGTTTCACCGACCTGGTCGACGTCTGCCGCGCCTGGTGCGAGCAAGTCAGCAACGGCGCCAGCATGTTGCCAACGGTGTAGTTCAGCGTGCCGCAGAGGGGATTCACCAACCACTGGCGCATAGCGTCGGCGGCGCCCTGCTGCCCGCCTTCTTCGCCGAGAACTGCACGCGGCCATTCGGCACGGATGACACTGAGACGCCTGCTCGACCGTCACCTCTGGGCCAGGGTCCTCACGTTCCGCACGACGTCCTCGCGAGTCTCCTCCGGATAGGGCTTGGGCGCAGCGACATGCTTCCCACCTGCCCGACAGGGCACGCCAGGTCAGACGTCACCTGTTCGTTCGGCAGACTCGAACGGGTGGGATATGGCCGCTAGTGCGCGTGCGCTGGACTACAGGATTCTCAAGACTCAGTGAAGACCATCGGTCGGCAAAGGCTTCGGCGGAACCGTACTCAGCGCTGCTGACTTCGGCGCCCTTACGCTTTGCGGAGTACAGATGCCCGTGGACCAAACGTGGACGGAGAGCGCGCCGTCTATCGCTTATAGACCCGTGAACTGCGTGAACGTCGGAGAACGCAAGGCCCTCCGGAACCGCTCAGCCACAGTGTCAGACGAAGACGGTGTGCGTAAGCAGGATGCTCACGCACACCATCGACCTGCTCTTAGTTCATAGCGAAAAAACCGAGCTCGCTCTTCCCGAGTCCACCGACTACCAAAGCACGGTCAAGGAAGCGGTTGTACTCCTCGCACGCCGTCTCAGGAAGCAGCGCGCAGCTGTGGCAGGCGGCGAGGTTGCAGGACCCGGGGCCTTGGCCCTTGCTCTCGATGCACACCGGGTCCGAGGAGCACCATGCGGCGTGAGCCAGGGCGTTCTCCAGTACTCCCTCCAGCCGGCCGGGCCCGCCCATTCGAACCAGGCCGCCCAAGGTGCCCTCGGAGTCCCCCGCGGCGGTGTAGATGAGTATGCCGGCCATGCCGTCCGGGCCGGAGCTCACATAGAGGCGCTCCCTCAGGGAGGCCGAGCTGTAGCCGCACTCGTAGGTGAGCTGGTTAATGAGCAGGTGCGCCAGTGTGTGCAGGAGGATGAAGCGCGGCGACAACTCTCGCTTGGCCAGGCCGCGCTGTTCGGCCACGTCCGAGAAGCGCTGTGTGAGTAGTTCAGCCTGCGCCAGGACTGCTCGGCGCTCCTCCCAGGCACCCAGCAGCGCCGTGTCGAGTTCCAGGTATATTCCCTCGCCGCTGACAGCGTATGCGGGAAGCCAGTTGCCACCCGGGCGCGCGGATGTGCGACGCAGCAGTGCCTTTCGGGACGCGTCATCGTAAGGGGATTCCGCGAAAACGCGGTTGAAGCCCCACAGCACCCGAGTTTCGCGGAGCTTTTCTACAAGCCTTACATGGGCGAAGGCAGAGTCAACGCTGGGGGCGTACTGTCCTCGGGGCTCGCGTACAACCAGCTCCTCAGACTCGATCGCACCGCGCAGCGTCTGGTATTCGGTGGCGCGGAACGGAGCTGGATCCTGCGCGGAGCCGGGCACCCCCGTCTCTGAGGCTTCGGGTTGGGACTGTTGCAGCACGGCCAGTGCGCGAGAGATCTCCTCGTCGCTGAAGTTCTCGAGGAGGAATGCGTTACCCTGGGCCGCTTTCCGGAGCATGTAGACAGGCAAAGCCTCTCCCTTGTCAAGGAAGACTGCTGCCCTCTGCCGGGCCTGTACGATCGCCCCGTCTTGGAGGACAGCGAGGACCTTTGGGTCGGCGGTCGACGCGGCCACCTCTGGCACGAAGATGGAGCTCTTCAGGAGCGAGTAGTAGACGTTCGCGGCGCCGCGCAGGCTGCCGCGGAGAGGACTCCCGCACGGCTCCCCTTCGCGGTCGATCCCCAGCCAGGGCGCCCCGCCGCGGCACAGGTACGGCGGCCCGCCCGGCTCGAGCTCTTCCGAGAGGAACGTGAAAGGGCCGCTCTCGGCACTACTCCTTGTTGATGTGATGCCTTCCAGGGTACGGGTCGCGTTGCAGGAACAGGAAACGCGTTGGGAGGCCAGAGTGCCGCCGCCGGAGGACCGCAGTGAGAGGCGGTGCCCCCGGCAGGAGGGCGACACTGACTTATGCGCCCATTCGAACCAGGGAAAGTCCTGGAGGTGCCCTCGCTCACAGATCGCGACGAAGGGCACCTGGGCGAAGAAGGGTTTGCGGCCGGAGGACTCATGTTCCTTGCAGGCCGGACGGTTCTCCTGGTGGAGCCTGTCCTTTGCCAGCTTGCGGCACCGCGGGCAGAAGCCCCAGGTGGGGAACCGGAGGACCGGGACGGTGAGACCGGTGTTGGCCCCGTTCTCCGAACGGGTGCGGTAGTCCGGAGGAGAGTAAAGCGCGTCGACACCGAGATGCTGTTCCAGGCGCCACTCGTGGACACGGAACTCTTCCTGGTTGCGGTCGTCTCCGCGTGGAAACCAATGGTCGAGGCCTGCCGTGATGACCGACGTCCCGTCGGACAGCACGTGCATGGCCCCGGGGCCAAACGGAGCGACCATCTGGGAGCGCCGGACCTTGCCGCGGATCATGACTGTCCTTCCTGGATCGCGTACTCCGAGGTGACCTCGATCTGGCATTCGGCATCGACGCCGCGCATAGAGGAAGGGATCGCCCAGGTCATACTCTGCGCCTGCTCGTCCGCATACTGGCCAAGGGGGCGCAGGAGCTGGTCGCCGCTGACCATGGGCCCGAAGTCGCCCCACTGGCCGGGCTGCCACGCCTCCCACTCCTTGCGCATCCTGTCCAGGATGCTGGCTGTACGGTCGGCTTCATCGGAGTCGCAGAAGTCGACCCGGTCGAGGAGAAGCTTTCTGGCCGCTGCCCAGCCTTCGGCGGGGAACGGCTGAGGCTCAAGCGCCTCCGATCCGGTCTGCCGGATGTAGGCAACCGCGACTGCGCGCAGGGCCCGGTCCAGGGCGGGCGGGGCGAAGGGGGTGGAGCTGGTCGGTTCGACCTGCGCGTACAGGCGCTCGTGGTAGCTGCGGAAGCGCTCAAAATGGCTGCGGTCGCGGGGTTTGCCGGCCCCGTACAGGGTGACGACCAGTCCGGGAATGCGTCGTCCGACGCGACCGGTGACCTGGATGTACTGGGAGGTGTTCTTGGGCTGGCCGACAACGGCCATGAGCGAGAGGCGGGGGATGTCGATGCCGACCTCAATCAGGCTGGAGGCCAGGCAGGCGTCTACGGCCCGCTGTTCGTCCGTGAGCTGCCGCTCGAGCTTCTGGATGGCTTCGGGGATCTGATCCTGACGGAGGCGGCTGGTCATCTCCTCGACCCAGTTGAGGTAGCGCATCCCGGTACGGTCCGTCTCTGAACGGTTGCTGATAGTCCTCAGGTAGTCGGGGATGTCGGACTGCATGAGCGACAGTGAGTTGCCGAGCTCACGGAGGCTGTTGAAGAAGGCAAGCAGCGTCCACCAGGGGTCGCGGAGGCCTTCGGGAAGGTCCTTGGCGGCCTGGAGCAGGGCGGCGAACGTGCGGACCTGTGTGGTCTGCATGGAGCCGAGGGCAGGGGCGTGCACGCCGATGTAGCGCCGCCCCGGCTTGAGAGTGCCGGTCTCCGGGTCGCGGTCGTAGACGGCGAAGAAGGAATCGGAGGCGTCGATGCCGTGCGGCGGGAAAAGATGTACCTGCTCACGGCCGTAAAGGGCCTTGACCTGCTCCTCGTGCCGCCGGATCGTCGCGGTGGAGGCGACGATCTTAGGGAGGATGCGCTTGCCGCCTCGCCGGTCGGTGCATAGTTCTTCGATAACGCCCTCGTAGAGGCCTGTGAGGGAGCCGAGCGGACCAGCGATGAGGTGCAGCTCGTCCTGGATGATCAGGGAAGGGGGCGAGTAGGCCCGAGAGCCGTCCGAGCCCAGGCCATCGGCTCCGAAGCCGAACAAGGCCCGTGCGTTGGGCCGCCAGGCAATAAGGGCGAACTTGTCCACCGTTCCGATCACGAGCGTCGGCCGGTGCTCGTAGAGGTCATCGTCAACCACGTAGACGGGCAGCGGCGAGTCCTCCGTGGAAAAGCGGCACTCATTGTCCGGGCAGATGAAGCGCACGGTTCCGCGGTACTCCGTGTACCCGGCTACGGGTGTGCGGGCCGCTGCTCCGGTGCGCCGACCGGTCCTGCGGCGGCGCTGCCCGGGTGCGGTGTCTGGCTCCTGGCTGGGGACGGGGCCCATCTGAGCTGAGCACCAGGGACAGCGCAGCAGCAGAAACGGGTTCTCCTGCTCTCCGCGGTGGAGCTTGCCAAGTGCTGACTTCGCATCCGCGCGTCGGTTGGGAGTGGTCTCGCCACCCACCCAGATCCCGATCGAGAAAGGGACCCTTCCGAGGCCCGGCTCGTCTGCGCGCAGCTCCTCAAGCGCGCAAACGAGAGCGGCGGCGCGCAGGAACTGCTGAGCGGTCAGCAGACGCAGCGTATAGCGCATGAGGACGGTGACACTCGTGTCGCCGGGGTTGCGCAGACGACGGAGCAGCATCGTGAAGGCAGACAGTCCGAGGTAGGCCTCCGTCTTGCCACCGCCGGTGGGGAAGTAGATGAGGTCAACAACCTCACGGCCGTCATGGAGGGGATCGGCACTTGAGGGGACGGCGGCCAGGAGGAACGCGATCTGGAAGGCACGCCAGTTCCCCTTGCCCTTGCGACGAGCCGCGTTCTCATCCGGCTGGGCTCCCTCCACCTGGAACCGCCCGTCGACGGACCGCGTGGGACGCAGGTCGACCCCGGAGCGCAGCGCCTGGCGCAACATGGCACGGTTCGCCATCCGGAAGGCGCGGCCCACGTCACTCCGGGCGTCACGGACCAGTTCGAGCCCTTCCCGCATCCGGCCTAGAGCCTTGCGGCAGCCTTCGATGTGCTGCGCGGCGGTCGGCCGGAACCGCTCATCGAGGCCAGCAGCCTTCTCTTCGAGCCCTTCGATCCACTCCGCGTACGCGCCGACGACCTGCTCCAGGCGCTCAGGACCGCCAGGGCCGTCCCCAGAGAGCCGCTCCATAGAGACGGTGAGCGGGCTGCCGTTCTGCCGGATGTCGGGGGTGATGCTGGGTGCCTCGTACCAGGGCAGAGGGTCGGCCTTGGCCCAGGCAGCCCGGCTCTCTGTGGGGTCGGCCCAGTCTGCGGCGCAGCCGTGCCCCACGGCAAAGGTCCGTGCTTCCCGGTAGAGCAGATTGAACGAAGCATCGTCAGGGTGCGTCTCGGCTTCGGCCGCCTCCGGGTAGGGGGCAAGCCACCCACCCTGCGGCTCGACGGTCATCTCGGCCTGGAACAGGCTCACAGCATCAAGTGGCTGGGTTCCGGGGGCCGTCCGGTTGACGAGGGCGACTGTGATCAACCTGCCGTCCTGGTGGCTGCGCACGTTGACGATCAGCTCTAGGTCGAGCCCGTCAATGCCGCGCGAGGCGTCCGCGTCCGGCTGTGGCTTCCGCAGGACCCGGTTGGCCGTGGCGATCTCGTCCGCGGACAGTTCCCAGACCGCCGTAACGGGGCTGCGTACCCACCACCGCCGCGTATCGCCCGCCACAGACACGTTCTGGCGCCGGTAGCGGCCTCCTGTAAAAACGGTGCGGAGAGCCGTACCGCTCCCGCCCGCCAGCATGAACGACAGGCCCATGGTGCTGGGACGTCGGTCGTTCGCACCGGCAAGGTCGAAGTCGTCGTCCTCGGGCGGCCCGCCGACTGTGCGCTGTGCAGCCTCCTGCAGGCCCTCGAAGACCTTTCCGTCGAGCTCACCGTCCACGAGACCGGCGACGACCGTGCGATCCTCGTCCACGGGCTGAGCAGTGCTCTCGGCGGGGTACAGGACGCCGACGCCGTACCGCACCAGCGGGGCCCGGTCGAGGATCTCCTCTCCGGACTCGGGGTCCACCCAAGGGCCGCGCGCTTCCTCCCAGTTGCCGAACGGTTCCGGGTTGAGGTACTTGCCGGTGGGCGCAGGACCGAGCAGCTCGGCCCTCAGGGCATCGATAACGTCCTCACGCGGACCGAGGTGGTCGGTGGTAGTCATGCTGACTTCTCCTTGAAGACCTGCTTGCGGAAGCCGGGGCGTGCGTCCTGGGCCATCAGCACCGTGAGTTCATCCCTGGCGCGGGAGGCGCCCACATAGAAGAGCGTATGTTCGCGCGCCGACCCGAAAGAAGCGATATCCGTGAGGATGATCGCTGGGGAGTCCAGGCCCTTGAACGCGTGCACTGTCCCGTATCGCACCGCTCCCGGTCGCGGGGAGCCGAAGGGCACGAGCCGGTTCCGCCAGCGGGGGTCCTGGCAGCTGCCGGCCGCACTCTGGTCATTGCGCAGCGGTGACAGGACGACGATGTCCTCGGGCCGGAACCCTTCGCGGGTGAGCTGGGTGAGCCTGTCCGCCAGTAGCCGCTGCTGTTCCTCGCCGTCTGTCCACCACAGGTGCTCTGCGGTCCGGTCGTTGGAGGGCCGCAGCGTTCCGGCGTAGCCCGGGTCAAGGTCGGACGTCGCTTCCACGTAGAAGGTGATGTCGGGGACGCTCCTGCAGTTGTGACGCAGTATGAATACTGCTGGCTCGCCCGCCGTGCGCCCATGGAGGGCTTCCATTCCCTCGCCGCCGGAGTCGTAAAGGGCCTGGCGCGTGAAGTCGCCGAAGGCCAGCCACTGACCGCTAGACAAACCTCCGCGCAAGGAGGAGTCGAGGACGTTGAGGTAGGACTCGCGCATCAGGTCCTGTGCCTCGTCGATCACCAGCACATCGAACGGCGGGCCGTCGCACTCCAACAGGGCTTCCAGGGCGAGGTCGGGGAGTTCCTCGGTGAAGAACCCGTCGTCTCCGCTTGCCGCGGGGCGTGCAGCGGGAACCAGTCCCGCCATGTAGGAGTGAAGGTGAGCCGCCGTGATCCCCTCTACCCTGGCGGTCTCTTCTTTGAGCCAGTGGCCCAGCTGCCGGTTGAAACAGCACAGCAAAACTCTCAGACCGTTTTCGGCGAACCGCCGTGCCGCCTCCACCGCCACGAACGTCTTGCCCGTCCCTGCGGCACCGCGGACCAAGCACCGCCGGTTGGCGGCGATCATGTCGAGCACCTCGTACTGCTGCTGCGTGAAGGTCTGCGTCTCCCGCTCCATCCGCTGCCGTCGCAGCTTGGGCGGTTCGGCAAACTCGAATGAGGGCCGCAGCACCTCCACGATCCGGTCAGTCTGGCCGGCGTCGGGAGCGGCGGATGCCGGGTTGAACCAGCCTACTGTGGGAGTCGAGGTGAGGTGCGCGCGGTGGGCGTCCAGGACCCCGGCGATCAGCGCGGAAAGGGGACGGCTGTGCAGAGCCACTGTGTCGATCGCCTGCCATGAGTGCCACTCCATGGGGCCCGACACCGCGAACCGGCTGTGCGTGAACAGCACCGCTGACGTCATGGGTACAGCTCCGAGTCCGCTGCCCTGGCCGATCAGCTTCTCCTTGACCGCGTGCATGGCCTCATCGGCCTGCTGGAAAGGGCTCCTCAGGGTTGGCGGGTGGCCGCCCAGCCGCCACTCACCGCTCGGCAGGCGCCTGACCTGGTGGTGGGCCTTCACCTCCAGGACCAGGACTCCCTTCCCTGGCACGACGATGACGAAATCGGCCTCACCCTGGATCTGCCGCGGATGCTTGGCGATACCCAGCGAGTGCAGCACCACCCAGCCCTCCGTGCCGGGGTCGTCGCGAAGCCGCCGGAACACTTCCCTTTCCCCGGGACTTGGGGTGCATTCCGGGTCGAAGGCCGACGGGATCATGCGCGCCATCAGGGCACCTCCGAAGTACGGAGCCGGCAGAGGTAATGCGGGGGGACCCGAAGCTGCCTGGGGAGAACGGCATCGACCAAGGCCGCTCGCGCGCCGGAGTCCGTATCGTCCAGGGAGATCTCGCACCAGCGCTCCACCCAGAGCTGCTGCCACAAGTCCCCGGAGACAGCACGCTGCACAGCCTCGGCGTAGCTCCTCCCGGCACTACGGTGTGCGTGGTCGATCCGGCCGAGCGCCTCCCAGACGTCCCGTGTCTCCCCACCGCGGCCCAGGTAGTTCATGACGACAGCGAAGTCATCTTTGCGCCGGGTCCTGATGCACCACGGGCCCGTCCAGTAGTCCAGATTGGTCATCACTGCACCGCGCGCCACCAGTTCCTTAGCGACCCCCCGGCGACCGCCCGGGTGCTGGTCAATACGATCGCCCAGCTGCGCCTTCCACCCCTGCTGTACCGCCCGCAGCACAGGCGCGTCGTCGCCCAGTACGGCATCGGCCCGCTCGACCAGGCTCTGATAGTAGGAGCTGCCGCGAAGCACGACGTAGTCGCCGACCGAAATCGAGGCCCCGTCGACGGCCTCGACGGACGGTTCATCGTCCGGATCCGGCTCGACCAACAGGATCTTGTGCACGCTGGACTCCACGGGCAGCAACACGTAAGAGCCATCGGCGAGGAGGGCCGCACGGGCCTGCACCCCCTCGTGGCCACCTGAAGCACCGTCCCGCAGGGCTTCGACAGGGAGTCCAGCGACAGCGTCCTGTGCCAGGGAAGCGACGTCAAGATCCGTCATCAGGGGCTCTGCCGACTCAGGCGTCGTACGATCCGCGAGCTTGAACGGTGATCCGACTACCGTCGTCTCACGGCGGCGTATGCGCGTTGGCATGGTGCCGCGCAGCACCGGGCCCTCGTCGAACAGCGGTTGTACGTCAAGCGGCTCACGGTAGAAGTCATGGTGGACTAGTCCGAGTCGCGCTGCCCTTGGGGCGTTCAGCACACCCGGCGGAAGCCAGCCGACGGGTCCCACGACCACGGCCGAGTCGTAGACCTCGTTGCCCAGCAGGTCACTGACCAGGCCGATCTCGACCGGGTAGCCGATCGCGCCAAAAGTCTGGACAACAGCATCTTGGTAGGAGCGGTTGGTCACCGCTACAAGCGACCTGCCCCTGCGGTCAGACGAGAGGAATGCCATGGCCCCGGCGGCCAGCGGATTGGAGGGGTCCTCCCCCAGGCGGGTCAGATCCTGTGCGACGGCGGACAGCTGGCCCACCAGGCCGGCATCCGCAGCCTGCTGCAAATAAGCGCTAGTACCCGCCAAACTGCGTGCCGCCTCCTGAATCCTTAACTGCCAGCTGTTGAAGGGCAGCGGCACGGTACCGAGGAGCCACCTGACACGCCGGATGTCGGAGCAGGCCTGGCGCCACAGGCCAGAACTCTCCAACTCGCCCACTGAACGCAGAAATTGCGCCGCCGCTCGCATGAACGAGTGCACCCCTGAGTGGTGCACGGGCTGCTCCTCGATGACGCCGCCCGCACGCTGGTAGACCCTGCCCGCATCCCACAAACTCACCGCGCCGTCCCCCTGCTCCTCCAGGCCAGCAGCTCGACTCCCGGAGGGATCCGATTGGCGAGGTCTCTGGGCACACCGAGGTCGGTTACGCTGCGCCTCCGGTTTTCGTAGAGCACGTCCACGGCCGCCAAAGCGGTCGGGCTGGTGCGCTCGACCACGGCCACCGTCACGCCCGCGAGGCCGGCTCCAAGCCACCGCCGAACCGCCGCCGCGCCGTCGAGCACGACCGCGACTGGTTGGCAGGACCGCACCACGTGGCGGTACTTCTCGGGGTCCCCCCGGCTCGACAGCACCACACTGCGGTAGTGGGATCCAGGCGAGTGGACTGCGCGCATGCGCAGCAGCCCTTGCAGGGTCAGTCCCGCTCCACCGGGTGCCGCAACGACGACCTGGGCGTCGGCCAGAACCGTGTTCACTGCCCCAATCACCACACTGTGGAGAGAGCAGCGTCCGTAAAAGTCGGCCAACTGACCGGCCACCAGCCCCCCGGCACCAGCGGGGATCTCAAAAGCCTCGCTAAAGCGGTGTCGGCCCGCGTAAGCATCCGGCAGGTCCGGCCAGGGCAGCAACTGGAGCCGGTAGTCGTCCGCCGGGAACCACGAGACCGGTCCAGGGCGTCTGCCAGGGCTCCTGCTGCCTGCGAGCTCGTAGACCTGCCCGTGATGGTTCGAAAACGCCCCGCCGAACACTCCCGTATACACGCGCTGTTTGTGGTCGGGACCTTTGACCGGGATGACCCGGACGCAGGCGCCGACAGGCAGGCACTTGGCCTGCTCGAAGTCCTGCTCCGGCTCGGCAGGGACCATCTCGGCCTGGGAGGCTTGGTTCACCACCCCATAGGCCAGCAGCACCGCAAGGTAGTCACGCGTCGGAACGGACAGCGCCACTACCGAGTTTGAGCCCCCCTCGCGCAGGTCTGCTGCCCAGTACCCGACCTCCGAGAACCATGCGGCCCACTCAGGCAGCCTCTGCCACCTGTCACCGACCAGTGTGGACGCGCTACGGAGCAACGTCTTGCCTCTTGCCACCGCCCCCAGCCCCCACCAAGAGAACGTTCCTCAGTACCGCCATCGAAGATGTCTACTCCCTGACGGTGCGTGGATCTTACAACATCTTCACAGTTAAACCACCCCTACTTCACCTTTTGAGGGGTGGGCGATACGAAGGGACCAGCCTCCCGGGAGGAGGCTGGTTCAGGGCGTCTGCCGAAGCCGTTGACGTGCCTTCTCGCTTCCGTGTCCAGCCTCACGCTCCCCCTCCGTCCTGTGGGTCGCCATCCCTTTGGTTTGCCGCAACGTGTGGACCATCCGTGGACGAGGAAGGGCCTCTTGGCGGGCTAGAGGTACACGACCTGTACGGACGTCCAGGACTGAAGCCCCCTCCGGAGCCGTGTGTGGCTTCGCAACAGGGTGGCACTGACATCCACGGGTGACATCGACACCGATGGACCGTGGCAGTATCGAGCGAACCGGAGCGGCATCTGCGGGCTCGATAGGTACTGCTGCCACGGATCAGCGATCGAACTGGCAAGTCAGTGGTCACGCTGCACGTGCCATATACATGCCAGAACGGACGGTCAACCAGGGCGAATGAGGGCGCTCGGAGGAGTCGGCACCGCGCCCGGGCTGGAGCCGACGAGACGGACATCGACCAGCGGATGCGGCCGGTGGACTATCACCAGGCTTACAAAGCAGATGTCGGCGGTTCAAATCCGTCTGTGCCCACAAAAGGCAGCAGGTCAGAGGCCCCTTTGCGCGGATGTGCGAAGGGGCCTCTGCGTGTGCGGTACACATTCTGTACACGTCGGCGCGGTCAGGCCGCCGCTTCCAGCACCGATTCCTGCTCCAGCTCGGCGAGTGCCTTGGCTGCCTTGCGCGCCTTCTTCTCCGCCTTTTTGGCCTTGGCCTTCGCTTTGGCCAGGACGCGGGCGCGGCGCTTGTGCATCTTCTCGGACACCTCGTCCAAGCGGTCGGGGAAGAGGGCTCCGTAGATGTCGAGCGTCACCTTCGCCGACTTGTGGCCCAGATGGCCTGGACAACGTGGACGTCGACGCCGCTGGCGATGGCCATGGAGGCCGCGGTGTGCCGCAGCTTGTGGGGCGTCACGCCGAGTGTGCCGAGGCCGGCGGCCTTCACCGCCGGAGCGAAGACGCGGCGCCGGAAGTTGTTCGCGCGTAGCGCGCCGCCCTGCGGGGTGATGAACAGCAGAGCGTCCGCGTCGCGGCCGTCGACGTACGGCCGTAGCTCCTCGACGAGGAACTGGGGGATCGGCACCGTCCGCAGCTCGTGGTTCTTGGGGGAGTCGAGGTACAGACTGCCCTTGTCCTCGCCGTACGCCTCCACGATGCGGATTCGGCGCGTCTCAATGTCGACACGGCCGACCTTGACCGCAGACGCTTCGCCCCAGCGCAAGCCGGTCTAGGCGAGTAGGAGGATGAACGCGCGATAGGCGCCTGCGGCCTCACCGAGCGCCCGACCTGCAGCTCGTCCAGATAGACGTGGTCGGCGGGGCCGAGGTCCGGCAGAGGCACGCCCGTCGCTGGGTTGAAGGCGAGACGGCGGGACTGGACAGCGAATCCGGGCGCACGTCTGGCGCTGCCCAGCGAGGAGGCGCTGAACCAGTCTCCCTGTGGGTGGCGGCAACGCATATCCAGACTGCTCTGCAGCACGCGCCCCGCCTGGCGGTAGTGAGTCCGACGAACGGCTGCGGCAAGTCTCGCGTTCTGGACGTGCTGCACGAGACCGTGCGCCAGCCGATGATCACCCTCTTCTTCGAGAAGTCGGTCGGCGTTCGGGTCCCAGCCCCTGCGGTCTCGCAGCTGAACGAGTTCCTGCAGGGCCTGCGTATCCTCTTTCCCGGCAGCGTGGGCGTAGAGATAATCGGCATGGGCCAGTCGCCAGCGCAGGCGGGCGGAATCGGCAAGGTGCCGGGTGTCTTCTGCAGTTGCGGCATGAACGCCGACTTCCCAGAATCCGGCTGGTGGCGTCATCAGCCGTCGTTCGGCAGCGCCGTGCTGCTCCAGATAGTCAGAGAGCCGGTAGTGCGGACCGTCAGAGGCACCGGTACCCGGGTGTGGGCGGATTGTGCTGAGCTGCCCCTTGTTCCACGACAAGATTCGGACAACTACGCCATTGCCTGATCAAACCACGCGTCATCCAGGGCATCCCATTCGTCATTGGTGAGGTAGGCAGGCGCCGCTCTTTCGAGGAATTGCCTTGGTAGACGTGGGCCGTGGCCAAAGCGTCGGACGTCTATGCCTGCCCAAGCCACGGCTCGTGCTGGAGGGAGCGTCTGCTGGTAGCGATGGATCAGTTCCGGCGCATTGGCGAGGAACTGGGGTGATGTGACCTCCGGTTGACGCGGCAGCCAGTGTGAGCCGCGGGCCGCTGTCGACTAGCTGCTTGTGCGCAAGAAGCGGCAGAGAGCTGCTCGTGCCAGCGGTCCGCGCGGAGCACGGCAAGGTGGCCAGGTCCGTCGAAGCGGTGGTGGCGGGCTACTAGGCCGATGATGCTTCCGCCGCTGAACACGGCAGCGCCGGACATCTCCTCCCATGGAGAGCGTTCGCAAACAGTGTCTGCTTGCGGGGGTGCGACTCGGAGATCGAGGGTGTCTTCTCGAAGGTTGGACAGCACCGCGCAGGTGCCAACTACGTGGCAGGCATCCCGATACTTGGTGCCCTCGTGGTCGCTGCGCATCTTGAAGTCGGGAAATCCCATGGCGCTGCATTGCAGGACGGCATCTCGCTCGGTGGCAAGGCCGAAGTCGGCCCAACTGACTCGTTTTTGCTCTCCCAAGGCTGGCAGGACTGCGATGCCGATCTGAGCGTCGGCTCACACGACCTCGATGAGGTGGGTCTGTTCTGTTGGCGGATCGGCGTCGAACCTCACCTGGATGCTGCGGGCGCCGGTGATGACGTGGGCTGCTGTCAGAACTCGCCCATGGCGACCAGGTGTCCCGACCCATGGCAGCCAGCCTCATCTGCGTAGGAGACGATGACCCCGGCTACACGGCTGGCGTCCAGACCGGCTGCGCACCCGGCATACGGTTCAGCGCTCGTGGGAAACATCGTCGCCGGAGATCAGTGGTGAGGCGCCGAAGTGCGTCAGCTGCTGATGCAGCGTGAAGGCGATGCGTTGGGTGTCGGTACGTGCGAGTTTCCTGGCAGCTCCAGTTTCCGTGGTCCAAAGCGCAGCTTGGCTTCTGCCTCGGCCTCCTTGCTGATGGTCACGGACGCCTCGATCTCCACTGGTCCAAGCTCGAAGCGGAGTCGCTCCCCATCTCCTTCGGATACCTCGGCCGTCAATTCACGATGTAACTCGCGGACCGTATTTGACAGCTCGATCACATGCCCCCCAAGACCGGCGATCGTGTGCGCACACTACTGGCAACAGCACAACGGATCCACTACCTACAGCCGCACGCGGTCGCCCGCAGCAGCACGCGCAGCACCGTGGCCAGGGATGGTCCACTGCCTTCCAAGGCGGGGATTGTCAGGGCAGGCCCAGGTGGGCGAATACGACGTCCCGTACACGGAGAAAGGCGGCGGCGTCGACCGAAGCGAGGACCGGGGTGGCATGGTGCCAGCCTTCCGGGGTGAGGGCGTCCGCAAGGAGGACTCTCGCGTGGGGGAGGTTCGGGCCGGACGCGGGTGGGAAGAGGAGCGCAACGAGGCGCCGGAGAGTCGAGCGGGAGAATCCGTGGTCTCCAAATAGCGGGGTGGCCGTGGGATCGCCAGGTACGCAAGCAACATACGCGGCAAGATCGGCGAGTGTTTCTGAGCGCTCCGTCTCGTCTCTTATGCGCTGGGCGATGGCACAAGCCGTTTCGAAATCACCGAGTGCGGCATACGCGACGGCCATCATGGTTCCTGGCTGGGAATACGGCCATACCCGCCGGTAGTCCGACATAACTTGGTCAATGCGCCGACGAGCTCCGTCCGGGTCTGTGGTCCCAGTCAACAGGCCGAGCAGTGCCAGGTCGTCATACCCATGATTCGCGAAGGCAGCCGTTTCCATGCTACGAAGCATCTTCCTGACGCGGGCGCTACGGACCTGATCATAGGGGCCCACAGCGACGAGCAGGCGCGCGAATCCCAGCACGGAACGGTGCATCTCCTGGAGCAGGGAATCCGCCAACTGGCCAGCTCTTTCGGGAGCGTGGAGCCATATACCAGCCGCTGCCTCTGTGCGAGCGCAGTCGAGGTAGCGCCAGCTTGACTCACGGTCTTGAACCTTGCCTGAGAGCTGCTCAATGACCTCCGCAGCACGGTCGACAGCACCCGCATATGCGAGTGCCTGCACGGCGACAGTCAGCGTATTGACAAGCGTTGGCCAGTGGTCGATCGCAGGCGCCGCGTCGACTGCTCGTTCGGCCAGATCCAGCGCCCGGCGGCTGTCGTGGTGCGCGACGGCTACGGATACGACAGCGCACCCCCAGACACGCACGTCAGGCTGGGAAATAGCCTCGATGAGACGCTCGGCCTGATCAGGCCAGCCGGCAGTGGCGAGCGCGCCTGCGAAGACGGCGAGGCGCTCATTCTGGAATACCGATCCGTCTGCCGAGTGCCGTCCGTGCTCGGCCTGGTGAAGCAGCCGCAAGGACTGGTCCGGATCGTCAGCGCAGAAGTGAAGGGCAAGAGCGGCAAACGCTTCGGCAACAACCCATTGCCATGAGTTCGGCGTGTTGAGCAGCAGAGTCTCCAACTGCTCAGCAGCCCCGGCTGCCGCAAGCAGGCTGGCAACGTAGGCTGCGGAGCGGTCGCGCTCGTCATGGTGATCCTCGGCCTCCCAGGAAGCCTCAAGGGCAGCCCAAGCTTCGGCTACTTGGCCCTCGCGAGCCCACCCTACGGCGATCGCCAGCCACGCCCGGTTCCACGGACCCTGCATTTCCGAGGGAACCGCCTCCCGCAGCGCTTCCATGAGTAGCTGGGCATCGTCCATCTGACCCGTCGCGGCAAGCGCACGCACGGCGCCGTCCGCCTTACCCCAATTGGTCGGGCTCTGGGGTTCACGCAGGACCTCGCCCGCATGGGCCACGGCCAGTCGGACCATGCGTGTGGCATCGTGCGGACGGATCTGGTGGAGGACCTCCGCGGCGGCTGCGGGGACGTTCGTGGGGCCGTCCGCGTACTGTTGGGCGAGCGTGGTGACGGCATCGTATAGCCGTCCCGTACTGCCGGGGCCAGCCACCCGCGCCTCGGCGATTGACGCCAGAGTGCGGATACGATCCGGCAGGAACGAGATCTTCTGCGCAGACTCCTCTGCTTGATGCAACAAGTCGGCGGCACGCACCGGGTCCCGGACCGCTGCGGCAGTCGCAACAAACGCCTCAACGATCACTTCGATGCCCAGATCGTAGTCCTGTGAGGGCAATTCGCTGAGCAGGCTTACTGCATCGCTCTCTCTCCCTGTAGCAGCCAGGACGGTGGCCAACCTACCGAGTGCGACCAGGGCATATGAGTCGTCGTAGATCCCCCGGTCCTCCGACAGGGCCGTGTCGGTCAGTTGCAGCGACTCCCTCGCCAACCCCACGGCCCGCGGGTCGCCCGCTTCGGCCAGGGCGCGAGAGACTCCCGCCAACGCCTGGGCACGGTCCATTGGTCGGAAAACGCTGCGGGCAAGACCGATGGCGTGACGGGTGCGGCCGAGGCGGGCGTAGACGGCCGGGATGTCCGGGTGGAGCAACTCGTTGCGCCGAGCCACCAGATCTGCAACGGCCGCGAGTGCCGCCAGCGCGCCTAGGTCGTCAGGGGTCGCACGCTGAACGATCTGCCGCGCTGATGCGATCTCGGAGAGGCACGCGGCATCGCTGCCGGTCACCTCTCGCAGTCGGTCCCGCCGCTGAGCATCTGTCGCGAGGTTGGTGGAACGGCACGTGTCCCGCAGGAGGGCGAGCAAGCGTCCGTACGGCTGGAGAAGGTAGGCCGGGGTGCTAGCTGGCCAGCCCCGGAGCTTGTACGTCGCAGCCCACACGTGCAGCTGCTCCGAGTAAGCGCCTATGTCCGGCCCGAGTTCGTTTTGGGCGGTGGCGAGTAGGGTTTCGTGCGCGAATAGGTAACCGCGGCTCGCTAGATAGAGTGACGCATCGCCGCCGCTATCTTCGAATCCACCGCGCATGCGCAGGATACGACCGAAGGCGCTGCCGAGCCGTTGACGCAGCTCATAGCTCTGCTCGCCGGTGAGCTCCTGCAGGTCATCGACGGTGAGGGTGCCACGCGCGGCGGCGAGCAGACCGACAAGGTCTCGCTGCAACTGATCCCCGGAGAGCGCCTGATACAGGTCGAATTTGGCTTCGAACTCGGTGTGTTTGGCCGCCTCCGTGGCGGACAGCTTCACAACGGGGCAGTGGCGCAGAGGATGATCACCCTTGACGTCCGCTGGGAGGTCGGGGCTTGTACGGCTGGTCACCAAAACGCGGACGTTTGACGGGAGCCGCTCCGGCAGCAGCGAGGCGATGCTCGTGCCATTGCCGCTGGGCAGTAGAGACTGGTCCTCGTCGAGTCCGTCGACGATCAGGAGGAGTGTGCCTCCGTTATGCGCCACGCGCTCGGCAGCTTCTCGCAAGAGCAGTCTGCGCTCTCCGTCGCGGGCAAGCGGCGAACTGCGGCTGGTTGGTTCCCGTCCGACGACGGCAGCTAGCTGGTCTATAAACGCTCCGGTGTACGCCTCGCTGTCCGACTGACTCGCGTAGCGCGCGGTAACGAAGAACCAGACGGGAACAACGCCGCGGGGCGCCTGCAACGCGAACCACGCCGCGACTGCCGTCTTGCCGGCCCAAGGCGGACCCTGGAGCCATAGGTACTCGCCTGGTCCGCCGCAGAATGCGACGAGGTCACGGAGCAGGGCCTCCCTGTCCTCCAACTTCTCAGGAGCGATATCGGCAAGCTGAGCGCGATAGGCGTCCTGAAGCAGGCCAAGTCCGGTGTCCGGCACGGCGTCATGCAGTGCCTCAGGGTGCAATCTGCAGCGCAGAGTCTGCTCCAGCGCAGCCAGCTCTGTCGCGGTCAGCTTCTCGACCCAGCGGTCCACGCGGGTCGCCGCGATACGGCCGGGGCCGTCAGCTCGGTAGTGGCGGGTGACGACGCCGATGAGGTGGCCGTTGCTGAAGACAGCGGCACCAGACATCCCTTCCCAGGCATCCGTATCGGAATCCGCAACGGCGGCGGGAGGCGGGGTGACCCCGAGGTCGAGGGTGCCCTCACGACGGTTGGAAAGGATGGCACATGTTGCATGTATGTGCTCCGCGTCGCGGAAGCATGAACCATTCTCGTCCGCACGGAGTTTGAAGCGCGGAAAGCCCAGCGCGGTGCAACACAGCACCGCGTCCTGTTCACCGACCCGACCGAACGAGACTGGATCGATTCCTGTGTCCGCATCGTCCGGGATCCTGAGGACGGCGATGTCGATGCCAGAGTGTTGCCACTCCACGGTTGCCTTGACGACTCGTTCGCCCGGTCGGTGCGCCTGAAACCGTACTCGTACGCTCGTCGCGCCCTCGACGACGTGTGCGGCAGTCAGCACCGTGCCCGAAGAAAGGCGATAGCCCGAGCCTCTTCGGCCTGAACCATTGCCGGGAAGGGTGGCGATGATCTCCGCTACCTGCCCCGGCCTCAGCCCACGCTCGACGTGTAGGCGGCTGTGATCAGCGTTCGCCGTCAACCTCGCCGCCCGCGATCAGGACCGGTCGCGCCGGGCTTCCCTCCGCTGGCACGACCTGGGGCGCCAAGGTGACCGTGATCCGCTGTGTCTGCGCCTGCGCGTATTTTCCATTCGTCCCCGCGTCGACGACCCACAGTCGGACCTTGGCGTCCGCGCCTGCTTCACGGCTCACGGCGACAGTCGCTTCGATCTCCACGGGGCCGAGTTCGAAGCGGACAGCCTCAGTTGCCCCCTCCGCCAGCGCCGTGGTGAGTTGCTGCCTCAACTCGCGGATCATCTCAGACAGTTCGATCAACTTTCCCCCTCGTATCACGGTGATTGAATATTACAAGCCCGTGCGCAGTGCTGCTCACTGAAGGACTTCCTGTCTCCCCAAAGCGGCATGCCCTTCCGGAAGCGGCATGCTGCGCCCTTGATCTCGGCTCCGGTTTCGTCGCCTCCGTGCGACAGCACCGCCTGGTACAGCCAGGTGCGGAACCCGAACCGCACCGTGCACCGTCTGTCTGCGCAAACAGTCCGCGCACTCTGCGCCATGGCTCCTTCTTCGTGCAGTACGGCAGGAGCCCAAAAACGCCTGCACGTCCTCGGCCCGCTCTACGCGAAGCACCAGGTCCTTGTCCACGGACTGGGCCGCCTGTACCCCGAACGGCAGGGGCTGCCCGTCCACCGCGCCCAGCTTCGAAAGGAGCATGGCGTCGAGCATGGCTTGGTCCGCAGAAGCGACAGGGGCCAGTTGGTCAAAGCGTTGAAGTGCGCGGAGGCGCAGCCGCGCTCCTTCCAAGCCGCCCCCTGATCCGGGCAGCGAAGGCCCATGTCGACACAGCAACAGCACAGAGGAGATGACAAAGCCAAGCGCCGTAGGTTCTCTGCCGGTGCCCAGTGGTCGGGTCAGGCATCCAGAACTGGCCGCTTCCGAGGCGGGCGGGAGGAACCTAATCTATGCGCCCGTCAGGCTTCAACCGTGCCACGTGTTGATCCCTCGATTGCCGGTACGGGCCCAGGGGCTTCGATCTGCACGGCTTGTAGGGCCGAGCCTCAAATGGCGGGTGAAGGCCGGTTAGGCGGGGCGCCTCGCGGAACGGATTCAGTACACATGAGGGCGGGAAGCACCGGGAACGTGTGAGAACTACGGGGGAGTTTTTCTCCAGGCCAGACGTGGTGTAGGCGGTGTTTATGCAGGTCAGCTGCCTGACCGGATGCTTACCGGGCAGATGTCACAGGTTCGAATCCTGTTGTGCCCACCAGTAAAAAGACCCCCTGTCGATCACGGTAGGGGGTCTTTTCGCTCCGGAATGGACACCACCGGCCGCAGCCGTCGAACCCGGCTTCGCCCCGCCGGCTGCCCCGTCCGGCTCCCGCCTCACGCCGCGTGCCTCGCACGACGCGCCGCTACGCGCTCCTCGCGACCGCGGACCATGATCGCCATCCGGCTGTGGTCCACGATCTCCCGTACGGCTCGGGGCGGCCTGGCCGCGGCCGACGAAGCGCAACACCGCACCGTGGCCCCGGCTCACGGCGTTCGGCCGCCTCGGCTAGCCGAGCGCCGACAGGACCGGGAAGTCCGCGCCCAAGGGGGCCGGTGACGTGGCGAATTCGCCGAGGTAGGGGTAGGCGAGTTCGGCGATGAGGAAGAGGTTGGCGGCCACGAGGATGCTCACCGCGGCGACCATGCCGTAGTGGAGGCGCGGTTGCTGGGCGTCGAAGACGACGGAGAAGCCGAGGACCAGGCCGCTGTTCAGGAAGATCACCAGCCAGAGGGCCAAGGGCGGGCCGGTGTTGGTGCGTGCCTGGAGGAGGCGCTGGGCGCGTGCGGCGGTGAGGTCGCGCAGGGAGGCGAGGGAGCCGGTGAGGAAGGCGCGTTGGGAGTCGTTGCGCGGCGTGATGCTCTCGTAGGTGGTGTGCAGGCGGTGGAGTGCGTCCTCGGCTGCGGGCGTGGTGCGGCCCTTCGAGGCGCGCGGCCACTCGGCCGTCGCCGCGTGTCCGTACTCCACCAGGTTCTGCCGGATCCGTGCGGCCTCGGGCTTGCCGAACGCATCGGCGCTCCTGGCCAGCTGCACCGCCGCGGCGCCCTCGGCCCGGGTCGTCTGGTCCGCGGTGGTCACCTGGCCCCAGAGGGCGAGGACCATGAAGCCCATGAGGAACCCGTAGACCAGGCCGACGACGGGGTAGACGAACTGGGCCACCTCGTTGCGGCCGCCCGCCCGGAGGTGGGGGAAGCGGCGCCGGACGAGGACCTGGACGGCCGCCGTGCCGCCGCTGATCACGAGGACGAGCCCGGTCAGCAGCAACCAGGCCGGAACGTTGCTCACGAACCAACGGGCCACTGCCTCACGCTCCTGACGTACTCCACACCCCCACCACCGGCGCGGTGGCCAACGAACGCGCCGGGCTGCGGACACGCCTCTTCGCCCGCCCGGTGTGCCGAGTGACTGTTGTTCGCCGCAGGGGTGCTGTGTATCGTCGGGAGGGTGACTTGAAGTTTCAAGTAACTGGTCCGTGGGTTCGCGGGCCGGTCGTCGATCCGGGAAAGAGCGCGCTTCATGACGTCCCCCCTCAGCACTCTTGAGTCCTCCCGCCTCGCCGTTCCGAGGCGCGAGCAGTCCGCCGCGTACGGCCATGACGCCGGGCTGCTCGTGCTGCGGCTGGCGCTCGGGCTGACCATGGCGGCCCACGGCGCCCAGAAGCTGCTGGGCTGGTTCGGCGGGCCGGGGCTGGACGGGACCGGGCAGTTCTTCACGATGAGCGGCTATCCGGCCGGCCGGACGATGGCCGTCGTCGCCGGGCTGAGCGAGACGCTCGGCGGGCTCGGGCTGGCGGTCGGGCTGCTCACCCCGCTCGCCGCCGCGGCGGTCGTCGGCACGATGATCAACGCCCTGGCCGTGAAGTGGGGCGGGGGCTTCTTCGCGCCCAAGGGTGTGGAGTACGAGCTGCTGCTGACCATCGGCGCGGCGGCGCTCGCGCTGACCGGCCCCGGCCGTTTCGCCGCCGACCGCTTCCTGCCCGGTCTGCGGGTCCACCGGCCGGTCCGCGGCGTGGCCGCGCTGGTGCTGGCGGTGGTCGTGGCGGGTGTGGTGCTCATGGTCCGGAAGTGACACCGGCCGGCGGGCAGCGGGAGCCGGGCCGGGAACGGGGAGCGGGGCGGCACCACGGTGGTGCCGCGGCGGAAGAAGCGGAGAGCAGGGTCATGTCGGTACGACGTCTCAACCACGCGGTGCTCTACGTACGTGAGGTGGCGCGGTCCGTCGCCTTCTACACCGAGACCCTCGGGCTCACGGTGGATGTCGAGGTGCCGGGGCGGGCCGCTTTCCTCAGCGCCCCGGACTCGCTCAACGATCACGACCTGGGGCTGTTCGCCGTGGGCGCCGGGGCTCCCGGACCCGAAGCGGGACGGGTCGGGCTCTACCACCTCGCCTGGGAGGTCGGCACGCTCGGCGAACTCGTCGCCACACGGGTCCGGCTCGCGGAGCGGGGCGCCGTGCTGGGCGCCAGCGACCACCTGGTGGCGAAGTCGCTGTACGCCAAGGACCCGGACGGCAACGAGTTCGAGGTGATGTGGCGGGTCCCGCGGGAGGACTGGCCGGGCCCGGACCAGCCGGACCGGCTGCTGCCGCTCGATCTGTCGGCGGCACTGGACCGCTGGGGTCCGGACCTGGCGACGGGGGCGGCGGCGGGGTCTGCCACTTGAGGTGAGCGCCTGGTGGTGGGGGGACGGGTTGCGCCTGTCCGCCGGGGTGGCCCGGTCCTGATCGGGCTTCCCCGGCGCCTCGGGCTTCCTCGCCGGTTCGGACGTCGGAGGGTTTCAGGCGTCCGAGGGGTTCGGACGCCCGAGGGGTTCGGACGCCCGAGGGCTTCAGGCGTTCGACGGCGCCCGGTTCAGGCGTCCGAAGGCGCCCGGTTCAGACGTCGGAGGGGGCCCGGTTCTCCGGTGCCGTTAGGTTCTCGGGCGCCGTCCGCGCGTCCGGCCCCGCGTGACCGTCCGGCCGGGTCCGCCCCTCCGGCGGTGTCTGCTGTTCCTGTTGTGTCCGCTGTGCCTGCTGGGATCGGGCGCGCTCGGCTCGCTCCGTCCAGCGCTTCTCGACGCCGGACAGCCGCCAGTACGTCAGCGCCACGGCCCACACCGCGACGAACAGGCCGACGATGAGGAAGCCGACGTTGTCCAGGTCGAGGCCGGACACCCAGCCGGTCAGCGGGTCGCTGAGGGCGAGCTTGTCGTGCAGCACCGTCACCAGCTCGATCGTGCCGATGAAGAAGGCGACGGCGATCGAGAGACCGGTGATGGCGATGTTGTAGTAGACCTTGCGTACCGGGTTGGAGAACGCCCACTGGTAGGCGAAGTTCATGAACGTGCCGTCGAGGGTGTCGAACAGGCTCATGCCGGCGGCGAACAGCAGCGGCAGGCACAGGATCGCGTACCAGGGCAGACCGGCCGCGGCGCCGCTGCCCGCCATCACCATCAGGGTCACCTCGGTCGCGGTGTCGAAGCCGAGGCCGAAGAGGAAGCCGAGCGGGAACATCTGGCCGGGGCGGGTGACGGAGCGGGTGAACCGCCCCAGGAAGCGGTTCATGAAGCCGCGCGCGTCCAGCTGCCGCTCCAGTTCGGCCTCGTCGTAGCGGCCGTTGCGCATCCCGCGGAAGACCCGCCACATGCCGGACAGCGCGATGAGGTTGAGGGCGGCGATGAGGTAGAGGAACGTCCCCGAGACGGTGGTGCCGACCGTGCCCAGGATCTGGTGCGTGCGGGACTCGTCGTTGAGCAGGATGCCGGCGAGCTGGGCGCCGCCCGCCACGAGCGCGGCCATCGCGACGACCACGCTGGAGTGGCCGAGCGCGAACCAGAAGCCGACGGAGACCGGCCGCTTGCCGTCGGCCATCAACTTGCGGGTGGTGTTGTCGATGGCGGCGATGTGGTCGGCGTCGAAGGCGTGCCGCATGCCGAGGGTGTACGCGGTGACGCCCAGTCCGACGCCGAAAGCCCGGCTGCCGACGGTGTAGTGCTCGGGGACCACCAGGAGGAAGAGCACGCCGAAGGCGACGACGTGCAGCCCGGCTATGACGGCCATCAGGCCCGCGGTACGCAGGGTGTCCTGCCGGCGCCAGCGGAACGCGCCGGGGGCAGGGGTGGTCGGGGTATCGGTGGACAGGGCCATCCGGCGGTCACGCTCCAGCACCTCGTGGATCAGTTCGTGAGATGCCGTGGCCGGTCTCCTGGCTTGGGGGTACCTCCCTGCTCCTCAAGAGCTGAGGGAGGGTGTGCGCGTCCGCCCCCGCCTTCCCGGCCGCGGGCTGCGGTCAGTGGCGCCGCAGGGCATCATGCGCCTGCGGAAGGGGTGGAAACTCCCCGATCACAGTGGCGAGGGCCGCTCCGGACTGGGACCTCGAGGTCCGTCACCGGTCTTCCCGAACACCACGGCCCGGCCACTCTAACCGCCGTGGGGGAGGGGTGCGGTCCATGGGGCGGGTCCGGGAACGGGCGGGAGCGGGGGCCCGCCGGAAAGCCGGTCCTCACCAATCCAGGGAGCAGAGAAAGGCATGCAGCTCCTGGTCGAAGAGCGCGGTGTTCTCCAGATTGACCATATGGCCCGCGCCCGGTATCCGGATCCTGCGGGCGCCGGGGACGGACAGCGCTATCGCATGGGCGTTGGCGGAGATGTCGCTGCTGTCGAGATCGCCGTCGAACACGACCGTCGGCACCCGGACCTCCGCCAGCCGCCCGGCGGCACCGACCTCCAGGGACATCCCGGCTCCCCGCTCCTCGGCATGCACCTCCACATTGGCCTCGGCCGAGGCGCGCATCCGCTCGCGGAATCCCGGGTGCACCGCGGACGGTTCGCGATGCGGCCCATCCACCCACATCCGCAGGAAGTGCTCGATATAGCGCTCCGTGCCGTCCGCCGCACCGATCGCCGCCACCTGTTCCTTGATGTGCGCCAGGAGGAAGGGGTCGGTGAAGGCACGGCCGCTGATCCCGGGGGAGGCGAGCGCCAGGGCCGCCACCCGGTCGGGGCGGGCGAGGGCGGTGTCCAGCGCGACCCGGGCTCCGTGGGAGAGGCCCACCAGGACGGCACGGGGGACGTCGAGGGCGTCGAGGAGTGCGCAGAGGTCCTCGTGGTGGGCGTAGTCCCCGGCCACCGTGGAGGACAGGCCGTGGCCGCGGAAGTCGTAACGGATCGCGCGCAGGCCGGAGTTCACCAGCCAGGCGAACTGCTCGTCCCACATGTGCTGGTCGAGCATCGCGCCGTGCAGCAGCACCACCGCGGGACCCTCGCCCGCCGTCTCGTAGAACAGCTCACCCTCCTCGACCGGCACGATGCCGTTGTCGATCTCGGACCAGGCGGTGATTCTGCGGGTCATTCTCTGATCCGTCCTTTGTGCGTCGGATGCGGGGAGCTGGGCTGGATGCGACTGCCGTCTTGATTGCCTCGACTGTCGGTTTCCTCCGGTGGAACGTGCGAGCCGTTCCCGAGGTGCCGGAATTCCTCACCGAGTCGGTCGAGGACGCGCAGTGCGGTGCGGAGGTCCGCGGCGGGCAGGTCGGCCAGCCGCCGGTGCAGGTCCGCCGACTCGAAGCGCTGGATCCCGCGTATCGCCGCCGCGCCTTCGGTCGTGAGCCGGATCAGGGACGAGCGGCGGTGCGCCGGGTTGGGGGCCGTCACTGCCAGGCCCAGTTCGACGGCGTGGTTCACCCAGCGCTGCACCGGCTGCCGGTCGAGGTCCATCGCGCGCGCCAACTGCGGGACGGTCCGAGGGCCTTCGCTGTGCAGCGCGTCCAGCAGCGCGTGTTCGCCGGCGGTCAGGCCCGTGCCGGTCAGTTCGCGTTCCACCGCGCGCACGACCCTGCGGTGCAGCGGCCACAGGCGCCGGATGACGCCGTACAACAGTTCTTCGACCGGCGCGGGCGCCTCGTCGCGGTCCCGTGCGGTGGTGCGTTCGTCATCGCGCTCGATGTCGGGCTCGGCGGTCTGCTCGGTGATGTGCCCGGTGATGTGCTGTGCGGTCTTCATGGATTCCCCCTCGATGACACTCATGGTGTCATGCTGACACCGTTGATGTCGTTTGGGAAGGGGGCCGCCGCGGAAAGGAGTTGAGGAGGAAAGTGAGTCCGGAGGGAAGAAGTGAGTCCGGAGGGACTCGTGTGATCTGTGGGCGAAAATGGAAAGGGCGGACAGTGGATGAAGGTCTCTTTGCTGCGTGCGGTCGGAGTGGCCACGGCGGCGTACGGGGTGGCGGTGGCGGCGGCGCCCGGGCTGCTGGCCCGGCCCTCGGGGCTGGCCGGTGACGGCGGGCGGACCGCGCCGGAGGTCCGCACCTCGCTGCGTCCGCTGGCCTGGCGGGACGCGGTGAGCGGGCTGGCCATGGCGCTGGCTCCGGACGGGCCGGCGCTGCGTACCGCCGCATATGTGCGCATCGCGGCGGACTTCGGGGACGCGGTGCTGCTCGGAGCGACGCTGCCGGGCCGCGCCCGCCGGGTGGGGGCGGTGGCGGTGTCGGTCGGCTGGGGCGCCCTGTCGGTGGCCGGGCTGCTCGCCGACGGGCAGAAGCAAGAAGCCCGGAAGGGACCTACTCGCCCTCGGGGGGCGGGGCCTCGTCGCGGGTGAAGGTGACGACGAGGTCGGCGCGTGCGCGGGTGGCCGCCACGACGCGGGCGTTGGCCTCGTCCGAGGTGTGCACGAACCGCTCGGCGTCGGCCCGGGTGCGTCCGAAACGCTCATGCCGGTCGACCAGCCGCCGGATCCGCTCCGCGCCGTCCAGTTCCACGTACCAGACCTCGTCGAGCAGCGCGCGCACCCGTGACCACGGGGCGGTGTCGAGCAGGAGGTAATTGCCTTCCGTGACGATCAGCGGGAGGTGGGGGGCGACGGGGATGCTGCCGGCGACGGGCTCCTCGATGCGGCGGTCGAAGGCCGGGGCGTAGACGGCGGTGTCCGGTTCGGGGGAGCGCAGGCGGGCCAGGAGCGCCGCGTAGCCGGCGGGGTCGAAGGTGTCCGGCGCGCCCTTGCGGTCCGTGCGGCCCAGTCGGCGCAACTCCGCCTCGGCGAGATGGAAGCCGTCCATCGGCACCAGCGCCGCCTGACCGGCCAGCCCGGCCACGAGATGGGCGGCGAGGGTGGATTTCCCGGCCCCGGGCGGGCCGGTGATGCCGAGCAGCGGGCGGCGGCCGGGCGTCGCGGAGGCGGTGAGGCCGCGGGCGCGGGAGAGGAGGTACGGGAGATCCATGAGGCCTCCATCGTGCCTGAGCGGGTGGGGCGAGGCTCTTAACCCTCCCCGTCCCGGCGGGAGTCGGACGCGTCCCCGTCCGCGCATCCCAGGCGCCACAGGGACGTGACCTCGGCGGCGCGGGCCACGTGGAGCGGGTCGGAGGTGTCGCGGGCGCGCGGATGGCGGGGGGTGATGTCGAGGCGCTCCAGGACCGTCAGACCGGCGGCGGCGATGGCGTCGAGGAGTGCGGTGTGCGCACGCAGGCCGAGGTGTTCGGCGAAGTCGGAGAGGATCAGCCAGCCCTCGCCGTCCGGCGTCAGATGCGCCCCGAGACCGCTGAGGAAGCCGAGCAGCATCCGGTTGCCCGGGTCGTACACCGCGTGCTCCACGGGGGAGGTCGGTTTCGCGGGCACCCACGGGGGGTTGCAGACGACCAGCGGGGCGCGGCCGGCCGGGAACAGGTCGGCCTCGACCACCTCCACCTGTCCGGCGACGCCCAGCCGTTGGGTGTTCTCGCGGGCGCAGGCCAGCGCCCGCGGGTCCTGGTCGGTGGCCACGATCCGGCGCACCCCGCGCCGGGCGAGGACCGAGGCCAGCACGCCGGTGCCGGTGCCGATGTCGAACGCCAGCTCCCGGGAGGGCAGCGGGGCCTCGGCCACCAGGTCGACGTACTCGCCGCGGGCCGGGGAGAACACGCCGTAGTGGGGGTGGATGCGGTCGCCGCCGAGCGCCGGGATATCGACGCCCTTGCGGCGCCATTCGTTCGCGCCGATGAGGCCGAGCAGCTCGCGCAGCGAGACCAGGGAGGCGGTCGGATCCGCGCCCTCGGCGGCCTCGGGCGCAGCCTCCTCGCGGGCGGGCTCGGCGGGGCCGTACGCCCGGGCGCAGGCCTCGCGGACGTCGGGGGCGCGGTGCAGCGGGACGGCGAGGGTGGCATCGAGCGGGACCAGCAGCATGCCCAGGATGCGGGCGCGTTGGTTCTGCGCGGCGCGGTGCTGGTGGAACGCCTGGGTGACATCGGCGGGCGGCGTCCTGCGGGGACGGCGGTCGATGCGGCGGGTCATCGCCGTCAGCAGCTGGCGGGCGTTGTGGAAGTCGCCGCGCCACAACAGAGCGGTGCCCTCGCAGGCGAGCTTGTAGGCGTCGTCGGCCTTCGTCCGGTCGTCGGCGATGACGACGCGGCGGGGCGGCGGGGCGCCGTTCTCGGAGCGCCAACGGGCGGAACGGGCCTGGTCGGCCTCGGTCCATTCGACGACCGGCGGTTGGTTCACCGAGGTGCCTTCGTGTGTGTGGGCGGACCCCGCCGGGGCGCCGCCCCGGGGAGCGGTCCCGGTCCGGCGTCCGGGGAGCGACGAACGGCTCACACGAGACGGGGAGGGGGTGGTGTGGTGGGTGTGCCGGACGATTTTACTCCGGATCGGGGCCCCCTCTGCTCCCCTCTGCCCCGGCTGCGGGCCTCGCCTCCTTCGCGCGTCAGCCGGTGCCGAACGCCGCGGCGTAGCGCACCGTGCCGCGCGGGGGCGGGGAGCCGTCCAGGGAGAGCGCCAGGAAGGCCTCCTCCGGCCAGGGCTGCGGGGGCAGGATGCCGTACCGGGAGGCGGCCGGTACGAAGCCGAAGCGCGGGTAGTACGACGGGTGGCCGAGCACGATCGCGGTCCGCTCGCCGGCCGCCCGCGCCGCCGCCAGCAGCGCCCGGATCACCGCCGCACCCGCACCGCACCGCTGATACGCGGGCAGCACCGCGCAGGGAGCGAGCGCCACGGCGAGCTCCTCGCCGACCTGGCAACGGGTCAGCAGGGCATGGGCGGCCGGGGTGCCGTCCGGTGCGTCGGCGACCCAGGACAGCCCCGGCAGCCAGGCCGCCGGGTCGCGCCGCAGCGCCTCCACGAGGTCGGCCTCCCCGGGCGTCTCGAAGGCGGCGAGGTGGACGCGGCGGACGGCCGGCCGGTCGGCGGTGGTCTCGGGGCGCGGTCGCCAGACGCCGGGGGCGCCGGGGTCGTCCTCGTGACCGTGCGCTCCGTCGGGTGTGCCGGTGCCGCTCATGCGCGTCATCGTCGCACCGGGGTCCGGCGCCCGGCCAGCGGATTTCGGTGCGTCGACGGGCCTCGGCGGCGGGACGGACGCGCCCCGGGTGCCGCAACGGCAGCGCCAAAACGGACCCGTCCCCGGACCCGTCAACGGACCCGCTACCGGGACCCGTCCCCGGCCGCCCCTCAATGCGTAACGGGCCGTTCCGGGCGGCGGCGCATCAGGAAGGCGGCGGCCGAGCCGGCGGCGAAGAGGGCGGCGACCGAGAGGGCCGTGCTGACCCAGGACGTGCCGAGCCACTGGCCGCCGAAGTAGCCCAGGCTCACGCTGTAGGCGGCCCAGGCCAGACCGGCCAGCGCGGACCAGGGCAGGAACTCGCGGACCGTGCGGTGGGCGACCCCGGCGCCCAGGCTGACCACGGACCGTCCGGCGGGTGCGAAGCGGGCCAGGACGACGACGATGCCGCCGCCCCGGCTCAGCGCGGTACCGAGCCGCCGCTGCGCCGCGGTCAGCCGGCGGGAGCGGCCTATGGCGCGGTCGAAGCGGTCGCCGCCGCGCCAGGCGAGCCGGTAGGCGACCATGTCGCCGAGGACGGAGGCGGTGGCGGCGCACAGCAGCAGCGCGAACACCCCGGCCAGATGGGCGCCGTCGTGGACGGACGCGGCTTCGACCCGGCCGACCGCGTGCGCGGCACCGCCGGCGTCGGCGGAGGTGGTGGCCGCGGCGATCACCAGGATCCCGCTCGGCAGGATCGGGACGAAGACATCGAGCACGATCGAGCAGCTGACGACCACATACACCCACGGGGTGCCGCTGAGGGACCCCAGGCTTTCCAACAACGTCCCACTCCTGGTCCGAACCCCGCCGCGACGTCGCTCGGTGTGCGGCAGGGGCGGCCCTTCAGCCATACAGCGTACGCCTGGGTCTTCGCGCCCCGTCCGGGTGGGTGGACGGGGCGCAAAGACCCAGGCGTACGGGCCGGGGACACCGCACGGCCCGCACGGCGGGGAAGCCGTGCGGGCCGGGGGACATGCGGGCGCCGGGGTGCGCCGGGGACGGTGCGTCAGACGGTGGACGGCTCCTGCTGAGCGACCGGGGCCGCCGTCCGGGTGCGCGCGCCGAAGAAGACCCGGTCCAGCGCCCAGGAGCCGGGGCCGGTGAAGAAGACCAGCAGGAAGGCCCAGGCGAACATCGCGGCCGCCTCGCCGCCGTTCTGGATCGGCCACAGCGCCGTGCCCTGGTGGGTGGAGAAGTAGGCGTACGCCATCGAGCCGGAGCTGAGCAGGGCCGCGGGGCGGGTGCCCAGGCCGAAGATCACCAGGAGGCCGCCGGCCAGCTGGATCACGGCGGCGTACCAGCCCGGCCAGCTGCCGGTGGGGACGGTGCCGCCCTGGCCCATGGCGCCGCCGAGGACACCGAAGAGCGAGGACGCGCCGTGGCAGGCGAAGAGCAGCCCGACGACGACGCGGAAGACGGCGAGGACGTGCGGGGTGCATCTCTGGAGGAATGCGTCCAGGGGTACGGACATGTGGGGGCTCCTACGGTTTTTTCGGGGACGGGTAACCGCTGGAGGCACAGGTTAGGGACACCTAATCAGTACTTGCAAGTTCAACCTCTGGCCATACCGGACCTTTGGCCAGAAGCCGCCGCTCGGGCAGCCGGAACCGTGTCCCCGCCCGCCCCGGAGGCCGTGCCGGTGCCCGCCCCGGAGGCCGTGTGCCCGCCCGCGACCGCGGCCCGCAGCGCCGCCCGCGCCACCGCGTCCGTGTCGGCGAGGGTGACCGACCCCACCCCGGGGCGGGCCCCGGCCGCCGTCACCCAGTGCGCGCCCTCCGTCGGCACCCCCACCGCGAACCGCCGCGGATGGGGCCGGCCGTCGGCCCCGATCAGGTGGAACGGGCTCGGCGACACATCGAGCCCGCCCGTCTCGTAGCCGTCCACGGTGTGCGGACGGCAGTCGCCGTCGGCCAGCAGCCGGGCCAGCAGCGGATCCCCGGTGCGCCGCAGGTCCGGCTCCGGCAGCCGTGCCTCGATCAGGGCCGCCGCCGTCACCTCCGACCCCGCCACCTCCGGGGAACGGGCGGTGAAACCGGGCCCGCCGCCGTCGGCGGTGCCGGGCCGGACCGCCATCCGCGGGCCGATCACGTCCAGCACCCCCGCCTCGATCAGCGCGGTCATCTCCTCGATCCGGCGCCGCGGCGGACCGATGGACAGGAAGGCGTTGAACGGGGTGTACCAGCGGTCCAGATGGTCCCGGCGGGAGGTGCCGGCCAGCCCGCCGTGGTCGACGATCCGCCGCAGCTCGTTGCGCAGATCCCGCAGGACGTCGAGGGCCGCCTTGACCGGGCCGGACACATTGTTCTGCCGGGCGTGCGCGATGTCCGTGCGCAGATGGTCCAGCAGCCAGGCGCGGAAGGCCGCGCGGTCGGCGAAGGACCGCTCCGCGTGCGGCCGGGCCAGGCGGTCCCAGTCCCAGCGCGCGGCCGGCGCGATGCCGAAGGCGTCCAGGGCGGCGGCCTCCTCGGGACCGCGGTGCGCGGCGGCCAGGAACCGCTCCCGGAACCGGTGCACCCGCTCGCCGCCCGCGCCTTGCCCCGCGAGCAGCGCCTCGTAGTAGACCGCCTCCACCTCCTTGGCCACCAGGGGCCAGACCTCCGCCAGGAAGTCGGGGCGGTCGCCGGAGTCGGCGCGCTTGCGGAACGCCGCGGTGACGTCCGGTGTGAGCAGCAGCGGCAGATGGCGGCCATGAGCGCCCTTCGCGTTGTCGCCGCGTGCGTGGTACGGGATGCCGCGGCGGGAGCCCGCGTAGAGCCGCGGCTCCCGGCCGGACGGCAGATACACCGGCGTCCCGTCCTCGCGGCGGACGAACCGGCCGCCGCGGCCCGTCGTCAGCAGCGCCATGTGGTCGAAGAAGGTGAGGCCCAGGCCGCGAAGGAGTACCGGGCGGCCCGGGGCCAGCGCCGCCAGCTCGGCGGTGAGGTCGGCGGGGTTGGCCGGCGGCAGATAGTCCAGACCGTGCCCGGCGGCGTGGTCGGCCAGCCGCCGCTGCTCGTCGTCCGGTGCGGTCGGCAGATGGCCCTGGGCGAGGACCACCGCCGCCAGGCCGTCCAGCGTCCGGCCGTCGTCGAGGGCCAGCGACTGCGCACCGTCGGGCGCCTCGGTCAGCCGCACGGCCCGGGCCCGGTGCGTCACCACCGTCACCCCGGGGGGAGCGGTGCGCACCGTGCGGCGGAAGACCCACTCCAGATAGCGGCCGTACAGCGCCCGCCCCGGATAGTCGTCCGGGCCGACCCCGCAGCCCTCCCAGTCGTACAGGCTCGGCCCGGGGGATATCGGGCCGGCGCACTCGACGCTGTCGTCGGTGAACAGCGTGATCTGCGAGGCCACCGTGTTCATCAGCAGCTCGGACGGCTGGGCGGTGCGCCACACCTGCCCGGCGCCCGGCGGGGCCGGGTCGATGACATGGACGGTCAGCGCGGTGCCCGGGGCCAGTTCGGCGGCCGAGGCGCAGAGCCGCTCCAGCACGCTCGTGCCGCGCGGTCCGGCGCCCACCAGGGCGAGGGCGGACCGGGGGCGATCGGCGAGACGGTCGGCGGCCATGGACAGGCCCTCCCTGAAGCGGCGGACGGCCGGCACCCCCGGGGCGCCGGGCCGCCCGGGTGCGGGCGACGGGCAAAGACGCGCCCTATCATCACCGCCCCGGGCCCGGCCGCGACACCGGGGTGCGGCACCGGACGACACCCCTCCGGTTGCCCCCGCAGCGCGGCGCCGGCCGTTCACGGACGCCGGACCGCCCGCCTCCTCCGCCCTACGGCCGTTCCGTCCCCGGTACCGGACCGCCCGCACCGGTGGATTCCCCGTCAGGGCGGGCAGCGGCCACCTCGGCGCGCCAGACCGTATCGAGTCGGACACCGCCCGACCGCTCCCGGCGGGCCTGATCCAGGGCCAGCCGCGCCGCACGGCCCGCCAGCGTCAGCGTCATCAGCTGGTTGCCGAACCACGGGCCGCCCGTGCGCCGCCACTTCACCGGCGGCCGGGGCAGCCGCCCGTGCCGGGCCAGCAGCTTGCCCAGCCACCGCCCCGGGCGGCTCCAGCCGAAGCGGAAACCGGCCTGCAGCACGCCGGGAATGCTGTTGTGGACGGGCGAGCAGGTCAACTGCAGCACCCGGCTCGCGGGGTGCGGTCCGGGGCCGCGCCGCCGCGGCTCGGCCACATAGGCGTGGTGCACGTCCCCGGACAGCACACAGACCGTCGCCGGCGCCCGGTCGCCCGAGCCCGCCTCCGCGATCAGCTCGTGGAGCGCGGCGAACGACTCGGGGAACGCCGCCCAGTGCTCCAGGTCGGCGCGCTGGCGCAGGAACTCGCTGCGCCGGGCCCAGCGCGGGCCGCGCGCACCGGCGCACAGCGCGGCGTTCCAGCCCTCGGCGGCATGGACGAGGTGCGGCAGCAGCCAGGGCAGCGAACTGCCGAGCAGCAGATGGTCGTAGCCGCCGCGCCCTTCCAGCACCGCCTGCCGCAGCCACTCGCCCTCGGCCTTGTCGAGCATGGCGCGGCCGCCCTCCTCCAGGACGCGGCCGGCCCGGGTGTCGATCATGACCAGGCGCACCCGGCCGAAGTCCCGGCGGTAGCTCCAGCGCACGCCCGCCGGATCGCGGTCCGCGGCGGCCGCGAACTCCCGTACCAGGTCCGTGCCGTCCTCGGCGGCCCGCACCCGGGCGTACAGCGCGTCGGCGGCCAGTTCCGCGGGCGCCAGATTGCCCAGGTGCTGGTGCACCCAGTACGACATCAGACCGCCGAGGATCCGCTCGCGCCACCACGGGGTCGCCCGCATCCGGGCCAGCCAGGCCGCCGAGGTGTTCCAGTCATCGATCACATCGTGATCGTCGAAGACCATGCAGCTGGGGACCGTGGACAGCAGCCACCGGACCCGCGGGTCGAGCCAGGACTCGTAGTAGAGGTGGGTGTATTCCTCGTAGTCGGCTACCTGCGTCCACGGCGGCTCGGTGACATCGCGGCGGTCGGCCAGTACACGTGCGGTGGCCCGGGAGGTCTGGTCGGCGTAGACCTGGTCGCCCAACAGCAGCAGCACGTCCGGGCGTTGGCGGGCGGGGTCGGCGGCGAGGGCGGCGGCGAGGGCGTCCAGGGCGTCCGGGCCGACCGGGTCGTGCGAGACGTCCGACGGCGTCGCGGACCAGCGGCACGAGCCGAAGGCGAAGCGCAGCGGCTGCTCCGGGGAGGCGGGCAGGGTGCGGAGGGTGCTCGCGGGGAAGGGGTTGCCGGGTGGCGGCCAGACCTGCTCCCCGCCACCGCCGGGCGGTGCTCCCGGCTCGTCCAGCAGCACCCGGTAGGGCGTCTCGCTGCCGGGCGCCAGACCGGTCACCGGGACCAGCGCGTAGTGGTGCCCGGCCACCTGCCAGGTGCGTTCCGCGCCGTGCGCCCCGCCGTCGCAGCGGATCCGCACCTCGCACGGCCGGTCGGTCTCCACCCACACGGTCGCGCTGGTGGCATCGACGTACCGCAGCAGCGGTCCCAAACGCAGTCCGGCCATCGGCGCCTCCCCTTGTCGTGGGTCAGAGGATAGGAGCACACCGCGCGGGGCGTCAGCCGGGTGGCGGCGCGCCCGCCGGCCGGAGCGGTCCGGCCGGCCGGGCGGGCGCCGGGAGGGAGGGCTCAGCAGCCGTCGAGGATCTTCTTCAGCGCGGCCTTCTCGGCGGAGTCCGCGGTCATGCCGTACTCATGCTTGACCCACACCCACATCCGCGCGTACTCGCAGCGGTACGAGGTCTTCGGCGGCAGCCACTTCGCCGGGTCCTTGTCCCCCTTCTCCTGGTTGAGGTTGTCGGTGACGGCGATCAGCTGGGAGTGGGTGAGGTCGTTGGCCAGCTCCTGGCGGCGCGCGGTGGTCCACTGCGCGGCGCCCGACTTCCACGCCTCGGACAGCGGTACGACATGGTCGATGTCGAGGTCGTCCGCCTTGGTCCAGGTCGCCCCGTCGTAGGGCGAGACCCACTTGCCGCTCACCGCCGCGCAGCCGCTGTCCTGCTGCACGTTCGTGCCGTCCCGCTTGAGGACCACCTCGCGGGTGTTGCAGTTCTTGCCCTGGTCGATCCAGTGCGGGAACTTGTCGCGGCTGTAGCCGTCCTGCGGGCCCTCGGGCTGCTCCTTGAGGGCGGCGAGATAGCTGCGTGCGGTGGCCGCGCCCGGGGGGCTGGGCGGCGCTGCCTGGGCGGACTGGCCGCTGAACACCAGCGTGCCGACCAGAGCGGCGGCCGCGCCCGCGGCGATGGAAACTCGACGCGCGTAGACCTTTGCCATCGAAACTCCCTGTATGTGGGGGGAAGTTGCCGTGCGGTGCCGCCCCATGGTGGTGACGTGGGGTTTCCACGGGATGGGCACCAGGTAACAGCCTGGCGACATGCTCACGTCACTTCAAGGGCTGACGGGTGGCCAGAACCGCAGGGCGGCACTCCGGTTGAACCGCTCCCGCGCGTACGCCCCCGTCCGCGCCCCTACAGTGAGCGCGTGCTGCTGCCGGTCAACGCCACCCTCGGGGTCGTCCTCGCCGTCCTGCTGATCGCCGCCGTCGCCCTCGCCGCCGCGGCACGCCTCGGCCATGCCCGCGCCATCGCCGTCGCCGGACTGCGCGCGGCCGCCCAACTCGCCGCCGTCTCCTACCTCATCGGCTGGGTGGTGCACGCGCTCCCGTGGCTGCTGTGCTTCCTGCTGCTGATGTTCTCGGTGGCGGTACGGACCGCCGGCCGCCGCATCACCCGGAACCGCACCTGGTGGTGGGCCGCCGTCCCGATCGCCGCCGGGGCCGTCCCGGTCGTCGTCCTGCTGCTGCTCACCGGGCTGGTCCCGCCGCGCGGGCTGAGCCTCGTCCCCGTCACCGGCATCCTGATCGGCGGCGCGCTGACCGCCACCGTGCTGGGCGGGCGGCGGGCGCTGGACGAGCTGGAGATGCGGCACGGCGAGTTCGAGGCGGGGCTCGCGCTGGGGCTCCTGGACCGGGAGGCGCGGATGGAGGTCGCCCGCCCGGCCGCCTCGGACGCCCTGCTGCCGGGGCTCGACCAGACCCGGACGGTGGGGTTGGTCACACTCCCCGGCGCGTTCGTCGGCATGCTGCTGGGCGGCGCCTCGCCCGTGCAGGCCGGAGCGGTCCAGCTGTTCGTGCTGGTCGCCCTGCTGGCGGTGCAGGCGGCGGCCTGCGCGGTGGTGCTGGAGCTGGTCGCGCGCGGGCGGCTGCACCGCGTACCCTCGGGGGCAGCAGAAGGGGAGTAGCTCTCTGCCGGACCGTCGACATAATGCTCTCCCGTCGTCCGACCACCTCTGGTGGAGCGCGTAGCGCGCGGTGACGACGTGGCGAGCCGGCGCCCGGAGCGACGTACGCACCGTACGGCGCCAGCGAGACCTTCGGCCGCAGTGTTTGACGCTGCCGTGCCGAAGCGACCCCTTTCCCGGGCCTCTTTGGTGCGGCCCGACCGATCGAGGTATGCCACCCCGTGTTCAGCTTCACCATCGCCGCCGTCGTCTTCGGCGTCGTCTTCCTCGCCGAACTGCCCGACAAGACCGCTCTCGCCGGCCTGATGCTCGGCACCCGCTACCGCGCCTCGTACGTCTTCGCCGGTGTGGCCGCGGCCTTCCTGGTGCATGTCGCGCTCGCCATCGCCGCGGGCAGCGTGCTGACCCTGCTTCCGCACCGCTGGGTGCAGGGCGTGGTCGGTGTCCTCTTCCTGGCGGGCACCGCCGTGCTGCTCTTCCGGAAGGACGACGACGAGGAAGAGGTGAAGAAGCCCGCCGACCAGAGCTTCTGGAAGGTCTCCGGGGCGGGCTTCATGATGATCCTGGTCGCCGAGTTCGGCGATCTGACCCAGATCATGACCGCCAACCTCGCGGCCCGCTACGACGCCCCGCTCTCGGTCGGCGTCGGCGCCGTGCTGGCCCTGTGGGCCGTGGCGGCCCTGGGCATCCTGGGCGGCCGCACCCTCATGAAGTACGTCCCGCTGCGGGTCGTCACCAAGGTCGCGGCGTGCGTGATGCTCGTCCTGGCGGGCTTCAGCCTGTACGAGGCGATCGCGGGCTGAGGCGGGGCGGGCGGGTCTGCCGGGTCCGGGGCGAGCCTGCCGGGCTCCGCCCCCTCCTGTGAGTGCAGTGAGTTCAGCGCGTGAGGTGGACGGCGAGCACGCCGTCCGCCCGGGCCTCGACGCGGACCTGGGTCAGGTCGCGCACCTGCACGGTGGGGGCGAAGGCGGCGGCGCGGTCGCCGACGCCGATCACCCGCATGCCGGCCGCCCGGCCCGCCTCGATGCCCGCCTCGGAGTCCTCGAAGACCAGGCAGTCCTCCGGGGCGAAGCCCAGTTCGGCGGCGCCCTTGAGGAAGCCCTCGGGGTCGGGCTTGCTGGCGCCCACGCTCTCGGCCGTGATCCGCACCTCCGGCATGGGCAGCCCGGCCGCGCCCATCCGGGCGTCCGAGAGCGCGATGTCGGCGGAGGTCACCAGGGCGTGCGGGAGGCCGGCCAGGGCGGCCATGAAGGCGGGTGCGCCGGGGACCGGTTCCACGCCGTCCATGTCGGCGGTCTCCTGCGCCAGCATCCGGCGGTTGTCCGCCAGGTTGCGCTCCATCGGGCGGTCCGGGAGCAGCGCGGCCATGGTCGCCCAGCCCTGCCGTCCGTGGACGACGGCGAGCACCTCGGCCGCGTCCAGCCCCTGCTCGGCGGCCCAGCGCCGCCAGCAGCGCTCGACGACGGCCTCGGAGTTCACGAGGGTGCTGTCCATGTCGAGCAGCAGCGCGCGGGCGGTGAGCGTGGTGGTGGCCGTCATCGGCGGGCTCCTCGGCGCTAGGTCGTGTCCGCGAAGTCCCGTCCGCCCCGCGGCCCTGCGGGCGAACGGCGGGACTTCGACGGCGGCCCCTGGCGGGCGTGCGGCCGGCGGGCCCGGCCGCGAAGAAGGTCAAGTGGTTCCGCCCGCCGGTCAGGGAGTGCGGGCGGAACCACTTTGTTTGACCACGATACAAAACGTTTCGGGGTGCCGACAACCGCCCCGGTCAGCGCCCTCGTCACGGGGGCTACGGCGGGTCGGTACGGGCCTCCAGGGACGCCCGCGTCCGCGGCCCGTAGACGCCGTCCGGATCGCCGGTCACCCCGTAGCGCCGCTGGTACTGCGAGACGGCGGCCCGCACCTCGGCGTCGTAGCGGCCGCCGCCCGCGCCCTGGTACAGGCCCAGCTGCCGCAGCCGCTCCTGCAACTCCGCCACCTCCGGACCGGCGGCCCCCTCGCGCAGCACCGGCGCCCCGGTGGGCGGCGCGCTGGGGGTCGGGCTGCCGGGGGAGACGGAGACGCTGCCGGACGCCCTGGTGGGAGCGGGGGTGCGGGGTCGGCCGGTGCCGGGGAGCAGCACGGTGGCCGAGGACGGGCCGGTGGCGGTGGCCTCCGGTGACGGGGAGCGGTGCGCGGCGGGGGAGGAGGCGGTCCCGCTCGGGGTGGGGGCGTCGGCGGTGGGGAGCGCGGCGCTGGGGGAGGCGGTGCTCCGGTCGGGCGGCGCCGCCCGGTCCCGGGCGCCGCCGGACAGCGCATCGGTACCGATCAGGGCCGCCGCGACGGCGGCCGCGGCGCCGGTGGCCAGCAGCAGCCGGGGCCGCCGGGCGCGG
>NZ_BMND01000008.1 GCF_014646275.1 Streptomyces kronopolitis
TGACGTCGGCGAACGGGCAGGCCGCGGCCAGCTCCAGATCCGTCTCGAAGCCGGAGTGGGACAGCACCATCCAGGCATCGACATGGTGATGGTGCTCAAGCAGCAGTTCCCGCAGAGCCCGGGCAGGGTCGATGACGTGCTGGCCGCGACGCTGGGCGGCGGGGATGGCATCGAATGCCTGCCGGCCGATGACGGCGGTGACGGCGACCCGGCGTCCGGCGATGTCGAGGATGCGTATGCGGCCGAACAGTGACTTGCCGTCGATGTCGCTCCGCGCGTTCGCGCACACGGTGAGCTGGTGCAGGCCGGGTTCGAAGTAGTGCGGCCAGCCGTGATTGCCGGGGGCGAGGACGTCGTAGAGCGTGGTGAGGATCTCCCGTTCGAGCCGGCCGCGGCCGAGTTGGTAGTAGCCGGTGCCCTCGAAGAAATCACCGCAGTCGACGATCAGCGAGGTCGGCCGCAGGTCGTGCAGGTGGGCCAGCATGCCGCCGGCGTCGGCGAGAGCGGAGTGGACATCGGTGGTGGCCACGATCCGCGCGAGGGTCCGGATCATCGCGGCACCTCGGTGATGTCGGCGCCGAGCGAGCGGAGTTTGGCGGGCAGGTTCGCATGTCCGCGGCGCAGCTGGTCCAGGCCCGTGACCGTCGTGGTGCCGTGAGCTGCCAGGGCAGCGACCAGGAGGGCGGAGCCAGTGCGGATGTCCGTGGCGTTCACCTGCGCTCCCGTCAGCCACTGGGGCCCGGTCACCCGGCACTGGGTGGGTGAGAGGGCGTCGATCCGCGCTCCGAGCTGGGCGAGTTGGGGCAGGAGGTTGCCGTGGCGGCCGGGGTTGATGGAGTCGGCGAACAGGTGGGTGCCGGGCAGGCCGAGGGCCAGCGCGATCAGGGCGGGTTCGAAGTCGGCGTCCAGGCCGTCCGGCGCCAGCGACGCGATCGCCCGCAGTGGACGCCCGCTGATCGGCCGGCCCTGGTGGACGGTGACCGCGTCGGCGGCGACCGTGACGGGGATGCCGGTCCAGTCCAGCAGCTGAGCCAGGGCCCGTAAGTCGGAGCCGTTCACGCCTTCGATGCGGCCCGTTCCGCCGGTGGCCGCGATGGCACAGGCCAGGGTGCCGGCTTTGACCTTGTCGCCGGGGACCGTCCAGGACACCGTTCCCGCCGGCGCGCCGGGTGGAGGGGCCAGGGTGATCTTGCCCTCGCTGGCGTGGGCCTGCCACCCGCTCGCCCGCAGGGCCGCGAGCACGCTGGTGGTCTCCGGCGACAGGTTCGGGTTGCCCAGCTCCAGACGGCAGTTGCCGATGACCGTACGGAGGATCGCGGCGATGCTCGCACCTCGTGAACGGAACGGCAGGTTCACGGTGACCAGGCTCGCGGAACTGCCGGCGATCACCTGGTATCCCGTGTCGTCGAAGAGGACGGTGTCCCCGAACACCTCGTAGACCTTGAAGTGCTGTTCCATGCCGCGGTCCCCGATCTCGCAGCCTCCCGGCCACGGCAGCGAGGCCTTGCCGAAGGCGGACAGCAGCGGTGGCACCAGGTAGTACGAAGCCCGGATGCGGGCGGCATCAGCCAGCACGGGAAGTTCGCGGCCGCGAGGTCCGGGCAGGACGACGACGGCCGCCGGTTCGGTGACCGGGTGGACGACGCGGTAGCCGCACCTCTCCAGGGGAGTGAGCATCCGCGACACGTCCGTGCTGGCCGGGACGCCGGACAGGTGGACGCCGCGGCGAAGGGATGCGGCAGCAGCCAGCAACGGCAGGGCAGCGTTCTTCGAACCGTCCACCCGCACAGTCCCCGACAGGGGGACGGCCGGGACGGACGGTGACAGTACCGACACTGGTCACGCGAGTTGTCTCAAGCGTCATCAAAAGCCTCCGAGCAGTGGCGAGGACGGTTCGGCAAGTTGCGATCGCTGTGGGCGGCCTTGCCGCCGGCACTCTGTGCGGCAGCGGCCAGGCCGCGAAGGCACCCCAGGGGAGGTGGAGGTGCCCGCCGCACGCTTCCCGGGAGCCCGAGGGCGTGCGGCCCGGCAGCAGATGATCGACTCAAAGGGCGGCATCAACTGCCGGAACCAAGGGGCCGTCCGGTCAGGTGGGGACGGGATCGCGGCAGAGAAGGGTGCAGGTGATCTGCTTGCCGACCGGGGGTGTAGTGCACCGACCAGCCGGGGCGAGCGCGTCGAGGATCCAAAGGCCCCGGCCGCCTTCCGCGTCCGCGTTGTCCTGGGCCTGGGGCCGTCGGGCGGGCAGCGCGGCGGGCTCAGGGTCGTGGACCTGGACCAGGACGTGCTGATCGTGGTGGACGACCTGGACGATCACCGGTGTCCAGGGGCCGCACAAACGGACGGCGTTTCCCACCAGTTCACTGGCCACCAGCCGAGCCCTATCAGCGACGTCCTCGCCGCCACCGGCCCCGGTGACCGCCTTGAAGACCTCGGCTCGCATCTCCCTCAGGTGCTGGGCACTCGCGCTCATGTGTAAGGCGAACCCGTCAGCGCGGTGCACCAGGTAGAAGCCGCAGGCAGCCCGCGGGCCGTACGGCTGGCTTCGGATCGTGTCATCGTGCATGGCGTGCTCCCCCAGTCGACAGAACGGGCAGCCGGCCGCGGCCAGCCGGGCCGGGCTCGCCCTGTGGGTCGGCACGTCGGCCCCCGACGGCGTGAGGCACTCCCGGGAAGTCGGCGCAAGGCAATGGCATATGACACGAAGAGCGATAAAGGCATCACACTTCGCAACCGATAGTCAGCATGCCTTGGGCAACACGAGTTGGGCAACATGCCCAATCGAGTTTCCTCAGATTGGTTGTCCATGTCGCGGGCAGAGGCCAGACTGAGCGCATGGCGTGGAAGAGAAACCCTGCCCCCAAGTCCGTCTACCGCCGGCAACTCTCGGCCCGCCTCAAGGAATTACGCGAGGCAGCGGATCTGACGATGGCCGAGGCCGCGCAGGACATCGAGATCAACCCTGGAACGCTGAGCCGGATCGAATCCGGCGAACGCGGCACCACTCCCGTCGTGGTGAAGGCGATGCTCGACCGCTACGACGTCAAGGACACCGCAGTCCGGGAGGACGTCTTGGACCTGGTCCGCGCGGACCAGGCGCAGAAGCAGAAATGGTGGCGCAAATACTCCGCGGTCATCAACACCACCCAGTACGGCGGATACCTCGAACTGGAGGCCAGTGCGACATCGATGCGGTCGTACGAGCCGCAGCTGATCCCGGGCCTTCTGCAGACCGCCGACTACGCAGGCAAGGTCATCTCAGCGATGCGGATGGACCTGGATGCCAAGCAGATCGACGCCCTGGTGACGGTTCGGATGAACCGTCAGGCCCCGCTGGGCGGCGATAACGCCCCGAAGCTGTGGGCGGTCATCGACGAAGCCGCCATACGGCGCATGAGCGGATCGCCCGCCGTTCTCAGAGGCCAGCTCCAACGCCTGCTTGAGGTCGAACCGCGGACCAACATCACGCTGCAGCTTCTACCGTTCGACGCCGGCTTCCATCCCGGGTTGTACGGGTCGTTCATGCTCATGGGTTTCCCCGAACCCAACCCGGACGTCGTCTGGGTGGAGAATCTGACCAACTCGGTGTGCTTCGAGGGGGCTGAGGATGTGGGGCGCTACACCGAGGTCTTTGACCATCTGCGGGCCACGGCCCTCGGCCCGCCCGAGACCCGCAGCCGCATCAAGAGCATGCTCAAGGAGCTGTAAGTGAGCAACACCAAGCCTGACCCCGCCGAACTGGACTTCTCCACCGTCACCTGGGAGAAGAGCCCGTTCAGCGGCGGCAACGACAACTGCGTGGAATTCGGCGTGATCGACGACCTGATCGCCGTACGGGACTCCAAGCGCCCCGAGCAGACCCCGCTTGTGTATACGCGGGGCGAGATCGGGGCTCTGCTGGCCGGCGCGAAGGCCGGCGCCTTCGACCATCTGACCTGAGCATCCGCATCCGTCACCTGAGACGGCCATAGACGAAGGCGGCCGACCCCAGCCTTAGAGGAGCTAACAGAATCGTTTGGCGGGCCCATATCCCGTTGCCTGTCGCCTCGTTGGATAAGCCGTGGGGAAGGGACTGGGCCCGCCGTGGCTGGTGACGGATGACCTGTGGGGTCGGGTCGAACCGCTGCTGCCGGTTCGCACTCGGCGGGAGCGAAATACGGGCCGGCTGCCATTGGATGACCGTAAGTGCCTGCAGGGCATCCTGTTCGTGCTGCACACGGGTATCCAGTGGGAATGGTTGCCCCAGGAGCTCGGCTTCGGCTCCGGGATGACCTGCTGGCGTCGGCTGCGTGACTGGAACGAGGCCGGGGTGTGGGATCGACTGCACCGGTGCTGCTGACCGAGCTGCACCAGGCCGGGAAGCTGGACTGGTCCCGGGCGGTGATCGACGGCTCACACAGGCAGGCCCGTCGGGGCGGCCCAAAACCGGGCCGAGCCCGGTCGACCGCGCCCGACCCGGCTCGAAGCACCACGTAATCACCGACGCGCACGGCACCCCGCTGGCCATCACGCTCACCGGCGGCAACCGCCACGACATCACCCAGCTGCTGCCGCTGCTGGACGCGATACCCCACGTCAAAGGCCGCACCGGGCGCCCCCGCCACCGACCACGGCAACTGTTCGCAGATCGTGGTTACGACTTCGACAAGTACCGCCGCCTGCTGTGGAAGCGAGGCATCAAGCCTGTCATCGCCCGCCGCGGCACACCGCACGGCTCCGGCCTCGGCGTTGTCCGCTGGGTGGTAGAGCGCACGAACGCCTGGATCCACGGATTTCGCCGCCTGCGGATCCGCTGGGAGATCCGCGACGACATCCACGAAGCCTTCCTCAAGCTTGCCTGCTGCGTGATCACCTACCGACGTGTCAGAGCATTCTGTTAGCTCCTCTTAGTGGGGTCGGCCGCCTTCGTCATCTTCGCAGAACCACGCCAAAATGCGGTGAAGCTGAGGAAGGCTGAGGAGATACCCAGGCCCCGGTGTGCTTCTCCAGCACGGCTGGCAGCTCGCGGAGGCCGCGCGGGTATAACGCCGGCGGGTCGACGACCGCGACCGGTCGGTGAGCCTGCGGACCATCTCCGGAGGGCTGCTTTCGCTCGGCCGGCGCTCCTGCTGCGGACGGGTCTCTTCCGCTCTGGAACGGACACAGCTCGGAGGGAACACTTCCCGAAGGGGGAACGACCGGGTGTGGGCTCGCAGACCTTCACGGAGGTGGAGCGACGAAGCGTCGCGACGCGGTGAAGCTCGCCGGACTGGCCATGGCCGCCCCGGCTACCGCCACACAGATCCTGGAGCAGGCCGCCGCCGAGGCCATGGAGTTCACCCGGCAGGCGGAGGCGACCTCGCTCGGCTCGGGAACCCTTGACGACCTCGACCTCGCGGTCACCGAGTTCAACCACGCCTACTCGCTCAAGCCGCCCAAGGTCGTCTTCGACGCGGTAATGGGCTATCGGCGCAAGGGCGACGCTCTGCTGCAGGCCAATCGCACCCACCGCCAGAGCGCGAGCTGATGGCGTTCGCCGGCTGGCTGTCCGAGATCTTGGCGTGGCTCGCCCAGGCGCCGGACCTTAGCCTGCGGTTCGTTGACCGAGTGCGTCGACGATTTCCGGAGCTGGGAGCCGCGCCAGCTGCAGTTTGCCCGGAATTGAGTGGAACATAAGTGCGAGATGGGGTCCTTTTTCCGTTAGCGGGTATACCAATCACTCTCGTGCTGCACTATGGGTACTCGCGTGACCGGTGGGTTGATTAGCTTAGGGAGGGTGTTGTGACAGCCCAGGCAGCTCGGGCTCAACCGCAGCGAGTGCGGAACCTGCATACCGAGCAGGTGCCGACTGCGCAGGCGATGATCGCGGGTGGTTCCCTGCGGGAGCATCGCGAACGGCTCAAGCTGACCCTGGAAGGGGCGGCCGGCCGCGCCCGGGAGTTGCAGGCTGCTGCAGGGGCGCCGGTGCGGTTCTCCAGCGCGAAGCTGAGCCGCCTGGAAACCGGTCAGCAGAAGTTCAAGCGGGCCGACCTTCAGTGCTTATACGGCGTTTATGGGATCGAGGCCGAGTCAGAGCGGGAGCGCCTGCTGGAGCTGACGACCACAGCTAACAGGCGGCCCTGGTATCAGGATTGGTCGGATGTCTCCAGCAACCACCTGCGCACTTATATGAGTTTCGAGGACGCTGCGCAGCGCATCCGGTCCTTTGAGCCACAACTGCTCTACGGCCTCTTGCAGATACCCGACTACGCTCGCGCCGTCTTCAGGGTGATGTGCCCGCGGGATTCTGAGCGGGAGATCACGCGGCGGGTGGAGCTGCGTGAGGAGCGCGCCGACCGCTTCGCACGGGGCGAGGGCAAAAAGTTGATCGTCGTGATCGACGAGAGCACGCTGCTGCGCCCGTACGGTAGCTACGAGATCATGCGTCGTCAGCTCGATCACCTCATCAGCCTCACCGACAATCCGCGTTTCGTGATGCGAATAGCCGAACAGGGACGCCTGAACATGCCGACCTTGATCGGGCCAACCACCATCTTTGATTTTGCCGAGCAGGTCCTTCCCGATCTGTGCTACATGGAGCACCACCTGAGTGGTCTCCTGCTGCAGGAGAAGGAGCAGGTCAACCTCCAGGCCATGGCGTTTGACCGCCTGCGGAATTCCTGCTTGCGCCGAGATGTGTCCACCCGCCGGCTACAGGCTCTGCGGCGTCGGGCCTGACGGAGCGCCTTCGTTGAGGGACGCCGGGCCCGGTGGCCCGGCGTCTCGGCAATCAAGTCTTGCTCGCCACTCCTCCGTAGAGGGAAACCGCGGCATCGGAGTGGAGGCTGGGTCCGCTGTGCGGCTCCGGTCGCCAGCGATGCGCCACGACAAGGCCGGGCTCGACCATCTCCAAATCCTGGAAGAACCGCTGCACCTCGTCCTTGCTGCGTACCTGAGTCGGGGTCCCGCTGCTGACGTAGACGTCGATGACGGCGGCCCAGGATTCGGGATCGAAGTCGCCAGTACAGTGCGTCAGGCTCAAGTAGGAACCCTGAGGCAATTCGGCCACCAAGGCGCCAACTACCCCGTAGGGATCGGCAGCGTCGGGCACAAAATGCAGTAAGGCGTGGAGAGAAAGCCCTATGGGTTCCTTCCAGTTCAGGCTCTCCGTGGCGCGCACTGCCCGAAGAACCTTCTCGGGCGAATTGGCGTCGGCCTCGACGAAGTGAGTCTCGCCCTCGGGAGTGCCGTCGAGCAGTTCGTCGGCATACATCAGCACGAGGGGATCGTTGTCGACGTAGACCACCCGGCACCCAGGGTCCACCAACTGTGCGACTTCATGCAGGTTGGGAGTTGTCGGGATGCCAGTGCCGATATCAATGAACTGCCGGACGCCGCATTCGCTGGCCAGGTAATGCACTGCGCGGTGCATGAAGGCCCGGTTCGCCCGAGCGGCCGCGGGGATTGAAGGGAAGAGGCCGACGACCTCCTGTGCCGCCTCGCGGTCGACTAGGTAGTTCGTCTTTCCACCGAGATAGTAATCGTACATGCGGGCGCTGTGGGGCCGGTCTTGCTCTAAGTCCCTCTCGCTACCCGCATCACCATCGAAGCCTTCGTCCGGTTGTCCATCCACGCTGTCCCCCTCCGCTTGGAGCCGTCTTGCCTTCCTTCGGTCACGGTGACCGTGCGGATGCATTTGCATCAGTGTTATGCCTACTGGTCGGTACGCTCCCGTGTCCACCCCTGGCGACCGGCATTGGCCGGTTTGGCGTCCATACAGAGCGGACATGCCGACTCCTGGCCGATGCTGGCGGGCGGTCTACTGGACAACCGGCCGGCAAGCAATGAGACCGCGACGGTTGCGACCGCCTACCTGTTGCCGTGCGCCCGCGCTTAGCGCGAGAGGTGCCCCATGGCCGCAGCGCGAGTGAACGCCGCCGCTACAGCACTGGGGAAGCGCAGGACGGGGCCATCAGCGACCTTCGAATCCCGCACGAGCACCAGTTCGTCGCCGAGTTGAGCTACCTCCACACACGCGCCCTCCCCGTTGCTGTAGGAACTCTTGCGCCACGCCGGCGTCAGCAGCCCCGCCGACGCCTGAACGTCACCAGTCGCCGTGCCAACTTCTTCCATGGCCAACCTCCGAATCCGAGGACCATCCCTGTGCGAGAGATGCAATTGCATGTACCGCTCTTGCAGGATGGCACGATCCCGATCCGGCTATGTGCCTTTTGATCTACTTCCCGGCGTGAGGGCTGCAAGTGCAGGCGCACGCAACACTTTCTCCGCTCCCCGAAGTGTCGTTGTAGGGGCTACCTTGAACAGAGAATCGAAAGACTGGGCGATATCGCCGGGAGCGGCCGCAGCTCCTTGAAGCGGGGCTCGACCAGCGCGAATATCCCGCGTGCACTCAACTTCGCGCAGAGCACTCGCCGCTTGGCGAACGCCACCCGAATGACTTTTCGAGGTGGCGTTGAGGTAGACGACCCCTGACTGCCGTCGAAACGGTCAGTCGCATCCACCTACTCTCCATATGACCCGGATAGCCGGATGAACTGCAGGGCCCTGCCTGTCTGTTGCTACCCAGGAAGCAGGACCCTGCCCACGACATGGAGGTCGTGATGTCGACATCCCCTCGCCGCGCCCGCGGCAAACCAAAACGCCCTCGATTGAATCGGGCCTCCCGCTTCACTCGTGCTCGGAAGCGACGGCTCCAAAGGGACGGGCTTCCCTGCTGCCTGGTGGCTTTGCAATGCCAGTGGCTCGCGGCTCCGGAACCGCCCGCTGACCCATTTGGGGTGCTGATGATGGCTCTCACATCCGCCGTCATTGCGTGCGTCAAGGCGTACTGCGCCCAACTCATGTCGTAGACGCCCACGGGGACAGGACCGCTTCAGGCCTGTCCCCGTGTCCCCACAGGGCTCCAACCCTGTCGGGACGATTCGCCAACTGGTTCATCAGCGCCCCGAAGGGATCGAAGCCGTATGCCGTTCAGTCCAAGACAGTGCGAGGTAATAGCGCGACCAGGCCCGCCCTACCTTGGGCAGGTCCTGATTCAGGTAGCCCGACTTTCCGATATCCCGGAGCATCGCATCGCCTCGGCAATGGACCTTGTCCCATCTGAACTCGCAGACTTCTTCCATGGCTTGTGCTTCCCTACCCGCTTCTTCATCGAACGGTTCGCACGTGTCTGCGGCGCCGAACCTCTGATCCTGGCGAAGGTCTGGGACGATGAGAGACAGCGCCACAAAGCGACGAGGCGGGAGCGTCTCTGGGATGACGCCACCGATTGAGTCAGCGCTCTTACACCCGTGGCGCGTACTGTCGCCCGCTGCCACATCACCCCACTTCTTGGTCGGGTCGCAGTCGAGAGATCTGCGGGTGCGGAGGGGGAGAACTCGTGGTCTTCAGCCACCTGGATCGAGGAGCTAACAGCCCACTCCTGACCGATTCCGACTCGCGCGCCGCCTCGGAATGCGGACGGGGTCTCGACGCCCGGCCTACGGGATGCCGGACGGCGGTTGGCCGAGGCGCTCAGGCCTGGGTGCAGGGGAGGGTGATGGTGCCGTGGGCGATGACTACAGCTGGTCCGGTGAGGTCCATGGTTCCGTCGGCATGCGCCGATATGCGCAGTCGCCCACCAGGGGAATCCACGGTGTAGCGGGCGGCAGTCGAGTGCATTTCACGGGTCCGCAACGCGGCGACGGCGGCGCAGGCTCCGGTGCCGCAGGCGCGGGTCTCGCCGACGCCGCGTTCGTGAACGCGCAGGGCGAGGTGGCGAGGTGCCCGCAGGGTGGCGAACTCGGTGGTGACGCCGTGGGGGTAGGCGTGGAGTGGGGTGACGATGGGTGCGATGAGCAGGGCGCCGGCGTGGGCAAGGTCTTCGACGAAGGCGACGGCGTGGGGGTTACCCATGTCGACGTGCAAGGCCGGCCAGCGGCGGTGGCCGACGGCCACTTCGATGCTGTCGGATCCGGGCAGTCGGGGGCGACCCATCATGACGGTGACCGGTCCGCTGCCGTCGTGCGAGCGGGTGGGGACGTGAACGTGGCGGAGGCCGGCGCGGGTGGCGATGGCGAAGGCACCGGGTTCGTGCTGGCCGGCGTCGACGAGGTAGCGGGCCAAGAGGCGGATGCCGTTTCCGCACGTCGCTCCGCGACTGCCGTCGGCATTGCGGTAGTCCATGAACCACTGGGCGTCGGCGGCCATGGCGGTGGCCTCGGGGGTGGCGGTGCAGCGGACCGCGCGCAGGATGCCGTCGGCGCCCAGGCCGGTGTGGCGTTCGCACAGCCGCACCACGTCCTCGTTGGACAGGTCCAGACGGTTGTCGGGGTCGGGGAGGACGACGAAGTCGTTCTCCGCTCCGTGCCCCTTGGCGAAGCCCTGGGGAGCCGGGCGGCGGGCGCGGGCGGCAGTCATGGACGGGGGGTGTCTCCTGTCTCGAAGCGCAGCCAGGCGGTGTTCCCGGAAGTGGTGGTGCGCAGGCCGTAGGTGGTGCCGAGGTCGAGTACGGCGTGCAGGCGCGGCCAGTGGTTGGCCAGGAGGTCCTCGGGGACCTCGACCTCGATGCGCACGACACCGTGTTCCTCGGTGACGCGGGGCTGGTTGCCTGTCAGCGCGGTGAGCTGGGCGGTGGCTGCGTTGACCGCGGCACTTCGTTGGTTGTCGTGCACTCCGGTCACGTTCGATCAACTCATCATCACTAGGCGCACTTCTAGCTCACTAGCTTCTGGCTAGTGGACTAGCTTGTCAATAACGCAGTGGCACGGCAAGGAGAGGCATGGCCGACGGCACCCAAGGAGTCATCGCTCCCTACCTGCACGTGGCAGACAAAATCCGCGCTCGCATCGCCGACGGCACCTGGCCTCCCGGCCACAAGCTCCCCTCCCGATCCGCCCTGGGCGCCGAGTTCGGCGGCTTCGGTGACAACGTCGTGCGCCGCGCGCAGGAAGCCCTGATCGCCGAAGGCCTCCTGGAGGGGCGCACGGGGTCGGGGACCTACGTGCGCTCCCCGCACGATCGCCGCACTCTGCTGCGCACGCCCGCGCCGTCGGGCGTCGCCGACCTTTCAGGGCTTGCCCCGGCCGGCTTCTGCGGGACCTGGGAGGCGGAGAGCGAAGCCAAGCTTCCCGCACCTCCCGAGATCGCCGAACGTCTGAACCTCGACAGCGGTGCCTTGTGTGTGCGGACCCAGTACGAGTTCCTCGACGCCCGCCACCGGCCGGTGATGATCTCCACCAGCTGGGAGCCGATGGAATTGACCGGTGGGACGGTGGTGGTCCTGCCCGAGGGCGGCCCGCTCGCCGGCCGCGGCGTCGCCGCGCGGATGGCACACCTGGGCATCACCGTCACCCAAGCCGTGGAGGTACCGCGGCCAATCCAGCTCACCCGCGCCCAGGCACAGCTGCTGGCGGGGGCGATCGTCGGATCGCTGGCGACGCTGATCGCCCGGACCCACTACGACGCCTCAGGCCGGCCGGTGGAGACCGCAGACGTCCTCGTGCCGGCCGACCGCTGGGACATCGCCTACACCGTCCCCGCGCCGCCGGGGACGAAACGCCGCTGACGCAATCTCCGATCGCCCCGATCCTGTCGTGTGACGCAAAGGGCCCGGAACCAACGAATCGCTAAAGGCCTGTTGGCCGAAGGGGGAGGATTTTCGTCATGTCCGCATCGCGCCAGGACCCGGTCCGCCGGCTCGCCGATCTCGTGGGGTCGCCCGTGCTGAGCGGGGTGATCGGGCTGGCCGGCGTCGTCGTCCCGGTCGTCGCCTGGATAAACGAGCGCGCCAGCATGAAGAACGCCCTGCTGATCGCAGAGACGGTGCTGGTGCTGGCCCTGACGGCCAACCATTTGTGGCTCAGGCGACGGTTTCTCACCCTGCGCCGCGCCACTAACCTCAAGGCCATGGACGATGCCGCGTACTACGACCTGGTCCGCGCCCAGTTGGAGAGCGAGCTGATCTCCGACTACGGCGAGATCGCCGACGGGCACCTTCGCGTCTATGCCAGCGAAGTCCCCCGTCTGTCGGTCATGCTCGTGAAAACGCTCAACGGCAGCGAGACGCTCCCCAAGCGGATCCTGGCCGCGGACCTGACCACCAACCCCCAGCTGCTCACCCAGCGCCGCGAATACCTGGCCGCCAACCGGCGGCTCATCCAGGCCGGCGGCAGCATCGACCGCCTGTTCATCTGTTTCCGAGACGACCTGGTGCGCGAGGACTACGCCCGCCCGCTGCTCGAACTCATCAACCACCACCGCCAACTCGGCGTCGTCTGCGGCCTCGCGGTCCGGGACCGGCTGCGCGCCGACCAGGCCGTGGACTTCGTCATCATCGCCTCCGCCGCCGTCCTGGTCGAGGAGGAGCAGGGTGACGCCGACTACACCCGGGGCCGATCGAGCGTCTACTTCAAGGGCGTGGAGCGGTGGGTCGGGCGGTTCGAGAGCATGTGGGGGCACGGTATCGATTCCGCCCCCATGCTGCTCCAGGGGTACGAGGCCCTCGCCCGCCCGATGCTGGACGCCGACAACTGGGACGGCGACCGCGCCGCCCACGGAGTCGATGCCCTGTAGAGGCGGCCAGTGAAGGCCGAACCGCATCTGACCTACGGCGGCCCCGGTCCAGCAGCGGCTACGGCGCAGGCGTAATCATCACCGTCGCGTCGTGGCAGCCTGCGGCGATTGTGCGCAGGGCCGCGATCTCGGCACGGTCGGCGGACAGCTGCCAGCGGAGCTTGGCCGTGACCCAGTCGGTGGCGTAGGTGCAGGTGGCGTCCTTGGCCGGCGGCATCCACTCCGCGGGGTCCTGATCCCCCTTGGTTCTGTTGGGCCCCAGGCTGACTGCGACGAGACTGCGCTCACCGTCTAGGTCGTTGGCGTACTGTTCCCGGCGCTCCGGCGTTTCGAGGCACCGGAGTCCCATGCGCTGATGGGGAGCGACTTCACGCCGCACCGTAGTACGAGCGCCAGGTGCCGCCGGTCAGCTTGCAGTTCTTGCCCTGCCGCGGCTTCTTCACCGCTTCGGCCAGGAGCACTTCCTTGCGGGTGTCACAGCCGTCGTGGTCCGCGTCGGTCCACAGGTGGAACTTGTCACGCTCGTACCCGCTTCGGGATTCGCGGGACACCTTCAGCCGGCCGATCACGTCCGTCAGGCGAAGGCCGCTGGCATCCGAGCCGCCGGTCGGCGAGGCGGCCGGGACCGCCGACGACGGCTTCGCATCCTGGTGGCCGGTGCCGGCTGTGCACGCGGCCGCGGACAAGAGCAGCAACGGGCAGGCCACAGCAGCCAAACGGCGCGCGGAGAACATACGGCTCCCAGGTCAGATGAGATGTCAGCTCCTTGGGTCTACCCACCACACCAAGGGCCGTCAACCCGAGAATGCAACGCGAACGAACGCAGTTGATGCCGCTGGCCAGGCCGCGAGGACGAGCCGGGTGCACCAGCTCCAGGACGAGTACGGGCACGCGCTGGAGCAGGGCGTCCAGGCCACCCGCCGCTCCTGTCAGCAGCACCAGTGCGGCGCGCGGGTCACCTGAGCCCCTGTCGGCGCCCTGCCCCTGGGCGGAGCGCGATGCCCGCCGCGGTGTCGGCCGTCTGGCGATGAACGCTCGCCTCCGTGCCGAAGTGCTGCCCCACAAACACAAGCTAGTGGGCTAGATGTACTTTGGGTGACTCTCGGGGTTCTTCCCGCCGCTCACTGGGGGATCGTTCATGCTGCTCTGCCTCGCTGTCATCGCCGCCGGCATCGGCCTGTGCCAGATCGACCGGCTGCACTTCTCCCGCCGCAGGCCTCGCACCGCCTATGCGGCCCGGCTGATAGCGCTCCAGCGCGCTCGCGCCAACAACTGGACTCCCACCGCTCTGCTGGCCGGCCAGTGGCTGCAGATCACCGGCTGGTGGATGTTCGCCGCGCACGGCCCCGTGGCGGCGGCTGCGGCCGCCGTCGGCGTCGCCATCCAGTTCCGTCACCTGCAAGAGGTCAGCCACTTCGCCGTGCACGGCGTCCTCGCCCGCACCGCCCGCGCCAATCTGCTGCTCGCCGAGCTCTTCGCGCACCTGCCGCTGGGCCTGGGGCCTGTGGTGCTGCGGCGCAAGCGGCATGTACGGGACCACCACCCTCACGCCACGGAGACCGGCATCGACCCCAATCTCGACGAGCTCAGCCAGGCCGGACTGAACCCCGGCATCGGCCGGCTGCGCCTGGCCGTCGCGCTCGTGCACCCGCTGACCGCCCGCGGCATCCGCGCCACGGTCACCGGCCTCGCCGCAGGCTTGCGCCACCCCCCTGCCCGCGGGTGCCGGACCGCGGCCGTCGCCGCGGTGCTCGCCTGCGCCTACCTGGCCGGCGGCTGGGCCGGCCTGGTCTGGGGCCTGCTCGTCCCGCGCCTGCTGCTGTATCCGCAGCTCGCCTGGATGTCACTGCTGGTGGAGCACACCTGGTTCGACGCCGAACACCGCACCGGCTCCCCGGCCTGGGTGGAGGCCGGACGGTGCCTGCGCCTCTACACCCGCAGCCGTGTCCTGGCCCACCTCGCCGCGGCAACCTGGCTCCCCTGCGGTGACCTCTACCACTACGCCCACTCCGCCCACCCCGGTGTGCGGTGGAACTACCTGCCCGCCCTCGAACGACACCTGGGCGCCCCGCATTTCACTCCCGCCGGTCTGCTGCTGGGCTCCGGCTCCGTCGCCCGGCGGCACTTCACCGCCCTCCAGGCCGCCACCCCCGCCTCGCCCCCGCGGCCTGCAGCGGCCACCTGACTACCTGGCCGTCCCCACGACACAAGGCTGCCCGGACCTGAAATCAGGTCCGGGCAGCCTTGTGTCCGCGGCGATGGTCAGCCGGCGTCGGGGTTCCTCCCCACGAGCTGGGAGAGCAGCTCCAGGATCTGCGCGTTCCCGGTGCGCATCTCACCCGCGAGGGCATCGAGGCGGCCGCTGACCTCGCTCACGTTTTCAGTGAGCTGGTCCACCTTCTCGTCCAGCCCGCCCACCTTCTGATCCAGGTTCCCCACCTGGAGCCGCACCGCGGTGAGATCTGATTTGACGATCCCGAACTCGCGGGCGGTCGTCTCCTGCCCCTGCTCGAAACGGCGGGTGAGCGCGGAGATCTCGCTCTGCGCGATGGGGTCCTCAGCCACGCGGTGCACTCCTGCCAGATCATGGAAATCAGCGGTCATCAGGCGCTCCACGATATCGCGCCGGCCGAGACCCGTACTCACTCATTCAGCCCAGCATGCCATCGAGGCCGCGGCCGCTGGCAGCGAAGCACCAGCCGTCGCATCGGCCGTCGGTGATCTCGTCCAGGAGGCGCGGTCCTGGCGAGGGTCGAGCCAGGCTCTCCCGCCTTTGGGGGCAATGGGCAAGCGGCATACGGGGCCGGGCTCTTAGAGTTCGCCGCTGATCACCACCGGGCTCTCCTGCACGCCTCACCTGCCACGCCCCCGTCAACGCGGAGACTGGTGAGTTCGATCCAGCACCAGTTTTCGTCAGCCCAGGCGCCGTCGCGTGAGCAAGCGTGCCGAACTCCGGCCCAGGCCTTGGTGTAGCCGTGCCTCTTGAGGTAGGTGATGCAGTCCGCCTGATCAGCGTTTGCCGGAGCGGCAAACAAGAACGAAAGGCCACTGGCTGCGACTGCCAAGCATGCGCCCACAGCCACGCTTCGTACTTTCCGTGAAATCATCCCTCACCTTTCTCTTCCTCTTGGCAATGACCATCAACCTGCGCGCCATGATCGGAAGTTGTGGCAACTGCCGCCTGACATGCGTTGCTCTGCAAGCATCAGCTACCTGGCCTTGAGTTTGCGATATAAGCGTTGTCATTGCGCCACCAGAATGGCCAATTCTGGGCGGGAGAAATTCTTTTCGAAATTCCCGCTCGCGCAGGCCCAGGGCACACCGAACAAGCCAGGAGAGAATACTGGCGGTATCCGGATATGCGGTGGAAGGGCTCATCGCGCTCGGCCTGCTGCTCAACCTGGGCTGCGACCACAAGTACCCGAAGATCCATCCCGACCAGGTCGCCAACCTCAGCGCCCGCGCGGATCTTCTGGAGATCCTGGCCCGTGAGAGGCCGCTCGGGCCGGATCAGGCCGCCGACGCCCGGCCAAGCTCCACGCCGACAAGGGCTACGACTACGACCGCCTGCGCCTGCGAAACTGTGCCGATGACCGAGATCTAGACTCCGCGCCTGGTCCTGCGCCGCTTCCGAGTCCAGGACGCGGCCCCCATGGCGGCATACCGCAATGACCCGGGAAATAGCCCGATACCAAGCATGGCCCTCGCCTCACCCCCGAGGCCGCCACCGAGCAGGCCCGCGTCTACGGCGGACAGGACCCCGAGCAGGCCGGCTGGTTCCAGTACGCCATCGAACTCAAAGCCGACCGGAGCCTGGCCGGCGACCTCGGTGTGAACCTCCACGACAACCGCCTGCAGGCCGACCTCGGCTACACCCTCGCCCCGGCCCTGCACGGCCACGGATACGCGACAGAAGCTGTTCGCGCCATTCTCGGCCACCTCTTCCGCCGGGGACTGCACCGGGTCTCCGCCGAATGCGACGCCCGCAACACCCGCTCGGCCCGCCTGCTGGAACGCACTGTTTTCAATCTCGAAGGACGGCGCCCCGAGTTCACCTTGAACATCAACACCGGCGAATGGGCCGACACCCTCCTCTACGGTCTGCTGGCCAGCCACTGGCAGAAGCAGGAAGCCGGCTCACAGCCGACGGCAGAGACCAGCGGGCTCCAGCACTGGTAGTCGTCGTGCGGATACCGCCGTGGCCCGCCATCTGACCGACGAAAGAGCTGCCCGTGCCTCGCAGGTCCGGGCAGCCTTCCTAATATGTGCCGGGATCAGCTCGTCACCTGGGCGACGGCCGTACCGGCCACGAATGGGATGATCAGTTCTCGTTCGGGTTCTTGCCGACCAGCGCGGTCAGCAACTCGACGATATGCGCCTGATTGCGGTCCATCTTCGCTTCAAGTGCGTCGAAGCGGGCGCTAACCTGGGTGAAGCCGTCCCGGACCTCACGTCGCAGCGCGGCCTGTCCCTCGATCACAGCCGCGAAGTTGCCACCTGCCTGCACCTGCAGCGCTTCGACGCGATCTTCGACAGCCACGACACGACGGGTCAACGCATCGAGCTCGTTGTGCGCGATGGGGTCCTCGGCCACGCGGGGCACTCCTGCCATCTTGTCGGAATCGGCGGTCATCAGGAGCTCCACGATAGCGCGCCGACCACGCCCCGCACTCACCCATGCGACCTAGGACCAACAGCTCGCATGTGACACAGATCACCGGGGGGGGGGGTGCCGAACACCATCCATGCCAGGGCTGAGAAGAGAAGGCAACACCGTGCCCATGAAGCTCTTCTGGGCCCGGCTAGACCGCCGCAACTTGATCACGAGCGGCGAAGGCTCGACACCCGTCTCGCCGAGCCTTGTGGCCATCGAAGACGACGGTGCTCTGTCTCGAAGATTCTTCAGCGACCGGGCGATCCCGCCTCCGATCATCAACAGCGTCAGTGCAGTGGGCGAGGGCACCCTTCGCCTTGCGCAGGCGCTGGGTACCTGCCAGGCGGCCGCCCGGGGAGAAGATCACGTGGTGGATTCCTTCGCCACCGAAGTGATCGGCCGGCCAGTGGAGCGCTGGCGCGAGGCCGTCTCGACCGCGCTCCTCGGCGAATGGGCCACGCCTCTCCTGGCTGGCCACCGTGCTGCGAGCGTTACGCCGAGATGAGCGGGCGGTGGCCCTGGCATGGGCCCACAACGGTGTGGCACCTGGGTCGAAGCCGCCCTGTGCGCCGGCGCTGACGACCCCGAGCAACGCACCCACGCAGACCCTGGGGCAGCTGCCGCATGGCCGCGCTGGACTCGCAGACCACGATACTGCTCGCCGTGCGGCTGGAGACCACCGTGTCGTTCCAGGACCGGGCCGAGGAACTCGGCGATGTCGAGGGAGCGGCGCCGCTCGTCGAGCCGACCGGCTGCTTCGCTCGCTCCTACCTGTGGACGGCCACCACCCGGTGACGCGCACCGCGGCCGCGCGATGGTGACCCAGTGGTTCAGCTGGCGGGCATCGCCAGCTGAACCACTTATCCAGCAAACTGTCGCCATATACGCGATGTTGGACCCGATGGGCGGGCCCAGGCGGCTCGCGTCATCGGTCGGCTGCGGCGCGGGCCGCCGGATCGCGTGGCCAGGCCGCGCGACTGGTCGGGTAGCCGGGTCACGTCGCCGTGACCCGGCTACCCGACCAGTGGCGAGGAATCGCCACCCGCTACGAGAAGACCGCAACCATCTACCTCGCCGGGCTCCACATCGCAGGCATCTTCCTCTGGTCAGCCCGATGATCCAAACGAAACTGCCTAGACCCTCCTGCTGACCACCCGCGAGCTGGACAGCCCGTACGCCAGCCCTAACTTCCCGGCCTTGATTCATAATGAGAAGAGTCGGAACCCACCGCTTCGCCGCACCCTGCCGGCACACCCCCGATCCAGGAGAGCCCGGAACTCGTGTACACGCTTGCGCTCGTCCCTGAGTGGCTGTCCTCGGACTATCTGATCTCACACTTCGGCCTGGTCGGCATCCTGGTCATCGTCTTCGCCGAATCGGGACTGTTCGCCTTCCTCCCCGGCGACTCCCTGCTGTTCACGGCGGGTCTGCTGGTCGCGAACGGTCAATACATCAACCAGCCGCTGTGGCTGGTCTGCACCCTGATCGTGACCGCCGCGATCATCGGTGACCAGGTCGGCTACATGATCGGCAAGTACTTCGGACCGAAGCTCTTCAATCGGCCGAACTCCAAGATCCTCAAGCGGGAGAACCTAGACAAGGCGCACGAGTTCATGGACCACCACGGCCCGAAGGCCATCGTGCTCGCCCGTTTTGTCCCGATCATCCGCACCTTCGCCCCGATGGTCGCGGGCGCCGGCTCGATGAAGTACCGCACCTTCCTGACCTACAACATCATCGGTGGCGTCGGCTGGGGCACGGGTATCACGGTCGCGGGGTACTGGCTGGGCCAGATCGCGTTCATCAAGGAGCACGTCGAATCCATCCTGGTGAGCATCCTCCTCATCTCGGTGATCCCGGTGGTCTTCGAGGTCCTCAAGGCCCGCAAGGCGGCTGCCGCCCAGATGCAGGCCGAGGCTGGCCAGGAGGGCCCAGTTCGACGGGGGCGCCACGCCCAGCGATAGAAAAGGCGCGGCCTGGAAGTACCCCTTCGGTTGCCCCGAGACACAGCAGGACCTCACGTGAGTCTATGGCCACGGCTGGAATTGGCCGAGGCTCCTCTTGTCTTGGCCCCTCTTGGCCCGCTGCGGCACCTCATTCTGTGCCCGGCCGGGCGTTGACATGTCAGTCTCGAAACGACATACGCAACCTGAACAACAACCGTGTGCTCAGTCCTTGCCCTGGAACGGGCGCCCGGCAAGAAGAAGGCGGGAGGCAGCACGCGGTTGGGGGTGTGTGGCGGGCGGCGTGCAGTTCGCGGGCGTCGGCTCGACGCCTGCGCCAGCGAGCGCATTGGACGTCTTCAAGGCGCTGCATGATGTCGCGCGCCTCGGTCAGACTGAAGGTCGCTTTGGTGCTGGTCATCTGGTGCAGCGAGAGGGGCACCAGGCCCCAGCGGGTGGCGTCCGGCGCGGGGACGGGATGGCTGATGCGCCAGTCCTTGTGTCATTCCTTGCGGCGACGCCAGTCGGTGAAGTTCCAGTCCTCCTCGCCATCGCGGGGCGCGTGGGTGAAGTCGTGGACACCGTAGGGGACGAGACCTGCTGCCCGTCCAGCCAGTAAACCCCGCCGCCCGCGGCGATGATGGCGAGCTGCTGCTCGGTCGGCGCGACCGTGGCGTGGACGTCCCGGTCACGGTCGCGCGGGGGGACGGGGAGTTTGCCGCACCGGGCGAACTGCAGCGGGTCCTTGGCCAGGAACCACACGTGAGTCGTTCCGGCGCCGTGCCAGGCCCGGTGGCAGACCGGCCGGCGGCCCCTGGCCCGGTTCCGTCTCCTGCGGATCCTGGGGGAGCTCCAGGCATATGGGCACTCCGGGCCAGGCCCGCATCAGCCGGTCCCGCAGATCGATGACGACCTCGAGGTCGACCTGACGGCGCCGCTCGGCGGAGGCCGGGCACTCCTGGCTGTTTCGGTGGCGGAAGTGCGGCTGCTGCTTGGCCGTGGGCTTGACCGCTCGCAGGATCAGGTCCTGCTCGCTGGCCCGGCACATGTACCGACCCCGGACCACCCCCGAGTCGTCGTACCGCCCCCGGGCCAGGCCGGGCTCCACACCCGCCGCGCCGCCTGGTACTTCAATCACCTGCTTGGACTTCCGGTCGTCGAAGGCGACTCCGGGCGGTCACGTCCTCCAGGCGGGCTTCACCTCGGGTGGCCACATTCAGCAGGCGGGTTTCTGGACGACCTCAAGAAGTGCATAGATGACGACTCGATCCCCGGCTGGGTCATGGGAATCCTCGGCGGGCCGTGCGCGGCCGTGGGGCCCGCGTGTGCGGCGGCTGTGTCCTTGTACTACGGCAACAGCGTTCTCGGCTGCCTGGGCATGTAGCTGATCGAACAGAGGCTGCCGGGCACCTCAAGACTTCGGGATGCCCGGCAGCACTCTGCACGGTTGGGGCGCACTCACAGCTCTCGCACGATCGGCAGTTTCACGTACGCGGAAGTCAGGCGTCCGGGCCGGCGTTCTGGTCAGGTTCATGCTGGAGGAGCTGCTGCAGTGCCGCGACGTGCCCGCTGTAGCGGTCTTGGCCCAGAGGGGTCATTCGGAACCAGGTACGCGGGCGCCGCCCCGTCCCACCCTTGCGGATCTCGATGTAGCCCGCCTCCTCCAAGGCGCGGCTGTGCTTGGACACCATCGAATCGCTCAGCCCCGTCGCCTCCCGGACCGTGCGGAAATCTACCCACTGCGGACCTGCGGCCAGCAGGGCACAGATCGATAGCTTCGGCAGCGGATGGATCACCGGGTCCAGCCCCACGGGTGTGTCGGTCACCGCGACTGACTTCCGGTCAGGATGTCCCCGCGGATCCCCGCAGTCATCCAGGTCAGCAAGAACGCGATCCCGCCCCCCGTGACCACCGCGACCGCGATGGCCGCCCATGCGGCGCTGCTCGACGAACCGCTCAGCCGGCCCAGCCCGAACACCACCGCCAAGCCGCCCAGGGACACCAGGACGAACGCGGGGAAGCGCCGACGCAGCGATGGATACGCCGCGAACGGCCCCACGTCCCGGCGGTTCATTCCGGACCGCACGGAGAACACCGCGATCAGCGCCAAGAACAGCAGGCCGCCGGCCTGGCCGTACGGCAGGTCCGGAATGCCCAGGCGTCGGAAACCGGCCACCGGGAACGCACTGGTGGCCGCAAGCGCCCAGGACACCGCGATCAACACCGGAAACCACCAGCCCAGCCGAACCCGCGCAGCCGCGGCCCGGCGCTGACGAGCCACAACTTCCATGTCCACCTGGTACTCGTCCATCCATCACTCCCGCACGCAAAGTAACTTTCCAAGTGGAAAGTTACTTTGCGGTCTCATAATAGGCAACCCGGACATGAAGGCCCCCGGCAGCTGCGCGCGTTCGGAGTGATGGATCAAGTGCTGGAAAAGGTCCGCAACGAAGGCGTCTACCCGCCCGCGAGCGGGCCTACGAGGCCGCCTGTCAGGCCTATTGCCGGGCTCGGACGGCAGCTGACCGGCGACGCACGCATGGGTCTGTCCGCCTGCCTGCCCTTGGAGGCCGCACGCGTGCTGACCGTGCAGATCCCTGACACACAGCCGCTGGGCGGCTGGGCCTTCGTCGAGGACTTCGCCGCCCGCAGCGGCGCCTTGCCGGCCACCGCCCGCTGGGGCACCGGTTCCGTCTTCGCGGCCGTCGCCGCCCCGCCGGCCCCGACCGGGTCACCCGCCTCCTGGGAAGGCTCCCACCGGCTACGCCCTGCTGTTCGGCCGCGCCGAACTCAACCCGCCGCATAGAAGCGGGCCGTGTCCTGCTGGCTCCGGGGAGCGTTGAGGGTGGTGACACGTGCACGGGTCGTCTGGACCCCATGGGACTCGTGCAGGTCAGCGGCCCCTGGTACCGCGCCCGGCGCCCGGGGCCGCAGCACGTTCGGAATCCGAGCTCCTTGGGCACCATCTGTGACCACCACCGACGACTTTCCTCGGACTTGGGGCAATGGAACCGATCATGAGCGTGGCCGGTCCTTCGCGCTCTTAGAATTGCGAGGTGACGGCAAGAACCAGTGACATCGAGAAGGCGGCCAACGTGTTGCGCGCCGGCGGCCTGGTGGCCCTTCCGACCGAGACGGTCTACGGTCTGGGCGCCAACGCCGAGGACTCCGCCGCCGTCTCGCGCATCGTCCAGGTCAAGGAACGTCCGCCCTCCCACCCGCTGATCGTCCACATCGCCAGCGCGGAACACCTGGACGACTGGGTCCAGGACGTGTCGGCCACCGCGCGCCTGCTGGCCGAGCACTTCTGGCCGGGGCCCCTCACGCTGGTGTTGCGACGCGGTCCCCGCGTGCCCCTCGAAGCAACCGGGGGTCTGGAGACGGTGGCCGTGCGCGTGCCCCACCATCCCGTCGCGCTCGCGCTGCTGTCGGCCTTCGGCGGCGGTGTCACAGCCCCCTCCGCCAACCGCTTCGGCTCGGTCAGCCCCACGACGGCGGACCATGTCCGTGCCGAGCTCGGCGACAGGGTCGACTTCGTGCTGGACGGCGGCCGCTGCGAGGTCGGCGTCGAGTCGACCATCGTTGACGCCACCGGCGAGATCCCGACCGTCCTGCGGCCCGGCGGGGTGACACGCGAGGACCTCGAAGCGGCGCTGGGATACGCACTCGCGGTCCCCTCGACCAGCAGGGTCCGGGTGCCGGGCCAGCATCCGTCCCACTACGCGCCGCGTGCGCGGGTCGTCCTCGTCGAGCCCGAGAAGGTCGTCGCCGAAGCGGAACTCGCTCAGGAGCTCGGGCACCGGGTGGGCGTATTCCTTCCTGCTGCCTTCGCCGACACTCCGATGAAGGCGCACGCCGTCGTGGCGGTCCCCGCCTCGACGGCCGCCTACGCGCGCAGGCTATACGGATCCCTGCGCGAACTCGACCGGCGGGGCTGCGACCTGATCGTCGCGTCGCTGCCGACGGAGGAGGGGCTGGGACTGGCGATCGCCAACCGGCTCCGCCGCGCCGCGGGGCCCCGGCTCAACGTGTTTGAGTTCGGCGCGGCCGAACAGCAGGGCGTAGCCGGAGGGTAGACGGCGCAGGATGCGGGTGAGGAGGTCGGGGCCGGCCAGGGTTGCGACGGTGGTCAGGACGGAGCCGGTGTCCCAGCGGGTCGTGGCTGCGCTCGCACCGGTGCGGGAAGCGAGGTCTTTGACGAAGGCCCAGCCGGTCAGGGGCTGGGTGTCGGGGATCTGTGCGGTCAGGAGGGAGGCGGCCTCGAAGGGCAGGCGGGCGGCGAGCTCGACGCGTTCGTCGCCCGTCAGCTGGCGGCCGAGGCCCGCAAGGGTCAGGCGCACGGCTTCTTCGGCCCGTTCACGGGTGGGGTAGGCGCCTTCGTAGCGGACCTTCTCCAAGACCTGATCGAACGTCATAACCGGCGGGTGCTGGAGGGGTGCGCGCAGGTCGGACATCACTGCGTGGTCGCCTTTCGGTAGTGGAAGTCTGGTGCCGGTGCCCGGCGGAGCGCCGGGCACCGGCGGGGTTGTCAGGTGGTCTGGGGATGGCCGAAGAGGAGGTCGTAGCCTGCGGGGAGCTGGAGCAGGATCTGCTCGAGGAGGTCGTCGCCGGCCGCGTCGGCCACCGTGCTGAGGACGGCGCTGACGTCCCAGGTTGCGGTCTGTTCGGTGGCTCCCTCGATCCAGGCGGCCGTCGCCCGCACGAAGCGCTCCGGTGAGAGCGGTTCGGCGCTCTGCAGCGGGTTGAGCAGGATCAGGGCGAAGGCTTCCGGCAGACGCGCCGCCAGCTGGGCACGCACCGCGCCGACCAGATGTGCCCCGAGCAGGGCGAGCACCACCCGGGCCGCGCGGTCCGCCTCGGGGCTGCTCCCGTATTCGCCGCGTTCCTTCACTCGGTCGACAAACGCTTCACATCGCAAGGTCATGATGGCCGCCGCCTTCACTCTTCCGGTGCGGAGGACGGGTGAGCGGCCCGTCTTCCGCTGCGAGTAGCGCCGTGGTCGGGGCTCAGCCGGAGATCTGTTTGCGGGAGGACTCCCCGCCGATGGCGATCTTGCGGGGCTTGGCGCGCTCGGCGATCGGGATGCGCAGGGTGAGCACTCCGGCCTCGTAGTCGGCTGCGATGCGCTCGGTGTCCAGTGTGTCGGCGAGCATGATCTGGCGGGAGAAGATGCCCAGCGGCCGCTCGGACAGATCCATCTTCACGCCGTCGGCCTTCGCCGCAGGGCGGCGCTCCGCCTTGACGGTGAGCATGTTCCGCTCGACGTCGATGTCGATCACCTCCGTGCTGACGCCGGGAAGGTCGAAGGCCACCACGTACTCGTCGCCCTCGCGGTAGGCGTCCATCGCCATCGCGGAAGGTCGGGTCCAGGTACCCGAGCTGGTCAGCTGCTGGGTGAGGCGGTCGAGTTCGCGGAAGGGGTCGGTGCGCATCAACATCGCGAAACACCTCCAGAAGGTTCGGGCAGTACCTGCCAATGCGCTTCACTGAAACCGTTGTACCATGTCATCCAATCGATGACAAACTTGGCGTCGTCCAAACGATGACGCGTTCTGAGGTTTCTATGACAGCAGCTGACCAGCCAGCCTCTGCCCGCACCGACGCCCAGGGACCGGCATCCTCCCTCGCCGCCGCAGCGGCCCTGGAAGCCATCAACGACGAACTGCGCGCCGCTCAGCACGAGGCCCCAGGCGCCCGCGGCGCCCCCGCCAGCGGCCCGGAACAAGCCCTGGCCTCCCTCCTGCTCCTGCGGCACATCCGCGAGGAACTCTCCGGATGGGAGTCCGGCCTGATCGAAACCGCCCGCCACGCCGGCGCCAGCTGGGCCGACCTCGCCCACCCCCTCGGCGTCACCAGCCGCCAGGCCGCCGAACGCCGCTACCTGCGCAACCGCCCCGGACCCACCGGCACCACCGGCGAACAACGCGTCCGGGCCACCCGCGAACGCCGGGCCGCCGACCGCACACAGGCCGCCTGGGCCCGCCACAACGCCGCAGACCTGCGCCGCATCGCCGCCCAGATCACCACCCTGACCGACCTGCCCACCGCCGCCCGCCAACCCCTCCGCCAACTCGACGCCGCCCTCGCCCACAACGACCCCGCAGCCCTCCTCCACCCCCTCAACGCCACCCGCCCCCACCTGACCACCCACCCCGACCTCGCCACCCGACTCGACACCCTCACGAACTCCGCCACGACCGCACCCCACCCCACACTGACACTGGCCGATAGTCAGCCGCCTGCCCCGGACCGGTACAGGCCGGGTGAGAGGAAGGATTCATGAGCGCACAGACCGTGCATCCCAACGACGCCGGGCAGCAGCCGCTGCCGCGCACCCAGAACGCCGTGGCCGGGCGACTCCTCGCGCGCTGGCCAGCTGCTGGCCGCGGCCGACGTGGGCGGCTCCAACGGCTGCCGCGCCGGCGTCTGGAGTGCATGTCGTGGCACTTTGGAGTGAGGGTGGATCGGTAGATCGCCGTGGTGTGCTCATCCGCTGGACCATTTGGATGAACTGCTGTCAGGTCCATTGCCTGTGTTGACGCTCCGGTGGGCTACTGGAGGCGAACCGGTGGGCTGCCCATCCCTCCCCAAAGATGGGTAGCCCATGGCGTGCGCTCGCGTGTGCCCGGTGGTGTGCCCATTTCGGGAGGAGAGAGCCACAAGGCCGGGTTCCGCCCCGTGTCGCGGCGCGGAACCACGGGTGGCCCCACTCGTCTCGCGAAGGGCTCTCATGAGTGTGAACGATCTGCCGTGGTTGCCACAGGGGGCCTCGTCTCCCCTCCCAGGGCCGGCTTCGGGGGCGTCTGCCGCAGCAGCAGTAGCCGGGCGATGCCCCAGCTGTCGGGCCACTCACCCGCCCTGGCCAGCGCCGCCATGGCCGGTGCGATGCCCAGCGCGTTGCTCGCGCTGGCGTGCACCACCATCCCAGTCGGCACCCAACCGACCGGGGCGGCGGTGGCGCCCAACGGCAACGTCTACGTCAACAACTCCACCTCGGCCAACGTGAAGGCGATCAACGGTGCCACCAACACCGTCATCACCACCCTCCCCGCCGGCACCAACCCGTACGAGACGGTGGCGGCGCCCACCGGCAAGATCTACGTCCCCAATCGCGTGTCGGGCAAAGTGACGGTGATCGACAGCGTCACCAACACCGTCGTCGCCACCCTCCCCGCCCACACCAACCCGCAATACGTGGCGGTGGGCCCAACGGCAACATCTACGTCACCAACTTCGGTTCGAGCAACGTCACTGTCTTCCCTCCCTACCCGACACTGACCGGCATCAGCCCGGCGTGCGGGCCGACCGCGGGCGGCACTGTCGTGACGATCACCGGCACCAGCCTGGCCGGTGCCGACGTCACGATCGGCGGCGTCCCCGCCACAGGTGTCACGGTCAACCCCGGATGCACGCAGATCACCGCCCTCACCCCGGCCGGTGTCGCCGGAGCGGCGACGGTCACCGTCACCACCCCCAGCGGCGGCACCGCGAGCCTGCCCGCCGCATTCACCTACACCAACCCCATCCACCCCACCAGCTGACCGCCACCCCCGCCCTCGTCCAACTCTTCCCCCTCCAGCTGCACTTCCCGTTCCTGTCCGCCACTCTCACCGACAACGTCACCGGTCTTCCCGTCCCGGGCCAGACCACACCTTCAGCACCGGAGGCCACGTCCTGGGGACCGCCGGCACCGACGCCACCGGCACCGCCCGACTCCCGGAGGTCCTCAGCCTGCCCCTGATCCTCCTCAACGGCGGCTACGACGCCACCTTCGCCGGCACCCCCACCCTCCAACCCTCCACCGCTCACGCCGGCGTCCTCACCGTCTAACCACCCCCACCCCAACACGCGGCGTCAACGCCACCGGCACGCGCCTGTTGCCAGTGCCCGCGCCGGAGCCAAGGCAGACGAGGAGCCGAGCCTTTCCGACTCCACTGACCCTGCCTGCGCCGCCCCTGCTGCTCCCTCCGACCACACACGGCCGCAGGGAGCAGCACCACGCTGCCGCATGCATGTCGACTCGCCCAGCCCGCCTTGTCCAGCTCACCCCGGAGATCACCTCGCCGAGCTTGGCAAACGCACAACGGTCCTTTGAAACCTCCACTCGTAGTTCTCGCGCCGCCCGGGCAACTTCTGCCGCAAGCATGGCGAGGTCTACGACCAGGCGCTGCTGCGTCGGACCCGCGACGAACTCGGCAAACGCTGCGGAGCACCGGTCGACGTGCCCGGGGACGTCGCCGAGATGATCGAGGCCGTCTATGCCGAACCTTACGAACTAGCCGACGACGCGCTCGCCGACGATCACGAGCAGACCAATCGCGAGACCGGCCAAGCAGCCGCAGCGGATGCCGTGGCAATTCCGGTGCCGGACAACGTCACCGATCTGTACGTCGTCACGGACCGTGAGATCGGCCCGACCAGGTGACCACACGCTTGGGAGCTGATGCCGCGCGAGTGCTGCCAACCTACTCAATCGCTGACCTGGTGCGCCTGACCGTCCAGGCTCCCGCCTCGCACCTTCCTCACCAGGCCGAGGAGAGGTATGCCCTTCGCGAGTGGAGGCGCACCCCCCATGGCCAGGGACCTCTGGCTGCTCCCTCACCCGGTGACTGGTCAGAGAGATCCGCCCCTTCCACGGCGACGGTCACACTCGCCGGCTGGACTCTGATCTCGGCCTAGTCCGCGACACCGCCAGCCAGTGAGTTCGTCGCCACGGGAGTCCTTCGCTTCTGCATCGGCTCGATCCCCGGAATTCGGTGGTGTTCACAGCGAAGGAGTAGCGGCCGAATCCGGCCAACAGCCTGTCGACCGGCGCTCCCGCCCTCCCTGAGCCATTTAGAGGTGGGCCGCACAGGTGCAGCCGTGCGCGGTCTCCGTTGATGCGGGTCACGGTGACGACGATGGTGCGGTTCCTGTTCTGCCGCGGGCATTCAACTGTGAGCTGACGGCTGCTCGGACGCTCTCGCGGACGTCGCGCGCGGTGTCGAGGGCGCGGCGGTGGTCGGTGTGGCTTGATCGAGCAGTTGTGGTTCTGGCTCAAGGCCCGCCGCCAACGCTGGACCGACCGGACGCTGACCCGTAACTCCTTCGCGATGTCCGCGCTGCCCCGCCCCTCGGCGAACATTGCGACTGCTTCCATCCGGACCTGCTCGCGGAACGCCTGCCTCTCCGCGGTCAGACCCCACCCTGCGGATAACTCATACACCCGGCATACCGCGACGATCACCGATCGTCAGCCCCTACGACACCCCGCCTTCACGGTCAGTAGAGGCGCACTGGCGGAGAGCCGGGGTGTGCGCCTGCTCCACCGTGACAGTTGTGACGCCTGCGACGCTCAGTCGAGCCAGCGCGAGGCGAGCCCGGCGACGTAGGAGAGCGACAGGGCGGTGGTGGTGAGTTGCAGCGCGAGGCTGCCGCCGGCCCAGTGCATGGCGGCGGTCATTGCGGCGGCCATCCAGATGCTCGTGCACCAGCTGCAGCTGACCAGGTAGGTGAGCTTGGAGTCGTCGCCGAAGCGGTCGGCGATCCATGAGCGGAAACCCGCTGCCAACGTGTCTTTCGTGATGAATCTGGTGAGGCGGCACGTGGCGCCGAGGGAGAGAAGAAACTCTGGAAGCGTCATGAAGTCCGTCCCCTAACCGTGAGGGTGTCTGGACGAATTGGCAGAGTGAAGGCCGGGGCCGGCCGTCCTCCCGGCACGGGCGGGAAGGGACGGCGGCCCCGGCTGACCGGTCGGCCGGAGCACGGGCCCGCGGCGTCGGCAGAGTTGCCGTTCGGTCAATGCCGTCGCGGAACTGGTGGCGCGCCGGCCGGAGTCGGTTACTGGTACACGGGGACGATGGTGCCGACTCCGCCCGCCCGCTGGTAGGCGGCGTGCGCTTCTTGCCACGTGTAGTACACGCGAACGGTGCCGTTGGGAAGGACCAACTGAAAGGCAGTGATGGTTTGTTGCTGTTGCTGTGGCGTGCCTCCGCCGCAATTGCAGCCCATGTCGTACTCCTTTTGTCGCTCTCTCGGTGAGGGGCCGGGGGGCCGGACACGGCGTCGTGATGGTCGCCCGCAGGGGCCTGTGTGGGTCGGGCACAGGCGTCCGCTCCGGCCTCCTCGTGGGGTCCAGGGGCGCCTGGCATCGGCTCGGCGCAGCGCCTCTGGGGCTACCCTTGTGACTCGAGCCGTCCCCCGTAGTTGCGTTACGGGGGACGGCTCTTGTGGGGGCTGATCTGTGCTATCTGGTTCAGCGGTTCGGGGTCAGCAACCGCGCACTGTCAGCCGTGCCCACCAGGGGTGGTGGGTCAGATGCAGGGGAGCAGGGTGCTGGAGGAGGTGAGGAACCCTCCGGGCACGGGGGTGGTTGCGGTGTAGCCGGAGAGCAGCTGGAAGATGCTCAGGGTGGCGACGCAGCTGGCGTTGCCGAAGCTGTCTGCCACGGCGGTGCACAGCACGGGGCCGCCGGCTCCGTCGGAGTGGAAGGTGACCGTTGATCCCGGGGTCGCGCCGGTCACGGTGAGCGTGGCGTGGGCGAAGGACCAGGGCAGCGGGGGGAAGTTCAGCGTGTAGCAGGCCGGGCGCGCGGTGAAGGTCTGCGAGGGGCCGACGGTCACCGTCGTGGTGCCGGTGACGCCGGTGCAGGTGCAGGTGGAGCCTTCGCCGATCACCGTGGCCGTGACGGCGTTGGTCCCGGAGGGCAACGCGCTGGTGGTCACGACGGCTTGGCCGGTGGCCGTGGTGGTGGTGCTGCCCAGGATCGTGGCGCCGGAGCTGAAGAGGACCGTCGCGCCGACGACGGGGGCGCCGCTGCAGGTGACGGCGGCGGTGAGGGTCACCGACTGGCCCGCGGTCGGGTTGGTGGGCACCGCGGTCAGCGCCACCGCACAGGTCCCGGCAGCGCCGACGGTCACGACCGTGGTGGCGGTGACGTTGGTGCAGGTGCAGGTGCCGCCCACGGCGTTCACCGTAGCGGTGACGGTGTTGGCTCCGGCGGGCAGTGCGCTGGTGGTCGTGGTGGCCACGCCCAAGGCGTTGGTGGTGGCAGTGGCTGACAGTCCGCCGGGTCCGGTGAAGTTGACCGTCGCGCCCCCGACGGGGGAGCCGCTGCAGGTGACGGTGGCGGTGAGGGTCACCGGCTGGCCCGCGGTCGGGTTGGTGGGCGACGACGTCAGCGCGACCGCGCAGGTCGCGGCGGCGGTGACGGTCACGGTCGTCGTGATGGTGTTGCCGATGCACAGGCAGGTGGGGGGGACCCCCGTGAAGCCGACCACCGTGGCCGTGACGGCGTTGCCACCGAGAGGCAGCGCGCCCACGTTCAGGGCGGCCCCTACCCCCCCGGCGGTGATGCCGACGAAGCTGCCGTTGGGGGTGGTGAGCTGCACCACCGCACCGTTGACCGGGACGCCGTTGCAGGTGACGGTGGTGGTGAGGGTCACCGGCTGGCCCGTGGTCGGGTTGGCGGGCGACGGCGTCACCGTGATCACACAGGCCGGCGCTGCGGTAACGGTCTCCGTGGCGAAGGCGGTTCCATTGATGGTGCCGGCGGCTACAACCGGTCCTGTCGTGGTCGCCGTAAAGGTGGCGACCGCCACACCAGCTGCGTTGGCGTTGAGGACCTGAGGGAGCGCCGCGTCGTACGTGAAGGTGATCGGTTCGCCGGCAGCGGCACCGCTGGCGGTGGCGGTGAAGGTCTGGCCCGCTACGGTTGTAGGCGCGTTGAGCACCAGAGTGATTGCCATGATGGCAGCCCCTTTCAAAGGCTCCGTGAAGGAGGTGGGGCTGACACACGCCGGAGGAATGAAGACTCTCCGAGCGTGCTCACCTGCCGAGGGTGCCCTGAAGAACAGGACGAATTCGCCGCATAACGGCAGTCGTCCCTGGTCCCCCGACAGGGGATGGGCACCCCACCGTCGATAGCACCAATTGAATTGCACGGCCGGACGACGCACCACAGTTGGGGAGCGAATTAGCCCGATTGGCGCAGCGCGCTTCGGAGGTGGATTCCAGCCCCCGGCCGCACCCGGCGGGAACCGAAACGCGCGGTCCCCAGTGTCCCGAGTTGGAAGTGCCGACGCAGTGCACGCTGCCCACACCTTCTTCTCCACTTGCGGCAGCTCCCTGTCGGTGAAGGCCGACATGCTCTCCGTGGCCCATCCTCACGAGAAGTTGCTGATCGGCCGTGACGCGCATAAATCCGTGGTTTCCGGCCTGATCCTCTCCGGCATTCAACCAGTGTGGGTAGAGCCTCGATGGGATGCCGAACTCCATGTGGCTCACCCCCCATCCGCCGCGGACTTCGAGGCGGCATTTGCCGCCGAACCAGATGCCAAGGGCGCGTTGGTCACCAGCCCTACCCCCTACGGTTCCTGCGCTGGCCTTCGCGCGATCGCGGACGTCTGCCATCGCCGGGGCAGGCCACTGGTCGTTGACGAAGCATGGGGTGCGCATCTGCCCTTTCACCCGGATCTGCCAACGTGGGCGATGGACGCGCGGGCGGATGTGTGTGTGACCAGCATTCACAAGATGGGCAGCGGCTTGGAGCAGGGGTCGGACTTCCACCTGCAAGGCGACCTGATGAGGGCTTTGGTGCTGTTGCCGATGATCGTTTCAGGTTCGAGGTTGGCCGGCCAGAAGGCGCAGGGTTTGATGTTGGAGGCGTAGTCCCCGTACAGCGAGTAGCGCTTCTTGTCGCGTACTGCGTCGTCGCGATACTGCCGGGGGTCGCGAGGCCATGATGCGGTGTCACCGCAGGTGACCGCCCAGAACACGGCATCACTGTTGTCGTCGTTGCCCCAGCGGTCCTCGGCTGTGTGCGTGGACCTTGAGCTGTCCGGGAGCCGGTGGCCGGGCTGCTGTCACTGGCGCGTTTGAGGTCGCGGACCCATTCGGCGGCTCGCTGGACGGTGAAGAATTCATCCCGTTGGGCACGGATGAGGGCCCCGGTGTACGTCTCTCCGTCGAGTTTGATGGGCTTGCGGTTGGCCTGGGTGACCAGGTCCCAGAAGGTCTTGCGTACTTCGGCCGGAGTGGCTCCGAGCTTGTAGGTGGCCGCGCGCTGTGCGGTCCACTGCGTCCAACGTGTGAAGGCCGGTTCGGCGGCCGAGCCCCATATCTGGGTCATGCCCCGCCAGATCCGCTTCGGGTCGACCGCGCTGTCCAGGACGAGCCGGTCAACGCGGCTGGGAAACTTCTGACTGTACACAGCGCCGAGGTAGGTGCCGTAGGAGTACCCCACATAGGAGATCTTCTTCTCCCCAGCACCGACCGCACAACGTCCATGTCCCGCGCAGTGTTGCGAGTAGTGATGTGCTGAATCTTGCCCCCGCCTTACGGCGACACTTATGAGCGACTGCCTGCGACCAAGCAACGTCCTTGCTGAAGGTCTCCGGCTTGTAGGGGCGCGGGGCCGATTCCTGCTCCTCCGGCTTGAGCCCACAAGTGACAGGCGTACTCTCCCCGACACCTCGGGGGTCGAAGCCCACCAAGTCGTACTGGCTCTGCACAGCCTTGGGCAGGTCCCACTTCATGAGCAGCGGCCACTTCAAACCCGCAGCACCAGGACCGCCGGGATTGAACAACAGCACGCCACGACGCTTTCCCTGCGCGCTCGCATGCTGTGAACAGCGTCACATCAGGCGTGTCCTGTGTCCCGCCACCCTGCGGCCGCGCCTTCGACGGAGGGATAAACGACTTCGCGACCTCCCACAGCCCGTCCGGAACAATCCAACTCCACGCACCCCGCCCCTACGCAGACCAACAACCACGTCCCCACCTAGGGACACGGTCTTATGCACTGAGCCATTTGGGTGATGATGCTGTGCAAGCGGTTGCCTGTGGGCAAGCCTTGTGGGCTACTTGAACTGAACCCGGTGGGATGCTGTTGTCGGTCAGTAGCTCACCTCGTCTTGGTGTACCGCACACGGAGCCAATTGACGTATCTGCTGAAAAGTGAGGGTTCCTCTCGCCTCGATGGGGCCCCTCCTCGGGGCGAGAGCTCTCAAGCAAGTTGTCGAATCCGCAGGGATTACAGGTCCAGGCGAGACGGACTCCCGGCGGCAAATGGAATTAACCGTTCCCCGCTCCTGTTCGGCTGACCAGCAGTGCCGAACCGCGATTCGACCCACACCGGGAACGACGGGGTGGCGTCTCCTCGGATGCGCCGGGTTCCGGCACATGAGTGTGAGCGCCTCGGGTACCGGCGTGAGTATCCGCCGACAACGTTGGAACCCCAGACTGAGGAGTCGGCATGCTGATGGCCCACCCGGCATTATTGCGCGAGCTCGTGGGCGAGTACGAGGCCCTACAAGCCGTCCAGACAGAACGCGGCAACCGGGAGCCGAGTGGGCCGATGATAGATGTCGCTTGTGCTCTGTGCATCTCCACCGGCACCTGCGATGTGGATGCGGCCCTGATCGCCGCTTACCACCAGCTTCCGGGAGCTCAGGTGCATGAGGACTCTCTCCTCGCCCTCTGAGCACGCAAGAAGCGCTACTGGTAGCGACCGTCCCGGGTCACCGCGACACCTCTCTCGCCACCGCTGGCGGATACCCTGCCGCCCACCCTGTGCCGATTATGGGCTAAGTGGGCAAAAACGGTCAGGAAGGCCACCGCAACTCGAAGGAGGCGTCATGAGGGCTTTGACATGGCACGGCAAGCGCGACGTTCGCGTCGACACGGTCCCCGACCCCAAGATCGTGGATCCGACCGACATCATCGTTCGCATCACGTCGACCGGCATCTGCGGGTCTGACCTGCACCTCTACGAGGTACTCGGGCCGTACCTCGATCCCGGTGACATTCTCGGCCATGAGCCGATGGGAGTCGTTGAGGAGGTCGGGCCGGAGGTCACCGCCCTGTCGGTCGGGGACCGGGTCGTCGTACCCTTCAACATCTCCTGCGGCACCTGCTGGATGTGCGACCAAGGTCTTCAGTCACAATGCGAGACGACCCAAGTCACCGAGCGCGGAATGGGCGCGTCCCTCTTCGGCTTCTCCAAACTCTACGGGCAAGTTCCGGGCGGACAAGCTGAGTTGCTCCGCGTCCCCTTCGGCAACACACTCCCGGTCAAAGTGCCCCACGGCCCGCCCGATCAGCGCTACGTCTACCTCTCCGACGTCCTCCCGACCGCCTGGCAGTCCGTTGCCTACGCCGACATCCCGCAGGGCGGGACCGTCACGGTCCTGGGACTGGGGCCGATCGGCGACATGGCCGCCCGCATCGCCCTGCACCGGGGCGCGAGCAAGGTCATCGGCGTGGACCTCGTCCCCGAACGTCTGGCGCGGGCACGCACCCGGGGAGTGCACACCCTGGACTTGAAGGAACACGGAAAGAATGTGGGCGAGGAGATCCGCAGCCTCACCCGAGGCCGCGGCACCGACGCCGTCATCGATGCGGTGGGCATGGAGGCACACGGCACACCTATGGCCAAGGTGGCCCAACAGTTCGCGGGCCTGCTGCCCGACACGCTGGGCGAGAAGGTGATGGGCCGAGCAGGCGTAGACAGTATGGCTGCCATCAACACGGCCGTCGATGCCGTGCGCCGCGGCGGCACCATCTCGATCATCGGGGTCTACGGAGGGGCCCTCGACCCCATGCCGATGCTGACCCTGTTCGACAAGCAGATTCAGCTGCGCATGGGCCAGGCCAACGTCAAGCGCTGGGTGCCCGACATCCTCCCACTCCTCACCGATGCCGACGTCCTTGGAGTCGACGACTTCGCCACCCACACGCTTCCCCTCGAAGAGGGGCCACAGGCCTACAAGACCTTCCAGGCCAAGGAAGACGGCATGATCAAGGCCGTTCTCACGCCGTGAACTCCTTATCCGCATTGTCCGATGCCGCGGGCGATACACCGCCCCTAGCCAGCCCCGCGGCGCACACCGGGAAAGCGGTGCCTGAACCAACAACTGACCCTCAGCGGCTTCGCTCCATGCTGTTCGAGTAGACCTCGCTGGCGCGCTGCAAAGTTGTCGGGCGGGCACATGCGCCAGGAAGCGAGGGGCACACGTACTCGGCGAGCCGGTTCCGCGATCCCATGTCACAGTACGAAAGCCGGCCGTTCATGAGCCGCTCTCAGGCTCAGCCTCTCCCCTGAGCCAAGGAGTTCGCATGCATGAGGTGGCCAGTCAGCTGTCCGCTGACCTCCTGGGGTCCGGTGGCCTGGACAGGGATTCAGGTCTCAGGCCCGGGGCAGCCCGGCAGGAGGTGGCACAACGGTTCGCCTCTGTTGTCGCGGACATCGCCTCCGGGGCCGTGCAATTCCCGCTGCCTGGCTCCGGGGGCACGTCGCAACGGTTCGCCGCCCTGCGGGCCGTCGCTCAACGTGACCTCTGCCTGGCCCGACTCGTCGAAGGCCATGTCGACGCCACCGCCATCCTCGCTGAACTCCAGGAGCCCTCACCTGGGCCTACAGAGCGATGGGGCGTATGGGCGGCGGAACCTCCCGGCGAAGGTGTCACCGCGACCCGTACCGAAGCGGGCTGGCGCCTGGAGGGCCTCAAGCAATACTGCTCCGGCGCCCACAGCTGCTCCCGTGCCCTGATCACCGCAACAGCCGAAGACGGCCGTCGACTTTTCGCCGTTCGCACCGACGGCCCCGGCTGTGAACCTGTTCCGGGCACCTGGCAAGCCATCGGCATGGCCGGCAGCGACAGCCCTGACGTACGGATCACCGACCTCCCGGCCGTTCCCGTAGGTGGTGTGGAGGCGTACATCCGGCGCCCGGGCTTCCAGCACGGCGGGATCGGCGTGGCCGCCTGTTGGTATGGCGGAGCGCTCGCGGTCACCGAGCCCCTGCGCAGCGCGGCACAGCGCCGGCCCGACCCGCACACCGACGCTCATCTCGGCGCGGTCGACATGCAGCTCCACGCGGCGGGCGCCCTCCTGGACCGGGCTGCAGCCGAGATCGACCAGGATCCACACGACAACAGCGGATCGGCAAGACTCCGCAGTCTTCGAGTGCGGGCGTTCATCGAAGAGGTGTGCAGCGCGACGCTGTGCCATGTGAGCCGAGCCACGGGCGCCGGGCCCCTCTGCCGCGACCTGCGCCATGCGCGCAACGTCGCCGATCTGAGCGTCTACATTCGCCAGCACCACGCCGAGCACAACCTCGCGGAACTCGGTGGCCTCGTCGCCCGCCCGGAGAACACCCGATGACGACACAAGGTCGGGAGCCGGCCGACCCGATCCAGGCGCGCGGAACGGACGAAAGCGAGTGGCGGAGCTGGGCCGGGTGGGACGCACTGCCGGAATGCGCACTGCCGACCGAGGGCCGTGCCGTGGTGGTGGCGGCTCACCCGGATGACGAAGTGCTGGGATTCGGCGGATCCATCAGCCTGCTGGCCGCGGCAGGGGTGGAGCTGACGGTCGTCAGCGTGACCGACGGCGAACGCTCACACCCCGACAGCAGGGCGGTGACCCCCGAGTCCCTCGCGCGCGTGCGCGCCGAGGAAACCCGTGCCGCGCTGTCCGAGTTGGGCGCGCCCGGAGCGGAGGTCATCCGGCTCCATGTGCCGGACACCGACGTCGCCGCCCACGAAGACCAGGTCGCCGCCGCGCTGACCGAGACATTGGCGGGGGCAGTCCTCTGCGCCGCTCCCTGGACGGGCGACATCCACGCCGACCACGAGGCAGCAGGCCGTGCCGCCCGCACAGCAGCGGGTGCGGTGGGGGTGCCCTGCCTGCTCTACCCCGTCTGGATGTGGCACTGGGCGCATCCGGACGACTCCCGGGTCCCCTGGGCCGACGCCGCCCGCATCACCCTTCCCCCCACCACCTTGGCTCGAAAGGCCGCGGCGATCAATTGCTTCACCAGCCAGATCAGCCCGCTGGGCCCCGAGCCGGGCGACTCCGCGATCCTGCCTCCCGAAGAGATCGCCCACCATCTGCGCACCTCGGAGGTGGTCTTCCGTTGAGCACGCCCGCCTCGTATTTCGAGGAGATGTACCAGCACTCGCCCGACCCCTGGCATCTGGCTGACCGCTGGTACGAGCAGCGCAAATACGACCTCACCCTCGCCGCCCTCCCCCAGCCGCTCTACCGCCGCGGCTTCGAACCGGCCTGCTCCGTGGGGGAACTGACGTCGCGGCTCGCCGAGCGGTGCGACTCGCTGCTGGCGTGTGACCGCGTCGCATCGGCCGCCACCACAGCGGCGCGACGTACCGCCGGCCTCTCCCATGTGCGGGTTGAGCAGCGCACTCTTCCCGAGGAATGGCCGGAGGGAACCTTCGACCTCATCGTCCTGTCCGAGCTGCTCTACTACTTCGACGCCGCGGTGCTGGACGTTCTGATGTGCCGCGCGGTCGCTGCTCTGGAGCCCGGTGGCACCCTCGTCACCGTTCACTGGAACCACCCGGTGGAAGAACATCTGGCCACCGGAGCTGAGCTCGCCCGGGTCCTCGCAGAGGTGCCCGGCCTGCTGCTGACGGCTGACCACCGCGAGGCGGACTTCGTCCTGCAGACCTTCGGCCGGGTCGGCCCGGACGGCCGCCGCCCGGTCTCGGCAGCGGAGAGGGAAGGGCTGGTATGAAGCCGACAGCGATCGCGGTGCTCATCCCTGCGCACAACGAAGAAGAGCTGCTGCCCAGGGCGCTCGCCGCCGTGCACGCTGCCACACGGCATCCGGCACTTGCGGAGGTGCGTGTGATGACGGTCGTGGCGGCCGATGCCTGCGTGGACCACACGGAAAAGGTGGCAGGCGAGCAGGGAGCGAGCGTGCTGCACCTGGGGGCCCAGAACCCCGGGAAGGCCCGCGCCGCCGCCGCCCACTACGCCATGGCCTCGCTGGGTACCTCCGCCGGCGCGATCTGGCTTGCCTCCACCGACGCCGACAGTGCCGTCCCGCCCGACTGGCTCGCCTTCCAGCTCGACCAGGCACACGCCGGCTGGGAGGCCGTGATCGGCACGGTCACCGTGACCCGGTGGCCACGGGTACACCAGCTCGCAGACCGTCACCATCAGCTCTACAACGCTTCCCGCCCCGCCGGTGGAGGGCCCTGGCGCCATCCCCATGTGCACGGCGCCAACCTCGGTGTCGCGGCCGAGGCGTACCAGAAGATCGGCGGCTTCCCGGCCCTCCCCGTAGGAGAGGACCTCGCACTTGTCAACGCACTCGAACGCAACGGCCACCGGGTGCTGCGCACCTCGGACTGCCCGGTGGAGACCTCAAGTCGTTTGCGACCCAGGGCAGTCGGCGGCTTCGGTGACCACCTGGCCCGGCTGGCGGCTCAAGACGGCGTGCTGCGCTGACGCCGGCAAGCTCCAGGGCGACTTCAACCCTCCTCTGCCTGAACTCAGTGGAGGCGTTTCGCGACGTTGCTGCGCACTGACCCGTTCCGCGAACTCGATCGGCTCACCCAGCAGCTGAGGGGCACATCCGGCACGTGGTCGAGGCCGTCCCCGATGCCGATGGACGCCTACCGCGAGGACGAGGAGTGATCACCCTCGACCTGCAGGGACGAGCGTGGAGGGTGCGCTGCGGCATAGGTCCATGGTCCGCGTGTGCCCCGTGATGCCCTTACGGGTGCGGGACCATAGGGCGAGCCCTTCGTCGGGACCGCCCTCAGCGGTGACCGGTGCGTGCGTCCAGGTGTGCCGGGTACGCGACTTACATGATGCAACTGTCTTTGGTCGCCTCACACATGAACACGCAACCGGCTGCTCACCCCAGCGCGAGTGCCGCCCTGCTCACGAGCGTAGGAGTCGCCGTCGTTGCCCTGCTGATCGGAGCCTTCGCCTGGGGACGGCGTATCAGGTCCCGGGAACCAGGCCCGCCCCGTCCCGACGAACAACCGCGGCTCCCGAACGGCCAAGCGGTGGGGGACGTGGTGGAGCGCCGGGAACCTGATGACCTCCCGCGGACACACCGGCGGCGGAAGCCGCACGAGCTGAACGGCAACGGGATCGAGTCCCGCCCCGCCTCGGGCCGACACGACCGCTCTCGGTGACTCCGCGTCCCGAAGCATGGAGGCAGAGAGCGAAAATCAGAGGAAGGAAAACAGTGGAGGAAGAAGCAGCCCAGTCCAATCAAGGTGCGGCCCGGGTTCAGGTGCACGTATCCGGCTGCTCCGCCCAGGACGCGGACACGGTCTTCAGCGCGCTCAACTCGGTCTTCACGTCCGACCGTTCGCAAGACGACACGCCTCGCCCTTCGGGAGCGGAGCGCCCGATGGTGTGGACTGCGACCGCCGATGTTTCGACGGAACCGAACGAGGCCGCCCCGCTTCCGCTGACGGCACCGGTCACCGTCACCCTCCAGGGCGGCCAGTGGGCGGTCGCCCGGCTCCACGCGGCCCTGACCTCCGTGTTCTCGGTCCAGCAAGTCGGTTCCACGTCAGGTGATCAGGAACGCGAGGCGCAACTGCGTCTGGTGACCCGGCCCACCGCGGCCTGAGACGCCGCCGACCCAGCCTGACCCGTCGGGCCCGGGGACGGGTGGCACGGAGCCGCGGGTGCACATGCGCCGCCGCCGACCGCGCCAGAGTGAAAGAGGAGGCTTTCGAAGAAGTCTCGCCGAAGGGCGGTCGGATCCATGACTGGAAGAGATGGGGAGACTCTCCTCGTGACGGTCCGTGCAAGGGCCGGCGCCAGGGCGCCCTGCGCGCGTCAGGTTCGGAGCTGACCGGGGCCCGCATGTCCGCAACCGCCCTCACCGTGATCAACATGCGCAACTCCTACGAGCACGAGGACGCCGAACTGCTCTTGCCGTCGGTGCGCAAGGTACTTCCGCATCTCGCCTCGCTGATCGCGCGCGCCCGACAGAGCGAGACCGAGGTCCGTCAATGCCAACTTCCAGCACTGGCGGTCGCACCACGACGAGCTGCTCGACACCGTCCTAGCGGCCCGCGTGCGGACCTGGTGGAGCCGGTTCGCCCGGTCGAGAATTCACTGTTCGTGATCAAGGCGCGACACTCGATTTTCTACGAAACGCCTCTCGAGTATCTGCTGTCCCATCACGGCATCGACACGACTGTGCTCTGCGGCCATGTGACCAAACAGTGCGTGCACTACTCGGCACTCGACGCCCATATCCGGCACATCGGTGTCACGGTCGTCGAGGATGCCATATCCACCGGGCCCTGGCGGAGGCTGCCGCCCTGCGCATGATGGAAGGCAACATGCCGGTCCGACTCGTCAGCTCCACCGCCGCGCACCTCTTTGGGAATGATGCCCGAGCTGCCGATGTTGAGGGACTCCCTCGGGTGCTGGTCGCGTGTGGCCGACCGTGTGTCACGGACATCGAGGTGCGTGACGCCGGGGTGCTGCGGGGCTTCACCGAGCGGCGGCTGCGCAGCGAAGGCGAGGGACAAAGGCTCGGGAGAGCCTGGCGGCACGGTAAGTGACTGTTCGCGCCCACGGACGGTGGCCCCGCTTTCGTCTTTCATTTCGGGATGACGGGACCGCTGCGGTGCTGTTCTCCGGACGAACCGCTCGCCGCCCACGGCCGCCTCGTGCTGACCCTCGATGACATCCGCAGCCTGCGCTACCGCGATCAGCGCAAGCTCCAGGGAGTGCGGTGGGCCGATGCGCTGGCGGTGGACCGGGCGGAGCTGACGGACCTGTTGGCGCGGCGGCAGGCGGCGGGGCGGCGGGGCGCCGTCGAGAGTGCGCTGATGGATCAGGCCCTGGGCCGTGCTCGCGGGGCTCGGCAATCTGCTCGCCGGGCGGCAACCAACTGGTGACAGTCGGAGCACGCGCGATGGTCGGCGAGGGCGACCATGCCGACCAGGCGGTGGCCGTCGATGACCGGCTGCCAGCGGACCTTGTGGCAGGCCATGGTGGCGAAGATTTCGTCCGCGCAGTCGTCGGCACCGATGATGGCAGCCTCGCTGCTCGACGCGAAAGTGGCGGCGAGTTCCTTGTCCGCACGCGCGTCACCCTCCGCCAGGTGTCTCGTCCGGCCTTGCACCACGAGTTCCCGAACCCGTGCGGACATCACGCAGCCGTACACCCAACTTCCCCCTTGCGATCTTCCCCAACAGGCCACGCACAGCCCGCCCGGTCGCCGAGTAGGCACCAGGTGTGCCGCTGGATCCGACCGGCTCACACAGCACCAAGATCGCCTGCGGCCCATTACTGCCTGCTAGTGGGCGTGGCGAGTAGGCGCAGTGCCGCCTGGAGGGCGAAGATCAACCTGGGCGCGTTGCGTGCGCGCCTGCCGCCCCGTCAGGAGCGGCCGACGGCCCTGCGTCGGCAATCAACTCCAGGACAGCAGGCTGGCGCAGGGCCGACGCACCCCGGCCGCACGGCCGAGTAGGCCAGCACCCCCAGTCGAGCAGGGGGCGGCCAGGCTCAGGTCGGACGCGCTCTGCGCGGCCTGCCCCTGTTCGAAGCGAGCCGCCTCGGGGTCCCAGAGGCGGCTCTAACGTTCCGAACGAGGGGTACCGAACCGCGATCGTTCAGAACGCTGTAGAGCAGGTTATCGGGTCCACCGGGATGTCATCGACGGTTTCATGAGTGCGCTTTGATGACCACAGTCATGGAGGTTTTTGACCGCTGTACCGAGCTCCGGGAGGCTGCGAGGGCTTCTCGACGAGCGGGGCGATTGCCGCAGCCGTCAAGGCCGGCGCCGTGCGGCCCGACGCGCCGGACGGCGCAGCCGAGCGGCTGCCGTGGGCGCTATCTGGTGGCGCAGGTGTTGCCGGAGGCAGCGTTGAGGAGGCCGGGGGCGCTGAGAGTGTTCCCACAGATGTTGAGGGGCTCGTTGATGGGCAGCTGGAGTACGTTGCCGGACAGGTACCCTGGAGAGTTGAGTGCAGCCCCGCCAGCCCCTGCGTCGGCCAAGGCGCTACCGGCCGCACCGATCAGTGCCATCCCGGCTGCTGCGGAAACTACGAGGGTTTTGGCGATAGGCAACATGTTCTTCGGTCCTCTCGATCTCTCATCCTGATCAACGTTCAGTCGTCCGACAGGGCCGAAGATTCGGGGCCGCACACGCGCCCACCGGCTCTGACTACCCCTGGCGTCAGGCCCCCGCGTGGAGAGGCGGCGAATGCCCGTGGGCCAGTCAATTTTCCCGCTTTTCCATCCTGGCCTGGCAGTCACGGGGCTGCCATTCGTGACGGCCATCGGTGGATCGGTGGACTTGCGACGACGGCTCCTCCGGCGAGCCCCACCCGACGGCGTTGCTGCTCTCGCCAATGCGTGAACGTAGCGTCATATGCTCTGGCGAGTCCGACCCACCAGGGATGGCTCGGCGCGATTTTGTAGCGGGCTTTGTGGTCCGGCTGTGGGACGCTGCGAAGGAACGTTGATCATGGATTCGGCGGGTGGTGGCTTATGGCAAAGGTGCGAAGGCGGCGGCGCTGGTTCAGTTCGGAGGCCGTGCCGCCGGTGCAGGAGGCCGCTGTGACGCCGCTCCGAGTGGCGGAGCGCACCTACGACTGCTGTGAGGCGGAGCGTGTGCGCGGCTGGATGGGTGGCACCGTGTTGCTGACGACGGTCCATCAGGAGTGCTGCCCTGTGTGGTCGAGTCGGTGACGTGGTTGGCGAGACATGCCTGCGTCGGCGTGTTGGTCAGGGGCTCGGACTCGTCACGGCAGCAGCCACACGCCTGGCTGACGTTCGCTTGTGCCCCGCCCGGCTCCCCCGCACTACGCCGGTGGGTGCCTGGCCCGCTTCGATGAGGGAAAACTGTGAAGGCGCCCGGCTGCTCCCGTTCCTCCGTTCCCGGTCGCAGCCGGACGTTTCCCGGTCCCGTCGTGGTCTACTCCGAGGCTTGTCGGCGTACGTGAAGTCCGTGAGGTACGAAGTGATTCGCCAACCTACCTCGCGAAGCAGGCCGGCGCCGACTGGAGGAGAGGCCGGCAGTGCGCAGAGCGGAACAGTCCCGGCCAGCGCCGGGCATCGCTCCGGTCCGCGGTCAGTGGCTGCCGGCGTCGGTGCGCTCGGGGTGGCAGGGACGAGTGAAATCCAGCGCATCGTCAGGTCGGGCGCGGCAGGGGGCAGAGCACCGTGCGGGAAGACGAGCAGGCCGTGCCCACTCTCCTCGTCCTAGGTGGTCTGGATCCGGCGGCCGAGGCGGGCGGCGAGTTGGTGCAGTGGTGGGGGAGGTCGGTGGCGACACGTACCTGGGAACGGGCCGCCACTGCGGGGTCTGCGTTCGAGCCACGGCTGCCTGGCGAAGCCCTCGATGGCGGTCTGGCCTCGTTCGGGGGTGTTCTCGAAGCGGATGGGGCCGGTGTTGAAGCCCTCCCGCATCTCCTCCCAGCTGCCGACCGTCGCCGGCGGCAGTCCCGCGCCGGCCAGGGCCTGGCGCCAATGGCCGCGTTCGATGACCTGGGGCGGGCCAGCCGGTCCAGGGCGGCGGCGAAGGCTGCCGCGACGTCGCTGGGCGCATAGTCGGCCGCGGCGGCGAGCTCGACGGTGCGGCGGTCATCGCGCTGCAACTCGCGTACCACCGTGGCCGCAATGTCCTCGACGGCCGCATGGGGGATCGGCCGGTCGGCAGGGGTGATCGATATGTGCGGGCACATATTTTCCGGGGGCCGGCAAGGTCGTCTACAGCCAGTTGTTGCGGCGGAAGGCTCGGTACAGCAGGCCTGCGGACACGACCATCATGGTGATCGCGAGCGGGTATCCGAATGCCCAGCCGAGCTCCGGCATGTGGGCGAAGTTCATCCCATACACCCCGGCGATCAGGGTGGGGGTGGCAAGGATCGCGGCCCAGGCGGATATGCGCCGCATGTCGTCATTCTGCCACGTGCCCATGCGCGCAAGGTGGGCATCGAGGGCGGAGTTCAATAGCTCGTCGAGTGAGTGCACCTCCGTATCGGTGCGCTGAATGTGGTCCGCAACATCTCGGAAGTAAGGCAGGGCTTCGTCTGGCCACCCCTCTCGGGGGCCGGTGAGTTCCTGCACGACCGGGACCAGCGGCTCCACGGCATCACGGAACTCGACGACCTCGCGCTTGAGAGAGTAGATCGCTTCGGTCAGATCGTCTCGGGCCGGTGCGAATACCCGGCACTCCAACTGTGTCAGATCGGTACGGACCCGAACAGCGGCCTCAGAATAGGAATCAACCACGGTGTCCAGCACAGCGTGGAGCACCGCAACAGGCCCGAACTTCAGCGTTATCGGGTCCTCCTCGAGCCGTCGCGCAGCTTCGGCCGTAGGGTCGGCAGGACCGTGACGGACGCTGAGTACAAGGTGCGGCCCGGTGAAGAGCATGACATCCCCGGTCTCCACCTCAGGACCATCCCGGAGATACCAGAGGGTCTTCAGCGCCACCGCCAACACATCGCCGTACCGCTCTCGCTTCGGACGTTGATACGCCTGCACGGCATCCTCAACGGCCAGCGGATGCAGCCCGAGACGCTCGCTCAGCCCCTCCAGATCGCCCTCGCCCGGTTCATCCAGGTGCACCCAGGCGAACTCCCCCTCGGCCAGCTCCTTCAGCCGGCCCAAAGTGGCTGCATGACCGTCGCCTCCCTCCGGGCACCCCACGTGCTCCGCGCGACCGCTCCGCTCGTCGTAGACCACACACCTCATGCCCCACGTGTGCGCCACAGCGGGCATTTCATGCCTCAGAACACCCGGCCGTACCCCACGACCAAGTACCGGGAGGGGCTTGGCCGAAAGATTCGTACGCGCACTGCGAGACTGACTCGTGTTCCCCGGGCGTACTCCAGCACCTTCGCCGCATCTAGGGGCGCAACCTATCCTCTCTACCGCGCCGCATCAGTCGTGCTCAAACCATGAGAGCCGACCAATTGAGCACTGCCATCGGCCAGGCGGTAGGAGAGACCTACCACGGCCAAGCGGCCGGCGGTCACCCGTTCGGCCAGGGCACGGGAGCGTTCCAGTAGCAGATCCACGGTATTGCGGACGTGCTCGGCCAAGATCTCTGCGGACTGGTCGCTTCCGGCGGCACGGGCCGCCAGCACGCTTGGGGCCACCCGTTCAACAACGTCCCGGACGAAACCTGCCGGCAGCTGGCCGTCATCCACTGCGGCGCGGGCAGCCGCGATGGCTCCACACGAGTCATGGCCCAATACCACCACCAGTGGGCAGTCCAACACACTCACGCCGTACTCGATGCTTCCCAGCGCCTCAGCGCTGGCGACATGGCCAGCGTTGCGCACGACGAACAGATCCCCGAGCCCCTGGTCAAAGATGATTTCGGCAGCCAGCCGGGAGTCGGAGCAGCCGAACAGCACCGCGAAGGGGTTCTGGGCCGGGGCCGTCTCGGCGCGGCGCGCTGCGTCCTGGTTGGGGTGCTCGGGCGAGCCGGCAACGAACCGACGGTTGCCGGTAAGCAGCATCTCGAAGGCATCATCAGGAGTCGGTGGGAGAGTCTGGGGCATGGCGCAAGGCTACGGCCGACCTGCGGAATCTGGCGGCTGGGGCGCTTTCGGTGTTTCTTCAGGCGGGGACGAGGACGAGCCTCAGGCTCGAAACTCTGAAGACAACACGAGAGCGCACAGGGGGTGCCGTTAACGAGCGGCGATCGAGGTGACAAGTAACCCGCGAGTAGCTTTCGGGTCGAAGGTGCCGTGCTGATCCCCCGGATGCCGGAGTACCCGCACCGGCTCTCGAGACCGAGCATCGGTACCGCGCGGTACTGCAGGTGAAGAGCGGCGATTCGGTAGCGCAGGTGGCCCGGCAGGCAGGAGCTTCCCGGCAGTCGGTGTACGCCTGGATCGCGCGGTACGACGAGGGCGGGCTTGAGGCCCTGGCCGATCGATCCCGCCGCCCGCACACCTCGCCGACCCAGGTCGTCGGCGACGTCGAGGCGACGATCTGCGAGCTGCGGCTGGCCCATCCGCGCTGGGGAGCCCGCCGGATCGTCCACGAGCTCCAGCGCCGCGGCACGGCCTCGGTCCCCGGCCGCAGCACCGTCCACCGGATCCTGGTTCGCAACGGCTTGGTCCGGCCGAAGTAGCCGGGTGGGGTGCTCAATGGAACACCACCTCGAAGCGCCGGGTGTGGTGTGCGACCTCCTCCGGCGGAAGGCCCGACAAGTTCACCCTGCTCGCGAGCGGGGAACGGGAAGCCCACCGCTTCCGAGCCAAGCGAAAAACTGCTCGCGCCATGCCCGGTCCTGCATTAGCATCGTTGCCCTTCGTTCAGCTCGTCGCCCGGGCGGAACCCAGGTGCGCCCCGTCGGCGACCAGCTTCACGCCCTGCTCCGGGGTGACCTCGGGGTACTTTTCACAGGCGACCGCTGCCCCTACTGCGGCTTGGATCCGCACAGCTCGGGATGCCTTTCGCGACTGTGCTTAAGCCGCGCTGTTCTCCTCAATTAGGTAGTCGTCGCAAGTAGCTGCACCGTCTCGTAGCTGATGCCTGCCGAACTCGCGACTGGCGCGAGTGTCCGATCAGTGGCGGGAGCACGCTCAGCGGTGAGTGCGGGCTTGCGGCCGTTGGAGACGCCATGCTGCTTGGCCGCGGAGATGGCCTCGCGCTGGCGCTCCGGGATCAAGGCGCGCTCGAATTCGGCGAACGCTCCCCGTCACTCACAGTGGCAGCGGTCCGCCGTCCGTGGAGCAGGTGAGTCTTCGCCGGTGTGTCCAGGTGCGTGGTGTCTCACGGCGGAGTGCCCCACAGCGTGACCAAGAGCTGCGCGGGTGCCCGGCCGCCTCCGCGACCTGCACGAAGGCTATAGTGGGCGCTTCCGGACATGTGTGGACCTGGCGAAGGGTGTTGCTTCGATGTTGTAGCACCTCCCTGCGTCGTCGTGGGGGCATTAGTGAGGCAACGTGAGCTCGTCGCACGGTGTGAGCGCATTCTGGAGTGCATCCCGGTGCCGCGGCCGTTTGATGCGGAGGTGTTCTGCGACCTGGTGGCAGCCCACAGAGGGCGCTCGTTGCGGTTGATGGATCTTCCGACTGGTGTGGGTGTCTCGCTGCCGTGCGGGCTGTGGATGTCGATGGATGACGAGGACGTAGTCGTCGTTGACCGACGAACCAGTGGTTACCACCAACAGCAGATCATCCTGCATGAGTTGGGGCACATGTTGTCAGGGCACCGCGGGCGCCCTGGCAACGGACCGGTGGTGGATCCGGCGCTGTTTCCTGATCTTCCTGCGGGCACTCTGCAGGCCATCTTGGGGCGCGTCCACTACGGCAACGTCGAGGAACAGGAAGCCGAAATGATCGCGAGCCTTGTGCTGGCACGAGCGCTGGTTCAGGGGGATGAGCCCGCGGAAGAGCTGCCGGGCCTGGCCCGTGGGTTCGGGTTCGGCGGTTAGAGGGCTCGGCGAGGCTTGGAGGGAAAGTGTTCACGGCAGCAATATGGGTCAACACCATGGGGATCGTCAGCCTGTGGTTGGCCTCTGTTTTCCGTGCACGCGCGGCCGTGCGAGGGACGGGGGCGCAGCGAGCCCTGTGGGTTGCCGTCACGCTGATCGCGCTCACCACTTTGGTGCATCAGCCTGCTGTGACTGGAACGCTGAGCGGGTGGACGGGTGATATCGGGATTGTCAACCTGGCCACTCAGCTCCTCGATGTCACCGCCTCTACACTCATGCTGTACTTCGTGGTGAAGTCGGTCGGAGGCATGCGGCACTCTGCGCGGGCTCTGGCGGCCGGTGCAGTGCTGGCCGTTGCCTTGTGCACGGCGAATTTCGCCCTTGCTCCAGAGGGGGCTATCGCCACACCAGAAGTCGACCTGCCGTTCTCCTACGCATTGGCACTGCTGGGATTTCATCTCGTTGCAGACGCCATTGTCGCGGCGGTGTGCTTCCGCCAGGCCGCGCGTGCCTCAAGCCGTCAACTGCGGTGGGCATTCTCCAGCTTCGCTCTCGGTACTGCGCTGACCTGCGTCTCATGGGTTCTGTACCTGCTTTATGCCGCCACGCACGTGCCGTATCTGCAAGGCCCTGGCAAGGCCCTGACCGGCATCGAGGAGATGCTGCAGGCATTCGGCGTTGCCTTGCCAGGGCTGATCGTGCTGCGCCGTCGCCTCAGCGCCCGACGTGCGCTGTGGAGACTGTGGCCGCTATGGCAGGACCTTACCGAAGTCACTCCGCACGTGCGCCTCACTCCGCAGCAGGGCCGTTTCCGGGGCGTCACTGCTACGGGCATCGCACTCGATGTTGCCCTGCAGCGCGTGGTGGTGGAGATCCGGGATGCGATCCTTGAACTCAGTGCCTATGCCGATGTCAACGACGCCAACTGGGCAGCGCCCCACACCGCCGCATCCATCGAGGACACGGCTGCGGTGACCGCTTGTTGGCTCCCGCGAGCAAAGGCTGCGCGCCTTAGCGGCCGGTCGCCATCTGTTCAGGCCCAGCGAGACTCTCTGCCGGGCGGCATGAACCTGGATGGCGAGATCGCATTCCTCCTGCGTTTGCGCGACGCCCTCGCCGCACCGCCCACCCGCGCCGCTGCAACGGCTCCGCCCGACCAGCCGGCCCGGGACGCAAGCATCCCCACACGCTAGGAGGTCCGTTGATGGCTCAGGTGCACGGCACATGTACCGAGCAGTTCACCGAACTGCGTTCACTTTTGCAAGCGAGCCTGGAACGCGGAGACGATGCAGGAGCCTCCGTCGCCGTCTGCCTCGACGGGACGATGGTGGTCGATCTGTGGGGCGGCCACCTTGATGCCGGCAGGAAATCCCCGTGGCAGGCCGACACCCTCGTCACCACCTGGTCCGTGGCCAAGACCATGACCGCACTGTGCGCCCTTGTGCTCGCAGACCACCGGACCATCGGATTCGACGACCCCGTGGCCCGCTACTGGCCGCAGTTCGCCGCCGCCGGCAAGGGCGAGGTGCTCGTACGCCACATCCTTGGACACACCGCCGGCCTGCCCGACTGGGACCAGCCGCTGTCCACCGACGACCTGTACGACTGGGAGAAGGCCACCGAGTCCCTGGCCCGGCAGCCTCCCCGCTGGAAGCCCGGCACGACCTCCGGCTACCACGCCCTTACCCAGGGGTTCCTGCTCGGCGAGATCATCCGGCGCACCACAGGCATGAGCCCGGGAGCGTTCTTCGCAAGCACCCTGGCCCAGCCTCTGGGCGCCGACTTCCACTTCAGCATCGGCGAGGCCGACGATCACCGCATCGCCCCGCTCCTTCCTCATACCACACCGCCCCCCGGCCCATCCGGCGCACCCAACTGCATGCCCCCCGTGCAGCTGCGCACCCTGGTCACCCCGCAGGACACCTGGGCCGAAGGCTGGCGCCGAGCCGAGATCCCGGCCGCGGCGGGCTGGGGCAACGCCCGCTCCATCGCCCGTCTCCAAGCCCTGCTCGCCTGCGGTGGAGCGCTCGACGGTCACCGGCTGTTCAGCGAGACGACCGCTGACGCAGCTCTGGCCGAAGAGAGCAACCAGACAGACTTGGTCTTGGGCAGTCACGTCCGGTTCGGCCGCGGTTTTGGCCTCACCACCCCGGATCTCGCCGACGTGCTCCCCAATCCACGCACATGCTGGTGGGATGGCTGGGGAGGCTCCGTGGCCGTCACCGACCTGGACGCTCGGCTGAGCATCGCCTATGCCATGAACCAGATGCGTAGTCGGGAGCACACCATCGCAGACCGCCGGGCCCTCGACCTCATCCGCGCCACATACCGGGCCCTGCCACGGGGCAAGCGCCGCTACCGGCCGGCTTCTGCTCACCCCGGCTCTGAGGCGAGCTCTTAAGAATCACTGTTGCGATCAGAGTCCGACTCGCTGTCGCGCTGCGTCGGCGAGGCTGTTCGTAGGGCATTCACCTCGGTAATGATGCGACTCAGGGCCTGGCGGCCGGCGTCATCCATCTCGGCGGCCCGCAGTGCGATGTCTCGCACTCCTGCCCCTCGCAGAGCCACGGCCAAGTCCAGCTGGGCGTCGACACGACCGGCAACGGCGTCATCGAAGAAGTACGCCACCGGCACTCCGAAGAACTGTGCCAGGGCCTCAAGGTGTCGCTTGGTGGGGTTATCGCGTTGACCGACACGCAGCTGCCACACGTAAGCCTTTGAAAACGTCCCTCCTGACAACTCGCTGCAACCGCGAGCCACCTCGTCGTACGAGTACTCCCTGCCTTGGGGGCGGACGGTCTTGAACAGCTTATCGATCTTGTCACTCAGGGTCATCGTGTCGCCACTTTCGATTGCTTGGAAAAACGAGTTGCCCGCGTTGGTGTTCATCATAGTTGACATCGCCTGACCGGGTGCCTAATGTTCCCATCGATAAGCGGACGTGAACGCATCTCGATCCCGTCGTTTATATCCGTAACGCTCACGCAGGGACTCCGGAACGAGATAGGGAGAAGAACGACATGACGTCATACTCTGTCCTGCTCCCCTGCGTCCCGCGCCGGTTGGAGCAGGCGCTGCCCTTCGCTGGCCTGGTGCGGTGGACCGGAGCGGTCCGCCTCTGGCAGGGGCAGGCCATGGTGATGGAACCCCACCAGATCTTCGCGGGTCTGGCAGGTGCAGGGTTCCGGGTGCCGACGGGCTTGGGTGTCACGCTCATGCCCTTGCGTCAACCGTACGAAGCGGCTCTGCAGGCGCGGTCCGTGGCGTTGGCCACTGGGGAGCCGGCGATCGCGGGCTTCGGTCCGGGGGCCAGGGCCTTCCAGGAGAACATCCTCGGGGCTCCGTACGAGAAGCCGCTCCAGGTGGCACGCCAGTACGTGACGGCGGTGCGCCGCCTGCTCGACGGCGAGATGGTCGTCATGGACGGTCCGCACCTGGCCTTCCGGGGACAGCTGGCTCCGGTCGCGGCACCCAGGGTGGACGTAGGGCTGGGAGTGCTGCGGCCGGCGATGGCCAGGCTGGCGGGCGAGGTCGCGGACGTGGTGATCACATGGTTGACACCGCCCGGATACCTGCGGGACGTCATCCTGCCCGCGGTGGCCGAGGGTGCCGAACGGGCAGGGCGGTCCTCACTCCCCCGTGTCGTCGCCATGGTTCCGACGGGGTTGGACAAGGAGGGGCGGGAGGGTGCCGGGTGCGAACGGCTGGCTCTGGCCGGCAACGCGGCGCACATGCAAGCCCCGCATTACCTGGACATGCTCGGCCGGGCGGGTGTGGACGTCGGCTCTGGGCGGATCGAGGACGTGGCGCGCGGTGTTGTGGAAACTGGTGCGTTCGCGGGAGGCGACCTGCCGCAGGTGCTCAAGGCCCTCCGGGCTTACGAAGAGGTGGGGGTGGATGAAGTCGTCCTGAACACCACCGCCGTTTGCAAGCTCTTCGGCGCACAGGAGTCGCTCGCGGACCTGTCGGCGATCCTGCGGTCCATCACGGCACCCCGCTGACCGACGCACGTCGCCGGCTGCCCGTAGCTGACGGATCATCGCCGACCGTCGTGGCCGGGGTGCCCCTCTCCGCCGAACTCGATTCCCTGCTGCCCGGAGGCAGAGAGGGAGCAGACCAGCAAAGGACCCTCCGGCATGAATATGACCGCTCGTAAGCGTCTGAAGCAGCACCTCATCTCCTGGGCCACCGCCTCGCCTCTCTCCGGGCCACCCGGCGCCGGCGTCGGCACGCTCGTACTGGCCGACGCGGCGCACATTCCCGCCGTCACGGCAGCCGGGCTCGTCGGCGCACGGACCCTCCTCCTGGCACCCGCCGACGGCGCCAGCGACCCCGCCGTCGGCTACCACGGCAGCCTCACGGAGTCCGGCGACGAGTTCTCCAACGGCCAGGACTTCTTCCTGCAGACCCACGCCTACGCCGCCAGCCCCTTCATGACCGTCTTCGGCCCGACCATCGTCCGCGTCTTCGACCGGAACGACTTCGAGTCCTTCCTCGCTGACGCCGACCGAGCGCTCGCCGAGGGCGTCTTCCCCGAATTCCTCATCACCTCCTCAGTGCTGCTGGCTGACCCGGCTGCCCTGAGCGGCGTTCACGACCCGACGGACGGACCAGCCCTGCGCCTCTACGCAGACCGGAACGGGCAGGTGTCCACCAGCCCCACGGGAGCGGTGCTCGGCACAGTCGACGACAGCCCCGACACCCTCACCGAACGCTTCGACAGGGCCGGGCCCGGCGCCGCCGCACTGGACGGGGCACTGTCGGCGGAGACGCGGGCGGGGGCCCTGCGCAGTCGCCCATTCCTGGCCCGCTACCTCGAAGCTGTCACCGCGCTGCGCAGCCTCATGGCATGCGGGGTCACCGGCCTGCGGGTCTCCGGGTTCGGCTCCCGGCTGACGCCCGAGGTCGCCGCGACCGGTGCGGACGTCGACCTGGCGGACCCGACCCTGCCGATCGTGCTGTACGGGGACGAGGACGCGTATGTCGAGGCCGGCAGCCGCCTGTTCGCCGTCGACCGGCGGGCCGCACAGGCCCTGGAGTGTGTGCTTGCGACCTCCGGAGAGGTGGGCGACCTCGTCCCCGCCGACCATGTGGACCAACTGGCCGAGCTGCTCGCCCGGCACGACCTCCTGCAGTGCATACCACTGCGCGTCCCGGCGGCCGCGCGATGAGCGAGCCGACCATGCCTCTCACGACGGTCCAAGGGACTACTCTCGCCGCCCGCCGGACGGCGGAGCTGGGTAGCAGGGCCCGCATCTGCGGCCTGTACGACGCCCTGGGAGCCCCCCTCTACCAGGACCTTGCCACCTATGACGACCCCGAGACCCGGGCGCTTGTGGCCGCTGTGCGGGCCACGCCCGGGTCGGTCCTGGACCTGGCGGCTGGTGCGGGACGGTTCACCCTTCCGCTGCTCGCCGCCGGTCGGGAGGTCACCGCTCTTGACCTATCCACCGACATGCTGGCGCTGCTGCGGACCGAACTGGCCAAGGCCCCGACGTCAATGCAGGCCCGCTGCACCGTGGTGCAGGGCGACATGGCCCACTTCGCCCTCGGACGGAGCTTCCCGCACATCCTGCTCGGCACCACCTCGCTCTCGCTTCTGGACGACCGCGGCCGTACACACCTGTACCGCAGCGTCCTGGCGCACCTGGCCGAAGGCGGCCAGTTCCTGCTGACCGTCCTCGAACGAGGAGAGTTCGACGGCCCCGCCGAGACGGCCGTACGCGTCACCGGAGCCGGCGGCACGGTCTACGAGCTGTACGAGGACTGGCCCGCCGGCGCCGACAGCCGCACCGTCACCCTGCTCCCCGCCGACCCTCCGCAGGACGACAGCCCCGTCACGGTCTGCACGGACCGCGTGGCCGTCCTCGACCTGCCCCGCCTGGAGGAAGAGCTCGCCGAGTCCGGCCTGACCGTCACCTCCCGCCAGCCCCTCTCCCCGCCCGGAGAGCGTCACCGCGTGACACTCCTGACCACGGAAGCCTCCCGATGACCGCGCTCTGGCCCTACCTCATACCACCCTCCAGCCACGGCGACGACAGCCTCTGCGCCGTCGGCGCAACCGGACACCGCGTCGCCTTCGCGGACGGCAGCACCGCCCTCGACGCCGACAGCGGGCTCTGGAACGTAAACCTCGGCTACGGCAACCCGCGCATCGCCAAGGCCATCGCCGAAGCTGCCGAACACGCCTCCTACCTCGGGGCCTTCCGCTTCGAGAACTGCTACGCACGCCGCGCCGCCGAGGATCTGCTGCGGGTCTGCGGGCCTGACCACTACGCCCGGGTGCTCTTCTCCACCGGAGGTGGAGTTGCCAACGACGCGGTGATGAAACTGGCCCGGCTCTACCACGCCGTACAAGGCCGCCCCGGACGGAATCTGGTGGTCGCTCTCCGGGGCAGCTTCCACGGACTCACCTTCGGCGGCTTCGCCCTGACCGGGGAGGAACTGGGGCAGCGGGTCTACGGAGTGGACCAGCGGCTGATCCGACACGTCACCCCCAACGACACGGCTGAACTCGGCCGGCTGTTGGCCACCTTCGGCGGCCAGGTCGCCGCGGTCGTCGTGGAACCCGTGGTGGGCACCGGCACCATCCCGCTCGACGAGTCGTTCGTGGCCGAACTGGGCCGCCTGCGCGACGAGTACGGCTTCCTCCTGGTCGCCGACGAGGTCGCCACCGGCTTCGGCCGCACCGGGAGTTACTTCGCCTCCGAGAGTTGGCCGGGCCTCCCCGACGTCCTCATTACATCCAAGGGCCTCACCAACGGGGCCTGCCCAGCCGCCGCCCTGGTGATGTCCCACCGGCTGACGCGGGCACTCGTCCAACACGACACGATGTTCGCCCACGCCGAGACCCAGGGCGCGACGGCCCTCGCCTGCGCCGCCATCAGCGCCACGGTCGCCGAGATGGAGCGCCTCGACGCGGTGAAGACGGGCCAAAGCGTCGCCTCCTGGCTCCAGCAGGAGCTCACGAAACTGATCGAGCGCTACCCGCTTGCCACGCATACCACCGGCGTCGGCTGCTTCCGCACCCTGCACCTGACCCACCCTGACGGCCGCGCCCTGGCCGGAGCGGATGTAGCCGACCTCATCACCCGGATCCGGCACGCGGGCGCCATCGTCCATCCCAGCCCCTCCGGTATCCAGCTCGTGCCCTCCCTGACGTACAGCCGTGCCGAGGTCGTCGAACTCATGACCTGCATCGAAGCGGGCCTCGACAGCCTGCTGTCGGCAACCTCCCTGGCCGCGAGGAGCTGAACCCCATGACCACCGCCCTCGACACGTACGACCTGATCCCCGAACTGCTGCGGGATCTGCGCCCCACCGGCGTGACCGTCCTGGCCGACTCAGCCGTGGCCACCCACGCCGTCACCAGGAAGATCCACGCCGTAGTCGCCCGCACCGGGTACACGCCCACCCAGGCGGTCACCCCAGCGGACGTGGGGATGCCGGCCGTCGAGACCTTCGCCTCCCGGCTCTCTCCTGATGAGCTGGTCGTCGGTGTCGGGGGAGGGAGCACCCTCGACTTCGCGAAACTCTCGGCCGCCGTCGGCCGCCGACCCGAACTCCTGCGCTACCTGACCTCCGGGCAGCGCAGCGGACTGGTGGCGCTCCCGCGCTCGTGGGGGGAGCACGCCCAGGTCCTCGCGGTACCCACCACCCTGGGCACCGGAAGCGAGGCGGGACCCGTGGCCTGCTTTCCGCATGCCGACAGCAGACGCCTCGTGCTGGGCGAGTGCCTGCGGCCGCGCGCCGCCCTCTGGGTGCCCGAGGCCACCGAGACTCTTCCGGGGCCGCTCGTCATGGACGGAGTCATCGAAGCGATCTTCAGGACCGTCATCCCATACAGCAGCGACACGCTCGACCTTCCTGAACAGGACGCCGCCGTCGAGGAGTTGGCGGGCGGGCTTGTCGCGGCTGGCGACGAACTGGCCCGGCACATCGCCGTCGGCCTGCCGGCTCCCGCATCCGGGCGACTGCGGGTGGCCCGGCTCAGCGCCGAGAGCCAGCGCGGAGCCATCAACGTCGGCCGCAACCCATACGCGGTGAAGTGCTGGGCCCTCGCCAACGAGCTCTCTACCGTGCTCGGCCTGGCCAAGATGCGCGCGGTTGCCGCACTGTGGCCGGTCGTGTGGCGCCAGGCCCTGCGGGGAAACACCCGCTTCGGCAGCGCCGAGCGCATCCACCGCCTGTGGGAACGGCTGAGTGTCCACGCCCCGTGGCTCGCGCCGCGGCCTGACGACGGTCTTGAGCAACTGATGTTGCGGTGGCGGATCGACCGCACCGTGTACCTCGCCCCCCAGCTGCGCCAGCAGGTTGCCCTGCGCAGCGTGCGCGCCTGGGGCGCCGGACTTCCCACTCTCGCCGGGTTGAGCGCCGACGACGTCGCCGCGCTCCTCGCCGAGGCGACCGAGCCGACCGCCTCCTTGGCCGGCTCCCCCGAACCCCTCCCGGCGGCCTGAGCGCCTGCCCGGCGGGCACTGCACCAACCGCACCACCAGAAGACCGACAGCGCCCCGGAGAAGCCGGGGCGCACGGAACACGAGGAGAACGTGATGGCCAAGCACAGCCTGGTCGAGCTGGAGATGCAGGAACTCGGCACCGAGCTGGAGATGCAGGAGCTCGAGCCCGTGCACGCTCCGGGCTGGGCCACCAGCGCAGGCGTCAGTGTCGGCATATCGATCGTCTCAGTCGCCTGGAGCCTCACCTGAACGACCCGGCTCCTGCCGTCCGATCCACCGCACGCCGTGCCCGCGCACGGCCGGACACCCCCTGCTCCGCGGGGCTCAGATGGCCCGCGCGGAGCAGGGGAACCCCGACACCTACCACCACATTCGTCGCACAGCCGAGAGAGGTAACTGACATGAGCGAGAGCCTGAGCACCGTGGAGAACGCCGAGATCGTCGAGCTGGAGATGCAGGAGCTGGAGGCCTTGGAGGCCCCGGGCTGGGGCACCGTCAGCCTTGCCTTCTCCGCCGGCGTCTCGGTGTCCGTCGCCCTGACCTGAGCCGTACCCACTCGCATCAACCCGTAGAACACCTACGAGAGGCAACTGACATGAGCGAGAGCCTGAGCACCGTGGAGAACGCCGAGATCGTCGAGCTGGAGATGCAGGAGCTGGAGGCCCTGGAAGCCCCCGGCTTCTGGAGCGGCGTCTCCATCGGCACGGCCATCAGCGCCTCCGCCGCCACCTCCATTGCCCTCACCTAACAGCGGCACCGGCGAGCGCACTGAGGCGGCGAGAGACGGATAGCCGACTGCCGCCGTACCTCGCAATCCCACTGGGGTGAACCGAGGATCCGACGTGGTCCGGCCGGCCAGACCGGCCGGACCACGGTCAGGGTGCCGCGCTCTCCCACTCCCCGCAGCCGTCCCGTTAAGGAAACTCCAGTGAGCGCTGTCACGAGTCCCCCACCCTCTGCCGTCCCGGCCCACGCGCAGCGGCCCCGCCTCGCCCCGAGCGCCGAGGTCCACTCGCCCCCCGGCGGACAGGGCGACTGGGTCCTCCAGTACGGCGCCCGCTACGTACGGATCACCAAGCACGTCGCGGAACTCGTCCAGGAGCTGGACGGGGAGCGCGACCACGAGGCCCTCGCCGTCCGGCTGGGCGGTGCCTGGAGCACCGAGCGGGTGGGCAGCGCGATCTCGCGGCTCGACTCCCTCAAGCTGCTCGACGACGGCGAAACCTCCCCACCCGCCGTCGCCCCCCGCTTTCAGATCGTCCCCCCGCTGACGCTCCAGCTCACGCTGCTGCGGCCGGGGCGCACGATGCAGGCTCTGCGCCCCCTGTTCGCCCGCCTCTTCTCCCGGGCGGTGGTAGCGGCCGGGCTGCTCTGCGTCCTGCTCGGTATTGTCGCCCTCGTCGTACAGCGGGACGCGGTCGCGGTGACGCTGAACAGCCCCCTTTCCGCGGTCTCGTTCGCCGGAGTGCTCGTCGCGCTGCTGCTCGGAGTCTCCATCCACGAGCTGGGCCACGCCGCCGTCCTCATCCGTTACGGGGGCCGGCCTTCGCGTATAGGCGTCATGCTCTTCTACCTGACGCCGGCGTTTTTCTGCGATGTCTCGGACGCCTGGCGCCTCCCGGACCGCCGGCAGCGGGTCCACACGGCCCTCGCCGGGCCCGCGGTCCAGACGTCCCTGGCGTCCGCTTCGGCCTTCGCGGCCTGGCCCCTTGCGGACGGCACGGCCAAGACCTGCCTGCTCTTTTTCGCGGTCACCAGCTACGGAACGGCCCTGCTCAACCTGACGCCGTTCATCAAGCTCGACGGCTACATCGCCCTCATGAGCTACGTGGACGTCCCCTACCTCCGCGACCGCGCCATGACCGACGCCCGCCGTACGCTCGCCCGGATCCTGTTCGGCGGTACGTACCAGCGCGAACTGCCCACCCGGTGGACCATCACGTACGGCTTCGCCTGCCTCGCCTTTCCCGTGTATTTCCTGAGCACCGCCCTCCAGACCTGGCTGGGCAGCCTCCAGCGGGTCGGCTGGGTCGGAGTCCTCCTGGCCGCTGCCGGACTCTCGTACATCGTATGGATGCTGATCCGAGGCGCCTTCCGGCTCGCCGCCGAGGTGAAGGCCGCCGGAGTCCGCCGGGCCCGGGTCGGAGCCGTCTGCGCCGTGCTGGCCGCCACCACCGGCGCCGTGCTGTTCCTGCCGACCCATCAGAGGGTTGCCGCAGCCTATGTCACCGGCCCCTCCGGTACCCGGCTCGTCCTGCCGCAGGGCTCCTCGGCCGCGCTGGTACGTCCCGGAGCGCAGGTGACGCTGAAGACAAACGGTCTGCTTCTGCACGACACTCTCGCCACCGCCCGGGTGGGGTCCGCCCCGGCCGGCGAGACCAAGGTCCCGGTCTCCACCTACTTCCCCGTCGAACTGGGAGGCGTGGTGGGCATGGACTCCACCGTCTTCCCGCTGGACCTCGACCGCACCCCGACGCCGGCTACCGGCGCCGCCGAGGTCGAGCTGGGCAGCGTGCCCCTGTGGAAGTCCCTCCACCGCACCTACGTGCTTCCGTTCCTGCCCTTCTGATCCTGGAGACACCGTGCTCGACACCCGGTTCATCAACTTCTGCCGCGCGGACTCGCTCTTCTACGACGCCCCCGCCGCCGAATCCGGCGGCGCGGACTTCCACGAAGGCCAGACCCTGCCCGAAGGCTGGACCGCCTCCCGAGGACGGGAGTGGACCGTCTGTGTCCCACCCGGCTCCCGCGTCCCCGACCAGGGGTGGAAGATCCACGTCGCGGCCTCCCCCGATAATGCCGCCGAACTCCTCGACTCTGTAGCCCCGTACTGTGTCGAGCACGGGTTGATGTACAAGTACATCTCCGATGCGGAGGCCCTTGGCCGCCGGGGAAGCAAGTACGGCGACCGCAGCGCCAGCGGCAAGTTCATCACCATCTACCCGGCCGATGAGACGGCCCTGCAGCATGCCTTGAACGACTTGGACCAGCTCGTCGGAGGCACCCGCGCTCCCTCGATACTGAGCGATCTGCGCTGGCGGCAGGGGCCCCTCCACGTGCGCTACGGCGGCTTCGTACTGAAGACCACCCGGCTCAAGGATGGAACCCTCGCACCCGCGATCACCACCCCAGATGGCGAACTCGTCCCCGACGAGCGGCGCCCAGGCTTCCACACCCCGTCCTGGGTCACCCTCCCCTCCTTCCTGGAAGAGGCACTCGCCGAACGACGCAGCCGGACCCTCACCGATTTCCCCTTCCGCGTCTACAAGGCCCTGCACTTCTCCAACGGCGGCGGTGTCTACCGTGCCGTCGACAAGCGCAACGGAACCGAGATCCTGCTCAAGGAAGCTCGCCCGCTCGCCGGCCTCGACTCGGCGGGCGACGACGCCGTCGCCCGCCTCGACCGCGAGCACTGGGCGCTGTCCCGGCTCTCCGGTCTCGCGGCCGTCCCCACTCTGAGGGAGGTTCGTAAGGGGAACGAACATCACTTCCTGGCCCGCGACTACGTCGACGGGACTCCGCTCACCGAGCTCGTACGCCTCCGCCACCCCTACGGCACCACCCACAATACGGCGCAGGCCCGGGCGGAGTACGCGGACTGGGCGCTGCACATCGTCGGCCAGGTCACCGAAGGGCTGGCCGCCATGCACGAACGCGGTGTGGTCTTCGGCGACCTGCACCCGGGCAACATCCTGGTGCGCTCAGACGACACCGTCGCCTTCATCGACATGGAGACCGCCTCCCCTGCCGAGGAGATGCGCGGGCAGGCCATGGGCTCCCTCGGCTTCCGGGCCCCCGACCACCTCCGGGGCCCTGCCGTCGACCTGTTCGCGCTCAACGTGCTCCGGCTGACCATGTTCGTCCCCATGCCGCACGTCGTGCCGTGGGGCACTGACAAGATCCGCACCCTGATCGACACGGCCGTCCGCGACTTCCCTCTCCCCGGCCCTTTCGTCCGGCAGATCGAGCGCGGCCTCGGCGACGACGTCCTGGGCGCGCGGACGGAGTACGGCGTGCGCTGGCCCGCCGCCGGGCAGGAGGCCGGGAACCTGATCGCCGACATCGCCGACTCCATCATCCAGGCAGCCACCCCCGAGCGGACCGACCGCCTCTACCCGGGCGACGTCTCGCAGTTCATGATCGCCGACGCGGGTGTGACCTTCGCATACGGGGCGGCCGGCGTACTCTGGGCACTCCACCGAGCCGGTGCCAAGGTGCCGGCCGAGCACGTCAAGTGGCTGCTCGGACAGGCCGAGCAGGTCACCGGCGACGGCCCCGGCTTCCTCACCGGCCTTGCCGGCGTCGCCTACACCCTGGACGAACTCGGCCACCCCGACGTCGCCGACGCGGTCATGGACCGTGCCTTCGCCGGATGCGACGCCCACGTGAGCTCGACCCTGGCGACGGGGCTCTCAGGCCTCGGACTGGCCGCGCTGCACCTGGCCGCCCGGCGGGGCGACGACCGGCGCCTGCGCCAGGCGCTCGAGCTCGCCGACCGGCTGCCCGACACCCCAGCGCCCCAGCGCGTCGGACTGCTGCACGGGCGCTGCGGCCACGCCCTCCTCCTGCTGCGCCTGTACGAACACACCCGACACATTGAGCTGTTGGAACGGGCCGTGGCCGAACTCCATGCCGAACTGGAGATCATCGAAGGCGCCGACTTCGACGACCGCTTCCTCAGCGCCGGGCTCGAAGGCTCCGCCGGCATCGTGCTCGCGCTACGTGCCGCGCTCCGACACACTCCCGACGATGAACGGATGCGCACCGCCGTGAACCGTCTCACGGCTTCGCGACGCGGCGGCTTCTTCACCGCATGCGGCCTCCTGCACGGGCGTAGCGGCGAGATCCTCGCACTTGAGGACGGCGGCAGCGAGAGCGAGCGGGGCGTCCTGCGCTTCCACCTCGACGCCCTCGGCTGGGAGGCGATCGCCTCCGAACCCGGCCGCGTCGACTTCCTCGGCAACTACGGCTACCGCCTCTCCACGGATCTGGGCACCGGTTCGGCAGGGGTCCTCCTGGCCCTCGCCGCTCTGCGGGACGGCGCCCCGGGCCTGTCCTTCCTCACACCCGCAGTGTCCGAGGTGCAACGGTGATCGACATCCCGACCACCCTCGCCCCCACCTCGGGCATTGCCCTGCAGTACGCGGTGACGCCGCCGCACGACGGCGATCCGCTGTGGAGCAGCGCGGTCGAACTCCAGCCGGCGGAGGGGTTCATGGGCATGGTGAGCCCTGCGGGTTCCGCGGCCCCCGCAGACTCTGTCGGCTCGGCCCGCTCCACGGGCTCTACCGGCTCCGCCGACCGGGAGACCGCCCTCCTTGACCTCCCTCTATCCGCCCGATTCGCCGGGGCCAGCGGCACCTCCCGTACGGACGCCCTGCTGCGCGCAACGGGCGAGGCCGTCGAGCGGCGCGCCCTGCACCCCTCGGCCACACACCCCACCCGCTTCGGCACCGGGGCAGACCTGGACAGCGCGACGCTGTACGCACACCACCCGGGCAACGCTCTGTCCCACCCGGATGCCGAGACGGCCGCCCTGTCCTGGTATGAGGCCCGGGACCTGGACACGGGCATCCCCGTCCTCGTTCCCGCAGAACTCGTCGACTGGCCTGCCGCTCGGGCCGACGTGTTCGACCCGAGCCCCTCGGGGGCCGCAGCCGGTACGAGTCACGAGACCGCGCTCACCGCCGCGATGATCGAGGTGACGGAGCGCGATGCCCTCACCGTCGCCTGGGGCAGGCAGCTGCGCCTGCCGACGTACACACCGTCACCCGCCGACCCCGGGCTCCGGGCGATGTGGCAGCGGGCACGAGCAGAGGGTCTCACTCCCGTGCTCGCCCGCATCCCCACTGCCGTACCCGACCTCTGGTGCATGACCGCCTGCCTGATCGACCCAGGGGGCCCGGGGGGCCTGGCCACCGTCGGCATGAAGGCGTCGACCCGGCCGGCCAAGGCCGCCGCCAACGCCTTCCAAGAGGCCTGGCAGGTACGGGCCGCGCTGCGGGCGTTGCGCGATCGGGGCGAGACCGGCCACCTTGCCCCGATCGCGACGGAGCACGACCGGCTCCGCCACATGCTGACCCACTGCGCCTACCAGACCGTACGCGACTGGGTCGCGGGCTTTGAGGAACCGACCGCGCTCCCGGCCCCCTGTGCCGCGCGGGACCTGGGGGCGCAGGAGATCCGGCGGGCCCTGACCGCCGACGGCGCGGGTCTCCTCGCCCTCGACCTCACCCCGCGCCTTCCACCGGTCGTCGCCTCCATGGGCTGGCACGTCGTCAAGGTGGTGGCCCCCGGTTACCAGAGCCTGCGGATGGACGAATCCCACCTGTGGAGTTGGCACCTGCCCCGTCTGGCGTCGGCGGTCGAGCGTACCGGCTGTCCCGCCCGCTTGAACGACCCAAGGGCAGCGGCTCCGCACCCGCTGCCCTGACACCACGGTGGCGTCCGCGCTCACAAGACCCCCCACCCGAACCCCGAGCTGGAAGAAGACACTGATGCTGGAACTGGAAGAACTTGTACGCGACTTCGGTAGTCACCGCGCCGTCAGTCAGGTGTCCTTCCGGGTGTCCGGAGGCCGGTTGACCGGGTTCGTCGGCTCAAACGGCGCAGGCAAGACCACCACCATGCGCATGATCATGGGCGTGCTCGCCGCACACGGCGGCGACATCCGCTGGGAGGGCGCCCCCGTCACGGCCGCTGACCGCAGGAACTTCGGCTACATGCCGGAGGAACGGGGCCTCTACCCGAAGCAGACCGTCCTCAGCCAGCTCCTCTATCTCGCCCGGCTGCGCGGCCAGAGCACCGCCGACGCCCGGCGTCACCTCCTCGAACTACTCGAACGTCTCGGCCTCGCCGAGAAGAGCCAGTCCCGGCTGGAGTCCCTGTCCCTGGGAAACCAGCAACGCGTGCAGATCGCGGCCGCCCTGCTCGGCTCCCCCGAACTGCTCGTCCTCGACGAGCCCTTCTCCGGGCTCGACCCCCACGCCGTCGACACCATGGCCGAGCTGCTGCGGGAGTACGCCGACGCCGGCATCCCGGTGCTGTTCTCCTCCCACCAGCTCGACCTGGTCGAGCGGCTCTGCGATGATCTGGTGATCATGGCCACCGGCTGTGTCGTCGCCAAAGGCACCGCGGACGAGCTCCGGCACCGCGACAAGCCCCGCTACCAGCTGGTCACCGGCGCTCCGGCCCACTGGGCCCGCACCGTGCCCGGCGTGACCGACGCCGAGGTGCTCCCCGACGGAGCCCGCGTCGAGCTGGCCGCCGACACAGATCCCGGCGCGCTCCTGGCGGAGGCTCTGCGCCGGGGAGCCGTGTACGCCTTCACCCCCCTCGTTCCCAGCATCGCCGACGTCTACCGGGAGATGACCTCCGCATGAGCACCGTGACCTCGAACCCCGCACCCCGGAGCGAGGCGGAGCCCGACCCGAAGGGCCCGCCCGCGACTTCCGCCGCCCCGGCCTCATGGCGAATCGTCGCCGCCCGTGAGATCTCAGTGAGGCTCACCAACCGCGGCTTCCTGCTGTCGACGCTGGTCACCCTCGCTCTGATCGTGAGCGCGATCGGCCTCCAGCTGTACCTGGCCGACTCGACGGGGAAGATCACCGTCGCGGTGGCCGACCAGCAGGGCGGCCGGATCGCCGGCCAGGCCGAGCAGCTGGCCCTCCGGGCACACCAGGACGTCGAGATCACGGTCCGACAGGAGTCGTCCGCCGGTCAAGTCCGCGAGAGCGTACGGTCCGGCAAGGCCGAGGCCGGGCTGCTGTCCGAGGGCGGCCGCTGGGACCTGCTCGGCGACACCGGGCAGAACGACATCGCCGCCACCTGGATCGGCGCCGCCGTGCAGTCCAACGCCCTCGACCGGAACGCGCAGGCCGCAGGCACCAGCCTGGGAGCCCTCAGCAAGGGGGCGGAGCTCAGGCAGACCCTGCTCTCAGCCGACAAGATTCTCGAGGGCGCGGTACGGGTAACGACGTACTTCTTCGCCTTCCTCTTCTACCTGGCCGCTGTCCTGCTCGGTGCTGCACTGGCGACCAGCGTCGTGGAAGAAAAGCAGAACCGCATCGTCGAACTCATCGCCAGCTCCGTGCCCCTGCGGTCCCTGCTCGTCGGCAAGATCGTCGGATCCACGCTTCTGGCGCTCGCCCAGATGACTCTGTTCTGCCTGGTCGGCATCGGCGGCCTGGTGTTCACGGGCAAGCAGGAGACCCTCACCGACATCAGCTCGGGCCTGGGCTGGTTCCTAGTCTTCTACGTCGTGGGCATCGCGGTCCTGGCTTGCCTGTTCGCCGCCGCGGGCGCGCTCGCCACCCGCAGCGAGGACATCCAGTCCACCACCACGCCGGTGAACGCGATCACCGCGCTGGTCTTCATCCTCGGCGTCGCTGTGTCCGGGAGCCTGCGGGAGATCCTCTCGTTCATCCCCCTGACCTCAACTGTCACCATGCCGGCCCGTGTTCTGGCGGGGCAGGCAGCCTGGTGGGAGCCCGCCGTCGCCCTGGCCCTCTCCCTCGCCGCCGCGATGGGAATCATCGCGGTGAGCGCACGGGTATATCGCCGGGCACTCCTCCAGACCGACCGCAAACTCTCGTTCCGCCAGGCCATGAAACTGGCCGACTGACACCCTCCGAGCGGCCGGTCGCCGATGCAGCCAGAAAACGAAACCGGTCGGGTGCGGGGAGCCAGGGGCATCTCAGCCCCGGCTCCCCGGCCAAACGAACCTCACCTGAAAGGGAACTTCGATGAACTCCTCCCCCACCAACACCTCCCTCGCTGCGCTTTTGGCCGTGCTCGCCTGCGTGGAGGTGGTGCTGCTCACCAGCGACGCCGCCAACGGCATCCGCTACGGCGTCGGCGCGGCACTCGCCATGGCAATCCTCGTCGTAGTCAGCCGGCTCGCCAAGGGCGGCTCCTCCGACTGATCGGCCCCAAGTTGGCGGCCTAGTCCTTCTTCTCCCAGGACGACGGCCTGATGTTCCGTCTTCGCCGGTAGGCGCGGTTGCCACAGGAAGAGTATGTCTTGTCTCCGGCAACCGCGTCTCAGGGAGGAAGCATGCGTATCGGGGTCTACCTTGCGAGGCGAAGAAGGCCGCCCCCACCCGCCCACACCGCAGCGCGAGCACCCCGCCGGCCAATAAGCTCCTCGCCCCCGGCCTGGGTCTGGGTCTGGGTCTGGGTCTGGTAGACCGTGCCCGCGACTACGCCGCCGGTCGCGGCAAGTAACCCCACCCCGCTCCGGCGGAAGGGCGGCGCCACCGGTGCCGCCCTTTCTCGGACTCGTCGGTGGCCTGGCTGCAGGCATATCGGCTTGACGTGAACAACATCCGTCCTGGGGAGTCGTCAGCCCGCTGAGGGGGTCGGGGTTCTGGGGGATCGGGCTGGCTCATCTGTTGCAGGATGGTGACGCCGCACCCTCAACCTATTCGTGCGATGAGCCGTCTTTTCGTGTGAGACCTACACCAATGGCACATACGGTGCCTTCTGTGTGAAGCCGAGGTCCGCACCGAGAGGGAAATCCATGATTGTCACAAAGCGGCACACCCTACGTATCACTGCGGTCAGTGCAATCAGCGCTGCCTGCGTCGCCTTGGCAGGGACCGCCGCCATGGCCGCCACTCCGGCTGCGCACGCCACTTCCGCCACGCATAAGGCCGCTGCCAAGGCCAGCATCACCGCGAAGCCGTCGGTGAACTCGGTCAAGGCATGGCAGCTGTTCCGAGTGACCGGCAAGACGACCGGCATCAAGGCGGGCAGCAAGGTGACCCTGCAGCAAAAGCAGCGCGGCAAGTGGGTCACACTGCCTGCCTCGGCACCCGTCGCGCGCAACGGCGCCTACTCGCTGGGCGTCAAACTCGGTCTGAAGGGCAAGAACGACCTGCGCATCGTCAACGGAAAGACGGCCTCCGCAGTCGTCAACGTCACTGTGCGCTGATCGCTCACACGCAAACGTCTTTTGCGGCAGTGCTCCGGTGTCGGACAACGGAGCACTGCCGCCGTTTGCCTGTACGGCCGGGCCTGCAACGTAGACCGCCGGCTCACCTGGACCTGCAGGAGAGGGCCGATGCCTTCGCCGTGTTCCCGGCCACCCTCGACTTCACCATGCGGTTGGCCTCTGGAGGCTGCAGCAGCCCCGCCACGATGACCCTGCAGATCACGGAGAAGCCGATCGTCCTCGCCACGGCGTTCCCTGGCAGTAACCCAGTCATCGAAGGAAACCTCTCCCGTCTGTTGGAGAGGCCGAACAACGCACTGAGTCAGACGGTCCCGGCCTACAGCGTGGGGAAGAAGAAGTGGGCCGCCGAGACCGGGTTCCACATGCCCCTGGTCCTTGAGACACTCGACAAGCTATCCGCACCCAGCGCCGCCGGAGGATGAACGATCCGGCGCCCAGCCCCCGACGAGTCACACACCGCCTACCTCGTCCGGCCGCCGCGATGCCTGGCTCCGGCAGCAGGCCCGTCCCCACCCAGCCTGCCGAGGCGAACGCCAGCGGACCCGGCACCATCGGCACCCTTTCCCGCACGAGCGCCGCCCCGATAATCCACCGCCCTGCCGAGGGGCCACGGGTGAGCAGGCCGAGGCGGCGCTCGGTCCTGCCCTACTGCGCGGAACCCGCGAGGAGCCGCTCACCCCACAGCCGGCCTGTCAGAGATTTCCGTGCCCCGCAGCGGAGTCGGACGGCCACGCAGCCGACCCGACCACATCCTGTCTGGAACTTGAAGGCGATCGCGTCGATCACCTCCCGGTGATCACGCCAGCGTCCACCCCGCTTCGGCGTCGGGTCCGGGATCAACGGCTCAATTCGCCCTCACTGCAGATCGGTTAACGGCACACCCGGACCAGCGACCGACTGATCCAGACGAAAGTGCATAGTCACCACTTTTCCGAGCCGTGTGCGGGTGCCAGCTGGGGTGGTCGTGGTGGCTCGGTGCTGGAGGTTCGGGTGTGGCGCAGCAGCGACGCCGGCAGCAGGCCGAGGGCTGAGAGTCCGGCTAGAACCAGCAGGGTGGAACCCACTACCGGGGCGGAGGTTGCGGCCGCGACAGGGGTGCCGACGGTGGACGCCCCGGTGCCGGTGGCGACGGCGATGCCAAGGGTCGGGCCGATGTTCATGGCGGTCTGCTTCAGTCCGCCGACGACCCCGGCGTACCCGGGTGGCGCGTCACCGACGACGGTCCCGGTGGCGGTCACCATCACGGTGGCGAACCCCGCACCGAGCACGGCGAAGGCCGCACCCATGGCGGTCGGGCCCAGCCGGGACAGCCCCACAATTCCGACGACGACGAGGGTCGTACCAACGATCGCGGTACGGCGTGGGCCGTACCGGCGCAGTGCGGTTGTGGCGACAGGTGCGCCGAGAACCATCAGCACGGTCAGCGGAAGTACCTGTAGACCGCTGACGAGCGGGTCGAGGCGGAGTACGTCTTGGAGGTAGAACGTGGCCGTGAACAGTGCGCCGAACAGGCCGGCGGTGGTGACCAGCAGGAGCACCATCGACGCGGTCACCGGTACGGACCGCGCCACGGTATACGGCACGAGTGGGTGCGCGGTGCGGCGTTCATGCCAGGCGAGCACGGCTGCGAAGGCCACGACGGTGACAAGTCCGGACAGCGTCGGCGTGGAGATCCATCCGTGCCTCGGTACGCCGGCCAGGGTGCGAACCAGGATCGCAAGTGCGGCCGCGAGCAGGGCCGCGCCACTGAGGTCGAGCCGCTGAAAGCCGGTGCGCTCCAGCGCTGGCTTCGGTACGGCGAGGGTGAGCGCGGCGATCACGAGTGCGATGGGGGCGTTGATCCAGAACACGGCACGCCAGCCCAGCTCGGCAACGAGCACACCCCCGAGGAGTGGGCCGGCCCCTGCGGCCACCGCGATCGCGCTGGTACGGATGGCGATCGGTCTACCGATCTGGTCTGTCGGGTACGCGAGCCGCAGCAGCGCGAGTGTCGCCGGCTGGAGCAGCGCGCCGAACACGCCCTGTGCGACGCGCAGGCCGATCACCCAGCCGACCCCGGGCGCGAGCGCGATGCAGGCCGAGGTGGCCCCGAAACCGAGCACGCCTACCAGCAGCATCCGCACGTGCCCGTAGCGATCCCCGAGACGGCCGGCGATGACGAGAAGCGAGGCCACCGCGAGCAAATAGCCGGTGCTCGTCCACTGGACCTGCGCCACACTCGCGCCGAGACCGCGCTGCAGGCGGGGCTGCGCCACAAGCAGGACCGTGCCGTCCAGCGCGACGAGCATCGCGCCGGCCACGCTGGCCAGGAGAGCGACATGCCGCCGCACGGGCACAGTCACGAATTCACCGGACCCAGATGAGCGTCCAGCACCGCCGCAACGAGACGATCAAGCGGGGCGCTGCCAGACGCAGCGTCAGCAGGTCCACCGCCCGGCGGTACGGCCTCGAGGGCAAGCTGCAGACTGCCCCACGCCCACAACTGGGCGACGCCGTGCAGGTTCGACCACAGGGTGGCAGCAGTCACAGCCGGCGGTGGTGCAGCCGCGAAATGCCCGCCACGGCGGTGGTCGGCCTCCTGCTCTGCCCGGCACCGGGCGACGAGGCCGACGATGCGCTCAAACATCGGGAGCGTCAACTCCCGCAGCCGTGGCTCGTCCTCGTCCGGTGCGTGCCGCTCACTGTCGAGCAGATCGTGACGGAACATCAGCGCAAACATCTCGCGGTGCTCCAGCGCGTACTCGACGTACGCCCGCGCGACGGACTGCAACTGTATCCGGGGCGTCGTCGTGTCGACGATCGCGGCCGTGAATCGGGATCCCAGGTCCTCAAAGCCGCGCCGGGCGATCGATGACAGCAGCGCGTGGTGCGTAGGGAAGTACCGACGCGGTGCCCCGTGCGATACCCCCGCCCGGCGGGCGATCTCGCGCAGCCCCAGTGACGCGGAGCCCTCGGTCATCACGAGATCCACTCCGACATCGATCAACCGCTCCCGAAGGGAGCTCTCACTCTCCATAGACACTGTCTACCAGGTTGGGTAGACAGTGTCTATTTCTCCCGGTTGTCGGGCTTCAGCCGCGGCATGCCCGGTTCTCAGCTCTCACGCCGAGATCCGGACTCGGCGTGGCTACTTTCAGGCGACGAGCTGCTCAACAGCGCGGCCCGTTCCCGTCGGCCTCGGGTGTGGCCAGGGCCTGATCGACGAAGGCCCGCACGAGCGCGGCCATCTCGGACTCCGTGAGGTCCTTCGTCCACGTGCTGGGCATGTGCAGCCGCTGCACTCCAGCCGGAACCGGTGCACACCCCTCGCGTGCTCCACTTCGCGCGCGTACGGCTGCCTGCGGCAGCGCCCGTGCCGTTCGGTCAGCTCCAGGTGCGCGCAGACCACGGCCAGGTGGAACCGGCGGGGCAGGGTCCACCGTTCGTGGCAGCTGCGGCACTCCAGGAGGTGTGACGCGCCGCCTTCGGACTGGAGGAAGTAGTACGGCGGGGCCGTGCCCCCGCGGGGGCCTGGACGGCGATGTCTGGGACCCACCTTTTTTGGTTACCCCGGTGGGTACACCAGCGTGATCTCGCGGTTCAGGCCTGTCGCATCGGTGTCCGGGTACATCGAGACCTCACCGTCGGACCATCGCACCAGGAAGTCGTCCGGGTAACGGTTGTCCGGGTAGTCGCCGGCGCCCAGGATGGTGGCGTGGATCCAGAGCCGGTTGGGTTTCTTGAGCTGGTTCTCGCCGTGGAAGCCGTTCTGGTCGAGGTCTTTGTAGAGGGTTACGACCTCGGGGGAAATGGGGCTCTGTCGCTGATCTTGGGTGCTGTTGGTGATCTTGTGGGTCCCTTTGAGCCGAGCTGCCGTGCCCTGTGCGGCGCGCTGGGGCGGCGGCCCGCAGACGTGCTCGTGTGCTGGCTTCTGCCGGGGACCCGGTCGGACACGCCTCACTCACCGGGCGCCCGCCTCGGCCGGGTACTGATCGCCCCCGCGGCCCGCGGTCGGGGCCTCGGTGAGACTCTGGTCACCCTGACCGTCGAGCGTGCCTTCGGGGAGCTCGGCCTGCCGCTGCTCGACCTCGGCGTCTGGGCGCACAACACACCGGCCCGGCGGATCTACGAGAAGCTCGGCTTCCCCACCCAGCGGATCACCGAGAACGTGGTCGAGGTCGACGGCGTCCCGTGGGCCACCGTCCGGATGCGTCTCACCTCCCCCGATCGGTGACAATGGAGCGTGCCCACGATGTCTTCCCCCGCCCCGGCCCCGCTCCCCGTCCTGCAGGCGGACTGCGCCAACTGTTTCGCCCTGTGCTGCGTCGCCCTGCCCTTCGCCAAGTCCACCGACTTCGCCGTGAACAAGCCCGCTGGCACCCCCTGCAAGAACCTCCAGCAGGACTTCCGCTGCGGCATCCACACCCGGCTGCGCGACTCCGGCTTCCAGGGCTGCACCGTCTTCGACTGCTTCGGCGCGGGCCAGCAGGTCTCCCAGGTCACCTTCGGCGGCCGCGACTGGCGCACCCACCCCGGCACGGCCGGCGAGATGTTCGAGGTCTTCCCGGTGATGCGGCAACTGCACGAGCTGCTCCACTACCTCGCCGAGGCCCTCACCCTCCCCGCCGCCCGCCCGGTCCACGCGGACCTGCGCACCGCCCTGGCCGACACCACGCGCTGGACGCAGGCGGACGCGAAGACCCTGGCATCCTTCGACGTCGGCCCCCTGCGCCAGGAGATCAACGCCCTCCTCCTGAAGACCAGCGAGCTCGTACGGGCCAAGGTGGCGGGCCGCAAGAAGAACCACCGCGGCGCCGACCTGATGGGCGCCCGCCTCTCCGGCGCGGACCTGCGCGGCGCGAACCTGCGTGGCGCCTACCTGATCGCCGCCGACCTCAGCAGCGCCGACCTGCGCACGGCCGACCTCATCGGTGCGGACTTCCGCGACACCGACCTGCGGGGCGCCGACCTGCGCGACGCCCTCTTCCTCACCCAGCCGCAGCTCAACGCGGCCCAGGGTAACCCGGCCACCCTCCTCCCGGCCACCCTCACCTGCCCCGCCCACTGGCTCGCCTAGGCCGACCACCGATCCCCAGCCTCCTCGACGCTCACGCCCGGGGCAGAGCCCGAAATTCTTCAAGCCACTTGCAACCCGGGGAAGACCACCCTGTACGCCGGCCCGCCCACGCTCACCCACGGCACCACCACCGACATGGTCACCGGCACCCGCTACTACGTACTCCTCGCCTGGATGCCGATGCTCGCCCTGACCGCAGAAACCCGCCGCTGGGAACCCAAACGGCTTCGCCCGCGGCTGTTCTCCGCCGCTGCACATATCATCACCACCGGCCGCCGCTGGCTCCGCTTCACCACCCTGATCCGACCCGCGTCACAAGATGGGCGACAGAAGCGGAAATGGTGATCGTCCCGGTCGGGCCGTGACATGAGAAGGACCGCACAGGTTGGGTGAGTTGTGAAGCTGACCTGGGCCCGTGCGGCCTGTTCCCCTCCTGCCCTGGCGGGTGTCTCCCGCGCGCATTTCGGCGAGTTGTTCGCCGAGCTCGCCGGACCGTGGGAAGCAGCCCGGCAGTCCACGCTGCGGGCAGCACGCGGCGGAGAGCGCAAGCGGGCGGAAGGGGCCGGCCGCAAGCCGAAGCTGGTCTTCTTCGACCGGCTGCTCGTCACCCTGGTCCACCTGCGACACCAGCTGCCGCACGAGGTCCTCGCCGAGCTCTTCGAGGTGGACCGCTCCACCGTCTCCGAGGCGATCCGGCAGCTCCGCCCGCTGCTGGCGGCCCGCGGCTTCGCGGTGCCCGACCGGCCCGGCCTGCGGCTCAAGACGCTGGAGGACGTCTTCGCCTATGCCGAAGCGGAAGGCGTCGAGATGCGGCTGGACGGGGCCGAGACCCAGGTCAGGCGCCCACAGGCCGGACGTCCCGGACGTCGTGAGTTCGTCTCCGGCAAGCGCAGGCAGAACACCATCAAGACCACCACGTTCAGCGACGGCCAGGGCCGCATGTTGCTGTCCGGCGTGGTCCGCCCGGGCCGGATGCACGACCAGACCGCCGTCCGCACCGAAGGGATCGCTGAACAGTTCCGCAACCGGCCAGGCGTGAAGGCCAAGGTCGACTCCGGATACGCAGGGCTGGCCAAGGAGTTCCCCGGCCAGGTCAGCGCACCGCCGAAGAAGCCCAAGGACGAGGCATGCGACGGCGACAAGTACGCCTGGCGCGAGATGCGGCGGCGGCAGTCCTCGGCCCGGATCTGTGTGGAACACACCAACGCCGAGCTCCGCCAGTGGGCACCCCTGCGACGGTTCACCGGACGCCGCGACATCTACGCCGAAACGCACCTCGCGATCGCCTCCCTGATCTCTGACCGATCCGCACAGCGGGTCACCCGCCCAAAGACGAGCACCGAACTCGTCCTCGTCCGCGACGTGACCCGCTGATCACCCACCAGCCGAACCGCCAGGCCGGCACGCCCGAACCTCAATTTTCCCCGAGGCCGTTAGGCAGCAGGGCGATGGCGGCCACCAGGATGATGATGACGATCGGCAGGCTCGCGCACAGGCGCAGGTCGACCAGTGCGGCGCTTCGGGTTTCACCACTACTCAGGGCAGGGATAATCCCAGGAGGGAATTCCGGGGGAGCCAAAGCCAGCTCCCGGTTTTCTCCAGAGGTCACGTTCAAGCCTTTCTTTGGTTGTCGATGGCCTGTCAGGTGGCCTCGGGGTGCATCCCGGGGCCACCGCCATTACAGCCCGCCATCGGTCGGCTGCAGGCGGTCGCGCCACCATATCGTCAGATCAAGCCGTTGCGTTGCGCGATCTACGACTTTCCAATATGCAAGCCCCTCGACCCTGCAAGTCCGCGAGGCGGCGATCACTTCCCCAGCCCATTCCTGCGCACTGCCGACCAGTTGCCCCTGTTCAACTTTCGGATGCGATCAGAATTGACCTGTAGGTCACCTTTTTAATTTCGGATTTGACAAGCTGCCTGGTGAGGCGCAGGCCCGTCCGATCCGCAGGCTAGCCACGGTGGCACGCAAGGCGAATCGTCACACCCACCACCGCAGGGTCTTGCAGATGGGAAAATTGCAAACATGCAAATGCAATTACACGCCCTGGGGTCGCAACGTGGAGACCGAATCCTCCCCGAAGAGTCCCGGTGCGCGAGGGGCTCACGACGGCGGTGTGCAAGGAAAGCGACTTCGCTTGGCAAAGTTCCAGATTGCGCGATGACAGGCGAACACTCAGGACTCGGCAGTGACGCGGCGCCCATTTCGGCCACTTGATCGACTCATAGCTCAACTGCAGGTCTCGCCAAGGGCTACTGCTTGCCTGACCGACCTGGTCATCGCCGCCAGCAAGTGCAAGGGACAGAAACCCTCGGCGGGCCGGCATCTATCGGGCGCTCGCCGAGCACGCAAATGAAAGACACACCCGAAACGGTCGCCGCGCCCTGAACCGTCGCGGCAGTCATCCACACGACGTACTGCTGTCCCGCAGGCGTTCTCCACGGCCTCGCTTCGGGCCGCGGAGAGCACCTGCGGCCATCGACCGGTTCACGCCGCCGCGTAGCTCGCGCGGAGCAGCTCCCGGGCGCGCTCCAGGTCCCTCCGGGTGCGCAACTGCACCCCAGGTCGCCGGTTCCGTGGTGGCCAAGTCCGGGACGTCACGGGTGAACCCGGGCACGAGGTCAACCTGTTTGGGGGCGGCCTCCAGGCAGACGAGGAGCTTGGCCTTCTGCGGCAGGCAGACACACCTACTCGGCATCGCCTGACCTGCACGATCACCCGCAACCCGGACCTTGGAAACGACCCTACCCTTATGCCTCCCGTGTCGGGCACGAGAAGACACCGCGTGAGAAGCAGTACCTGTGTCTACTGCTTCGCGCGCAAGACGCACAGCTATCTCGACCTGGACACCGGGCAGGGCTTCGACTCCCAGATCGTGGTGAAGGTCAACGCGCCCGCGCTGCTGCGGCGCGAGCTGGCCGCCCGCCGCTGGCGCGGCGAGCACATAGCGATGGGCACCAACGTCGACTGCTACCAGCGTGCGGAGGGCCGATACGGACTGATGCCCGGCATCCTGGAGGCCCTGCGCGACCACGCCAACCCGTTCTCGATCCTCACCAAGGGGACGCTCATCCTCCGCGATCTGCCGCTGCTCCGGCAGGCCGCCGCGGTCACCGACATCGGCATCTCCGTCTCCGTCGGCTTCCTCGACCGCGAGCTGTGGCGCACGGTCGAGCCCGGCACCCCCGCCCCGGAACGCCGCCTGGAGGTGGTGCGGACCCTGACCGAGCACGGCATCCCCTGCGGGGTGCTGATGGCGCCGGTGATCCCGTTCCTCGGGGACGCGCCGGAGCAGCTGCGGGCCACGGTGCGCGCCGTCGCGGAGGCCGGCGCCGGCTCCGTGACCCCTCTCGTGCTGCATCTGCGGCCCGGCGCCCGCGAGTGGTTCATGGCCTGGCTGGGGCAGCACCACCCGCACCTCGTACGGCGCTACGAGACGATGTACGCCGACGGCGCCTACGCCCCGACCTGGTACCAGCGCCGGATCACCCGTCAGGTCCACGACCTCGCCACGGAGTACGGCATCGGCCCCGGCCGCACCCGCCGGCTCCCCGCACCACCCACCCCGGAACCGGCCACCGGCACCCCGCCGGAGCCGACCCAGCTGACGCTGCTCTGAGCGGCGGGCGACTCGGCACCGCGGCACCGAGAGGGGCCGCCCGCGGGCCGGAAAAGGCCTTGCCGGGCCACCTAGCCTCTCGGCATGGACTGGTCCGAGGAAGGGACGGCGGATCCGCTGCGGCACGGCGTGCGACGGGCCGTGCGGATACGGGAGATGACCGCGGCCGATGTCGACGCGGTCTCGGCGGTGCGGGTCCGCGGCTGGCAGCACGCGTACCGGGGGCTGATGCCGCAGGCGTATCTGGACGCGATGAGCGTGGCGGAGGATGCCGAGCGGCGCCAGGCGTGGTGCGGCCGGAAGGCGCCGGAGGTGTCGGACCTGGTGGCCGAGCGCGCCGGCGAGGTCATCGGCTGGGCCGCGGTCGGTCCGGCCCGCGACCCCGATGTCGCCCCGGGCAACGGGGAGTTGCTCGCGCTGTATGTGGCGCCGGAGCTGATCGGCACCGGCGTCGGACGCGCCCTGCTGGCCGCCGGCACGGCCGACGCGCCGGCGAAGGGCTTTCGCACGCTGTACCTGTGGGTGGTGCGCGGCAACACCCTCGCCCGCCGCTTCTACGCACGGGCCGGTTTCGTGCCGGACGGCGCGGAGGAGGCCGAGGAGGTGGGCGGCCGCAGCGTCCCGGAGCTGCGCTACCGGCGCCGGCTCACCCCGGAGTCCGCGCCGCTCGCCCCCGCACCGGGGTCCGCGCGGCCCGAGCCCGCACCACCGGAGTCCGCCCCGTCCGAGTCCGCACGGCCGGCGCCCGGCGAGCCTCCCCGTTCCGGGCCCTGCCCCCGGTCCTCGCCGCCGTCCGCGCCCCCGTCGGGCCCGCCGCCCGGCCCGGCCCGCCCCGCCGCGTCCTCGTGCACCCCCAGCCGCGCCAGCGACGCCGCGGCGGCGGCCGCCAGCCGCGGATGGCCGACGGCGGCGGTGAGGGCGGGGACGGCCCGCCGGTCGCCGAGCGCGCCGAGGCCCTCGACGCAGGCGAGCGCCACCCGCCAGTAGGGGTTGTGCGGGGTCAGCAGCCGCTCCAGGGTCGCGATCAGCGCCGGGACGGACTGCGGCGCGCGGAGTTCGGCGAGCAGCCGGACCGGGTGCAGGGCGTAGGCGGTGCGCAGCGGGTTGGTGGCCAGCGCGGCCGCGGCGCGGGCGGTACGGGGGTCGCCGAGCCGGGCCAGCGCGTGCGCGGCGGTGGCGCAGCGCACCGGGTCGCGGTAGTTCAGTAACAGCACGAGCGTCTCGAAGGCCCGCTTGTCGCCGGCGCAGCCCAGGAGGAAGGCGGCGATCTCCCTGGCCCACAGCGGACGTTCGACGGCGACCAGCATCCGGGCCAGTTCCTCGCGGCCGGCCGGGGTGTTCTTGCGGGCCAGCCCGAGCAGCCGTTCATAGGCGACCAGATCCTGCGGGGAGCGGAGTTCGGCCCGCACCCGGTCCGTCAACTCGTGGAATTCATCTTCCATTTGCCGCTCCCCTCCCGCCGGTCCGCCCCGGTTCTCGCGGCGTGACCCGCACCACAGACTAATGACCGCCGCCACCTCTGGCGCTCTGGTTACTCGCGGGTTAACCTGCTGGAACGAGCAGCACCCCTGCTCGGGCGGCCTGGTGACGCAGCCGCCACAGAGTGAAGTCGGTTCGGCACAGCACGACAACAGCACGGAGAACACGGCACGGCCCCGGGACAGGGCCCGCCGCTCTCCCACACCGCCGGCGCTGCCCGCAGCGCTGCGGCTCCTCGCGGCCCACCGCCGCCTGCTGCCGCCGCGCACCGCCAGGCAGCGGGCCGCGCGGAAACCCTCAGTCGTCACTTCTCCCCTGCGCTCAGGGGAACACCCTCAGGAGTCTCGCGATGGACCCTCAGTCCACCCCTGATCTCTCAACTCCCGCCTCCTCCCTGCCCCTTTCCACCGTCGCCGTCGTCGGTCTGGGCACCATGGGCACCGGCATCGCCGAGGTCCTGGCCCGCGCCGGCCGCGAGGTCATCGGGATCGACACCGACGAGGCCGCCGCCCGGCAGGCCGTCGCCACCCTCGAAGGCACCACCGCCCGTGCGGTGGCCCGCGAGCGGATCACGGAGCGCGAGCGCCAGGACATCCTGGCCCGGTTCCGCACCTTCACCGATCTGCAGGCCGCCGCGGACGCCGATCTCGTGATCGAGGTCGTGCCCGAGGACTACGAGCTCAAGCGGCAGGTCTTCGCCGGCCTGGACGCCGTGGTGCGGCCCGACACCATCCTGGCCACCGGCACCAACGCGCTCTCGGTGACCCGGCTGGCCGCCGACTCGCAGCGCCCCGAGCGGGTGCTGGGTGTGCACTTCTTCAACCCCGCGCCGGCCATGAAGCTGGTCGAGGTGGTCTCCTCGGTGCTCACCGCGCCGACCGCGGTCGCGGCCGTCACCGCCCTCGCCCACGACCTGGGCAAGGACCCGATCGCGGTGGGCGACCGCCCCGGCTTCGTCGCCGACGGCCTGCTGTTCGGCTATCTGAACCAGGCAGCGGCGATGTACGAGGCCCGGTACGCCACCCGCGAGGACATCGACGCCGCGATGCGGCTGGGCTGCGGCCTGCCCATGGGCCCGCTGGCCCTGCTCGACCTGATCGGCGTGGACACCGCCCGGACGGTCCTGGAGGCGATGTACGCCGACTCCCGGGACCGGCTGCACGCCCCGGCGCCCATCCTGGGCCAGCTGGCCGAGGCGGGCCTGACCGGCCGCAAGGCGGGCCGCGGCTTCTACACGTACGAGGCGCCGGGCAGCGCTACCGTCGTGCCGGACGCGGAGAGCCCGTCGTCCGCCGACGAGCAGTCCGCCGGGCGCACGGTCAGCAGCGTCGGCGTGGCCGGCTCCGGGACGATGGCCAGCGGTATCGCCGAGGTCTTCGCCAAGGCGGGCTTCAAGGTCGTGCTGGCCGCCCGCAGCCTGGAGAAGGCGGAGACGGCGAAGGCCAGGATCGCCAAGTCCCTGGGCCGTTCCGTGGACAAGGGCCGGATGAGCGCCGAGGCCCGGGACACCACCCTGGCGTCGATCACCCCGGCCGGATCGCTCGACGCGTTCGCGGACGTCGATCTGGCGGTCGAGGCGGTGGCCGAGGACCTGGCGGTCAAGCAGGAGCTGTTCCAGGCGCTGGACAAGGTCTGCAAGCCGGGCGCCGTCCTGGCGACCACCACCTCCTCGCTGCCGGTCGTGGCCTGCGCCCGCGCCACCTCGCGCCCCGAGGACGTCATCGGGATGCACTTCTTCAACCCGGCGCCCGCCATGAAGCTGGTGGAGGTGGTCCGCACGGTCCTGACGGCCGACGACGTCCACGCCACCGTGCGGGCGGTCTGCGCCAAGGTCCGCAAGCACCCCGTGGACTGCGGCGACCGGGCCGGGTTCATCGTGAACGCGCTGCTGTTCCCGTACCTGAACAACGCGATCAAGATGGTCGAGGAGCACTACGCGTCGCTGGACGACATCGACGCCGCCATGAAGCTCGGCGGCGGCTACCCGATGGGCCCGTTCGAACTCCTCGACGTGGTCGGCCTGGACGTGTCCCTGGCCATCGAGAAGGTGTTGCACGCCGAGTTCCGCGACCCGGGGCTGGCCCCGTCGCCGCTGCTGGAGCACCTCGTCGCGGCCGGCTGCCTCGGCCGCAAGACCGGCCGCGGCTTCCGTGAGTACGCCCGGCGCTGACGCCTGGCGGCACCCCGGCGACGCCGGGGGAGGATGGGGTGGACTGCTGGAACCGGACGGCGGTTCACCCCCGCTCACCGGGGCGAAGGCACCACCTCATGCCGCAGGCCGCGTAAATATGCAGTACCGTCCCCACATGTCCCAGCCCGCTCGCCCGCAGCCGTCCGACACGTCCGAGACCGTCACTCCCGGCACCCGCCGCGCGGCGGCACAACGGCTCAAAATGCGCCGTGAATTGTCGGCGGCGGCGATGGAGCTGTTCGCGACCAAGGGCTACGAGGCGACGACGGTCGACGAGATCGCGGCCGCCGCGGGCGTCGCCCGGCGCACCTTCTTCCGCCACTTCCGCTCCAAGGAAGAGGCGATCTTCCCCGACCACGACGACACCCTCGTCCGCGCGGAGGCCGTCCTCGACGCCGCTCCCCCGCACGAGAACCCCCTCGACACGGTCTGCCGCGGCATCAAGGAGGTCATGCGGATGTACGCGGCCTCCCCGGTCGTGTCGGTGGCCCGCTACCATCTGACCCGCGAGGTACCCACCCTGCGGGAGGCGGAGATCGCCTCGGTGGCCCGCTACGAGCGGCTGTTCACCCGCTATCTGCTGGGCCATTTCGACGAGGGCGCCCACCGCGAGGGCGACGACGACCCGCTGCTGGCCGAGGTCGCCGCGTCCGCCGTGGTCACCGCGCACAACCACGTGCTGCGGCGCTGGCTGCGGGCCGACGCCCAGGGCGATGTCGAGGCCCAGCTGGACCACGCCTTCGCGATCGTCCGGGAGACCTTCGGCGCCGGCATCGGGGCCGGGCGCACCGGCTCCGAGCAGCCCCCGGCGGCCGTCTCGCGGGAGGGCGAGGTGCTGGTGGCGGTGGCGCGTACGGACGCCCCGCTGGACGAGGTCATGCGCACCATCCGCAAGGCGCTCACCGAGCGGAAGTAGCGGCGGTAGCGGTCCGCCCGCCCGCCGCGAGCGGCGCGCGGGCGGACCGGCTACCCGGCGGCGGCCTTGACCCGGCCGGGCCGCGACCCGGATGGCCTAACCCCCTCACTGCGCACTCTGCGCAGTTTTTTGCTTTCCCTGTGTCACTTCCAGGCCTCCCATCGGCCCTCTTTCGCTCATGCGTGCCGCCCGGATGACATCTGAGAGAAATTCTTGGCACTCAGTGTCTTGTCGACTGGCACGCGGTGTCATACGTTGAGGTTGTCCGGGCGGCCGGCGTGCAGCGAACCCACGCACGCCGGCTGTCCCACCAGCCCCATGCGGCTGCCCGCCCGGACGCCTGCGTCACAGGCACCCCCAGCACCGCTGGGAACCGCGCTCACCACAGCGCAGCCAGGCATCGCGCCCGACGGCTCTGCGACCTCAGCAGAGACGGCGGAAGCGGCGCCGACCCGGCCGAACCGACGGCACCACCTCCGCATCACCCCGACGTTCCCCCCAAACCGTTCCCTCAACGGTTCCCCAGGCTCTCCACCCCGGTGTGAGCAGGGGAGGCCCAACCGCCGGAGGCACCCCGTGAACGAAATCCTGGACGCAATCCTCGCGCCTGACACCACCAGCGCCGACTTCGCCGCGTTGAAGATCCCCGAGTCCTACCGCGCGGTGACCGTGCACAAGGACGAGGCCGAGATGTTCGCCGGTCTGAGCACCAAGGAGAAGGACCCGCGCAAGTCGCTGCACGTCGAGGACGTGGCGGCGCCCGAACTGGGCCCCGGTGAGGCGCTGGTGGCCGTGATGGCCTCCTCCGTCAACTACAACTCCGTGTGGACCTCGATCTTCGAGCCCGTGTCGACGTTCGGGTTCCTGGAGCGCTACGGCAGGCTCTCCCCGCTCACCAAGCGGCACGACCTGCCGTACCACGTCATCGGCTCGGACCTGGCCGGTGTGGTCCTGCGCACCGGGCCCGGCGTCAACGCCTGGGGCCCCGGTGACGAGGTCGTCGCACACTGCCTGTCCGTGGAGCTGGAGTCCTCCGACGGCCACAACGACACGATGCTCGACCCCGAGCAGCGCATCTGGGGCTTCGAGACCAACTTCGGCGGCCTGGCGGAGATCGCGCTGGTCAAGTCCAACCAGCTGATGCCCAAGCCCAAGCACCTGAGCTGGGAGGAGGCGGCGGCGCCCGGTCTGGTCAACTCGACCGCCTACCGCCAGCTCGTCTCGCAGAACGGCGCCGGCATGAAGCAGGGCGACAACGTCCTGATCTGGGGCGCCAGCGGCGGTCTGGGCAGCTATGCCACCCAGTTCGCGCTGGCCGGCGGCGCCAACCCGATCTGCGTGGTCTCCAGCGACAAGAAGGCCGAGATCTGCCGCGCCATGGGCGCCGAGGCGATCATCGACCGCAACGCCGAGGACTACCGGTTCTGGAAGGACGAGCACGACCAGGACCCCAAGGAGTGGAAGCGCTTCGGCAAGCGCATCCGCGAGCTGACCGGCGGCGAGGACGTGGACATCGTCTTCGAGCACCCCGGCCGCGAGACCTTCGGCGCCTCGGTCTACGTGACACGCAAGGGCGGCACCATCGTCACCTGCGCCTCGACCTCCGGCTACAACCACCAGTACGACAACCGCTACCTGTGGATGTCGCTGAAGCGGATCGTCGGCTCGCACTTCGCCAACTACCGCGAGGCGTGGGAGGCCAACCGCCTGATCGCCAAGGGCAAGATCCACCCGACCCTGTCGAAGACGTACACCCTCGAAGAGACCAGCCAGGCGGCGTACGACGTGCACCGCAACCTCCACCAGGGCAAGGTCGGCGTGCTGGCGCTGGCCCCCGAGGAGGGCATGGGCGTGCGGGACGAGGAAATGCGCGCCAAGCACCTCGACGCCATCAACCGGTTCCGGAACATCTGAGAGCGCTCGGACCACCGGAACCACGAGGATACGGGCCTGATATGACTGAGCGTCAGAAGGATCGTCCGTGGCTGATGCGGACCTACGCCGGCCACTCCACCGCCGAGGCGTCCAACGAGCTGTACCGGCGCAACCTGGCCAAGGGCCAGACCGGCCTGTCGGTCGCGTTCGACCTCCCGACGCAGACCGGATACGACCCCGACCACATCCTCGCCCGCGGCGAGGTCGGCCGGGTCGGGGTCCCGGTGTCCCACCTCGGTGACATGCGCCGACTGTTCCAGGACATACCCCTGGACCAGATGAACACCTCGATGACCATCAACGCGACGGCCATGTGGCTGCTGGCGCTGTACGAAGTGGTCGCCGAGGAGCAGGGCGCCGACATCGCCAAGCTGTCGGGGACGACGCAGAACGACATCGTCAAGGAGTACCTCTCGCGCGGGACGCACGTCTTCCCGCCGGGGCCCTCCCTGCGGCTGACCACCGACATGATCACGTACACGGTGGCGCACATCCCCAAGTGGAACCCGATCAACATCTGCAGCTACCACCTGCAGGAAGCGGGCGCCACGCCGGTGCAGGAGATCGCCTACGCGATGTCCACCGCCATCGCGGTGCTGGACGCGGTGCGCGACTCCGGGCAGGTGCCGCCGGAGCGGTTCGGCGATGTCGTGGCCCGTATCTCGTTCTTCGTGAACGCCGGTGTCCGGTTCATCGAGGAGATGTGCAAGATGCGCGCCTTCGGCCGCATCTGGGACAAGATCACCCGTGAGCGCTACGGCATCGAGAACGACAAGCAGCGCCGGTTCCGCTACGGCGTCCAGGTCAACTCGCTGGGCCTGACCGAGGCGCAGCCGGAGAACAACGTCCAGCGGATCGTGCTGGAGATGCTGGCCGTCACGCTCTCCAAGGACGCCCGCGCCCGGGCCGTCCAGCTCCCGGCCTGGAACGAGGCGCTGGGGCTGCCGCGGCCCTGGGACCAGCAGTGGTCGCTGCGCATCCAGCAGGTCCTCGCGCACGAGAGCGATCTGCTGGAGTACGAGGACATCTTCGCCGGCTCGCACGTCATCGAGGCCAAGGTGGACGCCCTGGTCACCGACTGCCTCGCGGAGATCGAGCGGATCCAGGAGATGGGCGGCGCGATGGCCGCCGTGGAGTCCGGCTACCTCAAGTCGCAGCTGGTCTCCGCGCACGCCGAGCGCCGGGCCCGGATCGAGGCCGGCGACGAGAAGATCGTCGGCGTCAACTGCTACGAGGGCACCGAGCCCAACCCGCTCACCGCCGATCTCGACACGGCCATCATGACCGTCGACCCGGCCAACGAGGCGCGGGTCGTCCAGGCCCTGCACGACTGGCGGGACAACCGCGACGAGGGGCGCGCCCAGGAGTCGCTGTCGGTCCTGAAGAAGACCGCGGCCGGGGACGGCAACCTCTTCGCGGCCACCGTGGAGTGCGCCCGCGCCGGGGTGACGACCGGCGAGTGGGCCTGGGCCCTGCGGGACGTCTTCGGCGAGTTCCGGGCCCCCACGGGCGTCTCCAGCGCCCCGCTGGCGGTCGCCGCCGAGGAGGGCAGCCCGCTCGCCGAGGTCCGCGAGAAGGTCGCCAGGACCGCCGCCGAACTCGGCAGCGGAAAGCTGCGGCTGCTGGTCGGCAAGCCCGGCCTGGACGGGCACAGCAACGGCGCCGAGCAGATAGCGGTACGGGCCAGGGACGCCGGCTTCGAGGTCATCTACCAGGGCATCCGGCTCACCCCGGAGCAGATCGTCTCGGCCGCGGTCGCCGAGGACGTGCACTGCGTCGGCCTGTCGATCCTGTCCGGCTCGCACGCCGAGCTGGTGCCGGACGTACTGGACCGGCTGCGCCGCACCGGTGTCGACGACATGCCGGTCATCGTCGGCGGCATCATTCCCTCCGCCGACGCGGCCGCGCTGCGGGAGGCCGGAGTGGCGGCGGTCTTCACCCCCAAGGACTTCGGTATTACGGAGATCATCGGCCGTATTGTCGACGAGATCCGGAAAGCGAACCGGCTCGACCCACTGGAGGTCCCCGCATGACCCAGGCGAACCGCCCGCCCGGCGGCCGGCCGCGCCGCTCCTGCCTCGCGGTCCCCGGCAGCAACCCGCGCTTCCTGGAGAAGGCCCAGGGGCTCCCGGCCGACCAGGTCTTCCTCGACCTGGAGGACGCCTGCGCGCCGCTGGCCAAGGAGGGCGCCCGGCACCACATCGTCGAGGCGCTGAACGAGGGCGACTGGACCGGCAAGACACGGGTCGTACGGGTCAACGACTGGACCACCCACTGGACCTACCGGGACGTCATCACGGTCGTCGAGGGCGCGGGCCAGAACCTCGACTGCATCATGCTGCCGAAGGTCCAGGACGCCCAGCAGATCGTGGCGCTGGACCTGCTGCTGACGCAGATCGAGAAGACCATGGGCTTCGAGGTCGGCCGGATCGGCATCGAGGCCCAGATCGAGAACGCCAAGGGCCTGGTGAACGTCGACGCCATCGCCGGCGCCTCGCCCCGGCTGGAGACCATCATCTTCGGCCCGGCCGACTTCATGGCGTCCATCAACATGAAGTCGCTGGTGGTCGGCGAGCAGCCGCCCGGCTATGGGGCGGACGCCTATCACTACATTCTGATGCGCATTCTGATGGCGGCTCGCACCTACGATCTCCAGGCGATCGACGGTCCGTACCTTCAGATCAAGAATGTTGACGGCTATCGCGAGGTCGCCGGCCGGGCCGCCGCCCTCGGGTTCGACGGCAAGTGGGTGCTGCACCCCGGTCAGGTCGAGGCCGCCAACGAGGTGTTCTCCCCGTCGCAGGAGGACTACGACCACGCCGAGCTGATCCTGGACGCCTACGAGTGGCACACCTCGGAAGCGGGCGGAGCCAAGGGCTCCGCGATGCTCGGTGACGAGATGATCGACGAGGCGAGCCGGAAGATGGCGCTGGTCGTCGCCGGCAAGGGCCGGGCCGCCGGCATGATCCGCACGTCCAAGTTCGAGGCCCCGGAGGAATAAGCACCATGCAGTTCGGCCGTACCTATGAAGAGTTCACCGTCGGCGATGTGTACAAGCACTGGCCCGGAAAAACCGTCACCGAATACGACGACCACCTCTTCTGCCTGCTCACCATGAATCACCACCCGCTGCACATGGACAGCAACTACGCGGAGCGGACCACCGACTTCGGCAAGAACGTCGTCGTCGGCAATTACATCTACTCCCTGCTGCTGGGCATGTCGGTGCCCGATGTCTCCGGAAAGGCCATCGCCAACCTGGAGATCGAGTCGCTGAAGCACGTGGCACCCACCTTCCACGGCGACACGCTCTACGGCGAGACGACGGTGCTCGACAAGACCCCGTCGAAGTCGAAGTCCGACCGCGGCATCGTGCACGTCGAGACCAAGGGCTACAAGCAGGACGGCACCCTGGTCTGCGTCTTCCGGCGCAAGGTCATGGTCCCCACGGCGACCTACATCGAGGAGCGCGGCGGCGAGCAGCCCGGCCGCCCGGAGCTGCAGGCCCCGACGGCCAAGAAGGAGAAGTAGCCATGACCCGTCTCGCGCAGACCGAGGGCCTGACCGACATCCAGCGGGAAATCCTCTCCACCGTCCGCGACTTCGTGGACAAGGAGATCATTCCGGTCGCCACGGAGCTGGAGCACCGCGACGAATACCCGACGAAGATCGTCGAGGGCCTGAAGGAACTCGGCGTGTTCGGCCTGATGATTCCCGAGGAGTACGGCGGGCTGGGTGAGTCCCTGCTCAGCTACGCGCTGACCGTCGAGGAGATCGCCCGCGGCTGGATGAGCGTCTCGGGCATCATCAACACGCACTTCATCGTGGCGTACATGCTCAAGCAGCACGGCACGCAGGAGCAGAAGGACTACTTCCTGCCGAAGATGGCGGCCGGTGAGATCCGGGGCGCCTTCTCGATGTCGGAGCCGGCGCTGGGGTCCGACGTTTCGGCCATTTCCTCCAAGGGCGTGCGCGAGGGCGACGAGTACGTCCTCAACGGCCAGAAGATGTGGCTCACCAACGGTGGCACCTCGACGCTGGTCGCGGTGCTGTGCCGGACGGACGAGGGCCATCCGGAGGGCACCGCCCCGCACAAGTCGATGACGACCTTCCTCGTGGAGAAGGAGGCCGGCTTCGGCGAGGTGCGGCCGGGCCTGACCATCCCGGGCAAGATCGACAAGATGGGCTACAAGGGCGTCGACACCACCGAGCTGATCATGGACGGGCTGCGGATCCCGGCCGATCGGGTGCTCGGCGGCGAGACCGGACGTGGCTTCTATCACATGATGGACGGCGTCGAGGTCGGCCGGGTCAATGTGGCCGCGCGCGGATGCGGCGTCGCCCAGCGCGCGTTCGAACTGGGTGTCTCCTACGCCCAGCAGCGACACACCTTCGGCAAGCCGATCGCCCAGCACCAGGCCATTCAGTTCAAACTGGCGGAAATGGCAACAAAGGTCGAAGCGGCCCATGCAATGATGGTGAATGCCGCTCGCAAAAAGGACTCGGGGCAGCGAAACGACCTCGAGGCGGGCATGGCGAAGTACCTGGCCTCCGAGTACTGCAAGGAGGTGGTGGAAGACGCGTTCCGTATCCACGGCGGTTACGGCTTCTCGAAGGAGTACGAGATCGAGCGCCTCTACCGCGAGGCCCCGATGCTCCTGATCGGTGAAGGTACCGCCGAGATCCAGAAAATGATCATTGGCCGACGGCTACTCGAGGAGTACCGGATCCAGGGGTGAACGTCCCGTTTGGCGTGCTTTCGCCTAGACGAAGATCACACCCCGTCATCGTTCTTCGGCCACGGATTGGCTCTGGCTCTTGGCCAGTTGCCGCTCGTAACCGATAGCATCCCCGGAAAGCCGCCGTCCCCCGTATCCCTACGCGGCATCCTCCGCTACGAAGGTCATCCATGCCCCACAGCCAATCCTCTGCACCACGCGGTCGCGTCCGCCTCGCGCGCGGAGCGTCGCCGTGGCTCCTGCCGACCGTTGCCACGGCAGCGGTCAGCCTCGCCCGGTCCCGCCGGTCGGGTCGCTGGGCCGCTGTTGCCGTGCCCACCACCGCACTGGCGGCGGGCATGCTGTGGTTCTTCCGCGACCCCGAGCGGGAGATCGCTCAGGGACGTGTCATCTCCCCGGCCGACGGCGTGGTGCAGAGCATCATGCCGTGGAAGGACGGGCGCACCCGTGTCGCGATCTTCATGAGCCCGCTGAACGTCCACGTCAACCGCGCGCCGCTGGCCGGCACGGTGACGTCCGTGGAGCACATCCCCGGCGGGTTCGTCCCGGCGTTCAACAAGGAGAGCGAGAACAACGAGCGGGTCGTCTGGCACTTCGACACCGAGCTCGGCGACATCGAGATGGTGCAGATCGCCGGCGCGGTGGCCCGCCGCATCGTGCCCTACGTGCCCGAGGGCACCAAGGTCGAGCAGGGTGAGCGGATCGGCCTGATCCGCTTCGGCTCGCGTGTCGACGTCTACCTCCCGGAAGGCGTCGAGGCCGCGGTCGAGGTCGGCCAGGCCACCACCGCGGGGGTGACTCGCCTTGACCGTGATTGATCCCGAGACTCAGGCGGGCTGGGCGCCCGAGACGGACGAGACCGACGACATGCCGCTGTCCACGCGGCTGTCGATAGCGGACACCCTCACCCTCGGCAACGCCATCTGCGGCTTCATGGCCGTGTACTTCACCACCACCGGCGTCCTCATCCCGCATCTGACGGGCACCGAGGACGGCGGGATGGCCCGGCACAGCGCGGCGATGGCCGTGATCCTGATGCTGTTCGCCTCGGTCTTCGACCTCTTCGACGGGCTGGTGGCGCGCAAGCTGCGGGCCTCGGCGATGGGGGCCGAGCTCGACAACCTCTCCGACCTGATCAGCTTCGGGCTGGCACCCGCGTACTTCGTCGTGACCTGGGGCATGGTCGCCCAGGACGCGCACCAGCGGGTGTCGGTGGTGGCCGCGGTGGTGGTGCTGCTGGCGGTGGTGCTCCGGCTCGCGCGGTTCTCCTGCGTGACGCTGCGGGACGGCATCTTCCAGGGCATGCCGAGTCCGTTCGGCGCCCTGACCGTCGTCGCCATCGTGCTGCTGGAGCTGCCGTTCGTGCCGACGCTGCTGGCGATCATCGGGGTGGCCTGGCTGATGGTGAGCCGGGTCGAGTACCCCAAGCCGCAGGGCCGGCTCGCGGTGGCGATGCTCAGCTGGATCGTGCTCAGCATGGGCATGCTCGCGGCCTGGGCGCTGGACGCCCCCGGCGGCCAGCTGCTGCTGCAGACCGGCTGCGCCCTCCAGGTGGTCATGGGCGCGATGATCCCGCTGTTCGCGACGGCCCGGCGGGTGAACACCTTCCGCGACAACCGCCGCGAGTCGCGCGCGGAGTCCCGCGCCGCACAGCTCCCGTAACGGAGCACCGCACGACACACACCGCACGACACACGGAGCCCCGGGCGAAGGATTCGCCCGGGGCTCCGTCGTGTGCGGCGGCCCGCTCGGCGTGTGCCGGCGGCCGTCTCAGGCCAGGAGGTCGCGTGCCAGGCGCTCGGCCGACCGCTCCAGCAGCGGCCCCGCCTCGGCCATGCAGCGGGCCGGATCGGGCTCCAGGTCCGTCAGCGCGTAGGCCCGCCGGATGCCGGCCGCTTGCAGGGCCTCGGGCGGCAGCCGGAGCCGGCCGCAGACCGCGGCCACGTCCACACCCGCCGCACGGGCCGCCGCGGCGACCCCGGCCGGCGCCTTGCCGTGCAGCGTCTGGGCGTCGAGCGAGCCCTCGCCCGTGATCACGAAGTCGGCTCCGGCCAGCGCCGGGGCGAAGCCCAGGACGTCGAGCATCACCTCGATGCCCGGCCGGAACTCGGCGTCCAGACCGACCAGCGCGCCGTAGCCGAGCCCGCCCGCGGCGCCCGCGCCCGGTGCCCGGGCCGCGTCCGCGGCGCGCGGGCCGACCGCCCGGGCCAGCACCTCCGCATAGTGCGCCAGCGCGGCGTCCAGGGTGGCGACGTCCGCCTCGCTCGCCCCCTTCTGCGGGCCGTAGACCGCCGGGGCGCCCTTCGGGCCGGTGAGCGGGTTGTCGACGTCGCTCGCCAGGACGATGCGGGTGGCGGCCAGCCGGGGATCCAAACCGGACAGATCGGCGGTGGCCAGCTCGCGCAGCGGGCCGCCGCCGGGGGCGACCGGCTCGCCGTCCGCGTCCAGGAGGCGGGCGCCCAGCGCCGTGAGCATGCCCGCGCCGCCATCGGTCGTGGCGCTGCCGCCGACGCCGAAGACGAGCGTGGTCGCGCCCGCGTCGAGCGCCGCGCGCAGCAGCTCGCCGGTGCCGTACGTGCTCGCCGTCAGGGGCGCGAAGACGCCGTCGGGGAGGTGCTGGAGCCCGGAGGCCTCGGCCATCTCCACCACGGCCGTGCCGTCGGCGTGCAGCGCGAAGGTGGCCGCCACCGTGCCGCCGGTCGGGCCGGTGACCCGGGCCTCGCGCCGGATAAAACCGGCCGCGAGGGCGGCCGCCACCGTGCCGTCGCCGCCGTCCGCGACCGGGACGGCGACCACGTCCAGACCGGGGATCACGCGCCGGAGACCGGCCGTGACGTGCGCGGCGACCTCGACGGCCGTGAGCGAGCCCTTGAATTTGTCCGCGGCGATCAGCACCCGTGCCGATCCTGTCCTTGCTGCGTCCGCCACCGTGGTTCCCCTTGCTTTCGAGCTGGCAGTCGCGCCGCTGCGACCCTATCCGCCGGGCCGCCCGGCGAACAGGGCACGCCGGTCGCGGTGGCGCACGAGCGCCCGGCCCGCGGTCGCCGGGGAGTGCCGCTCAGGCCGTAGGCTCACGCCGTGACGACCATGGACTACGCCTCCTACATCGCCGGCCTGCCCCGTGTCCTCGCGGGCGCGGGCGTCATCTTCCGCGACGCGGAGGGCCGCCTCCTGCTGGTGGAGCCCAACTACCGCGACACCTGGCTGCTGCCGGGCGGCACCGTCGAGTCGGACCGGGGCGAGTCGCCCCGCCAGGCCGCCCGCCGCGAGACCGCCGAGGAGATCGGGCTGGACGTCGTGCCGGGCGCGCTGCTCGCCGTCGACTGGGTGCGCGGCACGGGCCGGCCGCCGCTGGTGTCGTACCTCTACGACGGCGGGGTGCTGGACTCCGACCGGCTCGCGGCGATCCGGCTGCAGCAGGAGGAGCTGCTGTCCTGGCGCCTGGTGCACTGGGACGAGGCCCAGACACTGGTGAGCCGGGAGCTGGCGCTGCGCATCGGCGCCGCCCTGAAGGCGCTGGCGGACGGCCGCGGCCCGGCGGAACTGGAGGACGGGGTGCCGCCGGCGCCGGCCGGCCGACCCGTGAAATGAGGTGAGGACGGGCCCGTGGCGCCCGTACCGTGCCGCCATGGAAGAGATCGCCGCCAGACTGGCGCGGGTGCCGGGGGTCGTCGGGGTGATGCTCGGGGGAAGCCGGGCCCGCGGGACCCACCGGGCGGACTCCGACTGGGATCTGGGGGTCTACTACCGCGGCGCGCCGGACCTGTCCGCGCTGGCGGCGCTGGCCGCGGAGCTGACCGGCGGCCCCGTCGAGATCCATCCGCCCGGTGCCTGGGGCGCGTGGGTTAACGGCGGGGCCTGGCTGGTGCTGCCGGACGGCAGCCACGTCGACTGGATCCTGCGGGACACCGACCGGGTGTGGCGGGTGTGGGAGGAGTGCCGCGCGGGCCGCTTCGAGATCGGCGTCCAGGCCGGTCATCCGCTCGGCTTCTGGTCCCCCGCATATCCGGGCGAGGCCGCGCTGGGCAGGGTGCTCGCCGACACCGGCGGGGAACTGGCCCGGCTGCGGCGGGAGACCCGGCGGTACCCGGACGCCCTGCGCACGGCGCTGACCGGCGCCGCCGTCTGGGACGCCGGATTCTCCGCGGCGATGGCGGCCAAGTCGTATCCGGCCCGGGACGTGCTGCATGCCGCGCTGTGCCTCTCCCGGGCCGTCGGCTGCCTCGTCCAGGCCCTGCACGCCCATCACGGCGTCTGGTGCCTCAACGAGAAGGGCGCCCTCGCGGCGGCCGCGGCGCTGCCGGGGACGCCGCCCGGCTTCGGCCCCCGCGCCGCCGGGCTGCTGGCCCGGCTCGGCGGAACGGAGGACGAGTTGGCGCACTCCCTGCGGGAGGCGGAGCGGCTGGTGGCCGAGGTGCGGGAGGTGGTGGGGCTCCCCTGAGTCCCCGTCAGCCGCAGGCCTCCGCCGGGAACAGGGCCTGGTCCGTCCGCTCGAAGGCGAGCAGGCGGCGCTTGCGGTCCAGGCCGCCGCCGTAGCCGGTGAGGCTGCCGTCGGCGCCGACGACGCGATGGCAGGGGACGATGATGCCGACCGGGTTGCGCCCGTTGGCCAGGCCGACCGCGCGGGCGGCGGTGGGGATGCCGAGCGCCTCGGCGAGCTGCCCGTACGAGCGGGTCTCGCCGTACGGGATGGCGCACAGCGCCGCCCAGACGCGGCGCTGGAAGGGGGTGCCGCGCAGCGCGAGCGGCAGGTCGAAGGTGGTCAACTCGCCGCGGAAATAGGCCCGTAGCTGGGTGAGGGCCGCGGCGAACGGCGGTGCGCCCGGGTCCGCCGGGGCGCCGAAGGTCTCCTGGGGCGGGCGGTGGCGCTGGTCGGTCATGTAGAGGCCGGTGAGGGCGGTCCCGGCGGCGACCAGGGTCAGCGGGCCCACCGGGGTGTCGTCCAGGACGGAGTGGGTGACGGGGGTGCCGGGGTCGGCGGGGTGCACGGTCATGGCGGGGACTCGGTTCGTCGGGAGCGGTGGCTTCAGTGCGCCGGGGGCGGTGGACTCAGTCCGCCGGGAGGCGGTTGATGGGGTGGTCGTCGGTCGCCCAGAGGTACTGGACGGCATAGGCGCGCCAGGGGCGCCAGCGCGCGGCGTGCCGGACCAGGGCCGCGGGGGTGGCCGGCAGGCCGAGGCCGGCGGCGGCGCGGCGCAGTCCGAGGTCGGTGGGGGTGAAGGCGTCGGGGTCGCCGAGCGCCCGCATGGCGATGCATTCGACGGTCCAGGGGCCGATGCCCGGGAGCGCCGCGAGCCGTGCGCGGGCCTCCTCGCGGTCGCTGCCGACGCCCAGTTGCAGGGTGCCGGCGCCGAGGGCGGCGACGAGGCCGGTGAGGGTGGCCCGGCGGGTGCGGGGCATGGCCAGGGTCTCCGGGTCCAGTGCGGCGAGCCGGTCGGGCGAGGGGAAGAGGTGGCCGAGGCCGCCGGCCGGGTCGTCGACGCGCTCGCCGTGCGCCCGGACCATCCGCCCGGCGTGGGTGCGGGCCGCCGCGGTGGAGACCTGCTGGCCCAGGACGGCGCGGAGGGCGAACTCGTCGGCGTCGACGGTGCGCGGGACCCGGCGGCCGGGCGCCTTGTCGACGAGCGGAGCCAGTCGCGGGTCCTCGTGCAGCAGCGCGTCGACGGCCTCGGGGTCCGCGTCGAGGTCGAGCATCCGGCGGCAGCGGGCGATGGCGCCGGCCAGGTCCCGCAGGTCGGTGAGGGAGAGGCGGCAGTCGATGTGGTCGGGGCGGGGTGCGAGGGCCACGATGCCGTGTCCGTAGGGCAGGCGCAGGGTGCGGCGGTAGGCGCCGTCGCGCCACTCCTCGACGCCGGGGACAGCGGTGGCCGCGAGGTGCCCGAAGAGGTTGTCGGGGTTGAGCGGCTGCCGGAAGGGCAGCCGCAGCGCCAGGGTGCCGGGCGCCGCCGTGCGGGGGCCGGGCCGGGCGCGCTGCCGCAGCTCGCTCGGGGACAGCGCGAAGACCTCGCGCACGGTCTCGTTGAAGGTGCGGATGCTGGCGAATCCGGCGGCGAAGGCGACCTCGGCCATCGGCAGCGCGGTGGTCTCCACCAGCAGCCGGGCGGTCTGCGCGCGCTGGGCGCGGGCCAGCGCCAGCGGTCCGGCGCCCAGCTCGGCGAGCAGCTGGCGCTCGATCTGCCGGGTGCTGTAGCCGAGCCGGGCGGCGAGGCCGGGGACGCCCTCACGGTCCACGATGCCGTCGGCGATCAGCCGCATGGCGCGGGCGACCAGGTCGGCCCGCTCGTCCCACTGCGGGGACCCCGGGCTGGCATCCGGCCGGCACCGCTTGCAGGCCCGGAATCCGGCCTGTTGGGCGGCGGCCGCGCTGGGGTAGAAGCGCATGTTCTCCGGCTTGGGCGGCACCACCGGACAGCTGGGGCGGCAGTAGATGCGGGTGGTGAGCACCGCCGTGTAGAACCACCCGTCGAAGCGGGCGTCCTTGGACTGCACGGCGCGCACGCAGCGCTCGGTGTCGGTGTGCATGCCTCAAGGATTCCGCAGGCGGCGCCCTTCGGCTGGCGAGAATCCGACATCGAGGTCGGACCACCTGGGCCCGCGGCGCTCACCGCACGTCAGCTGCCGGTCTCCGCCAGGGCCGCCGCGAAGGCCTCCCGTGCCCGGTCGTCGAACACGACGAAGCGGATCTCGTCGAAGGCGTCGGGGGCCTCGGCGACGGCGGCGCGCACGGTGGTGACGGCGGTGTGTGCGCCGTCGGCGAGCGGCCAGCCGTAGACGCCGGTGGAGATCGCCGGGAAGGCGACCGTCCGCGCGCCCAGCTCGCCGGCCACCCGCAGGGACGCGCGGTAGCAGGAGGCGAGCAGATCGCCGCGGTCCTCACTGGCGGAGTGCACCGGCCCGACCGTGTGGATGACCCAGCGCGCCGGCAGCCGGCCCGCGGTGGTGGCGACGGCCTGGCCGGTGGGCAGCCCGCGGCCGTAGTGGCCGTCGCGCAGGGCGCGGCACTCGGACAGGATGTCGGGGCCGCCGCGCCGGTGGATCGCGCCGTCCACTCCCCCGCCCCCGAGGAGCGAGGAGTTGGCCGCGTTGACCACGGCGTCCACGGTCTGCTCGGTGATGTCGCCCCGGACGAGGGTGAGAGAGGTGCGGGAGGTGTTCATGGCGTCCCACCCTAGGGTGTCGTCCGCCGTCAGGGGCGGTGTCCGCACCGCCGTCAGCGGCGGTGTCCGCGCAGCCGCCGCCAGACCGCCTTGGCCGCGTAGTGGCCGGACATGCCGTGGACGCCGGGGCCGGGCGGGGTGGCCTGCGAGCAGAGGAAGACGGCGGGGTGGGCGGTCTCGTACGGGACGCGGGCGAGCTTGGGGCGGATGAGCAGCCGCAGGCCGGCCGCGGAGCCGGTGGCGGTGTCGCCGCCGACGTAATTGGCGTTGCGGGCGGCGAGTTGGGGCGGGCCGGCGACCGCGCGGGCCAGGACCAGGTCGCGGAAGCCGGGGGCGAAGCGCTCGATCTGCCGCTCGACGACCTTGGTGGCATCGCCCTCCCAGCCGTGCGGGACATGGCCGTACGCCCAGAAGGTGTGCTTGCCCTCGGGGGCGCGGGTGGGGTCGACCAGGCTGGGCTGAGCGGTGATCAGGAAGGGGCGGGACGGGTCCTGGCCGTGGGTGGCGGCGTTCAGGGAGGCGGCGATGTCCTCGCTGGTGGGGCCGATGTGGACGGTGCCGGCGCGGCGGGCCGCGGCGGCCGTCCACGGCACCGGGCCCGAGAGGGCGTAGTCGACCTTGAAGACGCTGGGGCCGTACTTGACGTCGCGGTAGGCGTTGCCCAGGCCGGCGATGCGCGCGAGCGCGGTCGGGGAGGTGTCGAAGACGTACGCCCGGGCCGGCGGCAGGTCGTCCAGCCGCTTGACCTCGAAGTCGGTGTGCACCGCCCCGCCGTGGGCGCGCAGCAGCCCGGCGAGGGCGTCGGAGATGGCCTGGGAGCCGCCGCGGGCCACCGGCCAGCCGTGGGCGTGCGCGGCGAGCGCGAACATCAGGGCCATGCCGGAGGTCCCGAAGCCGCTGAGCGGGGCGTTGGCGTGCGCGGCGAGGCCGGCCAGCAGCGCGCGGGCCTTGGGGTCCTGGAAGCGGCGGTTGAGCAGGGTGACCGGCTGCATCGCGACCAGGCCGAAGCGGGCGTAGGTCACCGGGTCCTGGGGCAGGCCCAGCCACTGGGTGCGCAGGAAGTCGTGGGCCATGGCGGCCCACTTGCCGGTGAACGGCGCGACGAGCCTGCGGTAGGTGCCGGCGTCGCGCGGTCCGAAGGACATGGCGGTCTCGCCGACGGAGTGCGCGAGCACGGCGGCGGTGCCGTCCGGGAAGGGGTGGGCCATGGGGACGTCGTGGTGCAGCCACTCCAGGCCGTGGCGCGCCAGCGGCATGGCGGCGAAGGCCGGGGAGCCCGCGCCCGTGGGGTGCACCGCCGAGCAGGGATCGTGGCGGAAGCCGGGGAGGGTCAGCTCCTCGGTGCGGGCGCCGCCGCCGATGGTGTCGCGGGCCTCGAAGACCTCCACGGACATGCCCCGGCGGGCGAGTTCGGCCGCGGCCGTCAGGCCGTTGGGGCCTGCTCCGATCACCACGGCATCCAGCATCCTCGGCACCTGCGCCACTCCCCTCACGTCCGACCCTCATCGGCGAGGGTCAGTTGGCGGCTGCCAGCAGTCCGAGGATACGCCGCGCCGTTTTGGCGTCCCGCGCCGCGGTGAAGGGCAGTGCGTTGCCGCCCTCGATCCGGAAGGGGCGGCCGGCGACCGTGCCGCTGGTGCCGCCCGCCTCCTGGACCAGCAGCAGCCCGGCGGCGTGATCCCAGGCGTTCTCCCAGCTGAAGGCGATGGCGTCGAGGTCGCCGCGGGCTATGTACAGATACTCCAGGCCCGCCGAGCCGCAGGGCCGCGGGGCGATGCCGGCGGTGTCCAGGGTGGCGAGGACCCGCTTCTGGTCGTCGTCGGTGAAGTCGTAGTGGGAGGTGGCGACATCGAGGACGGCGCCCGGCGCGGGGCTGCCGGCGTGCAGCGGTACGCCGTTCAGCTCGGCGCCGGCGCCGCGGCGGGCGACGGCCAGCAGGCCGAGCGCGGGGGCGTAGGTCCACGACGCGAGCACCTCGCCACGGTGGGCGAGCGCGACGAGGGTGGCGAAGCCGGGGTCGCCGTGCACGAACTGGCGGGTGCCGTCGACCGGGTCGACGATCCAGACGGGGGCGTCGCCGTGCAGCGCGTCGAGCACGGTGGGGTCGGCGTGCACCGCCTCCTCGCCGACCACCCGGGAGCCGGGCAGCAGCTCCGTCAGAGCGGCGGTGAGCTGCTCCTCGGCGCGGCGGTCGGCGACCGTGACGAGGTCGTGCGGGCCGTTCTTCTCGACGATGTCCTCGGCGGCGAGCTGCCGGAAGCGCGGCATGATCTCGTCGGCGGCGGCGCGGCGGACGACGGCCTCGACGGCGGCCAGGTCCAGCCCCGAGAGGTCCGGCGTCAGGGTCATGGGAACAGCATCGGTGCTCTCCGTGATGTCTCCCGCTTGATGGGTACGAATCTGCTCGATCATGTGTCCATCGAACCATGAGCCACTGACACGGCGGCTGGACCGCAGGTGAACTCCCGATGCCGCGGAGGGCACGGCCCGGTACCGGCCGGAGCGGCGCCGCCCCCACCGACCGGCTCAGCGCCCGACCGCGTACCCCTGCATCCCCCGCGGATTCGCCGCCGCGGACAGCACCCCGCTCTCCGGATCCCGGGCCACGGCGCACAGCCGCCCCTCGGACCAGTCGTCACCCACCGTGACCCGGTGACCGCGCCGCCGCAGTTCCTCGACGGTCTCCCGGCCGATCCGGGACTCCACGGTCACGCTCCCCGGCCGCATCCCGCGGGGGAAGAACGAGCTGGGAAACGAGTCCTGGTGCCAGTTCGGGGCGTCGATGGCGCCCTGGAGATCGAGGCCGCCGCGGACCGCCCCGCGCAGCGCCACCGCCAGGAAGAAGTGGACCTGCCACTGGTCCTGCTGATCGCCCCCGGGCGTCCCGAACGCCATCACCGGCACCCCGTCGCGCAGCGCCAGGGACGGGGTGAGGGTGGTGCGGGGGCGGCGGCCCGGGGTGAGGGAGTTCGGCAGGCCCTCCTCCAGCCAGGCCATCTGGAGCCGGGTGCCGAGCGGGAAGCCGAGCCCCGGGACGACGGGGTTGGACTGCAGCCAGCCGCCGGAAGGGGTGGCGGAGACGAGGTTGCCCCAGCGGTCGACGATGTCGAGGTGGCAGGTGTCGCCGCGGGTGGCGCCGTTCCGGTCGATCTCCGGGGCGACCTCCGCGGGCACCGCGCCGGACCTGGCACCCGTGGGACCCGCGCCGGACCAGCCGCCCCCTACGGTCGGCTCGCCCGCCCCGCTGCCGCCGTGCACCGTCGTGCCGAGGCCGTCCGTCCCCGCCGCGGCCGCCAGCGCGTGCCGGCTCAGCCGCGGCGTGCGGCCGTCCGGGCTGCCGGGCCGCAGGGCGTACGAAGCCCGCTCGCCGATGAGGGCCCGGCGCGCGGCGTTGTAGCGGTCGCCGAGGAGGGTGTCGAGCGGCACGTCCCGGGCGTCGCCGTACCAGGCCTCGCGGTCGGCCATCGCCAGCTTGCCGCCCTCGATGAGCAGATGGACGTACTCGGGGCTGCCGTAGGCGGGCAACTCCGGTGGCAGCAGCGCGAGTTGCTGGAGGAAGACCGGGCCCTGGGACCAGCCGCCCGCCTTGGCGACGGTCCAGCCGTTCCAGTCGTGGGTGACCGGCTCCTCGTAGGTGGCGGCGAAGGCGGCCAGGTCGTCGCCGGTGAGGGTGCCCGCGTGGCGTTCCCCGGAGGTGTCCATGGCCGGGCGGGCCGCGAAGGCGGCGAGCGCCTCGCCGATGAACCCCTCGCGCCAGATGCGGCGGGCGGCGTCGAGCTGCGCCTCACGGCCGGCCGACACGGCCTCCGCCTCCGCGATCAGCCGCCGCCAGGTGGCCGCCAGCGGACGGTTCCTCAGCAGCCCGCCGGGCGCGACGGACCTCCCGCCCGGGAGGTAGATCTCGGCGGAGGAGGTCCACTCCGTCTCGAAGAGCGCACGGACCGTCTCGACGGCCGCGCCGATCCGCTCGACGGCGGGATGGCCGTGCTCGGCGTACCCGATGGCGTACCGCAGCACCTCGGCGAGGGACTTGCTGCCGTGGTCGCGCAGCAGCAGCATCCAGGCGTCGAAGGCGCCGGGGACCGCGGCGGCCAGCGGCCCGGTGCCGGGGACCAGGTCGAGTCCGAGGCCGGTGTAGTGCGCCACGCTCGCGCCGGCCGGCGCCGGGCCCTGGCCGCACAGCACCCGCACCGGCCCGCCGGCGGGCGCCAGGATGATCGGCACCTCGCCCGCCGGCCCGTTCAGATGCGGCTCCACGACGTGCAGCACGAACCCGGCGGCCACCGCCGCGTCGAAGGCGTTGCCCCCGTCCTCCAGGACAGCCATCGCGGACTGCGACGCCAGCCAGTGCGTGGTGGAGGCCATCCCGAAGGTGCCTTGGAGGGTCGGACGGGTGGTGAACACGGTGGCTCCTCCGGTGTGGGTGGGGCGCCATCACCGTACGGCGACACGACAGCACTGCGCACCGGGCCTGCGCCCCGGAGCTTCCGGCACGCCTCGCCCGCCTCCCCCGAATCCACTCGCCCCACCCGCACCCGCTGCGTACCCTCGGCCCCATGACCGGCACCGATGCGTCCCCCGACCAGGCGCCCCGCCGCCCCCTCGTCGCCCTCCTCACCGGGGCGGGGATCTCGACCGACTCCGGGATCCCCGACTACCGCGGGCCGAACGGGCTGTGGCGGCGGGACCCGGAGGCGGAGAAGCTCGTCACGTACGACGCGTACATGGGCGATCCGGAGATCCGGCGGCGCTCGTGGCGGATGCGGCAGGAGAGCCCGGCCTTCCGGGCGCGGCCGAACGCCGGGCACGAGGCGGTGGCCCGCCTGGAGCGGTCCGGGACGCCGGTGCGGGTGATCACGCAGAACGTGGACGGGCTGCACCAGCTCGCCGGCGTACCCGCGCGCAAGGTCCTCGAACTGCACGGCACCGTACGGGCGGTGGTCTGCACCGGCTGTGAGGCGCGGTCGTCCATGGCGGAGGCCCTGGACCGGGTGGCCGCGGGCGAGCCCGATCCGGCGTGTCTGGCGTGCGGCGGGATCCTGAAGTCGGCGACGGTGATGTTCGGCCAGCATCTGGATCCGCAGGTGCTCGGCACGGCCCTGAGCGTGGCGAAGGCGGCAGAGGTCTTCCTCGCCGTCGGCAGCACGCTCCAGGTCCAGCCCGCCGCCTCGCTCGCCGCCGTGGCGGCCGACCACGGCGCCCGACTGATCATCGTCAACGCCGAGCCGACCCCGTACGACGACCGCGCCGACGAGGTCATCCGCGAACCGATCGGCACGGCCCTGCCGAGGCTTCTGGAGGGGCTGGCGGCGGGCCGCTGACGGGGCCGGTCTCAAAGGGTCCAGGAGTTGGCCGGATCGTCCAGCCACACCCGTTCGCCGTCCGCGGTCACAGTCAGACCGAACCGCGAAGGGTCCGGACGGCCGTGGCCGTCCCAGTGATCGTCGTGGCGGACTCGACGCCCTCCGGCACGCTCCCCGTGACGTACTCGGAGTGGGGCCGGGGGACGAAGCCTTGGGACCGGAGCTTCATGAACTCCACAGGGCACCACCACCGTGTTGCAGGCGCGCGGCACCGTTCCCATCCGGGACAGCAAGGAACCCAACGGACCGGCCTTGGCCTTCGAGCCATCGGCATGGTCGGCGTTCATCACTGGCGTACGGGCGGGGGACTTCACCGCGTAGGCGTGTACGCCGACATACCAACGGCCCCCTCCCTGGCCGGCGAATTCCAGGAGGGGGCCTAGGTGTTGCCCGGTGGGCAGGGTCAGACCGCCCGGTCCCCGCGCCCGGACGCCGTGGTCATGAGGAGCGTGTAGAGGGCCAGGGCGGTGCACAGGCCGACGGCCCAGCCGTAGTCGGCCAGGGGTCTGAGGAAGGGGATCAGGCCGTCGGTGGGGAACGGGCCTTTGCCGGGGCGGGAGTAGGAGCCGCCGACCGCGAGCAGGCCGCCGACGGCGAAGGAGAGGACGGCGCGCCAGTTCCAGCCGGACGCGTACCAGTAGCGGCCGCCGGGGCGGTAGAGGTCGGTGAGGTCGAGGACGGTGCGGCGGATGATCCAGTAGTCGGCGATGAGGATGCCGGCGACCGTGCCGAGCAGCCCGCCGACCACGCCGAGCCAGGTGAAGATGTACAGCTCGGGGGTGGCGGTGAGCTTCCACGGCAGGATGACCACGCCGACCACACCGGTGATCAGCGCGCCCCGGCGGAAGGTGATGAGCTTCGGCGCCAGATGGGCCAGGTCGTAGGCCGGCGAGACCACGTTGGCGGCGATGTTGACGGAGATCGTCGCGATCAGGACCGTGACCAGCGCGAAGAGCAGACCGAAGACGCTGTCGGACTTCCCGGCCAGGGCGACCGGGTCCCAGATCGGCGCCCCGTACACCGCCTGCGAGCCGGAGGTGACCAGGACGGAGAGCAGGGCGAACACCGTCATCGTGGTCGGCAGGCCCAGGGACTGCCCCCAGACCTGGGCCCGCTGGCCGGCGCCGAAGCGGGTGAAGTCGGGGATGTTGAGGGACAGGGTCGCCCAGAAGCCGATCATGCCCATGAGGGCGGGGAAGAAGACCTTCCAGAAGCCGTGGCCCCAGCCCAGGGCGCTCGGCTGGTCCAGCAGCGGGCCGAAGCCGCCCGCCTGGTACGCCACCCAGCCGAGCAGCGCCAGCGCGCCGACGAGGACGAAGGGCGCGGCCCAGTTCTCGAAGCGGCGCAGGGTCTCCATGCCCCGGTGGATGATGGCGAGTTCGACGGCCCAGAAGGCCAGGAAGCAGAGCCACAGCGTCCAGGGGTAGCCGCCCACGGTGGCCGCCTTCGCCCAGCCGCCGCCGAAGATCTTGCCCAGCAGGATGTAGATGCCCTGGCCGCCGATCCAGGTCTGGATGCCGAACCAGCAGCAGGCCACGGCGGCGCGCACCAGCGCGGGCAGATTGGCGCCGCGCAGCCCGAACGACGCCCGCGCCAGGACGGGGAACGGGATGCCGTACTTGGGGCCCGCGTGCCCCGTGAGCAGCATCGGGACCAGGACGACGACATTGGCCAGAGCGATGGTGAAGACCGCCTGGAGCCAGTCCATGCCGAGCGCGACCAGCCCGGAGGCGAGCGTCCAGGAGGGGATGTTGTGCGCCATGCCGACCCACAGGGCGGTGAAGTTGTAGGTGGTCCAGCGGCGTTCGGCCAGCGGGACGGGCCGCAGGTCGTCGTTGACGTAGCGGCCGTGCGGGGCGATGGCGCCCGGTGCGGGCTCGACGCGGCCGTCCGGGGCGGTGCGCTGCCCGGGCGCTATGGGGAGATCCGGCGGCACGGGTGCGGGAGTCGCGGGCATACGGGGACCTTTCGTCCGGGTACGGGCCGCCGGCTGCCGGGCGGCGGGGCGGGGCGGCGGCCCGCGGGAAGCCGGTCCGGGGTCCGGTGGCCGGACCGGCCCCCCGGCCACCGGACCCCGGCCCCGCGGCCGCGAGGGGCCGCGCCCCGGCGCCCGTTCAGGCGAACGCGGGGATCAGCTCGGTTCCGTAGGCGTCGATGGTGGCTTCCTTGGCGTCGTGCATGGCGTAGACCGCGAACTGGTCGACGCCCAGCGCCTTGAGCTGCTCCAGCCGCTCGCGGTGCGCGGCGACCGGGCCGAGCAGGCAGAAGCGGTCGATGACCGCGTCCGACACGAAGCCCGCGTCCGGGTTGCCCGACCGGCCGTGGTGCGCGTAGTCGTAGCTCTCCCGGGACTCGATGTAGGCGGTCAGCTCCTCGGGGACCAGGCCGGAGCGGTCGCCGTAGCGTGCGACGAGGTCGGCGACGTGGTTGCCGACCATGCCGCCGAACCAGCGGCACTGCTCGCGGGCGTGGTCCAGGTCGTCGCCCACATAGGCCGGTGCGGCGACACAGATCGTGAGGTCGGCGGGGTCGCGGCCGGCGTCCGTCGCGGCCTGCCGGACGGCCTTGACCATCCACTCGGTGAGGAAGGGGTCGGCCAGCTGGAGGATGAAGCCGTCGGCCAGTTCGCCGGCCATGGCGAGGGCCTTGGGCCCGTAGGCGGCCATCCACACGGGGAGCTTGCCGTCCTTGATCCAGGGGATCTTGATCCGGTGGTCGCCGATATACGCCTCCCGGCCCTCGGCCAGCTCGCGGATGACGCCGATCGCCTGGCCCAGCCGGGCCAGGGTGTTGGGCGGCCGCCCGGCCACGCGCATCGCGGAGTCGCCCCGGCCGATGCCGCAGACCGTGCGGTTGCCGTACATCTCGTTGAGGGTGGCGAAGGTGGAGGCGGTGACCTCCGGCGTACGGGTCGAGGGGTTGGTGACCATCGGACCGACGATCAGCCGCTCGGTGTGTTCCAGGATGCGGCTGTAGAGGACGAACGGTTCCTGCCACAGCACGGTCGAGTCGAAGGTCCAGCCGTAGCGGAAGCCGTTGCGCTCGGCGCGGCGCATCAGGGACACCACGGCGGAGGAGGGCGGGTCGGCTTGCAGAACAACTCCGAAGTCCACGGCGGCGCTCCTTAGATGAGGTACTGGCAGGTGCCGCGCGGGATGTACTGGCCGTGCCCCGCGTGCCCGGTGAACTCCCGCTTGTCGATGACGAGTTCGCCCCGGGAGAGGACCGTCTCGACGCGGCCGGTGAGCCGCTTGCCCTCGTACGGCGAGTAGTCGACGTTCATGTGGTGGGTCTCGGCGGAGAGGGTCTGCTCGGCGGTGGGGTCGTAGAGGACGATGTCGGCGTCGGCGCCGGGGGCGATGGTGCCCTTCTTCGGGTAGAGGCCGAACATCCGGGCCGGGGTGGCGCAGGCGATCTCGATCCAGCGCCGGCGGCTGATCCGGCCCTCCACGACACCCTGGTGGAGCAGGTCCATCCGGTTCTCCACCCCGGGCATCCCGTTGGGGATCTTGGAGAAGTCGCCGCGGCCCAGCTCCTTCTGCCCCTGAAAGCAGAAGGGGCAGTGGTCGGTGGAGACCACCTGGAGGTCGTTGGTGCGCAGCCCGCGCCACAGCGCCGCCTGGTGCTCACGGGGCCGCAGCGGCGTGGAGCAGACGTACTTGGCGCCCTCGAAGTCCGGCTCGGCGAGGTTGTCGGTGGACAGGAACAGATACTGCGGGCAGGTCTCACCGAAGACGTTCAGCCCCTTGTCGCGGGCCTGGGCGATCTCGGCGAGGGCCTCCTCGGCGGAGACATGGACGACATAGAGCGGGGCGCCGGCGACCCGCGCCAGCTGGATGGTGCGGTGGGTGGCCTCGGCCTCCAGCAGGACCCGGCGGACCTCGCCGTGGTAGCGCGGGTCGGTCTTCCCCTCGGCCAGCGCCTGTTCGACCAGGACGTCGATGGCGATGCCGTTCTCGGCGTGCATCATCACCAGCCCGCCGTTGTCGGCCGAGCGCTGCATGGCCCGCAGGATCTGCCCGTCGTCGCTGTAGAAGACCCCGGGGTAGGCGGTGAACAGCTTGAAGGAGGTGACGCCCTCCGCGACCAGGAGGTCCAGTTCCTTGAGGGTGTGCTCGTTGACGTCCGAGAGGATCATGTGGAACGCGTAGTCGATGGCACACCGGGCGTCGGACTTGGCGTGCCAGGTGTCCAGGCCGTCGCGCAGCGACTTGCCGCGGGTCTGCACCGCGAAGTCGATGAGGGTGGTGGTGCCGCCCCAGGCCGCGGCGCGGGTCCCGGTCTCGAAATTGTCGGAGGAGAAGGTTCCGCCGAAGGGGAAGTCCAGGTGGGTGTGCGCGTCGACGCCGCCCGGAATGACATATTTGCCGGTGGCGTCGAGGACCCGGTCCGCCGCCCCGGCCCAGCTCTCCGCGCCGGGGCTGCCGTGTGCGGCGAGGGCGGCGATCCGGCCCTCCTCCACGAGGACATCGGCGTGGATCTCATCGGCGGCAGTGATCACCAGACCGCCCCGGATGAGCGTACGTCCCACCATCCCTGCTCCCTTCCGCATCAGCGACATCCGTGGCACCGGAAGGCGGAGCCCGACGCGCACCGTCCCCTCGGCAGGTCCGCTCCACTGACGCCACGTCACCACCGGTCTACACCCGTAGATTCCGGCCGAGAGGGAGACCGTAGAAGCATGTCACCCACGGTGGCAATACCGTGACCGTGAATCAGTGGAGACCGCCGTGTTGCGCCGACGATCAGCTGGACGGTTGAACGCGGGGCCGGGCCGGGGTGCGCACGGCGGGGCCGGAGGGGTGCGGGGGCGGCCCGATGGGCAGGTATCCGCCGACGCGGGCGGGGACCCTCGCGAGCGGGCGCCGCGGCACCCGACAAACGACGCGGAAGGCGGCAGGTCATGGACCGGAGCACACCGTGGGAGTTCTCCGACGACCGGGGGCGCCTCGCGGTGGCCGGGGCGCGTCCGCATCGGATCGTGGCGTACATACAGGCGGGGGCGACGCTGTGGGACCACGGGATACGGCCCGTGGGGCTGTTCGGGTCCCCGCACGACGGCGCCGCCCCCGACCCCGCCAAGAGCGGGGAGCTGCCGCTCGGCGAGATCGGCTACCTCGGGTCGGGCCACGCGCTGCACCCGGACGCCGTCCTGGCGGCCGAGCCGGATCTGGTGGTGGCGGTGACCTACGACGGCGAGCAGGTCTACGGGCTGGAGCAGAAGACGGCGCTGGAGCTGGAGGCGCATGTCCCGCTCGCCACGGTCGCGGTGGGCCCCGGCCGCAGCCTCGCCGAGGTGCGCGAGCGGTTCGCGGCGCTGGCCGGCTCGCTCGGCCGGGGCGAACCCCTCGGCGCCGCACGGGAGTTGGACGCCGCGGAGGACGCCCTGCGGCAGGCGGCCGGCGGCGCGGTGCGGCCGCGGGTGCTGGCGCTGTCGCCCGCGGGTCCCGAGCGGGTGCATCTGGCCCGGCCCGGCTCGTGGCCGGAGCTGCGGGCGCTGGTCGAACACGGCGTGGGGCTGCTGGAGCCGGCGGCGGGGGCCGGGCTGAACTGGTCCACGGTCGGCTGGGCGGACGCGGCGGCGATGGACCCGGACATCGTGCTGATGGACGTGCGGGGCAACGCCGCCCGGCCCGGGGAGCTGCGGACCGACGAGCACTGGCGCGCGATCGAGGCCCGGGCCCGGCTGTTGCCGTGGAACCCGGAGGCCCCGTGCAGCCGGCGGGCGCACACCCGCTTCTTCACCCTGGTGGCCGAGACGGTCCGGGAGTCGGCGGCGCGGGCGTAGGCCGTGGGGCGCGGTGCGCGCAGGTGGTGCCAGCTGTCGTGCCGGGGTCAGCGGCCGGAGCGGGAACACCCGCCCCGACCGAGCCGCCGGAAGCACTGCGCCTTGGAAGCCCCCTCGCCTAGGAAGGCATCAGCATCCCCTGTGCCGCCTGGAGGGCGTCCGCGAGCAGTGCCGCGCCCTCTTCCGCCTCGGCGACGGTCAGCGTCATCGGGGGCGCGATGCGCAGCGAGGCACCGCCCTGGCCGCCCTTGCCGATCAGCAGGCCGCGCTCCCGGGCGGCCTCGACGACCAGTGACGCGGCCTCGGGCGCGCGCTCGTCGGTGCCGGGGCGGACGAGTTCGACGCCGATCATCAGGCCGCGGCCGCGCACCTCCCGGACGATGTCGAGGCCGGCGGTCACCGCCCGCAGTCGTTCGATGAGCAGTCCGCCGACCCGCCGGGCGTTGCCCTGGAGGTCGTGTTCGAGGAGGTAGTTGAGGTTGGCGAGGCCCGCGGCCATGGTGACGGGGCTGCCGCCGAAGGTGGAGATGGAGTTCGCGCCCAGCGAGTTCATCACCTCGGCACGGGCCACCACGCCGCCGATGGCCATGCCGTTGCCGATGCCCTTGGCGAAGGTGAGCAGGTCCGGCGGGCCGTTCTCGGCGTGCGCCTGCCAGCCCCAGAAGTGGTCGCCGGTGCGGCCCCAGCCGGTCTGCACCTCGTCACTGATCCAGAGGATGCCGTGCCGGGCGAGCACCTCGCGGAAGGCGGCGTAGAGGCCGTCCGGCGGCATGGTGAACCCGCCGACGCCCTGGACCGGCTCGGCGATCAGCGCGGCGACGCCGCCCGCGGTCTGCTGGAGCATGTCCTCCAGGTCGGCGACGCAGGCCGCGGTGTACTCGGCGTCGCTCAGCGCGGCGTACGGGCCGCGGCTGCGCACCCCGCCATGGACGTAGAGGGTCTGCAGCGGCGAGAGGCTGGTCGGGGACCAGCTCTGGTTGCCGGTGATGCCGACGGTGGAGAAGGAGCGGCCGTGGTAGCTGTTGCGCATCGCCAGGATCTGGTTGGAGCGGCGGTGCGTGGTGGCCAGCAGCAGGGCCGCGTCGTTGGCCTCGGTGCCGGAGGTGGTGAAGAAGACCCGGGCGTCGGGGATGCCGGACAGCGCCGTGATCCGCTCGGCCAGGTCGACCATGGGGCGGGAGAGGTAGAGCGTCGAGGTGTGGATGATGCGGCCGGCCTGCTCGCTGACGGCCTTGGTCACCTCGGGCAGCGCGTGGGCCGTCATCGTGGTGAGGATGCCGCCGAAGAAGTCGAGGTAGCGGTTGCCGTCGGCGTCCCAGACGTGCCGGCCCTCGCCGTGGGTGAGTTCGAGCGGCCGCTCGTAGTAGAGGCTGAGCCAGGAGGGCAGGACGGCCTGGTGGCGGGCGTGCAGGCCCGCCGGTTCGGGGGGCTGCTGCGTCATGGCTGCACCAGCCCGTCGTACGCGTCGGGGCGGCGGTCGCGGTAGAAGGCCCACTGCTGGCGGACCTCGTCGATCAGGGAGAAGTCGAGGTCGCGGACGACCAGTTCCTCCTTGGAGTCGCTGGCGACCTCGCCGACGAACTGCCCCCGCGGGTCGACGAAGTAGCTGGTGCCGTAGAAGTCGTTGTCGCCGTACTCCTCGACGCCGACCCGGTTGATGGCCGCGATGAAGTACTCGTTGGCGACCGCGGCCGCGGGCTGCTCCAGCTGCCACAGGTAGGCGGACAGGCCGCGGGAGGTGGCGGAGGGGTTGTAGACCAGCTGGGCGCCGTTGAGGCCCAGCTGCCGCCAGCCCTCCGGGAAGTGCCGATCGTAGCAGATGTAGACGCCGACCTTGCCGACGGCGGTGTCGAAGACCGGCCAGCCGATGTTGCCCGGCTTGAAGTAGTACTTCTCCCAGAAGCCCTTGACCTGCGGGATGTGGTGCTTGCGGTAGGCGCCCAGGAAGGTGCCGTCGGCGTCGATGACGGCGGCGGTGTTGTAGTAGAAGCCGGACTGCTCGACCTCGAAGACGGGGACGACGATGACCATGCCGGTCTCGCGGGCCAGGTCCTGCATCCGCCGGACGGTCGGGCCGTCGGGCACCGGCTCGGCCCAGCGGTAGTGCTCGGGCTCCTGCACCTGGCAGAAGTACGGAGCGTTGAAGACCTCCTGGAAGCCGATCACCTTCGCGCCCTGCGCGGCCGCCGCTCTGGCGTACTCCTCATGCTTCGCGATCATCGATTCGGTGTCGCCGGTCCAGGTGGCCTGGACCAGTGCGGCACGCACAACATCGGCCATGAGCTGCTCCTTTGTCGATGCGTCAGCCTGCAGCCCGCGCGGGGATCTACGCGTGTGGAGGTGACCGTAAGCCCCGTCACGCACCGTGGCAAGACCATCTCCCCCGTGGCGCGCCCGTGCGCCTCCCGGGAATATCGACAGGCAACCTTGCAAGTTCACCTGTCGATATCCTAGGCTGGAGGCATGCCGGAAAAGGACCACGAACGCCTCGCGACGGAGCTGGGCTCCGCCGTCTCCCTGCTCATGCGGCAGATGCGCATCGCCTCGCCGCACGGCGAGCTCACCCCGAGCCAGCGCGCCGTGATCTCCCGCATCGACACCGAGGGCGAGGCCACCATCGCCGCCCTGGCCCGCGCCGAACGGGTCCGCCCGCAGTCCATGCGGCTGACCGTCGGGGCGCTGGAGGAGCGCGGCGTCCTCGCCCGCAGCCCGCATCCGACGGACGGCCGCCAGGTCGTCTTCTCCCTCACCGAGGAGGGCCGCCGGATGCTCGCCGTCGTGCGCCAGGCCAAGCACAACTGGCTGGCGGTGGCCATCGCCGACCGGCTGACCCCCGAGGAGCAGCGGACCCTGGCGACCGCCACCGAGCTGATGCGGCGGCTGATGCCGCGATGAACGGGATCCCCACCCCCGCGCGGGACGGCACGGCAGCGGGCGCCGCCATACCGTCCGCGCGCGTCGCCCCGCCCCGGGAGGCCGGTGCGCCTCCCTCCGGCTCCGGATCCGGCCCCGCCTTCGGCGCCCGGCTGATGGCGCCCCTGCTGCTCGGCTCGCTGCTGAACCCGATCAACTCGACGATGATCGCCACGGCACTGGTGGCGATCGGCCAGGACTTCCACGTCGGCGCCGCCGACACCGCCTGGCTGATCTCCGCGATGTACCTCGCCAGCGCGGTGGGCCAGCCGTCGATGGGGCGGCTCGCCGACCGCGTCGGGCCGCGCCGGGTGTTCGTCGCCGGTGCGCTGACCGTCTGCGCGGCGGGCGTCCTGGGGGCATGCGCCCCGAGCTTCGCGCTGCTGATCGTCTCCCGGGTCGTGCTCGGGATCGGCACCTCGGCCGCCTACCCCGCCGCGATGGCGGTCCTGCGCGCCGAGGCACGGCGCACCGGGGAGCCCACCCCCCGCCGGGTGCTCGGCCGGCTCTCCCTCGCCGCGCTGGGCAGCGCGGCCGTCGGCCCCACGCTCGGCGGGCTGCTGGCCGCGACCGCCGGCTGGCGCGCGGTGTTCGCGGTGAACGTCCCGCTCGCCCTGCTGGCACTGGCCGGCGCGCTCTGCTGGCTGCCCGCCGACCGCAAGGACGCCCACCCGGAGGGCGCACCGGCCGCGTCCGGCTCCCTCGACCCGCTGGGCATGGCCCTGTTCGCCGCGGCGCTGACCTGCGCGATGGCCTTCCTGCTGGGGCTGGCCGACCCGCAGTGGCTGCTGCTGGCGCCGGCCTGCGTGCTCGCGGGCGTCCTGGTGTGGTGGCAGCTGCGCCATCCGGCGCCCTTCATCGACCTGCGGATGCTCGCCCGCAACGGCGCGCTGGTGCGCACGTACCTGCGTCACGGACTGGCCTACCTCGTCATCTACTGCGTGCTGTACGGCTTCAGCCAGTGGCTGGAGCAGGTGCACGGCGCGTCGTCCTTCCAGGCCGGGCTGATCATGCTGCCGATGTCCCTGGCGGCCGCGGTCTGCTCGCTCGTGGGCGCCCGTACCCGCGGCATCCGCGCCCCGCTGACCGTCGCCGCGGTCTTCCTCGCCGCGGGCAGCGGGGTCTTCCTCCTGCTGCAGGGCGCCAGCCCGCTGGTCGCGCTGCTGGTGGCCGGGGCGCTCTTCGGCATCCCGCAGGGCCTGTCCTCGACCGGCAACCAGGCCGCCGTCTACGCCCAGGCCCCGGCCGACGGCGTGGGCGCGGCCGCCGGGCTCCAGCGCACCGCCCAGTACCTCGGCGCCCTCACCGCGGCCGGCCTCATCGGGCTGCTGTACGGGCAGCGCGCCTCGGACTCCGGGCTGCACGCGATCGCCCTGATCGGCGCCGTGCTCGGGCTGCTGCTGCTCGCCCTGACCCTCGCCGACCGCAGCCTGCGGCCCGGCGCCTCCCGGACCGGGACCGGCGGCTGAATCCGGCCATCGGTCCCCCGGCCACCACGGCCACCACCGCCACATCCGTCATAGCGTCACCCTCCGTCACCACCCAAGGAGCACCCGTGCCCGCCACCACCCTCGATGCCACCTCCGCCCTGATACTGGTCGACCTCCAGCGGGGCATCGCCGGTCTGCCCTGCGTCCCGCTGCCCGCCGACGACGTCATCGGGCGCGGCGCCCGGCTGGCCGCCGCGTTCCGGGCCCGCCGGCTGCCCGTCGTCCTGGTGAACGTCACCGGCGGGGCGCCGGGCCGCACCCAGTCCCCGCGGCCGGGCGGCACCCCGCCCGCCGACTGGGCGGAGCTGGTCCCCGAACTCGACCGGCAGAACGGCGACATCCTCGTCACCAAGCAGCAGTGGGGCGCCTTCCACGGCACCAACCTGGACCTGGAGCTGCGCCGCCGCGGGGTCACCCAGGTCGTGGTCGCCGGCATCGCGACCAGCATCGGCGTCGAGTCCACCGCCCGGGCCGCGCACGAGCACGGCTACCACGTCACCGTCGCCACCGACGCGGTGACCGACCTGGACCCCGAGGCGCACCGCAACAGCGTGGAGAAGATCTTCCCGCGGCTCGGCGAGACCGACACGGCCGAGGCGATCCGCGCGCTGCTCGGCTGAGGCTCAGCGCGGCAGGCCGTCGAGCGGCGCCGGGTGGCCGGGCGGGCGCCGCTCGTGCCAGCGCAGCGCGTCCTCCAGCTGGGCGGCCAGCGAGATCAGCAGGGGCTCGGCGTGGGCCGGGCCGAGCAGCTGGGCGCCCAGCGGCAGGCCGCCGGCGCTGAACCCCGCGGGCACGCTCACCCCCGGCCAGCCCAGGACGTTCCACGGCCAGGCGTACGGGCAGGCAGCGATCATGGCCTGATCCGTACGCCAGCCGTTGAGCTTGGCGAGGGTGCCGATGCGCGGGGGCGGGGTGGCGGTGGTCGGCGTCAGCAGGACGTCGTAGGGGCCGAACAGCGCGCCGATGCGGGTCTGTTGGCGCCGTTCGACGGCGCGTGCCCGGCGCAGCACGGGGCCGCCCAGCAGCCGGCCCATCCGCGCCGCCCCCCGCGTCCGGCGGTCCAGCAGGGCGCGGTCGGGGACCCGGTCCGCCCACTCCCCCACACCGGCCGTGGCCCGCGGCACGAAGGCGAGCCCGACCAGCCCGTAGTCCGGTTCGGCCTCCTCGACGAAGTGCCCCAGGCCCGACAGGGTGTGGGCGAGCCCGGTCACCGCGGCCCGGACATCGGGGTGCAGCGGCTTGCGGGTGAAGGTGAGGGGCGCCTTCCAGGACAGCGCGATCCGCAGCCGCCCCGGCTCGCGGCCGGCCGCCTCACGGGCCGCGATGGCGGGCGGCCGGTGCAGATCGCCCTCGTGGTTGCCGCTGGCCACGTCCAGCAGCAGCGCCGCGTCCCCGACCGTACGGGCCAGCGGTCCGATGCCGGTGATGCCCTGGAAGGACTCGGGGTCGGGCCAGGTGGAGATGCGGCCGCGCTGGGGCTTGATGCCGACCAGATGGGACCAGGCGGCGGGGATGCGGACCGAGCCGGCGCCGTCGGTGCCGAGGGCCGCGGGCACCAGCCCGGCCGCGACCGCCGCGGCCGAGCCGCCCGACGAGCCGCCCGGGGTGTGGGCGAGGTTCCAGGGGTTGCAGGTGTTGCCGAAGGCCGGGCCCTCGGTGAACGGCCACTGCCCCAGTTCGCAGGCGTTGGTCTTGCCGACGATGATCGCGCCGGCCGCGCGCAGCCGCCGGACGACCTCGGCGTCGCGCTCCTTGGGCGGGAACTCGCCGGCGCAGCCGAAGGCGGTCGGCTCGCCCGCCACATCGGTGTCGTCCTTGACCGCGACCGGCACTCCGAGCAGCGGCAGCCGCTCCCCGGCCGCCAGCCTGCGGTCGGCCTCCGCGGCCTCGGCCTGCGCCGCCTCGCCGCGCACCCGCCGGAAGGCGTTGACCGTGCCCTGGGTGGCCGCGATCCGCTCCAGCGCGCGCCGTACCAGCGCGGTCGAGGTCACCCGGCCTTCCGCCAGCGCCCGCGCCTGCTCGGCGAGGCCCTCCAACTCCCCGGCCGGTGCGCCGGTGTGCCGGGCCGGGGCCGTCCCGGTCTCGCTGTCCTGGCTCTCGTCAACGCTCACGCTGCGTGCCCTCCCTGGGACCGCTCATTCGAACGAACGGTCCCAGGAGGCTAATCGCCACCTCGACCACCATCAACGGTGCCGCGCGGGGCGGCACATCGACGACACACGGACGGCACACAGCGGCCGGGCGGGTACCGGTGGTGTGCCGTCCGGATCACGCCCCTCGGGGCCGTGGACCGGCGGCGGCGCCGTCACCGCGGGTGGACGACCATGGCCGAGCCGCCGCCGCGCCGCACCTTCTCGGCCGCGGCCAGCCAGCGGCCGTCCGGCAGCCGCTGGACGCCGGTGGCCGCCCCGATCTCAGGGTTCGGCGTGAAGGCGTGGCCGAGCGCTTCGAGTTGGCTGCGCAGCGGGCTGTTCCACAGGGCGGGTTCGAGATCGGTCCGGGCCGCGTTGCGCTGGCTGGCGCGCGGCGCGGCGATGGCGTCGGCCAGCGGCATCCCCCGGTCGAAATGGTTGACCAGGGTCTGCAGCACGGTGGTGATGATGGTCGCGCCGCCGGGCGAGCCGAGCGCCACCACCGGCCGGCCGTGCCGCAGCACGATCGTCGGCGACATGGACGAGCGCGGCCGCTTGCCGGGACCCGGCAGGTTCGGGTCGTGCACGGCCGGGTCGGCGGGCGCGAAGGAGAAGTCCGTGAGCTCGTTGTTCAGCAGGAAGCCGCGGTGCGGGACGACGATGCCGCTGCCGCCGGTCTGTTCGATGGTCAGGGTGTAGGCGACGACATCGCCCCACTTGTCGGCGACGGTCAGATGGGTGGTGTCCTGCCCCTCGTACGTCGTCGGGGCGGCCCTGCCCGCGCTGCCGCAGGGCGTCGGGTGGCGCGGGTCGCCGGGCGCCAGCGGGCTGGTCAGGGCCTTGTCGTCGTGGATCAGGCAGGCCCGGGAGTCGGCGAACCGCTGGGAGGTCAGGCCCCCGGTCGGCACGTCCTCCTGCGCCGGGTCACCGACCCAGCGGCCGCGGTCGGCGAAGGCGATCCGGCTCGCCTCCAGGTAGCGGTGCAGGTACTGCCGCTCGCTCAGGTGGGAGAGGTCGCTGCGCTCCAGGATGTTCAGGGCCTCGGCGACGGTGGTGCCGCCGGAGGAGGACGGCGCCATGCCGTAGACGTCGAGGCCGCGGTAGCGGGTGTGGGTCGGCGCCTGCTTCAGGGACCGGTAGGCGCGCAGGTCGGCGGTGGTCAGCCGGCCGGGCCGCACCCTGCGGGTGGAGCCGGGGCGCACCGCCGGTTTCCGGACGGCCCGGACGAGGTCGCGGCCCAGTGGGCCGTCGTAGAGCGCGCCGACGCCCTTGGCCGCCAACTCCCCGTAGGTGCGCGCCAGATCCGGGTTCCTCAGGGTGGAGCCGACGGCCGGCAGCTCGCCGCCGGGCAGGAAGAGGCCGGCGGTCGCCGGGAAGTCCCGGAAGCGCGCCTCGTTGTCGGCGGTCTGCTGGCGGAAGGTCGCGTCGACGGTGAACCCGTCGGCGGCCAGCCTGCGGGCCGGGGCGAGCACCTGGCCCAGGGACCGGGTGCCCCAGGTGCGCAGGGCGGTGTCCCAGAGGGCGGGGGTGCCCGGGGTGCCGACGCTCAGCCCGCTGGTGACGGCCTGGTCGAAGGGGAGCGGGGTGCCGTGCTCCAGGAAGAGGTCCGTGCCGGCCGAGCGCGGGGCGGTCTCCCGGCCGTCGAGGGTGCGAATCGCGTGCGACCGGGCGTCGTAGGACACGAGGTAGCCGCCGCCACCGATGCCGGCGGAGTAGGGCTCGGTGACCCCGAGGGCGGCGGCGGTGGCGACCGCGGCGTCCACCGCGTTGCCGCCCGCCCTGAGCACCGCGATGCCGGCGGCGGAGGCGTCCGCGTCGACGCTGGAGACGGCGCCGCCGTAGCCGACGGCGACCGGGGCCTTGTGCGGTGCGGTGGCGCGGTCCGGGGCCGCACGGCCGGGGTGGGGTGCTGCCGCGGACCCGGCCGCGGCCGGTATCGCCACCAGGGAGCCGGCCAGCGCGGCGGCCGCTCCCAGGACGGTGAGGCGTCGGACTCTGGTCATACCGGGGTTCCTCCAGGGGCCTGCGAGGGGCGGCAAGGGGCCGGAGCCTACTCGTGCGCCCGGCGCGCGGACAGAGGTGCCGCGGCGGCGGTACGGCCGTGACCGTAGGGACCGGCCGCCCGATGATGTAGGCCGCGGCGGCCCGATTGCGTACGGATCCGGTAGGCCCGCACGGACCGGGACAAGCCGCCCCGCCGCCCCTCCCGCCCTCGAACACCCACCCGGACTGCCGCTACGCTCCCCGGCCATGGACGACACCCTGCAGCTCCTGACCACCGCGGCCGTGGCCCTCGTGGTGGGCCTGGCGGCCGGCTGGGCCGTGCGGTCGGCGGTCGTCGGCCGCAAGCGCACCCGTGAACAGGCCTTCTTCGGGCTGCCGGACGGTTCGGAGTGCGTCCTGGTCACGCACCGGGACAGCTCCTCGGCGCACTGGAGCATCCCGCGCCATGACGCGCTGGCGCTGCTGGGGCTGGCCGCGGTGGTCGAGAACTGCGGCGCGCACCCGGAGATCGCCCCGCACGACACCGGGCTGCAGGGCTTCGGCGCCCGCACCGAGTTCTGCGTCGGCGACCCGACCGCGCACCGCAGGCTGGCGGCCCATCTGTCCAGTCTGCTGCCGGGCGTCGCGGTGCATCCGGGTGACGAATCCGGCGCGGGCCGCGGCACCTTCACCATCGGCGGCTCGGCGTACCGGGTGGAGCCCGGCGCCGTGGAGTACGTGCTGCTGGCCCGGCTGCGGGCCGGTGAGGGGGACCGCCCGGTGTTCCTGGCGGCCGGCCAGCGCCCGGTCACCCACCGGGCCGCGGTCCGCCATCTGGTCCGCAACCGGGCCCGGCTGGCCCGCAAGCACGGCGCCGAGGGCCAGTTCTGCCTGCTGCTGAAGGTGGTCAACTCGCAGGCCTACGGGCCCGATGTCGTCGAGCTGGTCGCCGATGTCACCAAGGCCGCGACCACGGCCGCGGAGCCGAAGGGGCACCGGGCGGCGGCCTGACGAACGGCGCGCGGTCGCCCGGCGTGCCGTCCGAGCGGCAGTCGCCCGGCCGGTCTGCGAGGCTCGGAGGCATGATCGCCGGTCTTCGTTCGTCCCTGCTGCGCTGGAACGTCGCCCTCCCGGTGCTGGCCGTGGTGCTGCTGGCGCTGACCTGGGGCGTGGCGCTGCCGGTGTGGCTGGTGGTGCTGGTGTCGTGCTTCCTGGCCGGGGCGGTGCTGGCCGCGGTGCACCACGCGGAGGTGATCGCGCACCGGGTGGGCGAGCCGTTCGGATCGCTGGTGCTGGCGGTCGCGGTGACCGTCATCGAGGTGGCGCTGATCGTCACCCTGATGGCCGACGGCGGCGCCAAGAGCGCCGGGCTGGCCCGGGACACCGTCTTCGCGGCCGTGATGATCACCTGCAACGGCATCGTCGGACTGTCGCTGCTGGTCGGCTCGCTGAAGCGCCGGGTGGCCGTCTTCAACGCCGAGGGCACGGGTGCGGCGCTGGCCACGGTCGCCACGGTGGCCGGGCTGAGCCTGGTCCTGCCGACGTTCACCACCAGCACCCCGGGGCCGCGGTTCTCCGCTCCGCAGCTGGCGTTCGCCGCGCTGGCCGCGCTGATCCTCTACGGCCTGTTCGTGGCCACCCAGACGGTCCGGCACCGGGACTACTTCCTGCCGGTGACCAGCTCCGGCGAGGTGGTCGAGGGGGCCGATCACGCCGATCCGCCGACCGCCCGGGCCGCGCTGGCCAGCCTCGGGCTGCTGGCGCTGGCGCTGATCGCGGTGGTCGGCCTGGCCAAGGCGGTGTCCCCCACCATCGAGTCGGGGGTGGCCGCGGCCGGGCTGCCGTCGTCCGCCGTGGGCATCGTGATCGCCCTGCTGGTGCTGCTGCCGGAGACCCTCGCGGCGGTCCGCGCGGCGCACCGCGACCGGGTCCAGACCAGCCTGAATCTGGCCCTCGGCTCGGCGATGGCCAGCATCGGGCTGACCATCCCCGCGGTCGCGCTGGCCACCGTCTGGCTGCCGGTCCCCCTGGTCCTGGGGCTCGGCGCGAGCCATATGGTGCTGCTGGCGCTGACCGTGGTCGTCGGCACCCTCACGGTCGTCCCCGGCCGGGCCACCCCGTTGCAGGGCGGCGTCCATCTGGCCCTGCTGGCCGCGTACATCGTGCTGGCCGTCAGCCCGTGAGGCACCGCCGCCGGGAAGGCGGCTACCGGTCGCCGGGCTCCCCGTCCGACAGCCGGTAGGGCACGTTGACCACGTTCACCCCGGGGCCGAACAGCAGCCGGGCCCGCAGCCGCAGCGCGCTCTGGTTGTGCAGCGGCTGCTCCCACCAGCGGCTGACGAGGTGTTCGGGCAGCACGACCGTGACCGCGCCGCCCGGATGCCGCCGGCAGACGTCCTGGACGTGGTCGAGCACCGGCCGGGTGTAGTCGCGGTAGGGCGAGCTGAGCACCTGGAGCGGTACGTCGATGCCATGGGCGTCCCACTGCGCGTGCAGCGCGCGCACCTCGTCCGGATCGACCGCGACGGTCAGCGCGTCCAGAGTGGTCGGGCGCATCGCCCGGGCATAGCCGAGGGCCTTGAGCGCGGGCGCGTCCAGGGCGTTGACCAGCACCATCACATGGCTGCCCGCCGGCTCCCAGGGCCGGGCGCCGGGCGCGGCCGCCAGCTCCCGCTCGACCCGCCGGTAGTGCCGGTGCACCGAGCGCATCCCGGTGAACAGCAGCGGCATGGCGATCACCACGATCCATGCGCCGTGCACGAACTTGGTGAGCAGCACGATGACCAGGACCACCCCGGTGAGCACCGCACCGCACGCGTTGATCGCCTGGGAGCGCCGGTGGCGGTGCCGTTCGCGCCGCGGCAGCCCTGGGGTGGCCAGCTCGGACCGCCAGTGCCGGACCATGCCGGTCTGGGAGAGCGTGAACGAGACGAAGACGCCGATGATGTAGAGCTGGATGAGCCGGGTGAGTTGTGCGTCGAACAGGATGATCAGCCCGATCGCGGCCAGCGCGAGCAGGATGATGCCGTTGGAGAACACCAGCCGGTCACCGCGGTTGCGCAGTTGCCGGGGCAGATAGCGGTCCTCGGCGAGGATCGACGCCAGCATCGGGAAGCCGTTGAAGGCCGTGTTGGCGGCGAGGATCAGCACCCCCGCCGTGAATGCCTGCAACAGGTAGAAGAGGGTGTCGGCGCCGCCGAAGCTGGTGCGGGCGATCTGGGCGAGCGCGGTGGGCATCGCGGTGTCCGGCGGCAGCCCCAGGTCGGTGGGCTGCGCGGCGACATGGACGTCGTAGACCATCGCCAGGACGGTGATCCCGCTGAACATGGTGACGGAGAAGATCCCCATGACCAGCAGCGTGGTGGCGGCGTTGCGGCTCTTGGGCCTGCGGAAGGCGGGCACGCCGTTGCTGATCGCCTCGACGCCGGTCAGCGCGGTGCAGCCGGACGCGAACGCCCGCATCCCCAGCAGGACCAGCGCCAGTCCGGTGTAGCCCGACGCGGCGTGCAGCGGCAGGTCCGCGGACTCGGCGCGGAGGGTCGCGCCGGTGGCCATCCGCACCGCCGCGCACCCGAACATCAGGTAGACGAAGAAGACGAATCCGTAGGTGGGGACGGCGAAGACGCGCCCGGACTCCCGTACGCCGCGCAGATTCATCAGCGCCAGCAGCGCCACGAACCCCACGGACAGCGCCACGTCATGGCCGCCCAGCGACGGGATCGCGGAGGTGATCGCGGCGACGCCGGACACCACGGACACCGCGACGGTCAGCACGTAGTCCACCAGCAGCGCGCTGGCCGCGGTCAGCGCGGCGTTCCGCCCGAGGTTGCGCGCGCTGACGATATAGGCGCCGCCGCCCCCGGGATACGCGTAGCAGGTCTGCCGGTACGAGGCCACGACGACCACCAGCACCAGCACGATGGCGGCCGCGGCGTACCAGGTCAAGGAGAGCAGGGCGACCCCGCCCAGGCCCACCACCAGCAGGATCTCCTCGGTGGCGTAGGCGACCGAGGACAGCGGGTCGCTGCAGAAGATCGGGAGCGCGAGCCGCTTGGGCAGCAGCGTCTCGCCGAGCCGCGCACTGTCCAGCGGACGGCCCACCATCATCCGCTTCGACCGGGAGAAAGGGCTCATACGCGGACAAGCTAGGGGCCGCCCGGTGAGGGTCCGGGGAGGCTCGCGGGGCCGTGCCCGGCGCGGCCGCCCGTCGGCGAAGGGCGCCCGGCCGTGCGGTCCGATCGGGTAGCGAACCCGCCCGCCGCGGTGCCGCTCCCGCCGCCTCCGCGAGCCGCGTGAGAGCACGTGAGGGGTGACATCCGATGAGCACACAAGCAGCCGGCGGGCGTGGTGCAAGGCCGCGCTCGTGCTCGGTGCGCTCTCCGCCGGCCGCCTGCTGCTCCCGTCCGGCACCCCGGAGAGCGGCGGCCCGCACCACAGCGGTCCGCCGGGGTCCGCTACCGCCGGCGCCGGCCGCCCCACCCCGGCCGGGGCCCCCGACGGCTACCGGCTGCGCCCGATGGCCGGCGAGACCTCCCGTTCCGGCCCGGGTGCCTCGCCGCCGCACCCCGAGGTCGCCTTCACGCTGTCCGCCGGCCACCGGGAGGTCTTCCTCACCTTCGACGACGGGCCGCACCCCCGCCACACCCCCGAGATCCTGCGGATCCTGCACCGCCACGGCGCCCGCGCCACGTTCTTCGTCCTCGGCGAGAACGCCGTCGCGTTCCCGGGCCTGTTGCAGGTCATCGCCGACGAGGGGCACGCCGTCGGCAACCACACCTGGAGCCATCCGCAGCTCACCACGCTGCCGCCGGACGCCGTCCGCAGCGAACTCGGCCGCACCAGCAGCCTGATCGAGGACGTCCTGGGCAGCGCCCCCGACCTGGCCCGCGCCCCGTACGGCGCATGGGACGACCCGTCGCTGAGCATCTGCAACGACCTGGGCATGTCGCCGGTCGGCTGGGCGGTCGACTCACGGGACTGGACGACTCCCGGCGCGGCGGCCATCGCCGACACCGTCCTGGACGAGGTCCGTCCCGGCGCGATCGTGCTGTCGCACGACGGTGGTGGCGAGCGCGCCCAGACCGTCCGGGCGCTGGAGTGGTATCTGCCACGTCTGCTGGACGACGGCTTCCGTCCGCTGCGGATCGAGCCGTGACGCCCGGGCGCCCGACGGCGGCCGCACGGGGCGGAGTTCCGCGCCGGACGGTGCCGCCGGGCGCGCCGCGGGCGGCCGGCGGCGACGGGTGAGCGCCGTCACCCGGGATGCCGGAAGCTCTCCCCATGGTTTATCGTTCAATTGGAAGCGGGGCCGCACGACGGTGCCCCGAGGGCCCTTCCCCGGAAGGCCCTCTCGCCACCACGCGGCAGGAACGCCGCCGGCACCCCGCCCCCCCAAAGACCGCCCCGGCCGAATTCCCCCGTTCGGCCGGGGCTTCCCCTTTCCGGCCGGTCCCGGTGGCTTTCCGGCAGGTCCCGGCGGCGTGCCCCGGCCGCCCCCGCCTCCTCCGGCCGCGGTCAGCGCAGATGCGACGCCCCGTTGACGTCCAGCACCGCCCCCGAGACCCACACGGCCTCCGGCGAGGCGAGGTAGTGCACGGCGGACGCGACCTCCTGCGGCGAGGCGACCCGGCCGAACGGGCTCTGCTGCCGCACCTCGTCCGTCAGCCGGTCCGCGACCCGCTCGGTCGCGACGAAGCCGGGCGCCACGGAGGCCACGCCGATGCCGTACGGCGCCAGATGGACCGCCAGCGACTGCCCCATCGCGTGCAGCGCCGCCTTCGACGCGCCGTAGGCCGGGTGGTCCGGCTCCCCCCGGAACGCGCCCCGCGACCCGATGTTGACGATCCGCCCGCTCACCTCGCGCTCGATCATGTTCCGCGCCGCGCAGTGCGTCAGATGCGCCGCCCCGAGCAGATTCACGTCCACCAGCCGCCGCCAGATCCGCTGCCACTCCTCGAAGGACGTACGGTCCAGCGGATGCGGCTCATTGGCCGCCGCGTTGTTCACGAGGACGTCGACGCCCCCCAGCCCGTCGACGGCCGCCTCGACGAGCGCCGCCGCCCCCTCCGGCGTGCCCACGTCCCCCTGCACCAGGACGTGCCCGCGGCCCGCCAGCCCCGCGAACGCCTCCTCGGCCGCCTCCCGCCGCGACGCGTAATGCAGCGCGACGCGGTCCCCGTGCGCGGCGAAGATCTCCGCGACCGCCCGGCCGATCCCCCGCGAGGCCCCGCTCACCAGCACCGCCCGGCTCATCGGACGGCCCCCGCCCGGGCACCCGGACGGCCGCGACGGGCCGGCCGCCCGCGGGTCCTGCGGAACTCACCCGGCGCCCAGCGACCATTCATCAGCGGATCCGTCCTCACCACGCGTTGTGCCGTCCACGGTCGTGTGCCGTGCCACCCCGATCGTAAGGATCACGGCCGGTGCGGCGCACCCGTTCGGCCGACGCCCGGATCCCCGGTGGACGTGCCGGGGCGGCCGAACCGCCGTTGAATGCTGACTGTCCGCATGTGCCAGAAGGGCCGGCGTTCATTCGGGAGCACCATGTCGTTGCCGAGGACCCCGGGCGCCCCCGCCGCGTCCGGCGCCCCCCGTCCCCGGGGTGCGCTGTGCCGCATCGGGGAGTGGTGCGCCCGCCACTTCGTCGTGGTCATCGTGCTGTGGCTGGCCGCCCTGGCCGGGCTTCAGGTGCTGCAACACGCCTACGGCGGTGACTACTCCGACGACTTCGCGCTGCCCGGCGTCCAGTCGACACGGGGCCGCGATGTGCTCAAGGCGCACGAGCCGAAGGCCGGCGGCTACAGCAGCCAGGTCGTGCTGCACGACGCGGACCGGCCGCTGACCGCCGTCCGCGGTCAGATCGACAGCGCCGTCACCCACCTGGGCACCCTGCCGGAGGTGCTGTCCGCGCAGAACCCGCTGCCCGCACCCGGCGCGGCGCCCGCCAAGCCGCCGCCCGGCACCCCGAACGTCGGTCCGCTCTCCACCGACGGCCGCACCGCGTACATCACGATGCGCTTCAGCGTGCAGCCCTCCACCCTGAAGCCGGACTACCTCGACGGCGTCGACGCGGCGGTCAAGCAGCTGCGCTCGGTGGGCGTGGACGTGGAGTACGGCGGGCCGCTGGGCGAGCTGGCCCGGCCCGCGCCCAACGACCGGATCAGCGAGGTGATCGGCTTCGGGGTGGCGATCCTGGTGCTGCTGATCGGCTTCGGCAGTGTTCTGGCGGCCGGGGTGCCGCTGGTGACCGCGCTGGTCGGGGCCCTGTGCGGGGTGGCGTGCCTGGGCCTGCTGGCGGCCGTCTCCGTCTTCGCCACCGTCTCCCCCACGCTGGCCACGATGATCGGCCTCGGCGTCGGCATCGACTACGCGCTGTTCCTGCTCACCCGCCACCGGCAGAACCTGATGGACGGCGCGGACCCGGTCGCCGCCGCGGGCCGGGCGGTGGCCACCAGCGGCCGGGCGGTGCTGGTGTCCGGCTGCACCGTGATCATCGCGCTGATGGGGCTGTGGGTCTCCCAGCTCTCCTTCATCGGCAAACTCGGGGTGGCGGCCGCCCTCACCGTGGTCTCCGCGGTGCTCGGCGCGCTCACCCTGGTCCCGGCGCTGCTCGGGCTGATCGGCCGCCGGATCGACCGGCTGCGGGTGCGCCACCCCATCGCCGAGACCGACGCCCCGCCGGGCGAGGAGGCGCGCGGCACCTGGCACCGCTACGCCCAGCGGGTGGAGCGCCGCCCCTGGTGGTACCTCGCCGGCGGGGTGCTGGTGGTGGTCGTGCTGGCCCTCCCGGTCTTCTCGATCCAGCTCGGGCACATCGGCGACGGCGCCGACCCCAAGTCGTTCACCGACCGGCGGGCCTTCGACCTGATGTCCTCGGCGTTCGGGCCCGGCTCCAACGGTCCGCTGACCCTGGTCATCGACGAGTCCGCGGTCCCGCAGGCGGACCGGCCGATGCTGGCGACGCAGGCGAAGAAGGCGCTCACCGATGTCCCGGGCGCGGCCCTGATCACCCCGCTGAAGGCCACCCCGGACGGAGCGGTGCTCACCGGGACCGCGTACTCCACCCAGGCCCCGCAGAACGCGGCCACCACGGATCTGGTCAAGCGCCTGGAGCGCGATGTCCTGCCGCAGGCGGTGAAGGGCACCGACGCGGAGGGCTATGTGACGGGCACGACCGCCGGCCAGGTCGACTTCCTGGACATCGTCGCCAGCCGGCTGCCGCTGATCATCGCGGTGGTGGTCGCCCTCGCCTTCGTGCTGATCCTGATCGTCTTCCGGGGCCTGCTGGTGGCGGTGAAGGCCGCGGTGCTCAACGTCCTGTCGATCGCCGCCTCGTACGGGGTGGTGGTGGCGGTCTTCCAGTGGGGCTGGGGCGGTCCGGCGCTCGGGGTCTCGGGCACCGTGCCCATCGAGAGCTATGTCCCGATGATGATGTTCGCGATCGTCTTCGGGCTGAGCATGGACTACGAGATCTTCCTGCTGTCGCGGGTGCACGAGGCGTGGCTGCGGACCGGCGACGCCAGGGCGAGCGTGGCGCACGCGCTGGAGATCACCGCCCGGGTGATCACCTGTGCCGCGCTGATCATGGTGAGCGTGTTCGCGGCCTTCCTGCTCAGCGACAACATCGTGGTGAAGATGCTGGGCCTGGGTCTGGCCGTGAGCGTCCTGATCGACGCGACCGTGGTGCGGCTGCTGCTGGTGCCCGCGGTGATGACGCTGCTGGGCCCGGCGGCCTGGTGGTCGCCCCGGTGGCTGGACCGGATCCTGCCGCATGTGAACACGGAGGGCGACGAGCCGCTCCCCACGACGGGGGCCGCGGGCGGCGGGGAGCGGCGGTAGGGGCGGGGCGGGCGCCACGATCACGGCCGGTCCGGGCGCGTGGTTGGCGGCGGCCGCCCGCCGATCTGCGAACGCCCCCGGATCCCGCGATCATCGAACCATGGCCCCCACCGCCGAGCGTGGCTCGGCCCCGTACCCCCTGATCCGGCCGATGCTGGCCACGATCGGCCCGCTGCCCGCCGCGGTTGAGGAGACGGCCTGGGCCTTCGAGGCCAAGTGGGACGGCGCGCGCTGCATCGTCAACACCGCCGGCGACGGCACCCTCCGCCTGATCACCCGGGCCGGCAACGACGCGACCGCGACCTACCCGGAGCTGGGCCCGCTGGGTGCGCAGCTGCGCGGCCGGCCCGCGGTGCTCGACGGCGAGGTGGTGGTGCTGGACGCCCGCGGACGGCCGGACTTCGGGCTGCTCCAGCGCCGGATGGGCGTGGTCAATCCGCGCCGCACCGCCCGCCTGGCGATGGAGCACCCGGTGCACCTGGTCCTCTTCGACATCATGTATCTGGCCGGCTCGCTGCTCGGTGCGCCGTATTACGAGCGCCGGTCGATCCTGGCCGGGCTGGGGCTGAGCGGCCCGAACTGGTCGGCGCCCGCATACGTCGAGGGCCATGGGCGGCAGGCGTGGGAGGCCTCGCTGCAAGGAGGCCTCGAAGGGGTCGTGGCCAAGCGGCTGACCAGCGCGTATCTGCCCGGCGTGCGGTCACCCGAGTGGCGCAAGACGAAGCATCTGCAGACCCTCGACGTGGTCATCGGGGGCTGGACGGAGGGCCACGGCGGGCTGGCCGGGCTGCCCGGATCCGTCCTGGCGGGGGTGGCGGAGCCGGCGGGGCTGCGCTACGTCGGGTCCGTCGGATCGGGGCTGTCCGAACGGGAGCGCCAGGAGCTGGCGCAGTACCTGGGCGTCATTCCGCTCGACCGGTCACCGTTCGTGAACCCCGTGGACATCGCGGGGCCGCACTGGGCCGAGCCCCGGCTGGTCGCCGAGGTCTCCTTCACCGGCTGGACATCGGCGGGCCGGCTGCGGCACCCGGTCTGGCACCGGCTGCGGCCCGATCTCACCCGCCTCGGCTGAACGGGAGAGGGGAGACGGCGGACGGGATATCCGCGCCGGTCCGGGAAGGCTCGTCAGGAGGCCGCGGCACGAAAGCCATGGCCGGAGCACCACGACAGGCGCACCCGGCAAGAGCACCACGGCACGAGGACCGCGACACGAGGACCGGGGCACGAGGGCGCCGGGCGACCGCGGACGGAAGGAGTCGGTGATGTCCCATCCCAGCAGCGACGGTGCCACCGGGGGCGGCGGCGCGGACGCCGCCACCGGCAACACCGCCTACGGCAGCAAGCCGTTCAAGCGCTCCAGGAGCCACTTCGCGGACCGGATCACCGCCGACGGCCGCGACAGCTGGCCGGTCGAGGCCGGCCGCTACCGGCTGGTGGCCAGCCGCGCGTGCCCCTGGGCGAGCCGCGCCATTATCTCGCGGCGGCTGCTCGGCCTGGAGGACGCGCTCTCGCTCGCCGTGACCGACCCGATCCAGGACGACCGCAGCTGGCGCTTCACCCTGGACCCCGGCGGCCGCGACCCCGTCCTCGGCATCCGCTTCCTCAGCGAGGCCTACGACGCCCGCGAGAAGGACTACCCGGGCGGCGTCAGCGTCCCCGCCGTCGTCGACATCCCCAGCGGGCAGCTGGTCACCAACGACTTCCAGCAGCTCACCCTGGACCTCGCGACCGAGTGGACGGCGCTGCACCGGCCCGGCGCGCCCGATCTGTACCCGGAGCCGCTGCGCGAGGAGATCGACATCGTGATGGCGGGCGTCTACCGGGACGTCAACAACGGCGTGTACCGGGCCGGTTTCGCCACCGGGCAGGGCGAGTACGAGGCCGCCTTCCACGATCTCTTCCGGCGCCTGGACCTGCTGTCCGAGCGGCTGGCCGAGCGGCGCTACCTCGTGGGCGACACCCTCACGGAGGCCGACATCCGGCTGTTCACGACCCTGGTCCGGTTCGACGCCGTCTACCACGGCCACTTCAAGTGCAACGCGTTCAAGCTGGCCGAGGACCCGGTGCTGTGGGCCTACGCCAAGGACCTCTTCCAGACGCCCGGCTTCGGCGACACCGTCGACTTCCACCACATCAAGCAGCACTACTACCGGGTGCACAGCCATCTCAACCCGACCGGCATCGTCCCGCTGGGGCCGGATCTCGGCGGCTGGCTGCTGCCGCACCACCGCGAGGAGTTGGGCGGCCGCCCGTTCGGCGACGGCACCCCGCCCGGGCCGGTGCCGCCGGCCGAGGAGATCCCGCCCAGCGGCCGCGCCGAGCCGCTGAGTACCGGTTCCTGAGCGGTTGCTGTGTGGCTGCCGAGCGGGTCCGCGAGCGCCGGAGCTGCCCCCTGCGGCGAGGGCGTGAGACCCTGAGAGCAGACAGTGAAACAGCCGACCGAGCGGTGCGCCACGGGCCCGCCGCGTAGCCGTCGGGCGCCCGGCCTCCGGTTCACCGCCGCGATCACCCACCCCACGCGAGCGACGCGAGGAATGAGCCCCGATGAGGATGGTTCTGAAGGCCCGGATACCCACCGAGACAGGCAACGAAGTGATCCGCAACGGCGGTCTGCCGAAGATCATGGAGTCGGCCCTCGCCGCCCTGAAGCCGGAGGCGGCCTACTTCACCCTCGACGACGGCGAGCGGACCGCGTTCTTCTACTTCGACATGCAGGAGTCCTGGCAGATGCCGACGCTCCTGGAGTCGTTCTTCATGGACCTGAACGCGCAGGTCTCGCTGCAGCCGGTGATGACCGCGGACGATCTGCGCACCGGCCTCGGCGAGCTGATGAGCGGCACCTGACCCACGGCCCCGCCCCCGGTGCCCGCGCACCCCGGCGCCGGGTCCGCCGCCGGATGCCCGCCCCCGCTATCCGGCCACCCGCCCCGACGCCAGCAGCGCGGTGTGCGGCAGCACCAGCGCGCCGTCCGGGTCGGTGAACTCCCGCGCCAGCAGCTCGAAGTGCTGCCGGATGCGCTCGGTGACGGCCGGGCCCTGGCTGAGCACGACCCGGCCGACGGTCGCCACGCCGGCCGCGGGTCCGCTCCACCACTCCCGCTGCGTCGTGCGGTGCTCCCAGGACAGCGGCGCGCAGTCCACGTCGGCCAGGCCCGCGCCCCGCAGCAGACCGGCGAGGCCGTCGGGGGTGCGGGGGAAGTCCTCCTCGGCGGCGAGCGCGGGCAGCGACGGCGGACGGACCACCCCGGCGGCCGCCACGGCCCGGCCGAGCAGGGCCGCTCCCGGCGCCGCGGGGGCCGCCCAGACCGTCAGCGCGATCCGGCCGCCGGGCCGCGTCACCCGGCACAGCTCGTCGAGGGCCGCCCGCGGCCGCCCGACGTGGTTGAGCACGAAGTTGCCGACGACCGCATCGAAGTAACCCTGTGTGAAAGGAAGCTGCGGCAGCGCGGCGACCAGCACGCGGGCGCCGGTCACCGTGTGTGCGGCGCGCCGCGCCATATCGGGCTCGGCGTCCACGGCGGTCACCCGCGCCCCGCGCGCACCGGCGGCCGCGGCGGCCGAGCCGGTGCCCGTCCCGGCGTCCAGCACCCGGGCGCCCGCGCGCACCTGCGCGGCATCCAGCAGCAACGGCACCGTGTGGGCGCACAACTTGGCGAAACCCCCGTCGTATGCCGCCGCGTTGCCCGCCCACACCCGGCGCTCGCCCTCGTCGAACGGTGTCTCGGTCACCGCTCCCCTCCTTCGGTCGGCACCTCGGTCGGCACCTCGGTCGCCGCGATTCTCCCCTGTCCCTGCACTCTTCTCCGCGCTCTCGACTCCCTTCCGCCCCAAGGGCGTTACCCAGCCGTAACCTACCGATGGGTTACCAGAGGTAAGGAGCGGACCTTACTCTCCAGTCAACTCGGGCCCGCCGTACGCCCCCTCCTGTCCCGTGACAGCGTGCGGCGGACCCGCATCGAGATCTGGAGAGAAGATGAGGCCCTCCCGTACGACCCGGCGCGCCACGGTCGGCACCGTTTCGGCAGCACTGCTGGCCACCACGGTTCTCACCGTCGCACCGGCGCAGGCCGCCACGGCCCCCTCGGCGCCCGTCGCGGCGTCCCCGGACAGTTCGGCCCCGGTGCGGTTCGTCGACATCGAGGGCGACGGCGGGATCACGCTCAAGGCGAATGTCTTCACTCCGTCCGATGCGGACGGCACCCGGCGCTACCCGGTCATCGTGCTGCCCACCAGCTGGTCGATGCCGCAGATCGAATACATGGCGCAGGCCAGGAAACTGGCCGACAAGGGCTATGTGGTCGTCGGCTACAACTCGCGGGGCTTCTGGCAGTCCGGCGGCGAGATCGAGACCGCCGGCCCGAAGGACATCGCCGACGCCTCGAAGGTCATCGACTGGGCGCTGGCCCACACCCCGGCCGATCCGCACAAGGTCGGGATGGCCGGGGTCTCCTACGGTGCCGGGATCAGCCTGCTGGCCGCCGCGTCCGACAAGCGGATCAAGGCGGTCGCGGCGCTCAGCGGCTGGGGCGACCTGGTCGGGTCGATCTACAGCGGCCGCACCGAGCACCGGCAGGCCGCGCAGTTCCTGGGCGCCACGGGCGCGCTGACCGGACGCCCCAGCCCCGAATTCCGCACCATCATGAAGGACTTCCTGGCCTCGAACCTGGACAAGGAGCAGGACCTGATCGCGTGGGGACGCAAGCGCTCCCCCGCCGCCTACCTCGACAAGATCAACGCCAATGGCGCCGCCATCATGCTGGGCAACGCCTGGGGCGACTCCATCTTCCCCCCCAACCAGACCGCCGACTTCTACGAGAAGCTCACCGGCCCCAAGCGGCTGGAGTTCCGCCCCGGTGACCACGCCACGGCCGAGGGGCTCGGGCTGTTCGGGCTGCCCAACGACACCTGGACCGATACCCAGCGGTGGTTCGACCACTACCTCAAGGGCGCGGACAACGGCGTCAACCGCGAGTCGCCGGTGCTGCTCAAGTCCCGTTCCACCGGCGCGTACGAGGGCTACAAGAGCTGGAAGGACGTCCCGTCCGCACAGCGGCGGATCGACCTCGGCGGCAGCCAGCGGATCCGCACCAACTGGGACTCCGGCGCCGACGGCGGGCTGGTCATCCTCTCCAGCATGATGGACCAGTTCTTCCGGCTGCCGCCGATGGCCTCGATCCCGCTGCTGCCGCGCTCGGTGGCCGCCGTCTGGCAGTCCGAGCGCTACCCGAGCGGGCAGCGGGTGCGCGGCACCACCCGGCTGCACACCACCCTCACCAGCACCGCGGAGAGCGGCACCGCCATCGCCTACCTCTACGACGTGGGCCCGCTCGGCATCGGCAAGCTGGTCACCCACGCGCCGTACACCTTCCACGGCAAGACCCCCGACCAGCCCTTCGGCGTGGACCTGGACCTCTTCTCCACGGCCTACGACGTACCGGCCGGCCACCACCTCGCCGTCGTCGTGGACACCGTCGACCCGCTGTACATCACGCACAACCCCGGCGGCGCCCGGCTGACGTTCTCCTCGCCGGCCGACGATCCGTCCTATGTGTCGGTGCCGGTGCGCGACTGAGCCCCGGCACCCTGCTGCCGGGCGGCCCCGCTCTCATTTCGCAGGAGGGCGGGTGCCCCCCGGCAGCAGGGTGCCCGGTTCCGGGGCGGCGACCTCGACGGCCTCGACCTTGGGGTTGCGGCGCTGGCGCCGGGCGACCCAGTTGGCCAGCCAGGACAGCAGCATGCACATCCCGATGTAGATCGGCGAGATGATCATGACGACGGGGATGAACGGCAGGTCGTAGTCGAGGTTGGAGGCGATGAGCTTGCCGGCGTGCAGGAACTCCTCGTAGGTGATGAGGTAGCCGAGCGAGGTGTCCTTCAGGGCGACCACCAGCTGGCTGATGATGGCCGGCAGCATCGCCCGGACCGCCTGCGGCGCCAGGATCTGCGTCATGACCTGCGTCTTGCGCATCCCCAGGGCGTAGGCGGCCTCCCGCTGGCCGCGCTCGACGGCGTTGATGCCGCTGCGGAAGACCTCGGCGAGCACGGAGCCGTTGTAGAGGGTCAGCCCGGCGACCAGGGCGACCAGCGGCTCCGCCTTCAGCGCCACATAGATGAAGAAGATCATGACCAGCACGGGCATCGCCCGGAAGAACTCCACCACCACGGTGCTCAGCCAGCGCACGGCCCGGTGCACGGAGAGCCGGCCGGTCGCGAACACCGCGCCGAACGCCAGCGACAGCACGGCCGCCAGGCCGAAGGCCCGCAGGGTGTTGCCGAGGCCGCGGAGCAGCAGGTCCTGGATTCCCTGGTAGGTGAAGGGCGTCCACTTCGCCGCGGTGAACTGGCCGGTGGTGAAGAGGAGATGGACGATCCCGGCCAGCACCGCGAGGATCACCACCGTCGAGGCGATGCCGTAGAGCCGGTGGCGCTGCCGGGCCCGCGGGCCGGGGACGTCGTAGAGGGCGGTGGTCATCGGGCCACTCCGTAGCGCTTCTCCAGCACGTGGAAGAGCGCGCTGATGGTCAGGGTGACGAGCAGGTAGCCGACGGCGATCCAGACGAAGGTCCAGATGATGCTGTAGCCCCGCTCGCTGAGCGGCTTGTAGACCCCGAGCAGCTCGACGACGCTGAAGGCGCCGGCGATCGCGGAGTTCTTGGCCAGCGCGATCAGCGTGGAGCCGATGGGCGGGATGACGGACCGGAAGGCCTGCGGCAGCACGATGTCGCCGAGGGTCTGCGGAAAGGACATCCCCAGGCTGCGGGCCGCCTCGCCCTGGCCGGTCGGCACGGTGTTGATGCCGGAGCGCACCGCCTCGCAGATGAAGGCCGAGGTGTAGCAGCCCAGCGCGAGGACGGCGAAGAGGGTGAAGGGCAGCACCAGGCCGAAGCGCGGCAGGCCCAGCACCACCGCGAAGAACAGCAGCGTCAGCGGCGTGTTGCGCAGCACGTTCACCCACACCGTGCCGATGGCCCGCAGCGAGCCGACCGGGGCGACGCGGAACGCGGCCATCAGGAAGCCGAGGACGAGGGCCAGCAGCGAGGAGTAGACGGTGAGTTCGACGGTGCCCAGCAGGCCCTGCCCGTAGAGCGAGAGGTTGTCGAGAAGAACGTTCATCGGTCGGTTCCTTGGCTGGTCAGGACGCCGGGTAGCGGTCGATCGGGGGCGGCTTGGGGGCGGGCACCCCGGACAGGCCGAGGGTCGCGTCGTAGGCCTTCTGCCAGTTGCCGTTCTTCTCGTTCGCGGCGAGGGCGTCGTCGAGGGCGAGGCGCAGCGCGTTGTCGCCGCGGGGGACGCCGATGCCGTACGGCTCCTGGGAGAACGGCTTGCCGGCCACCTTCAGTTCGTCGGGCACCTTGGCGGCGTAGCCCAGCAGGATCGCGTCGTCGGTGGTGACCGCGTCGACCTGGTAGGTGAGCAGGTTGTCCACACACACCGAGTAGGTGTCGTAGGAGACCAGGACCGCCTTGGGGTAGTCGGCCTGGATGCGCTGGTAGGGGGTCGAGCCGGCCGCCGAGCAGACGCGTTTGCCGGCCAGGTCCTGGGGGCCGTGGATGTCGTGCTCGTCGGCGCGCACCAGCAGCGACTGCCCGGCCAGGTAGTAGGGGCCGGCGAAGCCGACCAGCTTCTTGCGTTTGTCGTTGATGGTGTACGTGCCGACGTACAGGTCGATCTGGCCGTTCTGCAGGGCGGTCTCGCGGTTGGCGGAGGCGATCGTCTTGAACTCGATGGTGCGGGGCGGGAAGCCGAGCGCGGCGGACATCATCTTGGCGATCTCGATGTCGAAGCCGGTGTACCGGCCGGAGGCCGGGTCCTTCTCGCCGAGGTAGGGCTGGTCCTCCTTGACGCCGATGACGAGGTGGCCGCGGCGCTTGGCCTGCACCCAGGTCGGGGAGGCGGGCAGCCGGAAGTTCCGGGCGACCGGGTACTGCGGGAGTTCGCTGCCCTTGGGGCCCTTGACCGGCGGGCTGCCCTCCCGGCCGCAGCCGGCGAGGGCCAGCGCGAGCACGGCGAGCAGCAGCGCCACCAGGGCGCGGCGCGGGGGCGAGGAGTGACGGTGCGGCATCGCGGCGCCCCCGTTCAGTGCTTGAGGATCTTGGAGAGGAAGTCCTTGGCCCGTTCGCTGCGCGGCGCGGTGAAGAAGTCCTCGGGGGTGCGGTCCTCGACGATGCAGCCGTCGGCCATGAACACCACGCGGTGGGCGGCGGAGCGGGCGAAGCCCATCTCATGGGTGACCACGACCATCGTCATGCCGTCCCGGGCGAGCTGCCGCATGACCTCCAGCACCTCGTTGATCATCTCCGGGTCGAGCGCGGAGGTCGGCTCGTCGAAGAGCATCGCCTTCGGGTCCATCGCCAGGGCGCGGGCGATGGCGACGCGCTGCTGCTGGCCGCCGGAGAGCTGCGCCGGGTACTTGTCGGCCTGGGAGGCGAGTCCGACGCGGTCGAGGAGTTCGCGGGCGCGCCGGGCGGCCTCGTCCTTCTTCGCCTTGTGGACCTTCATCGGCGCGAGCATCACATTGGCCAGTACGGTCTTGTGCGCGAAGAGGTTGAAGGACTGGAAGACCATGCCGACCTCGGCCCGCAACCGGGCCAGCGCCCGGCCCTCTTCGGGCAGCGGCCGGCCGTCCAGCGTGATGGTGCCCGACTCCACGGTCTCCAGCCGGTTGATGGCCCGGCACAGCGTGGACTTCCCGGACCCGGAGGGCCCGATGACCACGACCACCTCGCCGCGGCCGACGGTGAGGTCGATGTCCTTCAGGACGTGCAGTGCTCCGTAGTGCTTGTTGACCCCGCGCAGTTCAATCAGCGCATCACCGGCCATATGCAGACCTGCCCACTCTCATCCGTACAGCGCGGAGCCCGCAACTTACCGGGGCGAATGGGGCACTTCCCCACTGACACGCACGTACGCGTGGAGATGGGCGCATAATTCAGGGCTACGGCGGAACTCCCGGCGGCTCGGCGGGGGCCGCTCTCCGGACGGCAGCGGGTGCGTTCCCCTGCGAGCCCGGGGCCGCCGCGGCCGTCAGGACTCGGAGACCTCGGCGTAGAGCTGGGACAGCTCGGGGGCGCCGGTGTCGGCCCACTCGTGGCCAGCCTCCACCACATCGATCTCCCGCCCGGACGCCAGCCGCACCACCGGCTGCCCGTCCGGCCAGACGTGCCACACGGCGCCGCGCACCGTGCGGACCAGTACCGTGCCGAGGTAGAGACCGGCGTCGTTGCCGAGCCAGGGCAGCACCTCCGGATCGTCCCGCCACACGGGCTGCAGCTGGTCCAGGGCCTCCAACGACCGTACGGAATCGTCCAGTTCCACCCCGGCCGTGGCGGCCTGCGCCCGCAGCAGCCCGCACTCGGACAGCAGCTCCACGACGCTCTCGGGGTCGGCCCGCACCGACTCGGCGAGCGGAACGGACCGGTCCGCCCGCTGACGCCTGCGCCACCGGTCCAGGAAAGACATGTTCATGGTGTGCAGGGTCCCACCCGACCTGTGGCCGGGGCCACAGGCGCGCGGCGCGGACCTGGCCCGTTCGTCACCTTGACGCACCCCCGGCGGGTCCCTAACTTCGGGGCGCCCGGATCGCATCCGCCGGGTCCACGGGAGCCCGCGCCCCACGCCGTTCCGGCAAGATCACGGCTCCCACCTGCCCGTTGGCGCCCTTCCGGAGGGATACCGACCGATGCGTCCACGACGAGCGGCCACCGCCCTGCTCCTGCTGCTCACCGCGGCGGCCCTGCCCGCCACCGCGGCCGGTCCGGCCCGTGCCGCTGCCGCCGCACCCCGCCCGCTGCCGGCGCTCTTCGACAACCGGGCGGTCAGTGCCGACGCCCGGCCGGACGCGGCCGACTTCGACGGAGCGGGCCGCTCGCTGTCCGCGCAGGACCTGGCGGCGGCCGGCTGGACACCCGGCGGCGTGCTGACGCTGGACGGGGCCCGGCTGACCCTGCCGCGCACGGCGCCCGGCGCCCCGGACAACGTGGTGGCGCACGGCCAGCAGGTCGCGCTGCGCGGCCGGGGCGAGGCGCTCACCTTCCTGGTCGCCGCCACCGGCGCCGCCACCGGCGGCACCGGCACCGTCCGCTACCGCGACGGTTCACGCAGCGGCTATGAACTCACCGCGCCCGACTGGCGGTCGGGGCCCCTCGCCACCAAGGCGGTGGCCCTGCCGCACCTCAACCACGCCACCGGCGGGCAGTCGGCCGGGCCGGCGCGGCTGTACGCGGTGACCGTCCCGCTGCGGGCCGGGCGGGAGGTGCGCTCCGTGGTGCTGCCGACGGCGTCCGGGGCGGCGGTACTGCACGTGTTCGCGGTGGCCGTGCGGGACACCGGGCGCGGCCGGACCGGGAGTTGGGCGGCGAGCACGGCGGGCTACCGGGCGGTCGGCCCCTGGACGGACCGCACGCTGCGGCTGGTGGTGCACAGCGGCGCGGGCGGCCCCCGGGCGCGGATCCGGCTGGCCAACACCTTCGCCGCCGCGCCGGTGGAGATCGCGGCGGCCAGTATCGCGGTGCGCGGCACGGGCGCGGCGGCGCGGGGCGCGCCGGTGCCGCTGACCTTCGGCGGCGGGCACCGGGGGGTCCGGGTCCCGGCGGGGGCCGAGGCGTTCAGCGATCCGGCGGCCTTCACCGTCCCGACCGGCACCGATCTGCTGGTGAGCCTGCATCTGCCGGGGACGGTGGCGGCGGCGCCGGTGCACCAGGAGGCGGCCCAGCTGTCGTATCTGAGCGTGGCGGGCGGCGGCGACCGCACCGCGGACGCGGGCGGCGCGGCCTTCCCGGAGACGATCACGCTCTGGCCGTTCCTGACGGGTGTCGACGTCGGGGGCGGCCCCGGCTCGGTGGTGGCGCTGGGTGATTCGATCACCGACGGCGTGAAGTCGACCGCCGGGGCCAACCGGCGCTGGCCGGACGTGCTGGCCCGCCGCCTGGCGGCACAGCACGCGGTGCCCCGCTACGGCGTGCTCAACCAGGGCATTTCGGCGAACCGCATCGTCACCGACCGCTATCCGGGCGACGGGGTCAGCGGCGACACCGGCGGGGTCAGCGCCGGGCACCGGCTGGAGCGGGACGTGCTGCCCCAGCCCGCGGCGCGGACGGTGGTGGTCTTCGAGGGCATCAACGACCTGCGCGCGGGCACCCCGGCCGCGGACGTCATCGCCGGTCTGCGGGAGCTGGCGGGGCGGGCACACGCCCGGGGGCTGCGGGTGCTGGTGGCGAGCGTGGCGCCCTGCGCGGGCTACCCCGACTGCACCCCGGACGTCGAGGCTCGCCGCCAGGCCGTCAACGCCTTCGTCCGCGACAACGGCGGCGCCTTCGACGCCACCTTGGACTTCGACGCCGTGCTGCGCGATCCGCACCTGCCGCAGCGGCTGCTCCCCGCCTACGACAGCGGGGACCACCTCCACCCCGGCGACGCCGGGCTCCGGGCACTCGGCGACGCGGTGGACCTCCGGGCTCTGGTCCCCCAGGGCCCGAATGAGACCCCCTAGACGTCGAGGTCCACCACGACCGGCGCGTGGTCCGAGGCGCCCTTGCCCTTGCGCTCCTCGCGGTCCACATAGGCGTCCGACACGGCCTTGGCGAACGGCTCGTTGCCGTAGACCAGGTCGATGCGCATCCCGCGGTTCTTGGGGAAGGCGAGCTGGCGGTAGTCCCAATAGGTGTAGGGGTGGTCGTACTTGAGGGGGCGCGGGACGACGTCCGACAGGCCCGCGTCGCGCAGGGCGGCCAGCGCGGCCCGCTCGGCGGGGGTGACATGGGTGGCGCCCACGAAGGCGGCCGGGTCCCAGACGTCCTCGTCCGTCGGTGCGACGTTGTAGTCGCCGAGGACCGCGAACGGGCGGGGGCCCGCCGCGTCCTCGGCGACGGCCGTCCGCAGCGCCTCGAACCAGCCGAGCTTGTACGCGTAGTGCGCGTGGTCGACCTCGCGGCCGTTGGGGACGTAGACCGACCACACCCGGGCCGGGCCGCAGGTCGCCGAGACGGCCCGCGGCTCCTGCACGCCGTCGTACTCCGGGCCGCCGGGCAGCCCCGTGACGACGTCCTCCAGGCCGACCCTGGACAGCAGGGCCACGCCGTTCCAGCGGCCGTCGGCGTGCACCGCGGCCTCGTAGCCCAGCTCGCGCAGCGCCTCCCGCGGGAACTGCTCGGCGGTGCACTTGGTCTCCTGGAGGCACAGCACATCCGTGCCGGAGCTCTCCAGCCAGGCCAGCAGCCTCGGGAGGCGGGCGGTGATCGAATTGACGTTCCAGGTCGCGATGCGCATGTCTGCCAACCTACAGCGGGGGACCGACAGCGGGCCCCTCAGCCGAGCGCGGTGCCGGTGCCGGGGGTCAGGCGCCCGTGCGCGGTGCCGCCGCCCAGCCTGTCGAGCAGGGAGTCGTAGATCGGGCGGGCGTGGTCCTTCAGCAGGCTGTCGTGGATGTCGACGGCCCGCCGCGGCGCCACCTCGCGGACGTAGTCGATGATCTCGGCGATCTTGTTCCACGGGGCGTGCACGGGCAGCAGCAGGGTGTCGACGGTGCGGCCCTCGGGGACGGTCAGGGCGTCGCCGGGGTGGAAGACCGTACCGCCGTCGAGGAGGAAGCCGACATTGGTCACGCGCGGGATGTCGGGGTGGATCACGGCGTGCAGCTGGCCGTGCACCTCCACGTCGAATCCGGCGGCGGTGAAGGTGTCGCCCTCGCCGACCGTGTGCACCCGGCCGGGGAAGGCGGCCGAGAGCTGCTCGGCGACGCTGGCCAGGGTCCAGATCTCGGCGCCCGGATTCGCCTCCATGCCCGCCCGCAGCCGGTCCTCGTGGAAGTGGTCGGCGTGCTCGTGCGTGACCAGGATCGCGTCCGCGCCGACGGCCGCGTCCTCCTCGCTGAACACACCCGGGTCGATGACCAGCGTCCGCCCGTCCTTCTCCAGCCGGACACAGGCATGCGTCTTCTTCGTGAGTTCCATACCGGCCATCCTGCCGTGGGGCGCGGCCCGTTGGCACGCACGACGGCGCGTCGGGGTACGGCGCGTCCGCCGCGTACGGCGGGGGGTGCCGCCTGCCCGCCGCCGCCCGCTCAGGCCTCCGGTGTCGTCTCCTCGCGGATCACCCGCCGGGCGACCGCGAAGGCGGAGTTCGCCGCCGGCACGCCGCAGTACACGGCGGTGTGCATCAGCACTTCCTTGATCTCCATCGGCGTCAGCCCGTTGCGCAGGGCCGCGCGGGTGTGCAGCGCCAGCTCATCGTGGTGGCCGCGGGCGACCAGCGCGGTGAGCGTGACGATGCTGCGGGTGCGGCGGTCCAGGCCCGGCCGGGTCCAGGTCTCGCCCCAGGCGTAGCGGGTGAGGAAGTCCTGGAATTCGCCGGTGAAGTCGTCGGCGGCCGCCTCGACCCGGTCGACATGGGCGTCGCCGAGCACCTCGCGGCGCACCTTGATGCCCGCCTCGTAGGTGGCGCCGCGGTCCTGCTCCGGCCCCGAGAAACCGGACTCTATGGCGGCGGGCGGCCCCTGCGGGGGCGGCGGCGGCGCGAGCTGCGGCTTGGGCGCGGAGGCGCCGATCGCGGCCTGCCCACCGGGGCCCGGCTTGTCGTGCCAGGCGGTGGAGAAGTGCCGGATGAGGAGTTCGGTGACGGCCGAGGGCTGCTCGACGGGCACCAGGTGGGAGGTGCCGGGCACCAGCGCCAGGCTCGCGTCGGGTATGCCGGCGACGAGGGCGCGGGCGTCGGTGGTCGGGGTGACCTGGTCCTCGGAGCCGACGACGACGAGGGTGGGCACGCCGACCCGGCCGAGGGAGGAGCGTACGTCGTAGGACGCCAGCGCCTCGCAGGCGGCGATGTAGCAGCCGGGGTCGGTGGTCCGCACCATCTGGACGGCCCACTCGACGATGGCGGGCTGGGCGCCGGCGAAGGCCTGGGTGAACCAGTGCTCGGGCGCGGTGCGGGCGATCGGGTCGAGCCCGTTGGTGCGGATGACCACGCCGCGCTGGCGCCAGGAGTCGGCGGTGCCGTAGCGCGACGACGTGGAGACCAGCGCCAGCGAGGTGACCTGGTGCGGCCGGGTGAGCGCGAGCTGGGTGCCGATGGCCCCGCCGATGCTGCAGCCGGCGTAGCCGAAGCGGTCCACGCCCAGGGCGTCGAGGGTGGCCATCAGCCGGTCGGCCAGCTCCGCGACGGAGGACGCCGCGTGGGCGGGGGATCCCCCGTGCCCGGGCAGGTCGAACCGGATGACGCGCCAGTGGCGGGTCAGCTCGGGAATTTGCCGGTCCCACATGTGCCACGTGGTCCCGAGCGCGGCGCCCAGTACGAGTACGGGGGCGTCCTCCGGCCCGTCACAGCGGTATTGCAGGTGCCTCGGTGGTGTCTCGCTCACCCGCCAGACCCTCTCACATATCACAAAAACTCACGTCGGCGGGGCGAATTTAGCGGGTTTCGCTACCTCTCGCCACGACAGATGCGGTACGGGACCCCGCGAGGCTCCAAGGGCCCGCCTCCGGCACACCCCCGACGCCTCTCGGGTGCGGCCCGTTCCGCCGAGGGCCGCGCCTGACGAGCCGCGCGCCCCCTCCCCTCCCCGCCCCCGGCGTTAGGCGGCCGTTAGCGGAGCGTCAGCTTCTCGATAGTGACCCGGACCACAGTGGGTGAGCGATAGGGCGGAACGCCGACGCCGCACCCTGCGCACTCCCGCACACCACGCGTCACGCAGGACCTGCACACGACGAGCGTCAACCTGCGGCGCCCAGACGCCACTTGGGATACGAGAGGTCTGCCGGATGAAGATTCGTCGCGCCCTGACCGCCGCCGCGGCGGCTGCCGTGCTCGCGCCCGCCGCCGTACTGGCCGCACCCGCTGCCACGTCCGCAACGGGGCCGGTGTCCTCGTCCGGCCCCGGCCCCGGCCCCGGCCCCGGCCCCGGCCCGCAGGGCGGTGCCCATCTCGCCGTCACCGGCTCCTCGTCCACGCTCCCGGCGATCGCTCTCATCGGCGGGGCCGCGATGCTGGTCGGAGCGGGTTCGGTGCTCGGCGCGCGCCGCCGGAGGGGCGCGGCCGGTCCGGACTCCACGGACGGCACCGAGTAAGTCCCATTATTTCCCTCAAAAGACCAGTCAGCCCAGGGATCCACGGCCTCGGCACCCCATGACACGGGGGACGAAGGCTCCAGGAATCCGTCCAATCCGACCAACCGGAAAGAGACCTTCATGAAACTGCGCCGCGCTCTGTCCGTCTCGGCCGCGACGGCCGCCCTGCTCCCCCTGGCGATGGCCGCCGCGCCCGCCTCCCAGGCGGCCTCCGCCGCGAAACTCCCGGAGTGCTCCGAGGTCAGCAACGGGCAGTACGAGAACAACGTCTTAGTGGGGCGTGTCGTCGGCATACCCGCGTCGATCACTCTCGGCACGCACTGGACGACCTACACCGCCACCCTCACCAACACCTCGGCGAAGGAGCTGAGGTCGTTCGACGTCAGCGCCGAGCTGGGCAGTTACGTCTACAACGAGGGCGAGCGCGACCTGAGCCCGTACGGCGATCTGCAGTACTGGGACACCTCGCAGCGCGCCTGGAAGACGCTGCGCCGGGCCAACGGAAGCGCCGGCGGCACCCTCCCCGCCCCGAGGACCCTGAAGCCCCGCGAGTCCGTCCACGCGCAGCTGCGGTTCAGGGTGCGCAAGGACCTGCCCCTGGACCACGCGTACGACGCGTTCACCGGCCTCACCGGTACATTCGCGGACCGCTACCACGGCACGAACTGCACCTCCGACGGCGTTGCCCTGGGCGGGTTCTCCCCCCGCGAGGGCTGAAACCCGCGGGGCTGCCGCCTTCGGGTCACGACGGCGGCAGCCCCTGGAATCGGTCCTCAGCTGGTCATTGTGACTGCGGGCGGGGACCAGGTGCCGTCGAGGACGGCGGACTCGGGCCGGTACATGCGCAGGATCATGGAGAACCGGCCGCTCGGTGCGGGGAGCCAGTTGGACCGCTTGCCCGCCGGGGCGTCGTGCTGGAGGTAGATGTCCGTGGAACCGTCGCTGTTGCGGACCGGCTTGACGGCGTGTCCGACCTCGTAGCGGTGGATCGGGTTGCGGACCAGGAAGCCGTCCGGGTCGTACATCGTGAGCGACCAGAAGGCCTTCACCGGCGGGGTCTGCCCCGGGGCGAAGTGGAGGACATACGCTTGGCTCCGGTCAGCGGCCTGCCTCGGCTGTCGGTGCGGACGATCGGATAGACGGCGTCCTGGGGGAGGTTGGCGCCGAGCCCCTGCCAGGCGGTGGTCGCGCGCAGCAGGTAGTGGGTGCCGTAGTCACCCAGGTTGAGCGAGACCCGCCAGCCGTTCACGTCGTTCCCGGACGTGGCGAGCGCGGCCTTGATCTTCTTCTGGGCCGCGGGGACGGCCTGGCGCAAGGCTTGTGCCGTGGCGGGGCCCTTGGCGTTGATGTCGAACGGCCGGCCGGGGACGATGCCCAAGCGGGCCAGGGTGGCCACCATCGGAGCGTCCTTCTTGGCGGGCGGGTTGTCGGCCATGGACGAGGCGACTTGGGAGAAGAACGTCTGCGCGTCCATGCCGGCGACGCGGGCGGCCGGCGAGGTGGCGGGGGCGTCCGGGTCGACGTGGCCCGGCCGCGGGGTGTGGTGGTGGCCGTGGTCGCGGAGCGGCGTGAGGGTGTAGTGGCGCACCAGATCCTTGACCGCGGGCAGGTCGGAGGGGCCGTTGAACTGGGTGCGGCCGAGGATCCACGCGGTCCGGGTGGGCGACTTGATCTGCTTGACTCCGGCAGGCAGTCGGCCGTGCCAGCCGGGGCCGGTGACGGCGAAGTCGCCCGCCTTGCTGCCGGTGGTACGGGTCCCCGGCGAGGCGAAGACATCGGTCCAGGCACTGAGCATCGGCATCATGAAGTACCGGCCCTTGGTGGCCGGCACATGGAGCACGACCGGCCCCTTCTTCAGGTCCAGCCACGCCGAGGTGTAGAGGGTGTCGACGTTCGGGGCCACCACGGTGTGGAACTCCGGGCCGGGAGCCCGGTCCGCCTTGGCGAACTGGTTCACCGGTGCCCGCAGGGTCGCCGGGTCGGGCTTGCGGACGTTGGTGGACGCCTGCTCGGTGGCGCGCGCCAGGACCAACGGGTAGCCGTAGACATAGGCCTTGACCGCGTCGGCGGTGGTGGCGGGCGAGGGTGCCGGGTGTGCCGTGCTCGCCCGGGCTGCTGCCACCGGCGCTGCGGACAGGGCGAGCACGGCCGCCCCCACACCGGCGGCACCCCAGCGGCGGAGTCGTCGCGTTGCGTTCATGAAGGTTGTTCCTCACAAGCTGTGGTCCGGGTTGACGGCCTGATGCGGGTGAGCCGGCCGGGCCGGCACCACGCAGCACAAGGTCAGGTCGCTCTCGCCTCACTGTCGTCCCACCGACCGGCCGCGACAATCGGTCCGCAGGACACGCCGGACGGCCTATCGTTGTGACGTGCCACAACCCAGCGCGTCACCGACCGGGGCCCCCGAGCCGGACGAGGACATCCGCGAGAACATCCACGAGGGCATCCGCGCGCAGGTGGTCCGGATGGCCGCCCGAGTCGAACCCCGGATCAACCACCTGGCCAGGCTGGCCGTCGAGCGCCAGCGGGCCGAGGTCCCCGGCTTCGACCGACTCCCGGACGACATGCAGGATCTGGAGATCGCCTCGGCCGCCCGCCACACCTTCCGCGGCTTCCTCCGCGGCGTGCAGGGCCTCGCCGACACCGACGCCGAGGTACTGCGGGAACGTGCCACCCAGCGCGCCGCGGAAGGCGTCCATCTGACCGGGCTGCTCAGGGCGTACCACGTCGGCGCAGAGGTGGTCGCGGACGCGCTGTCGGCCGCCGCCCGCCCCGGGGAGGAGGCCGCCCTGCTGTGGCTCACCCGCCGGCTGTTCACCACGGTCAACTGCCTGGCCGAGCAGGCCACCGAGGCGTATCTGCTGGGGCTGGCCGGCCGGCAGGCGGCGGGACGGGAACTGGCCGCGGCGCTGCTCCGCGGTGACGCGCCGCAGGAGGTGGCCGCCCGCTGCGGACTGCCCCTCGAACCCGGCTACCTCGTGCTCAGCGTCCGCGCCCCGGTGGCGCAGGAGCCGGTGGCCGCGCGGCGATTGCTCCACCAGGTCCTGATCCGGCTCGCGCCCGCCGCGGACGGCCGCGCGCTCAGCCTGCCGAACGAACAGGGCGGCCATGTCCTGCTCCCCCTCGGCACACCCCACGCCGACCTCGTCCGGCACCTGTCCACCGGCCTGTCCCGCCCAGTGATCGCGGGAGCCGCCCTCGCGGCCACCCCGGAGGACGTGCCCGCCGCCGCCGAACAGGCGCACCGGATCGCCGCCATCGCCCGCACCCCCGGCGTGTACCGGCTCCAGGACGTACTCCTCGACTACCACCTGGCCGGCTCCCGGGACAGCGCCACCGAACTGGCCGCGCTGCTGCACCCCTTGGAGGCCCACGCGGGTCTGATCGAGGCCGTCGCCGCCTACCTCGACTGCGACCTCGACCGACGCCGTACGGCCCGGGCGCTCAGCGTCCACCCCAACACCGTCGACAACCGCCTCGCCCGCGCCGCCCAACTCACCGGCCTGGACCCGCACACCACACACGGCGTACAGCTCTTCGGCGCCGCCCTCACCCTCCGCCGACTCGCCGAGGTCCCGGCCGCCCCGGGATGACGACGCACGGCCGGGCGGACCCCGAGACCACCTGACCCTGACGCGAACACCCCGTCACCTCGCACGCATCGGCCACCTCTCGGCCGCTAGGGGCGTCCGAGGAGTTGGCTGCCGGCCGTGGTGTCGGTGCGGGCGGTGAAGTAGTCGGTGAAGGCCTGGACGAATTCGTCCTCGGTGATGCGGCCGTCGCCATCATGGTCGAGCTGGCGGAAGCCGTGGTTGAGCTCGGCGGGGTGGACCCGGGAGCCGCCGAAGACCGTGCGGTACTCATCGGCGCACAGGTGTCCGCTGCCGTCGGCGTCCACGGCGTGGAAGATCGCCCGCACCGCGACCAGCACACCCTGTTCGAGGTAGCCCGGCCCGGCGTCGATCCCGGTGAGCATGGCGGTGACGAACTCCTCGCAGCTCACCTGACCGTCGCCGTCCGCGTCCATGCCGGCCCGCAGGTGCTGCCACCAGGTCTCGAAGGCGGCGTAGACGCGGGCTTCGCGCTCCGGGGTGAGTTCGAGCGGCCAGCACACGTTGTGCGCCATGGCCTGCAAGTCGGCCGAGCTGACGCGGCCGTCGCCGGTCTGGTCGAGGACCTGGTGGAAGAAGGTCCGCAGCCGCGCCGGGCGGGAATCGGCACGCTTGCGGCGGCGCGGTGCGGGAATCCGGACCGGCCGCGTCGCCGATGGACGGTCGGAGGAGGCGGTGGAGTCAGTGGCAGGCTGCGGAGTCGGGGAGTTGCCCGCCGGTGAGGTGCGGTAGCGGCGCTCCTCGGGCAGCGCGTTCATCAGCACCCGCATGCCACGGTGCAGGAGGAAGGACAGCAGGGCCGCGCGGCGGGTGCGGCGCAGGCGGAAGCGCTCGCGGAAGGCTTCCGGCAGGTCCGCGACGGTCAGCGCACCGATCGCGTGGGCGGCCACCGTGCGCACCAGCGGCCAGGCCGGCTTCAGACGGCCGAGGCGGCGGGGTGCGGGTGCCTGCCGGAGCATGTCGAAGAGCAGGTAGCGCACGGGTTCGCTGTATTCGAGGCGCTCGCGGATCGTGCGGTCCATGTACGCGGGCACGTCGGCGGCGGTGGCCGGGAACAGGTCGTCGGCGAGGTCGAACTCGGCACACACCGCGCGGAACTCCCCGTACATCCGCTCCAGTTCGGACGGCGCCAGCGGGCGCCCGGACAACTCCCGCATCGCCGTCATGCACTCGTACAGGGTGACCAGTACCCACACCCGCACCGCCGGATCCGACGCGGTGAACGCCCGGCCCTGCTCGTCGGTCCCGGCCAGCCGGCGGTGCGTGCGCTCCAGACGGGCGACCTCACGGCGCAGCCCCTCACGGTCGGAGAAGAACAGCCGCCGCCCGCTGTCCATGGTGTGCTCGACACGCCGCCACGGATGCGCACGGTAGGTGGAGAACCGATCCATCCCGGCGGCCACCGCCGGATCCGCGGTCTGGAGCACCAGCAGCCGCCACGCCACCAACCCGATCCGCCACTCCCCCAACGTGCGACGCAACAACGAATCAGGACCGGGAAGTTCAACGGCAGCCACGGCGACCTCTCCTCAAGCACGCGTACAGAGATGACCAGCGGACTCCCGAAGAGCGATCATCCGCCAATCCGCCCGGCCCAACGCCCCTGCCGACCCCCGGGAGCGGCCGAACTCCCGAATTCACCCATCCGGGAGCCGTCGCGATCAGGTGCCGACAGCGGATGACTGCGGCCCGATCCGGACTGGGCGAAGCCTCCGCGGTTCTTAGGACGCGCCTGCGACGCAATACCCCGAAAGAGCGAAGCGCGCTGTTCGAGTACCCATGGGCGTCCGCAGGCCAACCCCCGCACACCCCACACCCGAGACCAGAACATGCGTTCAACATCTGCCTCCGCTGCACCCGTTACGGGGCACGATCCGGGGCTGTTCTTAGAGCACCTGTACTCATCGCGCTCTCTCGGAGGAACCGTGAATCCCGTAGCCATGCCTGTGACCGGACCCGCCGCGTTCGAACATCGCCCAGTGCGCCTCCGCCCGCTCCAGCCCTCCTCGGTGCACCGGGTTGACGCTCGCCGGTATGCCGCTCGGCGCTCATCACGCCCGAATGCGAGGTGGGCGGCATGAGCGGGACGGCCGCCGCCGACGACGCGCCGGGGCCGCAGGGGAAGGTGCCCGCGCCCCGCTCCGAGAACCTGACGCCGCCGCCGACGGTCATGTCGGCCGGGCCGGCGAGCGGGGACATCGCCGACGACATGAAGGAGGCGTACTGGGCGATCTACGACGGGGCCGCGGCGAAGGCGACGGTCGGGCAGATCCTCGGCCGGCTTCCCCGCATCGTGCGTCAGATCGGCCAGTTGGCGTGGCGGGCCGACCGGCCCGCCACCGTGGCCGTGGTGGTGCTCCAGCTGGTGTCCGCGGCGATGTCCGCGTTCGGTCTGGCGGCGTCCGTGGCCGTGCTGCATCAGCTGTTCGCCCAGGGCCCGACCCCGGACAAGGTCCGCTCGGCCGTGCCGCAGATCCTGCTCGTGGTGGCGTTCCTCTCCGCCCGGGCTCTGCTCGAAGCCGGGGTCGCCGTCGCGCAGGCCCGCGTGACCCCGAAGATCCGCACCTCCTTGGAGAGCGATTTCCTCCAACTGACCGCCCACGTAAGCCTGGAGGTGGTCGACGACGCCGACTGGCACGACGATGTCTACCGGGCCAATGACCGCGGACTCTTCTACGCCCGGCAGATCGTCGGCCAGGTCGTCTCCCTGGCCTCCGCCTTCCTCGGCCTGATCGGCACGGCCGGCGTCCTGACCGTCCTGCACCCGCTGCTCCTGCCGCTGCTTCCGCTGTCCGTCCTGCCCGTCGGGGCGGCCGCCGTGCGCACCGCGCGGGCGCGCTTTCACAGCTTCCAGCGGTGGAACGCTCTGCAGCGCCGGGTGCGGGTCTTCTCCTGGCTCCTGCTGGACCGCGACTCGGCCGCCGAACTGCGCGCCGACACCGCCCAACGAGCCCTGCTCGACGAGCATCATCGCCTCACCACGCGCATCGCCGAGGAGGACACCCGCCTGGGTGTCAGTGCCGCCCTCCTCACGCTGGCCGGCCGCGGCCTGGGCGGGATCGGAGCCGGCGTCACCTACCTCGCGCTGGGGGCCATGCTGGTCGCCGGGTGGCTCCCGCTGGCGGCCGGCGCCGGAGCGGTGATCGCCATCCAGGCCTGCCAGACCTCCCTGACCCGGTTCGTCGATGTCGCCCACCTGGTCTACGAGCACGCGATGTGGGTCAGCGACCTCCTCGCCTTCCAGGAACGGTGCCGCTCGCTGCAACCCCGCCGCGGACAGCGGAAGGCACCCGAGACCGTCAAAACCATCACGCTGCGGAACGTCAGCTACACCTACCCCGGCAAGGACAGCCCGGCGCTCGATGACATCTCCCTGACCCTGAACGCCGGGGAGACCGTCGCGTTCGTCGGCCTCAACGGGTCGGGCAAAAGCACCTGTTCACGGTTGATCGCCGGCCTCTATGACCCGCAGAAGGGGACGGTCCGGTGGGACGGGGTGGATGCCGCGGAGCTGGACACCGAATCCCTCCAGCAGCGGGTGGCCACCGTGCTGCAGGACCCGGTGCGCTTCCCCTTCAGCGCGCTGGCCAACCTCACGGTCTCGCGCGGCACACTCACCGAGGCCGAACCGCAGCGGGCGCTGGACGCCGCGCGGTCCTCCGGTGCCGAACAGGTCATCGCCGGCCTGCCCGGCACCTGGCAGGCCCTGCTGTCCAAGCGGTTCCGTGACGGCCAGGAGCTGTCGGCCGGCCAGTGGGCGAAGATCGCCGTGGCCCGCGGGCTCTACAAGGACGCGCCGGTACTGCTGCTGGACGAGCCGACCGCGAGCATGGACCCGCGTGCCGAACACGACGTCTACCAGGCCGTGCTGCGCGGCAAGCTCCGCGCCGACCAGATCACCGTGCTGATCTCCCACCGGCTGGCGAGCGTCGTCGACTGCGACCGCATCTACGTCTTCGACGACGGCCGCATCACCGAGTGCGGATCCCACCCAGAACTCATGGCCCTCGGGGGCGACTACGCCCAGATGTTCACCCTCCAGGCGGCCGGCTACCGGACCGCGCCTACAGCCTCCGACTCCAGGACGGTGCACCCGTGAACGACAAGACGCCACAGCCCACCTTCCCTTCCCCCACTGCGCCGAGGGCGGAGACGGCGAACGCCTCGGCCCTGATCCACGACGGGGCCGGCGCCTACCTGCTGCATCTGCGGGACGACATTCCCGGGATCTGGGAGCCGGGGGCGTGGTCCCTGCTCGGCGGCGGCCGTGAACCAGGCGACCGGACCCTGGCGGAGACGGTCCGGCGCGAACTGCGCGAAGAGGCTGGCCTCGACATCCCCGACCTCGCCCCCTTCGCCGTGGAAGAAGCACACAGCGACGACGGCACCGCCGTCCCGATCCAGATCTTCGCCGGGCGATGGACCGGCGACCCCGCGACGCTGCCGCTGACCGAGGGCGTCATGCTGCACTGGTTCCGGCCGGATGTGATGCCGCGCCTTCGGATGTCCCCCTCGACCCTCGCCCTGATCCGCCGCCACGCCGAGCTGCACTCTGCCGCGCGATGCGCGGACGCCTCCCCGGCGGCGAGCACGGGCGCGGTCAGGGGCGTAGGCACCGTCCTCAATGTCGTCGGTGTCCATCTGTACGTGGAGAACGTGGACGGCGAGGTGCTGCTCGGTCTGCGCCACCCCGACTCCGCCTACGCGGGGTCCACCTGGCACTTCCTGGCGGGCCACTGTGAGCAGGAGTCCGCCGTGTCCTGCCTCGTGCGCGAGGCTCACGAGGAAGCGGGGCTGGTGATCGACCCCGGCACGGTCGAACTCGCCCATGTCGTCCACCTCGTGCACGGTGCGGGCGGCCGGCCACGGATGCAGATGGTGTTCCGGGCCCGTCGCTGGGCGGGGACTCCGGAGATCCGGGAGCCCGACAAGTGCACGGGCTGGGACTGGTGGCACCCGGACGCGCTCCCGGCGCCGCTCGTGCCCTACACCCGGGCCGCCATCGAGGGCATCCGCGCGGGCCGCCGCTACACGGAGGTGGGCTGGTCGTGACCGCGGAGAGGCCGGGCACCGAGCCCACCGCAGCATGCGTCTGCGCCCCCATCACCCAAGAACCGCCGTACATCGACTGCTGACAAGGAGCGAACGACCGTGGCATACGACCGGACCCAGTGGTCTCAGCACTACGACGACGGCGGCGGATTCCGTCCGCTCCGCGACAGCGAACGGAACCTGCTCACTCGGCACACCCCCGCTCCTGACGGCGGGCGCGCGCTGGAGCTGGGCTGCGGAACCGGCGAACTCGCCGCCTTCCTCGCCGAACTCGGCTACACCGTAGACGCGGTCGACTTCGCCGAGGGCGCCCTGGCCCGGGCCCGGAAGGAACGGGCGGATGCCGGACGAGTGCGGTGGCTGTGCCTGGACATCGAGCACGACGAGCCGGCAGAGCTGAGCGACGACGGTTACGACCTGATCACCCTGCGCCTGGTGTTCGCCTTCCTGCACGACCGCTCCCGGGTCCTGCACAGCCTCGGTGCGCGGCTTCGGGCGGGCGGTGCGCTGGTGGTCATCACGCCCGTCGTGGCGACCACTCCGCAGGAGCGGCGGCACATCGCGCTGGACGAGGAGGAGATCAGCCTGCTGACCGAGGGGTGGTCGCAGGTGGAGCGGTTCGACGCGGAGGGCCTGGCGGTCCTCGTACTGCGTGGCCCGAAGAGCGCCTACGCGGCGGTGGAGAAGGGCAGACCGGAGCCGCAGTCCGTGGTCGGTGTGTGCGCGGTGGTCACCGACGACTCCGGCCGGGTGCTGCTGGGCCGGTCGACGCGGGGCATGTGGGAGCTGCCCGGCGGGCGCGTCGAGACGGGAGAGTCCTTGACCGCGGCGGCGGTGCGGGAACTGGCCGAGGAGACCGGCCTGACGGCCGCGCCCGGCAACGCACACCTGCTGACGATCCTCCACGATGACCGGGCGGACGTGCGGCGCCTGTCCGCGGTGGTCCGAATCAGCGCCTGGCACGGCACGCCCGTCGTGACCGAGCCGCACCACTTCCGGCGGTGGGAGTGGCACGACCTGCACACCCTGGCCGGCGGTGGCGCCCTCTTCGCGCCCTCCGCTCAGGCCTTGGAGGCGGTGTGGCCCGGTCTCCTGCCCGGCCTGCCGCCGGTGCACGCCTACCCGCACGCCGTCGCCCCTCCGGCCGTCGGGGGTGAGCCGGCCGAAGCGGTGCGCCTGCGACAGGAGATGGCCGAGCGAGTCATCGCCGGCGGCTGGGCACCCTCGGCCGCCGTCCAGAGCGCGCTCAGGGCGGTGCCGCGCCACCGGTTCACTCCGGAGAGCCCCCTGCGCGCCGCCTATGACGACGGCCTTGCCGTCGTCACCCGACGGGACGACGACGGGCAGGCCGTCAGTTCCGTCTCCGCGCCCTGGCTACAGGCCGACATGATCGAAAAGCTGCGTCCGGAACCAGGGATGACCCTCTTCGAAGCGGGCTCCGGCGGTTACCACGCCGAGTTGCTCGCCCACGTCATCGCCCCGGCCGGGCAGGTCGTCACCGTGGACATCGACCCGTACATCGTCCATCGCACCCGGCGCTTCACCACCGAGGCCGGCAGCGGGCGGGTGACCGTTCTCCTCGGCGACGGCAGTCAGGGCGCGCCCCGGCACATGCCGTCCGGCGGGTTCGACGGCAGCGTGATCACGCACAACTGCTGGGACATCGCGCCCGCGTGGCGCGAACAGCTCGCCGAGGGCCGCTACCTGGTGCTCCCGCTGGAGATGCACGGCTACACCCGCGCCATCGCCTTCCGGCGTCATGGGGAGGTGCTGCACGCACGGGACTGGACGTATTGCGGGTTCGTCCGCGACCGAGGAGCCACCGCCCGCGCCACCCCGGCCATCGCCCTCGCGGGCGGCGAACTCCACCTGCGCCATGAGGACGGAACAGCGCCGGATGCGGCCGGCGTCGAGGACGCGCTGCGCGGTCCACGGCACGAGGTGCGCACCGGCGTCACCGTCGCGGGGAGGGAGTCCTTCGAGACCCTCCAGCTCTACGCGGCAACCACACTTCCGGGGTTCTGCCGCCTTGCCCTCGACCGCTCCCGGGACACCGGCCTGGCCGCCGTCCCGCGCGGCGCGGACGCCGCTGCCACGGTCGAGGACGGCTCGCTCGCCTACCTCACGCACGTCCTGGTCCAGGACGGGGAGACCGCCGAGGAGCGCCGCTCAGAATTCGTCGTCCATGCCCTCGGCCCGGCCGGCGCGCCCCTGGCAGAGCGCATGGCCGCTTGCGTACGGGCCTGGGACCGGCATGTACGCGGGGCCGGCTACCCGCAGATGACCGTCCATCCCGCCGGCACCCCTGACCACGCGCTCCCCACCGGCCACCTCCTGGACAAGGCCTCCTCCCGCCTGGTCTTCCGGTGGCCCGGGCACGAACAGGCCGAGCGGGCGGCGCCCATGGCGGCACCTCTGACCTCGTGGGTCAGAACTTCACAGTAGAGACCGTATAAACCACCGGATGCCCGGGCTCGTCATAGCTGACCATGATGCGTTGCGAGGGGCGCGGGGGGCGGTCCGTGGTGGTGGCGCCGGACCAGGGGAGGTCGTCGTCGAATTCCCAGCCGACCTTGGAGGCCTGGCCCGGGGGGATGGTGTGCCGGTCCTTCTTGAGGGCGGCGGTGCTGGTGCCGAGGGCGTTGAGGTAGTGCTCCAGGCCCCAGTCGTTGGTGCGGAACTGGACGAACAGCGAGCTGGTCTGCCAGGAGTTGGTCTCGTAGTAGTAGACCGGGGTGGAGCCGATCGGGACCGGGACGTTGTAGGTGCGCTGCTGGACCTTGGAGGGGAAGGCGTTGGTCAGGCCGGTGGCGGCGGCCTCCGCCTCCTTGCCCTCGCCGCTGTCGCGGCTCTGCTCGGCGGAGATGACGATGTAGCCGGCCGGGATCGCGATCAGCAGGAAGACGATCAGCGCCATCAGCACGGGGCGCCGGCGCTTGACGCGGGGCGGCTGCTGGTCGGGGGACGAGTCGTCGTGCAGGGGGTGCAGGTCGGTGTCGGTCATCGGCGGCCGGTCCGTTCGTAGCGCTCGTACCGCTCGACGCGGCGCCGGTTGGCGCGCCGGAAGCGGCGGGCCACCAGGCGGGCCAGGTCGGCGGCGCCGACCATACCGGCCTCGGGTCCCAACTGGGCCTTGGCGATGGTGGCTTCGGGTCGGTAGCCGCGGCCGGTGAGGTGGCGCCGGAAGGCGTCCCGGGCCGGGGCGATCAGCAGGTCGTCGGCGGCGCTGACGCCTCCGCCGATGACGAAGCAGGAGGGGTCGAGGGCGGCGGCGAGGTTGGCGATGCCGACGCCGAGCCACTGGCCGATGTCCTGGAGGAGCTCGACGCACATCGCGTCGCCCTCCCGGGCCAGCTCGGTGATCAGCGGTCCGGTGATGTCGCCGATCTGCCCGCCGACCCGCTCGATGATGTTGTACGCGACCGGGGAGTCTGCGGCGGCCAGCTCGCGGGCCTCGCGCACCAGGGCGTTGCCGGAGCTGTACTGCTCCCAGCAGCCGCGGTTGCCGCAGGGGCAGCGGTGGCCGCTGGGGACGACCTGCATATGGCCGAATTCACCGGCCACGCCGTACTTGCCGCGCTTGACCGCGCCGTCCTCCAGGATCGCGCCGCCGATGCCCGTCCCGAGGGTGATCATGACGAGGTGGTCCTCGCCGCGTCCGGCGCCGAAGCGCCACTCCGCCCAGGCAGCGGTGTTGGCGTCGTTGTCGACCATGACCGGCACCGCGAGGCGGCCGGCGAGGCGGTCCCGCAGCGGTTCGTTGCGCCAGTTCAGATGCGGGGCGAAGAGGACCTTGCTGCGGTCCGCGTCGACCCAGCCGGCGGCGCCGATGCCGACCGCGTGCACGTCGTGCCGGTCGGAGAGGTCGAGGACCAGCTCGGTGATGGTGTCCTCGACGACCCTGGGGCTCTTGGACTTGTCCGGCGTCTCGGTGCGCACCCGCTCCAGGATGGTGCCGTCGGCGTCGACCACGCCCGCCATGACCTTGGTGCCGCCGATGTCGATGCCGACGGTGGGCACCCGGGGGGCGGTCAGATGCGAGCGCCGCTCGCGGGTGCCGACCGTGCGCAGCACGGTGGCCCGGGCGGATCCGCGGTGTACCCGGTCGCGGTACATGCTCATCGACCCACCTCTTCGCCGTCGCGGCGGCTGTGTGCGCGCAAGAGTCGTCTCGTCCCTGCGGGTCTCGGGAGGCCGGGGCCTCGATGTGCTGGTTCGCTGCGATTGTGCATCACGGGCGGCGTCCGGCGCATCGCGACGGACAGTGATGCGCCCCGCACAGCTCGGAGGCGGTGCGGGGCGTGGCATCTCCCACGGAGCTCAGTCGGGCCGGTGGCCTCCGGGGAATTCCGGGGTCGCGGTGCGGGCCAGCTCGTGGCTGAGCTGTTCCAGCTCGCTGCCGCCCGCCATCTGGCGGGTCAGCTCCTCCAGGGTGATCTCCGACTTGGCGTGGCTGCCGGCCATCGTGCCGCGCTTGAGGAGCACGAAGCGGTCCCCGACGAGGTAGGCGTGGTGGGGGTTGTGGGTGATCAACACCACGCCGAGCCCGGCGTCCCGCGCGGCCGCGACGTACTTGAGGACGACGCCGGATTGCTTGACGCCGAGCGCCGCCGTCGGCTCGTCCAGCACCAGGACCTTGGCACCGAAGTAGACGGCCCGGGCGATGGCGACGCACTGCCGCTCGCCGCCGGAGAGGGTGCCGATGGGCTGGTCGACGTCGCGCAGGTCGATGCCCATCCGCAGCAGCTCGCTGCGGGTGGTCTCGCGCATCGTGCGGACGTCGAGCCGCTTGAAGGGGCCCACGCCGGTGGTCGGCTCGGAGCCGAGGAAGAAGTTCCGCCACACCGGCATGAGGGGGACCACGGCGAGGTCCTGGTAGACGGTCGCGATGCCGCGGTCCAGGGCCTCGCGCGGGGAGGACAGGGTGGTCTCCTCGCCGTCGATGGTGAAGGAGCCCGCGTCGTGCCGGTGCAGCCCTGCGATGATCTTGATGAGGGTGGACTTGCCGGCGCCGTTGTCGCCGAGCACACAGGAGATCTCCCCCGCGTGCACCTCCAGGGACACCCCCTCCAGGGCCCGGACGTTGCCGTAGTACTTGCTGACGTCGGCCAGCTCGACCAGCGCTGTCATGCCTTTTCCTCCGCCCGCTTGCGGACCCATGCGTTCAGGAGTGTGGCGAGCAGCAGCATCGCGCCGAGGAAGAACTTGTACCAGTCCGGGTTCCACTGCGCGTAGACGATGCCCTTGCTCGCCATGCCGAAGATGAAGGCGCCAACGGCCGCGCCGATCGCCGAACCGAAGCCGCCGGTCATCAGGCAGCCGCCGACCGCCGCCGCGATGATGTAGAGGAACTCGTTGCCCACGCCGTCGCCGGACTGGATCGCGTCGTACGAGAACAGCAGGTGCTGGCCGGAGACCCAGGCGGCGAAGGCGACGCCCATGTACAGGCCGATCTTGGTCTTGGTGACCGGGACGCCCACCGCCCGCGCGGCATCGGCGTTGCCGCCCACCGCGAAGATCCAGTTGCCGACGCGGGTGCGCAGCAGGATCCAGGTGGCGACGGCGACCAGGGCGAGCCACCACAGGATGGTGATCTGGATGTCGACGCTGCCGAGGGTCAGATGCGAGGCGAAGAGCGCGCGGGCCGAGGCGAAGCCCTCCATGTCGGCGATGGACTTCGTCGAGACGGTGCCGTCGATCAGCTTGGTGAAGCCGAGGTTGAGGCCGGTCAGCATGAAGAAGGTGCCGAGCGTGATGATGAAGCTGGGCAGCTTCGTACGGGTCAGCAGCAGTCCGTTGAACGCCCCGATGGCGAGGGTGACCAGCAGCGATACCCCGACGCCCACCCAGGTGTTGGCGGTCATCTGGTAGCTGACCATCGAGGAGATCAGCGCCGAGCTGACGACCATGACACCGGCCGACAGGTCGAACTCCCCGCCGATCATCAGCAGCGCCACCGGCACGGCCATGATGCCGATCGTGGAGGACGCGTAGAGCACCGTGGAGAGGCTGGAGGCCTGGAGGAACGGTTCGGCGACGATCGAGAAGAAGAGGAAGACGGCTGCGGCGCCGACCACCGAGCCCAGCTCGGGGCGGCCCATCAGCCGGCGTGCCAGGGAGCGGTGCAGCAGCCGTTCGTCGCCCTTCGCGGGCTGCGCCGGGGAGGTCTCGGTCCGGCTCATCGCGTCCCCCGCTTCGTGTAGTCCTGCAGTGCGGCGGCGTCCTTCTTGGTGATCACCTGGGGTCCGGTGAGCACCGGCTTGCCGCCGCCGAGGACATCGGAGTTGTACTTGTAGAGCCACAGCAGGTCGACGGCCTCGTAGCCCTGGAGGTAGGGCTGCTGGTCGACGGCGAAGCCGAGGGAGCCGTCCTTGAGCCCGGTCGCGACCTGGGCGTTGAGGTCGAAGGTGTCGATCTCGGCCTTGCTGCCGGCCTGCTCCTTGGCCTTGGCGGCGGTGTCGGCGAACGGGGCGCCGAGCGTGACGACGGCGTCGATGCCCCGGTCCGCCTGGAGCTTGGACTCGATGGAGGACTGCACGTCGGGCATGTTGGTGCCCTCGACGTACAGCTTCTGCAGATCGCCCTTGAAGGTCTTCTTCGCGCCGTCGCAGCGCTGCTCGTGGCCGACGTTGCCCTGCTCGTGCAGCACGCACAGGGCCTTCTTGCGGCCGCGCTTGTTCAGCTCCTCGCCGACCGCCTCACCGGCCACGGTCTCGTCCTGGCCGATGTGGCTGAGCGCGCCGAAGGCCTTGGACTCCTCGGCGCCGGAGTTCACCGTGATCACCGGGATGCCGGCCTTCTCGGCCTTGGCCACCACGTCCTTCATGGCGTTGGGCTTGGCCAGCGAGACGATCAGCCCGTCGACCTTCTGGTCGATGTAGGACTGCACCAGCTCGCTCTGCCGCTGGGCCTCCTTGTCGTGCCCGTAGAGGAACTTGATGTTGTCCTTGGCGGCGGCCTGCTGGGCACCGTTCTGGACGATGTCCCAGAAGGTGTCGCCGTCTCCCGAGTGGGTGACCATCGCAAACGTCCACCGGGGGGTGTTGACCGCGGCCTTGCCGCCGGCGGCCCGGGCGGCGCGCTCGTCCTCGGCGCGCTTGCCTCCGGTGCTGCTGCACCCCGCCAGGGAGGCGCCGAGCACCGCCGCCAGCACGGCGCTCACGACGCGTCCCCTTCTTCGAACCCGTGCCACGAGGACTCGCCCTTCCCGCTGATGCTGCCGTGTCGGCCGCATTGGTTGTATTCGCTGTCCGGATTGCCCGGTACGTACCGGTGAGACGCCGTGCGGCGGCACCGGTCGGGCCGGATCAACCGGCCAAGTATCCGTTACCGGTGATCTGTCCCGGTTCATGGGGTGGCCCCCTCCGCGCCGGGGCCTCACCGGGTGCCCCGCCCGGTGTACTCGGTGAGCTTCGGTACGTCCTTCGCGGTGACCAGCGCGGGCCCGGTGAGCACCGGCTTTCCGCCGCCGAGCACATCGGCGTTGGTGCGGTGCAGCCACAGCAGGTCCACCGCCTCGTAGCCCTGGAGGTAGGGCTGCTGGTCGACGGCGAAGGTGACGTCCTTGGCCTTGAGCAGCTTGACGACGGCGGAGTTCAGATCGAAGGTCGCGATCCGCGCGGAGCTGCCGGCCTGCTCCTTGGCCTTGACCGAGATCGCCGCCATCGGCGCACCGAGCGTGACGATCGCGTCGAGGGACGTGTCGGACTGCAGCTTCGCCTCGATGGAGGACTGCGAGGCCGGCGCGTTGGTGCCGTCGACATCGAGGTTCTCGACGGTCCCGTGGAACGCCTTGCGGACACCCGCGCAGCGGTCCTCCAGGGACACGTTGCCCTGCTCGTGCACGACGCACAGGACCTTCTTCGCGTGCCGCCGGTTCAGCTCGTCGCCGACCGCGCGGCCGGCCACCGACTCGTCCTGGCCGATGTGCGCCAGCGCCCCGTACGCCCGGGAGAACTCGCCGCCGGAGTTGATGGTGACGACGGGTATGCCGTGCGCCACGGCCTTGCGGACGGCCGCCCGGACGGCCTCGGGCTTGGCGAGGGTGACGATCAGCCCGTCCACCTTCTGGTCGATGTACGACTGGATCAGCGCGGCCTGCTGGGCGCCCTCCTTGTCGTGGGCGTACAGGAACGTCACGTGGTCCTTGGCGGCCGCCCGCTCCGCGCCGTTCTGCACGATGTCCCAGAAGGTGTCGCCGTCGCCGGAGTGGCTGACCATCCCGATCGTCATGTGCGGGGCGCCCTTGCCCGCTCCGACGCCGGTGTCCGGGGAGTCCTGGGCGCCGCATCCGGTGGCCAGCGCGAGCGCGAGGGTGGTCAGTAAGGCGGCGGCCCTGCGCACCGCGCCGCCGCGGACAGTGCGGGGACTCGTCGAACGCACGCCGTTCATCGTGGACCGCCTTTTCTCCCGGCCGCCGGAATGCGGTTGGAGGAGTTTGTAACGGCGCGCACGGAGCCGCGTCAATGGTTTGTCAGAACATTCTGACGAGGAGGGGCGCAGGGGCCCCGACAGTGCGGGCATCAGGGGAGAAATCGCCCGGCGGACGGCACGTGTAACGACGTGCGAAGGCGGCCGGGGCCGCTCTAGGACGCCCCCCGAGAGGCTCCGCCCACCGCTCAGGGACGGACCAGCAGCTGGAATTCGAAGGCGTAGCGGGAGGCGCGGTAGACGTGCGAGCCGAACTCGACCGCGCGCCCGGTGTCGTCGAACGTCGTCCGCTGCATGGTGAGCAGCGGGGCGCCCTCGGGCTCGTCGAGCCGGGCGCCCTCCTCCGTGGTGGCGGCACGGGCGCCGACGGCCTGGCGGGCGCTGTGCAGGGTGATGCCGGCCGACCGCATCAGGCGGTACAGGCCGGTCTCCTCCAGCGCGGCGGTCTCCAGCCGGAGCAGCCCCGCGGGGAGGTGGTTGCGCAGATGCGCGACGGGCTCGCCGTGCGTCAGCCGCAGCCGCTCGACCAGCGCGACCTCCGCGCCCTCGGCGATCCCCAGCGCGGCGGCCACCTCGGCGTCGGCCTCGGTGGTGGTGTTGAGCAGCACCCGGGTGGCCGGCTTCTGACCGGCCGCCTCCAGGTCGTCGTAGAGGCTGCTCAGCTCCAGCGGCCGCTTGACCTGGCTGTGGACGACCTGGGTGCCGATGCCGCGGCGGCGCACCAGCAGGCCCTTGTCGACCAGCGACTGGATGGCCTGCCGGACCGTCGGCCGGGACAGCCCCAGCCGGCCGGCCAGCTCGATCTCGTTGCCGAGCAGGCTGCCGGGGGCCAGCTGGCCGTTCTCGATCGCGGCCTCCAGCTGCTGGGACAGCTGGAAATACAACGGGACCGGACTGCTCCGGTCCACGCTGAACTGAACGGTGCTCCCGGCGCCCGGGGCGTCTTCACTCTCGCGTTTCCCCACGCTCGCGAGCGTATCCGCCCGGGCAGATGACGGGAAGTCCGGAGGTCACATTGTCCGGACAAGGGCGGGTGAGGGGTGCTGCGGGCGGGTGGGAGCCCGGGCGGTGGGCATGCCTCCCCCGGACGCTCGGCGGCGGACAGGGGGGCGCTGCGGGCCGCCGCGCGGCAGAATCCGGTCGTCGCCCCCGTTGCCGCCCCAGGGCCCGGCAGCGGTCCGTCCCGGCCCGAAGGAGCGCCCGTGTCCGTACGCCGCGTCGTCCCCGACCTCCAGTGCGACGACCTGGAGGAGAACCGCACGTTCTACGGCCTGCTGGGGTTCGAGGAGGTGATGAACCACGGCTGGGTGATGACCCTGGCCTCCCCCGACCGGCCCGCGGCCCAGCTGACCTTCCTCACCCACGACAAGACCGCCCCGGTCGTCCCCGACCTGAGCATCGAGGTCGACGACGTGGACGCGGCCCATGCCGCCGTCCGCGGCTCCGGCGCGCGGATCGTCCGGGACCTGAAGGACGAGGAGTGGGGCGTGCGCCGCTTCTTCGTCGAGGACCCGAACGGCCGGGTGGTCAATGTCCTGGGGCACCGGGCGCCGGACGGTGACGGCGGCGCCGGCGGCTGACCGCCCGCGGGACGGCCGGGTCTCAGCCGACCCGGCCGTACCGGCCCCTGCCCGCGCCGTCCGAGCCGCCCGCGCCGCCGTCGAGCGGCAGCACAGTCCCCTGCGCCACCGCGCACACGCGCTCCGCGCCCGAGGCGTCGAGCACCGTCAGCTCGCAGCGGCACGCCGCCTGGCGGCGCCCGGCGTGGACGACCTCGGCACGGGCCCGCAGCGTGCGGCCCAGCGCCGGACGCACGTACTGGATGGTGAAGCCGCCGGTGACCACGGCCGGGCCCAGGGCCGTGGCCGCGGCGAAGGTGAGGGCGTTGTCGGCCGCGTAGGACAGCACGCCGCCGTGCACGAAGCCGTGCTGCTGGAGGAGTTCCTCACGGATGTCGATCTCCAGCGTCGCGGCGCCGTCCCCGAACTCGGTGAGCCGCGCCCGCACCAGCCTGCTGAACGGCTGGGCGTCCAGCCCCTGTTGCGCCGCCGCCAGATCGAGCGCCGCGCTCCCCTGCTCCGTACCGGCCACCCCGGCTCCCGCCTCCCGTCCGCGCCACGTCATCGCGTCATCGCCTCACCGCGTCTTCGCCTCATGACCTCATCGCGTCATCCAGGCGTCCTCGTACTTCCGGTACGTGCCGTCATGGGTCGCCAGATGCACCCACTGGTCCACATAGGCCTTGAACTCGTTGTCGCCGCGGGGCAGTGCGTAGGCCTTCTCGGAGAAGGTGAAGGGCTTGTCCGAGTGCAGCGAGCAGAGTGCGGGGTGGATCCGGGCCTGGTAGCGGGTCTCACTGGCGTCGGTCATCATCACGTCCGCCCGTCCCGCGAGGATCTCGTCGAAGATCGTGGTGTTGTCCCGGTGCACCGTGAGGGTGGCGTGCTTGAGGTGGGAGCGGGCGAATTCCTCGTTCGTCCCACCGGGGTTGACGATGACGCGGGTGCCGGGGCGGTCGATCTGGCGCAGGGTCGCGTACTTGTCCTTGTCCTTGCAGCGCACGAGGGGCGTCTTGCCGTCGGTGCGGGTCGGTGCGCTGAAGTAGACGGCGCGGGCGCGCGGGAGGGTGACGGAGACCCCGCCCATGCCGATGTCGCAGCGGCCGGCCGACAGGTCACCGACGAGCCGTGCCCAGGTGGTGGGCACATAACGCGGCCTGGCGTCGAGGCTCTTGGCGAGGTCGCGGGCCATGTCGATGTCCACACCGCGGTAGCGGCCGGTCTTGGAGTCGCGGTAACTGAAGGGCGGGTAGTCGCCGGTGGTGCAGACCCGCAGCACCCCGCGCCGCGGGACGGCGTCGAGGGCCGAGGTCCTCCCCGCGGCCGGGGCGGCGCTCTCCCCGCCCCTCGCGGGGGTGCCCGAGGCCGCCGGGGCGGTGGCGCTGACGGCGAGCAGGCAGGCGAGGGCGGAGAGGGCGGCGGCGCGCTTCATCAGGGCTCCTGGGACTCCGGTACGCGGCGGCGGGGGCACACGGGGGGGAGCCCTCAGCGTGCCAGAGCCGTGCTGCCGGCGCACCCCTTGAGCGGCCGGTGGAACGACCCGCGGGAGCTCGGACAGCGGCGGGGCGCGCGGACTTCAGTCCTCGTACAGCTCCGCGCGGCCCCGCGTCGACGGACGGCCGGGGGCGGCCTCCTCCAGACGGACGAGGAGGTCGGCGGCGCGCTTGGCGACGGTGTCCCGGTCCCCCTCGGAGAGGGCCGTGCCCATCCCGACGGCGACGGCACCCGCGGCGATCCACTCCGGCGCGCTGTCGACCGTCACCCCGCCCGTCGGCAGCACCGGCACCTGCGGCAGCGCGGCTCGGACCTCCGTCAGCCAGGACGGATCGTGCGCCGAGGCGGGGAACAGCTTGACCGCGTCCGCGCCGAGTTCGAGGGCGCGGACCATCTCGGTCGGCGTCGAGACGCCGGGGAAGACCGGCACGCCGTAGCGGTGGCCGGTGCGGATGACCTCGGCGTCCAGGCTGGGCGAGACCAGGTAGCGGGCGCCCGCGTCGACCGCCATCCGCGCCGAGGCGCCGTCAAGGACCGTGCCCGCGCCGATGACCGCGTCGTCACCGAGCTCGCGGGAGAGCGTGGTGACCGCCTCCAGCGCGAACGGGGTGGTCAGGGATATCTCCAGGCTCGTGATGCCGGCTGACAGCAGGGTGTCGGCGGTGGCGCTCGCCTCGTCGTAGGTCCTGCTGCGGACGATGGCGAAAACGCGCTGCGCCAGTGCTGCCCGGGTGATCTCCCAGCGATACACGGCAGTTCGCCGTCCTTCCTTGTCTCCGACACCGCATGCCGTCCGAAACCCGGCCCACGACGGACAGGGCACGTTCCGGGCGTGTCCCGGCAGCTGACCTCACAGGGTCTATTTCCGCCGATGCCCGCCCGCTCCTCGTTTCCGCCGAAACGCTACCGGCAACCACCGACAATTTTCTCCCGGGGGTGCGCCGCGTGCGCCCCTTCTGCCGAGAATGAGGACAAGTGCCAGGTCGCAGGGGGCGCACAGCAAGACGGCGGCCGGGGTGCGTATGCACCCCGGCCGCCGCGGGCTCCGGGCGACGGACCCGGCGGGCCCGTCACTCGCGTGATGGTGTGCGGTCGGCGTTCCCGCCGTCCGGTCTGGTCTCGGTGTCGTGCCGCTCTGCCGTACGTCCGGTACGGCCTACCGGCCTTCCGGGCTCAGCAGCCGCGGTCGACGAGGTCGAACGACGAATAGTGGTCGGCGGTGTAGTAGTCCTCGTCCTTCTTCTTGCCGGCCACGATGCGGCGCGCACCGCGGTCGGGCGAGCCCGGCGTGACGACGGTGTACTCGTGGTAGTACTCGCCGTCGCTCTGGTCGGGCAGGGCGTGCTCCCGGTTGTCGAAGACCGTGCCGTCCTTCGGGTAGGGGTAGGGCCCACCCTTGGCGATCAGGTCGAGGGTGTCATGGGCCTGCGAGGGCAGCTTGGAGTAGCAGACCTTGCCGATGTCCGCGGCGTCCGCGGCCTTCGCGTGCGCCGTCGCGGCGTACGAGACGGCCGTGTGCGTCGTGGCGACGGCAGGGGTGGCGGCGACCGCGGTCCCGCCGATGAGAAGGGCCGAAGCGAGGGCGCCCGCGGCGCCGATCCTGGTGATCCGTGGGGGGATTCTCATGTCTCTCAGGATGACGCGCGTAGACATGATCCTGTCAATCCCAAACGGCCGAAGTTTTCCGGGAGTTCACACGGTCCCCGCAATTGCAGCGCGTGCGACGCAGCGTCAGAAGCCTTTCCGGAAAGGGCTTTTCGCTCTCGGGAAACGGAGAACTCACCGGACGTTCGCCCAGGCCAGGGCGGTGCCGGGCGGGGCCCTCGCAAGCCGTCGCGGCATCAGGAGGGCGGCGGTCGCGCCGGTTTCGGGTTGAATTCAGGGGTTGAACGGGATCGGCCGGGTGCGGCGCACCGCGGGCCGGAGCCGGACCGCGCCGGTCCGGCGCACATCACTGGAGGTTGCCCATGCGGGTCAAGGACTTCGATCACCTGGTGCTGCAGGTGCGGGACGTGGAGCGCGCGCTGGCGTTCTACTGCGGGCCGCTCGGCCTGGAGCCGGTCCGGGTGGACGAGTGGCGCGCCGGCGGCGCCCCCTTCCCGTCGGTGCGGATCAGCCCGGGCACGATCATCGATCTGGTGGCCGGCGACCCGGGCGGCGGGTCCAACGTCGATCACCTCTGCCTGGTCGTCGAGCCGCTGGACTGGCAGGAGGTCATCGACTCGGGGCGGTTCACGGTGCTGGAGGGCCCGGTCGGCCGGTACGGGGCGCGGGGCACGGCGCAGTCGATCTATGTCGAGGACCCGGACGGCAACACCGTCGAGCTGCGCTGGTATCCGCAGGACGCCGGGGAGTGAGCCCGGGCGGGCCGGCCGGCGACCGCCCGGCGGGCCCGTCGGCGGTTTTGCCTGAGAGGCAAATCTTTTGCCCCGGAGGCGGGACCTCGTTATACCGGTGACATGACCGAGCTCCCCGACGAGCCCTCCGGCGTCCCGCCGGAGGAGCTGTCCACCGTCGCACCGCGCCTGCGTGACCTGCGGCGGCGCAGTGGACTCACGCTGGAGACCGCGGCCCGGCTGGTGGGTCTGTCACCCGCGCACCTGTCGCGGCTGGAGACCGGCCGGCGCCAGCCGTCGCTGCCGATGCTGCTGGCGCTGGCGCGCACCTACGGCACGACGGTATCCGACCTGCTCGGTGAGACCGCACCGGAGCGGGACCCGATCGTGCGGGCCGGGCGCACCGAACCGTCGCAGGCCGGCGGCTGGACGTACCGGACCGTGGGCGGCGCCGGGCGGGCGATGCAGGCGCTGCGGGTGCAGGTGCCGCAGCGGGCGCAGGGCGAGCTGGTGCGGGTGCACCCCGGCGAGGAGTGGCTGTACGTCCTCGACGGGCGGCTGCGGCTGACGCTCGGTGCGGCGGTGCACGTGCTGGATCCGGGGGACGCGGCGCACTTTGATTCGCTGACCCCGCACCGGATCGCCGCCGCCTCGCCGGGCGGGGTGGAGCTGCTGTTCGTCCACACCCTGCTGCAGAGCGGCGCCGCCGAACTCTGCCTCGGTGACGATGTGCGGCGCCGCGGGCTGTGAGCCCCGTCGCCGCTCCTGACGGAAGGACCGGATGCGTCATGCCTGATCGGATCACCCCCGCGACTCCCCCGCCGACGGAGCAGCCCCTGGAGGCGGCGGCCGGCCGGACGTACGTCGAGCACAAGCCACCCCGCGGGGTGTATGTGCGGGTGTTCATCTACGTCGTCGCCACGCATGTGCTGCTGGCGTTCATGAGCCTTCTGGTGGTCATCGCCAAGACGCGGTGACGCGTGCCCGGGGCGGCGCGGCCCGGCGGCGCGGATCGAGGCGCGTACGGGCGGTGTCCGGCGCACGCTCGGCGCCTCGTCCGGTGCGCATACGCGGCTTGCGGCAGACGGCGGTGCGATCGAGGCCGTACGGCTTTGCCGGCCGGAGCAGGCGGCGGTCCCCGAGGTCAATGGGGCGATTCCGCACCGGGCGGCGGGGCCGCGCGGACGGCTGCGCCCGCGACGACGCGGTATGCCGGGCGGCCTGCCGCGCCGCCGCGCTCCGCCGGTCCGGGGCGGCGTCGGGGGTGGCCCGCTTCCCCCGGACGCACCGGCGCCGGCAGGCCCGCCGCCGGTCCCCCGCGCCCTAATCTGAGGCTCCGGCCACCGCCCTCGCCCCGGAGGAGACCGACACCATGGCCCGACGCGCTCCCGAAGCCCCCCGCCCGACCGCGGTCGCCGTGCTCGACGACGCGGTCCGGGTGCTCGCCCCGGACACCGACGCCAACCGGCTGGTCGCGCGGATCGAGGCGGGGACGGCGCCGCGTGCGGTGTTCGCCACCTTCGCCCTCGAACAGCATCAGGTGATCGCCGCCGACCGGCTCAGCTTCCAGCATCTGGCGCGGCGGGCGGACGGTGATCCGCCGGTGGCCGACTTCTTCGACCTGCTCGCCCAGGGCGAGGCGCGGGCCCTGAAGCAGCTGGCCGGGCTGGCGGACGCGTGTGAGCTGACCGAGCGGGAGATCGCCGGCTACCGGCCGCGTCCGGGTGCGCAGGCGTACCCGTCCTACGCGGCGCGGCTCGCCCTCGGCGGCGAACCGGCCGATGTGGCGATCGCGCTGACCGCCAACTTCGCCGCCTGGGGCGCCACCTGCGCGACCGTCGAGGCCGCGATGCGGGAGCACTACGCCTTCCCGGAGGCGGCCCGGGCCTTCTTCGGGTCCTTCGCCGAGCCGGCGCCGGCCGTCGAGGAACAGGCCCGCCGGGCGGTGCAGCACGGCCTCGACACCGGCCAGGCGCAGCCGGCCGTGGCGCACCGCTACGGCCGGCTCCTCCAGGCGTACGAGCTGATGTTCTGGGACGCCGTGGCGGACTGACCCGGCGGACGGCCGGGCCCACGCGGCAGTGGCCGCGGGGCAGTTCGGCGACCGCTGCCTATCCGCCGCCTATCCGCGCCGCGGCCGCTCCAGCAGCGTGCCGGTGGGCTCGGTGAGGGTGGCGCCGTCGTTGATCTGCCGGCCGCGCAGCCAGGTGGAGCGCACCACGCCGTTCAGGGTCTTCCCCGCGTACGCGGTGATCTTGTTGCGGTGCTGGAGGGCCCGCGGGTCGACGGTGAAGGTCTCCTCGGGGGCGAGCACCGCGAAGTCCGCGTCCCGGCCGGGCTCGATGGCGCCCTTCCGGCCGAGGCCGGCGAGCGCCGCCGGGGCGGTGGACATCCAGCGCACCACGTCGTCAAGGCCGTGCCCGCGCGCCCGGGCCGCGGTCCAGATGGCGGGCAGGCCCAGCTGGAGGGAGGAGATGCCGCCCCAGGCCGCGCCGAAGTCGGCGGTCTTGAGGTCGGCGGTGGAGGGCGAGTGGTCGGAGACGACGCAGTCGATGGTGCCATCGGCCAGCCCCGCCCACAGCGCGTCCTGGTTGCCGGCCTCGCGGATCGGCGGACAGCACTTGAACTCCGTGGCCCCGTCCGGGACTTCCTCGGCGCTCAGGGTCAAGAAGTGCGGACAGGTCTCGACGGTGATCCGGACGCCCTCGCGGCGGGCGGCGGCGATCATCGGCAGCGCGTCGCTGGAGGACAGGTGCAGCACATGCACCCGGGCGCCGAGCCGTGCGGCGAGCGCGATCAGGCCGGCGATGGCGTCGTTCTCGGAGATCCGGGGGCGGGAGGCGAGGAAGTCGGTGTATTTGGGACCGTGCGGGGCGGGCGCCGCGTCCAGGTGGCCCGGGTCCTCGGCGTGCACGATCAGCAGGCCGTCGAAGCCGGCGATCTCGCCCAGGGCGGCGGCCAGTTGCTCCTGGTCGACCGCGGGGAACTCGTCCACGCCGGAGGGCGACAGGAAGCACTTGAAGCCGAAGACCCCGGCGTCGTGCAGCGGGCGCAGGTCCTTGACGTTGCCGGGGATGGCGCCGCCCCAGAAGCCGACGTCGACATGGGCCTTGCCGCGGGCCACCGCGCGCTTGGTGTCGAGGTGGGCCGCGGTGGTCGTGGGCGGCAGGCTGTTGAGCGGCATGTCGACGAGGGTGGTGATCCCGCCGGCCGCGGCGGCGCGGGTGGCGGTCCAGAAGCCCTCCCACTCGGTGCGGCCGGGGTCGTTGACGTGCACGTGGGTGTCGACCAGGCCGGGCAGCAGGGCGTCGTCGCCGCAGTCCACCACCCGCGCTCCGGCCGGGGCCGGGACGTCGTACGGCAGCACCGCGGCGATCGTGCCGCCCTGGACGGTGACGGTCGCGGCGCGCGTGCCCTGCGGGGTGACGACGCGTGTGGAGCGCAGCACCAGCTCTGGATCGGACACCCGGTCCCCTCCTCGTATCGTGCTTCCGGCGTCGGCCGGCGGCGTGTGCGGCGTACGGCCGACGGGGCCGTCCCGGAGCGGGTCCGCACGGGCGCCGAGCACGGGATTCAACAGTCTGTTGAATGAGTCTTCATCCCGGACCCCGGCCCGTCAAGACCCCACGGCCGCCGCCCGCCGCACACCTCCGGAAGCACTCCGTCGCCGCAGACGATTCCATGGAATGGATAGCGAATTTCGCCCAGCAGAACGCGGCCGGGGCCACCGGCGGCACCGGGACGTCCGGCCGGGAGCCGGTCCGGCGGGTCGCGACCCCGGATGCACGGGGGCCTGACCGGCGGGAACGAGTGTGCGAGACGCCGTGTGCCGGGGCAAGGGGACCGGTAGGCTGCTCCGATCGGGCCCGGCGCCCGTGTGCCCTGCCGAGACCGATCCGCCCCGCCCCGAAAGGAACGCGACGTGCCGTCGTCCAGCGCCAGCACCTCCGCCGCCGAAGCCAAGCCCGCCGGCGGCGGCGTCCAGTCCCTCGAGCGCGCCTTCGACCTGCTCGAGCGGATGGCCGACGCCGGCGGCGAGGTCGGTCTGAGCGAGCTCTCGGCCAGCAGCGGACTGCCGCTGCCCACCATCCACCGGCTGATGCGCACGCTCGTCGCCTGCGGCTACGTCCGCCAGCAGCCCAACCGCCGCTATGCGCTCGGCCCCCGGCTGATCCGGCTCGGCGAGAGCGCCTCGCGGCTGCTGGGCACCTGGGCCCGGCCGTTCCTGGCCCGCCTGGTCGAGGAGACCGGTGAGACCGCCAACATGGCGCTGCTCGACGGCGACGAGATCGTCTATGTCGCCCAGGTCCCCTCCCGGCACGCGGTCCGGATGTTCACCGAGGTCGGGCGGCGGGTCCTGCCGCACTCCACCGGCGTCGGCAAGGCCCTGCTGGCCGACCACCCGCCGGAGGAGGTCCGCGCGCTGCTCGGCCGCACGGGCATGCCCGCCGCCACCGAGAAGACCCTCACCGACCCCGACCGTTTCCTCGACGCGCTGGCCGAGGTCCGCCGCCTGGGCTACGCGGTCGACGACAACGAGCAGGAGATCGGCGTCCGCTGCCTGGCGGTGCCGGTCCCCAACTCCCCCACCTCCGCGGCGATTTCCATCTCCGGCCCGACCGGCCGGGTGTCGGAGGCCGCGACGGAGAAGATCGTGCCGGTGCTCCAGGACGTCGCGGCGCAGCTCTCGGTGGCCCTGGCCAACCAGACGCCGGCCTAAGAGGCCGTCAGGCCGGGGCGCCGCGCCGCGGTCAGCCGGTGCGCGGCAGCCCGCCGAACCGGTCGATGCCCTCGCGCACCTCGGTCAACGCGGGCGACAGCGCACTCACCGACCCGACCGCCCCGGCGATCAGCAGCAGCGAGCGCCGCAGCCGGGGCACCTCGGGCAGGCCGTGGCTCACCATCGCGTCCAGGGCGGCCAGCTCGTCGTCCGCGGCCGCCCGGTCCATCAAATCGCCTGGCAGGACGGCCAGTTGACGGCGCAGCCGGGCCACCGCCCCGCGCAGTTCATGGACCCGCGGGTCACCCTCGACCCCGGTCATTCGTCTGTCACTCTGCAGCTGTTCCACCACGACGGCGTCCTCCGTGGCCGTTGCCCGACCCGCGATGCGGGACAGTTAACGCCACTCTGTGCTGCCCGCGCCATACGGAGAGCGAAAAAACCCGATCACTGGCGGGATTCACCCGGCGGCGATCCGGGCGGCGCACCCGGCGGATGCGCCGCCCGCACGCCCGCTCACGCCCCTGACCTCACGGAATCCCCCTCCGCCCGCGCCCCGTCGTACCGCGCCGGAAGGCCGAAAGGCGTCACGGCCGCCGAGCCCACGGAGGCCGTGGCGCGCACCCTCCACGGACGCCCAGAGCACCCCCGGAGCGGGCCCGCCGCGTGATACCCGGATTAGATGTGATCATGCGTCAGCACATGCGTTCACCAGGCCACCCTTTGGCGTGGGCACACCCGGGACGAGGCGTACGGCACGGCGTGATGGAGCATTCTCCCTTTCAAGGAAATATCCGGCATATCACTGGATCGGAGAATGCCATGGAGCCCAACTCCGGCCCCGACACCGGCTCGAACCAGCGTCGGGTCAGCGTCGTCCAACTCATCTGCCGCGCGTACGGCCTGTCCGATGCCTCGGAAATCACGCTGGAGCACATACACCGCTACGTCGCCGAGCACCGGGACGAGGAGGAGCGAACGTCCCCGCGGCGCGAGCGGTTCCGGCCGTACATCCCGCGCCCGCGCGCGTCGGACGACGCCGCCTGAGCGGCGGGACGCGCCCCACGGTGCCATGAGGTATGCAGTCCCCATGGCACCGACAGCACCGAAAGACCCGCGAGATCAGCGAGATCAGCGAGATCCGACCGATCCGAGCGAAGTGCCGCCCCGCGTCCGGCCGGACGCCCCGACGGAGGGGACGGGGAGGGGCAGGCGGGTGGCCGGTCTGCTGCTCGCCGCGGGTGGCGGGCGGCGCCTTGGGGGACGGCCCAAGGCGCTGCTCGACCACCGGGGCCGGCCGCTCGTCGAGCACGCCGCACGGACCCTGCGGGAGGGCGGCTGCGACCCGGTCCACATCGTGCTCGGCGCGGCGGCCGACGCGGTGCGCGAGCGGGCCGACCTGACGGGGTATCACCTCTGGGACAACCCGGACTGGGCGCACGGCATGGGCTCGTCGCTGCGGGTGGGGCTGGCCGCGCTGGCCGGGTCGGGGGCAGACGCGGTCGTGGTGTCCCTGGTGGACCAGCCGGGCATCGGCGCCGCGGCGGTGGCGCGGGTGGTGGCGGCTTACGACGACGGCCGCGCGCTCGCCTCCGCCGCCTACGACGGGCGGCGCGGCCACCCCGTCCTCTTCGGCGCCGAGCGCTGGGCGGACATCGCCGCCACCGCAACGGGCGACCGCGGTGCGCGCGCCTACCTCCGCACGTACGCGGACGCCCTCACTCTGGTCGAGTGCGCCGATGTCGCCGAGCCGTACGACATCGACACCCCGGAGGATCTGCGCCGTCTGGAGTGACCCCGCACACCGGTGGACGGCCGCCGTCCGGGGAAGCGGGAGTAATGGAGAGTGACCGCGGTGGCACCGGGAGCCATTGGATCTACGGATGCGTCGATCCGGAGAATCTCGACATCAACAAACCATTGAACTTCCGCGATAAGGAAACTAGTCTCCACTGGTCAGAAGCGCCCTGAACCCAGACGGCGCCCGCGACCGCGCCCCGGGGCCCGCGGCACCCCGTGCCGCCCGGCGTCCCCGCGGCCGTTGGGCACCGCCGATGAATGGAGTGACAGCTCATGTCCGCACCAGCGCCGTCCCCGCTGGCCATCGTCGAAGTCGACCCCGCGCACACCCCCGAACGGCAGGGCGAAGTCCTCACCGACGCCGCGCTCGCCTTCGTCGCCGCACTGCACCGGCGGTTCACCCCGCGCCGTGACGAGCTGCTGGCCCGCCGCGCCGAGCGCCGGGCGGAGATCGCGCGGACCAGCACGCTGGACTTCCTCCCGCAGACCGCGGAGATCCGCGCGGACGACAGCTGGAAGGTGGCCGGGGCGCCCGCCGCGCTCAACGACCGCCGGGTGGAGATCACCGGGCCCACCGACCGCAAGATGACCATCAACGCGCTCAACTCGGGCGCCAAGGTCTGGCTCGCCGACTTCGAGGACGCCTCCGCGCCGACCTGGGAGAACGTCATCTCGGGTCAGCTGAACCTGATCGACGCCAACGAGCGGCGCATCGACTTCACCGACCCGGCGTCCGGCAAGTCCTACGCCCTCAAGCCCGCCGAGGAACTCGCCACCGTCGTGATGCGGCCGCGCGGCTGGCATCTGGACGAGCGGCACCTGCAGTTCGAGGGCCGCCCGGTCCCCGGCGCGCTGGTCGACTTCGGCCTCTACTTCTTCCACAACGCCAAGCGGCTGCTGGCGCTCGGCAAGGGGCCGTACTTCTACCTGCCGAAGACCGAGTCGCACCTGGAGGCCCGCCTCTGGAACGACATCTTCGTCTTCGCCCAGGACCAGCTGGGCATCGCGCAGGGCACGGTGCGCGCCACCGTCCTGATCGAGACCATCACCGCCGCGTACGAGATGGAGGAGATCCTCTACGAGCTGCGCGACCACGCCTCGGGGCTGAACGCCGGCCGCTGGGACTACCTCTTCTCCATCGTCAAGAACTTCCGGGACGGCGGCGCCAAGTTCGTGCTGCCCGACCGCAACGCGGTGACGATGACGGCCCCGTTCATGCGCGCGTACACCGAACTCCTCGTCCGCACCTGCCACAAGCGCGGGGCCCACGCGATCGGCGGGATGGCGGCCTTCATCCCCAACCGCCGCGACCCCGAGGCCAACGAGCAGGCGCTGGCCAAGGTCAAGAACGACAAGGACCGCGAGGCCGGCGACGGTTTCGACGGCTCCTGGGTCGCCCACCCCGACCTGGTCCCGATCGCCCGGGCCTCGTTCGACGCGGTGCTGGGCGACCGGCCGCACCAGAAGGACCGGCTCCGCGAGGACGTCGACGTCAAGGCCGCCGATCTGATCGCGATCGACTCCCTCGACGCCAAGCCCACCTACCAGGGCCTGATCGACGCCGTCCAGGTCGGCACCCGCTACATCGAGGCCTGGCTGCGCGGCCTGGGCGCCGTCGCCATCTTCGGCCTGATGGAGGACGCCGCCACCGCCGAGATCTCCCGCTCCCAGATCTGGCAGTGGGTCGACGCCGGTGTCGTCTTCGAGAACGGGGAGCGGGCCACGGCGGAGCTGGTGCGCCGGGTCGCCGCCGAGCAACTGGCCGCGATCCGCGCCGAGGTCGGCGAGGAGGCCTTCACCACCGGCCGCTGGCAGCAGGCTCATGACCTGCTGCTGCGGGTCGCGCTGGACACGGACTACACGGAGTTCCTGACGCTGCCCGCCTACGAGCTGCTGGACTGAGGCTCCCGCCCGTTCCACCCGAGGGCCGGTACGGACCGCCGCGGCGCGGTCCGTACCGGCCCGTCGCGTCGCCGCCCGGCGCTCGCTGCCACTACGTTTATAGTGTCTGGCCACCGCACACGCGGGCAGAACGGACACGGGCACGGCACGAAGGGCGCACGGGGTGACACGACGGCGGGAACAGGTCCTGGACGCGGGGATCCGGGTACTGGGCGGCGAGGGCGCGCGGCGGCTGACCTACCAGGCCGTGGACTCCGCGGCGGGCGTCCCCTCCGGGACCGCGTCCAACCACTTCCGCAACCGGGCGGCCCTGATCGAGGGCATCGTCGGCCACCTCCAGGAGCTGGAGCGCCGCGACTGGGAGGCCTTCGCCGAGGCCGCCGCCCCGGCCGACGCGGCGGAACTCGCCGACGCCGTCGCCCGGTTCCTGCGGCACATGACCGGTCCCGAGCGCGCCCGGACCGCCGCCCGCTTCGCGCTGTACCTGGAGTCCACGGCCCGGCCCGAGCTGCGCCCGGCGCTCACCCGCGGACGGGAGACCGTCACCGGCTGGGGCGCCGAGTGGCTGCGGCGCTTCGGGTCGCCGGCGCCCCGGCGGCACTGCGCGATCCTGCTCGACTACATGGACGGCGTCGTCTTCCGCCAACTCGCCTTTCCCGACGCGGACTTCGACCCGGCTCCAGGGCTTCGCGAGCTGCTGGCGGGGTTCCTGGGCTGAGCCGTCGCCGGGCGGACAGCCCAACGGCCCGCAGAGGAAGGGCGGTTGCCGCTCCCGTACGGGCCGTTGCGCGGGCAGGCGTCAGTGGGCAGGCGTCAGTTGGGTGGACGTCAGTGGGCGGGGGCCGGCGCGGCCTCCCCGGTGGCGTCCTCGGTGGTGCGGTGGGGCTGTTGCGGGAGCGCCGCCTCGGCGAGGGCGCCGGAGTCCGGTGCCATGACGCTGGCCCCCTCACTGTCCCCGTCGCCGGCCCCGGCCCCGTTGCTGTCACTGTCCTTCCTGCCGACATGGTGGAAGGCGAGGTTGAGGACGATGGCGACCAGGCAGCCGGTGCTGATCCCGGAGTCCAGGACGACCAGCAGGTCCTTGGGCAGGTGGTGGTAGAAGTCCGGGGCGGCGATCGGGATCAGGCCGACGCCGACGGCCGCCGCGACGATCAGGGCGTTGTCGCCCTTCTCCATGGCGGCCGTGGCCAGCGTCTGGATGCCGCTGGCGGCCACCGAGCCGAAGAGCACGATGCCGGCGCCGCCGAGGACCGGCAGCGGGACCAGCGAGATCACCGAGGCGGCCGCCGGACACAGGCCCAGCACGACCAGGATCAGCCCGCCGCTCGCCACGACGTAGCGGCTGCGCACCCTGGTCATCGCGACCAGGCCGATGTTCTGCGCGAACGCGCTGTTGGCGAAGCCGTTGAACAGCGGGCTCACGGCCGTGCCGAGGGTGTCGGCGCGCAGTCCGCCCTCGATGGTGCGCGCGTCCGCCGGGCGGCCGACGATCCGGCCGAGGGCGAGCATGTCCGCCGTCGACTCGGTCATGCAGACCAGCATCACGATGCACATGGAGACGATCGCCGCGACATGGAACTGCGGGGCGCCGAAGTGGAACGGCGTCGGGAAGCCGAACAGGGACGCCTCGCCGAGCGCGGAGAAGTGCGTGATGCCGACGGGTATCGCGAGCAGGGTGCCGGCGATCAGCCCGAGCAGGATCGCGATCTGCTGGAGGAAGCCGCGCAGCACCCGGCGCAGCGCCAGCACGATCACGAAGGTCAGCGCGGCCATCCCGATGTTGGTCAGCGAGCCGAAGTCGGGGGCCTGCGGATTGCCGCCCTGGGACCAGTTGAAGGCCACCGGCAGCAGCGAGACGCCGATCAGCGTGATGACGGTGCCGGTGACCACCGGCGGGAAGAACCGTACGAGCCGGGAGAAGTACGGGGCCAGGAGGAAGCCCAGCACACCGGCGACCATCACCGCGCCGAAGATGACCGGCAGCGCGTGGCCGGGGCTCTGGGACTTGCCGATGGCGACCATCGGGGTGACGCCGGCGAAGGAGACGCCGTTGACGAACGGCAGCTTGGCGCCGACCTTCCAGAAGCCCAGCGTCTGCAGCAGCGTCGCGATGCCGGCGGTGAAGAGGCTGGCGCCCATCAGGAACGCGGTGTCGGTGGCACCGAGCCCGCAGGCCGGTCCCACGATCATCGGCGGGGCCACCACACCCGCGTACATCGCGGCCACGTGCTGCAGGCCGCTGGTGAACATCTTCAGGGGCGGGAGGGTCTCGTCGACCGGATGCTTCCGGTCCCCCTCCGGCTTCTGCCCGGTCTGTGCGGCCACTGCGGGCCTCCTTCGTTTCCTGCGCCGCCGGGCCGGCGGCGCGATGCTGTCACGGAGGGCTTGCCATGTGGTGCGTGGCGGAGAGAGAAGTCGCCTGGTGAGCGGTACTGCGGGTGGGTGCGCTCGTGGCGCGTGGACGGCGGTGGGGCGGACCGTCCCGGGGGTGCGGGGCAATCCCGTACCCCCGGGGCCGGCGTCGTGGATCCCGCTCGGATCCACGCGCCCGGCCGGGAGCCGTCCCTCCCGGCCGAGTCGGGGTGCGTCGGCCGCGTGGTCGCGCCGTGGGGGTCAGTCCCCGGCGGCGATCCGGGCCAGACGCTGCGCCTCGGCCCGCGCGGTGCGGGCGAGGGCGTCCTCGTCGACGTTGCTGAGGTGGTTGTCCTCGACGACCGGCCGGCCGCCGACGAGGGAGAGGGTGACCGGTGCGGGCGGGCCGAAGACCAGGGCCGTGACCGGGTCGGCGATGGAGGAGTGGCCCAGGCCGTCCAGCTTCCACAGCACCAGGTCGGCGAGCTTGCCGGGCTCCAGCGAGCCGATCTCGGCGGTCCGGCCGAGGACCTGCGCCCCGCCGTAGGTGCCCAGCCGCAGCGCCTTGCGGGCGTTCAGCGCGGCCTCCCGGTGGGCGCCGAGGCGGTTGATCAGCAGGGCGTTGCGCAGCTCGGTGTGGAGTTCGCCGGACTCGTTGGAGGCGGTGCCGTCCACGCCGAGGCCGACCGGGACGCCGGCCGCGAGCATGTCGGGGACGCGGGCGATGCCGGCCGCGAGGCGGGCGTTGGAGGACGGGCAGTGCGCGACGCCGGTGCCGGTGCGGGCGAAGGCGGCGATGTCGGAGTCGTTCATGTGGACGCAGTGCGCCATCCACACGTCGTCACCGAGCCAGCCGGTCGACTCGAAGTAGTCGGTGGGGCCCATGCCGAACAGCTCGTGGCAGAACTTCTCCTCCTCCACGGTCTCCGAGCCGTGGGTGTGCATCCGCACGCCCTTGCGGCGGGCCAACTCGGCTCCCTGTCGCATGAGTTCGGTGGAGACGGAGAACGGCGAGCAGGGCGCGGCGGCGATGTGCACCATCGAGCCGAAGGAGGCGTCGTGGTGCTTGTCGATGGCCTCCTCGGTGGCCAGGAGGGCGCCCTCGGTGGTCTCGACGGCGAAGTCCGGGGGCAGCCCGCCGTCCTTCTCGCTGCGGTCCATGGAGCCGCGGGCCAGGGTGATCCGGGCGCCGATCTCGGCGGCGGCGGCGAGTTCGGCCCCGACCAGGTCGCCGGCGCCCCTCGGGAAGACGTAGTGGTGGTCGGAGGCGGTGGTGACCCCGCCCTTGACCATCATGCCGAGCGAGCCCTGGGTGGCCGCGGCGAGCATCGGGGCGTCGATCCGCGCCCAGGTCGGGTAGAGCGCGACCAGCCAGTTGAACAGGTTGTGGTCGGTGGCCAGGCCGCGAGTGATCCACTGGTAGAAGTGGTGGTGGGTGTTGACCAGGCCGGGGGTGACCAGGTGCCCGGTGCCGTCCACCCGGCGGACGACGTTCGCGAGGCCCTCGGGCGCCTTGCCCGGGCCCACCGACTCGATGATGCCGCCGGCGACCACCACATGGCCGGTGGGGTACTCGGTGTCCTGGGCGTCGACGGTCGCGAGGGCGCAGTTCTCGATGACGAGGCGCTGCGTCACCGCGTCGTCGGCGGAGGCCGGTGCAGCCATGGGGTTCCTTCTTTCGGTTCCGGCGGGGGTGTCCCCTGGAGGCGTGCCCCCTGCCCGGTGCGGGACGGGGAGGGGGCACGGCGTGGCGCCTGCGCGCTCAGAGGGTGGTCAGATCCACGGGGATCAGGGCGTCGGCGCCGTCGCGCAGGACGGTGGCCTCGATCAGGCCGTACGGGCGGTCCGCCGCGTAGTAGACCGCCCCGTCGGGGGTGTCGTTCTTGATCCCGAACGGCTCCAGGTCCACCAGGAAGTGGTGCTTGTTCGGCAGGGAGAAGCGGATCTCGTCGATCTCGGAGCGGCTGTTGATGACGCGCGATCCCATTTGGTACAGCGTCTGCTGGAGGGAGAGGCTGTAGGTCTCCGCGAACGCCTGCAGCAGGTGCTTCCTGACCTGCTCGTACGAACGCTCCCAGCCGGGCATCCGCTGCTCGTCGTCGGTCCAGTTGAACCGCCAGCGGGCGGAGACCTCGGTGGCCAGGATGCGGTCGTAGGCCTCCTTGAGCGTCGTGTACTTGTCCTTGATGTAGCCCCAGAACTCCGAGTTGGTGGAGTTCATGACCACGAGGTCCTTGAGGCCGGAGATGACCTGCCAGCGCTCACCGTCGTAGGTGATCTCGGTCAGCCGGGTCTCCTGGCCCTTGCGGACGAAGGAGTGCTTGACCTCGTCGGAGCCGATGAAGCGGGAGTTGGCGTCGGAGGTGGCGATCCGCTCCCAGGCGTACTCCTCGATCCGGATGCGGGCCCGGTGGATCGGCTCCTGGCTGCTGACGAAGTGCCGGGCCAGATGGATGCCGAACTGCTCGGCCGACTCGATCCCGTGCTCCTTGGCGAAGGCGTACACGGTGTTCTTGGTCGTGTCGGTGGGCAGGCAGTGGGCGTTGGAGCCGGAGAGGTGGACCTCTTCCAGGTCGCCGGAGAGCGCGACCGAGACGTTGAGGTCCTTGATGTGGTGGGTGTCCCCCTCGCGGGTGATCTTGACGACGCGGTTTTCCGCTTTGCCGTACTGGTTCTGGCCGAGCATCACCGGGCGGGAATGGGCAGTCATGTCGGTGCTAGCTCCCTCGGTATACGGAGTAGCCGAACGGGTTGAGCAGCAGCGGTACGTGATAGTGCTCGCCCGGTGTGACGGCGAAGGTGATCGCCACCTCCGGGAAGAAGACTCCGCTGTCCCTTGCGCGGGGGGCGTCCTGCTGTTCCTCGGCTTGCTGGTGTGCTGTGCTGGTTGCGAAGTACTCCTCGACGGCGAAGTCGAGTCGCACGTGGGTGGTGCCGTCCGGCAGCGCCGGAAGGTCCTTGCAGCGTCCGTCCGGGTCGGTGGTGGACGCGCCGTGGGCGGCCCAGGCGCCGTCGCTGCCGGAGCGCACCGAGAGCGTGAGGGCGACGCCCTGTGCGGGGCGGCCCACGCTGGTGTCCAGGATGTGCGTGGACACCGATGTCCGTGCAGCCGTCTCGCCGCTCATGCTGCGTCTCCTTCTGCGTGCGTCGCGATCCGGGTCAGCCGAATGCGGTTGATCTTGCCCAGCTCGCCGCGCACGATCTCGCGTTCCGCCTCCGGCGTGTTGTCGATCCGGTGGCGGACGGCGTCCCGCATCTGCTCACCGGTGCGGCCGGTGGCGCAGATCAGGAAGACGTGCCCGAACCGCTCCTGGTAGGCCAGGTTGAGTGCGAGCAGTTCCTCCTTGAGCGCGTCGGAGGCGCCGGCCATCCCGCTCTGCTCGCGGTGCGAGGCGCGGTCGCCCGGCTTCGGGCGGCCGATGGGCGGGTGCCCGGCCATCGCCTCGGCCAGGTCGTCCGCGGTCAGCTCGGCCATGGCGGCGTCGCTCGCGGCGTACAGGGCCTCGGCGGTGGCGTAGGGGCGCCGGGCGAGTATCCGGTCCCCCCAGGTCCGGCTGGCACACACCTCGTGCAGGGCGGCCCGGGCCGCCTCGTCGTGGGCGGTGTTGAACCGGCTGAGCCCCGGCGGGGGCACCGGGGTGTCCCCCGTCGAGCGCGGTGAACTCGAAGTCACGGGAAGCCTCCGTGGCAGGGAGATACGGGAGCTTGGCTGGAAACAGCTAAGACCCCCGACCAGACCACGTCAACACTTTGTTGAAATCTGGCCCACACAAAAGCCACCGGCGGGTGATTACGGGCGCAATTCCCGGGGTCGCACACCGGATCGCCCGCGGCGGGCCGGACACGCCCTACGCGGGCCGCCCCGCTACTCGCCCTCCGCCCGGCCCCCGGCCTCCCGGGAGGCGGTCTCGCGGTTCAGGTAGTTGTAGACCGTGAAGCGGCTGACGCCGAGGGCGGTCGCGACCGTTTCGACGCCGTGGCGCACCGAGAAGGCGCCCCGGGTCTCCAGGATCCGCACCACCGACTGCTTGGTCTTGCGGTCCAGCTCCGCCAGCGGCTTGCCGTGCCGGCGCCGCAGCTCGACGAGGATGTGGTCGAGGGACTCCGACAGATGGGGCAGGCGCACGGCCACCCGGTCCTCCCCCTCCCAGGTCAGCACGACATCGTCGCCCTGCGCCTGGTCCGGTGCGACCAGCCGGCCGCCCATCGCGTCGACCAGCGGCTTGACGGCCTGAACGAACGGGTGGTCGGCGGGCTCCGTCACGGCGCCTCCCCCTCGCCCCGCGCGGCGTCCGCGATCACATTGACCTGGAGGGACACCCGGGTGGCGCCCGCCCGGAGCGTTTCCCGCAGCAGCTCGCCGACCGCGTCGAGCACCCGGTCCGCGTCCCCCTCGGCCGTGTTGCCGAACGGGCCGACGTCGACCGCGTCGAGCCGGGCGCCGGTGACGACATCCCGGGCCACCACCGCATGGGCGGGCGCCTCGTCCAGGTCGAACGGTTCCGTCGTGAACTCCACTCGCAATCGCACGTCGCTCAACCTACGCGCGGTTCGGCCCGGCCACCAGAAATTGCCCCGGGGCCCCCTTGACAGCCCCGGAGACCGCCGGGCAGGGTTCCATCAAGCAGAAAAGCACTTCCACTATCCGGAAGGGGTGCCGGCCTGATGGGTTTCCCGGACACGCGCTTCAACGTCAATCTGTCGATCCTGTTCACCGAGCTTCCGTTGCTGGAGCGGCCGGCGGCCGCACGGGCGGCGGGATTCACGGCGGTGGAGCTGTGGTGGCCGTGGGTGGACGCCCCGGTCCCCGATCCGGCGGAGACGGCCGCGCTGCGGGCGGCGCTGCAGGACGCGGGGACCCAGCTGGTGGGGCTGAACTTCTACGCGGGGCAGCTGCCGGGCCCCGACCGCGGCGCGCTGTCGGTCCCGGGCGCGGAGTCGGAGCGGTTCCGGGCGAATGTGCCGGTGGCCGTCGAGTTCGCCCGCTCGGTGGGCTGCACGTCCTTCAACGCCCTGTACGGCAACCGCGTCGAGGGCGTGCCCGAGGCGGAGCAGGACGAACTGGCCCTGGAGAACCTGGCGTTCGCCGCCCGCGCGGTCGCCGAGGTGGAGGGCACCCTGCTGATCGAGGCGCTCAACGCGCCCGAGTCGCCGCACTGCCCGATCGTCTCGGCCCCCCGGGCGATCGAGGTGGTGGACGCGGTGAACGCGGCCACCGGCCTGGACAACGCCCGCTTCCTGATGGACCTCTACCACCTGTCCATGAACGGCGAGGACCTGCACGAGGTCATCGACCGCTACGCCGCGAAGACGGCGCATGTGCAGATCGCCGACAACCCGGGCCGCGGCGCCCCCGGCACCGGCGGCCTCGACCTCGCCGGGCTGCTCGGCCGCCTGGCCGAGGCCGGCTACCGCGGCTGGACCGGCCTGGAGTACAAGCCCGGCGACGGGCCGAGCGCGGACGCCTTCGGCTGGCTGCCGGCCCCGCTGCGCGCGGCGGACCGGCCCGCAGGGCCCCGGCGGCACCCCGCCTGACGACGCACCGTTCCCGAAAGAGGCACCCGCATGAGCAACCCCGCTGACTCCCCCCGCCCGACCCGCCCGGCGATCGCATGGATCGGCCTGGGCATCATGGGCTCGCCGATGGCCGAGAACCTCCTCAAGGCCGGCTACCCGGTCACCGGATACACCCTGGAGCCGGAGAAGCTGGAGCGGCTGACCGCGGCCGGCGGCAGCGCGGCCGGCTCGATCGCCGGGGCCGTCGCCGAGGCCGACGTCATCATCACCATGGTCCCGGCCTCCCCCCAGGTCGAGGCCGTCGCCTACGGCCCCGACGGGATCCTGGAGAACGCCCGGCCCGGCGCGCTGCTGATCGACATGTCCTCGATCACCCCGCAGACCTCCGTCGACCTGGCCGAGGCCGCCGGCGACAAGGGCATCCGTGTCCTGGACGCGCCCGTCTCGGGCGGCGAGGCCGGTGCCGTCGAGGCCGTGCTGTCCATCATGGTCGGCGGCGACCGGGCCGACTTCGACGCCGCGCGCCCCCTGCTGGAGGCGCTGGGCAAGACCATCGTGCTGTGCGGCCCGCACGGCGCCGGCCAGACCGTCAAGGCCGCCAACCAGCTCATCGTCGCCGTCAACATCCAGGCCTGCGCCGAGGCCGTGGTCTTCCTGGAGAAGTCCGGCGTCGACCTGGCCGCGGCGCTGGACGTTCTCAACGGCGGGCTGGCCGGCTCGACCGTACTGACCCGCAAGAAGGACAACTTCAAGAACCGCGACTTCGCGCCCGGCTTCCGCATCGACCTGCACCACAAGGACATGGGCATCGTCACCGACGCCGCCCGCGGCGTCGGCGCCGCGCTCCCGGTCGGCAGCCTCGTCGCGAGCCTCGTCGCCTCGCTGCGCGCCCAGGGCGACGGCGGCCTCGACCACTCCGCCCTGCTGCGCGGCGTCGAGCGCCTCTCCGGGCAGCCCGCCGCCGGCTGAGGCCGGGCCCGGCACGGGGCCCTCCAGCTTCCGGGCGGCGGCTCGCGCCGACACCTGTCCGGTCGCGCCCAGGCGCGGCCGCCGCCCGGAATTCCACCCCGCACGCCCGCCCGGGGTTTGTTTCAACAAACTGTTGACGTTTGGTCGGAGCCCTTCTTACGCTCCGACAGCGGAAGCCAACTTCCGCGCTCTCGTACGGAAGGTCACCATGTCGAAGCCCACGCTGACGGCGCGCTTTCTCACTACGGAGGCTGGCGCCCCCGTCGCCGACAACCAGAACTCGGCCACCGCCGGCGCCGGCGGCCCGCTCGTCCTCCAGGACCAGCACCTGCTGGAGAAGCTGGCCCGCTTCAACCGCGAGCGCATCCCGGAGCGGGTCGTGCACGCCCGCGGATCCGGCGCGTACGGCTACTTCGAGGTGACCGACGACGTCACCGCCTTCACCCGCGCGGGCTTCCTGGACACCGTCGGCAAGCGGACCGGGACCTTCATCCGCTTCTCGACCGTCGCCGACAGCCTGGGCGGCCCGGACGCGGCCCGCGACCCGCGCGGCTTCGCCCTGAAGTTCTACACCGAGGAGGGCAACTACGACCTCGTCGGCAACAACACCCCGGTGTTCTTCATCAAGGACCCGATCAAGTTCCCCGACTTCATCCACTCGCAGAAGCGCGACCCCTTCACGGGCAAGCAGGAGCCGGACAACGTCTGGGACTTCTGGGCGCACTCCCCCGAGGCCACCCACCAGATCACCTGGCTCATGGGCGACCGCGGCATCCCGGCCTCCTACCGGCACATGAACGGCTACGGCTCGCACACCTACCAGTGGACGAACGCCGAGGGCGAGGCCTTCTTCGTCAAGTACCACTTCAAGACCAACCAGGGCATCCGCTGCCTGAGCGGCGAGCAGGCCGCCGAGCTGGCCGGCAAGGACCCCAACAGCCACCAGACCGATCTGCTGCAGTCCATCGAGCGGGGCATCTACCCCTCCTGGACGCTGTACGCGCAGATCATGCCGGCGGCGGAGGCGGCGCACTACCGCTTCAACCCGTTCGACCTGACGAAGGTGTGGCCGCACGCCGATTACCCGCTCCAGCGGGTCGGCCGGCTGGTCCTGGACCGCAACCCCGACAATGTCTTCGCCGAGGTCGAGCAGTCCGCCTTCTCCCCGAACAACTTCGTGCCCGGCATCGGCCCGTCCCCGGACAAGATGCTCCAGGGCCGGCTGTTCGCCTACGCCGACGCGCACCGCTACCGCCTGGGCGTCAACCACACCCAGCTGCCGGTGAACGCCCCCAAGGGCGTCGCGGGCGGCCGGGCCGACAACTACGGCCGGGACGGCCTCATGGCGGCCAACGGCTACGACCGGCACGCCAAGAACTACGAGCCCAACTCCTACGGCGGCCCCGTGCAGACGAACGAGGCGCTCTCCGCCCCGCTCGCCGTCTCGGGCCACACCGGCACCCACGAGGCCCCGGCCCACACCAAGGACGACGACTTCTTCCAGGCCGGCGAGCTCTACCGGCTGATGTCCGAGGACGAGCGGAAGCGCCTGGTGGAGACCATCGCCGGCGGCCTCTCCCAGGTCGGCCGGGACGACGTGATCGAGAAGAACCTCGCGCACTTCCACGCCGCCGACCCGGACTACGGCAAGCGCGTCGAGGCGCGGGTCCAGGAGCTGCGCGAGGACTGACGGGAGGTCGGCCTCCTCGCGCATCCGTACCGGCCGGCCTGCTGAGGGGTGGTCGGCCGGTACGAGCCGCGTGGTGCGTGCGCCGCACGGACGCCGTCCGGCGGCGCGAGGTCGCTCGCGCCTGTGCCCGCGCCGCCGGGCGGGATCCACCGCAGGGCCCGGAGTCCGTCACGTCACGGACTCCGGGCCCTGCCGCGTGTCCGCGGCCGACCGGTCCGGGCCGTGCCCCGTGCTCTTGCCCGGGGCACTCCCTCAATTCCGCCCCGGGCGGCCGGTTTTGGAGAGACCATGGAGTCAGCAGCAGATCCGACCTGTCTGCCGACCGACCTGCCAGGAGCCCACCATGGCCGACAGCGTGCCGGTGCGGTGCCCCACGTGCCGCCGTGAGAACGCCTTCACCCCTCCCACGTTCCCGTGCGCCTGCGGTGCCCCGCTGACCCTGCCCGTGCTGCGCGGCGGGGTGCCCGTCGAGATACTCCACCGCACCTGGCAGTCCTCCTGGGTGGAGGTGCGCTGCGAGGTCTGCGGACGGCAGGACGAGTGGCCGGCCCCGGAGTCCGGCTGCGCCTGCGGCACGGTCGTGCGGGTCCCGGTCGCCCCGGCCCCCGCCCTGCCGCCGCCGAACTTCCCGTCACCGGGCCGGGCCGCGCCGCGGCCCGCCCCCGCGTTCCCGCTGCGCACCCCGCACGGCCTGGCGCGCCCCGCGTTCCGCCCGGTGACGATCCGTACGGCCCGGGACTGCGTCACCGCCGCCGAGCAGTATCTGAAGTGGCTGGGCTACGCCGATGCAGCCCGGACCCAGGAGCGCACCGCCTCCGGCGTGGACCTGCGCGGCACGGGCGTGGTCGCCCAGGTCGACCCCACCACCCACGCCACCGCCCTGCGCGAGATCGAGTGCGTCTGGCTCAACGGCCTCAACGACTCGGCCCTGGCGGTCTTCTTCTCCCTCGCCGGCTACGCCCGGGACGCCCGCTCGCGCGCCGACGAGCTGCGTCTCCCGCTGTTCGTCATGGACCTCACCGGCACCCCGCAGCCGGTCAACGACCCGGCCGACGAGCTGATCAAGTACGGCGCGGCGGGGCGGTGACCCGGCCGCCGGCGGAAAACCCCTCGCCGCGCCCGCGAGGAGCGGCGACACTGGCCGGGTGATCATCCGCCGTGCGTCCCCGGCCGAGCTGCCCCTGCTACGCGAGATCGAGCGCGCTGCCGGGGCGCCGTTCCACGCCCTCGGCATGGCCTCGGTGGCGGACGACGAGCCGCCGTCGCTCGCGGAGTTGGCCGTCTTCCAGGGCGCCGGACGGGCGCTCGCCGCGTGTCCGGATCCGACGCGGGACGATACGGGCGGGGACGCCGGGCCGGTCGCGTTCCTGCTGTGGGAGCCGGTCGACGGATGCACCCATGTCGCGCAGGTCTCGGTCCGCCCCGACCACGCCCACCGCGGCATCGGCCGGGCGCTGATCGACCGGGCGGAGCGGGACGGCGGGCCGGTCCCGGTGACCCTCACGACCTTCGCCGAGGTGCCGTGGAACGCGCCGTACTACGCCAGGATCGGCTTCCGGGTCCTGTCCGGTGCGGGCCTCACCCCGGGGCTGCGGGCGATCCGGGCCCGGGAGGCCGCCCTGGGGCTCGACCGCTGGCCGCGGGTGTGCATGCGGCGCCAGCCCGGCGGGCGCGGCCCGGCGATAATGCCGGCATGATCGACGCGCACACCCTGCGGACGACCTGCCTGGACTTCAACGGGGCGGCCGAGGAGTTCCCCTTCCCGCGGCACCCGGACGTGTCGACCTTCAAGGTCGGCGGCAAGATCTTCGCGCTGACGACGCTGACGGACGCGCCGCTCACGGTGAGCCTCAAGTGCGAGCCCGAGCTGGCCGAGCGGCTGCGCGCCGCCCATCCGGAGGTGGTGCCGGGCTACCACCTCAACAAGCGCCACTGGAACACCGTGTCGCTGGACGGCGCCCTGCCCGACCGGCTCGTCCTCGACATGATCGAGGACTCGTACGACCTCGTGGTCGCCTCGCTGCCGCGCGCCCAGCGCCTGCTGCTCGACTGGCCGGGCGAGCGCCGGCCCTGACCGCGCGGCGAGCGCGGGCCAGGCCCGGCCGGCGGCTCAGGCCAGCCGCAGCGTGATCCAGGGAATGCTGTCGCCCGGCAGCAGATACCGCTCCACCTCGGCGAAGCCGTGCGCCAGGGCGAAGTCGAGGCCTTCGGTGTTGGCGGACAGCACCACCGTCTCGATCGCCTCGGAGCCCAGCTCCCGCGCCCGCGCGAGCCCCCGCGCGTAGAGCGCCGCACCGATCCCCCGGCGGCGGTGGGCGGCCAACACCCGGGCGATGACGGTGCCGACCGGGGCGTCCGGCGTAGGCGGCCGTACCGTGGAGCAGCCCACCAGGGTGTCGCCCCGGTAGGCGACCTCCAGGTGGTTGCGCCCGACGCGCTCGCGCACCTCGTCGAGGGACAGCACGGCCGTGGGGATGATCGTGTTGTGGACGTGCTGCCAGTCCCGGATCGCGGCCTCGCCGTCCACCCGTTCGATGCGAAGATCAGTCATCGCCGTAGCGAACCGTACGCCTCGCGGAGCGTCAACCGGATTCAGGCGCGGGGCAGATGGGGAGCGCCTGCTGCGCGCGGCGCCTGCCCCAGGTCCCTTGCCAGCCGCTCACGGAGTTCGATCTTGCGGACCTTGCCGCTGACCGTCATCGGGAAGGCGTCGACGAGGTCGAGGTGGCGCGGCACCTTGTAGTGCGCGAGCCGGGAGCGGCAGAAGGCGGCCAACTCCTCCAGGGTGAGCGGGTCGTCGGGGTCGCGGAGGATGACGCAGGCCGCGATCTCCTCGCCGTACTTCTCGTCGGGGACCCCGACCACCTGCACGTCGGCGATCTTGGGGTGGGAGTAGAGGAACTCCTCGATCTCGCGCGGATAGACGTTCTCGCCGCCCCTGATGATCATGTCCTTGATGCGGCCGACGATCCGGAGGTAGCCGTCGTCGTTCATCACCGCGAGGTCTCCGGTGTGCATCCACCGGGCCGCGTCGATGACCTCGGCGGTGTGCTCGGGCTCCGCCCAGTAGCCGAGCATCACGCTGTAGCCCCGGGTGCACAGTTCGCCCGGCGTGCCGCGCGGCACGGTGACCCCGCTCGCCGGGTCGGCGACCTTCACCTCGATGTGCGGCAGCACCCGGCCGACGGTCGCGGTGCGGTGGACGAGGTCGTCGTCGCGGCGGGTCTGGGTGGAGACCGGCGAGGTCTCGGTCATGCCGTAGCAGATGGAGACCTCGGACATGTGCATCTCGGCGACGACCCGCTTCATCACCTCCTCCGGGCACGGCGAGCCCGCCATGACGCCGGTGCGCAGCGACGTGAGGTCGTAGGAGCCGAAGTCGGGGTGGTTCAGCTCGGCGATGAACATGGTGGGGACGCCGTAGAGGGAGGTGCAGCGCTCGTCCTGGACGGCCTTGAGGGTGGTGGCGGCGTCGAAGGCGGGCGCGGGGATGACGATGCAGGCGCCGTGCGAGGTGGCTCCGAGGTTGCCCATGACCATGCCGAAGCAGTGGTAGAAGGGCACCGGCAGGCACACCCGGTCGAGCTCGGTGTAGCCGAGGGTCTCGGCGACCCAGTAGCCGTTGTTGAGGATGTTGTGGTGGGAGAGGGTGGCGCCCTTGGGGAAGCCGGTGGTGCCGGAGGTGTACTGGATGTTGACCGGGTCGTCGGCGGTCAGGGTCGCCTCGCACGCGGCGAGTTGGGACGGCGGCACGGCGGCGCCGGCGGCCACCAGCCCGTCCCAGGAGGGGTCCCCGATGTACACGACCTCCCGCAGCTCCGGGCTCTCGGCCCGCACCTGCTCGATCATCCCCCGGTAGTCGCTGGACCGGTGCCGCGTCGCGGAGACCAGGCAGGCGATACCGGCCTGCCGCAGGACGTAGGCCAACTCGTGCACGCGGTAGGCCGGGTTGACGTTGACGAGGATCGCGCCGATCCGCGCCGTGGCGTACTGCACGAGCACCCACTCGGCGCAGTTGGGGGCCCAGATGCCGACCCGGTCCCCCTTCCCGATTCCCTTGGCGAGCAGCCCGCGCGCCACCTCGTCGACCGCCCGTCCCAGTTCGGCGTAGGTCCAGCGGCGTCCGCTCGCCACCTCGACCAGCGCCTCACGGGCGCCGTGCCGCGCGATGGTGCGGCGCAGATCGGTCCCGATCGTGTGCCCGAGCAGCGGCCGCCCGGCGACACCGCTGGCGTACGACAGTTCCTGGTCCGGCTCGTCCATCGGTGGCTCTCCTCGCGATACTCGGTGGCGCGGCCCCCCACCCTTCCGGCTGCGCGGACTTCGCGCCAGACCCCTGCGGCCCGCATCGCCTCCGCCGCGGGGCCGGGCGTCAGTTGACGCCCCGGTCGAGCCCGGACCAGTACGGCCGGCGGAGCTTGAACTTCTGGATCTTGCCGGTGGCGGTGCGGGGGATCGCGTCGCGGAATTCGACGGAGGTCGGGGCCTTGAAGCCGGCCAGGTGCCGCTTGCAGTGGGCGATGATGTCGGACTCCTCGGCCGTGGCGCCCTCGGCGAGGACCACCAGGGCCTTGATCGTCTCGCCCCACTTCTCGTGCGGCACGCCGATCACCGCGACCTCGGCGACCGCCGGGTGGCTGAAGATCGTGTCCTCCACCTCGATCGACGACACGTTCTCGCCGCCGGTGATGATGACGTCCTTCTTCCGGTCGGAGATCGTGAGGTGGCCGTCGGCGGGGTCGAGGGTGCCGCCGTCGCCGGTGTGGAACCAGCCGTCCACCAGCACCTCGGCGGTCTCCTCCGGCTTCTCCCAGTACCCGTCGAGCACCGTGTTCGAGCGGGCCAGGACCTCGCCGGAGTCGGAGACCTTCAGCCGGACCCCGAGCGCGGGCAGCCCCGCACGGGACAGCTTGCGCGCCCGCTCCTCGGCGGGCAGTGCCGCGTCGCCGGGGAGGGTCCGGTTGAAGGTCAGCAGGGGCGAGGTCTCGGTGAGCCCGTAGATCTGGGTGAACTCCCAGCCCAGTTCCTCTCCCACGCGGGCGATCGTCGCGGTCGGCGGCGGCGCCCCCGCGCAGACGATGCGTACCCGGTCGCGCCCCGGGATCTCGCCGGGCCAGGTCGCCGCGGCGCCGAGCACGGCGTTCCAGACGGCGGGCGCACCGCACATGAGGGTGACGCCGTGCTCCTCGACCCGCCGCAGGATCTCCGCGCCGTCGACCTTGCGCAGCACCACCTGCTTGACGCCGAGTCCGGCCATCACGTACGGCATCCCCCAGCCGTTGCAGTGGAACATCGGCAGCGTGTGCATGTACACATCGCGCTCCCACGCGCGGGTGTGCAGGCCGAAGGTCATGCCGTTCACCCAGATGTTGCGGTGCGTCAGCTGCACGCCCTTGGGGCGGGCGGTGGTGCCCGAGGTGAAGTTGATCGTCGCGGTGGCGTCCTCGTCGGGGTGCGACCACGGGCGCGGCTGCACGCCGAACCGCATCAGCTCGGTCTCGGTCTGCTCGCCGAGCACGAAGCGGTGGCGCACCTCGACGCCGGACAGGGCGTCCGCCACCTCCGGGTCGAGGAGCAGGACCGAGGCCCCGCTCTGCCGGACCACGTAGGCGACCTCGTCCGGCTTGAGGCGGAAGTTCACCGGTACGCAGATCCGGCCGCTCATCGGCACCGCGAACAGCAGCTCCAGCATGCGCGTGGAGTTGTGGCTGACCACCGCCACCCGCTCGCCCTCCCCGACCCCGAGGGCGTCCAGGCCCGCCTGCCAGGCACGGACCCGCTCGGCGAACGTCCCGTAGGTCGCGGCGGGCACCGGCGGGGCGGGCTGATCGGGCTCGTCGATCACGCCCGTGCTCTCGCGGAAGCCCAGGTCGGCGCGGTCGAGGAAGTCCGCGATCGTCATCGGTGTCCGCATGCTTTCTCCTGTGTTCGGAGGGTCCGGGGACAAACACGTCCGGCAGCCGAGGTGCGTACGGCCGGTGCCGCCGCGACGGCGTTCCCGCCGCGTCGGCAGCGATGGGAACATCAGATTCCGCGGAGGCGGCACCGGTCAAGCGGTTCGGCAGGCAAGGGGCCAAGTGGTCCAGCGTGTCCGGCGGGCGGCCCTGCCCCGCCCGGGCCCCCGGCCCGGCCGGTTAATTGCCTTGCCGCGCGGTCCGCGGCCCGGACATCCTCCTCCCATGATCGATGCCACCGCACTGCGCGAGAAGCCCGTGCTCACGGGCGACCGGATCCGGCTCGTACCGCTGTCGGCCCGGCATGCGGACGCCTTCCACGCCTCCTGCCTGCACCCGGAGACCCGCCGGCTGACCGGCACCCACCACGACTTCACGCGGGCGGAGATCGAGGAGTGGTGCGCCGGGTGCGCCGACCGCGAGGACCGGCTCGACCTCGCGATCGAGGACCCGGCGGGCGGTGCGTTCCTCGGCGAGCTGGCACTGAGCCAGATCGACCGGGACAACGCCCACGGGGTGTTCCGGATCGCCCTCGTCCCGCACGCCACCGACCGCGGCATCGGCACCGAGGCGGTGCGGCTGCTGCTCGCGTACGCCTTCGACCGGGTGCGGCTGCACCGCGTCCAGCTGGAGGTCTACGACTACAACCCGCGCGCCCGGCGGGCCTACGAGAAGTGCGGCTTCGAGGTGGAGGGCCGGCTGCGCGACGCCCTCCACTGGGATGGCGAGTGGCACGACGTGCTGGTGATGGCGGCGCTGCGGACCCGGTGGGGGCGGGAGGACGCGGGCTGAGCGCGCCGGGCGCGGGCGCCGCGGTCCGACCTGCCCGTCCGGGCGCGCCCGGCTCGCGCGCCCGGTTCCCGCGTCAGTCGTGGTCCGCCGTGAAGGGCAGCCAGTCGGTCTCCAGTGCGGCGTCCAGCCGGCGGACCGCGCCCGGGGTGTGCTCGGTGACCAGACCGGCGTGCGCGAAGCGCCGGAGCGGGGTGCCGCCCAGGTAGACGGCGCTCAACTCCCGTACGTCCAGGGAGAGATCGGGGTCCTCCGCGGTGGGTTCCCAGGTGGCGCCGGCGGGGGTGGCGGTCAGCCGGAAGCGGCCCGCGTTGGCGGGCAGTTCGCCGTCGCGCAGATCGAGGACGAGAGCGGCGGGCGCCGCCCAGGAACGGGCGCACAGCGCGGCACGGACATCCACCAGCCGCAGCCACATGCAGGGCCCCTGTCCGGTGACGCGTACCTGGTCCCGGTCGGCGGCGAGGTAGAGCAGCGGGTCGTCGGCCGGGCGGGCCCCGATCCGTACGGTCGAGGTGAGGTCGATGGCGGCGAGGTAGGACCACAGGGCGGCGGCGGCCGGTGCGGACTCCGCCTCCAGCTCCGCGACCGCGACCGCGCCGGGGCCGCCGTCGTTCGCGGGGCGGGTGCGGTAGACCGCGTAGCCGCCGGGCGTCTCGCCGTCCGCGCCCAGCGCCACCACGCGCACCGGCCCGAGGCCGCCCCGGTCCGCGCCGCCGCGAGCGCCGTCGAGGTCCAGCACATGCTCGCGCCACCAGGCCTCGTCGCGGGTGAAGCGCCCCGCGCGGTGGGCCAGGCTCGCGTCGTAGCGCGCGGCGAGCAGAGCGGGGGCCTCGGCGGGGTCGAGCAGCCGCAGCGGGCGGCGGTCGGGCGCGATACGCAGCGCGAGCGGCCGCGACGAGTCGATCTCCACGCGGCAGGTCTCGGTGGCCGCGGCGAAGCCGTAGCGGCCGTAGATGGCGCTCTCCGACGCCCACAGGCAGGCCAGCGGCTGCCCGTCGGCCGCGCAGCGGCGCCACAGTTCGCCGATCATCGACGTCAGCACCCCGCGCCGCCGGTGGGTGGGCGCCACGGAGACGAAGTCGAGCGCGGCGCAGGGGAGTTGGCCGCCCGGAACGGAGAGGGTGAGGCGGTGGGCGCCGGCCACTCCGGCCAGCCGCCCGCCGTCCCGGGCGCCGATGCGGGTGCCGTCCCGCAGCAACTGGCGGTAGTAGGCGTGGGTCTTGTCGGCCGGTGTCAGATGGAACGCGAGGTACACGAGGTCCAGGGCCTGGTCGAGGTCCTCGTCGGGGATGTCCCCCAGGTGGGGCACCGCAGGGGTGTTGTCGTGGGTCACCCGGGGACGCTAGCCCGGCGCGCCGGGATCCTCATCCCGTTATCGCGCGCCGGGCCGGCGTCCCCGGGCCCCGTGCCCGGCTACAGCCAGCTGCCGAACCGGCGGATGTACCAGGTCTTCACTCCCTGGGTGAGCAGGCAGTACGCGCCCAGCGTCGCGACCAGCCACGGGAAGTAGGCCATCGGCAGCGCCTGCATCCCGAGCACACCGGCCAGCGGCGAGAACGGCAGGTACAGGCCGATCGCCGTCACGGCCGCCGTCATCAGCATCACCGGGAGGGTCGCGCGCGACTGCACGAAGGGGATCCGGCGGGTACGCAGCATGTGGACGACCAGCGTCTGGGTCAGCAGGCCCTCGACGAACCAGCCGGACTGGAACAGCGCCTGGTGGACCTCGCTGTTCGCCCCGAACACATGCCACATCAGCAGGAAGGTGGTGATGTCGAAGACCGAGCTGGTCGGCCCGAGGACGAGCATGAAGCGGCCGATGCCCCGGGCGTCCCAGGTGCGCGGGGTGCGCAGGTAGTCGCGGTCCATCCGGTCCCACGGGGTGGCCAGCTGGGAGATGTCGTACAGCAGGTTCTGCACGAGCAGTTGCATGGCCAGCATCGGCTGGAAGGGGAGGAACGCGGACGCGGCCAGTACCGAGAAGACGTTCCCGAAGTTCGAGGAGGCCGTCATCTTGAGGTACTTGATGGTGTTGCCGAAGGTCAGCCGGCCGCGCAGCACGCCCTGCTCCAGGACCATCAGGTCCTTCTCCAGCAGGATGATGTCCGCGGACTCCTTGGCGATGTCGACGGCGGTGTCGACGGAGATGCCGACGTCGGCGTCGCGCAGCGCGGCGGCGTCGTTGATGCCGTCGCCCAGGAATCCGACGGTGTGCCCGTCGGCCTGCAGCGCCCGGACGATCCGGGCCTTCTGGGTGGGGTCGGCCTTGGCGAAGACCGTGGTGGTGCGGGTGAGCGCGCGCAGTTGCGCCTCGTCGAGGCCGTCGAGTTCGGCGCCGGTGACCACGGTGCCGACGTCCAGGCCCACGTCCGCGCAGACCCGGGCGGCGACCAGCTCGTTGTCGCCGGTGATGACCTTGACCGCGATCCCGCTGTCGGCGAGGGCCGCCAGCGCCCGGGCGGCGTCCTGCTTCGGCGGGTCGAGGAAGGCCAGGAAGCCGATCAGGGTCAGCCCGGACTCGTCCTCGACGCCGTAGGTGCCCCGGGGCTCGTCGACGGTCCGGGTGGCCACCGCCAGCACCCGCATGCCCTGGCGCTGGTGGTAGGCGGCGGTGTGCAGGACCTCGCGGCGCAGGGCGTCGGTCAGCTCGGCGCGGCGGCCGCCGCCGGCCAGATGTCCGCACCGGTCGAGCACTTCCTCGACGGCGCCCTTGGTGATCAGGATGTGCTCGCCGGCCGGCCCGTCCGCGCCGTTGCGGCGCAGTACGACCGACATCCGCCGCCGTGCGAAGTCGAAGGGGATCTCGTCGACCAGCGTGAAGCGCGCGTCGACGACAACCTCCTCGGCCTCGTGCATCCGGTCGATGACGGCCTGGTCCAGCAGGTTGCGCAGCCCGGTCTGGAAGTGGCTGTTGAGGTAGGCGTACTCCAACACCTCGTCGTCGGGCTCGCCGTGGATGTCGAGGTAGCTGTCCAGGACGATCCGGTCCTCGGTGAGGGTGCCGGTCTTGTCCGTGCACAGCACGTCCATCGCGCCCAGGTTCTGGATCGCGTTGAGCCGCTTGACGACGACCTTGCGGCGGGACAGCGCGACCGCGCCGCGCGCCAGGTTGGTGGTGACGACCATCGGCAGCATCTCGGGCGTGAGGCCGACGGCGACGGCCACCGCGAAGGTGAAGGCCTCGGCCCAGTCACCCTTGGTGATCCCGTTGATCAGGAAGACGATGGGGACCATCACCAGCATGAAGCGGATCAGCAGCATGCTGACCTTCTTCACGCCGGTGTCGAAGCCGGTCTCCGGCCGCTCGCCGGTCAGCGCGTCGGCCATGGAGCCGAAGTAGGTGTCCGAGCCGGTCGCCACGACCACACCGGTCGCGGTGCCGGAGGTCACCGAGGTGCCGGCGAGGGCGAGGTTGTCGGCCTCGACCGGGTCGCGGGTCAGCCGCTGCCCGTCGTCGGGGAAGCGGGTGTCGGCCTTGGCCGCGGGCAGCGACTCGCCGGACAGCGCCGCCTGGCTGATCATCAGGTCCTTGGCGGTCAGCAGCCGCAGGTCGGCGGGGACGAGGTCGCCTGCGGCCAGCTTGACGAGGTCGCCCCTGACCACGCCGTCCATCGGGATCTCGACGGTGGTGGGCATCCGCCCGTTGCCGGCCAGCCGCTGCACGGCGGTGGTCGTGGTGACCAGGGCCTGCAGAGCGGCGGCGGAGCTGTTGGAGCGGTACTCCTGCCAGAACCGCAGCCCCACGCTGATCAGCACCATCGCGCCCAGGATCACGATCTTCGGGTCGAAGGGCTCCTCGTCGGCCACCTGGAGCCACTGCGCGTACATGACGGTGACCAGCACCGCCAGCACCAGGATGAAGGGGTTCCAGAAGGCCTTGGCGAGCTGGGTGTACCAGCGCGGGGCGGACGTCGGGGTGAGGACGTTGGCGCCGTCGCGCTCCAGGCGGTGCTGGGCCAGGCCGTAGGACAGCCCGGCGGGGGTGGTCTGCAGCTCCTGGAGGAGCTGGGCGGCGGGGCGGCCGCTGGTCTCGGCCAGCTGGTCGGCGACCTGCCGGGTACGGGCCGCCGCCTCGGCGGTCTGCCGCTCCCGGCGGAGCCTGCGGCCCGGCGGAGCGAGCTTTTGGGGGGTGAGCAGATTGGTCATGACAAATCCTCCCTGCGCGAAGGGCATACCGGCGGCCCGGTGCACGCCGAATCCGCGCACGGCACGGCGAAAGGCGGTGCGGGCACGTCTCAGCGTTCCGGCCGGGCGAACGACCGGCCGTTTTCGGGCAGGCCGAGATGGCCTCCGCGCGAAGAATGCGAGAAATTCGATGAACTCGACGAACTCGCTGAACTCGATGCCTCGATGACTCGATGGCTCGGTGAATTCGGCGACCCGGTGCATCCCGGAAATCCGGGAGTCCCGGAGAATCCCCTAGGGCGATCGAGAAAAGTCGAGAAACGTCGAAAAAGGGGAACGGGGCAGCCGGACACGGCCGCAAGCGCCCTGGTGTCAGGGTGCCCCGGTGTCAGAGTGAAGGCATACCGCGAAGCCGGTACGGAGGCCCTACGGGCGCACCGTCAACGACTCGGAGAAAGCAGCGGTCAGTACGCTGCAACGCTGCGGCAAGGACTTCCTTCGGGACTCATCCCGATCACCTCCTTGCTCGCGCGGACACATACCGGAACCCTCAGCACGGGCGCCGTCATTTCCCCATGCTGCCATATGTCCAGGGGTGCCCCGTCCTTCTTTCGGCCGAATAGCACCATGAATCGGTGTGATCTGCGCCGCTTCGGGTGCGGCGCACCGCCCGGGAAAAGGCGCCGTACGCGTGCGGCCCTTGTCTCCCGGGGCCCGCGCGCTCAGGCCACCGAGCCGATCCGCCCCACCGGCCGGGCCGTGTCGTGGTGGATCGGGGTGTGCGCGCCGGTCAGCGGGGTGCCGGTGCCGCCGCGGCGGTTGGCGACGATCTCGGCCGCGATGGACAGCGCGGTCTCCTCCGGGGTGCGGGCGCCGAGGTCGAGCCCGATGGGCGAGCGCAGCCGGTTCAACTCCAGCTCGCCCAGGCCGACTTCGCGCAGCCGCCGCTGCCGGTCCAGATGGGTGCGGCGGGAGCCCATCGCCCCGACGTAGGCGACCGGGAGCCGCAGGGCGCGCTCCAGCAGCGGCACGTCGAACTTGGCGTCATGGGTCAGCACGCACAACACCGTGCGGGCGTCGAGTTCCTGGGAGTCCAGGTAGCGGTGCGGCCAGTCGACGACGATCTCGTCGGCGTCCGGGAAGCGGCCGCGGGTGGCGAAGACGGGACGCGCATCGCAGACCGTGACGTGGTAGTTGAGGAACTTTCCGACCTTCACCAGCGCGGCGGCGAAGTCGATGGCACCGAAGACGATCATGCGGGGCGCGGGGACGGAGGACTCCACGAGCAGCTCGATCGTGGTGCCGCAGCGCGAGCCCGCCGGCTGCGCCCCGCCGCCCTCGGCTGCGTCGTCGGACCCCGTGCCGAGGGCGACGGTGGCGGTGCGCCCGGCGTCCAGCAGGGCGCGGGCCTCGGCGAGTGCGGTGCGGTCCAGTGCGGGGTGGCCGCCGAGGGTGCCGGTGTGGCCGCCGTCGGGCCGGACGAGCAGGGCACGGCCGAGGAATCCGTCGGGGCCCCGGACGACCCGGGCGAGGGCCGCCGGCTCCCCCGCGGCGGCGGCGGCCAGCCCGGCGGCGAGCGTGCCGGCGGTGACGTCCGCCGCCTCCCCCGCCGCCGTGCCGCCGCCGGGGTGCGCTGCCGAGGCCGCTCTCGGCTCGACGAGGATGTCGATGACGCCGCCGCAGGTCAGGCCCACTGCGAAGGCGTCCTCGTCGCTGTATCCGAAGCGCTCCAGGACCGGCCGGCCGGTCCGCAGCGCCTCCTGGCACAGCTCGTAGACCGCCCCCTCCACGCATCCACCGGAGACCGACCCGATCGCGGTGCCGGCGCCGTCGACGGCGAGGGCGGCTCCGGGCTGGCGGGGCGCGCTGCCGTGCGTGGCCACGACGGTGGCCACCGCGAAGTCGCGGCCCTGCTCGACCCACCGGTGCAGCTCGTCGGCGATGTCCAGCATGTCGGTCTCCTAACGGACGGATGGGGGTCCCCCGGGCGGAGCCGGGAGCGGGGCGGGCGGGCGGCTACTTGACGCCCAGCCACTGCTCGATCGGATGGAGCGAGAAGTAGACGAGGAAGATCGCGGACAGCGCCCACATGAAGCCGCCGACCTCGCGCCACCTGCCCTGGGCGGCCTTGATGGCGCTGTAGGCGAGGACGCCGCCGCCGACCCCCGCGGTGATGCTGTAGGTGAACGGCATCAGGGCGACGGTCAGGAAGACCGGGATGGACACCGCGCGGTCGCGCCAGTCCACGTGTCCGGCGGCGCTCATCATCATCGAGCCGATGACGACGAGGGCGGCCGAGGCCACCTGGGCCGGCACCAGCTGGGTGACGGGGGTGAAGAACAGGCAGGCCGCGAAGAGCAGTCCGGTGACGACGGACGACAGGCCGGTCCGCGCGCCCTCGCCGACGCCGCTCGCCGACTCGATGAACACGGTCTGGCCGGAGGCGCCGGCCAGCCCGCCGATCGCCCCGCCCGCGCCGTCCACGAACAGCGCCTTGGACAGCCCCGGCATCCGGCCCTCGTCGTCGGCCAGCTGGGCCTCGGTGCCGACGCCGATGATGGTGGCCATCGCGTCGAAGAAGCCGGCCAGCACCAGCGTGAACACGATCATGCCCACGCCGAGGGCTCCGATCGAGCCCCAGCCGCCGAATTCCACATGGCCGAAGAGGCCGAAGTCGGGCATCGACACCGCACTGCCGCTCAGTTCCGGAGGCGTCCCGCCCCAGTCCTTGGCCGTCAGTCCGCCGATCCTGGTGGCGGCGATGGCCAGGACGCTGCCGGCCACGATGCCGTAGAGGATGGCACCGGACACCTTGCGCGCCTGCAACATGAAGATCAACAACAGCGTGACACAGAAGAACAGGACCGGCCAGCCGGAGAGCTGCCCGTTCAGACCGAGGGTGACCGGGCCGCCCTCGCCCTTGCCCACGAAGCCGGCCTTCACCAGGCCGAGCAGGGCGACGAACATCCCGATGCCCATGGTGATCGCGTGCTTGAGCGCCAGCGGGATGGCGTTCATGATCATCTCGCGGAGGCCGGTGACCACCAGCAGGCAGATGATCACGCCGTAGATCACGCACATGCCCATCGCCTGCGGCCAGGTCATGTGCGGGACCACCTGGGCGGTCAGCGCGGCGGAGACGTTGAGCCCGGCCGCCAGCGCCAGCGGCACCTTGCCGACGAAGCCCATCAGCAGGGTGGACACCGCGGCGGCGAACGCGGTCGCGGTCACCACACCGGCGTGCGCGAGGGTGTTCTTCTCGACGTCCGGGGTCGACAGGATCAGCGGGTTGAGCAGCAGGATGTAGCACATCGCCATGAAGGTCGTGATGCCGCCGCGCAGTTCGCGGGCGAACGTCGATCCTCTGTCGGAGATGTGGAAGTACCGGTCGAGCCAGGAACGGCCGGCGGGCTGACGCGAGCCGGCGCCCGCGTCGTCCGCCGTGGTCCGCGGCGCGGTGGACTGCTGGGTCATGATGCCTTACTCCCAAGGTTCACAGGGGCCCTCGCATCGGATGCGAGATTTGGGATGACGCTTCGGCTGCACGACCCGGGGGACGGCCCGAGACGAACGGGTACTGACTCCGTGCGGGGCGGAGCAGTGACTGCGTGGTGCGGGCCTCCGGGCGGTGCGCGCGGCAGACCGGCCGCACCGCCCGGAGGTAGCTACGTGCCGGTGAGGTGCTCGGGGCGCACCGGCGTCTTGTTGAGCTCCAGTCCGGTCGCGTTCCGGATCGCCGCGAGGACGGCCGGGGTGGACGACAGGGTGGGGGCCTCGCCGATGCCGCGCAGCCCGTACGGGGCGTGCTCGTCGGCGAGTTCGAGCACATCGACCGGGATGGTCGGGGTGTCGAGGATCGTGGGGATGAGGTAGTCCGTGAAGGACGGATTGCGCACCTTCGCGGTCTTCGGGTCGACGATGATCTCCTCCATGACGGCCACCCCCAGGCCCTGGGTGGTGCCGCCCTGGATCTGGCCGACGACGGACAGCGGGTTGAGCGCCTTGCCGACGTCCTGGGCGCAGGCCAGCTCGATGACCTTCACCAGGCCGAGTTCGGTGTCCACCTCGACGACCGCGCGGTGGGCGGCGAAGGAGTACTGGACGTGGCCGTTGCCCTGGCCGGTGCGCAGGTCGAAGGCCTCGGTGGGGCGGTGCCGCCACTCCAGCTCCAGGTCGATCGCCTCGTCCTCCAGGACGTCCGCGATATCGGCCAGGACCTCGCCCCCGTCGGTGGTGACCTTGCCGCCCTCCAGCAGGAGCTCGGCGGTGGCCCAGGCGGGGTGGTACGTGCCGAACTTGGCGCGGCCCTTCTGGAGGACCTTCTCGCGCACCGCCTCGCAGCTGTGCTTCACCGCGCCGCCGGTCACATACGTCTGCCGGGAGGCGGAGGTGGAGCCGGCCGAGCCGACCTGGGTGTCGGCCGGGTGGATGGTCACCTGCTGGACGCCCAGTTCGGTGCGGGCGATCTGGGCGTGCACGGTGATGCCGCCCTGGCCGACCTCCGCCATCGCGGTGTGGACGGTGGCGACCGGTTCGCCGCCGATGACCTCCATCCGCACCCGGGCGGTGGAGTAGTCGTCGAAGCCCTCGGAGAAGCCGACGTTCTTGATGCCGACGGCGTAGCCGATGCCGCGGACCACCCCCTCGCCGTGGGTGGTGTTGGAGAGCCCGCCGGGCAGCGCGCGGACATCGGCGCCCGCGCCGGCGGTGCGCCACTGCTGCTCGGGAGGCAGCGGCATCGCCTTGACCCGGCGCAGCAGTTCGGCGACCGGCGCGGGCGAGTCGACGGGCTGGCCGGTCGGCAGCAGCGTGCCCTGCTCCATGGCGTTGAGCTGCCGGAACGCGACCGGGTCCAGCCCCAGCTTCGCGGCGAGCTTGTCCATCTGCGCCTCGTAGGCGAAGCACGCCTGGACCGCGCCGAAGCCGCGCATCGCCCCGCAGGGCGGGTTGTTGGAGTACAGCGCGAGGGCCTCGATGTCGACGTCCTCGACGACGTACGGACCGACCGACAGGGACGACGCGTTGCCGACGACGGCCGGGGAGGCGGAGGCGTAGGCGCCGCCGTCCAGCACGATCCGGCACTTCATGTGGGTGAGCTTGCCGTCCTTGGTGGCGCCGTGCTCGTACCAGAGCCGGGCCGGGTGCCGGTGGACGTGGCCGAAGAAGGACTCGAAGCGGTTGTAGACGATCTTGACGGGCTTGCCGGTGCGCAGCGCCAGCAGGCAGGCGTGGATCTGCATCGACAGGTCCTCGCGGCCGCCGAACGCGCCCCCGACGCCGGAGAGCGTCATCCGCACCTTCTCCTCGGGCAGGCCGAGGACCGGGGCGATCTGCCGCAGGTCGGAGTGCAGCCACTGGGTGGCGACGTACAGGTCGACGCCGCCGTCCTCACCGGGCACCGCGAGGCCGGACTCCGGGCCGAGGAAGGCCTGGTCCTGCATGCCGAAGACGTACTCGCCGGAGACGATGACATCGGCCCGCTTCGCGGCCTCGTCGGCGTCGCCGCGGATGATCGGCTGGCGGTGCACGATGTTGGGGTGCGGCACGTGCCCGATGTGGTGGTCGGTGCGGTTCTCGTGGACCAGCGGTGCGCCCTCGGCGGTGGCGGAGGCCTCGTCGGTGACGACCGGCAGTTCGCGGTAGTCGATCTTGATCTTGGCGGCGGCGCGGCGCGCGGTCTCCGGGTGGTCGGCGGCGACCAGCGCCACCGGCTCGCCGTGGTGGCGCACCTTGCCGTGGGCCAGCACCGGCGTGTCCTGGATCTCCAGGCCGTAGTTCTTCACGTCGGTGGGCAGGTCGTCGTAGGTCAGCACGGCGTAGACCCCGGGGGTCGCCAGCGCCTCGCCGGTGTCGATGGAGCGGATCTCGGCGTGGGCGACGGTGCTGCGCAGGGTGTGGCCCCAGAGCATGTCCTCGTGCCACATGTCCGAGGAGTAGGCGAATTCGCCGGTCACCTTGAGGGTGCCGTCGGGCCTCAGGGTGGACTCCCCGATGCCGGCCCGGGTCTTGCCCCCCTGGGTGAGGTGGGTGGGGGTGCGGGTGACACCTGCCATGGCGATCAGGCCCCCTGTCCGGCGGTACGGGACTCGCCGCGGGCGGCCGCCAGCCGGACCGCGTCGAGGATCTTCTCGTAGCCCGTGCAGCGGCACAGGTTGCCCGACAGCGCCTCACGGATGTCGGCGTCCGACGGGGAGTCGTTGCGCTCCAGCAGTTCGTCGGCGGCGACCAGCAGACCCGGGGTGCAAAATCCGCACTGGACGGCGCCGGCGTCGATGAACGCCTGCTGGATCGGGGAGAGTTCGCCCGGCCCGCCGCTCTGCCCGCCCGCCTGCTCCTCGGCGGCGGGCTTGGCCGCCCACCGCTTGGCCTCGTCCAGGCCGGTGCCGCAGACGCCGCCGGCGCAGCCGCCCCGCTCGGCGCGCTGCCGGGCGAAGTCCGCCAGCCCCTCCACGGTCACCACGTCGCGGCCCTCGACCTGGCCGGCCGCGACCAGGCAGGAACAGACCGGCACCCCGTCCAGACGGACCGTGCAGGAGCCGCATTCGCCCTGTTCGCAGGCGTTCTTGGAGCCCGGCAGGCCCATCCGCTCGCGGAGGACGTAGAGCAGGCTCTCGCCCTCCCATACGTCGTCGGCCTCCTGCCGGCGGCCGTTGACGGTGAATGTCACGCGCACTGTGCGCCTCCCTTGGTGCCGTGGGCGCCGCCGCGGTAGGACTCCCAGGTCCAGCCGAGGGTGCGGCGCGCCATGATGCCGACCGCGTGCCGGCGGTACGCGGCGCTGCCGCGCACGTCGTCGATGGGGTTGCAGGCGCCGGCGGCGAGCTGCGCGAACTGCTGGGCGAGCGACGGCGGAAGGGCCTGGCCCGACTCCCAGAAGCCGCCCTCCTCCAGCGCCGCGGCGAGGAACTCCTCGGCCGCCCGGGCCCGTACGGGGGTGGGCGCGGCGGAGCCGATGCCGGTGCGCACCGTGCGGGTCCCGGGGTGCAGCGCGATGCCGAAGGCGCAGACCGCGATGACCATGGCGTTGCGGGTGCCGACCTTGGAGAACTGCTGCGGGCCGTCGGCCTTGGGCAGATGCACCGCACGGATCAGCTCGTCGGGCTCCATCGCGTTGCGCTTGACGCCCGTGTAGAAGTCGTCGATCGGGATCATCCGGCGGCCGCGCAGCGACTCGACCTCGACCTCGCAGCCGGCGGCGAGCAGGGCGGGGTGGGCGTCGCCGGCCGGCGAGGCGGTGCCGAGGTTGCCGCCGACGCCGCCGCGGTTGCGGATCTGCGGGGAGGCCACCGTGTGCGAGGCCAGGGCCAGGCCGGGGAGTTCGGCCCGCAGATTCTCCATGATCTGGGTGTAGGGCACCGAGGCGCCCAGCCGGACGGTCCGCTCGCCGACCTCCCACTCGTCGAGATCACCAATGCGGTTCAGGTCGAGCAGGTACTCCGGGCGGCGGTGGTCGAAGTTGATCTCGACCATCACGTCCGTGCCGCCCGCGATGGGCACAGCGGTGGGGTGCTCGGCCTTGGCGGCGAGCGCCTCCTCCCAGCTGGCGGGGCGAAGGAAGTCCATGGGTGGCCTCTTCTACGAATGTAATCGGTCGCTCGGTGCTTCATGGTGCGGATGCGGCGCGCTCACCGCCACGGAGCGATTCATGCCCTGTTCATGTGATGGGCTCAGTGAACGCGCCCGGCACCCGTCCGGTGCAGTCACCGAAACCATGAAGCGGTTGGCTGGCCAGGCCACCTGTCTTGTAGATTCGAACGAAAGTCGAGGCTCGGAAACCTCGCGGCATTCCACCGGTAACACCAGACAGCAAAGAACGGCGGGCGAGGTCATGCGGCTCCGCGTACTCCTGGACACCCCCACCCTGGGCCTTCGGCTCCTCGGGGGTGAGGACGAACTGGACCGCACGGTACGCGGCGTGATGACCACCGATCTGCGCGATCCCAGCCGCTATCTGTCCGGCGGCGAACTGGTTCTGACCGGCCTGGCCTGGCGCCGCGAGCCGGCGGACTCCGAACCCTTCGTGCGCATCCTGGCCGCCGCGGGCGTCGCCGGACTCGCGGCGGGCGAGGCCGAGCTGGGCTCGGTCCCCGACGACCTGATCCAGGCCTGCGCCCAGCACCGGCTGCCGCTGTTCTCGGTGGTCGAGGACGTCTCGTTCGCCTCCATCACCGAGCACGTCGTCCGCCAGGTCTCCAGCGAGCGGGCCGGCGACCTGGCGGCCGTGGTGGACCGCCACCGGCGGCTGATGACGTCGGGCCCCACGGGCGGCGGTCCGGAGGTGGTGCTGGACCTGCTCGGCTCCGACCTGGACCTGCGGGCCTGGGTGCTCTCCCCCACCGGGCGGCAGATCGCCGGCTCGACGCTGGCGGACGCCGGGCCGGAGCTCTCCGGCGAGCTGGCCGCGCGGCTCGCCGGCGAGCATCTGGCGGCCGCCCGCAGCGGCCGGCGCGGCCCGCACCGCGTCACCCTCGCGGGAGTCACCTACTCGCTGTTCCCGGTCCGCCAGGAGGGCCGTGACCTGCGCCGGACGCTGCTGAGCGACTGGCTGCTGGCCGTCGAGGCGGACGCCGGCGAGTGGTCCGAGGAGCGGCTGGACCTGCTGCACGGCGTCACCCAGCTGATCGCGGTGGAACGCGACCGGCGCGACGCGGCGCGCACGGTGCGCCGCCGGCTCGCCCAGGAGGTGCTGGAGCTGGTCCAGACCGGCGCCCCGCCCGCCGAGATCGCGGCCCGGCTGCGGGTGGCCGCCCCTGTGCTGCTGCCCGGTCTGGGCACCGCGCCGCACTGGCAGATCGTGGTGGCCCGGGTCGAGTGGGAGGACGGCGACGTCCCCGGCGGCCCGGTGGCGCAGAGCCTGCTGGAGGAGATGCTGGTCGACCCCGGCACGGCCGGCCCCGAGCCCTCCGACCGCATCGCCGTGGCGCACACCGGCGACGACGCGGTGGCGCTGGTGCCGATGCCCGTCCCGGACGAGTCCGGGGACTCCTCGGCGACGGGGCTGCGCGCCGCGGAGCTGCTCCGCGTCGTCCAGGAGCCGCTCGGCCGCGGACTGTCGGACGACGGGCGGCTGACGGTCGGGGTGAGCGCCGCCGTGCACTCCGCGGAGGGCCTGCGCGGCGCCCTGGAGGAGGCCCGGCACGCCCGCCGGGTCGCCGCCGCCCGCTCCGGCCGGGTCTGCGCCGCCGGGCACGAGGAGCTGGCCTCGCACGTCCTGCTGCTGCCGTTCGTCCCGGACGACGTCCGCCGCGCCTTCACCGCCCGGCTGCTGGACCCGCTGCGCGAGTACGACCGCAAGCACCGCGCCGAACTCATCCCGACGCTGGAGGCGTTCCTGGACTGCGACGGCTCCTGGACCCGCTGCGCCACCCGCCTCCACCTGCACGTCAACACGCTCCGCTACCGCGTCGGCCGGATCGAGCAGCTCACCGGACGCGATCTGTCCCGCCTGGAGGACAAGCTCGACTTCTTCCTCGCGCTGCGGATGAGCTGACCGCGCCAGGCCGGTGGCGTCGCGGCCGGTCGCGCCGTGCCCCGTTCGGCGGTGCGCCGTCCACCGCCCCGCCCGCGGCCGGCCGGTGCGATCCGGCGGGCCGCGCTGGGCCGTTCGGGGTAACTCGATCGGGCGGCTTCGCCTCGGCGGTGTGCGACCGCGGCCGCCCGCGCTCGCGCCGCGATACGCCCGATCAGGGCCGCACGCCCGGCCCGGACCGCGCCCCGGGTGATTGTGAAATCATTCACCCGCCCCCTTGGCCCGGCGACGGAATTCGTGCTGAGATGCGCGCACGGCTTCCGATTTCCAGCTCAATGGCGCGCTTGGGGAGGGCAATGTGGCGGATACCGCCATGCCAGAATCCGCGGATCCCGTGGATCCGGTCAGTTCTGCGGATCCGGTGCCGGTCACGGTACCGAGGCCCGCATCCGCACCGGACATACCAGCACTCGGCACGGTCGAGGGGGACGATCCCCTCGACCGTGCCGTTTGGCGACTGCGCTCCCGCGGCTGCTGGGACGACGCGGCGGCCCTGCTGGAGCCGCACGCCGTCCGCCACGCCCCGTCGGCGCTGCGCCGGGCGGCCCTGCTCGCCGAGCGCTGTGTATTCACGGCCACCGGCTGGGCCGCGGCCGAGGACGCGCTGCGCACCGCCGAGGCCCTGGCGGCCGACGACGACGAGCGCGGCGGCGCGGCCTGCGAGCGCGGTCATCTCGCCTACGCCGCAACCGTCCTGGGCGTCCGGGACCGGGCCGACGAGGCACGCTCGGCGCTCGGCCGGGCCGCGGCGCTGCTGGCACCCGCGGCGGCCGGCCGCCCGCTGCTGGACTTCCGGCGCGGGCTGATGGCCGAGCATGTCGCCGACAGCCCGGACGCAGCGCGCGCCGCCTACCGCCGCGCGCACGCCGGCGCCACCGCGCGCGGCGACAGCCTGCTGCTGTCCTTCACCTGGCGCCATCTGGCCGGACTCGCGCTGCGGGACGGGGAGTTGGCGGAGGCCCGGCACGGTTTCGCCGAGTCGCTGCGGATCCGTGAGGAGCTGGGCTTCCTCATCGGCACGGCACCGGCGCTCGCGGCCCTGGCCGACGCCGCCCCGGAGGGGGACGCGGACCGGCTGCGCGCCGAGGCGGCCCGGCTGTTCCGCCTCATGGGCGGCGTACCGACCTGGCTCGCGGACCATCTCTCCACGGCCGTGACGGCGACCTAGGGACGTCGTTTGGATCACGGCGGGCGCGCGGTGCCCCGGCGCGGCGCGGGGAGACCCGGTGACGGCCCACCACCCGTGCACGGCGGGTGGTGGGCCGTCGCCGTTCCGCACAGGCGAAACGCATTCCTCCGCTTTCCGTCAACCCCCCTTACTCGGCCATGCCGGCACCCGCGCCGTTTGGCCGGATCTAATCGGTCACCGGGGCGGATCGGCCGGGGTATGACGGTTCCCGGACCGGCCGGCGGTCGACGCGCCGGGTGAACCGGGAGGTGGGACCATGGGGCAAAGGCCCGGGGCAGGGGTGTGTCCGTATGCCCCACAGACCCCGAGAATGGCCGCAAGTCGCACTGTGAGGCGGCGGCGGGGACAGGAATGCTGGTCCGGGACCAGCTGAGCCCCCACCCATTGGCTCAGCGCTTCAGGAGGCCACATGACAGCAGGAGTGACCAAGACGACCGCTGGAACCGACTGGGGCAAGGCGGATTTCGAGGCGATTTACAACTGCCCGGATCCCCGTCGGTACTTCACCACCCTGCAGCCACTGGACTACCAGATTCCACACCACGGCCAAGCGGTGTTCCGCACCGTGACCGAGACCCTCACGCGCCACCGCAGCGACCGTCCACCACTGAACGTCGTGGACCTCTGCTGCTCATACGGGGTCAACGCCGCGCTGCTCAACCACCAACTGTCGCTCTCCGAGCTTTACGACCGCTACACCGCGCTCCGCCCGGACACGCCGACGACCCGTCAACTCGTCGACGAGGACCGCACGTTCTTCGCCAGCCGGCGCCGAGCCGAGTCCGTGCGCATCACCGGCATCGACGCGGCGGACCGCGCCGTCGGCTACGCCCGCGAGGTCGGCCTGCTCGACCAGGGGTTCGCGGAGAACCTGGAGACCGACGCACCGAGCCCGGAACTGCGGCGCGCGCTGGCGGGCACCGACCTGATCACCGTCACCGGCGGCGTCGGCTACATCACCGCACGGACCTTCGGCCATCTCTTCGACTCGGTCGACACGCCGCCCTGGGTGGCCGCGTTCGTGCTGCGGACGGTGTCCTACCGGCCGGTCTCCGCGCTGCTGGCCCGGGCCGGACTGGTCACCGAGAAGCTCCCCACCCGCACGTTCCGCCAGCGGCGGTTCGCCGACGGGGACGAGCGGCGGGGCGCGTTCGAAGCGCTCGCCGGACACGGCCTGTCCACCACGGGCAAGGAGGCCGACGGCTTCTACCACGCCGATCTGTATCTCTCCCGGCCCGCCGCCGATGTCGCGGCGCTGCCCCTGGAGGAGCTGCTGCCCGACTGAGCCGGGCACACCGTTCAGAGCGGCCGGTGGGCCACCGAGACGTGCGCCCGGGCGATCCGCTCGACCACGGCGAACTCCCGGGCGCTCAGGGCGTCGAGCAGCGTGTGGTGTTCGGCGGCGTCGGCCAGCAGCTCGGCGGTGCGCCGGGAGCCGGTGGCCGGCGGCCACTGGGCGCGGCGCAGCAGATCGCCGGTCAGCTCGGTGAGCCGGCGGTTGCCGGTGAGCGACATCAGGGCTTCGTGGAAGGCGTGGTCGGCCTCGGCGTAGCCGACCCGGTCGCCGCCGGCGGCCGCCGCCACGCCCGCCGCGGCCAGCGGGCGCAGCTCCTCGAAGCGCTCGGGGGGCACCGCCCGCGCCAGCCGGACGATCGCGGGCACCTCCAGCATCGCCCGGACCTCGGCCAGCTCGGCGAGGTCGCGGGCGCTGCGCTCGGCGACCCGGAAGCCGCGGTTGGGCACCACCTCGACGGCGCCCTCCCCCGCGAGTTGCTGCATGGCCTCACGGACCGGGGTCGCGGAGACGCCGTAGCGCTCACCGAGCGCCGGCGCGGAGTAGACCTCACCCGGCGTGAGCTCCCCGTCCACCAGCGCACGGCGCAGCGCGGCCAGCACCTGGCCGCGGACGGAGTGCCGCCGGGGCACGCCGGGACCGGGCTGTGCGGGCACCCATGTCCGCGCACACGGCTCCGGTTCCGCTGTGCCCTGCTCCATGACGATTCCTCCTGACGTTCCCAGCACCATAGGCGGCGCGGGCCGCCCTGCAAATCCGCGATCTGCCCCGGACCGCCCCCGGAGCCCCGCGCACCGCGTGCGGACCGGGGCGCGGACCGGGGTCCGAACCGGCAACAGGGCCGCTGTGCGCACCGGGTGTGAGGACTGGTGTGCGGCGCGTGCGGGTAAACCCTCGGGTAAGGTAAGGCTTACCTGCTAACGATCGCGATTCGGTGGTCTCCCGCATGCCCCAAGCCCCCGCCGCTCCGCCTTCCGCCCACCCCGTCGCCGACGCCTACGACCGGCTCTCGGCGGTCTTCCCCGGCCTGCGCGTGACCACCTGGGACGGGGCCCCGCCCAGCGGCGACGGCTGGGTGTGCGCGGCCGGTCTCGCGGCCGGCGGCGAGGCCCTGGAGACCTTCCTCGCCTGGGACGACGCCCAGATCCTGCGGGACCACGGACGGCGCGCCCGCCCGGACGTCATCGCCGGCTTCGCCCTGCACCGCTACGCCTGGCCCGCCTGCCTGCTGATCACCATCCCCTGGTTCCTGCACCGCCGGGTCCCGCGGCTGCCCGTGCAGGACGTGTCCTTCCAGCGGGAGCTGGGACGGATGGCGGTGCGCATCAGCACGTTCTGCTGCCTTCCCGACGATCCCGCCGCGGCCCTGCCCGGCGCCCGGGTCGTCCCCGACGAGGAGGCCCTGCGCGCGGAGGTACGAGCCGCGGTCGGCGCCCACCTCGCCCCCGTCCTGGACGGCTTCGCCCCCCGGATGCGCCGCGGACCACGGGCCCTGTGGGGCATGGCCACCGACGAGATCATCGAGGGCCTCTGGTACCTGGGGCACCTGCTCGGCGACGAGCCCCACGCCATGGCCGCGCTCCAGCGACTGCTCCCGGGCGCCACCGCCCCCTACATCGGCGCCGCGGCCTTCCGCACCCTGACCGCCCCCGACGGCATCCTCCTGCCCACCCGGGACCGTGCCAGCTGCTGCATGTACTACACCCTGCGCCCCGAGGACACCTGCCTCACCTGCCCCCGCACCGCCGACACGGCCCGCATCGAGCGCCTGACGGCGACTGCCTGACCGCAACTGCCCTACTGCCGAGCGGACTTGGGCGCGGTGCGCCACCGGCCCACATGCCGGTGCCCCCGACCACGGGGCCGGGGGCACCCCTGCACCGCGCGGCCTCGGACGGTGTGCGTGCCGACTGTCCGAAGTCGCGCGCCACCGGAATCAGCGCACGTGCACGGTCACCACATCAGAGGCGTGCAGACGCACCGGCTTCTGGTCGTTCTTGCTGGTCAGGCCGTACAGCACGGCACGGAATCGCAGATCGCCGCGGCGCGCGGACGTGCCGTTCGCGGTGACCTGCGCATCGCCCTTGACCACGGCGCTGCAGTTCTCCTGGTGCCAGCCCTCGCCGAAGCCGTTCTCCTCCAGGCACAGCTGGTGCAGGTAACCGGCGCTGTCGTCGCCGCCGTGCGCCTTGACCGTGATGGTCTTGCCGACCTGCCCCGTGGACGGTGCCGTGATGTCCACACCGCCCTTGGCGAACGCCGGCGCGGCAGCCAGCGCCACCGAGGCCAGACCCATCGCGCCGATCACGGCCACCCGGCCGCCCCGCGCCTTCATCCCGGTCTTCTTCGTCCTGGTCATCGGACTTCCCTCCCGTGGATCTCCCCACATGAGCGAGACCCACCCCCTTGCGAAGACGCCTGATGCGCCTCGCTGCCCCACCAGATGCGCTTTCCGCCCCGCGCGTTGCGTCCCGCCCACCGCCGTTACGAATCCACCACAAAGCACCAAGCAGGCCGATCCCCTCTCAGCTCGGACGACCGAACACGAAAGACCAAGGTGGGGAACACGTAGGCCACGCAACAGGTCTGACGGAATGTCGGCTATCGGAGTTCGCAAATCCGAAGTCCGGACACCCCAACTGAGCAGCCACCGCCCGCCTCTTCGAAACCCCTCACCACCATCTTCCCGCTTCTCACCAGGGCGTTAGCCAGGTGTTAGCGGAGCGGCAGCTTCACGCTAGTGGCCCCGATCAGAGTGGGTGACGTACCGAGGAAACCACCACAACGACCCCGGGGGACCTGAGATGAACTCCACCACCACCGCCCGCACCACTCGCCGCCGCACCCTGTACGTGGCCTCCGCCGCCCTGACCGCGGCCGCCGCCCTGACCCTGGCCGTGTGCTCCGGCGCGAACGCCGCCGAGGCGAAGCCCGTCAGCCACACGAAGTCGAACTCGGTCGCCGCCGGCGGCTGGTCCGGGGTGCAGCTCACCAGCGCCAAGGCGGCGTCGCCGGTCCGCACCCAGCGTCTTGCGGACGGCGTCAGCACGGCCGAGATCTCCAAGCTCGGCGAGCAGCACTACCGCGCGAAGATCGTCGCCCGTGGTGAGGTCCTGGCGACGCTGGAGACGAACGGCCACGACGACGGGCTCGACGCCAACGACATGTTCGTCACCCTCACCCTCGATGGCCAGGTCCACTCCTGGATGGGCGGCGGACACCAGGGTCCGGGCACCTTCACCCTCGCCGGCGGCTGGAAGGCCAAGGTCACCAAGCTCGGCGAACTGCGCTACCGCGCCCAGATCATCGGCCACGACGGCGTCGCCGCCACCCTGGAGACCCACCAGCACGACGTCGGCCTCAACGCCAACGGCATCTACATCGTGCTCAGCTCCGGCGGCATCATCAGCGCCCACGCCTGACACCCCACCCGGCGGGGACCCGTCCCGCCGACTCCGCGGCCGAGAAGCCCGCTGCCCCGGTGTCCCGCACCGGGGCAGCGGGCTTCTCCTCGTCCCGGCCACACACCACTCCCCCCACCCGTCAGAGTGGTCCCACTCGAACTCAATCGCCCCTCAAAGAACGGCAGTTCGATCTCAAGGTGACTTCCCCGCACCCCTTGGCGTCGTCTTATTCCGAATGCCTCGGTTACGGCGGCGGCTTCCGCCAAGATGTCGCGGAAATCGCGTACCCGAGGCAGAGGCACCCCAGAATGAGAATGACGGATATACCGCAGTGTTGACGCAACACCGCAGGTCAGATGCATGCCTCGCCCCATGACGGTCAGCAAAACGTCAACAGGCTGCCGCCGAACGTTGCAAAGCAGTCCTCGCACCACTCCGGGGTGCGAGGACTGCTGCTGGCCGGGCTGCGGAGCCGCCCGGAGCTCGTGCGTCAGGCCGGATTTTGGTGCTTTTCCTTCATCTCCACGGCGCCGGAAGATGCATTGATATGGACGATCACGCTTGACCGCTCGCAGGTGACCATGATACGCCAAACGGCATGCCAGTTGGAGCCTTTTTGCACAGCCAGCAATTCTCCTACTTCGGCCTTTTGGCATCCTGGCACAGCACTCTTAGCGAGCTTGAGTGCCTTTTGCTTGTTGATGTGAGTGGGAGGGACCGAGACATCGGACGCTTTGCGCGTCGAGAGTTGAGACACGTGCCCCTTGCGATCGATCTGGACATCCAGTCGCATAGGCATGAGTACGGCATCTCGATGCCTGCGCCAACTTACGAGCCAGCCCAGGGCGGCCTTGTCGCCGACTGGCGAGATTTCGATTTTACTGTCTCGAATAGCCCACGGGAAATGCGCCTCGGCGTACATGACAGCAGTCTGCTTCGCCTGCATCGAGTTTGCGACCTGTGCCGGCGCTCCGGGTACTGGAAAACCGGACGGCTTCCCACTGTTCGACATGTCCAGGCTGGCCGTGATCTCGTTGCCTTCTGGCCAATTGATTTGGACGAACCCCACTGGCAGGCTCGCCATGACAGTTCCACTGTCAGAATCTGGGGAGGACGAGAATTGCACGTTGCCAACCGCGTAGTGATTTCCGAATGCCTCGCGGACGGCTTTGGCAACGGCGTTGCGCTGATCGCCGGCCGCCGCCCCTACCGCCTCAGTAGCTTTCACGGAATGCGGCTGGATAGAGGTTACCCAGACTGCCCCAAGAATCACAGAGAGGGTTACACACGCGATTGCTGCTCCCAGCCCACGGATTCGCCAGGGGGGCACGTCGCTTTTCTGAAATCGCACGATAAGGAACGCTATAAGCGCACCCAGCAAGCTACCAGTAGAATTAGATACGAAGTCGCTGGTGTCGCATGCTCTTCCGATGGCGGGCAGTGCGCCTTGCGTGGTCTCGATCACAGCTGAGAGGGCCATGCCGCAGGCGAAGGCGGGAAGGAACCTGCGCGTTACGAGTACGCCCATGAAGCCCACTGGCACGAACATGAGGCAGTTCAATATGCCCTGCTCGGTACCGAAGGGTTCGAGGAGCTTGAGATTTACAACGCACCTGCCTGACCCTTGACTGCCGCCCGTGGTCCACAGTGTCAAGAGGCTCACACTCAGCATCGAAGCGCACCAGAGCGCCAGTGAAAGCGGGCGATCCGTTCTCTTCTTCGAGGCGAGAAGGACCGCTATAAAGAAGACCAGGCAAATAGCGGTGGCGGTATGGGTGAATGCTGTATGGCCTTTGAAGACGGCTTCAAGCATGGAAAGCTCCCCTGGCATGGTTCTGTGAACGTGCGGCGCCCCCCGGCGATTTCCGCAAGGGGGCGCGTGAGGCATCACGGCGCAGTCCCGTGAAACCTTGAGCTGGCCGACTAGCCCTCGATGAGGATAGGCCGTACCAGCATGAAAAACGTCAGCACTTCCTGGTGGGAGGGGTCTGGTAAGTGGTTCCACCGGCAAGGAGGAGACCAACGTCAGGGCTGCAAGACGCTGAAGGCGACCAGTGCGCCGAGGCGATCAGCGAAGTGCTGCACGTCTTGGTCCCACTCCAGTGGTTTGAACCACTCCGGAGATAGCCGACCTTGCAGGAAACGGAACCGCCTGCCGTCTTGTCGTATGAGACGTCCATGTAGGTTCCCTTGCTCGTGGAGTTCATGAGCAGAACGCCATTACCGAGCGACGTGCACACGTCCCAGTTCGTGATGTACCCGTCGTGCGGGCAGCTGTAGGAAGAGGCGGACGCCTTAGCCAGCCCCGGCTTTGCCTCTGCGGCACTTGCACTGGCGGCGGTCATGAAAGGCATAAGAGTAACGACGGACGCAATGGCAGCGGCCACGCGATAGCGTGAGTTCACAATTCCCCCCGATTCTTTACACCGTCTTTACGGCGAGGATGATTCTAACACGTGTTCGATCTTGCTGTGGGAGCAACTTCGGCCATCACACGTCTCGTTGTGACTGAGTTCTTCAGACGGCCCGGAAGCCAGCCAGGTCGCCACACACGAACCGCTGCCGCCCGTTCTCGGCGACCACCCAGTACGAGCCGGGCCAACGGGTGAGTTCGGCCCATCTGCCCACCCGCACCGCCGGAAGGGCGGCGCTCAGCTCCTCCTGGGTGACGGGGCAGTCACCCACGACCGCAAAGCCGACCGGCCCGTCGCAGGCCGCCCGCACCCGTGCGCCGGGAGCCCGGCACGCGTCGCCAAGCCCTTCGATCACCACTCCGTCCACGGCGGCCGTGCCGCTGCTCAGCCATTCCTGCTTCCCTCTGCTTGCCTCCCCTTCGATCAGCCCTGTGACTTCGCACCGCCACCCTGGCTGCCGTCACCGCCGCGCTGGCGCTGGGTCTGACCGCCTGCGGCGGCGCCGACGGCGGCTCAAAGACGATGGGCGGCGACCACGCGGCCGCGCCGATGCCAGACAGCTCGCCCTACGCACACGGTGGCCGCCTGCTGGCTCACGTGGATCCGGCCTCTCAGGGTCATGCCGATGGCGGAGGGCCCGGCCAGCCACATCTTGCGTTGTCTCAACCCCGCGCCCCGGACGGTTCAATCCACCCGCAGCGGCGAGGTGCAGGGTGCGCACCTACTCGACTCTCTGCGTCTCGCGGAGATATTCGCCGATGCCGTCGCCCAGAGACACGATGTCCGCTTCACGCAAGCGGAGAGTCCTCCCAGTGGTAACTGCGAACGCGATGCATCGCCGCCCGACCCCACCTTGTGGACTTTCCGCATTCCAGCCCCTTCGTGAGACGAAGCGCACTGCGCCTGCGTGGCGCAGTCACAAGCCAGTCTCAGCGGCGCGGCGAGTCAGCACGGGCATCCGCGGCAGCCTCCGCCCGCCCTGAGCGACCACCCGCCTACACGAACACCAGGAACACCAGGAACACATCGAACTGGAACTGACAGACCGTCACGAAAGCCAGCACTAAGTCACCATCAGGGCCACCAAAGACACCTAGAGGTGGCCACACATTGCGTCCACGGTCGCTCTCGACCAGACCACCCCGCGACAGGATTCGTAGCCACGAATCGACACTCAGCCTCGCAACCCGATCCCTCGCGTCACCAACCAGGACGATCACATTCGAACGCAACTCCTATGCTCTGAAAGCAAGTTCGAAATGAAGGTGGCGTCACTGCACCCCTTGGCGTCGTCTTATTCCGAATGCCTCGGTTACGGCGGCGGCTTCCGCCAAGATGTCGCGGAAATCGCGTACCCGAGGCAGAGGCAAAGGCACCCCAGAATGAGAATGACGGATATATCGCTGGATTGGCTGGTTCCCGGGGCCCTGTTGCTGATCGGTGTGCCGGTGGCCGCGGCGCTGGTGGTGCGGGGGCGGCGGGCGGCCGCGCGGTCTGCCGGGGACGACTCGTGGGAGCGCAGCGAGGAGCGGCGGCGGCGCAAGGAGACCGTGTTCGCCTCGGCCTCCTATCTGCTGCTGTTCTGCTGTGCGGCGGTCGCCGCCGCGCTGTCCTTCCACGGCCTGGTCGGCTTCGGCGTGCAGAATCTCAACCTCTCCGGGGGCTGGGAGTACCTGGTGCCGTTCGGGCTCGACGGTGCGGCGATGTTCTGCTCCGTGCTCGCCGTGCGCGAGGCCAGCCACGGTGACGCGGCGCTCGGCTCCCGGATGCTGGTGTGGACCTTCGCGGGCGCCGCCGCCTGGTTCAACTGGGTGCACGCGCCGCGCGGCCTGGACCACGCCGGGGCGCCGCAGTTCTTCGCCGGGATGTCGCTGTCGGCGGCGGTCCTCTTCGACCGGGCGCTGAAGCAGACCCGCCGGGCGGCGCTGCGCGAGCAGGGTCTGGTGCCGCGTCCGCTGCCGCAGATCCGGATCGTCCGCTGGTTGCGCGCGCCCCGGGAGACCTTCGCCGCCTGGTCGCTGATGCTGCTGGAGGGCGTACGGACGCTGGACGAGGCCGTCGAGGAGGTGCGCGAGGACCGGCGGCAGAGCGAGCAGAATCGTCTGCGCAGGCGTGAGCAGGGCAAGCTCGACCGGGCCAGGATCAAGGCCATCAACCGGCAGCACCGCAGCTGGGGCCGCGGTGGTCGGCAGCTGGCGGTGACGCAGGGGGCTTCGGGCGCCGCGGAGGTGACCGGCGCGGACCCGGCCATAGCCGGGGAGCCGCCGCTCGCCGGGGAACCGTCGGCGCAGCCCCGTCCGGCGCTGAAGGCCGTGTCCGGCGCCGAGGCCGGGGGCGTCGGCGCCGCTGACGGCGCCGCGCGGACCGTCGATCTCACCGCCGAGGACGACACCCAGACGATTCCGCGTCTGGACTCCCTGGAGGAGAAGCTCGCCGAGATCGAACGGCAATTCGGCTGACCGGTGGCGGACCGTGCCGACCGGCCACCCCGGATCGAACGGTCCGGCCCGTAATGGTCCCGTCCGGGTCAGGCCGGTCCGCCGCCCAGCTCGAACCACACGCTCTTGCCGAGGCTCTCGGCACGGACCCCCCAGGCGTCGGCTAAGGAACGCACCAGCATCAGCCCGCGGCCGGAGGTCCCGTCGGTGGTCGGTGCGCGGGGCTCGGGGCGGCCGGGGACGAAGTCCCGGACCTCCACCCGCAGCCGGTCGCCGACCCGGGCCGTGACGACGGCCCCGCCCTCGGCGTGCACCAGAGCGTTGGTGACCAGCTCGCTGGTGAGCAGGGTGGCGAGCTCCATGAGTTCGCCACCGCCCGGCACCGTCCAGCGGCTCAGCAGCTGGCGCAGCTCCCGGCGGACCTCGCCGACCGCCTTCAGGTCCGCATGGCGCACTTTGCGCTCCAGCATGCCGGGCGCCCGCCCGGCGTATCCGCCGGTCCGGCTCCCCTCGACGTCCTGCTCTCCTCTGTCCCGTTCCTCGCGCCGCACAGGCTGACGCATGCTCTCCCCCGCCCCCAACGAACTTCGGCGCTCTGCCTCGAACAGCCTCACGGTCAGCATGCCCATCGGATCAGCCGCCATGCTTCCGCCCGCGGGGTCACCGGTGCACGCCCCGCGCGCCGGGTGAGCCCCCCGTCCCCGCGTGGGTATGTCTGAGCGGAGCCCGTCGTGGAACCCCGGCCGGACCGGGTCGCGCCGGGGTTCTCCCCGGGCCGTCCGCTGGGGGGCGCACCCCCGGCGCACGGGGACACCGAGCGTGAGGAGCCGCTGTGCACGACGACCGACTGCTGGTGGAGGAGCGCCTGGAGCGGGCGCTGAGGCAGTTCATCCGGCCGGCGCAGTACGCGGCGCGGGTGCCGTTGCGGCTCTCGGTCTGGCACGCGCCGGGAGAGCCCGTTCCCGTGGACGAGGCGCTGGCGGCGGCGTACGAACCGTTCGCGGTCGGTGAGCCGTGGGGGCCGCCGTGGTCCACCAGCTGGTTCCGGCTGGCGGGGCGGGTCCCGCAGGAGTGGGCGGGGCGCCGGGTGGAGGCCGTGATCGATCCCGGCTTCAGCGGTGACGGGCCCGGCTTCCAGGCCGAGGGGATGGTCCACGACGCCGACGGCGTACCGCTCAAGGGCATCCATCCGTACAACCGGCACGTGCCCGTCGGCAACCCGGTCGGCGGCGGTGAGGAGGTGCGGCTGCTGCTGGAGGCCGCAGCGAACCCGGCGGTGCTGGGGGACTTCTCCCCCACCGACCTCGGCGATGTCCGCACCGCGCCGCGTGCGCCGCTGTACCGCTTCGCGGGGGCGGATCTCGCGGTGCTCGACGAGACCGTCTGGCAGCTGATCCTCGACATCGAGGTGCTGTCCGAGCTGATGCACGAGCTGCCCGTGGACGGTCCGCGCCGGCACGAGATCCTGCGGGCCCTGGAGGACCTGCTGGACACGCTGGACCTGCACGACGTCGCGGGCACGGCGGCCGCGGGCCGGGCCGTGCTGGCGGAGGTGCTCGGCCGCCCGGCCGCGGCCAGCGCCCACCGCGTCTCGGCCGCCGGCCACGCGCACATCGACTCCGCCTGGCTGTGGCCGCTGCGCGAGACGGTGCGCAAGGCCTCCCGCACCTTCGCCAACGTCACCCAGCTCGCCGAGGACTACCCGGAGCTGGTGTTCGCCTGCTCCCAGGCGCAGCAGTACGCCTGGGTCAAGGAGCATCAGCCGCGGCTCTGGGAGCGCATCAAGAAGGCCGTGCGGGACGGCAACTGGGCGCCGGTCGGGTCGATGTGGGTGGAGTCCGACGCCAATATGCCCGGCGGTGAGGCGCTGGCCCGGCAGCTCGCGCACGGCAAGCGGTTCTTCCTCCAGGAGCTGGGGGTGGAGACCGAGGAGATCTGGCTGCCGGACTCGTTCGGCTACACCGCCGCGTTCCCGCAGCTGGCGCGGCTGGCCGGGGTGAAGTGGTTCCTGACGCAGAAGCTGTCGTGGAACCAGACCGACCGGATGCCGCACCACACGTTCTGGTGGGAGGGCATCGACGGCACCCGCGTCTTCACGCACTTCCCGCCGGTCGACACCTACAACTCGCGGCTGCACGCCGCCGAACTCTCCCACGCGGAGCGGAACTTCGCCGACAAGGGGCGGGCCACCCGCTCGCTGGTGCCGTTCGGCTGGGGCGACGGCGGCGGCGGACCGACCCGCGAGATGCTGGAGCGGGCCCGGCGGCTGCGCTCGCTGGAGGGCTCGCCCCGGGTGGCGGTCGAGGCGCCGGCGCGGTTCTTCGAGGCCGCGCACGAGGAGTACGGGGCGGCGGCGCCGGTCTGGTCGGGCGAGCTGTACCTCCAGTTCCACCGCGGCACGTACACCTCGCAGGCGAAGACCAAGCAGGGCAACCGGCGCAGCGAACACCTGCTGCGGGAGGCGGAGTTGTGGGCCGCGACGGCCGCCGTGCGGGCGGGTGAGGAGGCCGTACGGGCGGACGGGGACGCCGCGCGGCCGGACGGGGACTCCGCATCACCGGACGGGGAACGCGCCTACCGCTACCCATACGAGGCGCTCGACCGGCTGTGGAAGACCGTCCTGCTGCACCAGTTCCATGACATCCTGCCGGGCTCGTCGATCGCCTGGGTGCATCGCGAGGCGCGTGACACCTATGCGGCGGTCGAGGCCGAACTCACCGGGATCATCGAGGCGGCGCTCGGCGCGCTGGGCGGGGCGGGGGCGGGGAGCGCCGGTCCGCCGACGGTGTTCAACGCCTCGCCGTACGACCGGCACGAGATCGTCGAGCTGCCCGCGCCGGACGCGGGCGGGCCGTCCGCCGTCGCGATCCATGTCCCCGCGCTGGGCTCGGCCGCCGTCCGCCCGCCCGACTCCCTCGTCCCGCCGCCCCCGCCCGTCCGCGCCGAGACCGATCCCGACGGCGGCCTCACCCTCGACAACGGGCTACTGCGGGTGCGGCTCGACAGCGACGGGCTGCTGGTGTCCGTGCGCGATCTGCAGGCCGGGCGGGAGGTCCTGGCGCCGGGCGCCCGCGGCAATCTGCTCCAGCTGCACCCCGACCACCCCAACCGGTACGACGCCTGGGACCTCGACCGGCACTACCGCAACCGGCACACCGACCTGACCGACGCCGAGTCCGTCGAACTCGCCGCGGCCGGGCCGCTGTCCGCGACGGCACGGGTGACCAGGGCGTTCGGCGCGTCCCGGATCGTGCAGGAGCTGACCCTGCGGGCCGGCTCGCACCGCCTGGACGTCCGCACCGACATCGACTGGCACGAGTCGGAGAAGGTCCTCAAGGCCGCGTTCCCGCTCGATGTGCACGCCGAACGGTCCACCGCCGAGGTGCAGTTCGGCCATGTCCACCGCCCCACCCACACCAACACCAGCTGGGACGCGGCCCGTTTCGAGATCTGCGCGCACCGCTGGCTGCGGGTCGCCGAGCCCGGCTACGGCGTCGCGCTGCTCAACGACTCGACGTACGGCCATGACGTCACCCGCACCCCGCACGCCGACGGCCTGGGCACGACGGTGCGGCTGACCCTGCTGCGCGCCCCGCACAGCCCCGACCCCGAGACCGACCAGGGCACCCACCGCTTCACCTACGCCCTGCTGCCGGGCGCCGGCACCGGCGAGGCCGTCGCCGAGGGCCTGGCCCTCAACCTCCCCCTGCGCACCGCCGCCACCCCGCCCGTCCCACCCCTGATCCGCGTCGACCACCCGGCCCTGACCGTGGAGTCGGTCAAACTCGCCGAGGACCGCAGCGGCGATGTGATCGTGCGGCTCTACGAGTCCCGGGGCGGCCGCGCGAGCGGCACCCTGTCCCCCGGCTTCCCCGTCGCATGGGCCACCGTCACCGACCTGCTGGAGCGCCCCCTGCACCGCGAGGAGGAGGGCCCCACCGCCGACCTGGCACTCGAACTCCGCCCGTTCCAGATCCTCACGCTGCGCCTGCGCCCGCAGCACCCGCCGACGGGGTGAGGGCGCCCGGCGGCTACCTCCGGGTTGAGCGGCGACACAGGGTTTCAGGCAGGACGATCTCGGACCCACGAGCATGGCGAAGCCCCGTCCGCAGGCCGCGAACGGGGCTGATGCTGCCGGGCTAGCTCCCGGGCTCGTCGACGATGTCAGGGAGAACGAAGCCTCGGACTTTGGAGCCTGCACCCTCCTCCGACTCTTCGTCCTGAGCGTCGCGCCACGCCTTCACCAGTGCGGCATACCGGGGGTTGGTCCACTCAGCCATGAAGCCTCCTGTCGACGCCCCGAGTGTGGCAGATGCCGGCTACGGCTTGTCCCGGCACGGAGGGCGGGGTGTCGGCATGGGCTTGATGGGTCCGGTGTCCGACGGGGAGTGCTGACACTGCGCGGCGACGGTGACAAGCTGCTCCCCGGTCGGCGCTCCCCACAGCTCCTCGTCCACGTCACACCCGGCGGCGCGGATGGCGTCCTGCGTGCGCACCAGGATCAGCGGATCGTAGTTGTCCGGGTCATAGCCGGGGTAGTGGTGTACGAAGTCGCCCAGCGACGCGCACAACTCCTCATACACCTTCGTGTGGAGGATGAGCGCGTGCCATCCGTCGTCCACGACACGCGAGGGCGCCAAGGCGGCGCCCGGCGCCTTGGCGCAGGCAACGACGAACTTCAGCCCCTCGTCCGTGATGCGCTGCGCCATGCCCCCTGCCATGCCGGGGTTGGCGTCCTGCACCGTCCCGACGACGCTCAGATATGCTGCGGGGCTGATCAGATCGCTTACCGTTAACATGTGCGGCCTCTCCTTGAGTTGCGTCGTACGACTGCCGTCCCCAGCCGTGATCACTGTCCAGGCTTCGGCTGGGGATGGCTCTTCTCCTCTTGCACACCCGCCCCGATGACCCCATACGTCAGGGACACGTGGGCGGGAACTCAGGACGGCGGCCTGGCTGATAGACGGGGCGCCGCCATGGGGGATCCGTCACGAAGGTGACGCCAGAAACGATGCACAGAAGGGCATCTGCCGCTGCGAGCCTGGCTCCGTCCGCCGGTCGCTCGTGCTGCCGCGGTTGCCGCTGGGAGTCAGACGTCATGCGCCCTTCGTCCGTCTGTGCGGGTGGTTCTCGATCTCCACACCCGCCACTGCTGCGGCCGCGAGATTTCCGCACTCGCGTGCTGCTCGCCGCTGCTTGTCCAGTGCGGCGCACACGTCGCAACCGGGGGTCGGCTGCGCGCGAGGGTTGTATGAGGGCGTGACGTGCACTGGCGGCGACATCGTCCCCTTCGGCTCGGTCATGTCTCCAATGAACGCCACCACAAGGGACGTTGGTACACCCATAGCCGGGACGCACGACCCTCTTCGACACTATGGTCCGAAGAGGCCCGAACGTCCCGAGGGGAAGCCTTGAACACAGCACTCAGAGACGCTATGGAGCGCGCCGGGCTTCGGCCGCACCAGCTGGCCCGTAAGGTCGGGGTGGAACACAAGACCGTGACAAGGTGGCTGGCCAACCCTGACCGCTCGCCGCGGGAGGCGACACAGGAGGAGGTCGGCCAGGCGTGAGGAGTGGATCCCGTGACGTTGTGGCCGAGGTCGGTCCAGTCCGCGTGAAGACCGGGCACGACAGGGAGATCGTCGCTGCCTACCCGTTCCGAAGTGCTGCGCCAACCTCACTGTGGGCATCCCTCATTGACGATGCGTCACAGGCTCTGACGTTCGCCGGCTACACGAACTACTTTCTGTGGCAGCAGCACCCCAGGCTCGGCGCCCGGCTGACCGCGAAGGCACGCCACGGTACCCGTGTGCGCTTCCTCGTCGGCGACCCGGAGTCGGAGGTGACGAGGAAGCGGGAAGAGGTGGAGGGCGTCCCGCTGACGGTCGGCACGCGCATCAAGATCACACTCGATGCGCTGACCAAAATGGGACCGACTGACGGTGTGGAGGCGCGATTCAGCGACCAGCACATCGCGCTGAGCGTTTTCATGTTCGACGATCAGATGCTGGTCACCCCGCACATCGCCTCGCTTCTCGGGGACGAATCACCCATGCTCCACCTCCGCCGCTTGGAGGAGGACGGGCTCTACGACCGCTTCGCGAGCCATGTGACCGCACTGTGGGAGAGCGGCCGGCCGGCGGAGCTGTAACGCGGCGGCCGGGTACCCCCGCGGCTACCTCCGGGGGATGTTGCGCAGGTTGGAGCGGGCCATCTGGAGCATGCGGCCGACGCCGCCGTCGAGGACGATCTTGCCGGCGGAGAGGGCGAAGCCGGAGACCATCTCGGCGCTGATCTTCGGGGGGATGGACAGGGCGTTGGGGTCGGTGACGATGTCGACCAGGGCCGGGCCCTTGTGGCGGAAGGCCTCGCGGAGGGCTGCGCGGACCTGTTTGGGCTTCTCCACCCGGATGCCGTGGGCGCCGGCCGCGCGGGCGATGGCGGCGAAGTCCGGGTTGTGGTTGGTGGTGCCGTACGAGGGGAGGCCGGAGACCAGCATCTCCAGTTCCACCATGCCCAGCGCGGAGTTGTTGAACAGCACGACCTTCACCGGCAGGTCGTACTGGACGAGGGTGAGGAAGTCGCCCATCAGCATGGAGAAGCCGCCGTCGCCCGACATGGAGACGACCTGCCGGCCGCGGTCGATGAACTGGGCGCCGATCGCCTGCGGCAGCGCGTTGGCCATGGAGCCGTGGCTGAACGAACCGATCACCCGGCGGCGGCCGTTGGGGCTGAGGTAGCGGGCGGCCCAGACGTTGCACATCCCGGTGTCGACGGTGAAGACCGCGTCGTCGGCGGCCTCCTCGTCCAGGACGGAGGCGACGTACTCCGGGTGGATGGGGGTGTGCTTCTCGACCTTGCGGGTGTAGGCCTTGACCACGCCTTCCAGCGCGTCGGCGTGCTTCTTCAGCATCCGGTCGAGGAACGTGCGGTCCGTCTTGGGCCGGACCTTCGGGGTCAGGCAGCGCAGCGTCTCGCGGACATCGCCCCAGACCGCCAGGTCGAGCTTGGAGCGGCGGCCCAGGTGCTCGGGCCGGACGTCGACCTGGACGATCTTGACGTCGTCCTCGTCGGGCAGGAACGCGTTATAGGGGAAGTCCGTGCCGAGCAGGATCAGCAGATCGCACTCGTGGGTGGCCTCGTAGGCGGCGCCGTAGCCCAGCAGCCCGCTCATGCCCACGTCGAATTTATTGTCGTACTGGATCCACTCCTTGCCGCGCAGCGCGTGGCCGATCGGGGACTTCACGCGCTCGGCGAACTCCATGACCTCGGCGTGGGCGCCCGCGGTGCCGCTGCCGCAGAACAGGGTGACCTTGCGGGCCTCGTCGATCATCCGGGCCAGGGTGTCGATCTCGGCGTCCCCGGGGCGCACGGTCGGGCGGGAGGTGACCAGGGCGTGTTCGACGGCCCGCTCGGGGGCCTGCTCGGCGGCGATGTCGCCGGGGAGGGAGACCACCGAGACGCCGCGCTGCCCGATGGCGTGCTGGATCGCGGTCTGCAGCACCCGGGGCATCTGCTGCGTGTTGGAGATCAGTTCGCTGTAGTGGCTGCACTCGGTGAACAGCCGGTCGGGGTGGGTCTCCTGGAAGAAGGTGGTGCCGATCTCGCTGGAGGGGATGTGGGAGGCCAGCGCGAGGACCGGGGCCATCGAGCGGTGGGCGTCGTAGAGGCCGTTGATGAGGTGCAGATTGCCGGGGCCGCAGGAGCCGGCGCAGGCCGCGAGGTTGCCGGTGAGCTGCGCTTCCGCCCCGGCGGCGAAGGCCGCGACCTCCTCATGGCGGACCTGGATCCAGTCGATCGCGGAGTTGCGGCGGATGGCGTCCACCACCGGGTTCAGACTGTCGCCGACGACACCGTAGAGCCGCTGCACCCCCGCCCGCGCGAGGATGTCCACGAACTGCTCGGCCACGGTCTGCTTCGCCATGTCGCTGCCGCTCCTTCGACGGGTGGGTGGCTGCTGGGTCCGCTTCCCATGAACCCACGCGCCGTCCCGGGGCGCCTCCGCTGGGAGCCGGTCCCCGGTCCGTTCCGGATAGGCCGCCTGCCCCCTGCTACGACTCCCACACCGCGACGGCCGTACGGTCCTTCGGGTGGCCCTCGACCCGCAGTTGGGCGGCGGTGAGGAAGTCGGTGAGTCCCGGCGGCCGGGGGAGCGACCACTCGGCGGCCAGCCGGGCGGCGAACGCGGGGTCCTGCTGGAGCGGTTCCGCGAGTCCGGCGCTGCACAGCAGCAGCATGTCCCCCGGACGGGCGAAGGCGGTCCGGAAGAGGAACGGCTCGGCCGGCGCCCGGGTCCCGTCCGCACCCCGGCCGGCGGCGGGCGGGGGCGGCTCGCCGGGGTCCGCCGGGGCGCGGCGCGGCAGGTGGTCCGGCGCGGTGGGCTCCAGGTCCTGCCAGGCGCCGTCCCGCAGCCGGAGGAGGCCGCCCGGGCCGACCCCGAAGAACACCCGGGTGCGGCACTCCGGGTCGGCGGGCAGCAGCAGGCAGCGCAGCGCGGCGGGGTACCGCTCCGGCGGCAGGCCCCGCTCCTCGGCCCGGGCGCGCAGCGTGCCGTAGCTGCGGTCGGTGAGCCGCTGCAGTCCGGACCGCAGGGCGTCGCGCTGGTCGGTGCGGAGGTCCTCGGCCAGTCGGGTGCAGCTGCGGCCGACCGCGCCGCCGATCCAGGCGCAGGCGTCGCGGGCGGCCCGCGCGGCGCCCTCGCCGGCCGGCGGACCGGTGGCGACGGCGACCAGGAGCAGCGCGTGCCGGCCGGAGCCGAAGCGGACGGTGAGCAGCGCGTCGCGGCGGACGTCGCCGCGGTGGCGGGCCAGATCGCCGCGGCGGGAGGCGGCGCGCAGGGTCAGCGAGCCGTAACGGGCGCCGTCCAGCGCGGTGTCGGGCACCAGCTCGTCGAGGGCGGCGGGGTCGGCGGCGGGGAGGGGGCCGGGCTCGGGGCCGTCAGGGGGCGGCGCGCAGGGCGGCGGGTCGGCGGGTGCCCCGCGCGGGGACGGAACGGGCCGGCGCGGGGTCGCCGGGCGGGAGCCGGGGCCGGTGGCCTGGAGCGGGATCGGGGCCGGTGGGGTGGGGAAGGCGGGCGGGGGTGGTGGTGCGGTGCGGGCGGGTGGCTTCCCGGTGGCCGGATCCGGTCGCTCCGGTCGCTCCGGTCGCTCCGGCCGCTCCGGCGCGTCCCCGGGGGCCGGCGCCGCCCGGCCCGTCGCCGCCAGCGCCCGTAACGCCGACGCGACCCGGTCGTCGAGGGTGTCCGGGGCGTCGGACGCGCCCGTGTCACCCGCCGCGCCCCCGCCCGCGCCGCCACCGTCGCCGTACAACCGCCGCCACCAGTCGTCCTCGTGGCCGCGCCCGGTCCCCTGCTGCTTCATGGACGCATTGTCCCCGGAGGGCCACCGCCCAGACAGGGCGCGAAAGAGCGTTCCCCCGTGGGGGGCACGGGGCGGCGCGGCCTTGATCGGGGTCGTCGGGGAGGATCCGGCGGTGTCGCCCGCCCGGGGCCGGCGAAGTCATGGGGGCGCACGGCAGGTTACGGGCGGCGCGGGCGCACGGGCCCGGCGGGTACCCGGCCCGGGGCCCGTCGGCAAGCGCTTCCGGGCCTCGTCCGGCACGCTGGGCCCATGAGAACGTGCAGCGGACGGGCCGTCACGGGGCCCGCGCCCGCCGGGAGTGAGGCCGGCGGGTGAGCGCGGGCGGCGAGTGGGCCGGCAGACGCGCCGCGCCCCGTGACGGCGGGCGGGGCGGGGCCGGCGCATGAACGTGTGGCAGCTGGTGGCGGTCGGCCTGGTCATGCTGCTCGGGCTGCTCGGGGTGCTGGTGCCCGGCATCCCCGGGCCGCTGATCGTCTGGGCGGGCGCGATGTGGTGGGCGCTGTCCGAGAAGTCCGGCCCGGCCTGGGCGGTGCTCATCGGCGCCACCGCCCTGCTGCTCCTCAACCAGGTGGTGAAGTGGCTGCTGCCGCCCCGCGCTCCACGCGAGGCGGGCGCGCCGTACCGGACCCTGTTCCTGGCCTGGGCTGGCCGGGATCGTGGGCTTCTTCCTGGTCCCGGTCCTCGGCTGCCCGCTGGGTGCCGTCGGCGGTCTCTACCTGCTGGAACGGGTCCGGCTCGGCGGCCACGGCGAGGCCTGGGCCTCGACCCGTACGGCGCTGCGCGCCACCGGCCTGAGCGTGCTGGTCGAGCTGTTCGCCTGCCTGCTGGTGGCCGGCGCCTGGATCGGCGTGGTGGCGGCGGGCTGAGGCGACACCCGGGCCGGGGGACGGCGGCGTGCGCCGGGCGTGTCACCGCACCGGGCGCCGCCGCACCCCGGGGCCCGCCGCGAACCGGTCAGATGTTCGGGCGGGGAGCGGTCCCCTCCCCGCCCGCCGCCTCAGCCCCGCGGTCCCCGCTTCCGCTCCATCATGTGGCGGCCCAGCGCCTGCTTCTGCCGCCACTCGCGGCGGATCTCGGCGCGCAGTCGGGCATCCGTCTTCGCCACGATGTGCTGGTTCTCGCGCTGCAGCTTGCCGTAGCTCGCCAGCCGCCGGGCGGACAACTCGCCGCTCTCGACGGCCTCTTGCACCGCGCAGCCCGGCTCTGAGCGGTGCGCGCAGTCTTGGAAGCGGCACCGCGCGGCCAGCTCCTCGACGTCCGCGAAGGTCCGGGCGAGCCCGTCCCCCGCGTCCCACATGCCGACGCCGCGCAGCCCGGGTGTGTCGATGACGACCCCGCCGCCGGGCAGCGGCCGCAGATCGCGGGTGGTCGTGGTGTGCCGCCCCTTGCCGTCGCGGTCGCGGATCTCCTGCACCCGCTGCACCTCCTCCCCGACGAGGGCGTTGACCAGGGTGGACTTGCCCGCCCCGGACCGGCCCAGCAGGACGGAGGTGCCGCCGGCGAGCACGGCGCGAAGCACATCGAGCCCGTCGCCGGTCGCCGCGCTGACCGCCAGCACCGGCACACCGGGGGCCACGGACGCGGTGTCCGCGACGAGATGCGCGACGCCCTCCGGCGTCCCGGCCAGGTCCGCCTTGGTCAGCACGACCACGGGCCGCGCCGGGCCCGCCGGGGAGGGGGCGGCGTCCAGCGGCTCCTCGTCGGCCGCGCCGGACATCGCCAGCGCCAGGAACCGCTCGATCCGCCCGAGGTCCAGCGGTTCCGCGAGCGACACGCAGATGACGATGTGGTCGAGGTTGGTGGCCAGCACCTGGCCCTCGGCCCGCTTCGAGGACGTGGACCGCACGAACGCCGTACGGCGCGGCAGCAACGCCCGTACGACGCCGTCGACATGGGCCTCGCCGGCGCCGAGGTCGAGGGCGGCCCAGTCCCCCGTGCACGGCACGCGCATCGGGTCGCCGGTCGCCACCGGCGCGGTGTCGGCCAGCACGGTCCGGACGCCGTCGCCGTCCGGCACGACGGCGTCCACCCGCCCGCGGTCCACGCGGACGATCCGGCCGGGGTGCAGCCCCTGCTCGGCAAAGGGAGTGAAACGCTGCGCGAAGCCCTGGTCCCAGCCGTAGGCGGCCAGCGGGTGCGCAGTGGGGAAAGTACGAGGGAACAACGGGATGACCCTTCGGGGGCGGGTCCCGGCGCCGCGCGTCAGGCGCGGAGAAGAGCGGATATCGCGTCAGCCGGAGACCACGGGGGTGAGGTTGCTGAACTCCTGAATGCGGGCAGTGCCCACCGCGGCGACAGTCGTCAATGTCCTCACCTCCCGGTTGCTCACACGGCGTGTGACAGCGGATGCTGCCGCCGTCCCGAACGCCGCAGACGCTAGCGCGGCGGTCGTCGGGGCCGCCACCGGTTTTTCCGCGCGGGGCGGACGAGCGCCGCACGGGGATGACGCGCCCTCGTCCGGCGGCTCCTGCGTGGCGGTTCGCCGTGGCCCGGTGGCGGGAGAGCCGAACACCCCATGGCCGAACACAGTGCTAAATATGGGTCATGAGGAGAATCTTCCGGCGAGAAGGTGACGATTCCCCGGGGTCGTCACGCTCCCGGGGAGGGCACGTCCGCGCCCTGCTGTCCACCCACAGCGTCGCGGGCCAGGTGTTCCTGCTGCAGCTGGCGCTCACCGTGCTGCTGGTCGTCGCGGCGCTGGTGGCCCTCTTCCTCCAGTCGGAGCGCGCGGGCTCGCAGGAGGCCCGGCAGCGTTCGATCGTCGGCGCGGAGACCTTCGCCCGGGCGCCCGGGACCCTCGCCGCCATGCGGTCCGCCGACCCGACGGCGGTCCTGCAGCCCGCGGCGGAGGCGGCCCGCAAGGCCTCCGGCGTGGACTTCATCATCGCGTTCGGGCCCGACGGCATCCGCTGGACCCACCCCGACCCCCGCCTGATCGGCAAGCACGTCCTCATCCGGCCGCCGCTCGACGGGCGGGCGCACACCGCTACGTTCACCACGTCCCTGGGGCCCGCGGTGAGCACGACGGTGCCGGTCCGCGCGGGGAGCGGCCCGATCGCGGGGCTGGTCTCCGTCGGGATCCGGGTCCACCAGGCGGACGAGTGGACCGCGCACCAGCTGCCGCTGCTGCTCGGCTCGGCGGCGGGGGCGCTGCTGCTGGTCACCGGCGGGGCGGCGTGGGTGAGCCAGCGGCTGCGGCGGCAGACGAACGGGCTGCACCCGGCCGAGATGCGGGAGATGTACGACCACCACGACGCGGTACTGCACGCCGTCCGCGAGGGCGTGCTGATCATCAGCCACGACGGGGTGCTGCTGCTGGCCAACGACGAGGCCCGGCGGCTGCTGGAGCTGCCCGCGGACGCGGAGCGGCGCCCGGTCGCCGAGCTGGACCTGTCGCCGCGGCTGCGCGACCTGCTGGCCTCGGGCCGCAGCGCGAGCGACGAGGTGCACCTGGCCGGCGACTGGCTGCTCGCGGTCAACGTCCGCCCGGCCGCGCCCCGCAGCGGCCCGGCCGGGACCGTGGTGACGCTGCGGGACAGCACCGAGCTGCGGGCCCTGGCCGGGCGGGCGGGGGTGGCCCAGGAGCGGCTGAAGCTGATCTACGACGCGGGGCTGCGGATCGGCACCACGCTGGACGTGGGCCGCACCGCCGAGGAGCTGGCGGCCGTCGCGGTCCCCCGGTTCGCCGATGTGGTCACCGTCGAACTGCTGGAACCCGTGCTGCACGGCGACGAACCGGCGGCCGGGGCGGATCCCGGGCTGCGGCGGATGGCGGTCTGCGGCGTCCCCGAGGAGTCGGCGATCTACCGGGTGGGCGACGCCATCGCGGCGGTGCCCGGCGCCCCGATGGCCGAGGTGCTGACGAGCGGGCGGCCGGTGCTGCTGCGCGACCTGCGGACGACGTACGAGTGGCGGCGGCAGGACGTGGCGGGCGCCCGGCGGGTGCTGGAGCAGGGGATCCGGTCGCTGGTCGCGGTGCCGCTGCAGGCGCGCGGGGTGATCCTCGGGGTCGCCAACTTCTGGCGGTCGGACCTCTCGGGCCGCTTCGAGGCGGAGGACATGGCGTTCGCCGAGGAGCTGACCGCGCGGGCCGCGGTCGCCATCGACAACGCCCGCCGCTACACCCGCGAGCACACCACGGCCGTCACCCTCCAGCGCAGTCTGCTGCCGCAGACCCTGCCCGAGCAGACCGCCCTGGAGGTGGCCCACCGCTATCTGCCGGCCCATGCCGGGGTCGGCGGCGACTGGTTCGACGTCATCCCGCTGCCCGGCGCCCGGGTGGCGCTGGTGGTCGGCGATGTCGTCGGGCACGGGCTGCACGCCGCCGCCACGATGGGCCGGCTGCGGACCGCGGTCCACAACTTCTCCGCCCTCGACCTGCCGCCCGACGAGCTGCTGAGCCATCTGGACGAACTGGTCAGCCACATCGACACCGACGAGGCGCGGGCGGCCGGCACCGAGGAGGAGGGGGTGTGGCCGGGCGGGGTGCCCGCGGACGCCGACGGCGGTCCGGAGGGGGCGGGGCACCCCGGCATCACCGGCGCGACCCTGCTGTACGCCATCTACGACCCGGTGGGCGGCCGGACCACCCTGGCCACGGCCGGCCATCCCGTACCCGCCGTGGTCGCCCCCGACGGCGCCGTCACCTTCCCCGAGGTGCCGGTCTCCCCGCCGCTGGGCCTGGGCGGCAGCGTGCCGGTGGAGACCGCGGAACTCACCCTGCGCGAGGGCTCCCGGCTGGTGCTGTACACCAACGGGCTGGTCCAGCACCGTGACCGCACCCTCGGCGCCGGGCTGGAGCTGCTGCGCACGGCCCTGGCCGCCGGGGCGGACCGCACCCCGGAGCAGACCTGCGCGGCGGTCCTCGACGCGATGCTGCCCGACCACCCCAGCGACGACATCGCGCTGCTGGTGGCCCGTACCCGGCTGCTGGGCCCGGGCAGCGTCGCCGACTGGGAGGTGCCCTCCGACCCGGCCGCGGTCGCGCCGGTGCGGTCGGCCTGTCTGGAGATGCTGGAGTCCTGGGGCCTGACGGCGATCCGGTTCACCACCGAGCTGATCCTCAGCGAGCTGCTCACCAACGCGATCCGCTACGGCGCCCAGCCGATCCGGGTCCGCCTGCTGCTCGACCGCAGCCTGATCTGCGAGGTCTCCGACGGCACCAGCGCCTCGCCGCATCTGCGCCGGGCCGCCGCCACGGACGAGGGCGGCCGCGGGCTCTTCCTCGTCGCCCAGTTCGCCCAGCGGTGGGGCACCCGCTACACCCCCGGCGGCAAGGTGATCTGGACCGAGCAGTCCCTCGACGGCAGCCGGCCGGCCACCGGCCCGGAGTCGGCCGACGACATCCTCGACCAGTGGGACGACGTGCCCGAGCTGTGACCGCGCCGGGCGGACGCGTGCCCGCGAGGGCCGGTCAGCCGGCCGTGCGGCGCCGGACGGCGCGCAGCGCCGCGGCCCCGCACGCGCCCGCGGCGGCGGCGCAGCACAGCACCAGCAGGGCCGTCCGGTCCTGCGCCCCGAACGCCAGCTCGGCGCGCCCGTTCAGCACGAAGCCGTCGTAGAACAGCCACGACACCAGGGCCACGCCGGGCACCACGCGCGGCCGGGCGAGCGCGGCGACGGCCACCGTCAGCAGGACGAAGACGGCCGGCGCGACCGCGGCGCGGGCACCGAGCCCGGTCAGCGTCAGGGCGGTCACCAGCAGCGCCGCGCCCACCGCGGCGAGCGGCAGGGCCAGCTCGCGGGCGAGGGTGGCGCGGGGCGTCGCCGGGCGGGCCGGGCGTACC
>NZ_BMND01000009.1 GCF_014646275.1 Streptomyces kronopolitis
TCAGGGCGGCGTTCACGCCCAGCAGGGAGGGCTGGCCGTGGGTGTAGACCTTGCCGCGCTCGGCGGGCAGCAGCCCGGCGACCGCCTTGAGCAGGGTCGACTTGCCCGAACCGTTGGAGCCGATCAACCCGATCGACTCACCGCGGTAGGCGGTGAAGGACACGCCCTTGACCGCGTGCACCTCCCGCACGCCGGTGGAGGGCTTGCGGCGGATGATGCGGTTCAGCGCCGCGGTGGCACTGCCCTTGCCCGCGCCCGTGCCGTACACGCGGTAGACGATGTGCAGATCGTCCGCGATCACGGTGGGGACCCGCTCCCGGGCCGCCTCTGTCGGCTGGACGCCGTCGGTCTGCTCAGCCACGTCCGTACCGCTCCTCAGCCTTCCAGAAATACACAAAGCCCACGACGCCCATCAGCAGCGCCCAGCCTCCGGCGAACGCCCACACGTGCGGGGGCAGCTGGCTCGCCTTGAAGCTGTCGATCAGGGCGAACCGCATCAGGTCGATGTAGACCGCGGCCGGGTTCCCGTTGAGCAGGACCTCCACGAACTTCGGGACGTCCTTGCCCTTCAGGATCACGTTGATGCTGAACATGACGCCGGAGGCGTACATCCAGGTCCGCATGATGAACGGCATCAGCTGCGCCAGGTCCGGCGTCTTCGCCCCCAGCCGCGCCATGGCCATCGCCAGGCCGGTGTTGAACACGAACTGCAGCGCCAGCGCCGGCAGCGCGAGCAGCCACGACCACGTCGGCACCTGCCCGAAGCCGAGCAGGATGATCACCAGCACGCCCATGGAGAACAGCAGCTGCTGGAGCTGCATCAGGCAGAACGAGATCGGCAGGCAGGCCCGCGGGAAGTGCAGCGCCCGCACCAGGCCCAGGCTCCCCGAGATCGCCCGGGTGCCGGCCATCACCGAGCTCTGGGTGAAGGTGAAGATGAAGACGCCGGTCACCAGGAACGGGACGAAGTCCGGCACGCCGCGGCTCGTGCCGATCAGCACACCGAAGATCAAGTAGTAGACGGCCGCGTTGAGCAGCGGCGTCGCCACCTGCCAGACCTGGCCCAGCTTGGCCTGGCTGTACTGCGCCGTCAGCTTGGCGCTGGCGAAGGCGGAGATGAAATGCCTCCGGTGCCACAGCTGCCCGATGTACTCCAGGAGGCCCGGGCGGGCGCCGCTCTGCGAGAGCCCGTACTTCTGGGCCCGCTGGGCAGGGCTGAGCCCCTCGTCGGAAGATGACGGGGCACTCATGGCGACCGCACTGTCGTGCGTGGTCTCGCTCACAGTTGACACTTTCGTCCTCAAGGTGCGCTGCCGGGGCCATGCCCCGGCTCGCGCCTGATGCTCACGGATCCGAGCTTGTCAGATGACGGGAGGGCGGCCCAGTCGGGTCAGTCGCCAAACGGTAGCCCACTTCATGGGGCGCCTGGGACCGCACGGCGAGACCCAGCCCTCCTTGAAGCCGCCCAGCCAGGCCCGCAGCGCCGGCCGCGACGGCCGGCGGGCGAGGGTGAGCAGAAGCCAGACGCCGAGGTAGACCGGCACCAGCGGGGCGGGGAGGTTGCGGCGGGCCAGCCAGACGCGGTTGCGGGCCACCATGCGGTGGTAGACCGCGTGCCGGGCCGGGGCCGTCGTCGGGTGGAAGAGGACCATGTCCGACCGGTAGTCGATCTGCCACCCGGCGTCCAGCGCCCGCCAGGCCAGGTCCGTCTCCTCATGGGCGTAGAAGAAGTCGTCGGGCAACCCGCCGACCTCCTCGAAGACCGCCGTGCGGACCGCGTTCGCGCCGCCGAGGAAGGTGGTCACCCGCGACGAGCGCATCGGGTCGGCGGCGCGCAGCCGCGGGACGTGCCGGCGCTGGGTCTCGCCGGTGTCCGGGTCGGCGATCCGGAAGCTGATGATGCCCAGCCGGGGGTCCGCGGTGAAGGCCTGGCGGCACAGCTCGGCGGTGTCCTCGTGGGCCAGCAGTCCGTCGTCGTCGAGGAAGAGCAGCACGTCGACATCGCGGCCGCCCGGCCCGAACGCCTCGATACCGGCATTGCGGCCGGCCGGGATGCCGACGTTCTCCGGCAGCTCGACCGTCCGTATGCCCTCGGGCAGCTCGGGCAGCGGCGAACCGTTGCCGACCACCGCGATCTCGACCCGGTCGCCGTCCTGCTTGGCGACCGAGTCCAAAAGCGCGCGCAGCTCCTCGGGGCGGTTGCCCATCGTGATGATGACCGCGCCGACCTTCATCGTGCTCCTCACTTCAGCCTGCTCGACGCCAGGATGGACACCAGGTGCAGCAGCGTCTGCAGAAGCGCGATGCCGGCCAGCACGGCGACCCCGAGCCGGGAGAAGAACAGATCGCCCCGGACCGAGTCCAGGACCGCCAGGACCAGGATCAGCAGGGAGGCCTCGACCCCGAGGACGAGGCGGTGGAACTTCAGCGCCGCGGCGGCCTTGCGGGCCAGCGCCATGCCGGACGAGCGCGGCTCGGAAGCCGTCTCCTTGACCGGCGGCAGACCGCCCTGGTGGCGGGCCACACCGACGAGGTCGGTCTCGGCCTTGATCAGGATGGCGCCGAGCGCGGCGAGCGTGCCCAGGAAGGCCCACAGCCAGTCGATCCGCCCCGAGCCCCACAGGTCGGCGGCGCGCAGGCCGAAGCCGACGAGCACCGCGGCGTCGCACAGGTAGGCGCCGACCCGGTCCAGGTACACCCCGCCGAGGGAGAACTGCTTCTTCCAGCGGGCGACCTCGCCGTCGACGCAGTCGAGCAGCAGGTAGAGCTGGACCATCAGCACGCCGAGCAGTGCCCCCGCGATCCCCGGCACCAGCAGGGCGGGAGCGGCGAGGACGCCGGCGACGGTCATCACGTAGGTCAGCTGGTTGGGCGTGATCCGCGTGTTCACCAGGTGGCGGTCGATGCGCAGCGAGAGCTCGCGCATGTAGAGCCGGCCGGCCCAGTGCTCGCCGCTCCGCCGGTCCTTCACCCCCGGAGGGTGAACGACCGGGCGGAGCTCAGCTACCGATGGCTTCTGCATAGTCGGCGTAAGCGTCCCTGATCTGGTCGGTGGACAGGTCGAGGTGCTCCAGGATGGTGTAGCGCCCGGGGCGGGTCTTGGGTGCGTACTCGACGACCTGGACGAATTCCTCGTCGCTGAAGCCGATCTCACCCGGCGTGACCGGCAGGCCGTGCCGGCGCAGCACCTGGACCATCAGGTCACGGGTCTCCTTGTCCCCGCGCAGGTGCGTGGCGAACGCGGCACCCAGGCCGCACTGTTCGCCATGGCTCGCGGCGCGCTTGGGGAAGAGGAGGTCGAAGGCGTGGTTGATCTCGTGGCAGGCGCCGGAGGCCGGACGGCTGTCGCCCGCGACCGACATCGAGATACCGGTCAGGACCAGGCCCTCGGCCAGCACCTGGAGGAAGTTGTCGTCGCCGACGCCTCCGGGGTGCCGCAGCACGGCCTCGCCGGCCTGGCGGGCCATGGCGGCGGCCAGTCCGTCGATGTCCTCGCCGGTCTCGCGGTGGGCGAGCTCCCAGTCCGCGACCGCGGAGATGTTGGAGATCGCGTCACCGATGCCGGAGCGGACGAAGCGGACCGGGGCCTCGCGGATGATGTCGAGGTCGATCACCACGGCGATCGGGTTCGGCACCCCGTAGGAGCCGCGGCCCGCGTCGTTGTCGAGGGTGGCGACCGGCGAGCACAGGCCGTCGTGCGACAGGTTCGTCGCGACGGCGACCAGCGGCAGGCCGATGCGCGCCGCGGCGAACTTGGCACAGTCGATGATCTTGCCGCCGCCCAGGCCCACGACCGCGTCGTAGTGGCCCTTCTTCATGGCGTCGGCGAGCTTGATCGCGTCGTCCAGGGTGCCGCCGCCGACCTCGTACCACTCGGCGCCCGGCAGCTGGGGCGACAGCCGCTCACGCAGCCGCGCCCCCGAGCCGCCGCTGATCGCGATGGCGAGCTTGCCGGACGCGGAGATGCGCTGATCGGCCAGCAGGCCCGCCAGGTCGTCCAGGGCGCCGGCGTTGATGTCGACGACGACCGGGGACGGAATGAGGCGGGTCAGTACTGGCATGCGATGTCACGGCCCTTCGCGAGGTCGTCGTGGTTGTCGATCTCGACCCACTTGACGTCGCCGATCGGCGCCACGTCCACCTTGAAGCCGCGGTTGACCAGCTCCTGGTAGCCGTCCTCGTAGTAGAGGTCGGGGTCCCGCTCGAAGGTGGTCTTCAGGGCGTCGGCCAGCTCCTCGGCGGCCTCGCCCTCGATGAGGGTGACACCGATGTACTCGCCGGTGGCCTCGGCCGGGTCCATCAGCTTGGTGATCTTCTGGACACCCTTGGCGGGGTCCACGACGACCTTCATCTCCTCGTCGGCCAGCTGCTTGACCGTGTCGAGCGCGAGGATGATCTTCTGGCCGTTGCCGCGGGCAGCGAGCAGCGTCTTCTCGACGGAGACGGGGTGCACGGTGTCGCCGTTGGCGAGGATCACGGTGTGCTTGATGGAGTCACGACCGCACCACAGGGAGTAGGCGTTGTTCCACTCCTCGGCCTTGTCGTTGTCGATGAGGGTGAGCTTGAGGCCGTACTTCTGCTCCAGGGCGGCCTTGCGCTCGTAGACGGCTTCCTTGCGGTAGCCGACGATGATCGCGACCTCGGTCAGGCCGATCTCGGCGAAGTTGCCGAGGGTCAGGTCGAGGATGGTCGTGTCCCCGTCGACCGGCACCAGAGCCTTGGGCAGGGTGTCGGTGTAGGGGCGCAGACGCCGTCCGGCGCCGGCAGCCAGCACGAGGCCGATCATGCGGGTTCTCCTTCATCGTGTACGGCGGGTGCTTGGGAGGACACCCAGAAACGGATGCTCTCGACGAGCACCAGCAGCGCAAGGACCACGGCAAGGGCCGTGAGCGCCAATGTGAAACCTGAGGGGGACAGCGCGGCGGCGAGGACGGTGACCGCGAGGACGCGTCCCTCGTGCCCGCCGGTTGCCCGGACCAGCCACCGCGGCGGGGCCCCGGTGCCACCGCGGATGCGGTAGACGGTGTCGTAGTGATGGTAGGCGACCGCCGCGACCAGCCCGTACGCCGCGGGCAGCGCCCCGGGGACGTCCGCGCGGGCGGCCAGCACCAGGATCGTGACGTATTCGCCGGCCCGGAAGAAGGGCGGCACCAGCCAGTCGAGGGCGCCCTTGAGCGGGCGGGAGACGGCCGCTCCGGCCAGCAGCGCGGAGCAGCCGGCGATCCCGACGGTGAGCCAGGAGGCGGGGTCGTCCTGGAAGAGCACCCAGACCAACAGCACGGCGGTTGAGAGAAATGCCATGGCCGGGGCCAGGAAGGAGCCGGTGCGGCCGCGGCCGCGGGCCCCGGCGGCGATCAGCTCGGCCAGCGGTCCGGAGTCGGCGAGGTCGGCCAGCGCCCGGGCGGCGCGGTCGGTGCGCCGGGCCCGCCTGGTCAGCGAGCGCAGCACCCGGCCCGCCGTGGTGTAGCAGGCGGCCAGCGCACAGCCGATGAGCAGGGCGTAGAAGACGATGCGCGGGGTGGTGAAGGCGGTGAGCACCGCGATCATGGCCCAGCGCTCGCCGATCGGCAGCACGATCATGCGCCGCACCCAGACCGTCCAGCCGACGCTGTCGAGCTTGTCGGAGAGCGCCGCGGTCGGGCTCGTGTTGGCGTCCGCGTCGTGGTTCGCCTCGTTGAAGGAGAAGTCGACGACATGGCGGCAGGTCTGCAGCACCATCGCGCCGAGCGCCAGCGCCCAGACGTCATCCCCGCCGCGGGCCGCGCCCAGGGCCAGGCCCGCGTAGTAGGCGTACTCCTTGGCCCGGTCGAAGGTGGCGTCCAGCCAGGCACCCATCGTCGAGTACTGCAGGGAGTAGCGGGCGAGCTGCCCGTCGGTGCAGTCCAGGAAGAAGGAGAAGAGCAGCAGCAGGCCGGCGGCGACGAAGCCGCCGCGGGTACCGGTGGCCGCGCAGCCGGCCGCGATCAGCGCGGTGAGCAGGGACGCGGTGGTGACCTGGTTGGGGGTGAGCCCGCGCCGTGCGCACCAGCGGGCGAGGTAGCGGGAGTACGGGCTGATGAAGTGGGTGGTGAAGAACCCGTCGCGGGACTTCACGGCGGTGCGCAGCCGGACCGCCTCGTCGTCGACGGCGGCGACGTCCTCCCGTGCCTCCTCGCGCCGGGCGGGGGTGAGCGCGACGGTGGCGACCAGGCTGCCCAGCTCGACGCGGTGCAGACCGGCGCCGTCGCGGTCGAGGGCCTCGGTGAGGGTGTCGGTGAGCACGTCCGTGAGGTGGGCGGTGCCGGCGCCGACCGGGATCCGGCCGAGGGCACGGGTCAGCGCGCCGCGGGCCGCGGGCTGCGCGGTGAGCGCGCCCGGTACGGCCGCGGCCGGGAAGCGGGGGTCGGTCAGCGCCAGCCGCAGGGCGTGCAGATGCCCGACGAAGCGGGGGTCGACGACGGCGATCCGCTCCTGTGCGGGCACCGCGGCGATCAGCTCGGCGGCGGCAGCGGGATCGTTCGCCGTGCGGACGTCAAAACCCAGCGTGCGCAGGTCGGCTTCGAGCGGCGACCCGGCGACCGGCGGACCGGTGAGGATGGCGGTCGACAGACGAACTCACTCCTTGGAAGCTGACAAGGCAGCACGGGCGGTCCGCAGTCGATTCCGCATTCGACACGGTCTACCCGGGCAGCGGGCGTGGCACACCTCGCCCCCGGAGGGGCCGGGTGGCACGTCGGCAGAGGTTATCGGATCGCCGGATGCGGCCGTTCACCGCGCATTCACCGCACGATCGAGTGACCGACGGCTGCGCCTGCCGCGATCATCATGGTGGATCGGACGGCGCATGAACAACTGCGCTGCGCCCCCGGTGGCCGCCCCGGTGCCCCTTATGAGAGGGCTGGTCACGGGGCGGGCGGGTTGTGCCGGGGCAGGTGTGGTGCGCGCCATCCCCTCTTCGGCGGGTGCCTGGCCTCGCCCCGCCGCCACCGGCCGAGCGGCCGGGATCCCGGTCCCGGGGGCACCGTGCGCGGCGGTGGATGTGGCCCCTCTCACGGCGGGCGCACTTTCGTTCCGGCGCGCGGGGCATGTGGCGCCGCGCACCCGCTGTGCCGCTGATGCGGACCCGGCTAGGGCAGACTTGGCGTCGAAGACCGACGACAAGGATGGGCATGCCGATCACACCTGCCAACGGACAGACCGCCGGGGACCCGGCGGTGAGCACACCGGGCGGCGCCGCCGAACCGATCATGCTGGAGCTGGTCGACGAGGACGGTACGACGATCGGCACCGCGGAGAAGCTCGCCGCCCATCAGCCTCCCGGGCAGCTGCACCGCGCGTTCTCGGTCTTCCTCTTCGACGAGAAGGGCCGGCTGCTGCTCCAGCGCCGGGCCCTGGGGAAGTACCACTCCCCCGGTGTGTGGTCCAACACCTGCTGCGGTCACCCGTATCCCGGTGAGGCGCCGTTCGCGGCCGCCGCGCGCCGTACGGCCGAGGAGCTGGGCCTGGCCCCCTCGCTGCTGGCCGAGGCGGGCACGGTGCGCTACAACCACCCCGATCCGGACTCCGGCCTCGTGGAGCAGGAGTACAACCACCTGTTCGTCGGGCTGGTGCGGGCCGAACCGGCGCCGGACCCGGAGGAGATCGGCGAGATCGCGTTCGTGACGCCGCAGGAGCTGGCCGACCGGCATGCCCAGGCGCCGTTCTCCGCGTGGTTCATGACCGTGCTGGACGCGGCCCGCCCGGCGGTGCGCGAACTCACGGGACACGCGGCGGGCTGGTAGCGAGCGGGGCGAACGGAAGCTCGGCCCAGATGGCCTTGCCGCCGTTCGCCGTCAGCTCCACCCCGCATTTGCCGCCCGCCTCCGCGGTGAGCGACTTGACCAGCCACAGGCCGCGTCCGCCGACGTCACCCTGGTCCGCCTCGAGAGCCTTGGGGCGGTAGGGGTGACTGTCCTCGATCGCGATCTGCAGCCAGTTGGCGCCGAGGGTGAGCTGGACGGCGATCTGCGGCGAGAGCAGGGCCGCGTGCCGTACGGCGTTGGTGACGAGTTCGGAGACGATGAGCAGCAGGCCGTCCATGATCTCGGCGGCCACGGGCACACGCTGTTGGGCGAGCAGATCCCGGACCGCGTGCCGTGCCTGCGGCACCGAGGCATCCAGTGCCGGGGCGGTGAACCGCCAGACACCTTCGTACGCGAGCGGGGAGGTCAGCTCTTCGGGGGGCTCTGCGGGGGGTCCGGAAGGCATCCTCACAGGAAGAGTCTTGGGAATGCGCTGGTCCGTACCGGGCCGCTGACCACAAGTCGGCGCCTATCGACGCCTTTTGGCCGCATCCGAGTGTTTCGACGGACCCGGTGACCGGTCCTGTCCCTCTCCTGGCTCGCGCGCGGACCAGGCGGGAAGCATCGCCCCGCGCGCGGCACCGTCCGGCCCTACAGCACAGCCGGTCCGGTGCCTGAGCACCGGACCGGCTGTATCTGTGCAGTAGCGGGGACAGGATTTGAACCTGCGACCTCTGGGTTATGAGCCCAGCGAGCTACCGAGCTGCTCCACCCCGCGTCGGTGCACACCACCCTACGGGGCGGTGGCCGGTGGGCCAAATCGATAATCCGCGCGGGTCCCGGGGGGCGCCCGGTCCCGCCGTGCTCACACCGTCCGGTCGGTGATCCGTCCGGCGTCGACCTCGATCCGGCGGGTGGTGTGCACCGCCTGGAGCATCCGCCGGTCGTGGGTGACCAGCAGCAGGGTGCCGGGGTACGTGGCGAGTGCGGACTCCAGCTGTTCGATGGCCGGCAGGTCGAGGTGGTTGGTCGGCTCGTCGAGGACGAGGAGGTTGACCCCGCGGCCCTGGAGCAGCGCCAGCGCGGCGCGGGTCCGCTCACCCGGTGAGAGCGTGCGGGCCGGGCGCAGGACGTGCGCCGCCTTCAGCCCGAACTTGGCGAGCAGGGTGCGGACATCGGCCGGCGACAGCTCGGGGACATGGGCCCGGAAGGCCTCCATCAGCGGCGCCTCGCCCCCGTCACCGAAGAGCTGGCCGCGCGCCTGGTCCACCTCGCCGACGACCACGCCGGGGCCCAGCGCGGCATGCCCCTCGTCCAGCGGCAGCCGGCCGAGGAGGGCGGCGAGCAGGGTGGACTTGCCGGCGCCGTTGGGGCCGGTGATGGCGACCCGGTCCGCCCAGTCGATCTGGAGGTCCACCGGGCCGAAGCGGAACGTGCCGCGCCGCACCGCGGCGCCGCGCAGGGTGGCCACCACCGCGCCGGCCCGCGGGGCGGCGGCGATCTCCATCCGCAGCTCCCACTCCTTGCGCGGCTCCTCGACGACCTCCAGCCGCTCGATCATGCGCTGGGTCTGCTTGGCCTTCGCGGCCTGCTTCTCGGTGGCCTCGACCCGGGCGTTGCGGCCGACCTTGTCGTTGTCGGGGGCCTTGCGGCGGGCGTTCTTGACGCCCTTCTCCATCCAGTTGCGCTGGGTGTGCGCACGGGTCTCCAGGGCGGACCTGGTGTCGGCGTACTCCTCGTACTGCTCGCGGGCGTGGCGCCGGGCCCGCTCGCGCTCCTCCAGATAGGAGGCGTAGCCGCCGCCGTAGGTGTTGACCTGCTGCTGGGCGAGGTCGAGTTCGACGACGCGGCTGACCGTGCGGGTCAGGAACTCGCGGTCGTGGCTGACCAGGACGGTGCCGGCGCGCAGCCCGGTGACGAAGGACTCCAGCCGGTGCAGGCCGTCCAGATCGAGGTCGTTGGTGGGCTCGTCCAGCAGGAAGATGTCGTAGCGGGAGAGCAGGAGCGAGGCGAGGGAGGCGCGGGCGGCCTGGCCGCCGGAGAGCGTGGTCATCGCCTGGTCGAGGCCGACGGACAGGCCCAGCTGGGCGGCGGTCTCCTCGGCGCGCTCGTCGAGGTCGGCGGCGCCCAGCGCGAGCCAGCGCTCCAGCGCCGTGGCGTAGGCGTCGTCCGCGCCGGGCCGCTCCTCGACCAGCGCCTCGGTGGCGGTGTCGAGGGCGAGCTGGGCGGCGGCCACGCCCGTGCGCCGGGCGAGGAAGGCCCGGACGGTCTCGCCGGGGCGGCGGTCGGGTTCCTGCGGGAGGTGGCCGACGGTGGCGGCGGGCGGGCTGAGGGCGAGCTTGCCGTCCTCCGGGGTGTCCAGTCCGGCCAGCAGGCGCAGCAGGGTGGACTCGCCCGCGCCGTTGGCGCCGACGAGGCCGACCACATCGCCGGGGGCGATGACCAGGTCGAGACCGGAGAACAGGACGCGCTCGCCGTGGCCGGCGGCGAGGTCTTTGGCGACGAGAGTGGCTGACATCAGGCCGCCGATGCTATCGGGCCGGGCCCGCGGCGGGCGTTCTACCATCCGGGCATGGAACCCGGTCTGAAGACACACGTCAGCGACGGCACCGCGACCGTCACGATCAGCAACATCGGCAAGCGGAATGCCATGACGGTGCAGATGTGGCGGGAGCTGCCGCCGCTGCTGGAGCGGCTGGCGGGCGACCGGTCCGTACGGTCGCTGGTGCTGACCGGGGAGGGCGGGACGTTCTGCGCGGGGGCGGACATCGGGGCGCTGCGGGAGGGGGCCGGTGAGTCGCAGGGGCTGGCGGTGGCGGCGGAGGAGGCGCTCGCGGCGTTCCCCGGTCCGACGCTGGCGGCGATACGCGGCTACTGCGTGGGCGGCGGCGCCCAGTTGGCGGCCGCCTGCGATCTGCGCTTCGCGGAGGAGGGCGCGCTGTTCGGGGTGACGCCGGCCAAGCTGGCGGTGGTCTATCCGGCGTCCGCCACCCGGCGGCTGGTCCGGCTGGTCGGGCTCTCCACCGCCAAGTACCTGCTCTTCTCCGGGGAGTTGATCGACTGCGCGCGGGCACTGCGCACCGGCCTGGTGGACGAGGTGCTGGCCGAGGGGGAGCTGGGCAAGCGGGTGGCGGAGTTCTCGGCCGTCCTGGCCAGCCGGTCGCTGCTGACGCAGACCGCGGCGAAGGAGCTGGCCAACGGCACCTGGGACGTGCCGCCGGCCGAGGCCGAGGAGCGGGGCGCGCACTGGGCCGGGCAGGCCCGGGCGAGCGGCGACACCGCGGAGGGGGCCGCCGCCTTCCTGGAGCGCCGGGCGCCGCGCTTCACCTGGCCCGCGGGCTGAGCGGGGCGGGGTCCGCGGACACCGGGGCCGGGTCCGAAGCGGGGTCCGGGCCCGAAGCGGGGCCCGTCACCGCTCCCCCGCCAGCAGGAACCGGCTGCGCTCCCGCAGCGCCGCGGTGACCTCGGCCGGGGCCTTGTCCGGGGAGCCCGCGTCGTAGGGCGGCTGCGGGTCGTACTCGATGCCGAGCTGGATCATCTGGGCCGCGGCGTCCCCGGCGATCCGGCCCGCCAGCGCCAGCCCCATGTCGATGCCGGAGGAGACACCGGCGGCCGTGACGTACTTGCCGTCGAAGACCACCCGCTCCCCGGTCGGCTCGGCGCCCAGCGCCGGGAGCTGCTCCAGCGCGAGCCAGTGCGAGGTGGCCCGGCGCCCCCTCAGCAGGCCCGCCGCGCCGAGGATCAGCGAGCCGGTGCACACCGAGGTGGTCCAGGTGGTGGTGGCGTCCACGGCGCGGATCCACTCGTGCAGCGGGCCGTCGGCCATCTGCGCGGTCTGCCCGGGCCCGCCGGGCACGACGAGGATGTCCGGCGCGGTGACCTCCTCCAGCGCGGCGTCGGCGACCAGCCCCAGCGAGCCGGTGTCGTTGCGGTAGGGGCCGGTGTGTTCGCCGACGAAGACCGCCTCGACCCCCGGCAGCCGGCTGAGGGTGTCGTAGGGGCCGACGGCGTCCAGGGCGGTGAACCGGTCGAAGAGGAGGATCGCGAGCTGCATGGCGGGTTCCTGTCGGTAGGAGTGGTGCCGGCCCGGTGGCCGGCGGGGGATCAGGTCGCGGGTACGGGCGGCGCGGACGGCCGGAAGCGGCGGCGGTATTCGGCCGGGGAGGTGTCCAGGGCGCGGAGGAAGGCGCGGCGCATGGCCTCGGGGGTGCCGTAGCCGCAGTGGCGGGAGACCTGCGCGATGCCGTCGGCGGTGTCCTCCAGGCGCCGGCGGGCGGCCTCCAGCCGGACCCGGTCGACATAGCGCCCCGGCGGCATCCCGACCTCGTCGCGGAACGCCCGGGCGAAGTGCCGCGGGGACAGGCCCGCACGGTCCGCGAGGGCCTCGACGGACAGGTCCGCCGCCGGGTGCTCGGTGATCCACTGCTGGAGGTCGCGCAGCGGCCGCCGGTCGGCGAGCTGGACCGCGAGCTGGGCGCTGAACTGGGTCTGGTTGCCCGGCCGGCGCAGGAAGACGACCAGCTGCCGGGCGACGGCCAGCGCGAGGTCCCGGCCGAGGTCCTCCTCCACCAGCGCCAGCGCGAGGTCGATGCCGGCCGTCACGCCCGCGGAGGTGGCCACGTCGCCGTCCCGTACGTAGATCGGCTCCGGTTCGACGCGCACGGCGGGGTAGCGGCGGGCGAGGGTGTCGCAGAGCATCCAGTGGGTGGTCGCGCGGCGGCCGTCCAGCAGCCCGGCCTCGGCCAGCAGCAGCGCCCCGCTGCACACCGAGACCTTCCGCCGGGCGCGGTGGGCGTTGCCGCGCAGCCAGTCGATCAGCCGCGGGTCGGGGGCGCGGGTGCCCTGGCCGCCGGGCACCAGCAGGGTGTGCGGCACCGCTGCCTCGTCGAGCGTGAGGTCGGGGACGAGGGTGAGCCCGCTGGTGGTGCGGACCGGGGCGCCGTCGAGCGTGGCGGTGCGGATCCGGTAGGCGGCCGGCTCTTCCGGGGACGCCTCGTGGAAGACCTCGACGGGCCCGCAGACGTCGAGCGCCTGGACACCGTCGAAGAGGATCACGAGGACCTCGCGCTGTTCCATGTCTCCATCCTGGCCACCGCGGCGGATGGCAGCAATGACGGGTTTCCCACCTTTCCTGCCACCACCGGACGGGAAGCGGAGGGTGCGGCCGGTTCCGGTCCCCCGGGCTCTTGCTCCATACCCACCGGTCGGTAGCCTGCCTCCATGACCACTTCCAGCGCACTGCCCGAGCAGGCCGGCCGCACCTGCCACAACGCCGTCAACCCGTTCCACTCCACGCACTACTTCGCGCCGGAGCTCGCCGCGGAGCTGGCGAAGGCCGGCATCGAGAACCGCAGCGCCGGCTACTTCGCCTGTCGTGGCGCGGCCATGGGCGCGGTCGGCCCCGGCACGGTCACGGCGACCTTCTACAACTTCAAGCACGACCTCGTCGCCGCGCACGTCCCGCAGGTCTGGACGGTCACCACCCCGCAGGCGGTGCTGGACGCCCGGCTGCGCGCCGTGGACGCCACGCTGCGCCGGCTGCTCGGCCCGGAGGCCGTCGCCTCCCCGGAGATGGCCGAGGCCGCGGAGCTGGCGCTGCGCGCGACCGAGGGCTGCTCCCGGCAGGCCCGCCCGCTGTACGCCGCGCACGCCGACCTCCCGGTGCCCGACGCCCCGCACCTGGCCTACTGGCACGCCGCGACGCTGCTGCGCGAACACCGCGGCGACGGCCATCTGTCCGCGCTGCTGGACGCCGGGCTCGACGGCCTGGAGGCGCTGGTCACGCACACCGCCAGCGGCCGCGGGATGAGCTACCAGGGCGTCATGGCGACCCGCGGCTGGTCGGAGGAGGACTGGCAGGCCGCGCAGGAGCGGCTGCGCGAGCGCGGGCTGCTGGACGCCGAGGGCGAGTTGACCGGGGCCGGGGTGGAGCTGCGCAAGGACCTGGAGCGGGCGACGGACCGGCTGGACCGGGCGCCGTACGCGCACCTGGGCGCCGAGGGCGTGGCCCGGCTGACCGAACTCGCCACCGGCTTCACCACCGCCGTCATGGAGGCCGGGGCGTTCCCGGCCGCGCTGTTCGGCAAGTGAGCCGGCCGCCGGGGCGGTGATCCGGCGGGCGGCCGCGGTGACACTCCCGGGAGCAACTGCCCCTCAGCGGTGACGTATCGGGCCTTCCGGGCGGGGGTGTGCGCGGCCGCACGCACACCCCCGGCGCCGGGGAGCAGCCGCGGACCCGCGGGCGGCCGAGGACTCCGGGGACACTCCCCGTCGGCTGGGCGGCACGACAGTGCGGCCCGCCACCCGGCACAATGCAGGCTCATGCAAGCGCTGGAAGGCAGGTCAGGATCAACGTGACGGCATCCACTGAGCCCATCGGGGCCCTCGGGTCCATCGAAGCGAGGATCGCCGGGGAGCTCGGCGTCAAGGAGCGGCAGGTGAGGTCCGCGGTCGAACTGCTCGACGGCGGCTCGACCGTCCCGTTCATCGCGCGCTACCGCAAGGAAGCCACCGAGATGCTCGACGACGCGCAGCTGCGCGGGCTCGAGGAACGGCTGCGCTATCTGCGGGAGCTGGAGGAGCGGCGGGGTGCGATCCTGGAGTCCGTGCGGTCCCAGGGCAAGCTGGACGAGGCCCTGGAGGCGCAGATCCGCGGCGCCGATTCCAAGGCGCGCCTGGAGGACATCTACCTCCCGTTCAAGCCCAAGCGGCGCACCAAGGCCCAGATCGCCCGGGAGGCGGGCCTGGAGCCGCTCGCCGACGGGCTGCTGGCCGATCCGTCGACGGAGCCGGCCGCGGCCGCCGCGGCGTTCGTGGACGCGGACAAGGGTGTCGCCGACGCGGCCGCCGCCCTGGAGGGCGCGCGGGCCGTCCTGACCGAGCGGTTCGGCGAGGACGCGGATCTGATCGGTGAGCTGCGCGAACGGATGTGGTCGCGCGGGCGGGTCGCGGCGAAGGTGCGCGCGGGCAAGGAGGAGGCCGGCGCGAAGTTCGCCGACTACTTCGACTTCGCCGAGCCGTTCACCGCACTGCCCTCGCACCGGGTGCTGGCGATGTTCCGCGGCGAGAAGGAGGAGGTCCTCGACCTCACCCTGGAGCCGGAGGACCCGGCGGTGGTCACCGAGGGGCCCAGCTCCTACGAGGAGTCCATCGCGCACCGCTTCGGGGTCGCCGACCGCGGCCGTCCGGCGGACAAGTGGCTCAAGGACACGGTCCGTTGGGCCTGGCGCACCCGCGTGCAGGTGCACCTGGGGATCGATCTGCGGCTGCGGCTGCGGCAGGCCGCCGAGGACGAGGCGGTGCGGGTCTTCGCGTCGAACCTGCGCGATCTGCTGCTGGCGGCGCCCGCCGGGACCCGCGCCACGATGGGCCTGGACCCCGGTTTCCGTACCGGCGTGAAGGTCGCGGTGGTGGACGCCACCGGCAAGGTCGCCGCCACGGAGACCGTCTACCCCCATGTCCCGCAGCAGAAGTGGGACGCCGCGCTGGCCACCCTCGCCGAGCTGGCCCGCGCGCACGACGTCGAGCTGATCGCGATCGGCAACGGCACCGCCTCGCGCGAGACCGACAAGCTGGCGGCCGATCTGATCGCCGCCCGGCCGGAGCTGAAGCTGACGAAGGTGATGGTGTCCGAGGCCGGCGCCTCGGTGTACTCCGCCTCCGCGTTCGCCTCCCAGGAGCTGCCCGAGCTGGATGTCTCGCTGCGCGGCGCGGTGTCCATCGCCCGGCGCCTCCAGGACCCGCTGGCCGAGCTGGTCAAGATCGACCCGAAGTCGATCGGGGTGGGCCAGTACCAGCACGACCTGTCCGAGGTGAAGCTGTCGCGCTCGCTCGACGCCGTGGTCGAGGACTGTGTGAACGGCGTCGGGGTGGACGTCAACACCGCCTCCGCGCCGCTGTTGTCGCGGGTGTCGGGCATCGGCTCCGGGCTCGCCGAGAACATCGTCACGCACCGGGACAGCAACGGCCCGTTCCGCTCCCGCAAGGCCCTCAAGGACGTGGCGCGGCTCGGCCCGAAGGCGTACGAGCAGTGCGCGGGCTTCCTGCGGATCCGGGGCGGCGACGACCCGCTGGACGCCTCCAGCGTGCACCCGGAGGCGTATCCGGTGGTGCGGCGGATGGTGAAGTCGGCGGGCACCGAGGTCGGCTCGCTGATCGGCAACACCGCGGTGCTGCGCACGCTGAAGGCCGCCGACTTCGTCGACGACTCCTTCGGCCTGCCGACGGTCGGCGACATCCTCCAGGAGCTGGAGAAGCCGGGCCGCGACCCGCGTCCGGTCTTCAAGACGGCGACCTTCAAGGAGGGCGTGGAGAAGATCGGCGATCTGCAGCCGGGGATGATCCTGGAGGGCGTGGTGACCAATGTCGCTGCCTTCGGGGCGTTCGTGGACGTGGGTGTCCACCAGGACGGCCTGGTCCATGTCTCGGCGATGTCGAAGACCTTCGTCAAGGACCCGCGGGACGTGGTGAAGCCGGGCGATATCGTGCGCGTCAAGGTGCTCGATGTCGACATTCCGCGCAATCGGATCTCGCTGACGCTGCGGCTGGAGGACGAGCACGGTAAGGGCGGCCAGGCGGCCGGCGGCGGCGAGCGCCGCGGCGGCGCGGGCGGTGGCCGCGGCCGTCGCCTCGCCGGCCGGGAAGGCGGGCGGGGCGGTCCTCTTCGGTAGGGGCAGGGCGGCGACCGCCGGCGCGGCGGCGGTGACCGGCGGGGCGGCCGGGACGCCGCGCCCGCCAACGACGCGATGGCGGACGCCCTGCGGCGGGCCGGGCTGCTGGGCAAGGAGCGCGGCGGCCGCTGAGGTACCCCGGCAGCGGCGGAGTTCCCGCCGCTGCCGGGCAGTTCGCCGTCGGCTCAGCCGGCGCCCGCGTACCCGCGGATGCGCTCCAGTTCCGCCGCCACGTCCGTGAGCGTGGCGCAGTCCGGGACCGGCCGCAGAGCGGAGCCCGGCAGCCCGGCGCCGGACGGGCGGCGTGGGTCCTCCAGGGCGTCCGCCATCGCCGACAGCGTCCGGCACAGCCGTTCGGCCTCGGCCTCTCCCGGGCGGTGCGCGCCGTGATCGAGGCGTACCGCGCAGGCGGTCGCGGCGTCCACGATGCGTTCGGCGGCGGTGACCACGGTCAGCCAGTCGGGGTTGCGGTCGCGGGCCGCGAGGAGTTCGGCGGCCGCGGTCTCCGCCGCCGCCCTGGCCTCGGCCAGCGCCCGGTAGGCGGCGCGGCGCAGCGCCAGCCGTTCGGTGGGGTCCGCGCCCGGTTCGGCCTCCAGGACGTGCCGCAGGAAGTCCTCGGCGGCCCGCAGCGCGGCGGTCACCCGGTGGCCCACCCGCCGCCGCGGATCGGCGAGGTGCGGCAGATGCCCGACGACGAGGACGATGCCGCAGGCGATGGAGGTGTCGACGATCCGCTCGGCGGCGGCCTGGGGATCGCCGCTCACGGTCACGAACGCCAGCACCATGAGGGTGATCGCGACGGTCTGGAGCGCGAAGTGGCGGGTGGCGAACGGCAGCAGCGCCCCGCCCGCGGCGGCCACCAGCGCCGGCCACCAGCTGCCGGTCAGCAGCAGCCCCGCCCCGGCGAAGACCAGCACACCGGCGACGGTCCCGGCGAAGCGGTTGACCGTGCGCGAGAAGAGCGGCCCCAGGTCCGGCTTGACGAGGAAGGTGGCGGTCGCCGGGAGCCAGTACCAGTGGTCGGCGCGCAGCAGCAGGGCCACGGCGGTGCTCGCGGCGATGCAGACGGCGACCCGCAGCCCGTAGTCGCGGCCGGCGGGCCCGAACAGGTTGCGGCCGCGCCGGGTCCGGCCGCCGACGGCCGCCAGCGCGCGGCCGGCCACGGCCACCGGCATCCGCACCCGGCCGGGGCGGCCGCGCGGCGCCGGTTCCGGGTCCGTGCCGGGCAGCGGCTCCCGGCGGGCGAAGGCGACCGCGGCGTCCAGCAGCGCCCGGTCGAAGGCGCCGCGGCCGGCCGTACTGGTCTCCGGTGCGGCCACCCGTCCCGGTGAGCCTCCGGTGCGCAGCGCGTCGGCGAACCGGCGGGGGCTCTCCGCCACCCGCGGCGGCAGCGGGCGGGCCTCCCACAACAGGGCGACGCTCGCCTCGCACAGCGCGGTGGCGGCGGCGAACCGCTCGGTGAGCAGCAGTTCTCCGGTACGGGCCGGGCGGTGCAGCAGCCGGCTGGTGAGCCGGCGCAGCCGCAGCGCCTCATCGGCGCGGTCCAGAGCGGCGGTCAGCCGGCGCCGGGCCGGCTCGGCACCGGGCCCGCCGGCCGCGCCCAGCGCGTCGGCGAGCGCGTCGAAGACCGTGGCGACGGCCGCCCGCTCACCGCTGAGCGCCCCGCCGGCGGGCCGCGGCGAGCGCAGGGCCAGCCGCAGCAGGAGCAGCCACAGGCAGCCGGCGAGGACGTAGAGGGCCTTCGTCCAGGGCGCGCCGGGCAGCGGCATCCCGGCGCCGAGGACGGTGGTGGCCAGCATCTGCATACCGGCGTTGGAGCGCACCGGTCCGGCCACGCTGCCCGCGCCCGAGACGAAGCCGACGGCGAACAGCGCGGGAACGAGCCACCAGCCCGCCCCGGCCGCCAGCAAGGAGGCCCCGATCAGCATGCCGAGCGCCGAGGCGAGGGCCGGCAGCCCGATGTGGACGATCCCCGTGCGGCGCGTACCGGGGCGGTCGTTGACCCCCGCCAGCATCGAGCCGAGCCCGGCCAGCACGCCCGGCGCCGGGTGGCCGGTCGCGATACCCGCGCCCAGCAGCGGCCCCGCGCACAGCGCGCCGCGGGCCACGGCCGCCCAGGGCACGGGCAGCCGCTGCCAGCGGAAGGGGTGGGCCAGCCAGGCGGGCACGGCGCGCTGCGCGCGGAGCATGGGCCTCCTCAGACGACGACGTCCGGACGGCACGGGGGCCGGTCCGGCGGAATCCGAAGGGCGACATCGGCCGACGGTGGTGCTCCCAGCCTAAGCGCGGGGATTGTCCGTTTCGCTGCTGCGGGGTTACCGCAAGATCACAAACGGGCGGCGGGAAGAGGTCCGCACGAGCGGGCTGCCGCCTCGTCCCGCCACCTTTCCCGGGTCTCCCAGGCCCTCGGCTTCCCGCGTCGCCCGGGTTAGCGTCGCCGCATGACGCTCAGGACGGACGACATACGGGTGATCGGCGGCGGCGTGATCGGGCTGACCTCGGCGATCGCGCTGGCGGAGGACGGGTTCCGGGTGCGGGTGGTGCGCCGCGAGGCGGCCGGGGCGACGACGTCGGCAGTGGCCGGCGGACTGTGCTGGCCCTACCGCATCCAGCCGTACGAGCGGGCCGTGCGCTGGTCGGTACGGTCCTTCGAGGTGCTCAGCGCCCTCGCCCGGCGGCCGCGGGAGACGGGCGCCCGCATAGTGGCCGGCACGATGGCGGTAGGCACGACGCCCGGGGACCACGCCCCGCAGGAGTCGGACGGCGGCGTCGAGGACGGGCTGGCCGCCTGGTACGAGGCGGTCCCCGGCCTGCGGCGGGCACGCCCGGAGGAGCTGCTCGCCGGGTCCGCCTCCGGGTGGCGGGCACGGACCCCGCTCGTCGACATGCCGGCCCATCTCCGGTACCTGGAGCGGCGGCTGACGGCCGCCGGCGGGACCGTGGAGCAGCGCACGGTGTCCTCCCTGGAAGAGGCCGGCCGGTCGGCGGGCCTGCTCGTGAACTGCTCCGGACTCGGCGCCCGTGACCTGGTACCCGATCCGGACGTGCATCCGGTCCAGGGCCAGTTGGTGGTCGTGGACAACCCCGGGATCGAGGAGTGGTACGTCCGCGCCGACACCGGCGCGGCGGACACCACCTATCTGCTGCCGCAGCCGTACGGCCTGGTCCTCGGCGGCACGGCCGTGGAGCACGCCTGGTCGCGGGAGCCCGATCCGGCGGTGGCCCGGGCGATCGTGGCACGGTGCGCCCGGCACGTCCCCGCGCTGGCCGGGGCCCGGATCCTGGCGCACAAGGTGGGGCTGCGCCCGGCCCGGTCCGCGGTGCGGCTGGAGGCGGAGCGGCTGGCCGGCGGCGCGCTGTGCGTCCACAACTACGGGCACGGCGGTGCGGGCGCGACCGTGGCATGGGGCTGCGCGGACGAAGTCCTGCGGACCGTACGGGAGATCCGGGACGGCGACCTGCGCTGAGCGGGGCGCGCCGCCACGGCCGCCCGCCGCCTCACACCGTCCGGCATGCGGACACGAACATATTTGCCGCTCCCCGAGTGCATCCATCCGCCTGTTTCACGCGTCTCACCTCCGAGCGGCACTCTCATGGGGCCGCACAGCAGGGGCATTTCATTTGGAGCATTCACTTGAAAATCGGCATTAAGGGCATTAGGCGCGTGTCCGCGGTGGCCGTCACCGCGGGAGCCGTCCTGACGGCCGGGGCGTTCACGTCCCCGGCGCAGGCCGCCACGCTCAAAACCCCCACGATCACCGCCAAGGGCGGTTTCGTGATGAACAACGGCACGGGGAAGAGCCTCTTCACCAAGGCCGCGGACTCCCGGCTCTCCACCGGCTCCACCACCAAGATCATGACGGCTCGGGTGGTGCTGGCCCAGCAGAACCTCAACCTTGACTCCAAGGTGACGGTCCAGAAGGCGTACAGCGACTACATCGTCTCCAAGACGGCGTCGTCGGCGCATCTGATCGTCGGTGACAAGCTCACCGTCCGCCAGCTGCTGTACGGGCTGATGCTGCCGTCCGGCTGCGACGCGGCGTACGCGCTGGCCGACAAGTTCGGCAGCGGGTCGACCCGCGCCGCGCGGGTGAAGTCCTTCATCGGCAAGATGAACAGCACGGCCAAGAGCCTCGGCCTGACGAACACGAGCTTCGACTCGTTCGACGGCATCGGCAGCGGCGGGAACTACTCGACCCCGCGCGACCTGACGAAGCTCGCCAGCAACGCGATGAAGTACTCGACGTTCCGCACGGTCGTGAAGACCAAGTCGACCAAGCAGAAGGTCACGACGAAGAGCGGTGGCTACCGCTACATGTCGTGGACCAACACCAACAATCTGCTGGGCAGCTACGCGGGCACCATCGGCGTCAAGACCGGCTCCGGCCCGGAGGCCAAGTACTGCCTGGTCTTCGCCGCCACCCGGGGCAGCAAGACGGTCATCGGCACGGTCCTGGCCTCCTCCTCGGTGGCCAACCGCACCGCGGACGCCAAGAAGCTGATGGACTACGGCTTCAAGAAGTAACCCGTCCGGGTCCGACAAGGGGCCCCTCCGCGGCCGAACAGCCGCGGAGGGGCCCCTTCGTCATGGACGGCCGGCCTGGCGAGGCCGGGCGCAGGCGGGCAGCGGAGTCGCGGCCGTGACGTGATAGGCGGCCCGCTGGTCCAGCAGCAGCGGGACGAGTGCGCGCAGCGGCTGGCGCAGCGGGACGACCGCGCCGTCGCCATCCGGCCGCCAGCGCACCCCGTGCCCCGCCAGCACGTCCTTGACCTGCGCGAACTGCCGCGCGTCCAGGCGGTAGGCGCAGGGCGGATCGGTCAGGATCTGCGCGTCGGTGGCGGGTTCGTTGTCCGCGCCGCCGAGGTAGACGGGGCCGCGGTCGGCGTCACCGGAGCGCCGGGCCGCGGTGGTGGCCGCTTCGATGGCCGGGCGGTGCCGGTCGAGGAAGGCGAACGCGCCCTTGAGCGCGGCGAGCTGGGACCGCACCCGGCGCCTGTTGTTGCGTGCGGGGTCGGCCTTCTCGGCGTCGGTCAGCGCGTCGACCCGGGTCTCGACCAGCATGCCGAGCGAGCCCTTGACCCCCGCGGTGTTGCGCAGGATCCGCTCCTGGCCGTCGCCCGCGACCTGCTTGACGGGGTCGCCGGTCTCCGGGTCGGTCCAGATGCCGTAGACGCCGGCGGAGAAGCCGGCACGGCGGACGGCGGGCGCCACGAAGTCCTGGGAGAGCGCGGCGGCCTCGCGGTGCACCCGGTCCGCGGTGTTGAGGTTGCGCGGCCACAACGACAGCACGTCCTTGCGGTAGTACGGGGCGGTGGGTCCGTACTCGTGCAGGTCGTAGACGGTGTCGGGGCGGTAGTCGCGCAGGACGGCGGCCATCGCGCGGGCCTCGGCGGTCTTGAGGGCGAGGTGGTCGCGGTTGATGTCCACGCCGTCGGAGTTGCCGCGGGTGTCGGCGGCCCGGCCGTCGGGGTTGGCGGTCGGGATGACCAGGACGCTGGTCCGCGCCAGGAAGTGCCGGGTCGCCGGGTCCCGGGCGTAGGCGAGGTCGCGCACGGTGGTCAGGCATGCCTCGCGCCCGGAGGGTTCGTCGCCGTGCTGGGTGCAGGTCAGCAGGACGGAGTTGCCGCGTCGTACGTCCGCGGGGCGCGCGGGAGCCGGGGCGCCGATCCGTACGAGCCGGATCGGGCGGCCCTGCGCGGTGGTGCCGATCCGGTCGATCCGCACGCGCGCGGATCCGCGGTCGACGGCGTCGAGGAACCGCTGCTCCTCGGCCTCGCCGGTCCAGCGGGCGCCGTGGCTGGTCTCGAATCCCGTACGGGGTGCGGGGGTTGCGGTGGCGCCGGCGGGAGGGGCCGGCAGGGTCGCGCCGAGGGTGGCCGTCAGTCCGGTGGCCAGCATCCCTCGGGCGAGGCGGTGGGAGCGGGGTGTCACGAGGGGGTGCCTCCCTTGGGTGAGCGGTGGGGGTGGGGCGGGGCCGCCCGCGGTGGGCGGCCCCGGCGGTCGTTCCGCGGCGGTCCGCGGGTCCGCGCGCGCAGCCGCCGGCCGGCGGCCGGCTCGGGGCGTGCGGCGGGGCCAGGCCGTTCAGCGGGGCGCCCCCCGACGGGGGCCGGGGCGCGCCCGCGGTGGCCCGTGCGAAGGCGGGGGCGCCGCCGGTCAGCGGGAGTGCGGCGGAGGTGCGGGACAGGTCGAGGGTGAGCGCCGGGCGGGAGGCGGGCGGGTCGATCAGCCCGGCGTCGGTGCCGCCGACGAGGAGCGCGAGCCGGTGCCCGGCGGGCACGACATGGTCGCTCGCGGCGAGGTGCAGGGTGATCGTGTACGGCTTTCCCGGGGTGAGCGGGCGGCCCTTGCGGGCGTCGGCGTAGGTGCCGAGGTCGGCCCAGCCGCGGCTGAAGACGGTGTATGCCACCTTCTTCGTGTCGGCGGCGGTCTCCTTGAAGCAGCCGGTGTCGGCCGGGGTGCCCAGGCCCCAGCAGGTGCGCCTGTCGAGCGTGGTGATGCCCTCGCCGTCGGCGGTGTAGTTGCGGATGGTGGCGGGGCCGAGGTCCACCAGGACGGCGGAGAGATGGGCGGTCGAGGTGCTCGGGGTGGCGGTCACCGTCACCGTGCCGGAGCCGGACAGCCGCAGCGGCCTGCGCAGCGCCCCCGTGCTGAACCCGGCCTTGTCCGCGGTGGGTTGACCGGCCCGGGCGGCCCAGTCGGCCTCGCCGTGCCGCGGGTCGTCGGTGAAGGTCTCGGTCGTGCCGCGCGGCGCCTTGGCGGTGCCCAGGACGCCGACGCCGGGCGCGCTGCCGGCCCGCGGCCGCAGGACGGTCGTCGCGGTGCCGGGTGCGGGCCATCGCGCGTCGGTGGACCAGTGGCCGGGCGCCCGCTCGACGTCGGCGCCGGGAGCGCGCTCGATGCCGTTGTCGTAGCCCATCAGATAGTGGTCGAACCAGTGGTGCAGGGTCGTGACCCACGCGCCGCGACGGTAGTCGAAGGGGTCGACGTGCCCGGTCCGGGACAGCCAGATCTTGCGCTCGACGCCGTGCCGGGCGAGCGCGTCCCACCACTGCCCGGCGTGCCGGGTGCGGACGTTGAGGTCCTGCATGCCGTGGACCAGGAAGACACTGGCCCGGACCCTGCCCGCGTCGCGGACGTAGTCGCGCGCGGTCCACAGCGGGGTCCAGTCGCCGCTGCGCGGGGCGCCGGCGGCGAGCGCGCGCTGCACCGCGGCGCAGTGCGTGCCGGTCGCGGGGCTCTCGACCAGGCCCGCGAGGGAGTCCGGCCCGGAGTCGTACAGCGGGGCGCCCTGGGAGAAGTAGTAGTCGTACCAGGAGGAGATCCCGGAGATCGGGACGATGGTTTTCAGCCCGCTGACGCCGGTCGCCGCGACGCCGTTGGCGATGGTGGCGTCCCAGCTCTTGCCGATCATGCCGGTGCGACCGTTGGACCAGCCCGCCGCGACGGGTCTGCCGCCCGTGCGGGCGGTGTAGGCGCGGCCCCGGCCGGCCAGCCAGTCGACGACGGCCCGGGCCGAGCGGATGTCGGAGGGTCCGCCGACGTCCACACAGCCGTCCGAGCGGTTGGTCCCCGCGAGGTCGACGAGGACCGTCGCATAGCCGCGCGGCACGAAGTAGTTGTCGTAGAAGAGCGGGAATCCGGCGGGCCGGCCCCGGTCGTCATACGTCTTCTTCTGGCTCTCGTTGCCGCGTCCGCAGCACGAGTAGTACGGACTCGCGTCCATGATCACGGGTATCCGGCGGCCCTGCCGGGCGGGTTCGGCGGGCCGCACGATGTCGGCGGCGACCCGGTCGGTCCGCCCGTCCGCGTCGCCGTCGAGCCCGGTGTCCACCCAGACCGATTCGCGTATCGCGTGGTCGTAGGAGTAGACGGGTCTGCTCTCGCCGGGCGCCGCCTGCGCGGCGGACGGCCCGAGCAGGGCGGACAGCAGGGCGGCGACGGCCGCCAGCACGAGCGCTGTGAAGGAGATGCGGGGGATTCGCGCAGGACTGGTCACGAGGCGGACGGTAGCGCGGTCCAACTCCTGTGCGTAAGGGTGCGGGTGACGACGGATGTGCGGCCGGTGACGGAGCCCGGGGCCGACTCGGGGGCAGGGAGTGGCCGGAAGGCGTTCATGTCGGTCATGTGTCAGATCAGGCCATGTACATGACGCCGCCCCGAAGGAGTACATAGGGTCTGAACAGAGCCATCCCCCCTACGAGTTGGAGGACTCGTGCGTCACAGACTCCTCGTCCCGGGCGCGGCCGCACTCAGCCTGGTGCTGGCGGTCCCGGCCTCCGCGGCCGACTTCACCCCGGGCGCTCCGGGTGTGGGCGACACCTACTACCCCGAGAGCGGGAACGGCGGATACGACGTTTCCCACTACGATCTGCGACTCAAGTACCAGCCGAAGACGGACCTGCTGCAGGGCACGGCGACGCTGCTCGCCACCACCACCCAGGACCTCTCCCGCTTCAACCTGGACTTCGCGCTGAAGGTCAGCGAGATCCGGGTCAACGGCAAGAAGGCCCGCTTCGCCACCTCCGGCAAGCACGAGCTGGAGGTCACCCCGGCCACCCCGCTGGAGAAGGGCAAGCAGATCAGCGTCGTCGTGCGCTACGCGGACAAGCCCTCCCAGGTGAAGATCGACGACTACAGCGCCTGGGCCCGTACGCCCGACGGCGGTGTGGTCGCGCAGGAGCCGGACGCCGCCGTGTGGTGGTTCCCCAGCAACGACCACCCCACCGACAAGGCGACGTACGACGTCTCGGTGGCGGTCCCGGACGGCACCCAGGCGCTCAGCAACGGCGTACTGGCCTCGCAGTCCTCCAAGCTGGGCTGGACCCGCTACAACTGGCGCTCGGACAAGCCGCAGGCGACGTATCTGACGACGCTGGCCGTCGGCAAGTTCGACATCACCACCGACACCACCGCGAACGGCCTGCCGGTCATCAACGCGGTCAGCAAGGACCTCGGCGCGAACGAGGGGTCGGCGAAGGCGAGCATCGCGCGCACCACCGAGGCCACCGAGTGGCTGGAGAGCGTCTTCGGCCCCTACCCGTTCAACGCGGTGGGCGGCTATGTGCCGAACGTTCCGGCCCATTACGCGCTGGAGACCCAGACCCGCCCGTTCTACGGGAAGAAGGCCTTCGACAAGGGCACCAACGTGTCCGTCGTGGTGCACGAGCTGGCGCACCAGTGGTACGGCGACAGCGTCTCGCTCAAGGACTGGAAGGACATCTGGATCAACGAGGGCTTCGCGGCCTACAGCCAGTGGCTCTGGTCGGAGAAGGAGGGCGACGGCACCGCGCAGCAGCTGGCGGACTACGTCTACGCCCAGCACCCGGCCAATGACCCGTTCTGGAAGGTCCGGCCGGGCAACCCGGGCGCGGAGAACCAGTTCGACGACGCGGTCTACGACCGTGGCGCGCTGGCCCTCCAGGCGCTCCGCAACAAGGTCGGCGACAAGGTCTTCTTCGGCCTCCTCAAGTCCTGGCCGACCGAGCACCGGTACGGCAACGCCTCGGTGGCCGACTTCGTGAAGTTCGCCTCGAAGAAGTCCGGGAAGTCGCTGGACGGCTTCTTCCACACCTGGCTCTTCGAGCCGACCCGGCCCGCCGCGGGCGCGGCCCGGGAGGCGCTCGTCGCGTCGCACAAGAAGGTCGCCGAACCCAGGTCGTGGCGGGAGATCGCAGCCGCCACCCACGGTGTGCACGGAGTGCACGGGCACTGACCCGGGCGGCACACGCGCACCGTACGGAGCCGGGGCCTCCCCGGCTCCGTACGTACGTGGACCGCGGTCTCAGCCGCGCGCCGCCCGGCGGGCCCGGCAGGCGAGCGGCATGAAGCGCAGCCGCTCCGGAAGGGCCGGCACCACGGCGCGCACCACCCGGCCGAAGCGGCGCAGCCTGCGCTCCTGCGCGTCCGTCCACTCCAGACCAAGGGCCTCGCGGGCGTCCGGCGGCATCAGCCCGATCGACAGGAAGCGCCGGACACGGGTGAACCGCGGACACAGCCACGGCCAGGCCGCCCGCAGGAGCAGACGCAGCCACCGGGGGCCGCGGTCCGGGGCGGGGACCGGCTGGTCCGGCGCGAGCAACTCCCGCACCACGACGGTCGCTTCGCATTCGTTGTCGAGGACCTTGCGGTAATACGGCCAGAACTCCTCGACGCTCTGCGGCATATCGCGGTCGTGGATGCCCAGCACCCGGCCGACCTGCAGCCACTCCGCGTACAGCTGCCGCTCCTGCGCCTCGGTGAAGGGGCGGCCGAGATACTGCTGGGCGTGCCGGAAGACGGGAAAACCGGTCGCGTGCACCCAGGCGTAGTAGGCGGGGGTCAGCGCGTGGTACTTGCGGCCGTGCGCGTCGGTCCCCTGAATGGTCTTGTGCAGCCGGCGCAGCCGCCGCCCCTCCGCGGCCGCGCCCTCACCCCCGTACACCCACAGTTGCAGCGAGGTCAGCGACCGCTCGCCGCGCCCCCACGGATCCGTACGGAACACGGAGTGCTCGTCCACTCCGGCACCCACCGCCGGGTGGGCGACCTGCATGGTCAGCGCGGCCGGCAGGGTCAGCAGCATGCGGATGTCCCCGGCCAGCGACCAGAGCACCCCTCCGACCGGCGGCGGTTTCGGGTCGTTATCTACCGTATTCATTGCACTACTCATCCTACGGCGGGCCCCTCCGCCCGGCGTGGGAGGGGAGGGCGTGCGCGCCACCGGCCCGGGTGATTCTGCCGCCCGGGCATGCGGGGCGCGGGTGGGGCGCCGGCCGGTCGCGGGTCGCTGGTCGTCGGTCGCCGTCACTGGGTCGCTGGTCGCGCGGGAGCAACGGACCTCGCGGCCACCGCCGGCCCCGGACTCTGGTCCTCCCGGCCCGGCCCCGAGCCCCCGGCCCGGACCCCGCCCTCCCCCATCCCGCCTATCGCGCCGATCGCACTGATCGCACTGATCGCTTCGCTCTGTACATCTCGCACCCTCCGAGCGGCTACCTGAAAGTAACCCCAGCTGGTTGGATGAGCGTCGCCGATTCAAGTCCCCATCCCCACAGGGAGATTCAGTGTCGCACTCCTCGCTGCGCACGTCCCGGATCGCTGCCCTCACCGCGGCCCTCGCCGCCGCCACCCTGGCCGCCGCCCCCTCCGCGTCGGCCACCGCCGTCCCCCGCCTGAAGGTGCTCAGTTACAACACCTTCCTCATGAGTCGCACGCTCTACCCCAACTGGGGCCAAGAGCACCGCGCCCAGGCCCTCACAGACGCGGACTTCTTCCAGGGCAACGACGTCGTCGTGCTCCAGGAAGCCTTCGACAACTCCACCTCCGACGCACTGAAGAGCCGGGCTGCCGCGCAGTACCCGTACCAGACGCCGGCGGTGGGCCGCAGCCGCAGCGGCTGGGACGCCACGGGCGGCTCCTACTCGGCCGTCACCCCGGAGGACGGCGGGGTCACGCTGCTGAGCAAGTGGCCCGTCGTCCACAAGGAGCAGTACATCTACAAGGACGCCTGCGGGTCGGACTACTTCTCCAACAAGGGCTTCGTCTACGCGGTGTTGGACGTCAACGGCACCAGGGTGCATGTGGTCGGCACCCACACCCAGTCCACCGACTCGGGCTGCCGGGCGGGCGAGGCGGCCGCGGACCGCGCCAAGCAGCTCAAGGAGATGGACGCCTTCCTGGACGCCAAGAACATCCCGGCGGACGAGGAGGTGATGGTGGCCGGCGACCTGAACACCGACTCACACAGCGACGAGTACCAGGCACTGCTCAGCAACGCCGACCTGGCACCCGCCGACGCCCGCACCGGACACCCCTACTCCTTCGACACCCAGGAAAATTCGATCGCGAAGTACCGCTACCCGAACGACCCCCGCGAGGACCTGGACTACGTCCTGCACCGCAACGGCCACGCCCGTCCCACCGGATGGCACAACACCGTCCTGAAGGAGCAGTCAGCACCCTGGACGGTATCCAGCTGGGGCAAGGACTACACGTACACCAACCTCTCCGACCACTACCCGCTCATCGCCGACTGAACAGCGGGGGCGACGCGGGGGACGGGTGACGGGCGACGGACACCGGACCGCGCGAGCTGGCGCCGGACGCCAGACCGTACGAGCGGACAGCGCACGGCGGACGGCGGACGGCGGACGGCGAGTTCAGCGGTCATACACCGTCACCGGTATGCCACCCCGGGCCAGCCGTACGGATATCAGCGGCTCCACCCTGGACCAGACACCGCCCGCCAGCCCGCACCCGATACGCGGCATATGAACGGACGCCCCGAGCCGCCGGGCCCCGTCCGCGACCCGGATGTACGTGATCCCCGTTTTCTCAGCCATGACTTCACAGTAGGGGCAGCCACTGACAATCGGCCGGGACCGCAGCCGTTGGACCGTCCGGCACCGGCCCGACAGGGCCTGGCACGCACGAAGGCGGCCGCGGACGCCTTCCGGCATCCGCGACCGCCCGATGTCTCAGGCGCCGCGCGCTTGCATGGCTACTTCGACAGTTCGCGCTCCTCGGCGATCCGGCTCACCCGGCCGCGGACCGCGAACCAGCCGGCCACCAGGGCGGCGGCGAGCACCGGGATGATCATCACGGTCTGCCGGCCGACACCGTCGTCGAACCACATCAGCACGATGACGCCGAGCAGGAAGACGATGGTGGCAATGTCGGTGATCGGCGTGCCCGGCAGCCGGAAGCGCGGACGCTCGACCAGGCCCTCCTTCGACCTGCGCACGAACACCATGTGACAGACCATGATCGTGCACCAGGTGCTGATGATGCCCAGCGCCGCGATGTTCAGCACGATCTCGAACGCCTCACCCGGCACGACGTAGTTGAGCGCGACGCCCAGCACACAGACCGTGGAGGTGAGCATGATGCCGCCGTACGGCACCTGGTTGCGGTTCATCCGGCCGGCGAACTTGGGCGCGGACCCCGCCATCGACATGGAGCGCAGAATGCGGCCGGTCGAGTAGAGCCCGGAGTTCAGGCTGGACATCGCCGCGGTCAGCACGACGAGGTTCATCACATCGCCCGCCGCCGGCACACCGACGTTGGACAGCACGGTGACGAAGGGGCTCTCCCCGCCGGTGTACTTGTTCCACGGCAGCAGCATGGCCAGCAGGATCACCGAACCGACATAGAAGACGCCGACCCGCCACATGATGGAGTTGACGGCCTTGGGCACGACCTTCTCCGGCTCACCGGTCTCACCGGCGGTCACACCGACCAGCTCCACCGCGGAGTAGGCGAAGACCACACCCTGCAGCACGATCACGACGGGCAGCAGGCCGGTCGGGAAGATGCCGCCGTTGTCGGTGATCAGGTTCAGACCTGGCGCATGCCCGCCGACCGGGTGCTGGGTGGCCAGCAGGAAGATGCCGATGAACATGAAGGCGACCAGCGCGGCGACCTTGATGATCGCGAACCAGAACTCCAGCTCACCGAAGATCTTCACCGAGATGAGGTTCACCGTCAGCACGACCGCGAGGGCGATCAACGCCATGACCCACTGGGGAATGCTGGTGAACATGCTCCAGTAGTGGGTGTAGAGCGCGATCGCGGTGATGTCGGCGATACCGGTCGTCGACCAGTTGACGACGTACATCCATCCGGCGACGTAGGCGCCCTTCTCCCCCAGGAGCTCACGGGCGTAGGAGACGAACGAGCCGGACGACGGGCGGTGCAGCACCAGCTCGCCCAGGGCGCGTACGACGAAGAAGGCGAAGAGGCCACAGACCGCGTAAGCGATGGCCAGTGCGGGTCCGGCGGAGTGCAGCCGACCCCCGGCGCCCAGGAACAACCCGGTGCCGATCGCTCCACCGATGGCGATCATGTTGATGTGCCGGCCCTTGAGGCCCTTGCTGTAGCCCGCGTCGCCCGCATCCTGCGGGGCGCCGCTCCCCCCGTCAGGTGACCTGTGGGCTGCGTCGATGACGGATTCTGTGCTCACTGCTGGTGCATCTCGCTTTCGGGCAGGCTTGAGCGATGGCCGGATTTCGCGGATCGCACGTCCGGTCGACGGCACACGTTCCCCGAAGAGTGGCCCCCCGTCTGTGTTCAAGATCACACCACCTACAGGCCACCCAAGATTTGTCAGTATTTGTCGCGTATTTCCCGGCGTCTCATGGAGAAAGTGGGCCTCAGTTCACCCGATTCCGGACCCCGCCCCTCGACCGGCACCGCAGTTTTTTGGACCCGTTCGGTCCCGCTACGGCTGATGTTGGCCAAAACGACAATTCACGCCCCTCTCGATCACGCCCCGGGGAGGCCCGATCCGGCCCGCACGCAACCCGTCGCCCTCGCGCCACGTCGCACCTACAGGGGCCCGCTCGGCGCACAGGGCCCTCATCGGTCGTGAATCAGCCGTCGGCACGGTGGATTCCTCCGGCGCCCGGACAGCCGGAGGACGCCGGGCAGGCGGAGGAGCATGGTCACGGCGGCGCCCCCGAGCCCGTACCGCAGGGCTGCGGACCGCCCCGGCCCTCGGCGGCAGCGCCCGGCGGAGAAGGCGCCGAGAGGTTTCACAAGAGTGGTGAGACAGCAATACTGTTGAACATGATGGAGCCCGCCACCGATCTGACCGTCGACGAGCTGGCCGCCCGCGCCGGCGTCACGGTCCGCACGATCCGCTTCTACAGCACCCGCGGTCTGCTGCCGCCGCCGGAGATCGGTCCGCGCCGGGTCGGCCGCTACGGGCCGGACCACCTCTCACGGCTCGCGCTCATCGAGGAGCTCCAGCACCAGGGCCTGACCCTGTCGGCGATCGAGCGCTATCTGGAGCAGCTGCCGCCCGATCTGAGCGCGCAGGACCTGGCCATCCACCGGGCGCTGGTGGCGAGCTGGATTCCGGACAAGGCGGAGGACGCGACCCGGGAGCAGCTGGAGCGGCGGGTCGGCCGGGCGCTGACCGAGGAGGACGTGGACCGGCTGGCGGCGATGAGCGTGCTCGTGCGGACAGATGACCCGCGGGTCTTCCGGGTCGATCCGGGGCTGCTCCACCTGGGCACGCGTCTGCTGGACGTCCCGATCGCGCTGGAGACCATCCTCGCGGCGCGCGGCGTGGTCATCGAGCACACCCGTGCGGCGGCCCGTGAGCTGAGCCGGCTCTTCAAGGACGAGGTGTGGGAGCCGAACCGGCACGGCGGGCCGGACGAGGAGGAGCTGGCGCGGATGAAGTCGCTGTCGGCCCATATGCAGCCGATGGTGGTGCAGGCACTGGTCACCGCCTTCCAGCGTTCGATGAAGCAGGAGCTGCGGGAGTCGTTCGGCAAGGAAGGCGACCGGGGCCGGCGGGAGCGCCCCCAGGAGTGACGGGGGCGGGCCACGCGGGCCCGCCCCCACCGTTCAGTCGCTGAACTTCTCGCCCTTGCCAGCCTTGTCGACCAGCAGCGGGGACGGCGCGAACCGGTCTCCGTAGGCGGCCTGCAGCTCACGGGCGCGGGCCACGAACCCGGGCAGTCCGACGAGGTCCTCCCGGCCCGGCCCGCCCTGGTAGCCGTTGATGTACTGGAGCACGCCGCCGGTCCAGCCCGGGAAGCCGATGCCGAGGATGGAGCCGATGTTCGCGTCGGCGACGGAGGTGAGCACGCCCTCCTCCAGGCAGCGGACGGTGTCCAGCGCCTCGGCGAACAGCATCCGCTCCTGCATGTCGACGAACGGGATGGCGGCGCCCTCCTGGACGAAGTGCTCCCGCAGCCCCGGCCACAGCCCGGCGCGCTTGCCGTCGTCGCCGTACTCGTAGAAGCCGCCGCCCCCGCTGCGTCCGGGGCGGCCGAACTCGTCGACCATCCGGTCGATGACCGCGTCGGCCGGGTGCGGCTGCCAGCTGCCGCCGGACTCCTCGACCGCCCGCTTGCCCTCCTCGCGGATCTTGCGCGGCAGGGTCAGGGTCAGCTCGTCCATCAGCGACAGCACCTTGGCCGGGTAGCCGGCCTGGGCCGCGGCCTGTTCGACGGAGACCGGGTCGAGGCCCTCGCCGAGCATCGCCACGCCCTCGTTGATGAAGTGGCCGATGACGCGGGAGGTGAAGAAGCCCCGCGAGTCGTTGACGACGATCGGCGTCTTGCGGATCTGCCGGACCAGGTCGAAGGCGCGGGCCAGCGCCTCGTCGCCGGTCCGCTCGCCCTTGATGATCTCCACCAGCGGCATCTTGTCGACCGGCGAGAAGAAGTGCAGCCCGATGAAGTCCTGCTCGCGCTCCACGCCTTCGGACAGCAGGGTGATGGGGAGGGTGGAGGTGTTGGAGCACAGCAGCGCGTCGGGGGCGACGATGTGCTGGATCTCCTTGAACACCTTGTGCTTGAGGCCGACGTCCTCGAAGACCGCCTCGATGACCGCGTCACAGCCCGCGAGGTCGGTGGGCTCGGCGGTGGGCGTGATGCGCGCCAGCAGCTCGTCGCGCTGCTGCTCGGTCGTCCGGCCCCGGGCGACCGCCTTGGCGAGCAGCCCCTCCGAATAGGCCTTGCCCTTCTGGGCCGCCTCCACGGAGACGTCCTTGAGGACGACCTGCATGCCGGCCCGGGCGCAGGAGTAGGCGATGCCCGCGCCCATCATGCCGGCGCCGAGGACCGCGACCTTCTCCACCTTGCGGGGCTCGATGCCCTGCGGCCGGTTGGCGCCGGAGTTGACGGCCTGCAGGTCGAAGAAGAACGCCTGGATCATGTTCTTGGAGATCTGACCCGTGACCAGCTCGACGAAGTAGCGCGCCTCGATGGTCTGCGCCGTCTCGAAGTCGACCTGGGAGCCCTCGACCGCGGCGGCCAGGATGTTGCGCGGGGCCGGGTAGGGCGCGCCGTTCAGCTGCTTCTTGAGGTTGGCGGGGAACGCCGGGAGGTTGGCCGCGAACTTCGGCTGGGCGGGGGTGCCGCCGGGGATGCGGTAGCCCTTGACGTCCCAGGGCTGCTGGGACTCGGGGTGCTCGTCGACGAAGGCGCGGGCCTTGGCGAGCAGTTCCTCGGGGGTGGCCGCGACCTCGTGGATCAGCCCGGCCTCCTGGGCGCGGGTGGCGTTGTACTGGGTGCCCTGGAGCAGCACCTTCAGCAGCGCGTCGGCGATGCCGAGCAGCCGGACGGTGCGGGTGACGCCGCCGCCGGCGGGCAGCAGGCCGAGGGTGACCTCGGGCAGGCCGATCTTGGTGCCGGGGGTGTCGAGGGCGATGCGGTGGTGGCAGGCCAGGGCGATCTCGTAACCGCCGCCCAGCGCGGCGCCGTTGATCGCGGCGACGACGGGCTTGCCGAGCGTCTCGATGCGGCGCAGGTCGCGCTTGATGCCGTTGCCGGTCTCGAAGGCCTGCTCGGCCTGCTCGGGGGTGATGGCGATCAGTTCGCGCAGGTCGCCGCCGGCGAAGAAGGTCTTCTTGGCGGAGGTGAAGATGATGCCGCGGATGCTGTCCTTCTCGGCCTCCAGGCGGTCGGCGACCGCGGTCAGGGAGGCCTTGAAGGCGTTGTTCATGGTGTTGGCGGACTGGTCGGGGTCGTCCAGGACCAGGGTGACGATGCCGGTCTCGTCCTGTTCCCAGCGGATGGTCGACGACGCAGGGGACTCGCTCACTGTGGCTTCTCCGTAAGGGGTGGGGACGGGCGGTCAGAGGCGCTCGATGACGGTGGCGATGCCCATGCCGCCGCCGACGCAGAGGGTGGCCAGGCCGTAGCGCTTGTCCTGCCGCTCCAGCTCGTCGATCAGGGTGCCGAGGATCATCGCGCCGGTGGCGCCGAGGGGGTGGCCCAGGGCGATGGCGCCACCGTTGACGTTGACCTTGTCCAGGCTCAGGCCCATGTCCTTGACGAAGCGCAGCACCACGGCGGCGAAGGCCTCGTTGATCTCGACGAGGTCGATGTCGTCGATGGTCAGACCGGCCTTGGCGAGGGCCTTGCGGCTGGCGGGCGCGGGGCCGGTGAGCATGATCGTCGGCTCGGAGCCGGAGACCGCGGCGGACAGGATGCGGGCCCGCGGGGTCAGGCCGTAGCGGTCGCCGACCTCCTTGGAGCCGATGGCGACGAGCGCCGCGCCGTCCACGATGCCGGAGGAATTGCCCGCGTGGTGGACGTGGTCGATCTTCTCGACCCAGTGGTACTTCTGCAGGGCGACCGCGTCGAAGCCGCCGGCGTCACCGATGGTGGCGAAGGACGGCTTGAGGCCGGCCAGGGAGTCGGCGGTGGTGCCGGGCCGCATGTACTCGTCGTGGTCGAGGACGACCAGGCCGTTGCGGTCGCGCACCGGGACGACGGAGCGGTCGAAGCGGCCGTCCTTCCAGGCCTCGGCGGCGCGCTCCTGGGAGAGCGCGGCGAACTCGTCGACATCGCGCCGGGTGTAGCCCTCGATGGTGGCGATCAGGTCGGCGCCGATGCCCTGGGGGACGAAGCCGGTGTCGAAGTTGGTCATCGGGTCGGCGAACCAGGCGCCGCCGTCCGAGGCCATCGGGACCCGCGACATGGATTCCACGCCGCCGGCCAGGACCAGGTCCTCCCAGCCCGAACGCACCTTGGCCGCGGCCATGTTGACGGCTTCGAGACCCGAGGCACAGAAGCGGTTCTCCTGTACGCCGGCGACGGTGTCGGGCAGGCCGGCGGCGATCGCCGCGATCCGGGCGATGTCGGATCCCTGGTCGCCGACCGGGCCGACCACGCCGAGGACGATGTCGTCGACGGCGGCCGGGTCGAGGCCGGGGAAGCGGCGGCGCACCTCGTGGATCAGTCCGACGACCAGGTCGATCGGCTTGGTGCCGTGCAGTGCGCCATTGGCCTTGCCGCGGCCGCGCGGGGTGCGGATCGCGTCGTATACGTACGCTTCGGTACTCAAGTCAACAAGCCTTTCGCATGAGGGTGGGGCAGGGCGGCGGGTGGTCCGGGGCCGTCCGGGTCAGTCGAGCAGGGAGCGTCCGATGATCTCCTTCATGATCTCGGTGGTCCCTCCGTAGATCGTCTGGATGCGGCCGTCGGTGAAGGCCTTGGCCACGCGGTATTCGGCCATATAGCCGTAACCACCGTGGAGTTGCAGACAGCGGTCGGCGACGCGTTTTTGCAGCTCGGTGGCCCACCACTTGGCCATCGAGGCATGCGTCGCGTCCAGCTCGCCGGCGGTGTGGTCGGCGATGCAGCGGTCGAGGAAGGCGCGGGTGACGGCGCACTCGGTGGCCATCTCGGCTATCTCGAAGCGGATGTGCTGGAGCTTGGACAGCGGACGTCCGAACGCCTCGCGCTCCTTGACGTACCGGCTGGTGATCTCCAGCAGATGCTCGGCGGCGGCGATCCCGGCGACGGCGATGTTCATCCGTTCCTGGGCGAGGTGGGTCATCAGATGGATGAAGGCGCCGTTCCGCTCGCCGAGCAGATTCTCCTTGGGGACGTGCACGTCGTGGAAGAACAGCTCAGCGGTGTCCTGGGCCTTCTGGCCGATCTTGTCGAGGTTGCGGCCGCGCTCGAACCCGTCCATGCCCCGCTCGACGACCAGCAGGCTGAGGCCGCGCGCTCCGCCCTCCGGTGTCGTCCTGGCCACGACGATGACGATGTCGGCGAGGATCCCGTTGGAGATGAAGGTCTTGGAACCGTTGAGGATCCAGTGGTCGCCGGCGTCCTCGGCGTGGGTGCGGATGCCCTGGAGGTCGGAGCCGGCGCCGGGCTCGGTCATCGCGATGGCGCTGATGAGCTCGCCGCTGCAGAAGCCGGGCAGCCAGCGGCGCTTCTGCTCCTCGGTGGCGAGGGCCGTCAGATAGGGGCCGATGATGTCGTTGTGCAGGCCCACGGCCAGCCCGGCGGCCCCGGCCCGGGTGAACTCCTCGCCGAGCACCACGCTGTAGCGGAAGTCGGGCTGTCCGCCGCCGCCGTACTCCTCGGGCACCGCGAGGCCCAGCAGCCCCTGGGCGCCGGCCGCCCGCCAGGCGTCGCGGCTGACGATGCCGTCCTTCTCCCACTGCTCGTAGTGGGGTGTCACTTCCCTGGCGAGGAAGGTGCGTACGGTCTCGCGGAACGCTTCGTGGTCCGCGGTGAAGATCTGGCGCTTCATCTGTCCGGGCCCTCCTCAGAGCCAGTGCGGGACGGTCTCGGTCGGCGTGGCGGTTCCCGGCCTCCGGGGGCGGGCGCCGGGCGGCGTCATGCCCCGTCTCCCGCCCTGGCGTGCGCCGGCGTGTTCGATACCCGGGCGCGCGGGGCGGCAGGCGCCCGGGCTGGCGGCGGCCGCCTGCTTGTGCCCGACGGGGCGGGGCGCGTGGGGTCGGAAAGCACGTGCCATCAGCCAGCCGCGTCCTTCTCCTCGGCCCGTCCCGCGCCCCCGGACGGCGCGGGCGCGGCCCCGGACGGATCGGCCGGCGACGGGGCGAGGAGGCCGGGGACCTGCCAGTCACGCGCGATCTCGGCGGTGTCGGCACCGGGCCGTGCGGGGGGTCTGCGGACCGCTCCCGGCGTGCGGGAGAAGCGGGGGGCGGGCGCGGGCTGGGTGAGCCCGGAGTGTTCGACGAAGGTGCCGCGGGCGGCGAGATGCGGATGCCGCGGGGCCTCGCGGAGCGAGAGCACGGGCGCCACACAGGCGTCGGACTCCTGGAAGACCGCCGTCCACTCCTCGCGGGTCCGGGTCCTGAACCGGGCGGCGATGGCCGTGCGCAGCTCTCCCCACGCGGTGAGGTCCTCGCGGTCGGGGACCTCCTGCCCGAGGCCCAGCAGCCGGATGAACTCGGCGTAGAAGCGCTTCTCCAGGGCGCCGACGGCCATATGGCCGCCGTCGGCGGTCTCGTAGGTGCCGTAGAAGGGTGCGCCGCCGTCGAGCAGATTGCTGCCGCGCCGGTCCTGCCAGCCGCCGGCCGCCAGCATGCCGTGGATCATCGCCGTCAGATGGGCCGTGCCGTCGACGATGGCGGCATCCACGACCTGGCCCCTGCCGTCCTCGGTGCGGGCGTGCTGGAGGGCGGCGAGGACGCCGATGACGAGGTAGAGCGAGCCGCCGGCGTAGTCACCGACGAGGTTGGCGGGGATGGCGGGCGGGCCGTCGGGCCGGCCGATCATGCCCAGGGCGCCCGTGATGGCGATGTAGCCGATGTCGTGTCCGGCGGTGTCGGCGAGGGGGCCCTGCTGCCCCCAGCCCGTCATCCGGCCGTAGACCAGCCGGGGGTTGCGCGCCAGGCACTCCTCGGGGCCGACTCCCAACCGCTCGGCCACCCCGGGGCGGTAGCCCTCCACCAGCACATCGGCACGCTCCACCAGGTCCAGTACCCGCGCCACCCCGTCGGGGCTCTTCAGGTCCACCAGGACGGAGCGCTTGTTGCGGTTGGTGATGTCGTACGCGGGGTCGACGCCCAGCCCGGCGCCTCCGGGACGGTCGACGCGGACGACATCGGCGCCCAGATCGGCCAGCAGCATGGCCGCGAAGGGGCCGGGGCCGATGCCTGCGAGTTCGACGACCCGCACCCCGCTCAGCGGGCCGTTCCCTGACTCCGTCATCGCGCCCCATGCCTTTCCGCACTGTGACACTTCTGATGTAACACTCGCGATGTTAAGAACGTGTTCCACTTTCCACAAGCCCCTCCTGCCAAGTGGCGACCGCGGAAAAGGCCCGCGCCGACGATGCTCAATTGCCATCGCCGTCACGGGCCTTTGCGCGTCCGCTGCCGCTGCGCCGCTATCCCCCGTCGAGCTCGGCGATGAGCTTCTTGGGGGCTATGACGCGATACGACTCCTCCGCCCAGTCGCAGAGCAGCTCGGCCGGCGGAGCGCCCTGCCCCTCCAAGGGGACCTGCACCCATCCGGACGCGCCCAGGCCGTAACCGGCGGGCTTGGCGCCGGGCGAGGTCAGTGCGTGGGCATGCGCTTCCGGGTCCTTCAGCTTCAGCGTGACCCCGAGCGGATGGCTGCCGTCCCCGACGCCGAGGAAGACGAAGACCTTCTTGTTGACCTTGATGACGCTCTCGCCCCAGGGAAACTCCTCCACGGTCCCGGGAAGGCCCAGCGCGAACGCCCGCACCCGCTCCCGCACCGCCGCCGGATCCGACGCCTTCGCCATGACTTCCTCCACGTCCGTCCCCCGTACGGCACCTGTGGTGCCGCCCGGCGCCACGCGCACACCGCGCGGGCCGACCCAACGCATTCCACGCTAACGGCGACCACTGACAACGGCTTCGCGGAGCGCCGGACGCCCTGCCGGCCGAGGGACACCTGCCGCCATGCCTGCCCGGCCCGGCGGGGCGCCACGCTCGCCGGCGGGCGCGGGACGCGGTGCCGTGCCCGTCGCCCTGTCGTCGTACGACTGCCTGTGGCGCAGGGGGCGTCGGCGACCGCTACGGCGCGTCGGGAGCCGCGTCCCCGGTATTCGGGCCGGGCACCGCTCCCGTGGACCGGCCGCCCACTCCCCCGGCCTCCGGCACCAGCTGGTCGTCCGGCAGCTGACGGTCCGCGAGGCGCCCCAGCCGCCGGGGGACATCGCCGCCCACCAGGAGGACGACGACCAGCGTCAGCCCGAAGGTGAGCACGGCGAGCGCCCGCCCCAGGGGCATGCCCTCGGCCAGACGGGCCCCGAGGACGGGCGCGACCGCGCCGCCCAGCGCGCCGACGTTGTAGACGAAGCCCAGGGAGGCGGCGCGGGTCGCGGTGGGAAAGTGGCCGGCGATGTACTTCGGCAGGATTCCGGAGATGCCCTGGCTGAGCGCGAGCAACCCGAAGAGGAGCACGCCCAGCGCCGCAAGGCTGTCCCGTACCGCGAAGACCGGGAAGACGAAGGCCAGCGAGGCCAGCAGGGTGTACGCGTAGGCGCGGCGGGTGCCTAGCAGGTCGCCTACGAAGCCCGCCAGCCAGCAGCCCGCCATGGTGCCGAAGCCCGCGTAGAACATCACGTCGGTGACCTGCGCGGGCGCGTATCCGAGATCGGTCTTGAGGTACGTGGGCAGCAGGGCCTGGATCGGCCAGCTGTAGAGGAAGGCGCAGAACACCGTCGCCATCAGGGAGACATACAGCAGCCCTCCCCGGCGGCCACCCAGCTGCACCGCGAACGCGATCAGGCACAGCGCGGCGACGCCCGACAGCCAGGGGACGCCGCCGGCGCCGACCGGCGTGAAGACGCAGAACAGCGCGACGGCGGCAACCGCCGCCAGAGCCGTATTACACCCGCCGCGAAGGCGGCCGGTGAACAACGGCCGCAAGGCGTCGGGGCGTTCCCCGGCCGTGCGGGCGGCGATCTGCCGCTGCCAGTCCCCGGCCTCCGGCAGCGTTCTGCGCACCCAGAGGGCCACCAGTACGGGCAGTACGCCGATCCAGAACATCCAGCGCCAGCCGCCGTGAGGCACCACCCACCTGTAGAGCTCGGCAGCGAGGACGGTGCCGCCCGCATAACCGGAGATCAGGAATCCGGAGGCGCGGTTACGCCATCGGGTGGGCCAGCTCTCCAGCACATACGTCGCACTGGCGCTGTACTCCCCCGCCATCCCCAGACCGATCACCAGGCGGGCGACGAACAAACTGGTGTAATCCCAGGCGAACCCGCAGGCGAAGGTGCCGAGCGAGTAGAGCAGGATGCTGGCGATCATGGCGGCCCTGCGCCCGTAGCGGTCGCCCATCGCGCCCAGCACGGCACCGCCCAGCCACCGGGTGATGAAGGCGCCGGAGATCAGCGACGCCGCGGTGGCGGTGCGCAGATGGAAGTCGTCGGCGATATCGGTCAGCACCAGCGTGATCAGGACGAAGTCGAAGCCGTCCAGGAGATAGCCGATGCAGGCGGCGAACATCGCCTTCCACTGGGCCGGGGCGACCTCCCGCCACCCGTTCCGTATCCGGCCGGGCATCTCCCCGGGGCGCGTCGGCACAACGATCCGGCCTCCTCGGAAATCCGCGGTCGGCAGTCGGCGGCGGGGGGTGCGGGAGCGGCGACCGGCAGACCGGACATCGGACGTCCCATGTCAGGGCGCTCCCGTGAATCTGGCGCCGTATCGACACCCTGTCAAGACTGCGCGCCACGCCCCACCCGCCCCCGGAGGCCCAAGGGAGCGGCGGCCGAGGGACGTTGACGGGGCGACGGTGACTGCCTAGGGTCCGGACTCCAGGTCAAGCGGGTGCTGGAGAGGACGCGGGATGCGACGGCAGGACACCACCGGGCGAGCCCATGACCTCGTCCTCTACGGGGCGACAGGTTTCACCGGCGCACTCACTGCCGAATATCTGGCGGCGCACGCCCCCAGGGACTGCCGCTGGGCCCTGGCCGGGCGCAACATCGCCAAACTGGAGCAGCTGCGCGACCGGCTGGTGAAGATCGACCCCGCCTGTGCCGACCTGCCGTTGTTGCGGGCCGACAGCGGCGACCCCGACTCGCTCCGCGCGCTCGCCACCGGCACCCGGGTGCTGGTGTCGACGGTGGGCCCCTACGTGCGGCACGGCGAGCCGCTGGTGGCCGCGTGCGCCGCAGCCGGCACCGACTACGCCGATCTGTCCGGGGAGTCGGAGTTCATCGACCGGATGTACGTCCGGCATGACGCGACCGCCCGCGCCACGGGCGCCCGCCTCGTCCACGCCTCCGGCTTCGACTCCGTCCCGCACGACCTGGGTGTGCTCTTCACGGTGGGGCTCCTCCCCGAAGGCGCCCCCATACGCATCGACGGCTTCGTACGGACCAACGCCACCTTCTCCGGCGGCACGCTGGCCTCCGCGCTGACCGCCGCCTCACGGCCGATCGCCATGGCGCGGGCCGCCCGCGCACGGCAGCGGACCACCCCGCGACCGGTCGGCCGTACGGTGCGAGCGCCCCTCGGCGCGCCCGTCAGGAGCCGTGAAACACACACCTGGGGCGTGCCGTTGCCGACCGTCGATCCGCAGATCATCGGCCGCTCGGCCGCCGCGCTGGAACGCTACGGACCGGATTTCCGCTATCGCCACTACGCGGGTGTCCAGCGGCTGCCGATCGCCGTCGGCGGGGCACTGGGAGCAGGCGCGCTGTGCACGCTCGCTCAGGTGCCGCCCGCACGGCGCTGGTTGTCGGCGCGGCTGGAACCGGGCGACGGGCCGGACCCGGAGCGCCGTGCACGCAGCTGGTTCAAGGTGCGTTTCGTCGCCACCGCCGGCGGAAAGCGCCTGATCACCGAGGTCTCGGGCGGGGACCCCGGCTACGACGAGACCGCGAAGATGCTCGCCGAGTCGGCGCTCAGCCTGGCCTTCGACGACCTTCCGGAAACCGCGGGCCAGGTGACGACCGCGGTCGCCATGGGGGACGCACTGACCGCTCGCCTCCAGAAGGCCGGCATCACCTTCCGCGTCGTCCAGGGGTAGTCCGGATCCCTTGCCCCTAGGCGCTCGCGAGTGCCTTCCGGCACAGCGAGTCGGCGGCCCGCGTCGTCTCCGGAAGGCGGTAATGAGCCGCCAGGCGGAGCGTGTGCGCACAGGCCCGGTCGAGGCCGACCCGGTGCCCCACGGAGACGAAGACCGGCTTGACGCCCTGTTGGGTACGCAGCGCACGTCCCACCTCCTCGGCGCCGTCCAGCAGCGGGGAGGTGGCGCCGCGGTCCGGCCCGGGAGGCGCGTACCGGAATGTGAAGGGGTTCTTGGCCACCCCGATGGTGGGCAGCCCCGTCAACACCCCCAGGTGGCTGGCCAGTCCGAAGCGCCTCGGGTGCGCGAGCCCGTACCCGTCGCAGACCACGAGGCCGGGAACACGGGCCAGACGGGCGAGGGCGTCGAGCACGGTGGGGATCTCACGGAAGGCGAGCAGCCCGGGGACGTACGGAAAAGAGATCCGGCCGACGGCGGTGGCCTCGTCGACGACGGCGAGCGTACGGGCGTCCAGCGCGACGGCGGCCGCGGCGACGACATCCCGGGCGTCGTCATAGGCCACGTCCACCCCCACCACGGTGCCGTCGAACCCCGGTTCCGGACCGGGTTCATCGAGCCGTACACGGGGCCGCAGCCGGTCCTGCACCGCGCGAGCCTGGGCTTCGTCGGTGGGCCAGTGCCGCAGGGCGTCGTCGCAGCGGAGCATTCCGGGAGTGTCCATGATGATCACCACGCTACCGACCACCGGGTGAGTCCGGCGCGGGCGGATCGGCCTGCCCTTCCCGGTTCTCCTCTATATTGCCGCCATGTTCGTCTTGGAGCTGACCTATACCGCACCTCTCGCACGCGTCGATGAGGCCCTTCCCGACCACGTGGCATGGCTGGAGAAGGAGTACGCCGCAGGGCATTTCCTTGCGGCCGGCCGCAAGGTTCCGCGCGACGGCGGCGTGATCCTCGCCACCGGAACGGACCGTGCGACCGTCGAGAGGATCGTGTCCGAGGACCCCTTCGTCCGCGCCGGGGTGTGCGAGTACCGCGTCACCGAATTCGTGGCGACGACGACCGCGCCCGCACTGGAGCAGTACCGGGAGCAACCGCCGTCCTGAGACAGCGGCCCCTGTGGCGGCAGCTGCGCCTGCCGCCACAAACGGAGCGCCCACCGGGGCTCGTGGGCACCGTCGGCCCACCGCCTACGTCGTCGTGGTCGGAGGCACGGTTTCCGCACGGTCCGGGCCGAGGTGCGCGGACGCCGGTGCGAGTGGCGCGGGCCAGCGTCCCCCGTTGCCCCAGTACTCCCGGATCTCCTCCAGCTGGCGCCCCTTGGTCTCCGGCGCGGTGACAGCGGCGAAGACCAGGGCGCCGAGCGCGAGGACGCCGAGCCCCGCGAACGTCCGGGCGGCGCCCGCCCATGCCATCAGCGAGGGGAAGAACTGGGCGATCAGGAGGTTGGCGACCAGGTCCGCGGTGAGCATCACCGACGCCCCGGTCGAGCGCAGCTGGGCGGGGAACGATTCGCTCGCGTAGACCCAGATCAGTGAGCCGAAGCCGAAGTTGAAGGCCGCGGTGAACAGCAGGATGGCGGCGAACCCGACCCACGTCATGGTGCCGTGCAGCTCGCCCGTGCCGAAGACCGCGGTCAGCACGGCGAGCATCACGACCATCGTGCCGATGCCGCTGAGCAGCACCACCCGGCGGCCGAGCCGGTCGATGATGAGGATGGCGAGCACGGTCGCGGCGAGCGAGGCGAGCTGGACGAACGACGGCAGCAGGAAGTTCTGGCCGTTGCCGGTGAAGCCCATCTCCTCGAAGATCTGCGGGCTGTAGTAGGTCACGGCGTTGATGCCGGTGATCTGGCAGAAGAACCCGAGGCCGACGACGAAGAGCGCGGCGCGGGCATAGGGCTTGCGCAGCAGGGAGCGCGCCGAGCCGCCGCTCTCCTCCGCGAGCGCCGCCTCCACCGCGGCGACCTCGGTACGCGGATCGACCTCCGGGTCGGTCATGGCCATGACCTCGACGGCTCGTTCCGTACGTCCCTTGAGGACGTACCAGCGCGGCGTGTCCGGCAGCCGCAGGAGCGGAATCAGGACCAGTGCGGCGGGGATCGCCGAGAGGCCGAGCATCCAGCGCCAGTGACCGCCGCCGGACAGGCCCCAGTTGACGAAGTACGTGATGACGATGCCCGCGACCGTGGCGACTTGATAGGCCGCGACGGAGGCTCCACGAATCCGCGCCGGGGTCGATTCGGCGACGTAGAGCGGGGCGGCGACGATCGAGATGCCGATGGCGATGCCCAGCAGGAAGCGGACGACGTCCAGCACGATGACGTCGGGCGCGAGGGCGGAGAGCGCGACGAACACCGCGTAGGAAGCGGCGACGGTCAGCATCGCGGCCCTGCGGCCCAAGGCGTCCGCGAGCCTGCCGCCGATCAGGGCACCCACGATGGAGCCACCCACCAGAATGCTATTGACCAGGCCTTTCTCGGCCTCGGTGAGATGGAAGTCCTTGCTCAGGAAGACCAGGGCACCGGAGATGCTGCCGGTGTCGTAACCGTAGATGACGCCGACGACGGCGCCGGTGAGCGCGAACATCCTGCCGGTGCGGCGTGCGGTCCGGGGTGAGGGCGGCGGGGGTGTCGCGGAAAGCGTGGCAGTGGACACGGGAAGTCCTTTGTGCGGCGGGGCGGGCCTTGCTGCATGGCGGAACGTGCGTGACTGATCTTGCGAGTATTCGGCTCCTTTCGCGCAACTGTCAACACTCATTCGCCACCTCGTCGCCGCACCCGCCGACCCCTCGGCCGACCTGACCTGGCAGCCCGTTCAGCGTCAGCCGCGCACCTCCGGGCGCAAGGAACACGGTCTGCGCGGAGTCGCCGCACTCACCCCACCTCCGATGCGTCCACTCGTTCGAGGGATGGAACGCTGCGCGGATTCTGCGTACAGTCGATTGCAACGAAGTAAGAAAATGCAGCTTTGCGCAGAAGCGGCGCGTCACAGCACGGCAGAGCACCGCACGGCACGGTGAAGATCACGGGAGGGTGGCCATGAGCGAGATCTCGTACATGGAGCAGGAACTGCACAGTCAGCCGGAGACCTGGCGGGAGGCGGCGCGGCTCGGTGCGGCGGCCGGCCCGCTGCCGGAGGCCGGACAGCGGGTGGCCGTCATCGGCTGCGGCACGTCATGGTTCATGGCGCAGTCGTACGCGGCGCTGCGGGAGGCGGCGGGGCAGGGGGTGACGGATCCGTTCGCCGCGTCGGAGGCCTTCCTCGGCAGCGACCGCGGCTATGACGTGGTCGTGGCCATCACACGCTCCGGGACCACGACCGAGGTATTGCGCGTGCTCGACGCTGTTAAGGGCCGCATCCCGACGGTGACGATCATCGGCGATCCCGGGACACCCGCGGTGGCCCTCTCCGAGAGGACGTTCGCGCTGCCGTTCGCCGATGAGAAGTCGGTGGTGCAGACCCGTTTCGCGACGACGGCGCTGACACTGCTGCGGGCGCACCTGGGTGAGGACATCTCCCGGGCGGTGGCCGACGCGGAAGAGGCGCTGGCCGCACCGGTGGAGAAGGAATGGGTGGACGCCGAGCAGTTCTCCTTCCTCGGCACGGGCTGGACCTACGGTCTGGCCAATGAAGCGGCCCTCAAGATGCGGGAGGCGTCGCAGAGTTGGACGGAGTCCTACCCCGCGATGGAGTACCGCCACGGGCCGATCGCGATAGCCGCACCGGGCCGGGTGACCTGGCTGTTCGGCCAGGAGCCGGACGGGCTGGAGGCCGATGTGGTGCGGACCGGCGCCCGCTTCGTGCGCCATGACCGCGATCCGCTGGCGGACCTGGTGCTGGTCCAGCGGGTGGCGCTGGAGCGGGCCCGCGCCCGCGGTCTGGACCCGGACAACCCGCGCAGCCTGACCCGCTCGGTGATGCTCGAGGCACCGGCCGTCTCCTAGCCGGCCGCCTGCCTCTCCCGCGCACCGCAGCCACCCTCCACACGCCAACCAGCCACACTCGCAAGGGAGTCAGCGTCCCATGCCCCTCGTTCCGACCTCATCGATCGTCGATGCCGCATCAGCGGCGCGGGTCGGTGCCGCGGCTTTCAACGTCATCCATTTGGAGACGGCCGAGGCACTCGTCACCGCCGCCGAGCGCACCGGCATCCCGTTGATCCTGCAGATCAGCGAGAACTGCATCCGCTATCACGGCAGCCTGCTGCCCCTCACCCGCGCCACCCTCGCCCTCGCCGAGGAGTCCTCCGCCCCCATCGCGGTCCACCTCGACCACATCACCGACAGGGACCTGGTCCAGAAGGGCATCAGCGCCGGGGTGGGCTCCGTCATGGTGGACGCCTCCGCCCTTCCCTACGAGGAGAACGTCGCCACCACCGCGGAACTCACCGCCTGGTGCCACGAGCGCGGCGCCTACGTCGAGGCCGAACTCGGCGAGATCGGCGGCAAGGACGGGGTCCATGCGCCAGGGGTGCGTACCGACCCGGACGACGCCCTGACCTTCGTCCGCGCAACGGGCGTCGATGCCCTCGCCGTGGCCGTCGGCTCCTCCCATGCGATGCGCGAACGCACGGCCGTACTCGACAAGGAACTCATCGCCGCGCTGCATTCCACCCTGCCCGTGCCGCTGGTTCTGCACGGCTCCTCCGGAGTGCCGGACGACGAACTGCGCCGCGCCATCGCCGCCGGAATGACGAAGATCAATATCTCCACCCATCTGGTGTCCGTCTTCACCCGGTCGATACGGCAGACCCTCGATGCCGACCCGACGCTCGTCGACTCCCGGAAGTACCTCAAGCCGGCCAGGGCAGCGGTGACCGAGGAGGTGGCACGCCTGCTGGACGTGCTGGGCACACCGGCGACGGTCCCGGACCGGCACGTCAGCCAGGCCCCGGCCCCGGGATGAGCCGGCGCAGGACGGGAAAGCGGCACCGACTCCCCCACGGCGCCTCGCCCCCGGCAGAGCCGCTTGACCGGAGGGCGGCCCGTCTGCCGCCCGTCGCGGGGGTGCCCGCCATGCACCTCCGTGACATGCGGAGACGAATTAGGCTCGCGGCATGAAGCGCCATGAACGGATGAACGCACTGCTCGAGCTGCTCGGGGACCGGGGCCGGGTGGATGTCGAGGAGGCCGCGACCGCCCTGGAGGTCTCGGCCGCCACCATGCGGCGCGACATGGACGCCCTCGCGGAGCAGCAGCTGCTGACCCGTACCCGAGGCGGGGCGGTGCTCAGCTCGGTGGCGTACGACCTGCCGATCCGCTACAAGCACGCGCACCGCTCCGCGGAGAAGGAGGCGGTGGCCCAGGCGGCGGCGAAGCTGGTCGAACGGGGGGACGTGGTCGGGCTGAGCGGCGGCACCACGACCACGGCCATCGCCCGGGTACTCGCCACCCGCCCGGACTTCGCGGAGGCGGGTCCGCAACCGCATCTGACGATTGTCACCAACTCCCTCAACATCGCGAATGAGCTGGCCGTGCGGCCACAGATCAAGATTGTGCTCACGGGTGGGGTGGCACACTCGCGGTCGTTCGAACTGGTCGGCCCCTTCAGCGAGTTGGTGCTTCAGCAGGTCTCGATCGACATCGCGTTCATCGGCGCCAACGGCATGGAGCCGATGATGGGCGCCACGGTGCACGACGAGGCCGAGGCCCGGGTCAACCGCCTGATGGCCGAGCGCGCCCGGCGTGCCGTGGTCGTCGCGGACTCGTCGAAGATCGGCGAGCGCTGCTTCGCCCGGGTCGGCGACGCGGATGTCTTTGACACGTTCATCACGGACAGCGGCGCGAAGGAGGCGACCCGCCGCGAGTTCGCGGACCGGGGCCTGCGGGTGGTGACGGCACGCCCGTCCGGGGGCGAGTGATCTCCCGGCCGGGGCCGCTGAGGGATAGCGGCGCAAGCGGGCTCGGCCCGTGACTGCCGCGACCGCCTTCGATCGTGCCGACTTCGATCCCGGCTCCGGTCGCCGGTGCCGGCCATCGGCTCCGGTCGCTGGTTCTGACCATCGACTCCGGTCGCTGGTGCTGACCATCGACTCCGGTCGCTGGTGCGGCCACGGGCCTCGGCCATCGGTTTGAGGCATCGACCTCAGCGCCCGGCTTCGATCCTCGGCTGCGGTCGTCGGCTTCGCCCCCGGCCTAGGACGTCGGCTTCGGACGTCGGCTGCTGTCGTTGGCTTTGCTGTCGTTAGCCGCTGTCGCCGGCTTCCGAAGCTCCCTGGTATTGGCCGAAGATCTCCGCTTCGGTCCGGTGGCTCGCCGGGGTTGGGCAGGATCGTCGACTGATGCCGATCATGGGCACGCGGATCCGGCCATTCGGCGGCGATGGCTCGCTTCCGGCCGAGAGGTTCGGGTCCGCCCTTGGCGGCGCTTGCCCCGCACAAGGTGCGTCGGAGGGCAGCACGGGAGGGCACGGGAGGGCACAGCGTGGCCGGATCGCGCCGAATCGGGCAGGACAGAGAGGGCATACCGGAAAATGTGACCAACTTGGCCCGTCTCGCCTTGAACTATCGCCGCGACGGCGAGCGGCAATGGGAATTCCGCATCGGATGACGGTGTCCAGCGCGCAACCATGGGAGGGGCCTGACCTGCGACGTAAGGGGTAGTGGGTCAGCAGATGCGGCGCCGGGGGATCTCCTCGGCCGATGGAGCGAGGAGCCATACCGTCGCGGCGGGGGCCGTCCCGAAAGGGTCGCGCTTGTGTCGCGCTTGTGTCCCTGTGTGGCCCCCGGGGCTGATATTCCCAGAGTGGACGTGGACAATGGGGAATGAACGTGCGAAGCGACGAGATGCTTCGCGGGGGATCTGAGCAGTCCAGCGGGGGATCACATGAGGAAGTTCTTGGCCATAGTGGTGGCGATAGTGGCGTGCAGCGCCTCCCTCACGCTCACCTCGGCCTCGAGTGCGGCAGCCGCCGATCGGTCGCCGCAGTGCGTCAAAGTCCGGAAGTACTTCAACAAGGGCCATCAGCGCTATGTCCGCCTGACGAATCTGTGCACCAAGCGGACTTCGTGCTTCACCATCGTCGTCCCGCATCAGCGTAACCCTCACGGCAGCCTCCCCAAGGGCGCGACGAAGGACATCCGCTACGGGACGACCGACGGCTCGCGAGCCCTGTTCGTGAAGAACACGCCCTGCTGACCGGATCGCGATAACGAACGGACGAACCCCGGCGGGCGCGCCGAGCGACGCGGTCTGCCGGGGCCGTCACCTGCGGGCGGCGACGCCGTCCAGCACCATGGAGAGGTACTGGCGGGCGATCTCCTCGGGGCTGTGTTGTCCGCCCGGCCGGTACCAGCTCGCCGCGACCCAGACGGTGTCGCGGACGAAGCGGTAGGTGAGCCGGATATCGAGGTCGGCGCGGAAGACTCCATCGGCCACGCCACGCTCCAGTGTGCCGAGCCACGCCTTTTCGAACTTCCGCTGGGAGTCGGTGAGATACCCGAACCGGGGCAGGGCGGTGAGGTGCCTGGATTCCTTCTGGTAAATGGCGACGGCCGCGCGATGACGGTCGATTTCCCGGAAGGACTCGGTGACCAGCGCTTCGATCGTCTCCCGGGGGCCGAGTCCGGAGGCGAGTACGGCGTCATAGCCGTCCCACAGTTCGGTGAGGAAGCTGGACAGGATCTCGTCCAGCATCGATTCCTTCGAATCGAAGTGGTAGTAGAGGCTGCCGGCGAGCATCCCGGCCTCGTCCGCGATACGGCGGACGGTGGTGGCGTTGTAGCCGTGCGCGGCGAAGACCTCCGCCGCGGTGTTGAGCAGTTCGCGGCGACGCTCAGGGGACGCGTTCGCGGTCGTCGTCTTCTTCTTGGCGGCTGACACCCGGCCATTGTCGCTTCCCCCGGCGTCGCAGTGGCGTTCCGCCGTCGGTCACTTCGGCAGCTCACGTTGTTGAGTTGCCCCTCCCCGTCATCTCGGCGACGTACTCGTCGATGCACAGAGCAAGAAGCCCTGAGAAGGGTGAGCATCGTTGTTCGGGATGATGGGGCGGTGTCTCTTCGCTATTTCAGTCAGACCGGCTGGACCGCGATCTTCAGCGGCACCGACACCGAGATCGGCCGCATGGTGCGTGTGGAGTGCTGGGACGAGGCGACCGGGGCGGCCCTGGTCGTCGATCCCAAGCGTGGCGCCCTGCGTCCGGTGACGGGCTACGAGGACTTCTCGCGCCTGGAGCGAGCCGAGCAGGTCATAGCTGCGGTGCCTGGTGGAGGGTGGCAGGTGCACTGGAAGGACGAGGGCCCAGGGGGGACGCCGCTGACGGAACAGGTGCTGGCCTGGCTCATCACGTCGCAGGGACGGGCGACGGCCATCACCGTCGATACTCAGGGGCATGTCGAGGATGCCGATGGCGCCGACGCCTTCATCCCGCCGGGCGAGAACCCCGCGTCCTGATCGCAGCCGGTCAGAACAGGTTGTTCCCGGATACCTGTCGACTGGCGGCTACAACGCACAGGCGACTCCTGAACATGCAGGCCAGCCAGTCTCAGCCCCCGGCTTGACATCGAGATTGGGAAGTTACCTCTCCCGCCCCGGGTGCCCCTCCCATCGCGTCTCCCTGCCGCATCTCCCGTTGCCCTCGGGTGCCGCTCCCCCGTTGTCTCTCCTCATCCTCTCGCCGGGCTCGCATCCGCAGTGAGCCGCCGCCTCGTCGAATCGACTCCTGGCCGGGCCGCCTCCCTATTGAGCCGCCTCTTTGCCGAGCCGCCCCTCGCCGAGCCGCCCCTCGCCGTGCCGCCTCTCTCTGGGCCGCCTCTCCGCCGAGCCACCTCTTTACCGAGCCGCCTCCTCGCCGGGCCGACTCCTCCATGCACCACCTCCGCGATGGGCCACCTCCCGATGAGCCTCGCCTTCCCTGTCGGCGTCGCGCCGAGCGCATATCTTTTACTAGTGAAACACCTGTTAACCTTTTCGGTATGGGGAAGCATCGCAAGCCGTTCTGGCAGAGCTGGCGTATCGGGACGGGGAGCGCGGTGCGGGTGCGGCCGTTGGCTGTCCGTGGTGCGCTGCGGCTGCGTCGGCCCAGCGATATTTGGTACAGGGCGGCCGTCGGTGCGTTGGTGGCGATGGTCGTTCCGGACCTTGTGCTGTTCGCGTTGGGGCAGCTGGACCTGGTGCTTTACACCTCAGCCGGGGCCTTGTGCGCCCTGTATGGGCACGGGCTGCCGTATGCCGCCCGGGCGCGCACCCTGCCGTGGGTGGTGCTCGGAATGGTGGCGAGTGTCGGTGTCGCGCTGACCGCGGCGTCGCTGACCACGTCGACCGCGCTGCTCGTCGTGTTCGCCGCGGTGGTCGCCGCGCTCCACAAGACGGTCTGTGACGCGACGCGGATCGGGCCGCCGGGGAACATCATTCTGACATTCGTCACCGCGTCGGCGTTCTTTGTGCCGCAGCGCCTCGGGCAGGTGCCTTTGCACCTCGCTCTGACGCTCGGCACCGGCATCCTCGCCTGGCTGGTCTGCATGGCTCCGGCACTGCTACGGCCGCAGGGGCCCGAACGGATCGTCGTCGCCCGTGCGCTGGAGGCGGCCGCGGGGCTGTTGCGTACGGAACCGGGCGTCGACGGCGCGCGGCCGGCCGGGGCGACGGACGCCTGGCATGCCACCGCCGCCGCGGTGAATGCCGCGTGGCAGACGCTGTACGGGGTGCCGGCGCACACCCCGGCGAAGGCCACGGCCCGGGCGGGGCTCGAACGGCTGCTGGTGGAGGCGGAGTCGGTGCTGGGGAGCGTGGGGCGGGACGTCGAGGGGGAAACCGGGCGAGAGGCTGGGAGGGCGGTCCGGACGTACGACGGTCGGCACTACAGGCACAGCTTCGACGACGACTTCGACCGAGCCTCCGGCCAAGGCTTCGGCCGGGCCGTCGGCCAAAGCCTTGACCAGCACTTCGGCCAGAGCATCGACCAGGGTGTCGGTCAGAGCATTGACCACGGCAATGACCAGGGCTTCGGACAGGACCTCCGGCGGTTCGAAGCCGAGCGGCTCAGTGACTGGGCGCGTGAGTTGCGTGGTGGAGGGCCCCTGCCGGAGGTGGCGGGCGTCGCCTCGTCCTGGCAGGTCGGGGAGAAGGAGGAAGTCGGCGGCGAGGTGACCGGAGTGCGGCGGCCCGCGCCGGGGCAACCGCGCGGGGTGCGGCCGGTGCTCGCCCGGATCGGGCCGGGGTCGCCGCTGCTGCCGATCGGTGCGCGGGTCGCTGCCGGTTGTGTGCTGGCGGGCTGGACATCGATGGCTCTGGGAGTCGGGCATCCGTACTGGGCCGTGGTCACCGCCGCCTCGATCTACCAGGCCAACACCACACTCACCTGGCAGCGGGCCCTGCAGCGCACCCTGGGAAACGTGTCCGGCCTGCTGCTCTACACCGCGCTGCTGCCGCTGATCCATCTCGGCCCCCTCGCGATGATCGCGCTGGCGCTGGCCTGCCAGGTCGGCGCGGAGGCCTGGATCAGCCGCAACTACTGGCTCGGCTCGACCTGTGTCACACCACTGGCCCTGCTGCTGTCCGGGTTCGGCAGTCAGCTGCCGGCGCGGGCGCTGATCGCCGACCGCTGGATCGACACCGTGGTGGGCGCGGCGGTGGGCCTGGCCTGCTGCCTGGTGGTCACCAACCGACGGGCCGCGGACCGTATCGAGGTGGCCCTGGAGCGGGTCGCGGCCGCGGAGGCCGCAGCGTCCCGGCTGCTCGCGACGAGGCCCGCACCCCGTGCGAGCGGTACGGAGGGGTCCGCACCCCCGGCAAGCGGTACGGAGAGGTCCGCGCCCGGTGCAGGCAGTACGGAGAGGGCGGACGGTGTGCGGGAGGCCGGTTGGGCCCGGGACCGGCTGGCCGGTTGTCTGGTCGAGCTCCGCGAGGCCGTGGAGGTGGCGTCCGGCGAGTGGTGGCAGCGCGCCCTTCCGGAGGAACGGATCGACCATGCCCAGCAGCAGGGCCACCGGACGCTGGTGCGACTGGTCCGGCAGCTCCGGGTGCCGGTGGCGGCCGCCTGACGCGGGTGGTGCCGCCCGGCGGAGGGCGCCGGGCGGCAGGCACAATTGGGGAGGCTTACCGCCGGACCGAGAGGAGAGTGCGGGTGACCGAGGACATCGTCGCGAGGGTGCAGCGCCAGTGGCAGCAGGTGCACCCCGGGCTGGACACCGGCCCGATGGCGGTGATCGGGCGGCTCAACCGCTGCTCCGCGCTGCTCCAGCAGGCGGCCGACGCGCCGCTGCGGAAGGCCGGGCTCACCCGTCCCGAGTTCGACATCCTCGGCACCTTGCGCCGGATGGACCGCGAGCTGACCCCCGGGAGGGTGGCCCGCGAGACCTTCGCCTCCGGCGCCGCGGTGACCAAGCGCGTACGGCAGCTGGAGGAGCGGGGCCTGATCGCCCGCCGCCCCGACGGCCGGGATCGCCGGGTCGCGCATCTCTCGCTCACCGACGAGGGCCGCGAAACCGTCGACCGGCTGCTGCCCGAACAGCTGGAGTACGAGGCGGCGCTGCTCGGCGGCATCGGCGACCACCGGCAGGAGGAACTCTCCGAGGCGCTGAGCGAGTTGCTGGTGGTGCTGGAGAATCGGCTCGCCGGCCTGATGGACTGACCCCGGGCCTGCGCGGCACCGCCGCTCGGCACTGCCGCTCGGCACTGCGGGCAGCCACCCCGGAGGCGGTGGCAGCGACACCCCCGTCGATGCCGCGCCGGGAATCGGCACGCGCCGACCGGATGTCCTCGCGGGGCAGCTGAGAGGCCCCGCCCGGACGACCCACCAAGGCCTCGCCGCAGGCCTCGCCGCAGGCCTCGCCGCAGGCCTCGCCGTAGGCATCACCGCAGGCATCACCAATCCGCTGACTCAGCCGGCTCGGCGGCCGTACCAGCCCGCCACAGCTCCCATTCGCCCGGAACGGCCGGAAACGACCGTTCAGCCCATGTGCCGACACCGTTACCACTACCGCGACCACCACGCTGGCGGATCGGGGCGAGCGGGGTGCGGCGGAGGAAGAACGGGTGGACCCGGAGTAGTTCGGAGCCGGGTGAGGGAGGCAGGTTGGCACGGACGCAACACAGCCACCCCATCGCACACCACACCCCATCCGTACATTCCGGGCGTCGCGATCAGGCCACACTCCAGCCCCTAACACCCCGTCAGACCGAGCCTACGAGCCTCAATTTCCTCCGCCGGGCCCCAGCAAAGAGGGCAAATACGTACATTCGAAGGCCCGTGACACATGTCACGCAGGAATCCAATGCACTGGCGCGATATCCCGAGCGTCCTAGTGGCCAAAGCCGCAAGTGTCCGCAACGAATGCAAGGGAGCCGGCGATGTCCAGCGTCATCGACCAAGCCGTTCAGGCCCGTCTCATCGCGACTGCTCCCCGGTCGCAGGTGATTCCGGCGAACCTGCGATACGACCGCGCCGACCCGTTCGCGGTGCGCCTGGTCTTTCCGCCCGCCGCTTCGCTGGACGGCGCGGAGGTGGCCTGGACGTTCGGGCGGGAGCTGCTGGAGGAGGGGCTGCGCACGCCGGCCGGGGCGGGCGATGTGCAGATCTGGCCGTATGACGCCGATGCGGTGGTCATCGAGTTCCATGCCGCCGGCGGCATGGCGGTGGTGCAGTTCGACGCGCAGGAGCTGCGGACGTTCCTGACCCGGTCGTACGGGCTCGTCGCCAAGGGCGATGAGGCCGGCCATCTGGACGTCGAGGCCGACCTCGCCGCGCTGTTGCGCGAGGCGTAGGCCGCAACCACCCCGTCCGCCCCACCCGGCAGGGCAGGTCAGCCCCCGCCCGCCACCGGCGCACCGGCGGCGGCCCCGTTCACCTCGAAGAGCCGCGCCAGATGCCCGTCCAGCATGCGCAGCGCGGTCCGGCCGTCGTACACATCGAGCAGGACATAGGTGGACAGGCCGTCGACCATGCCGATGAGCAGCATCGCCTCGTCCTCGGTGGCGCGTTCCGGGGGGAGTTCGCCGCGCTCCGCGGCCCGCCGCAGCTGGTCGGCGAACAGGGTGCGGAGCTGGGGGATGCCGTTCTTGGCCTCGGCGCGCAGGGTCTCGTCGTACGCGGCGCGGGTGAAGTAGGCGGCGCCGACCAGCACTCCGACACGGCTCCTCTCGTCCAGCGGCAGCATGCCCGACAGGCAGGCGCGCAGCACCTCGCGGGGGGTCGGCTCCCCGGGCAGCGCCTCGATGCGCTCGCGGATCCGGTCCCCGGCGAGCCGGTTGATGTGCCGGAGGGCGAAGAGCAGCATCTCGTCCTTGGAGCGGAAGTAGTGCTGCAGCCGGCCGAGCGAGATGCCGGCCTCCGCGGCGACATCGCGCAGGCTCGCGCCCTCCAGTCCGCGGGCACTCGCGAGCCGCCACAGCGCCTCGGAGATCTCCTGACGCCTGGCTTCGTGGTCCACCTTCTTGGGCACGGATGACCTCCCACGCTCGGTCCTTCGATACGTGGCCCCCATGCAGGGAGTTCTGGCTTCGCGGAACCCTGCCCACTTTCACAAGTCGCTTGTACCGTTATAACGTATCGGAACCCAATACGCTTGACTTGGAAACCGGTGACCTCATGCCCGAACCCGCCGCCGCGCTGCTGCGACCGCCCCGCCACCGCGTCGACCCCCGGGCCCGACGCTGGTGGACGCTTCAGGCACTGGTGGCCCTCAGCGGCCCGATGCTGCTCGTCGCGCTCACCATGACGGTGCTGTCCCTCCTCTTCTTCCCCGGCGCGCTGCCCTGGCTGGGACCGTTGTTGCTGGTCGTGCTCGTGGTGCCGGCGGTGAGCTATCTCGTGGTGATGCCGCGGTGGCGGTACGCGGTGCACGCCTGGGAGCTGGGCGAGCAGGCGGTCTACGCGGCGGGCGGCTGGTTCTGGCAGAAGCGGCGGATCGCGCCGCTGAGCCGGGTGCAGACGGTGGACACGGTGCGCGGTCCGCTGCAGCGGCGGTACGGGCTGGCGACGGTGACCGTCACCACCGCCTCGACCGCGGGTGACATCAAGATCGCGGGACTGTCCCACGCGGACGCCGAAGAGCTGTCCCGGCGGATCGGCGAGGCCGCGCAGGCCGTGCCGGGTGATGCCGCATGAGCGCGCCACTGGACCCGGGGGCGCCCGGTACGAAGTCCGGCGCGGCCCCTGCCGCCTCCGACACCGGCACCCCCGACGGGGCGACGGGCGAGTGGCGGCGGCTGGATCCGCGCACGCTGCTGGTGCACTGCGGCTGGCTGGCCGCGCCGCTCGGCTCGATGGCGCTGACGGCGCTGGCCACCGGCGGCCGGATCACCGCCAAGGCCTGGTTCACCCTCGGCGCGCTCGCCATCTCCTTCGCCGTGGTGACCACGATCGGCCTGATCCGCTGGGCCCGTACGGAGTTCCGGATCACCGTGCCCCCGGGCCGTGACGGCGGGGCGGGCGACGGCGGGGGCGGCGCGCGCACCTTCGATGTCCGCAGCGGGCTGTGGACCCGGCGGCTGCGCAGTGTGCCGCTGCACCGGATCCGCACCGTCGATCTGACGGCCTCGCCGCTGCACCGGCTGCTGGGCGTCACCGTGCTGCGGGCCGGCACCGCGGGCTCCGGTTACGGCAGCAAGGACCTGTCGCTGGAAGCGCTCGCCGCCCCCGAGGCGGAGCGGCTGCGTGCGGAACTGCTCGCGTACGCCGACGCCGACGCGAGTGCGAACGACCCGGTGCTGGCGCGGATCAGCTGGCGCTGGCTGCGGTACGCACCGCTCACCTTCTGGGTCATCGGCGGGGTGTTCGTGGTGGCCGGGTCGGGTTACCGGGTGCTGGACGGCATCGGCATCGTGCCGTGGAAGCTCGGCATCGTCCGGCAGGCGTTCACCGAACTCGGTGCCGGAGCGCTCTGGTTGACGGTCCCGGCGGTACTGCTGGCCGTCATCGCTCTCGGCTCGGTCGGCGCCGTGGTGCTGTACGTCGAGAACTGGTGGAGCTACTGCCTGGAGTGGACCGACGCCCGCACGCTGCGGGTGCGCCGCGGACTGTTCACCACGCGCGCCGTGACCATCGAACGCGCCCGGCTGCGCGGGGTGTTGCTGCGCGAGCCGCTGCTGCTGCGGGCCGGCGGCGGGGCGACGGTGCGTGCGGTGGCCGGCGGTCTGGGCAACCAGGACGAGAACCGCAAGCGCAGCGGTCTGCTGCCGCCCGCGCCCCGCACGGAGGCGCTGCGGGTGGCGGGAGGCGTGCTGCGGGCGCCGTTCCCCGGTGACGGTTCACCGGCCCCGCTGACGCCGCACCCCCGGGTCGCCCTGCGCCGGCGGCGGGTGCGCGGTCTGCTGTTCGCGGTGCTGCCCGGCGCGGCCGTGCTCGCCGGTCTCGGCCTGGCGTTCACCCCCGTCCTGCTGCACTGCGCCTGGATCTACGCGGTGGTCACCACGGCGGTGGTGCTGTGGCTGGCGCGGGACGCGTACCGGAGTCTGGGGCACGGCGTCGACGGCCCGTATCTGGTCGCCCGCTCGGGCACCATCAGCCGTGACACCCTCGCCCTCCAGCGCGACGCCATCGCCGCCTGGACGTTCACGACCTCGCCCTTCACCCGCCGGGCCGGCGTCGTCACGCTCACCGCCGCGGTCGCGGCCGGTGACAACGGCTATCGCATCCCGGACCTCGCGGCCGACGAGGCGCCCGGCTTCGCCGCGGCGGCGGCCCCGGGGATCCTGGAGGAGTTCCTGGTGCGCCCGGGGACGGCTGTGCGCCTTCCGGAACAGCGGTCGTACTGAGGGGGCGGCGGGGAGCGGGCCGTCCGTCCGGGCGGCCCGCTCCCCCGCCGGATACCGTGGCGCTCGCCGCCACGCCCCACCCGGACCGCCGGTCAAGGGCGGCCCACATGAGATACCTCACACCCCTGTCGTGTGCACTAGGGGGACGGCCACACCGTCCTACTGGATGAGTCACCGGGATTCGACAGCAGTGAGGAGCAGCGCGATGCACCGCGTCATCGACCAAGCCGTTCAGGTCCGCCTCCTCGCCACCGCTCCCCGCTCCCACCCCGCGCCGGCCGTGCTGCACTACCAGCCCGCCGACCCGCTGGCGGTGCGGATGTCGTTCCCGCCGGAGATCTCGCTCGACGGCACCGCGGTGGACTGGGCGTTCGCCCGGGAGCTGCTCGACGAGGGGCTGCGGACGCCCGCCGGGCGGGGCGATGTGCGGGTGCGGCCGTCCGGCCCGGAGCGGACGGTGATGGAGTTCCATTCGGACGACGGCATCGCCATGCTCCAGTTGAAGACCTCCGATGTCCGGCGGTTCCTGGCCCGCTCCTACCGGGCGGTGCCGGCCGGCACCGAGATGGCGCACCTCGGCATGGAGCGCGACCTCGCGGAGCTGTTCGGCGCGGCGTAGGGCAGGTGAGCCCGCTGGGTGATCCCCACCGCATGCCCCTTAGCGAGTGGTTGCTGCGGAGTTCCCCGAACCGCCTCCCCCGCACGGCCGTTGCACGCCGAGGGCCGGGCACCCCCGAAGGTGCCCGGCCCGAACTCTCCGCGATCCCATTACGCCACGCCGGTCCCGTTCCGACCGCGCGCCGGCCGTCCCGTTCCGCCACGCGCCCGAGACCCGCGGGCGCCCCCATGCGCCGGGCGCCCGCGGGTTTCGCTCACTCAGCCCGCTCAGCCCGCTCAGCCCGCTCAGCGCTGCGGGAAGCCGAACCCGTAGCCCTGGCTCTTCATCCAGGGCAGCAGGCGGTCCAGGGACTCGACGGTCCGGGAGCGGTTGCCGCCGCCGTCGTGGAACAGAAGGGTCGTGTGGTGAGGTTGGTTGAGTTCGGTGCGCACCGTCGACTCGATCCTCTCGACGTTGCCGCCCTCAAAGTCCTTGCTGTCGACGTTCCAGCCCAGCGGGCGCATCCCGCGGTCCGCGGCCAGCTTCCGGCTGTAGGGGGTGAACGCACCGCCGGGGGCGCGGTAGTACTCGACCTGCGTACCGCCCGACGCCTTCTCGATCATCTTCTCGGCGTCGAGTATCTCCTTGGACTGGTAGCTCTCCGGCTTCTTGTCCATGGTGGTGTCGTGGCTGATGGTGTGGTCGCAGAGCTTGTGGCCGGCGGCCACCACCTTCTTGACCAGGTCCGGGTATTCCGCGGCCCGCGGGCCGATCATGCAGAAGACCGCCTTGACGTTGTGCTTCTTCAGCACGTCGAGCACCTTCGGCGTCCACACCGGGTCCGGGCCGTCGTCGATGGTGAGGTTCAGGCTGCGGCCGGGGCGGTCCGAGGAGTGGACTATGGAGGAGTCGACCGGAGCGCTCGCCCCCTTGGCCTTCTGGCCGGCGTCGTCCGCCTCCGCCTTGGAGCCTCCCCCGGCGTTCGAGAAGGCAAGTGCCCCCGCGACCACCACCGATACCACCGCCGCCGCGGTCACTCCGATGATGCCGCGCTGACCTCCGAAGCCCCGTGCCATCCTGATCCCGTCCCTCGTCACCGTGCTCGTGTCCGTACCGGTCGGTGGCGGACACCTCTCACGGAGGTCTCGCGCCGCCTGCACCACGAGAGATGCGCGCAAGGCCGGGGAGGCTGCTCCTGTTACGGATCCATCATGAAACTTATTGATACTGGACCCATGCCACGTGTACTTCTGATCGAGGACGACGCCGCCGTACGGGACGGGGTGTCCCTCGCACTGCGCCGGCGCGGCCACGAAGTGGCCGCCGCGGCCAGCGGCGAGGAGGGCCTCACAGCCCTGCCGGGCTTCCGTCCCGACATCGTGCTGCTGGATCTGATGCTCCCCGGCAAGGACGGCTTCGAGGTGTGCCGGCTGATCCGCGCCGAGCGGCAGCTGCCGATCATCATGCTCACCGCACGTGGCGACGACCTGGACGTGGTGCTCGGACTGGAGGCGGGCGCCGACGACTACATCGTCAAACCCGCCCGCGGCGAGGTCCTCGAAGCCCGCATCCGCGCGGTGCTGCGCCGTACCGCGCTGCCCGCCGACGGGGCGCCGGCCGCCGCCGACCCGGGCCCCTCCCCCGTCGAGGCCTACGGCGAACTGGCCATAGACCGGGCCGGTCTGGTCGTGGGCAAGGCCGGCAAGGACCTTCCGCTGGCCCCCTCGGAGATGAAGCTGCTGCTGTTCCTGTCCGCCACCCCGGGGCAGGTCTTCAGCCGCCAGCAGCTGCTGGAGCAGGTGTGGGAGCACAGCTACCACGGCGACGCGCGGCTGGTGGACGCCTGTGTGATGCGGCTGCGGACGAAGATAGAGGACACCCCGCGCAGCCCCCGTTACGTCCAGACCGTGCGCGGCTTCGGTTACCGCTTCGGTCCCCTGTGAAGCGCGCCGGCCGCCGGATACCGTCCGGCACCATGCTGCGCGGGCTGCGGGCCCGGCTCGTCGTCGGGTTTCTGGTGGTGGCCGCCCTCAGCGCGCTGACCACCGCCCTGCTGACCTACCAGGAGGCCCGTAACGCCATCCTCCAGCGCTCCCAGGACACCGCCGTCAACGACCTGCGGGCGCAGGTCAATTCGCTCGCTCCCGAGCTGCCGACCCCGCCGTCCCGGGCCGATCTGGACTTCTTCCGGGTCCAGCTGGAGCGCTCCGGCAAGTCACGGGACTGGGACATCTCGGCGCGCTACCGGGGCGTCGCGGACGGCGGCGACGGCAGCCTCCAGGGCGGCTTCACGGTACCGGCCGGCCTCAAGGACTCCGTGGAGAAGCGGCATGTGCCGGCCTTCCAGCGGGTGGACCGCGGCGGGGAGCCCTGGCTGCTGATCGGGATGCCGGTGCGGCAGTCCGACGGCCGGGCCTCCGCGCTGTCCGTCTACGCGCAGGTGCCGCTGAGCGCCGAGGAGTCCAATGTCGAGGCGCTGGTGAGCGCCGCCCAGCGGGGCGTGGTACCGGTGCTGGTGCTGACCGTGGTCCTGGCGCTGCTGGCCGCGCGCGGGGTGCTGCGGCCGGTGCGCGGGCTGCGGCAGGCCGCCGGGCGGATCGCCGAAGGCCGGCTGGACACCCGGCTGGAGGTCAAGGGCGCCGATGAACTCGCCGAGCTGTCGCGGACCTTCAACGACATGGCGGCCCGGCTGGAGGAGAGCATGGCCGAGCTGCGCCGTCTGGAGTCCAACGCCCGGCGGTTCGCGGCCGATGTCTCGCACGAGCTGCGCACCCCGCTGGCGGCGATGTCCGCGGTGACCGACGTGCTCGACGAGGACGCCGGGTCACTGGACCCCGACACCGCCTCCGCGGTCCGGCTGATCAGCCAGGAGACCGGGAAACTGGCGCGGATGGTGGAGGACTTGATGGAGGTCTCCCGCTTCGACGCGGGGGCCGCGGCCCTGCATCTGGACGAGGTCGACGTGGCCGAGACAATCCGCAAGACGCTGCAGGCCAGGGCCTGGCAGAAGCGGGTGGCCGCGGAGCTGCCGGCGGACGTCCGGGCGCGGCTCGATCCGCGGCGGCTGGACGTGGTCGTCGCCAATCTCGTCGGCAACGCCCTGCACCACGGCGGCGAACCGGTCCGGGTGGTGCTGCACGCCCCGGAGCCGGACGCGGACCGGCTGCGGATCGAGATCCTCGACAGCGGCCCGGGCATCGACCCCGAGGTCCTGCCGCATGTCTTCGACCGCTTCTACAAGGCCGACTCCGCCCGCGCCCGTTCCGAGGGCAGCGGCCTGGGACTGGCCATCGCGCAGGAGAACATCCGGCTGCACGGCGGCACCCTGCACGCCGCCAACTGCCCTGACGGCGGTGCGGTGTTCACGGTGGAGCTGCCGCTGCGCCACGAGGAGGCGGGCGAGGCCGACGAGGACGACCCCGCGCCGCCGCAGGACGCGTGCGCGGCCGCCGGGCCGCCCGCGCACGACGACCGGGACGACGCTCGTCCCGCGGCCGGGAAGGCGCACCACGTATGAACACCCCGTCCGTCCCGAACGCCCCGCGTGCGCCCCGGCCCCGGCGCCGCCTGGCGAGCGGTCTCGTCCTCGCCGGTGTCCTGACGGGTGCGCTGGCCGCCGGCCTGGCCGGCTGCGGGATCGCGCCCACCGATGTCATCGACGCCGGTGAGCCCGCCACGGGTGTGAAGTCGCCGGGCCAGCCGGAGTCCGACGTCCAGCTGTTCTTCTACGGTCCCTCCGGGCTGCGCTCCGCGACCCGCCCGGCGAAGGCGCCGGCCGACCCGAACCAGGCCATCCAGCTGCTGCTGGCCGGGCCGAACCACGCCGAGCGGATGCGCGGTCTGTCCAGCGTGCTGCCGGTTTTCCCCGGCGCGCTGAGGGCCGAGGCCCGCAACGGCGGCGTCGAGATCGAGCTGCCGATGAATGTGAAGCTGCTGGACTCCGCCTCGCTCAACCAGCTGGTGTGCACCGCGGCCAACGCCCGGGTGCCCGGGAACAAGCCGCCGGACCGGGTGCCGGTGACCCTGGCCGGCGATTCCGTGCGCATCGGCCCGATGGTGTGCGGCGGCAACAACGCCTTCCCGGTCGTCGAGCCGACCCCCTCCGTCTCCCAACCGTCCGACCCGGCCCCGAGCGGCACCGCCATGCCGGGCGGCACCGCGCAGCCGGCGAGCTGAACCCCCGCGGGCCGCCCGCCGGGCAGGGTCACCGCGCTACGGTGAAGACAGGCATCCGCCTTCCCCGCACGCCGGACGGAGCGCTCCGGCCGGCGTCCGAATCCTCGGGAGACGCTGACGATGACCGAGCGCAAACCCCCCGGCATCAGCTGGGAGAGCTGGGCGGACCGGCAGATCCGCGAGGCCGCCGAGCGCGGCGCCTTCGACGGGCTCACCGGGGCCGGCAAGCCCCTCCCCCAGCTCGACCGGCCGTACGACGAGATGTGGTGGATCAAGGAGAAGATGCACCGCGAGCACCTCTCCTTCCTGCCGCCGAGCCTCGTCCTGCGCAAGGAGGCCGAGGACGCCCGGGAGGCCGCGGCCGCGGCACCGAGCGAGGCCGCGCTGCGCCGCATCCTGACCGAGATCAACGAGCGGATCCGCGCGGCCCTGCGTGCGCCGCTCGACGGCCCCCCGCTGCGCCTCGTCCCGTTCGACATCGAGGAGGCGGCCCGCACCTGGCGCCGGGAGCACGAGGGGTGAGACCGGGGCCGCGCGGGCCCGGCCGCCGTCACGATGCGGGCGGCGCCAGCCGGACCCGCAGGAACCGCGGCCGGTACAGCTCGACCGCGCCGTTGATCCGGGGGCCGGGCGGGACGCCGGGCAGGCCGAGCCAGTTGAGGTCGTAGCTGAGCAGCAGCCCGCGGCCGCCGGTGAACTCGGGGTGCGCCTGCGGGTTGTAGACGGCGACGTGGCGCGGGTCGGCGGCGGGCGGACGCGGCGGGGCGAGACGGCCGTGCGGACCGTGCCAGGGGCCTTGCGGCGCGCCGGCCCAGTAGCTGGTGACCACCCGCAGCCCGGCCGAGCCGTCGCCGCCGGTGTCCATGGTGAACAGCACCCAGGCCGATCCGTCGCGCACCACGGTGAAGGCGCTGCCCACACCGCGCCGGCCGCCGCCCCGCAGCACCGGCACCGCCCGCCCGGCCCGCCGCCGCCAGCGGCCGCCGTCCCAGAACCGCCAGCCGCCGCGGTCCGCCAGGTGCCCGGCCGGGACCCGTGCGAGGTAGGCGCTGGAGGCCGGTGACGTCGGCGGATCGTCGCCGCCGAAGACGTACGTCCAGCCGCCGGCGGGGACCACCGCCGTGCCGTAGAGGACCCGCCGTCCCGGATCCGGGACGGCCGCCTGGTCCACGGCCGGGGTGATGGCTTCCAGGCGCAGCGCGGGGAGCGAGAGCGTGGCGACCTCGGTGCCGCGCGGCTCGCCGAAGATCCACGGCCCGCTGCCGGGGGCGCGGCGCCACAGCAGGACGCGGACGACCCGCGCGGCGCCGCCGGGCACGCGCGGCTCCACCCGCGCGCCGACCGGCCAGCGCCGGCCGCCGCCCGGCGGGTCGGGGAAGAACGGCCCGGGAGCACCCGCCCCGCCACCGGTCAGGGTGCGCTCCGCACGGCCCGAACGGGACATCACCACGGCGGAGTTGTGCCGCAGCCAGGGCGTGCCACCGGTGCCGGAGGTGCGCCAGTGGTGGGGTGCGCCGTGCGGGCCGGGCGGTGCGTGGACCCGGTCGAGGAAGGTGTCGGAGAACAGCCACAGGGTGCGGCCGTCGGGCAGGCGCACCGAGTGGGTGCCGTCGCCGCCGGTCCAGTCGTCCAGGCGGGTGTTGTCGTTGCCGTAACGGGTGAATTCCGCGGTATGCCGGACATCGGCGGACCAGGCGGCGATCCGGCGTCCGGCGCGGTCCGCGCGCGGGCCTTGGGCGCGCCCCGGCGGCACCAGTACGACCGCCGCGGTGAGCAGCAGCAGTCCGGCGGCGGCCGTGGCGCGGATCGGTGCCCGGGACATCGCGCTCCTCCTGGGGTGCGGCGCCCACCGTAGTGAACTGGGCGCCCGCGCCGGAGCAGGCGCGTCGGGTACCGGAAAAGCCGCCCGCGCACGATACCGCCGACCCCGTCCCACCTGCCCCTTCTCGCGTGAAAACAGGAAGATCCACCAGTGGTCAACGAGTGCAAGGTCACAGCCTGAGACACTGCTCCAGCTAACGGTCGTTCGCCTAGCCTGCTGCCATGACCGCCGAGTCCCCCGAACTCCCCCTGGCCGCCGCCTTCCCGGATGCCGACCGAGAGCAGTGGCAGCGCCTCGTCGAAGGTGTGCTGCGCAAATCGGGCGTCACCGAGGCGTCCGGCGCCGCCGCCGAGGACGCGCTCGCCACCGGCCTCCAGGACGGCATCCGCATCCGCCCGCTCTACACCGCCGAGGACGGTGCGGCCGTCCCGGGCCACCCGGGCTTTCCCCCCTTCGTACGGGCCGGCCGGCCCGAAGGCACCACCGTCGCCGGGTGGGACGTACGCCAGCAGCACGTCCACACCGACCCGCGGCGGGCCAACGAATCGATCCTGGCCGACCTGGAGAACGGCGTCACGTCGGTCTGGCTGACCGTCGGGGACGGCGGCGTGCCGGTCTCCGGTCTGGAGCAGGCGCTGCAGGGCGTCTATCTGGACCTGGCCGCGGTGGTCCTGGACGCGGGCGCCGATTTCGCGCCGGCCGCCGAGGAGTTGCTGCGGCTGTACACCGCCTCCGGCGCGGCGCTCGGCGAGGCGTCCGGCGCGATGGGCGCCGACCCGCTCGGCCTGCTGGCCCGCACGGGTGACGACGCCAAGCTGCGCCTCCAGCTGGAGTCCGCGGCCCGCCTCGCCGGGCGCTGCGCCGCCGAGGCGCCGGGCCTGCGGGCGCTGGCCGTCGACGCGCTGCCGTACCACGAGGCCGGCGGCTCGGCCGCCGAGGAACTGGGCACCTCGCTGGCCACCGGCGTCGCCTATCTGCGGCAGCTGACGGCGGCCGGGCTCGGCATCGACGACGCCTGCCGGCAGCTGGAGTTCCGCTACGCCGCCACCGCGGACCAGTTCCTGACCATCGCCAAGCTGCGCGCGGCCCGCCGGCTGTGGGCGCGGGTCGCCGAGGTGTGCGGGGCGTCGCCCGACGCCGCCGCGCAGCGCCAGCACGCGGTCACCTCCACGGTGATGATGACCCGTCGCGACCCCTGGGTGAACATGCTGCGCACCACGGTCGCCGGACTGTCCGCCGGGGTGGGCGGCGCGGAGGCGGTGACGGTGCTGCCGTTCGACGCCGCGCTGGGCCTGCCCGACGCGTTCGCCCGGCGGATCGCCCGGAACACCCAGTCCGTGCTGCTGGAGGAGTCGCACCTGTCGAAGGTCATCGATCCGGCGGGCGGCTCCTGGTACGTCGAGAGCCTCACCGACGAGCTGGCCCGCGCCGCCTGGGCGTGGTTCCAGGAGATCGAGGGCGCGGGCGGCCAGGCCGAGGCGCTGCGCTCCGGGATGATCGCCGGCCGGCTGGCCGACACCTGGCAGCGCCGCACCGACGACCTCGCCCGCCGGCGCGAACCGATCACCGGCGTCAGCGAGTTCCCGCATCTCGCCGAGCCGCCGGTGCACCGCGAGCCGGCGCCCGCGCCGATCGGCGGGGGGCTGCCGCGGGTGCGCCGGGACGACGCGTACGAGCGGCTGCGGTCGCGCTCCGACGCCCATCTGGCGGCGAGCGGCGCCCGCCCGAAGGTCTTCCTGGCCGCGCTGGGCCCGGTCGCGGCACACACCGCCCGGCTGTCCTTCGCCGCCAATCTGTTCCAGGCGGGCGGCATCGAGACGGTGAACGAACCCGCGCCGGTGGACGCGGAGTCGGTGGCCGGGGCGTTCGCCCGCAGCGGCGCGCGGATCGCGTGTCTGTGCGCGAGCGACGCGGTGTACGGCGAGCAGGCGGCGGTCGTGGCGGCCGCGCTGAAGTCGGCGGGAGCGGTCCGGGTGCTGCTGGCGGGCAAGCCGGGCGAGCGCCGGGAGGAATTCACCGCGGCGGGCGTGGACACCTTCGTCTTCGCCGGCTGCGACGCGGTCGAGGTCCTCTCCTCGGCCCTGGATGTCATGGAGGTGGCGTGATGGGAGACACGACGCAGCAGGCCGGCGCCATCCCGGACTTCAGCACGGTCGAGCTGGGGGACGCGGAGGCGGCGCACGCCGCGGGCGACGGCGCGCGATGGGCCGAGGCGGTCGAGCAGGCCACCGGCAAGGGCGTGGCGGATCTGACGTGGGAGACGCCGGAGGGCATCGACGTCAAGCCGCTCTACACGGAGGCGGACCTCGACGGCCTGGACTTCCTGGGGACGTACCCGGGGATCACGCCGTATCTGCGCGGCCCGTACCCGACGATGTACGTCAACCAGCCCTGGACGATCCGGCAGTACGCCGGCTTCTCCACGGCCGAGGAGTCCAACGCCTTCTACCGCCGCAACCTCGCGGCCGGCCAGAAGGGCCTGTCGGTCGCCTTCGACCTGCCCACGCACCGCGGCTACGACAGCGACCACCCGCGGGTGACCGGTGACGTCGGCATGGCGGGCGTCGCCATCGACTCGATCTACGACATGCGGCAGCTCTTCGAGGGCATCCCGCTGGACAAGATGACCGTCTCGATGACGATGAACGGCGCGGTGCTGCCCGTGCTGGCGCTCTACATCGTGGCGGCGGAGGAGCAGGGCGTACCGCCCGAGAAGCTGGCCGGGACCATCCAGAACGACATCCTCAAGGAGTTCATGGTCCGCAACACCTACATCTATCCGCCGCAGCCCTCGATGCGGATCATCTCCGACATCTTCGCGTACACCTCGCAGAAGATGCCGCGCTACAACTCCATCTCGATCTCCGGCTACCACATCCAGGAGGCGGGCGCGACGGCCGACCTGGAGCTGGCGTACACCCTCGCCGACGGGGTCGAGTACCTGCGCGCGGGCCTGGCGGCCGGGATGGACGTGGACGCCTTCGCGCCGCGGCTGTCCTTCTTCTGGGCGATCGGCATGAACTTCTTCATGGAGATCGCCAAGCTGCGCGCGGCCCGGCTGCTGTGGGCGCGCCTGGTCCAGCGCTTCGAGCCGAAGAACCCCAAGTCCCTCTCGCTGCGCACCCATTCGCAGACCTCGGGCTGGTCGCTGACCGCGCAGGACGTGTTCAACAACGTCACGCGCACCTGCGTGGAGGCGATGGCCGCCACCCAGGGCCACACCCAGTCCCTGCACACCAACGCCCTGGACGAGGCGCTGGCGCTGCCCACCGACTTCTCGGCCCGGATCGCCCGCAACACCCAGCTGTTCCTCCAGCAGGAGTCGGGCACCTGCCGGGTCATCGACCCCTGGGGCGGCAGCGCCTACATCGAGAAGCTCACCCACGATCTGGCCCGCCGCGCCTGGCAGCACATCGAGGAGGTCGAGGAGGCCGGCGGCATGGCCAAGGCCATCGACGCGGGCATCCCGAAGCTGCGCGTGGAGGAGGCCGCGGCCCGCACCCAGGCGCGGATCGACTCCGGGCGCCAGGCGCTGATCGGCGTCAACAAGTACCGGGTGGAGACCGACGAGGAGATCGAGGTCCTCAAGGTCGACAACTCCTCGGTGCGCGCCCAGCAGATCGACAAGCTCAAGCGGCTGCGCGCCGAGCGCGACGAGCAGGCCTGCCAGGAGGCGCTGCGGGCGCTGACCGCGGCGGCGGAGTCCGGCCCCGGCGAGGGGCTGGAGGGCAATCTGCTGGCGCTGGCGGTGGACGCGGCCCGCGCCATGGCGACCGTGGGTGAGATCTCGGACGCACTGGAGTCGGTCTACGGGCGCCACTCCGGCCAGATCCGTACGATCTCCGGTGTGTACCGAGACGAAGCGGGCCCCTCCTCCGGTGTCGAGCGCACCCGGTCGCTGGTGGCCGAGTTCGAGCGCGCCGAGGGCCGCCGGCCGCGCATCCTGGTGGCCAAGATGGGCCAGGACGGCCATGACCGCGGCCAGAAGGTGATCGCCACGGCCTTCGCCGACCTGGGCTTCGACGTCGATGTCGGCCCGCTGTTCCAGACCCCGGCCGAGGTGGCCCGGCAGGCCGTCGAGGCGGACGTGCACATCGTCGGGGTCTCCTCCCTGGCGGCCGGCCACCTCACCCTGGTGCCCGCGCTGCGCGAGGCGCTGGCCGCGGAGGACCGGGAGGACATCACCATCGTGGTGGGCGGGGTGATCCCGCCGCAGGACGTGCAGCCGCTGCGCGACATGGGCGCCGCCGCGGTCTTCCTGCCCGGCACGGTGATCCCCGAGGCCGCCCACGATCTGGTGCGGGACCTGGCAGCGGTCCTCGGCCACGAGCTGTGAGCGGGGGGACATGCCGGCGAGGATCGATGTCGAACGGTACGCCGAGGGTGTCCGCGCGGGTTCCCGCGCCTGGATCGCCCGGGCCGTCACCCTGGTCGAGTCCACCCGCCCCGATCACCGGGCGGCGGCCCAGCAGCTGCTGATCGAGCTGCTGCCGTACTCCGGCGCGGCCCGCAGAGTGGGCATCAGCGGGGTGCCCGGTGTCGGCAAGTCGACCTTCATCGACGCCCTCGGCACGCTGCTGACCGGCATGGGGCACCGGGTGGCGGTGCTCGCCGTGGACCCGTCCTCCAGCCGCACCGGCGGCTCCATCCTGGGCGACAAAACCAGGATGGAGCGCCTGGCCACCGACCCGGCGGCGTTCGTCCGGCCCTCCCCCACCTCCGGCACGCTGGGCGGGGTGGCGCGGGCCACCCGCGAGTCCATCGTGGTGATGGAGGCGGCGGGCTATGACGTCGTCCTGGTGGAGACGGTGGGCGTCGGCCAGTCCGAGACCGCCGTCGCGGGCATGGTCGACACCTTTCTGCTGCTGACCCTGGCCCGCACCGGCGACCAGCTCCAGGGCATCAAGAAGGGCGTACTGGAGCTGGCGGACCTGGTCTCCGTCAACAAGGCCGACGGTCCGCACGAGCGGGACGCCCGCTCCGCGGCCCGCGAACTCGCCGGTGCGCTGCGGCTGTTGCAGCCCCCGGACGCGGCCTGGACCCCGCCCGTCCTGACCTGCAGCGCCCGCGAGGGCACCGGCCTGAAGGCGCTGTGGGAGCGGGTCGAGCAGCACCGCACCCTGCTGGACTCCACCGGCGCGCTGGCCGAGCGGCGCCGCACCCAGCAGGTCGACTGGACCTGGTCGATGGTCCGCGACCGGATGATCGACCGGCTCCGGGAGCACCCCGAGGTGCGCCGCCTGGGCCCCGAGGTCGAACGGGCCGTGCGCGAGGGCGAACTGACCGCGACGCTGGCGGCCGAACGGCTGCTGACCGCGTTCGGCCTGGGAGACCCGCAGGACATCCCCTAACACCGCACCACGAAGCGGCCCCGCCCCGAGCGGCCAACGGCACACTCGGGGCGGGGCCTCGTCGTCGCAGCGCTCCCCCCTCAGCCGCGCTGCGACACGGTCGCCCAGACCGTCTTGCCCGAACGGTCCGGGGGCGTCCAGCCCCAGGCATCGCTCAGGCAGTCGACGATCTGGAGACCACGTCCTGATTCGGCAAGCGTGTCCTGCGGCCCGACGACGGGTGCGCCGGCGCCGGCGTCCGACACCGCGCACAGCACGGTCGCGCCCTGCCGGGTCAGGGCCAGCCAGGCGGGACACAGCGCGGCCAACGCCTCACCGCGCCCGCGCTTCCCCCCGGCCCCGCCGCCGTACCGCAGGGCGTTGCTGACGAGTTCGGACACGACCAGGGCCGCGTCCTCGGCGACGCCCGCGCAGAGTTTCCAGCCCTCCAGCGTCGCCCGGGTGAACCGGCGGGCCTCCGCGACGGTGCGGGCCGAACTGCTCAGTGCGCACGCCGCGAAGTCGTCCGGGGCGGGCATCCACCAGGTGTCGTCACACGCTTCATCCCGGAGGGCGTCGTGCACGGTCTCTGCCGGATGAGTGGTCATCAACATCTCCGCGAGGGGGATTTCGGGACTGGGCCGGACTGCCTCGGAGAGCTAATATCCTCGTCAGTCGTCCGTCGATGCAAGTGCATCTGCAATTACATCGGTAAGTACGGGCACCCAGGGGCACGTTCGCGCCAAGGTGAGCGAAGGCCCGGAATCGGTCGGAGGCGCGTCCTCCAGCAAGGGAGCATCTGATATGGAGCCGGTGACCAACGGCATCGAGGCAACCGCCATCGACGGCGCCGTCTGGCGCAAGAGCCGTCGCAGCAACCCCAGCGGCAACTGCGTTGAACTGGCGGTTCTTTCGGACGGAGAGGTAGCGGTGCGCAACTCCCGCTTCCCCTCGGGTCCGGCGCTGGTCTACACCCGCGACGAGATGACCGCCTTCGTCCAGGGCGCCAAGGACGGCGACTTCGACGATCTCGTCGGCCGCGACTGACGCATATGTCGGCCGAATACCCGCCCCGGCTGTACGCGGGCCGGGGCCGATGGGACACTGGGCGTTCGCCCGACCACCCAGGGGAGTCAGCATGAGCGAGCGCAGCGAGCGAACCGCCGAACGGTGCGCGCCGCGCGAGTGCGAGGCCGAGCGGAACGGGGTCGCGGCATGAGCGCCGAACAGCCGAGCAGCGATCCGTCCCTGCGCCGCTACCTCACGCACCCGCGGGGCGGCCCGACCGTCCTGCGTATCGTGCTGGGCACCCAACTGCGCCGGCTGCGCGAAGGCGCGGGCATCACCCGCGAGGCCGCGGGCGACGCCATCCGCGGTTCCCACGCGAAGATCAGCCGCCTGGAACTGGGGCGGGTGAGCTGCAAGGAACGGGATGTCGCGGATCTCCTGACGCTCTACAACGTCACGGAGGAATCGGTCCGTTCGGACTTCCTCACCCTGGCCCGCCGGACCAGCACTCCCGGCTGGTGGCATCAGTACGGCGATGTGCTGCCGGGCTGGTTCGAGACCCACATCGGCCTCGAAGAGGCCGCCTCGGTGATCCGCACCTACGAGGTCCAGTTCGTGCCGGGCCTGTTGCAGACCCCGGACTACGCCCGGGCGGTGACGCAGCTCGGTCATCCGCGGGCCTCGGCCGAGGAGATCGAGCGACGGGTGCGGCTGCGCGTGCAGCGTCAGGAGCTGCTGACCGTCCCGGACGCGCCGCGGGTGTGGGCCGTGATCGACGAGGCGTCGCTGCGCCGTCCGCTCGGCGGGCCCGAGGTGATGGAGGGCCAGCTCAGGCATCTGCTGACGATGGCCGAGCTGCCGAATGTCACGCTGCAGATCGCGCCGTTCAGCCTCGGCGGGCTGGCGGCGGCCGGCGGTCCGATCACGATCCTGCGGTTCCTGGAGCCGGATCTGCCGGACATCGTCTATCTGGAGCAGCTCACCAGCGCGCTCTATCTGGACAAGCGCGATGACGTCGACCACTACCTCGCGGTGATGGACCGGCTCAGCGCGCAGTCCGAGTCCCCGCGGGAATCCCTGGTGATACTGGAACGGCTGCTCAAGCAGGAGAGCTGACGCCCGTCCGCGGGCGGAGGAGGGGCCGGGTCCCGACGGGCGCCCCGCCCCTCTTCTGCTGCCGCCGCGCTACGACTTGCGGGCGACGCCGCCGAACTCGATCCACTCCTGGGTGAGCTGCTTGGGGCCGATGTCCGCGTCCGGCATCCAGGTGGAGACCTCCAACAGGCCCGGCTCCAGGACCTCCAGACCGTCCAGGAAGCCGGCCAGCTCGTGCGCCTGGCGCACCCGGCCCCACTGGCCCTGGGTGCTGACCCGCATGAACTCGGTGACGAAGTCCCGGGTGGCGGCGTCCTCGCTGACCAGCTGGCACACCACCAGGAAGCTGCCCGGCGCGAGGCGGTCGGCGACCCGCTTGATGAGACCGGCCGGGTCGTCGGCGTCCGGTATGCAGTGCAGCACCGAGACGAACAGGGCGGCGACGGGCTGCTCGAAGTCGATCAGCCGGGTCACCTCCGGGCTGTTCAGGATGCCGTCGGTGTCCCGCATGTCCGCCTGGATGACGGCGGTGTTGGTGTTCTCCTCCAGCAGCGCGCGGCCGTGCGCCAGCACGATGGGGTCGTTGTCGACGTACACCACACGGGAGGCGGGGTCGACCTGCTGGGCGACCTGGTGGACGTTGTCCTGCGTCGGCAGGCCTGATCCGTGGTCGATGAACTGCCGGACGCCGTGCTCGCGGGCCAGCCAGCGGACCACCCGCTGCAGAAAGCGCCGGTTGTTGATCGCCAGCACCTGAGTGCTCGGGACGACCTTGCTCAGCTCTTCGCAGGCCTCGCGGTCGACGGCGTAGTTGTCCTTGCCGCCGAGGTAGTAGTCGTACATCCGGGCAACGCTCGGGATGCTGACGTCGACGACTCCGGAGGGCGGTCGCGCTTCTTGGCTCATTCCACACTTTCCCGTCGCTTCGACAGCATTCAGCCAGGGGGCAGCCGCGCTCATTGCGTGTTTGTACGACCACGCCCCGCAGCCCCCAACATACCCACCGGACGGGGGTTGGTGCAGACAAGTGACCGGGTCACGTGCACGGAGTGACGGCTGGGGCACCACCGACGGGACACAAACCCAACATGCGTGCGAATCAAGGGGGTTCAACCGGCCATCCGGCACTCGCGAGGAGTCGCCCCGACGGCCATTCCGGCCGGGAATCGCCGCCCGCGGGGTCAGCGGTCGGCCGGGGGCGGGTGCGGGCCGCCGCCTCGCCACTCATCGGCGGCGACCCGCTCTCACTTCCCCCGGCGACACCCGGCGCCGGGCTCCGCCCCGTGTGCCACGGACCGGCCGAGGAGCACTCCGACCCGTGCCACAGACAGCGCCGCGTCGGCCATCACCCGATCAACGGCCGTTGCGATGCGGGGCGTTACGGAGATTCGCCTACCACCGTCGGCGCGCTTTACACCTGCCGACGATCAAGGCGGCAGGCTCCCGCCGGGCCCCAGCGCCTTACTTCCACGTAACCTTACTCGCCAGTAAGGCTGGGGTAAGCTGACGCGAATGAGCGACATACGCAGGCGACGCGTCCCCCGGCCGGTCCGGGAGCAGCAGATCATCGATGCGGCGATCCGGGTCTTCGCCCGGCGCGGCTACCACGCCGCCTCGGTCGACGAGATCGCCGAACACGCCGGCATCTCCAAACCGATGGTCTATCTCTACCTCGACTCCAAGGAAGGGCTGTTCCTCGCAGCTCTGCGGCGCGAGGCCGAACGCCTGCTGGCCGTCTTCCGGGCCGCCGCGGTCCCCGCGCACTCCCCCGAACTGCGGCTGCGGGCCGGGCTGCTGGCGTTCTTCACCTTCGTCACCGAGCACCGCGACAGCTGGGTGGTGCTGCACCGCCAGTCCTCGGAGCCGAGCCCGGCGATCACCGCGGAGCTGGCCCGGTCGCGGCGGGCGCTGCTGGCGGAGGTCACCGGACTGGTGCGGGCCGACATCGCGGCGAGTGACGGCCCGGCCCGCCCCGACGACGACGCCGAGTTCGTGGCGTACACCCTCGTCGGTGCGGCGGACTCGCTCACCGACTGGATGGCGCTGCACCCCGGTGAGCCCCCGGAGCGGATCACCCTGCGGCTGATGAACATGGTGTGGGTGGGGATGCGCAATGTGCTCGACGGAGAGGTGTGGACGACGCCGTCGCAGCTGCCGTAGGCGCCTCGGGCGCGCCGCGTCCGCCCGGCGCGCCGCTCCGGTCCCGCGGGGCATGGGCCTCGCCGCCCCGCGGGTAGGAGTCATGGATGACCACAGAGAAGAGCGAGCCGGCGCCGCTCCCGGTGACCCTGCCCAGCACCGAACAGATGCTCCTGGCCAACCAGGCGAACTGGGACGCGCGCACCCCGGTCCATGTGGCCAGCGACTTCTACGGACTGGACGGTTCGCGGACCGCCGAGGACTGGTTCGCGCCGTTCGAGTGGACGGATCTGGGGGATCTGGCGGGGCGGGAGGTGCTGCATCTCCAGTGCCATCTGGGCACCGAGACCGCCGCGTTCGCCGAGCGGGGCGCCGCGCACACGGTGGGGCTGGACTTCTCCGCCGCGGCCGTGGCGGAGGCGCGCCGGCTCGCCGGGGAGGCCGGCCGGTCCGTGGAGTTCGTCCGGTCGGATGTGCACCGGGCGGTGGAGGCGCTCGGCGGGCGGCGGTTCGACGTCGTCTACACCGGCAAGGGGGCGCTGTGCTATCTGCCGGACCTGGCGGCCTGGGCGGAGGTGGTCAGCGCGCTGCTGCGGCCTGGCGGGATGCTCTATCTGGTGGAGTTCCATCCGCTGCTCGACGCCCTGGGGCCGACGCCGAGCCCGGAGCGGCAGCAACTGCGGCTGCACCATGACTACTTGGCGGGGCGCGGTCCGCTCAGGAGCGACACCCCGTGCACCTACACCGACGGTCCGCCGGTGCGGGGCGCCACCACCAGTTACGAGTGGCGGCACGGCCTCGGGGAGGTGGTCTCCGCGGTGATCGGCGCGGGGCTGACCCTCCAGCTGGTGCGGGAGACCGAGCTGCTGCCCTGGAAGCGGTTCGACGCCATGGTGCCGGCCGAGAACGGCTGGTGGCGGCTACCGCCCTCGGAGCCGATCATTCCGCTGCTGTACGCGCTGCGGGCGGTGAAGGCCTGAGCCCTCGCGCTCCCACGGCGCGCGGCGGGCGCCTCAGCCCTCCGGGCCGTGCAGGCGGCGGTGCGTCAGCGCCCACCAGATCTCCGCCAGGTCGGCCGGGTCGCGCAGGCTGGTGCCGGTGATCTCCTCGAAGCGCCGGAGCCGGTTGCGCAGGGTGTTGGGGTGCACGTAGAGGGTCCGTGCGGCCGCGTCCAGGCGCAGCCCCTGCCGCAGATAGGCGGCCGCCGCCTCCTCCAGCTGGGCGCCGTCCTCGCCGCGCTCGGCCAGCGGCGCCAGCCGCAGCCGCACCAGCCCCTCGCCCACGGCCGGGAGCGCCACGACCGTGGCCCGCAGCCCGAGTTCCTCGCGGGTGAACGCCCCGACGAGCCCGAACCCGAGGGCGGCCCGCAGCGCCTGGGTGGCCCGGGTGAACTCCGCGGCCAGCCCGGCGGGCGCCACCGGGGCGCCCAGCCCGAGGACCAGGCTGCGGCACAGCCCGCCCGGGCGCCCGGCCAGCAGTCCGGCCACCTCCCCGTCCACGGTCGTGACCAGGGGCTTGCCCGCCTTGTCCAGCGCGAGCCAGGGGCGCAGCGCGGCGACGATCCGATGGAAGGCGCGGTCGCCCGGGCCGGGGTGGCCGGGGGTGTGCGCGGCGGGGGCGCTCGGGCCGTCGGGCGGGGCGGCGCCGGGCAGGCAGGCGCGGAAGGGGAGGCGGAGCGCGCCGCGGTCGTACGCGCCGTCCGTGAGATCCCCGTCACCACGCTCACCGGCGGCCGCGCCATCCCCGGCCAGGGACTCGTCCCACTGCGCCTGGCCGAGCAGCAGGGCGCGGACCAGCGCGGCGCGCCGGCGGTCCGTCATCGCGTCCTCCTGGATCCCGATGCGGCAGCTGCGGACGACGCGCAGGGTGTTGGCGTCGGCCCAGGCGCGCAGGGTCTCGGCGATCGGCAGCAGGTCCTCGGCGGTGCCGCGGCGGGCCGCCATCTCCTCGCCGAACCGCCGCCAGACGACGTCCGTGCCGATCCGGTAGGCCGAGATGATGTCCTCGACGGGCAGCGCGCGGGCCAGCTCCGTGACCTCGTCGAGATGGGTCTCCGGGACGCCGTGGGCGCCGCCCTCGCCGGGCACCGATCCGAGGGGGCCGCGCCGCTCCCCGGACCAGCGCTGCACCAGGGACAGGCCGTTGCGCAGGGACGCCCGCACCCGTGGGCGGAGCTGGTCCAGGGAGACCACGGCGTAGGAGGGGAGTTGGGCGCGGAGCCCGTCGACGACCTCGTCGGTGAGGGCGTCGATGGCGGTGTGCAGCGCGGCGACGGCCTCCGGCACCGTTGTGGAATTCTCCACGCGTCCCCTCCCGACTCGGTGTCTTTCCCCATGGCGAAAGCGATCATTCATCGCCATGCTACGAGGAAGCCGCCCGAACCCCTACAGATGTTCGATGTTGGATGACTTTTCCCCCGTCGCCCGGATCGTTCCGGGTTCGGTCCGCGGCCCCGTAGTGCCTCCTTGCCACCCCCCGCACCCCAAGGAATTCCATTGGCTGTTTCCTGGCGCCGGATAGCGGTGCCCGCCGCCGCGGTCGGCGTACTCGTCCCCGCCGCCCTCGGCACCCATGCGCTGCTGTCGCACGACGACTCCGGCTCGTCCCCGGCCGCGATCCGCGCCGCCGGCTCCCCGGACCCGAACTCGGCTCCGGACAACACCGGCGGAGCGAACGGCTCCGAGGGCGCCGCCGTGGCCGCGACGCCGTCCAACGCGCCCACCGGACAGGGACGTTCGGTCGCGGTGAAGCTCTCCTCGTACGACGCGCGCAGCAAGCAGGCGGTGCTCAAGCCGTCCGCCGGCAAGTCCGTGCGCACCGGCGATGTGATCGCCGCCGCACCGAACCGGCACGCCCCCTCGGGCGCGCTGTTCAAGGTGCGCAAGGTCACCGGCTCGCAGGGCGACGAGGTCCGGGTGGCCACCGCCCCCGCCACGATCTCCGAGCTGCTCGGCGATCAGAAGGTGGACCAGCGCACGGCGTTGCGGGCGGGCGAGCTGTCCGTCAAGCCGCTGTCGTCCGGCGTCACCGTGCAGAAGCCCGGCGCCGGTCAGGGCGGCGACGCCTCGTCCACACCGTCCGGCGCGCCGAGCACGCCCTCCGGCGAGAGCCCGGACGCCTCCCCCAGCACCTCTCCCAGCCCCTCGGCGAGCGACTCGTCGAACGCGCCGGAGAAGCGCGCACCGCTCGTCCGCCCCTCCGCGGGCGCGGCCGGCGCCTCCTCCGAGGACGCGCTGCCGCCCGACGCGCGGAAGGCGCTCACCACCCTGCGCCTCGGCGTCAATGTGCCGCTGCCCAAGGGCGTGCAGGCCACCGACCGGTCGCCGGCCCGGCTGTCCGGTGAGGTGAAGTTCCGGCCCGAGCTGATCTTCCAGTACGAGAAGCGCGGCGGGCTGAACATCCTGCCGCAGCGCGCGGCGGTCGGCCTCGGCGGCTCCTACGCCTACGGCTGGCAGGTGCACGGCAAGGTGCGCGGCACCGCCGACACCGGGCAGGTCTCGGTGCCGCTGGCGGCGGTCACCGGCCGGCACGTCTTCTGGGTGGGCCCGGTCCCTGTCGTGGTGAGCACCGAGGTCACCTTCACCTACCGCTTCACGGCCGGCGGCCGCATCGTGCTAGACGCCGACCAGCGCACCTCCGGCGCGTTCGCGGTCGGCGCGAAGTACGACCGCACGAACGGCTGGCAGCCGCTGCACACGGCGGACCAGCAGACCAAGGGCTCCACTCCCCGGGTCGAGGGCGCCGCCACGGCGACGGCCCGCATCGGGGCGCACGCCCAGGTCTTCCTCTACGACACGGTCGGGGTCGGCGGCGAGCTGTCCGTCCACCTGACCGGACAGGCCGCGGCCGCGCACGGCGGCGGTGCCCCGGCGTGGGCGCTCAGCGCGGGCTACGACCTGAAGACCGAGCTGATGCTGCAACTGAAGATCTTCGGCATCCAGATCGCCGACCTGCGGACCACGCCGTTCGCCCTGCATGACGAGCGCAAGCTCTTCGGCCGGGGCAAACTGCCCGCCGCCTGACCGGCCGCCGCGCCGGACGACGGACCGCGCCCCCGGGGGAACTCCTGCCCCCGGGGGCGCCTTTCCGTTCGTCGGCGGCAGCCCGCCGCGCTCACCCCCGGCGGCGGTAGACCGAACGCAGCAGCTGGTCCTTCGCCGGCCCGCCGACCCGCCAGCGCAGCCGCCACTCGTCCGCCGTGACGGCCGTGAAGGACCCCTCGTAGCGGTCCTCGGCGCAGGGGTGGCGCGCGGTCCACCGGCCGGTGCGCAGATCGAGGTCGTGGAAGGGCCGGCCGTCGGCGAACTCGACCCCGGCGGTGCCGTCCGGGCGGGGCCGCAGCCGCAGCGTGCGGCTCGCCGGATACACCGTGCCGTCCCAGGTCAGCCGCCCCTCCTCCACGTGCAGCAGAGCGTCGCCGGTCCCCTCGGGCCGGAACTCCGCGGTGCCCCGGAAGTGCCCTTCGGTGCCGGTCCGCAGGTCGTGGACGGTGCGCTCGACGTCCCAGCGGCCGGCCAGATAGGCGGCGGCGTCGGGCACCGGATACGGGCGCGCGCCGCCGGGGTCCGCGTCCGGCTCCGGCGCGGCGTCCGCCACCGGACCGGCGCACCTCTCCGGCTCCGGCACCCGCCGCCCCCGGTCCCGCTCGCCGCTCATCCCCCCATTCTCCCGGCCGCCCGGCCCGTCACTCCACCGGCCCCACCCGGGGCGGCGCCCGCTCCCCCGGCCCCTCGTGCCGTGCGGAGCCGCAGCGCCCGTCCTACTCTCGGTGCAGTGATCGTCACCGAGGTCCGCACAGCGGGCCAGCCGGCACCTGACACCGCCGGCCGGGGCGCCGCGCCCGCCGCTGGCACCCCGTACGAGCCCTAGGGGGTGTCGTTTGGACCATGGCGGGCTCGCGGGCCCTGGCACGCACCCTCGCCGCGTTGTCGTCGGTCGGCGACGCTCCGCGTCGACTCCCTCCTCCGCCGTGCGATCGCACGCACCAGACCCCGCTCCCTGACCCACCACGACCCGAACGACACCCCCTAGGACCGGAGGCAGCACATGCCGGATCTGTTCATCGGCGGCCAGTGGACCGCAGCGGCCGACGGGCAGCTGCGGGAGATCCGCTGCCCCGCGGACGGCACGCTGGTCGCGACGGTCGACGAGGGCGGGCCGAAGGACGCGGCGGCCGCGGTCTTCGCCGCCCGCACCGCCTTCGACGACGGATCCTGGCCGCGGACCCCGGCGGCCGAGCGCGCCAAGGTGGTGCTGCGGGTCGCCGAGCTGCTGGAGCGCGACAAGGACGCGCTGGCCCGGGCCGAGTCGCTGGACACCGGCAAGCGGCTGGTCGAGAGCGCCTACGACATGGACGACATCGCCAACTGCTTCCGCTACTTCGGCAACCTCGGCGCGGCCGGGGCGTCCGACCGGGTGGTGGACGCGGGGACCCCGGACGTCGACAGCACGGTGCGCCACGAACCGGTCGGGGTCTGCGCGCTGATCACCCCGTGGAACTACCCGCTGCTGCAGACCGCCTGGAAGGTCGCCCCCTGCCTGGTCACGGGCAACACCTTCGTCCTCAAACCCAGTGAGCTGACCCCGCACACCGCCCTGCACCTCATGCGGCTGCTGGCCGAGGCCGGGGTGCCGGACGGCGCCGCCAACCTGGTGCTGGGCACCGGGCAGGGCGTGGGCGCACCGCTGACCGAGGACCCGCGGGTGGACATGGTGTCGTTCACCGGCGGGCTGGCCACCGGCCGGCGCATCATGGCCGCGGCGGCGCCCACCGTGAAGAAGATCGCGCTGGAGCTGGGCGGCAAGAACCCCAACATCGTCTTCGCCGACGCCGATTTCGACACCGCCGTCGACTACGCCCTGATGGCCGTCTTCCTGCACTCGGGCCAGGTCTGCTCGGCCGGCGCCCGGCTGCTCGTCCAGGAGGAGCTGCACGACGCGTTCGTGGACGAGCTGGTCTCCCGGGCCCAGCGGATCCGGCTCGGCGGACCGTTCGACGAGTACGCCCGCACCGGCCCGCTGATCTCGGCCGCGCACCGCGCGAAGGTGGAGGCGTATGTGGCGGCCGGGCTGGACGAGGGCGCCGTCCTCCTCTGCGGCGGCTCGGCGCCCGACGACCCCTCGCTGTCCCACGGCTTCTACTACCTGCCGACCGTGCTCGACGAGTGCACCCCGGACATGTCCGTGGTCCGCGACGAGAGCTTCGGCCCGGTGCTGACCGTCGAACGCTTCCGGGACGAGGACGAGGCGGTCTCGCTGGCCAACGACACGGTGTACGGGCTGGCCGGCGCGGTCTGGACGCAGAACAGCGAACGGGCCCACCGGGTCGCCGCCCGGCTGCGCGCGGGAACGGTGTGGATCAACGACTTCCATCCGTACGTACCGCAGGCGGAGTGGGGCGGGATGAAGCAGTCGGGCGTCGGACGGGAACTGGGGCCCGCGGGGCTGGCCGAGTACCAGGAGGCCAAGCACGTCTGGCGCAACACCGCGCCGCGTCCGCAGAGGTGGTTCGAGTGACCGATCCCGCAGCTTCCCGGCCCGACACCGCGGCCGAGCACGAACACGAACACGACGACGAGGCCATCGCCGAACTCGGCTACAAGCCCGAGCTGAAGCGCACCCTGGGCAACTTCCACACCTTCGCCGCCGGCATCAGCTACATCTCGATCCTCACCGGCACCTTCCAGCTGTTCTACTTCGGTGTCGCCCACGGCGGCCCGGCGTACTGGTGGTCGTGGCCGATGGTCTTCCTCGGGCAGCTGATGGTGGCGTTGTGCTTCTGCGAACTGGCCGCCCGCTATCCGGTGGCCGGGTCCATCTACAACTGGGCCAAGAAGCTCGGCGGCCCGCACATCGGCTGGCTCGGCGGCTGGATGATGCTGACCGCCTCCATGGTCTCGCTGTCCGCGGTGGCGCTGGCCTACCAGGTGACGCTGCCGCAGATCTCGTCGTGGTTCCAGTTCATCGGCGACGGCACCGGCAAGTCCGCCGCCGAGAACGCCGTGCTCCTGGGCACCGTCCTGATCGCCTTCACCACCCTGGTGAACGCCTTCGGGGTGAAGCTGATGGCGCGGATCAACTCCGCGGGCGTGGCGATCGAGCTGATCGCCGCCATCGTCCTGGTCCTGCTGCTGGCCGCACACATCACCCGCGGGCCCAGCACGGTGACCGACACCTTCGGCCTGGGCAAGGGCCAGAGCCTGGGCTACTTCGGCGCCTTCCTCACCGCCTCGCTGGCCTCGGCCTACGTCATGTACGGCTTCGACACGGCCTCCTCGCTCGGTGAGGAGTCCAAGGACCCCGGCCGCAACGCCCCCCGCGCGATCCTGCGGGCCCTGGTCGCGTCCTTCCTCATCGGCGGCCTGATCCTGCTGTTCGCCCTGCTGGCCGTGCCCGATCTGCACGCCAAGCAGCTGTCCGTGGACGGCCTGCAGTACGTGGTGCTCTCCACGCTCGGGTCGACCGTGGGGCAGATCGTGCTGTGGTGTGTGGTCATCGCGATCACCGTGTGCGATCTGGCGGTGCACACCGCCGGCATCCGGCTGGCGTTCGCGATGGCCCGGGACAACAACCTCCCGGCGGCCTCCCTGCTCGCCAAGGTCAGCCCGCGCTTCCAGACCCCGGTGCTGCCGGCCGTCATCATCGGGCTGGTGGGGATCGGCATCCTGCTCATCAATGTCAACCAGCCGCAGATCTTTTCGGTGATCACCAGCATCGCGATCATCATGATCTACCTGGCGTACCTGGCGGTCACCCTGCCGATGCTCGTCCAGCGGCTGCGCGGCAACTGGACCCCGGCCAAGGGGAAGTTCACCCTCGGCAAGTTCGGTCTGCCGGTGAACATCCTCGCCGTGCTCTGGGGCCTGGCGATGTCCCTCAACCTCGCCTGGCCGCGCGCCGCGGTCTACAACGCGACCGGCCCGCAGCACTGGTATCTGCGCTGGGGCGCCTTCCTGTTCATCGGAGTCGTGGCGATCGGCGGATTCGCCTACTACTGGTTCGTCCAGCGCAAGAAGACGGGCGTGCTGGCCATGCACGCCGCCGTCGCCTCCGACCCCGGCACCCCGGGCGACAGCGGCGCCCCCACCCCCTGACTGGAGCGGCACGATGTCCCAAGAAGCCCCTGTGGACGAGTTCGACTACGTGGTGGTCGGCGGCGGCACGGCCGGAGCCGTCGTCGCGGCCCGGCTCAGCGAGGACCCGGCGGTCAGCGTCTGCCTCCTGGAGGCCGGCCCCTCCGACGTCGGTGACGACAACGTCCTGCGGCTGGACCGCTGGATGGGGCTGCTGGAGTCCGGCTACGACTGGGACTACCCGGTCGAACCCCAGGAGAACGGCAACAGCTTCATGCGGCACGCCCGCGCCAAGGTGCTCGGCGGCTGCTCCTCGCACAACTCCTGCATCGCCTTCTGGGCCCCGGCCGAGGACCTCGACGAGTGGGCCGCGATGGGCTGCACCGGCTGGAGCGCGGCCGACTGCTTCCCGCTCTACCAGCGGCTGGAGAACAACGACGCCCCCGGCGACCACCACGGCCGCAGCGGCCCGGTGACCCTGCGCACGGTTCCGCCCAACGACCCGTGCGGGGTGGCCCTGCTGGAGGCCTGCGCGGCGGCCGGCATCCCGACGACGCCGTTCAACTCCGGCCGGACCGTCATCCGCGGCGCAAACTGGTTCCAGATCAACTGCCGCCCCGACGGCACCCGTTCCTCGGCCTCGGTCTCCTACCTCCACCCGGTCATGGGCACCCGCAAGAACCTGGAGGTACGCACCGGACTCCAGGCCAGGCGCCTGAACTTCGACTCCGCCCGACGCTGCACCGGCGTGGACTACCTCGACCCCGACCTGGTCCACACCCGCACCGTCAACGCCCGCCGCGAGACCGTCGTCTCTTGCGGCGCCGTCGACACCCCGAAGCTGCTGATGCTCTCCGGCATCGGCCCGGCCACCCATCTGCGCGCCACCGGCATCGACCCGCTCGTCGACTCCCCCGGCGTCGGCTCCTCCCTCCAGGACCACCCGGAGGGCGTGATCATGTGGGATGCCCGGCGGCCCATGGTCACCTCGTCCACCCAGTGGTGGGAGATCGGCATCTTCGCCGACACCGAACCGGGCCTCGACCGCCCGGACCTGATGTTCCACTACGGGTCGATGCCGTTCGACATGAACACCTACCGCCGCGGCTATCCGACCTCGGAGAACGCCTTCTGCCTCACCCCGAACGTCACCCGCGCCCGCTCCCTGGGCACCGTGCGCCTGCGCACCCGCGACTTCCGCGACAAGCCCATGGTCGACCCGCGCTACTTCACCGATGAACACGACATCCGCGTGATGACCGCGGGGCTCCGCCTGGCCCGCGAGATCGTCTCCCAGTCCCCCATGGCCGACTGGGCCGGCACCGAACTCGCCCCCGGCTCCTCCGCCCGCACCGACGCCGAGCTGCTCGACTACATCCGCACGACCCACAACACCGTCTACCACCCGGCCTGCACCGTCCGCATGGGCGCCGCCGACGACCAGGCGGCCCCCCTCGACCCCCAGCTCCGCGTCAAGGGCGTCACCGGCCTGCGCGTGGCCGACGGCTCGATCATGCCGTTCCTGCCCGCCGTGAACCCCTGCATCACCACGATGATGATCGGCGAAAAGTGCGCCGACCTGCTGCGCAACAGCTGATCAAGGCACACGTACGACCTACGAGGTGGGCTCCCTTCGCCGGCATTGTCCGGATCAGGTGCTAGGGGTCGCCTTCCGGTCTCCCGACCTTCCAGCCTCTCAGCCCGACCTTCCTTCATGTCCCCGGCGAGAGCCAGAACTCCCTTCTCCGAGGCCCGTCCAGCCGAACTCCCTCGCTCGCCCCGTAGGCCTTGTTTCAGGATACTCCGGATTTCAGGGGATGGAAGGGACGAAGCGACATTTGCCGCCCGAGCCTGGGGACGTGAAATACGCCTCCTGACCAGCAGGGATCTTTGAAGCCTTCAGCATGCCGGCAATCGACGCTCTCCGCCCTTGATCGCACCCCTCAGCGGACGATTCCGGCTCGCGGCAAAGAAAGACCTGCCCATATGGCACCCAGGAGAGCGACGGACGCCGAGGCCCCTGCCGACGCTCCGACGCAGCACACAGTTACCGTGCATGCGGCGACGGTCACCACTGCGAGTACGGTGATCGGTCGATCCCCGCCACCAAAGAGCAGAGGCATCCGCCCTCGCGCTCGTGACATACAAGCACCGTGTGAAGTCATGGGCTCCGAGTCATCGCCGCCCGTGTCGTGAGGGGGGACGGCTCCACAGAGTCAGGAGATCGACAGGAGCGGCCGTCCGGGTCGATTCACTCCCGGGTGGGCGCCCCTGGCGGATTCCTGGCGATACGCCGAGCAGAACTTTGCACCCCTCTTGCACTCCCTTGGGTGTCATCTGATGGGCTGTTGCGTCGGTATGACCAAGGGGGATCAGCATGGCAATTGAACTACCCGATGAGGTGGTGTCGTTCCTTCAGTTCATCGGGGTGAACTGGCCGAACGTCAATGAGGACAAAGTCCGAGAATTCGGTTCCCACGTAAGGGACTTCGCGCAGACACTGGACAATACGCATAAGGACTCGACGTCAACAATCCACCAACTGGCCGAGGTGTATCAAGGGGCGTCCTACGAGGCGCTGCTGGCCAAGTGGGGGCAACTGTCGAACGGTCACATGACGGAGCTGATCAACGCCAGTCACACGGTGGCCACCGCGCTGGATGTCGCGGCGGACACCATCGTGGCGATGAAAATGGAGGCGATCGCCGAGCTGATCGTGCTGGCCATCACCTTCGTGGCCGATCAGGCAGCAGCGGTCGCCACCCTCGGAATCGCGGAGGCTGCCGAGGCACTGGTGATAGCAGCGGGCAGGAAGCTCGTGAACTTCCTTGAACAGCAACTGGAGCAGTACATCATCGGCCAGGTCATCGAGGCGGCCATCAATCCCCTGGTGGAGGTGGTGGGCAAGGCGGTGAGCGGGCTGGTCTTCCAGGCCGCCGAGTCCGCGCTCGGCGTCTCCGCCGGCGCCGGGTGCAGTGTCGGGACGAGCTTCTCGATCCACCCCGAGGAGTTGCACACGCGCGCCGAGCTGTTGCGCGGGCATGCGAGGGCGGTGGCGTCACACGCCGCGGAATTCGAGTCGAAGGCCGCGGGGGTGAGCTTCGAATGAGCAACCGGATCGTCAAGGCGCTCGAGGACGGCGCGGAGAAGCTGGGCAAGACCCTGGCCAAGGACGCGAGCAAGGCAGTCCAGGACCTGTACCACGGGGCGGGCGACCGGCTGAAGAAGGTTGCTACCAACCATGCCGAGAACGACGCCAAGCACGCCGCCGAACTGGACAAGCTGCTCAAGGGCAACAAGCACGACATGCCCCAGGCCCCGCACGCCACGGGCGGCGGCCGTCGCAACGTCACAGGCCCTTCCCAAAGCGCCCGTGACGAGGCCGAAGCCGGCCACCCACACGACAAGACACGTCGCGACGAGGGCAAATGCACCGACGGTACCGACCCCGTCGACCTGGCCTCGGGCAAGGTCTTCCTTTCCCAGACCGACATCGCCCTGCCCGGCTCGCTGCCGCTGACCTTCACCCGCAAATTCGAGTCCTCGACCCGTATCGGCCGTCACGTCGGCCCTTCCTGGTCCTCCACCGTCGACCAGCACCTGGAGATCGACGACCAAGGTGTCGTCTTCGTCACCGAAACCGGCATGCTGCTGCGCTATCCACTCCCGGGGGCCGGCGAGCGGGTGTTGCCGAAGGACGGTCCGCGCTGGCCGCTGATGCGCACACTCCAGGGCGATTGGGCCGTCAACGATCCGGAAACAGGCCACACCCGATACTTCAGCGACGCCCTGCACCGTCCCGGCATGGCCCTGCCCGACGAGATCACGGACCGCAATGGGCACCGGATCACCTTCGACTACGCGGACGCGACAGGCATCCCGTATGCGATTCGCCACAGCGCCGGCTACGAGCTCAGGCTGACCTGTGACGACGAGGGGCGCCTCACCGCGCTGCGGCTGGTCGGCGCGGCCGACGACGGCTCGGACCAACTACTGAGGTCCTACGGGCACGACGATGACGGCAACCTCACCACCGTCACCAACTCCACCGGCGCCGTTACCCGGTTCGAGTACGACACCGAGCACCGGATGACAGCCTGGGTCGACTCCAACGACTCCCGCTACGAGTACACCTACGATCGGTATCACCGCTGCACTGCCCAGTCCGGGGCCGAGGGGCATCTGACCAACCGGTTCTCCTACGGTGAGCCCGACTCGGAGACCGGGACCCGCACCACCATCCACACCGACGGGCGGGGCGCCTGCACCCGGTACCTCATCAACGACCGGCTCCAGGTCGTCGCGGTCACCGACCCGCTCGGCAGCACCACCCGCACCACTTACGACGCCGACGACCGCCCCGTGCAGATCACCGACCCACTGGGCGCCAGCACGCAGCTGACGTACGACGAGGCCGGGCGCCTGGTCTCCCTCATCCGTCCCGACGGTTCCACCAGCACCGCCACCTATACGGACCTGGGCCTGCCGGCGCAGATCACTGGTCCGGATGGCCGGACGATCCATTACGAGTACGACACCAAGGGCAATAGGGTCGCCGTCACAGACCCCGCCGGACGGATCACGCGCTTCGCCTACGACGGATCCGGCCACCTCACCTCGGTCACAGACCCGCTGGGACACATCAGCCGCATCGAGTCGGATGGCGCCGGACTCCCCCTCACGGTCATCGACCCATTGGGCGCCGTGACGTCCTTCCACCGGGACCGTTTCGGCCGTACCACTTCCGCTGTTGACCCTCTGGGCAATGTCACCCACTGCCAGTGGACCCCCGAAGGACATCTGGCAACCCGACTGAACCCGGACTCCACCCGGGAATCCTGGATCTACGACGGGGAAGGAAACTGCACCGCGCACACTGACCCCTTGGGTCAGGTCACTACATTCGAGTACGGGCACTTCGACCAACTGAAGGCGCGCACCGACCCGGACGGCGCACGCCACGAGTTCACGCACGACACCGAACTCCGGCTCACGAACGTGACCAACCCCCAGGGGCTGACCTGGAACTACGAGTACGACGACGCCGGCCGCCTGATCTCCGAGACGGACTTCGACGCTCGTGCACAGACGTATGCACACGACGCGACGGGCCGACTGACCTCACGTACTACAGCACTCGGTCAGACGATCCGCTTCACCTATGACGCGCTGGGCCGCAAGGTCTCCAAGGACGTCAATGGCGAGATCACCACATACGCCTACGACGCAGTCGGCCGGCTCACCCAGATCATTGCTCCGGACAGCGAACTTACCTACAGCCACGATGCGTTGGGGCAGCTCGTCGCCGAGACGGTGAATGGCCGAACCACCACGTTCGCCTACGACAGCCTCGGGCGCCGTATATCCCGCATCACACCCACCGGTGCCATGAGTCAATGGACCTACGACGCAGTGGGACAGCGCACGAGCCTCGATGCCTCCGGCCGCACAATGACCTTCGGTTACGACGCGCTCGGCCAGGAGATGTCCCGCACTCTTGGCGAAATCTCCTTGGCCAAGCAATTCGACCCCCTCGGTCGTCTCACCGACCAGCACGTCACCTCGGCAACCGAAACCCTTCAGCACCAGGCATACAGCTACCGCGCGGACGGATATCTCACAAGCATCGACGACCATCTCAATGGTGTCCGCCGCTTCGAGCTCGACAAGGGCGGTCGGGTCACTGCCGTATCCGCCCGCAACTGGAATGAGGCCTACGCATACGACGCGGCCGGAAACCAGACCCACGCCACCTGGCCTGACCGTCACCCGGCCCCCGAGGCCCGTGGAGAGCGCACCTACACAGGCACCCGCATCAAACGCGCCGGGGCCGTCCGGTACGAATATGACGCGGCTGGCCGCACCATCCTCCGCCAGAAGACCCGCCTTTCCCGTAAGCCGGAGACCTGGCATTTCACTTGGGATGCAGAAGACCGTCTGACCTCATGCACCACTCCCAACGGAACCTGTTGGAAGTACGCCTATGACCCACTCGGTCGACGCATCTCGAAACGACGCCTCGGCGAAGACCAAAAAACGGTCCTGGAGCGGGTGGAATTTACTTGGGACGGCCATACCCTCTGCGAACAGACCGAAGGGGAAATAGTCCTCACGTGGGATCACCAAGGCCTCATCCCACTGATCCAACGGGAACGCAAACTGCGCAGTTCCCACATGATTTCGGCATCGCAGCCGGAGGTCGACGAGCGCTTTTTCGCCATCGTCACCGATCTCGTCGGCAGCCCCACTGCGCTCATCTCAGAGGCCGGTGACACTGCCTGGCGCGCCCGGACAACGCTGTGGGGATCCACGGCGTGGAACCGCGGAGCCACGGCGTACACGCCGCTGAGATTCCCGGGACAGTACTTCGATCCAGAGACTTCCCTCCACTACAACTACTTTCGGCACTGCGATCCTGGCACGGGGCGTTATCTGACACCTGATCCTTTGGGTCTGGAGCCGGCCGACAATCCGGTTTCCTATGTGCGGAACCCATTGACGGCATTCGACCCGCTCGGCCTCGCGCCTTACGAGTCGTCCGGCGAAGAACCACCGGTCAGGCTTTACAAGGCTCCTCAGCCCGGTCTGGGGCAGCATCAGAGGGACAACGGCTACCTTCCGGAAGACTTTCCGGGAGGGGACAATCATCCATCAGGGTACGATGGGCGTGCGTACTTCTCGAAGGATAATTTCGACCTCCCGTTGAACAAGTACGCCAAGTTTTACCGAGAAGGCCTAATCGAGGTGAGGATACCCGCCGAAGACTACAGACAGCATTTCCAAAAGTACGACAGGCCGTACGAAGGGGGACCAGACATTGAAGTCCCCATTCCACATGAAGGACTAAGTCAATTGAATAAATATCCGCGGATTTGGCACCGACTGTGAGAGGAATTGTCACCGATGATCAATGAGCAAGAGTGGGAAGAGGCGAAGCGGAAGCTCCCGTTCGGCGTACGCACACAAGGTTCCGTCGTTCGACACAGCGGATTTGGATTCTTTGTGCAGCTTTCGGAATTTCCCGATGTTACAGCCGTGGTGGACGCGATCTCTTACCTCCCGCGCGGCCAGATGGCCCCTCGCGCTGAATGGCCGGCGATAGGGGAGACAATCGAAGGAACCGTCGTGGACCATATCGAGCACAATCATGAAATCAAGCTTCGGGTGGAGCCGACGTGACGCCTGACAGCCTTGAGCATGAAGGCGCCACTTCTCGGTATCGCCGGTGTGACGGGCACGTTCCGGACGCGGCTCGTGAGCAACTCACCGTGCAGCCCGCGGTGTTGTTCCGCATCTGACGAGCGGAGGGCGGCTACTGCTGGCCGCGGTACCTGGGCAGTGGGGCAGGGCGGCGTCCGGGGCGCATAGCGGCCCGGACGCCGCGTTGAAGGAAACAGCGGTCCGCAAGGGCGTGTACGGGCCCGAGGTTGGCGGGGAGTTCCGAGGCGTGGCGGGTGCCCCTCTTCGAAGCGCAGCTCGCCCACACGTCGGCCGGCTGATGCCCTCACCGAGGAGCGGACCCGCCACACCACCGAGCCTCCGGTGACACGACCGCCCGGCTCCAGACAGGCCATCGAGCCGGGCGGCCAAGCGCCACTGTGCGCCGGATGCGGGCCGAAGGTAGATCTTCACGCACGTCAGCGGGCTGCGACCATGTGGTCGCAGCCCGCTGATGTGCACTTCTTTGTGTGTCCGAGGGGGGACTTGAACCCCCACGCCCGATAAAGGGCACTAGCACCTCAAGCTAGCGCGTCTGCCATTCCGCCACCCGGACTAGGTGTGATCGTCACGGGGCGTTCCCCGCGGCGACATGGATAACAATACCAAGGTTTCGGAGTGCCCTTCACCTGCGTATCCCGGTGCCACATAACCTCGATTTATGGGCAATAAGGTACACATCGCGCATATCGATGGTCCGCGCAGGCCAAAAGCGCTTTCGCCGTTGCGGGAGCATCTGCGGGACACCTTCTGGTTCGCCCCCATGGCGGGGCTGGTGTGTGCGGTCCTGCTGTGGTGGGCGGCCGGCGCACTGGACGAGGAGATCCTCGCGCATCTGCACCGGGTCAATGCCTACGCGGAGATCCGTGAGCTGGTCGCGCTCACCGAGGACACCAAGGTCATCGTGACGACGATCAGCTCGGCGATGTTGACCTTCATCGGCGTGGTCTTCAGCATTTCGCTGGTCGCGCTGCAGATGGCGAGCGGTCAGCGCACCCCGCGGGTGGTGCGGATCTTCATCCGCAGCCGGATCAGCAAGCTCACCTTCACGGTCTTTCTCGCGACCTTCCTGTTCTCGCTGCTGGTGCTCACCTCCTTCGAGAGTGAGCGGAGCGCACGGCAGGTGACCTCGGTGCCCCTGGTGCAGACGCTGATGACGTTGCTGCTGGTGGGGCTGAGCCTGGTGCTGTTCGTCGTCTATGTGTCCGCCACGCTGCGGCTGATGCAGGTGGGGCCGGTGGTCGACCGCATCGCCCGGGAGGCGCTGCGGATGCTGGAGCGGCAGGGGACGGGGGCGGAGGGCGCGGGATCCGGGGTGCCGGAGGGGCCTGAGACAGGGCGTGTGGCGCATGAGGGGCGGGCCGGGGTGCTGAAGGATGTGCATGTGGCCCGGCTGGTGCGGGTGGCGCGGCGGCACGGGGTGGTCCTGCGGCTGATCCCGCGGACCGGGGACTTCGTGCTGCCGGGGACGCCGGTGCTCGCGGTGCACGGCGGGGCAGCGCCACCGCGGCGGGCGCTGCGGTACACGGTGTCGGTGGGGATGGAACGGACCTTTCACCAGGATCTCGGGCTCGGCCTGCGGCAGTTGTCGGACATCGCGCTGCGGGCGCTGTCGCCGGCGGTGAACGATCCGACCACGGCCGTGCAATGCCTGGACCGGATCGTGCAGATTCTGGCGGCGGTGGCGCCGCTGCCGCTCGGGACGGTCCAGCACCGGGACCGCCGGGGTGCGGTGCGGCTGACGCAGAGCATTCCGGGCTGGACGGATCTGGTGGATCTGGGCCTGACCGAGATCCGGGTGGCCGCGGTGTCCGGCCCGCAGGTCAGCCGGCGGCTCCTGGCCGGGATCGACGATCTGCTGCTGCTCGTGCCGCGGGATCGGCAGCAGCCGCTGGTGCGGCACCGCACGCTGCTCCTCCAGGCGATCGAGCGTGCGGCACCCTCGCCGTCGGACCGGCGGTTCGCCTCGCATCCGGACCGGCAGGGGATCGGATAGGCGGACGTCGGGCGTGCCCGCGTCCGCTGCCCGCCCGGAGCGCCGGGCCGGCGGTCCGCTACGGCATCAGGTGATAGTCCGGGAAGTTGCCCGGCAGGCGTTCGGTGGACGGGCCCTCGGTCACCGCGCGGACCAGGAGTTCGCCACCCACGAACGCGCCGCTCCAGGAGTTGCCGAAGCCGCCGAACAGCTCGTCGCGGTCGCCGCGGGAGCGGGGCTTGCCGTGGCCGACCTTGAAGGCGCGGATCTGCGGGGCGAGGCGGTCGTAGGTGTCCTTGTCGTCGCAGGACAGGCTGGCGACGAGGGCGCCGTTGCTGGCGTTCATGGCGGTGAGCAGCTCGGCCTCGGTGTCGACGGGCACGATCGTGTCGACGGGGCCGAAGGGCTCGGAATGGTGGAGCGGGGAGGAGGAGGGCGGGGCCAGCAGCGTGGTGGGCGGGAAGTAGGCCGAGGTGTCCTGGGAGGGCAGGAAGCGGCCGTCGGCGAGGCTGCCCCGGTGCAGGGGGACGGCGCCCCGGGTGATCGCCTCGGAGGTGAGGTCGGCCAGCTCCTTGGCCTTGCCGGCGTTGATCAGCGGGCCGAAGTCGAGTTCCGGGAGCGGGTCCGCGGGATCGGCGACGGCCAGCGGGTGTCCGAAGCGCACGCTGCGGACCGCCGGGAGATAGGCGGTGAGGAAGTCGGCGAAGGCCTCGCGCTGGACGACGAAGCGGGGGTAGGCGGTGCAGCGCTGCTTGGCGTAGTCGAAGGTCTTGCGCAGCAGCGGCGTCAGGGCCTGCCAGTCGCTGAAGTTCCAGATGCCCCAGGTGTTGAGGCCCTCCTGTTCGAGGATGTGGCGTTTGCCGAGGTCGGCGACGGCGGTGGCGACCCGGGCGCCGGTGTCCCGCCCGCCGACGAAGGAGACGCAGCCGATCTCGGGCGAGCGGACCAGGGCGGGCGACAACTCCTTGCCGCTGCCGCTGACGAGGGTGACCGGCACCCCCTCGCGGGCGGCCAGGGCGCAGGCGAGGGTCAGACACACCAGGCCGCCGTCGGTGGGGGTCTTGGCCATCACCGCGTTGCCGGCCAGTGCCTGCACCAGCATCGCGTGGATCAGCACCGACATCGGATAGTTCCAGCTGGCGATGTTGCTGACCGGGCCGGGCAGCGGGGTGCGGTCGGCGAGCATCCGCTCGATCTCGGTGACGTACCAGCGGACGCCGTCGATGGCGCGGTCGACGTCGGCCTGGGCGAGCTTCCAGGGCTTGCCGATCTCCCAGACCAGGAGCAGGGCGAGCAGTTCACGGTGCTCGGTCAGCGCGTCGAGGGTGGCGGAGATCCGGGCCTTGCGCTCGGTCAACGGGACCTCGCGCCAGGCCCGGTGCTGGTCGAGGGAGGCCCGTACGGCGTGCAGGGCGGCGTCCGCGTCCAGGCGGGGCGGGCCGGCGATGGGGGTGCCGTCGACGGGGCTGGTGGCGGGCAGCGGATCGCCGTCCGGGTGCCAGGCGCCGGCCCAGAGGTTCAGGGCCCGGTCGTCGCGGAACGCCTCAGGGGCCGCGGCCAGGCTGCGCTGCCAGGCGTCCTGCCAGGCGGTACCGGGCTTGAGAACGAGCGTGGGGGCGGGGGTGGTGTGCGCGTCCCGCTGCGCGTTCGGGGTGGACGGGGAGGTGGGGGCCATCGTTGTCTCCGCTCTCGGTGCACGGCCGGAGGGGCAGGGTGGTGGCGCTCGGCGGTCCCCGGGGGACCGCGCTACTGGACGGTAGTGGGCATGCGGGCACCGCGGGACGGTCCGGCGTCAGGTATGGCGAGTGTCACTCGGCCCGGGCGACGGGGCCACCCGGGTGAGGCGGTCGGGGTGGGTGGGGTGGTGGGTGTGCGAGGGACGCGCGACGGCGGGCGGGGTGGCCGATGGCTGATGTGGCTGCGGGGGGACGGCCGGTGGCCGAGGGGTGGAGGCGCCGTACGAGACGGCCGGTGGGTGACGGGGTACAGAGGCGCCCGGATTCGTGGCCGTACTCGGTGGAGCGGATACCCCGAGCCGTACTCAGTGCAGCCAGGCACCCCGGGCACGAGCGGGGTCCCCCATGCCCAGATGGTTCACCAAGTCACCCCGGAAGAAGGGGAGTTGCTACACGCGAGGAGGGGCGAGCAGCCCCCACCACTCGCCCCTCCCCCACGACGAAAGCCCCGCACTCAGCCCGCAGCCGGTTCGGTGCGCTCCTCCGCCTCTTCCTGGGTGCGGTCGGCGATCGCCCGGTGGTGGCGGACCACTTCGCCGATGATGAAGTTGAGGAACTTCTCGGCGAAGGCCGGGTCCAGCCTGGCGTCCTCGGCCAGGCGGCGCAGCCGTTCGATCTGTGCGGCCTCGCGGGCCGGGTCGGCGGGCGGCAGGTGGTGGCGGGCCTTGAGTTCGCCGACCTGCTGGGTGCACTTGAAGCGCTCGGCGAGCAGATGCACCAGGGCGGCGTCGAGGTTGTCGATGCTGCCGCGCAGGTAGCGCAGCTGCTCGCGGGCCGCCTCGTCAGCGACGGAGGCCGCGTCGCCGGCCGCCGGTGCTGTCCCTTCGCTCATGTGCGTCTCGCCATTCGTGATTCGTGGTCGGTCGGTGCCCGGTGCGGGTGGTGCTGCCGGTACATCGGGGTGATCAGCACGATCGGGATGATCAGAGTGATCCACAGGCACATTACCCGGACGCCGGGGCTCGACCGGGGGTGATCTCACGGAGCGGAACGACGGGAGCCCGGGCCGGGGGTCACGGGTGGGGAGCCGCTCCGAGCAGGGGCGCGGCGGCCGGGCAGAGGCCGGGGCGGCGCGGGCGGGGAGGGTGCGCGGGTGCTTCGAGAGGGGCGCGCGATCGGCTCGGCCGCGGGCTCGCGCACCGGGCCGACAAGGCGAACGCCCGATGACGGGACCCCCCACAGATCCCGCCACCGGGCCGCTTCACCGCGGGCCGATTCACTCGTTCGGCCCCGGCTCAGGCATATACCCAGGCTGTCGCCCGGCCATCCCTCCTCCGCCGCATGTACGTAATTCCCGCTGTCTTTTCGGAACTCCGGGCGCCGGAGGGAATCACCTGCCACAATGCGGCCGATCGAACCGGGCGGCCGACCGACCCTCGGCTGCGGACAGCGCAGGGGGCGCCGTATGAGCACGCACCGCATGACGATCGCAGGGGCCGATGTCGCCGTCGTGGGCGGCAGCATCGCCGGATGCGCCGCGGCACTGGCCGCCCATCGCGCCGGCGCCGGCCGGATCACCCTCCACGAACGCACCGCGGGTCTGCTCGCGGACCGGGGAGTCGGCCTCGTGGTGCACGATGCCCGGTACGCCGAACTCGCGGCGGCCGGGTATCTGGACACCTCGATGCCGTGGGCGCAGCTGACCACCCGCCGCTGGTACGTCCGTGACGGCGCCGCCCCGCTCGGCCGCCAGATCGCCGTCCAGCCCTTCCCGTTCCGCTCGTACTGCTGGGGCCCGCTCTGGCGGGAGTTACGTCAACGACTGCCGCAGGACACGGTGTTCCGGCCGGGGACCCGGGTGGCGGGGGTGGACGGCGACGCGGACGGGGCGGTGCTGCGTTTCGGGGGCGACGGGGGTGGCGACGGGAGCGGTGCCGCGGCCTCGGGCGCTTCGGGCGCCGGCGGGGCGGACGGCCGCGCCGCCGGTGGGGACCGTTCGGAGCGCTTCGATCTGGTCATCGGTGCGGACGGCTATCGCTCGGTGGTACGCGAAGCCGCGTTCCCCGGTGTCCGGCCCGACTACGCCGGTTATCTGGCCTGGCGGGGCACTGTGCCGGCCGACCGGATGGCGGCGCTGGACTGTCCCGGCCTGCCGTCCGAACCGTGGGCGGAGGAGGACTGCGTCTACGGCGTCTTCCCCGGCGGGCACGTCATCATCTACCGCATCCCCGACGGCCGCGGCGGACTGCGCGCCAACTGGGTGCTGTACACCGCGCCGCCCGAGGACCTCGACCTCGGGCCGGACGCCCCCGCGGGGCTGCCGCCCGGCGCCCTCACCGACGCGCTGCACGACCATCTCCGGTACGTCACGGGCGAGTTGCTGCCGCCGTACTGGGGTGGGCTGATGCGGTTGACGACCCGTCAGGAGCTGTTCCTCCAGCCCATGTACGACTTCACGGCGCCGCGCTACACGTCCGGCCGGCTGCTGCTCGCGGGCGATGCCGCCACCGTCGCCCGGCCGCACACCGGCGGCGGCGCGGTCAAGGCGCTCCAGGACGCCGCCGCGCTGGAGGCCGCGCTGCGGGCCCTGCCGGAGCGGCCGGACGCCCTGGAGGAGTACGGCGCCGAGCGGGGCAGGACCGGCCGGAGCATGGTCGAGCTGGGGCGGCGGCTGGGACGGGCGTTCGTCCAGGACACCCCGGACTGGCGGACGCTGGACCAGGCCGGGCTGGAGGCGGCCTGGGCCGCGGCCGACGGCTCGGGCGCCTTCGGCGGCCGGGAGCTGAAGGAGGCGGGGAAGGAGGCGGCGCCCGGCGGGCCGGGGCGCTGAGGCCGGGGCCGTGGCCCGTGCGGGAGAATGAGGAGGCCGGGCGGGGCGGGGCCGTCGTGGGGCACCACGCGCCCGCACCGCACGGCAGCCGCCGCACTCCGGACCGCTTCGGCTGTCCGCCGCTACGCCACCGGGTCCAGGGCCGGTGAGGACGGGACTGATCAGACATGGGACGGGTCACCGAGCGACGCCGCGTCATCCGCATCCGCGACGGTGTCGCGAGCACCCGTCCGGACACCCTCGTCGCCGAGGAGCCGATGGAGATCCGGCTCGGCGGCAAGCCGCTGGCGATCACGATGCGCACGCCGGGTGACGATTTCGCTCTCGCCGCCGGATTCCTGGTCAGCGAGGGGGTCCTGGCGCGCGCCGACGAGCTGGCGCACATCGTCTACTGCGCGGGGGCGACCACCCCGGACCCCTCCCCCGCGGGCGAGGCCGGGAGCGGGGAGGGGATGAACTCCTACAACGTGGTGGATGTGCGGCTCGCGGACGGGGTGCCGGTCCCGGACATCACCCTGGAGCGCAACGTCTATACGACGTCGTCGTGCGGGCTGTGCGGCAAGGCCAGCCTGGACGCGGTGCGCACCCGCACCCGCTGGCCGCTGGACGCCGGCCCCGGCGCCCCGGTCCGGGTCACGCCGGCGACGCTGGCCGCGCTGCCCGACCGGCTGCGGGCCGCCCAGCGGGTGTTCGAGCGGACCGGGGGGCTGCATGCCGCGGCGCTGTTCACGGTGGACGGTGACCTGCTGGACATCCGGGAGGACGTGGGGCGGCACAACGCCGTCGACAAGATCATCGGCCGGGCGCTGCAGGAGGGGCGGCTGCCGCTGTCCTCGTGTGTGCTGATGGTCTCCGGGCGGGCCTCGTTCGAGCTGGCGCAGAAGGCCGTGATGGCGGGCATTCCGGTGCTGGCCGCGGTCTCGGCGCCGTCCTCGCTCGCCGTCGACCTGGCCGCCGAGACCGGGCTGACCCTGATCGGGTTTCTGCGCGGCTCCTCGATGAACGTGTACGCGGGCGAGCACCGGGTGGCGGTGCCGGGAGCGGCCGGATAGGTCCGCGGCGGGCCGGTCCGGGGACGGGTTGCCGCGGCGGCGGCCTGCGGGTGACGCCCGACGGCCGGTCGCACAGAATCCCGCCGCCGGGAGTCACTCCCCGGGCAGCGCGATCCGGGTGAGCAGGGCGATCAGCTGCTCGCGTTCGGCGGGGGTCAGGGCGGCGGTCAGTTCCGCGTTGGCCCGGTCGCCGAGCCGCTGGGTGCGGCGCAGCCGCCGCCGGCCGTCGGCGGAGATCTCGACGGCGTTCTTGCGCCGGTCGCCCGGGTCGGGGGTGCGGGTCACCAGCCCGTCCCGCTGGAGGTCGTTGACGAGCGCGACCATGTCCTTGGGGTCGATGCCCAGCGTCCGGCCCAGCTCCGCCTGGGAGACCGGGCCGAGTTCGGCGACCGCCGACAGCACGGCGTGGTGCATCATCCGCATGCCCTCGGCGGCCAAAGCGTCAGCGACGAGCCGGTGTCCTCGGGCGGCGGCGCGGCCGAGCAGCCAGCTGGGGAGCGCGCGGATGCGGCTGGGGGCGTAGGGGAGGTCGGACATGGGACCACCGTACCCGGGAATCATGGGGAGTCCCTACGAAAAAACATGGGTGACACCAACGGGTTTCCCGTTATCGTTGGGCCATCCAATGACATCCGGCGGTGTGTGCCGACCGGAGACATCGTCCAGGAGGTGGCCCGTGCGCCGAGTCCGTTTCCATGCCTACGGCGGTCCCGAGGTGCTGCGCGTCGAGGAGGCCGAGGCGCCGGAGCCCGGGCCCGGTGAACTCCTCGTCCGCACCGAGGCGATCGGCGTCACGCTGCCGTGCGTGCGGCGGGTGCGCGGCGACGGCAACGGGGGCGGCGATCCCCTGCCCGCCATGCCCGGCGGCGAGATCGCCGGTGCGGTCGTCGCGCTCGGGCCGGACGTCACCGGCTTCGCCGTCGGGGACCGCGTCACCTCGCTCACCCTCACCGGCTCCTACGCCGAACTCGCCCTCGCCCCCGCCGTCCTGGCGAGCCGGATCCCGGACGGCGCGAGCGCCGTGGAAGCGGTGGCGCTGGTGCGCGGCGGGCATGTCGCGCTCGCCGTGCTGCACACCGCCGCGCCGCGGGATGCCGAATCCGTGCTGATCACCGGCGCGGCGGGCGGCGTGGGGCATCTCGCCGTCCAACTCGCCAAGCTGCGGGGCGTTCCGCGGGTGGTGGCCGCCGTCGGCTCGGCCGCGAAGGCGGAGTTCCTCCTCGGGCTGGGGGCCGATGAGGTGGTCACCTACGACCAGGAGTCCTGGGGTGAGCCGGTCGACATCGTGCTGGACGGCGTCGGGGGCGAGCTGCTGCCGCGGGCGCTGGCCGCGTCGGTCCCCGGTGGGCGGCTGGTCTTCTTCAACTCCGGTGGCGGCACGGTCCCGGCGTACGCGCTGCTGGCCGGCGACCGGACCATCACCGGGATGACGATGCGCCGCTTCGCCGCCGTCCACCGCGAGCGCTACGCCCGCGACGGGGAACTCCTGTGGGAGCTGGCCGGATCCGGCCGGCTGCGGGCCGCTGTCCATGCCGAACTGCCGCTGGCCGAGGCCGCGAAGGCGCACGAAATCATCGAGGCCCGGGCCAACCTCGGCAAGGTGGTGCTGCGGCCGTGAGGCAAGGGGGACGCGGTGCCGTGGGAGTCCGGACGCGCGGCCTCGGGGGCATCCGGCGCACTGGGCACTCGGCTCCCCCGCGCCCCGTCCGGCACACCCAGCGCAGCTCTTGCGGGCCGGGCGGGTGAATTCCGGTTGCGGCGCGGAGAACCGACGCATGCTCCTTGTCGCGGTCCGCACGCGGCAGTAGCTTCCGTCGCGATGCACATAGGACGTGGGATGTCCTGATGACCCGACGCCGATGCCGAAGGGCAGGCCGGACCATGACGTCAGTTCTCCGCGCACACCCCGCTCACCGCAGCAGACCCCCGCACCGCCGTGCCGCGGCCCTGCTCGCCGCGCTGGCCGCCACCGCCCTCGCCCTCCTGCCCACCGCCCCCGCACAGGCCGCGCCCGGCGGTGCGCCCGGTGCCACGGCCGCCGCCACGACCGCCCCGGCCGGCGGATTCGACCAGCAGATCCTCTTCAAGGCGTCCCGGGAACAGGGCTACTTCTGCTTCCGTATACCGGCCGTCGTGGAGTCCGCCCAGGGAACCCTCCTCGCGTTCGCCGAGGGACGGCGGCACGACTGCGGGGACGCCGGCGACATCGACCTGGTGCTCAAGCGGTCCACCGACGGCGGACGCACCTGGGGCCCGCTCCAGGTCGTCAACCGCGGAGGCGGCGACACCCACGGCAACCCGGCGCCCGTCGTGGACCGCCGCACCGGCCGCATCGTGCTGGCCGAGACCTACAACAAGGGCCGCACCGACGGCCTCAGCTGCGATGTCCCCTGCGATCGCACCCCGCACCTCCAGTACAGCGACGACGACGGCGCGTCCTGGTCCGCGCCCCGGGACCTGACCCCCGCCATCCGCCCCCCGCAGTGGAACTCCTGGTACGCCACCGGCCCCCTGCACGGCATCCAGCTCACCCATGGGCGGCACCGCGGCCGGCTGGTCGTCGGCATCAACTCCGAGAGCTACGCGGGCAACCGGGTCACCGCCAACCACGCCGCGCTGGTGCACAGCGACGACGGCGGCACCACCTGGAAGGTCGGCGCGCTGGACAGCTGGCCGGTCGCCGCCGACGGCACCTTCCGCCAGAAGCCCTCCGAGATGGCCCTCCTGGAACGCTCGGACGGCTCGGTCTACGTCAACGGCCGGGAGCAGGACGGCACCGACCTGGGGCATCGCACCGCGGCCGTCAGCCGCGACGGCGGGGCATCGTTCAGCGCGCCGTTCCGCGCCCTGCCCGACCTCTACACGCCGATGGTGCAGGGCTCCGCGCTGCTGCTGCCGCACTCGTCCGCCGCGGGCGGCCGCAGCCGCACCCTCCTCGCGGCGCCCGCCGACCCCGACCGGCGCCGCACCATGACCATCCGCACCTCCTGGGACGAGGGCCGCACCTGGGAGGGCGTGGAGCGCGGCGCCCGGGTCACCACCGACTGGTCCGGCTACTCGGACCTGGTGGCCCTCTCCCCCGAGGTCACCGGCCTGATGTACGAGGGCGGCGCGGCCGACGCCCGGGACGAGATCCGCTTCGCGCGCTTCACCGAGGCCTGGCTCGGCCCGCGCCGCGGGCCCGACCCCACCACCCGCGACACCGCCCGGGGCGCCCGGCCCGCGCTCGTGCTCGGCGGCCCCCGCGGCACCGACGGCCGCTTCGGCCGGGCGCTCTCCTTCGACGGCACCGACGGCGCGGTCCGCCTCCCCTTCCGCCCCTCCCTGCCCCTGGGCGCCCGCGACTTCACGTGCAGTCTGTGGTTCCGCTACAACGCCACGACCGGCGAGCAGCCGCTGCTGTGGATGGGCGGCGTGGGCACCCGGAGCCCGCAGGTCGAGGTGGAGGGGGACCCCGCCCACGGCCGGCTCGTCGGCCGCCTGACCGCCGTCGACGGCGCCGCCCCGGCCGCCACCGCCCAGGCCGTGACCCACGGCGCCTACAACGACGGCGGCTGGCACCATCTGGCGCTGCGCCGCACCGGCGGCCGGCTGCTGCTCACCGTGGACGGCGGCGAGACCACCGTGGTGCCCGACGTCCCGGGGTCGGTCAGCCGGGGCTCGGTGTTCGGGGTGCACCTGGGCCAGAAGCCCGACGGCCGGGCCCAGTTCACCGGCGCGCTGGACGAGGTCCGCGTCTACGGCCGCGCCCTCGGCGATGCCGAACTGGCCGCCCTGCGCACCGAGAACGCCGCCGCGCCCGGCCCACTGGTCCTCGGGCTCCCGCTGGACCGGGTGCGGGGCGCGGGGCGTTAGGGGCTGACCTCAGTCGCGCGGTCCCGGCGGCCGCCGGCCGGCTGCTGCCACGGCCTCTGCCGGGGCGGCGCCGCCGGGACCGGCCGGGGCCGCCGCGCGCCGTGGCTCCGGCACCGTGCGGGCCGCCATCCGCTTCGCCAGGAACGCGCACACCATCAACTGCATCTGGTGGAACAGCATCAGCGGCAGCACCATGAGCCCGGCCTGCGCGCCGAAGAGGACACTGGCCATCGGCAGACCGGCCGCCAGGCTCTTCTTCGAGCCGGCGAAGGTGATCGCGATCCGGTCCTCGCGGCGGAAGCCGAGCTTCCCGGCGCCGTACGAGGTGGCCGTCAGCATCACCGCGAGCAGCACCGCCTCCACCCCCAGCAGGCACAGCAGCCGCAGCGCGGAGACCTGGTGCCAGATGCCCCTCACGACGCCGGCGCTGAAGGCGGCGTAGACGACGAGCAGGATCGAGCCGCGGTCCACCCGGCCCAGGACCTTCTTGTGGCGGGTGAGGAAGCCGCCGATCCACCGCCGCAGCAGCTGCCCGGCGAGGAACGGGAGCAGCAGCTGGCAGACGATCGGCAGCAGCGAACCGGCGCGGAAGCCACCGCCGTCGCCGGGCAGCACCAGGCCCGCCAGCAGCGGGGTGAGGACGATGCCGGCGAGGCTGGAGAACGAGCCGGCGCAGATCGCCGCCGCGACATTGCCGCGGGCCAGGGCGGTGAAGGCGATCGAGGACTGGACCGTGGACGGCACCAGGCACAGGAACAGCAGCCCGGTGTAGAGGGTGGTCGGCAGCACCTCGGGGACCAGCAGGCGGGCGGCCAGACCGAGCGCGGGGAACAGCACGAAGGTGCAGGCCAGGACGGTGAGATGGAGCCGCCAGTGGCGCAGCCCGTCGAGCGCCTCGCGGGTGGAGAGCCGGGCGCCGTAGAGGAAGAAGAGCAGTGCCACGGCCGCGGTCGAGGCGCCCTCGGCGACGGTGGCGCCCGGTCCGCGGGCGGGCAGCAGCGCGGCCAGTCCGACGGTCCCCAGCAGCGCCAGGATGAATCCGTCCACGGGCAGCCAGGAGGGCAGCTTGGGCGCAGCGCGGTGCATGGATCTCGCTTCGGTCGTTCGGCGGCTCTCGGGCGGGGCCGCCCGGCGCGGTGCCGCTGCGGCCCCGTCCAGACTGCCGCGACCTGCGACGATCGGGAACCCTGTTTACCATGGTCACTGCTATCACGTTCCACGATGGGCGGCGGCCGTGAGCGGTCGGCGATGAACGGCGGCCGCGCCCGGTGACGGGGTGGCCGGGACGGAGGGTCCGTGTTCGAACCCGTGCAGCTGCGCACCTTTCTCGCCGTGGCGCAGACCCTGAGCTTCACGCAGGCCGCGCACCGGCTCGGGCTGCGGCAGTCGACCGTGAGCCAGCACGTGCGGAAGCTGGAGGAGACCGCCGGGCGCCGGCTGTTCGCCCGGGACACCCACGGCGTGGAGCTGACCGAGGACGGCGAGGCGATGCTCGGCTTCGCCCGGACGATCCTGGAGGCCAACGAGCGGGCCACGAGCTTCTTCACGGGGACCCGGCTGCGCGGCCGGCTCCGCTTCGGCGCCTCGGAGGACTTCGTGCTGACCCGGCTGCCGGAGGTCCTCGAAGGGTTCCGGCGGGACCACCCCGAGGTCGATCTGGAGCTGCGGGTCGAGCTGTCGGGGACCCTGCACGAGCTGCTGGCGGCCGGGCGGCTCGATCTCGTCCTCGCCAAGCGGCGCCCGGAGGCGCCCCACGGGCGGCTGGTGTGGCGCGACCGTCTGGTGTGGGTCGGCGCCGGGCGGCTGCGCCTGGATCCGCAGCGGCCGGTCCCGCTGGTCGTCTTCCCCTCGCCCGCGCTGAGCCGCGCCCGGGCCCTGGAGGCGCTGGAGCGCGCGGGCCGGGAGTGGCGGATCGTCTGCACCAGCGCGAGCCTCAACGGACTGATCGCCGCAACCCGGGCAGGGCTGGGCGTTATGGCACATACAAGGGGCATGATCCCGCCAGGTTTGGATGAGATCTCGCCACGCGCCGGTCTGCCGGAACTGGGCGGGGTGGATTTCGCTCTTCTCCATGGAGACCGCGACCGCGCGGCCCGGGGACCGGCCGAGGCGCTCGCCGACGCGATCCTGGCCGGCGGCGACCGGCTGCAGCTCCCCTGACCGGGCGGTGACCGGTCCACCGGCCCCCGGCCCGCTGTCCGGGCCCGCCGGCCGAGCCGTCCGCGGCGGTGTCGCCCCCCGCGGCGGGAACGCCCTTCCCACGTGCAGAGATTTGGTGCAGATATGGTCCCGGCGTCGTGATCGTCCGACGTTGAACCGGCGGGAACGTGTCCCCGCTTCTCCGAAGTAGCCCGATTTCGCCGGTTGGCCAGTTCCCGTGCAGCCGCTTTCGTGACGTGGTACGGCTCTGCCGGATCCGGTCACCGTGGGGTACGGTCGCGGCCTTGTGAGGAGCACCACGAGGAGCTGGGTCATTGCGCGAGTTCACCGTCCCGCCACTGGCGACCGCGCCCCGGGTCGGCGGGCTGGCGGACATCGTCTACGAGCACGCCGAAGCCGATCCCGGACGCGTCGCGCTGGCGCGTAAGGACGACGAGGGAAACTGGCAGAACGTCACCGCCGGGCAATTCCGGGACGAGGTCCTCGCGCTGGCCAAGGGCCTGCTCGCGCAGGGCGTCCGGTTCGGCGACCGGATCGGCATCATGTCCCGTACGTGCTACGAGTGGACCCTGTTCGACTTCGCGCTGTGGTCGATCGGCGTCCAGTCCGTGCCGCTGTATCCGACGTCCTCGGCCGAGCAGGTCTTCTGGATGCTGCACAACGCGGACGTCTCGGCCTGCCTGGTCGAGCACGAGGACCATGCGATGACCATCGGCTCGGTCATCGACCGGCTGCCGCATCTGCGCAAGCTGTGGCAGCTGGACGGCGACCCGGTGGCCGAACTGACCGCGGCCGGTGCGCACATCGACGACGACGTGGTCCACCGGCACCGCATGGCCGTCACCCCGGACGCCACGGCGACGATCATCTACACCTCCGGCACCACCGGACGCCCCAAGGGCTGCCTGATCACCCACGCCAACTTCATGGCCGAGTCCGACAACATGGTGCTCCGCTACGAGAAGGTCTTCCACTCCAAACCGGGTGACGAGGCGGCCACCCTGCTCTTCCTGCCGCTGGCGCATGTCTTCGGCCGGATGGTGCAGGTCGCCGCGATCCGCGGCCGGGTCAAGCTGGGCCACCAGCCGGAGCTCGCGGCCCGTGCCCTGCTGCCCGATCTGCAGTCCCTCCAGCCGACGTTCATCCTCGCGGTGCCGTACATCTTCGAGAAGGTCTTCGCGGCGGCCCGGCGGCGGGCGGAGGCGGACGGCAAGGTCGCACCGTTCGACAAGGCCGTCGAGATCGCGGTCCGCTACGCCGAGGCGCAGGAGAACAAGGCCTTCGGCATCGGGTCCGGGCCCAGCGCCTCGCTGCGGATGCAGCACCAGCTCTTCGACAAGCTGGTCTACAGCAAGGTCAGATCGGCGATGGGCGGCCGGGTGCGGCACGCGATGTCGGGCGGCTCGGCGATGGAGCGCCGCCTCGGGCTGTTCTTCGCCGGCGCCGGCGTGCGGATCTTCGAGGGCTACGGCCTGACGGAGAGCACCGCGGCCGCCACCGCCAACCCGCCCGAACGCACCCGCTTCGGCACCGTCGGGACCCCCGTGCCGGGCACCACCGTGCACATCGCGGAGGACGGCGAGGTCTGGCTCTACGGAGGGCAGGTCTTCCACGGCTACCACAACGACCCCAAGGCGACTGACGCCGTGCTGCACGACGGCTGGTTCTCCACCGGTGACCTCGGCGCACTCGACGAGGACGGCTATCTGACGATCACCGGCCGGAAGAAGGAGATCCTGGTGACCTCCGGCGGCAAGACGGTCTCGCCGGTGGGCCTGGAGGAGCGGGTGCGGGCGCATCCGCTGGTGGCGCAGTGCATCGTGGTCGGCAACGACCGCCCGTTCATCGCCGCGCTGGTGACCCTGGACCCGGAGGCGGTCACCCACTGGCTGGCCATGCGCGACAAGCCGGAGATGCCGCCGACCGACCTGGTGCGCGACCCGGACCTGGAGACCGAGATCCGGCGTGCCGTCGTCGCCGCCAACACCCTGGTCTCCCAGGCCGAGTCGATCCGTACGTTCCGGATACTGGCCCACCAGTTCAGCGAGGAGCACGGGCTGCTGACCCCGTCGCTGAAGCTCAAGCGCAAGGCGATCGAGACGGCGTACTCGGTCGAGGTGGACGCGCTCTACGGGACGTGAGGGGCGCGGCGGCCCGGACGGGCCTCGTGGTGCGCAGCTGCGCGGCGGGGCGTTCGCCCTCGGCGAACCCGACCCCGCGTCCGGCCCCGCGGCCGCCTTCCGCCGCAGGCCGGACGCATTCCGTGGACCGGCGTGGGAATGCGGAACCGCGGATGCCCGTTGACATCCGTGAACGCGACAGTCGACCGAAGGACCGATTCACCCGTGAGCAAGGTTCCCTCCATCACGCTCAACAACGGCATCGCGATGCCCCAGCTCGGCTACGGCGTCTGGCAGATCGAGGACGACCAGGCGTTCACCGCCGTCGGCCAGGCCCTGGACGCCGGGTACCGCAGCATCGACACCGCGGCGATCTACGGCAACGAAGAGGGCACGGGCAAGGCACTCGCGGCGTCCGGCCTCCCCCGTGAGGAGCTGTTCGTCACGACCAAGCTCTGGAACGGCGACCAGGGGTACGACGCCACGCTGAAGGCCTTCGACACCTCCCTCACCAAGCTCGGCCTGGAGTACGTGGACCTCTATCTGATCCACTGGCCGCTGCCCTCCCGGGACACCTACGTCGACACGTACAAGGCCCTGGAGAAGATCCAGGCGGACGGCCGCGCCAGGGCGATCGGCGTCTCCAACTTCCTGCCCGGGCATCTGGAGCGGCTGCTGGGCGAGACCTCCGTCGTCCCGGCCGTCAACCAGATCGAGCTGCACCCGCAGTTCCAGCAGGCCGAGTCCCGCGCCTTCCACGCCCGGCACGGCATCGCCACCGAGGCCTGGTCGCCGCTGGGCCAGGGCAAGGGCCTCCTGGAGCACGCGGCGCTCGCCGAGCTCGCCGCCAAGCACGGCAAGACGCCCGCTCAGGTGGTGCTGCGCTGGCACCTCCAGCTGGGCAATGTCGTCATCCCGAAGTCCGTGACGCCCTCGCGCATCGCCGAGAACATCGACGTCTTCGACTTCTCCCTGGACGACGCGGACCTCGCGACCCTCGCCGCGCTGGACTCCGGCAACCGCCTCGGCCCGGACCCGGCCACCTTCGACGTGGGCTGACCCGGCTTCCCGACGGCGCCGCCCGGCCCCGACCGGGCGGCGCCGCGGCGTACCCGAGTGGCGGGGGCGGCGGACGCCAGGAAGTGTGGAGGGTGAGTGCGGGGCGGCCCCGCGGTGCGCCGATCGGGGCCGGTACCTCCGCTTCGCCCTGCTCCTCCCCCGTGCCGCGCGCCGGGGGAGGCGCCCCCGTCGAGGAGGCCACGATGTCCGAAGTCACCGACCCCTACCAGCCCGGGACGCCTTGCTGGGTCGATCTCGCGGCCCCTGACCAGCAAGCCGCCATCGACTTCTACTCCCAGGTCCTCGGGTGGACCGGAAAGATCGGGCCGGCGGAGACCGGTGGCTACGCCGTGTGCGAGCTGCACGGGAAGCCGGTGGCCGGCATCATGGCCGCGGTCCCGATGGGCGGCCAGCCCGCGCCGCCGACGGTATGGACCACCTATCTGGCGGCCGCCGACGCGGAGGCCGCCGCCCAGGCGGTGACCAAGGGCGGCGGCACGGTCCTGATGCCCGTCATGGACGTGATGGAGCTGGGCCGGATGGCCGTCGTGGCCGACCCCACGGGAGCGGTGTTCGGCCTCTGGCAGGCCAAGGACTTCTCCGGCGCCGGCGTCGTCAACGAGGCGGGCGCGCTGATCTGGAACGAGCTGAACACCACCGAGCCCTCCGCGGCCGGGACCTTCTACCAGGAGGCCTTCGGCATCGACAGCTCTCCGATGGAGGGGGCCGAGCACTACTACGGCCTGACGGTGAACGACCGCCCGGTGGGCGGCATGCAGCCGATGTCCGCGCAGATGCCCGCCGACACCCCCTCGCACTGGCTGGCGTACTTCGCGGTGGACGACACCGATGCCACGGTCGCGAAGGTGACCGCGGCCGGCGGCGCCGTGCTCCAGGAGCCCTTCGACATGGTCGCCGGGCGGATGGCCGTGGTGACCGACCCGCAGGGCGCGACCTTCGCCGTGATCCACCCGAAGCCGATGCAGGGCTAGGGCCAGGGCGAGCGGGTGCGGGCGGCGGCCTGTTGTCGCCGCCGCCCGTCCGGTCACGGCGGCCAGGTGAAGGCCACGTCGAGGGTGCGCGCTCCGGTGCGGACGAGCAGCCCGCCGGAGAGTTCCGCGGCGGTGCGCCGCGCGTTCAGCCACACCTGTACGGCGGCGCCGAGCAGCAGCGGGTCCAGGCGCGGCCCGGGGTCGCCGTAGGCCCGCCGGGCATGGGCTTCGAGCAGGGTGCCGCAGCGCCGCAGCAGCAGCAGGCAGCGGTCCTCGGCCAGGGCGGCGACGGCGACATCGAGGCTCGCCCGGGGGCTGTCGATGCGGGCGCGCAGCCAGTCGGCGGGGGCGAGTTCGCCGTCGATGACGGTGCGGGCCATGACCTCCGCCGAGGACCGCCACAGCCGGTGGGTCTCCTGCTCGGTGACGGCCAGGAAGCCGCGGGACTCGTCGTGGCCGTGGGCGTCGTGGGCCAGGACCGGGTGGCGCCGCACGGCCACGGAGCCGTCGGGCAGCACCTCACCCGTCACGTCGAAGGCCGTCGGCGCCACCCGCCGCTCGGGGTTCGGCTCCGGGACGGGGTCCGGCACGGGAGGGTCCGCGGGCAGCGCGATGTTCCGGTGGGCGAGGAACGGATACATCACCTCCTGGAGGCGCCGTCCTGCCTCGCCCCGTGCCGCCAACTGCCCGTCCACCGGCGCCTGGAGCCGCTGCGGACGGTGCTGCTCGGCGGCGGCCAGCAGCTGGGCCAGGAGGTCGCCGTCGGGGTCGAGCCGGGGCGCCGTGCGGCTGAGGGCGGCCGTGGGCGAGGCCGGGTCCAACTCGTCGAGGCCGGTGGCGGCGAGCAGCAGGACGCGGTGCAGGGCGGCGGAGTAGAAGGTGGTGCTGCCGTGGTCCCCCACCACCCAGTCGCTGGCGATCAGCGCGGCCCGCCAGCCCTCCTGCGGCGGCAGGACGAGCAGCCCGGCGTCCATTGCCCGGGCGAGGCGCTGGTGGACCCGGTGCGGGCTGTGCCGGGCCCAGACGTTGGGGTGCAGGACGAGGGCGACCGCGAACTCGTCCGCCGGCAGCGCGGCGACCAGCTTCGCGGGCAGGTCCGGATGCCGCCCGAGCAGCGAGTGCTCGCTCCAGGTGCTGTTGACGACGACCAGCCGGCGGCCCCGTCCGACGCCCAGCCGCGCACGGTAGAGGTCGCGGCGGGGGCGGCTCTGCTCGATGCGGTCCCAGCAGTAGTCGCCGACCAGATGGGCGACCGGGACGGCCTGTGGGCAGGTCCGGGCGAGCCGGTCGATCTGCTCCTCGTGCGAGACCCCGATCGCGGCGGGCAGCACCCGCCGGCCGCGCATCAGCTCCCGCCGGGAGAGCCCCGCGGGCGCGCCGGGCTCGCCGGTGGACTCGGTGACCAGCCGGTTGTACCCGGCGCCGTGCGGCATGACCAGCAGCGGGGCGTCCAGCTGCCGCATGGAGGGGTGCACGGCGCAGGCCACGGCCAGGTCGAAGGGCCGCCGGGTCGCCTCGCGCCAGCTGAGCACCCGGGCGCCCAGGCCGTCGAAGTAGTCCGCGAGGCCGCCGGCGAAGGCCGAGCCCGGGTTGACGGTGTAGGACACCGCGATGCCGTCCTCCGGGCGCAGCAGGCGCATCACGTCCAGCAGCCGGGTCGCCGAGGTGAGGGTGCGTGCCACCCCGAGCACCTGGGCGTCCTCCGGCACGGTGTCCCAGCGCGACCGCCGGCGGCGGGGACGGCGGCGGGGCAGCAGGGGCACGGGGGATCCACTCTCGGGGCGGCGGGTCGGTGGGCGGCGGACAGTGGGCGGCGGCGCCGGGGCGATCGTAGCGCCCGTACCGCGCGCGCCGGGGAAGGAAGCTGAGGGCCCGGCAGGTCGCCGTCAGCCCACCGGCTCGCCGATTCCGGTGCGTTGGCGCAGCTCGCTCATCATGCGCCGGCCGGCGCGCTGGACCTGGGGGTTCTGGATCCGGTCGCCGAGCTCCACCGCGAGTTCCAGCGCCTCCTTCAGCTTGACCACCTGGCCGAGCCGCTCGGCCAGCAGCGCGGCATCGGTGACCGCTTCCAGCGCGTGCGCGAAGCGTCCGCACGCCCGGTAGGCGCGGCCGCGCACGATGCCGATCCGCAGCCGCATGGCGTCGTCGCCCTCGGCCCGGGCCGTCGCCATCGCGCCGTCCAGCAGGTCCAGGGCCTCCTGCGGGCGGCCGGCGGCGAGGACCGCCTGGCCGAGGTTGTAGGTCTGCACCACGATGCCGTGGGTGTCCCCCTCGTTGGCGTGCAGGGCGCGGGTGAAGAGGGCGATGGCCTCCTCGGGGCGCCGGCGGGCGAGGCACAGCAGCCCCTGGGTCTCGCGGATCATGCCGGGCAGCCGGGCGTCGGCCACCGCGTCCAGGAGCTCCTCGGCGCTGCCCAGCTCGGCGTCGGCGAGGTCGTACTCACCCAACGAGTAGTGGGCGCGGGCCAGTTGGTTGCGCATGCGGACCTCGGCGTCGGTCCGGCCCTCCCAGCGCGCCGCCTCGATGCCCAGCCGGTGGGACTCGATCCAGTCGGCGTAGTGCTTGCGGCTGTGGTAGAGCGCCCAGAGCGATTCGCACAGCCGCCAGACCGCGTCGTGCCGCCCCTCGTCGGCGGCCATCCGCAGCACGGCCAGCAGATTGGCGCGCTCGGCGTCCAGCCATTCGAGCGCCTCGGCGCCGGTGTCGAAGAGGCCCTGGCTGCCGTCGGTCGCCGCGCCGGGGGCCGAGGCGGCGGGCGGGGCCTCCTGGAGGCGCAGGCGCGGCCCCAGCACGAGCCGGTCGGCGCGGGCCGCGGCGGTGAGGTAGAAGTCCGTCACCCGCCGCCGCACCTGCGCCGCGTCCTCCTCGGGGCCGGTTCGCGCACGGGCGTGCGCCGCCACCACGTCGTGCAGCCGGAAGCGGCCCGGCGTGCCCGCCCCGACGGCCATGTGGGCGGCGCGCAGATCGCGCAGCCCGTCCTCGAACCGGGTCACGCCCGCGGCCTCGGCGGCCTCCGCGGTGAACGTCGTCCCGGGGAAGGCGCCCAGGAATCGGTAGAGGGCCAGGGTGTGCGGGCAGAAGGTCGCGGTGACCGCGTCGAAGACGGCCGCGACCGAACGGCCGGTGTCCGCGGGCCTGATCTGCTCGTCGGCCAGCGCGTCGACCACGGCCTCCAGGCTCATGTGCGGCCGCTCGATGAGCCATTCGCCGGCCGCGCGCAGCGCCAGCGGGAGGCCGCCGCAGGCCGCCACCAGCCGGGCCGCCGCCCCGGGGTCGGCCGCGGGCGCCGTGCCCGGCTCGGCCGCCGAGTGCTGCCAGCGCCGCACCAGTTGCAGACCGGCGTCGGCGTCGAGCGGGGCCACCGTCAGCGCCACCGCGCCGTCCAACTCCAGGGAGGCCAGCCGCTTGCGGCTCAGGACGACGGCGAGTCCGTGGCCGGGCAGCACCGGCCGGACCTCCGCGGCGTGCTGGGCGTTGTCGATGACCACGAGGAGCCGGCGGCCGGCGGTCGCCGAGCGGAACAGCGCGGAGCGGTCCGCGGTGCCCGCGGGGATGAGGCTCTCGTGGACGCCGAGGGCGCGCAGCAGGGTGCCGATGACGCCGCCGACATCGATGCCGCCGTCGCGGCGCCCCTCGCCGAGGTCGACGTAGAGCTGTCCGTCGGGGAAGCGCTCGGCCAGCTCCCGCCAGACCCACTGGGAGACCAGTTCCGTCTTGCCGACGCCGCCCAGACCGGTGATGACGATGGTGGCCGGCGGGCTGTCCGGTCCGTAGGAGGCGAGCGCCGCGCCCAGGGCGGCGAACTCGGCGGTGCGGTTGACGAAGCCCGGCCGGGGCGGCGGCACTTGACGCGGTGTCAGGGGCGGGGGTGCCGGCGCCGCGGCGAAGGTCAGGGACTCGATCCGGCCCGCCTGCACGACCGGGCCGGCCACGACCGTGTCGCCCGAGACGGCGTTGCGGACGGTCTCCCCGGCGCCGTCGCTCCTGTCGCTGTCCACCCGATCTCCCTCCATGCCGGCACCGCGCCCCCGGGGGCGCGGGAGGTGCCCCCGTCGCGGTCCGCCGCCCAGCGTATTGCCTGGGCGGCGGGCGCCGGCGCGGATCCGGCCGGTCCGGCCCGCGGGCCGCCTACAGCGCGCGGGCCGTGTGGACGGTCTGCGCGGCGAGCAGGAAGGCGTCGGGGCGGCGGCCGATCCCGGCGGCGTCCTCGGGGTCGGTGAGGCGGGCGAGGGCGGTGCGGTCCTCCTCGTCGAAGCGGTCGGCCCACCGCTCGGCACCGCGGCTCAGCTGGGCCACGAGGAAGGCGCGGGCGCCGTCGGACAGCGGAGCCGGCAGGTCGAGCAGGAAGCTGCGGGTGGCGGGGGTGCGCAGTCCGGCGTCGGCGAGGAACGCCTGCCAGTCCTCGGTCTCGTGGACGAAGCCGGGCAGCGCCTCGCGCATCGTGCTGAACCATTCGTCGGCGGCCGCGTCGATCCGGGACTGCAGCCCGGGGCGGCCGAGGCCGAGGTCGCGCGAGAGGCAGCGCGGGGGCAGACCGCCCTCGCAGACGGCGAGCAGCCCGCCGGGCCGCAGATGCCCGGCGAGGGCGGCGACCGCCCCGCGCTGGTCACCGAGGTGGTGCAGGGCCTTGCTCGACCAGATGACATCGCCGCCGCCCAGGGCGTCGAGCCCGTCGGGGAGGTCGGCGAGGTGGGTGCGGAACCGTTCGCCGAAGCCGAGTCGGGCGGCCCGGTCCTGGGCCCGCTCCAGCAGCTCCGCGCTGCCGTCCACCGCGACCACCTCGGCGGCCGGGAAGGCGCGGGCCAGCACGCAGCTGATGACACCCGGCCCGCTGCCGATGTCGAGCACCCGGCGGACCTGGTCGGGCCCGTCACCGGCCGGGTCGGTGAGCAGCTCCCGCAGCCAGGCCGCGGCCTGTTCGTGCAGCGGCGCGTACAGCTCGGCTTCCTGTTCGAGGTGCGAGGCGAGCGCGGCCCAGTCCAGGTCGGCGCTGTCGTGGGACGCGTGGTGATGCCCGCTGGCGTGTTCGTGAGGACTCATGCCGGCGAGCCTGCGGCACCACCGGCGCCGGTGCAATCTTCCTTGCCGTTCCGGCAACCCCCGTCCCCGGCAGACGGCCGAAGTGTCCCCGCGGCGGCGGGCTCCTGCGCTACGCGTTCGGTGTAGACGTAGGGCATGGATGTAGCGGTGTGCCTGTTCAGTTCCGATCTGCGGCTGCACGACCAGCCGGTGCTGCGTGCCGCGCTGCGCTCCGCGGCCCGGGTGGTGCCGCTGTTCGTGGTGGACTCCGGAGTGGCCGACGCCGGGTTCGCGGTGCCCAACCGGGCGGCGTTCCTGGCCGATGCGCTGGCGGACCTCGACGCGGGACTGCGGGAACGCGGCGGTCGGCTCGTCATCCGTACGGGGGACGTGGTCACCGAGACCTGCCGGGTGGCGGCGGAGACCGGCGCCGGGCAGGTCCATCTCGCGGCCGGGGTGAGCGGCTACGCGCTGCGCCGGGAGCGGCGGCTGCGCGCGGAGCTGGCGGACGCCGGGCGAACGCTGGTGGTGCACGACGCGGTGATCACGGCGCTGCCGCCGGGCGCGGTGCTGCCGTCCGGGACGGGCCGGGACCACTTCGCGGTCTTCACCCCGTACTTCCGGCGCTGGCAGGCCGAGGGTGTGCGGCCGGTGCTGTCCGCGCCGCGGTCCGTGCCGGTCCCGGAAGAGGTGCGCGGCGGGAGGCTGCCGTCGGCGCGGGACCTGTGCCCGGGCGGGACGGCGTCGCCGGCGCTGCCGGAGGGCGGTGAGCGGGCAGGGCGCCGCCGGTTCGCCGCCTGGCAGCGGTCCGGCATGGCCGACTACCAGGACCGGCAGGACGACCTGCCGGGCGACGCGACCTCCCGGCTGTCGCCGTATCTGCACTTCGGCTGCCTGTCCCCGGCGGAGCTGGTGCACAAGGCGTCGGCCCGCCCGGACGCCGGCGCCGAGGCGTTCGTCCGGCAGCTGGCCTGGCGGGACTTCCACCATCAGGTGCTGGCGGCCCGCCCCGGCGCGGCGCACGACGACTACCGGCCCAGGGGCGACCGCTGGCGCCACGACGAGGACGAGGTGCGGGCGTGGAAAGAGGGCCGCACGGGGTACCCGGTCGTCGATGCGGGAATGCGGCAGCTGCTGCACGAGGGCTGGCTGCACAACCGGGCCCGGATGCTGGTGGCGAGCTTTCTGACCAAGACGCTGTATGCCGACTGGCGGGTGGGCGCGCGGCACTTCCTGGATCTGCTGGTGGACGGCGACATGGCGAACAACCAGCTCAACTGGCAGTGGATGGCCGGCACCGGCACCGACACCCGGCCCAACCGGGTGCTCAATCCGCTGGTCCAGGCCCGGCGCTTCGACCCGCGGGGCGACTACGTACGGCGCTGGGTGCCGGAGCTGGCCGGTCTGCCGGGCGCGGCCGTGCACCGGCCGTGGGAGCTGACCGGGGCGGAGCGCGCCGCGTACGACTACCCGGATCCGGTGGTGGATCTGGCGGACGCGCTGGTGCGGTTCCGGCGGGCACGCGGCCTTACGTAGGCGCGGCGGGGCGCGGCCGGTGTGTCCCGGTCGGCCCGCCGGCGGGGGATGATGCAGGACGGATCGACGCAAGAGGACGGAGACGACATGGGCGGGAGCGGTATGCGCCGCGGGATGGACCGGACGCTGCTGGACCGTGCGCTCGGGGCGGCGGGACCCAGGCAGCCGGCCGCGCTGCCGACCTGGGGCCAGTGCCGGACCGCGCTGCGCCATACGCCGCTGTCCGTGTGGCACGACGACGTGACGGACTGGGCCGCGAGCCTGACGTACTACTCGGTGCTGGCGCTGCTGCCGTCGCTGATCGTGACGGTGTCGCTGATCGGTCTCGCCGATCCGGCGGCCACCGAGCAGCTCATCAACCAGATCAGCTCGATCGCCCCGGCCCAGTCGGGCCCGACCGTGCACCGCGCGCTGCTGAGCATGGCGCACGAGAGCACCGCCGCGTGGGTGGTGGTCGGCGGCGCCATGGTCAGTGCCCTGTGGTCGTCGTGCAGCTATCTGGCGGTGTTCCGCCGGGCGCTGCACGCCATGCACCGCACCCGCGACGACCGGCCGCCGTGGCGCAAGGCACCGCGCATCCTCATGACGGCGCTGCTGCTGATGGCGCTGCTGATCAGCAGCGCGGTGGCACTGCTGGTGAGCGGACCGATCGCGACCGCGCTGGGCCGGACGATCGGGCTCGGCGAGGCGGGCGAGGCGACCTGGAACCTCCTGAAGTGGCCGCTGCTGCTGATGCTGGCCACGGTGCTGGCGATGGTGCTGTTCCGTTCCGGGCCGCCCAGTTCCCGCGGGGTGCGGCGCGCGGCGCCCGGCGGAGTGGTCGCCGTGCTGCTGTGGCTGGTCTCCTCGGCCGCCTTCGCGCTCTACACCTCGTACGTGGGCACCTTCAACCGGCTCTACGGCTCGCTCGCCGGCCCGGTGGTCTTCCTGATCTGGCTGTGGTTCTCCCACCTGTCGCTGCTGTCCGGCGCGCAGTTCAACGTGGAGCTGGCACGCGCCGGGCGGGTGGTGCGACCGCGCTCCGGCAGCTGACCCGCCGCCGTCTCACCGCACGCCGTGCACCGGTGCGATCTCCTCGATACGCCGGGCGAGCCCGAAGTCGAGGTGGGTGATCCGTCCCCCGACGCTGTGCGTGTTCACCGCCACGCCGAGCCGGTTGTAGCCCAGCGTCAGCTCGGCGTGATGCCCCAACTCCTCCTGGATCTGCGCGACATGCACCACCATCGCCACCGCCGCGAAGTGCCCGTGGAACCGGTACCCGCGACACAGCAGACCCCCCTCCACGGACCATCCGGGCAACTCCGCGAGCCGCTCCTCGACGTCCTTGTCACTGAGCGGTTCCAGCTGAGCGTTCATCCGTGCCGCCTCTCACCATGAGTCGTCCGCGGGTGCGCCGACTCCGCCATGTGCTTGCCCCCCGCCGGGCCGCCCTCTTCCCGGCGGGCGGCACGCTTCCAGCGTGGCCTGCCGGTACGGCAGCCACAACCTGCCGTGCGGGCTACGAGCCGGGGAGTCAGTTACGGGGGTTCGAGCCGGCGTGTGGCGTCCAGCCCGTCTCGTCGGCCCAGGGCTCGGCGACCGTGCGGACGAGATCGACGACGGGATCCTTGACGTCGGAATAGACGCCGACCTCGTCGACGGTGTCCGCGAGGGTGCTCTTGAAGCGGGAATAGGCCGGGACTGCCTCGGGGTGAGCCCGGAACCAGTCACGGAACAGCAGGGCCAGGCGCTCGTTGGGAGCGCCCAGGATGCGGACGTGCAGGTTGACGTCCTCGCCCGAGTGCCCGCGCCGCAACCACAGTCGCTTCGCCCAGGTCTCGGGGGCATCGTCGCACCCGGCGGGAACGTGATCGTGCTGGTGGACGGACCGCTGGAATCCCCGGTCGGCCAAGGGCTGATCGAAGGCGTGCGCGGCCTCTTGGAGATCACCGACGCTGGCCTGGAGGTCGAGGACCGGCTTGGCCGCCATGCCGGGGATCGCCGTGCTGCCGATGTGCTCGACGTGCAGCGCAAGTGGGGCAAGCACGGAGCGCAGTTCGGCGACGAGTGCGAGCCCCCGCGCCTGCCAGGCAGGGTCGTGGTCGACCACGAGGGGCGCGAGCGAGGTGTCCTTGGCCATCTGACCGAGTGTAGGGAACGGCGGCGCCCAGGCTGCCTCCGAAGATCCTCAGCTGCCTCCGGCCACGGGCGACCACGCGGGCGACTTCAGGGAGCAGCGCTCATCATCCGTTCTTGAGACAGCACCTCACGATCGGCTGTGCCTTCCGGATATGGCGTGCCCGGCGGCGTCCGGCGCGGGGCGGCGGGTCGTGACGATCGTGCCCCCCACCAGCACCCTCACCGGGAACGTTGCGGAGATCGTGGGGCCGCCTAGCCTGGGGGGAGGGGCGTGTGTGCCCCGGGTCGGTGCCGCTGGGCGGCGTCCGGCGGTGGCTGTGGCCCCGTCCGGCCCGTGTCGCGCGGGTGCCGGTGAGCAAGGCCGACGAGAGGACACCCCATGAGCAGCTCCAGCCCCGACGAACACGGTCCCCCGGCAGGGGCCGATGCCGAGGGAGGCCCGTCCGCGCAGGAGGCGGAGGAGACCCAGGCCGCCCTGATCGAGCTGGCGACCAGCGTCGCGCTGCTGCCGCAGTCGCCGCCGGCCGAGGGCGAGGAGGAGCGCCCCGAGGGCACCATCTCCCTCCCGGTGATCGAACAGGACGGAAACCGCTACGTCCCCGTCTTCACCACCGAGGACGCGCTACTGGCTGCCGGGGGCGATCCCGGCGCCGCGCTCCGCATGCCCGTCGTGGAGCTGGCCGCGAACTGGCCCGCCGACGACCTGTGGCTGGCGGTCAACCCGTCCACCGAAGCGGGCCTCGTCCTGCCCCCGGACCTGGTGCGCGCACTCCCCGTCTTCAACCGCCGCGACGGCCAGGCGGACGGCGGCAGTAACGGAGACGGAGGGGGTGCGGCAGGGGCGTTCGGGGGGAATGTGGGTGGGTGAACTCGCGGGTGTGTGGGGGCAGATGGCTGACTGACGGGGCCGCGTCGGTCTGCACGTGACGGGAAATCCCCGGTTCGGGGGCTACGCGGGGCGCCCCATATGGCGCCTCAGTGGCCAAGCTCCTTGCCGTGCATCCAGGCTGTCACGTCGAGGACTCGCAGCACGCTGATGCCGTTTCCGATTTCCGACAGGTTCCGGGTCTCTTCGAGGTGGGAGACGAGGGCCCCTTTGTCGTTGCGGAGTTGGGTGCGTACGTCGGACCAGAAGGTCAGGTCTGAGGTGGGGCGGGCGAAGACCTTCTTGACCACCGCGTCGTGGACGGGCAGGAGGCGGGGGCGCTTGCGGGCCAGTAGTTTGCCGGCGCCGACCGGGCCGATGCCGTGGACCTCGCGCAGGGCGCGCCACAGCGTCCATGCCGGGCTGTCCTCGGCGACGTGTTCCTCGTCCGCGTCGGCCAGCTCTATTTCGGCGGGGATGGCGGTGAGCAGGCGGGTGTAGTGGTGGGGGTCGTGCGGTGCCAGGACCTGGAGGGCCGCGCGTGCGGGGAGGGTAACGCTCAGCGTGGCGACGGCTATGAAGTCCTCGGCGGTGAAGCGGTTCCGCACCTCTCGGCGGTCGCCGCCTCCGCCCAGGCGCTCGAAGTGTGAGCCGGTGTATGCGGGCGTCCCGTCGGGGCGGCTGGACCAGTAGCGTCGCAGCAGGTCCGCGGCGTACTGCCGGTCCCACAGCGCGGCCGGAATGTTCAGCGTCACGAGCCCTCCCGGTGGCTGACTGGACTGCTTCTCCGCACCGGACTCAGGGGGCCGGGCGCGGACGGTCATCGTGGCACGGCCGAGTGTGAGATCTCTGTGGATTCCGGGATCTCGTGAGGGTGGATTGTCGCCCGGGGGTCGCGCCGTCACGGTGAGCAGAACCTCGTGCTTCGGGGGTGGAGCGCAGTGCGGTGGGGGTGGGGGCACCACCCCTGCTCCCTCCCGCTGTCCCCCGCCTTCCCCGGGTGTGCACCGGCTGTTGTGGGGCGGGGTGGGTCACAAGACTCGGGGGCATGACGACGACGCGGGTTGAGGGTCTTGAGAGAGGTGGGAGTGCGCCGCCGGCGGGGGCGGGCTCCGGGAGTGACTTCGCGCGGCTTTCGCGGCGCATCGTGGCGGCGGGGCTGTTGAGGCGGCGGCCGGGGTACTACGCCGCACGGCTGTCCTTGGTGGGTGCGGCGTTCGCCGGCGGGTGGGGGGCGTTCTTCGTGGTGGGGGACAGTTGGTGGCAGTTGGCGGTGGCGCTGTTCCTGGCCCTGGTGTCCGGGCAGGTGGCGCTGGTCACCCACGACGTGGCACATATGCAGGTGTTCCGCGGGCGGCGGGCGAGCGGGGTCGGTGGGCGGCTGTGCGGCAATCTCGGGGTGGGGATGTCGTACGGGTGGTGGATGCACAAGCACACCCGGCATCACGCGAACCCCAATCATGAGGAACTGGATCCGGATGTGGCGCCGGACATCCTGCTGTGGTCACGGGAGCAGGCGCGGGCCGCCACGGGGCTGCCCCGGTTCCTCGGCCGCTATCAGGCGCAGCTGTTCTTCCCGCTGCTCACGCTGGAGGGGTTCAATCTGCGGGTGGCGAGCATCCGGGCGCTGCGGTCCCCCACGATGAAGCACTGGGGAGCCGAGGCGGCGCTGTTGCTGGCGCATGTGGTGCTGTACCTGGGCGCGCTGTTCCTGGTGCTGTCCCCCGGCAAGGCGCTGGCCTTCCTGCTCCTCCACCAGGCCGCCTTCGGCGTGTATTTGGGCGCCACGTTCGCGCCGAACCACAAGGGGATGCCGACGCTGACCGGGGACGCCCGGCCGGACTTCCTGCGGCGGCAGGTGCTGACCTCACGCAATGTCCGGGGCGGGCCGCTGACCGATGTGCTGCTCGGTGGGCTCAACTACCAGATCGAGCACCATCTCTTCCCGGGCATGCCGACGCCGCATCTGCGCCGGGCGCAGGTGATCGTGCGGGCGTACTGCGCCGAGATCGGCGTCCCGTACCACGAGACGGGGCTGCTCAGGTCGTACGCGGAAGCGCTGCGTCATCTGCGGTGGGTGGGGGAACCGCTGCGGGGTGCCCGGGAGTAGTGCCGGACGCCTCGGGCCGGTCCTCCTCCCGGCGGGTCGTGCGGCGGGCGGCCATGACGGCGTAGACGAGGATGCCGGCGAAGAGGAACAGCACGCCCTGGTAGATCGCGGCGTAGCCGGCGCCGGCGACGAGCCAGAAGGTGAAGGCGAAGGCCGTGAGGGCGAGGGTGAGGTCGCGGGCGAAGCGGGCCGGGCGGACCTTGTCGCGGCGGCCGGTGAGCAGGAAGTAGACCTGGGCGCCGGCGGCGAGGAGGTAGGGGACGGTCGCCGAGAAGGTGGTGATCAGGACCAGGATCTCGAAGACGCCGCCGGAGCCGGTCAGGTAGTTGAGCACCGTCAGGGCGCTGGCGAGCACCGCGGCGGCCAGCACGCCGAAGGTCGGCACACCGCGCCGCTTGGTCAGGAACGGGGCGGGGAACAGCCCGTCCTTGGCGGCGGCGTACGGCGACTGGGCGCTCATCAGGGTCCAGCCGTTGAGGGCGCCGATGATCGAGACGACCGCGGCGAGGGCGACGACGGTGCCGCCCCAGTGGCCGCCGAACATCGCGTTGACCGCGTCGGAGAACGGCGCCTTGGACGCCACCAGCTTGTCGTGGGCGACGGTGCCGAAGACGGCGACGGTGCCCAGGAGGTAGACGACGGCGGCGCCGACGGTGCCGAGGACGGTGGCCCGGCCGACGTTCCGCTCCGGGTCGCGGACCTCGCCCGCGCTCATCGCGGCGGACTCCACGCCCACGTAGGAGTAGAGGAGGATCGCGGCGGCCGCGGACATCCCGCCGAGCGCGCTGCCGCCGCCCTCGTGGAAGGCGCCGAGGTTGTGCGGGTCGAAGAAGAACAGGCCGACGACGGCGATGAACAGCAGCGGGACGAACTTGAGGACCGTGGAGACCAGCTGGACCAGGCCGACGTAGCGGGTGCCGGCGAAGTTGGCGAGGGCCGGCAGCCACAGGGCGATCAGCGCGACCGCGAGGTCGGTGCCCTTCGAGGGGTGGCCGGGCAGCAGGACGTGGACGTAGCCGACGGCGGCGACCGCGAGCGCGGCGTTGCTGACCCAGGTCATGGTCCAGTACGACCAGGCGGAGAGGAAGCCGGCGAAGTCGCCGAACGCCTCGCGCGCGTAGACGTAGGGGCCACCGGTGTCCGGGTGGCGTTCGGCGAGCCGGCCGAAGACCAGGGCGAGGGCGACGGCACCGACGGTCAGGACGCCGAAGGCGACCAGGCTGACGGTGCCGAACGGGGCCACCGACGCCGGCAGCAGAAAGATGCCACCGCCGATGATGTTGCCCATCACCAGGCAGGTGGCGGTTCCCAGACCGAAACGGCGGGTGTGCCGGTCGTTCATGTCGTGGCGGGCCTCTCGTCGTGCGCTGTGCACCCGGGGTGACCGGGCGGCGTTCATCGTCCGCGATCGGTGGCGCCCGCCAAAATCAGCGGTCTTTGTCCCGTGGGGGCCGTCCCGGCGGTGAAGAATCTTCGGGTGCGGGTGCCTCGCGCCGCAGGTCGTCCACGGCGGATGCCAGGGGCAGCTGCGGGCCGTCGGCCTCGGCCAGCCAGCGGCGCAGCACCTGGTGGACCTGTTCCGCGCCGGTCAGCGGCGTGCCGTCGGGGACCGGCGGGCTCAGCTCGGCGGGCCACAGGAGGAAGGGGTGGCTCTGGGCGCCGCCCAGCCCGCCGTGCGAGCCGATCTGCTCCTCGAAGGCGTGCACCTCGCCGGTCGCCGGGTCGCAGGCGGAGTTGATCATGAGGTCGGCGGTGTGCGGGAAGCGGTCGGTGCGGCGTACGGCGTCGGCGGCGCCCGCGCCGAACGGGGCGAGGGGGTCGGCCCCGATGACGTGCCCGGTGGCGAGGCGGTGCTCGGCGCCGGCCGGGCCGAGCACCACGGGGCCGTGCGCGGCGGAGCGGACCAGGACGAAGCCGATGCCGGGGTGGTTGGCGAGAGTGGCCAGCAGGGCGGGGTGGCGGCGGTCGAGTTCCTCGCGGGTGATCCGGCCGGGCACGTCGGGGAACGACACCAGGCCGAGGTTTCCCGACGCCAGCACGACGGGGTGGGCGGGGCCCGGCTCGGGGCGCTCCCCCAGGCCCGGCCCGGCGGCCTCCCCGGGGCCCGGACCGTCCGCCTCCTCGGGGCGGTGGAGCGCGGCCCGTGCCGCCTCTCTGGCCTCGGCGCCGCTCGGGCTGCGCCCCGCACGCCGCGGCACCGGCAGCCCGCACCCGGCGCGCACCAGGTTCTGCAGGCTCAGCCCGTAGCGCTCCAGGAACGTCGGGCCGTGGCTCTGGCCGTGGTCGGAGAGCAGCACGATGCGGTACGGGCGCGGGGCGTGCCCGGCGGCCCGGGCGATCAGCGCGAGGGCCCGGTCGAGGCTCCGCAGCACCTGGAGGGCGTCGCGGTGGGCGGGCCCGGAGTGGTGGGCCACCTCGTCGTAGGCGACGAGGTCGGCGTAGACGGCGGTGCGGCCGGCGAGCATGTCGCCGATGACCGCGGCGACCACCACATCGCGTTCGACGACGGTGGCGAAGGCCCGGATGACGGGGTAGAGGCCGCCCCGCTTGACCCGCGGCAGCTCCCGGCGGAAGCGGGTGCGCAGCGACTGGACGATCTCCCGGACGACCTCGGCGACGAAGGAGACGGCGGTGCGGGTGGCGTTGGCCGGGTCGGAGAAGTAGGCGAAGTACCCGGCGCGGGAGCGGTTGTACCGGCCGCGGCGGGCCGCCACCGACATCACCAGGGCGACCTGGTCGGCGCCGCCGCTGAAGAGGTTGCCGCGGCTGGCGCCGTCGTAGGCGAGCAGCCCGCCGTCGCCGGTGCGCGCGATGGCGCGGCGCTGGAGGGCGGCGGCGCTGCTGGGCCGGTTGCTGACGACGAGGGTGCCGGTCTCCTTCTCGTACCAGCGGAAGGCCGGCACGTCCTCGTTGCTGCCGTGCAGGAGGGCGAGCTGGCTGGCGCCGGTCTGGCTGGACCAGTCGGTGCGCCAGGGGGTGAGGCGGTGGCTGCCGCCGCGCCAGCGGGCCGCGGTCGGCATCAGCGGCCGCTCGCCGGCGGTGGCCCGGCACAGCAGGTCGTGGCCGAGCCCGTCGAGCTGGAGGAAGACGGTGCCGGGGGTGGCCGGGCGGCGGGCGGCGCGGCCGTGGCGGCGCCCGGCGAGGCGGACGAGCCTGCGGTGGTAGGCCTCGTCGTTGCGCACGGCGAGGAAGGCGGAGGTGGCCGAGGAGGCCGCGGACATCACGGCCGCGACGATCACCGCCGTCTGGGGTGCGGCCTGCCCGCGGCCCTCGGGGATCAGATCGAGGGCGAGCAGCAGCAGCGAGCCGTTGAGGAAGAAGACCAGCAGGCCGAGGACGAGCGCCGGCACCAGCAGCAGGGCCCGGACGAGCAGCGGCCACACCACGGCGCCGAGCAGTCCGAACACCCCGGCGCCCAGGGCCGCGGTGAGGGCGGTGCGGGTGAGGCTGTCGCCGTTCGCGGACTGGAGGCGGAAGTCGGGCAGCAGGGCGGCGAGGACGAGCAGGGTGACGCTGGAGACCAGCCAGACCGCGAGCACCCGGAAGAGGGCGCCGCTGAGGGATTTCCACCGTGGAATCCGCACGCCACCCCGCCTCACCCTGTGGCCCGCACCGGCCGCGCGGACGCGCCGACCAGCCTGGCACACCCGGCCGCGCCCGGTCCCGCCCCGGTCGGTCCCGTCCCCGGCGCCCTCTTTCGCGGCCGGATGGTGGACGATCGGAAGCGGCGCACCCGAGGCGGGCGGTGCGGCGAGTCGGGACGGGAGGTGCGCGGTGTCGGTGAAGGTCACCTGGTGGGGGCATGCCACCGTGACGGTCGAGGACTCCGGGGTGCGGGTGCTGACGGATCCGCTGTTCGTGCGCCGGCTGGCGCATCTGCGGCGCCGGCGGGGCGCGCTGCCGCCACCGGAGGCCGCACGGGCCGACCTCGTCCTGGTCTCCCATCTGCACGCCGACCATCTGCACCCCGCCTCGCTGGCCCGCCTCGCGCCGGGGACCCGGCTGGTGGTGCCGCGCGGGGCGACGGCCGCGGTGCCGGGGCTGCGCCGGGTGGCGGCGGCCCGGGCGCTGCGGATCACCGAGCTGCGGGCGGGCGAGGAGTGCCGGGCGGGCGCGGTGACGGTGCGGGCGGTGCCGGCGGCGCACGACGGGCGGCGGCTGCCCTGCGGGCCGCGCCGGGTGCCGGCCCTCGGCTATGTCGTGCAGGGCGCGGCCCGTACGTACTTCGCGGGCGACACCGGGCTGTTCGAGGGGATGGCGGACGCGGTCGGCCCGTGCGAGGTGGCGCTGCTACCGGTGGGCGGCTGGGGCCCGTTCCTCGGGCACGGGCATCTCGACGCGCGGCGGGCGGCGCAGGCGGCGGCGCGGCTGGACCCGTGCAGCGCCGTCCCGGTGCACTACGGCACGTACTGGCCGATCGGCATGGACGCGGTGCGGCCGCACGAATTCCATGCGCCGGGCCAGGAGTTCGCACGGCAGATGGCGACGGTGGCGCCGGGCGTCACCGTGCACCGCCTCGGGCACGGCGAGTCGGTCCGGCCGAGGGTCGCGCGATGACGCCGCTGGGCGTGCTGGCGCAGAGCGTGCCGCCGGAGTCGACGCAGCAGGCGGTCGGGTATCCGTCGCTGTTCCTGCTGGTGGTGCTCGGGTCCCTGGTGCCGGTGGTGCCGACGGGGGCGCTGGTCAGCTCGGCGGCGGTGGTGGCCTTCCACCACACCTCGCCGTTCGCCCTGCTGCTGGTGTTCGCGGTGGCGTCGCTGGCCGCGTTCCTCGGCGATGTCGGCCTGTACTGGCTCGGGCGGCGCGGCACCACCTCGCCGGGCGGCTCGCGCTGGCTGGCGCGGCTGCGGGCCCGTGCCGCGCCGGAGCGGCTGGCGCGGGCCCAGGACGGGCTGCGCGCGCACGGGGTCCTGGTGCTGGTGCTGTCGCGGCTGGTGCCGGGCGGGCGGATCCCGGTCATGCTGGCGTGTCTGCTGTCGGCGATGCCGCTGCGGCGGTTCGTCCGCGGCGACCTCCCGGCCTGTCTGGCCTGGGCGGCGGCGTACCAGCTCATCGGGCTGCTGAGCGGCTCGCTGTTCGGCGAGCCGTGGCAGGGCGTGCTGCTGGCGATCGCCCTGACGTTGCTGATCAGCGCGGCACCGGCGCTGCGGCGGCGCCTGCGGAGGAGCGGGAGGGACGGCGGGCCTCCTCCCTGACGCCTCCGGAGGCACGCTTCCGGCGCGGCGACGCTGGAGCGCCCCGCCGGAAGCGGCTCCACCGTCGCGGTCGGGTGGGGTGTCAGGCGTGGGGTGTTACGCGTGGGCGCTGATGATGCCGCCGGAGCTGAGCACGAGGTAGATGCCGTTGGCGTTGAGGCCGACGTCGTGCTGGTTGGTCTCCAGGGTGGCGGCGACGCCGTCGTGGCCGATGATCTGGGCGCGGTAGCGCAGTTCGCCGAGCTTGGTGACCTTGGCCTTCCAGCCGCCGGCGAGGGTGAAGGTGCCCGGACCCTGGTGTCCGCCGCCCATCCAGGAGTGGACCTGGCCATCGAGGGTGAGGGTGACGAACATGTCGTTGGCGTCCAGCCCGTCGTCGTGGCCGTTCGTCTCCAGCGTCGCCAGGACCTCACCACGGGCCACGATCTTCGCCCGGTAGTGCTGCTCGCCGAGCTTGGAGACCTCGGCCGTGCTCACGCCGTCCGCCAGACGCTGGGTACGGGCCGCCGACGACGCCTTGCCGCCGCCGGCGGCCGGCGCGCCGCCCGACTGCTTGCCCGCGGCACCCGCCTCGGCGTCGTTCTTGGCATCGGCCTTGGCGCCGGCGCTCGCGGGGGCGCCGGAGGCCTGCGCTCCGGCGGCGGAGCCCGCACCGCCGGACTCCGCGGTGCCCTGCGCCGTGTCCGAGTGGCCCGCGGGCTTCGCGCCGGCGGCGTCCGCGCCGGAGCAGGCGGTCAGGCTGAGGGCGGCGGCCGCGGTCAGCGCCGCGGCGGCCACGCGCAGGGTGCGGCGGCGGGCGGTGCGGGCGGTGGTGTCGGAGCGCATGTCGGGTCCCCCGGGTCGGTCGGTGTCGTTCCTCGCTACGTCACCCACCTTGCTCGGGGCCACTATCGCGAGGCTGCCGCTCCGCTAACACCCGGGTAACGCGTCTGAGAGGGGCGCGGGGCGCACCCGTTCCGTCGCGGGCCGCGCGGCGACGCTCAGCCGTCCGTGGTGGAGGTGAGTCCGGCCAGCGCGCGGGACAGCGCCGTCAACGCCTCGGTGACATGCGCGAGTTCCAGCGGATCGGGCGCGTCCAGGGTGCGCTGCCGCAGGTCCCGGTCTTCGCCGAGCAGCGCCTCGGCGCCCAGGCGCACCCGCAGGGCGGCGGGGGCGTCGCCGAAGCGGTGGCCGCCGCGCGCCCGCCACGGCGTCAGTTTCCGTTCCAGCGCGTGGGATTCCACGATGCCGCGGGCGGCCAGCGGACGGCGCAGGGGTTCGAGGTCGGCGTAGAGATGGCTGCCGGAGTGCGGCGGGCGGCAGACCGCACCGGCCTCGGTGACGAGGTGGTGGAGCGCCGCGCCGAGCACGCCGTACACCCGGGCGACGGTGGCCGTCCTGGCGCGCAGCGCGTCGGGTTCGCCGAGGGCATGGGTGACGGCGCAGCCGACCGGCCCCGGGAGCGCGGCGCCGATCGCGGTGAGCGCGTCCAGGGCCGCGGCCCGCAGGACGGTGCCCCGGTCGGTGTCGGGGAAGCGGGCGAGCGCGGCGGGCCAGGCGGCGGGCACCAGCGTGGCGCGCAGATCGGTGAGGACGACGACCGCGCCGGGCAGCATCTCGGCGGGGCTGAGGACCACGGTGTCGTGCGGATCGTGCAGCAGGTCGCGGCGGGTCTCGTCGCTGATGATCCACAGGCCCTCCTCCACCGCCGCCTCGCAGACCTCGTGGAGCTGTTCGGGGGCGGGGCAGGTGCCGGTCGGGTCGTCAGCGACGGAGAGCACCAGCACGCGCGGGGAGTCGCCGTGCAGGCGGGCCCGCCGGACGGTCTCCAGCAGCGCGAACGGGTCGGGCACACCGCCCGATTCGGCAGGTACGGGCGCGAGGTGCACCGGCCGGCCGAGCAGCCGGGCGGGCGGCGCGTACCACTCGGCGCAGGGACGCGGCAGCACCACCCCGCCGTCGGCCGCGGCGTACAGCGCGAGCAGCAGGGCCGGCCCGCCGGGCGCGGCGAGGACCCGGTCGGGGGCGGTGGCCAGGCCGCGGCGGGCCCAGTAGCCGCAGGCGGCGGTGCGCAGCGGTGCGGCGCCGCCCACGGGGTCGGCCTCGGTGCGGTCGGCGGCCGCGGAGAGGTGGGCGACGAGGTCCGGGAGGACGGGCAGGCCCACCGGCGGGTCCGGTTCCGGCCGCGGATCCGGGGCGGTCCGCTGCATCCCTGCCTCCACTCCGCGACGGCGGGTCGATGGTGGGCCCGTCACCCGACGGGCGGCGCGTCCACCTTGGCAGATCACGGGGGTGGCGGCGGGGCGACACGGCAGCGGGGAGGGGGTCCGGCGTTCAGGAGGGGGGCGCGTCCGGCGCCGGGGCCGCGTAGTGGTGCACCCACACCACCTCGCCCGCTCCCCATTCCTGCCGCTCGGTGCCGTGCCGGAGCCAGCCCAGCCGCTCGTAGAGGGCGATGGCCGCGGTGTCGGTGGTCTTCACCTCCAGTACGGGGCGCAGCCCGCGGGCCCTCGCCGCGGCCGCGGCGGTCTCCAGCAGGCGGCGGCCGAGACCCGCGCCGCGGGCGGCGGGGGCGACACAGAGCCGGCTGATCTCCGGCCCGCACAGCGCGGCATGGCCGGCGACCGCGCCGTCCGCCTCGGCGACCCAGGCGGCGCTCAGCCCGTCGGGGGTCACCCAGCGCGCGGGGTTGTCCGGCCAGTGGTGCGGGTACCCGCTGTGGGTGTGCACGGCGGCCAGGACGGCCGCGCAGGCGTCGAGGTCGGTGTCGCGGCGTGGTCTGATCATCCGGGCATGGAAGCACGGTCCGCGCGGGCCGGGAAGCCCGGGGCCGCCGTGACGTGCCGGGCACATGCCCCGGGTGCGTGCCTGTTCCTGCCGCTCTGGGGTACAAGGTGGCCCATGCGATCGCTACTGAGCCACCTCGACCGCCGGACCTTCGACCTGATCGCCAGGCGCGACTGGCCGGGCGCCCAGCGGGTGCTGCCCCGGCTGACCCGCAGCGCCAACCACGGGCTGCTGTGGCTGGGACTGGCGGCGGGCGCGGCCGCGCTGGGCGGCCGTCCGGTGCGCCGGGCCGCGCTGCGCGGCGTGGCCTCGCTGGCGGTGGCGTCGGCGACGGTGAACACCCTCGGCAAGGGCTCCGTGCGGCGCCAGCGGCCGGTGCTGGACACGGTGCCGGTGATACGGCAGTTGCAGCGCCAGCCGGTCACCTCCTCCTTCCCGTCCGGGCACGCGGCCTCGGCGGTGGCCTTCGCGACCGGTGTCGCCTTCGAGAACAAGTGGTGGGGGCTGGCGCTGGCGCCGGTCGCCGCCTCGGTCGCGTTCTCCCGCGTCTATACGGGCGTGCACTATCCGGGTGATGTGCTGGCGGGGGCCGCGCTGGGAGCGGGGGCGGCGTTCGCGGTCCGCGGTTTCGCGCCGACCCGCGCCCAGCTCGCGCCGCCCGCCAGACCGCGCGCGGAGGCACCGGCGCTGCCGGCCGGCCGCGGGCTGGTCGTGGTGGCGAACCGGGGTTCGGGACAGCGCGGCGGCCCGGTGCCGGACCGCGCCGCCGAGGTGCACGGGGTGCTGCCGGAGGCCGAGGTCACGGTGTGCGGCGGGGAGGACGGCGAGCCGCTGGACAAGGCCCTGGAGGACGCCGCCGAGCGGGCCCTCGCGCTCGGCGGGGCGCTGGGGGTGGTCGGCGGCGACGGCACGGTCAACGCGGCGGCGGCGGTCGCGGCGCGGCACGGGCTGCCGCTCGCGGTGCTGCCCGGCGGCACCCTGAACCACTTCGCCTACGACCTGGGGATCGAGACCTACGCGGAGGCGGCGCGCGCGGTCGAGAGCGGTGAGGCCGTGGCGGTGGACGTGGCGCGCTTCCGGGCCGGGCCGCATCTGGAGGGGCACCAGTTCCTCAACACCTTCTCCATCGGCGCCTATCCGGAGCTGGTGCGGATCCGCGAGCGGTGGGCCGGCCGGATCGGTGCCTGGCCGGCCGGGATCCTGGCGGCGTGGGAGGTGCTGCGCACGGCCGAGCCGCTGTCCCTGCGGATCAACGGTGAGCGGCGGGCGGTGTGGCTGCTGTTCGCCGGCAACTGCCAGTACCGGGGGCTGGGGTTCGCGCCGGTGCGGCGGCACGACCTGGCGGACGGGGTGCTCGACGTCCGGGTGGTGCACGGCGGCCGGCTGGCCCGCACCCGGCTGCTCGTCGCGGCGCTGATGGGGACCCCGAGCAGCTCTCCGGTGCTCGGTGAGGCGCGTCTGTCGCGGCTTCAGATCAGTGAGATCCCGGAGGACACCCAGCTGGCGTTCGACGGTGAAGTGGCACCCGCGACACGAGAGTTGACGCTGGACAAGCAGAACGAGGCACTGCGGGTCTACCGACTGCTGCCCGAATGATGAGATGCCACTCTCGCGATGCGAGATGGCGGCGTACGGTGGGTGCACCACGCCGCAGGGCGCCCGCGCCGCGGTGCGGGCCGCCCGGACGGTGACCGGCGGTGCCCGCGCGCGGGCGGTCGCCCACCCCGCCCGCGTAAGGAGCCGACCGTGCCACAGGAATCCGCCGTCTACACCCACGGCCACCACGAGTCCGTGCTGCGCTCCCACACCTGGCGCACCGCCGCCAACTCGGCCGGATACCTGCTGGAGGCGCTGCGCCCGCACCTGCGGATCCTCGACATCGGCTGCGGCCCCGGCACCATCACCGCCGATCTGGCCGCCCTGGTGCCGGACGGCCAGGTCACCGGCCTGGAACGGGCCCCGGAGGTGCTGGACCGGGCGCGCGCCACGGCCACGGAACGGGGCCTGACCAACGTCCGCTTCACGGTCGGCGATGTCCACGCACTGGACTTCCCCGACGACAGCTTCGACGTCGTGCACGCCCATCAGGTCCTCCAGCACGTCGGCGACCCCGTCCAGGCGCTGCGCGAGATGCGCCGGGTCGCCGCGCCCGGCGGGATCGTCGCCGTCCGCGACGCGGACTTCGCGGGCATGGCCTGGTACCCGCAGACCGACGGGATGGACGACTGGCTGCGGCTCTACCAGCGGGTGGCCCGCGCCAACGGCGGCGAGCCGGACGCCGGACGCCGACTGCACGCCTGGGCACGGCGGGCCGGCTTCGCCCCGGACGCGCTCACCGCCACCGCCGGCACCTGGTGCTACCGCACCCCGCAGGAACGGTCCTGGTGGAGCGAGCTGTGGGCGGAGCGCACGGTCAGCTCCTCGTTCGCGCGGACCGCGGTGGACGGCGGGCATGCCACGGCGGCGGACCTGGACCGCGTCGCCCGGACCTGGCGGGCCTGGGGCGCCGAGGAGGACGGCTGGTTCGCCGTCCTGCACGGCGAGCTGCTGTGCCGCGTGTGACCGCGGCGGCGCCGGACGGGGTGGGCGGCCCGGTCCGGCGCTGACGCGGATGGCCCCGTTGATTGCCCCTGACGGCCCAGCCGCACCCCTCCCCCGGCGGAGAAATCCTCCCGGTGCCGGTAGGGATGGGGAGCGTGACCCGAATACAGCGCCTGGCCGCCCTCGCCGCGCTCATCGTCCTCGCGGCGGGCTGCGGCACCCGCTCCGCCGGTCCCGCACGCCCCCCGGCGCCCGCCACGCCGGGCGCCGCCCGGGCCTCCGCCGCCACCTTCACCCTGCTCGCCACCGGCGACGTGCTGCCGCACAACGAGATCATCCAGCGCTCCGGCGGCGACGCCCATGGCCACGGCCACGACTTCCGCGCCATGTTCGCCGGGGTCAAGCCGGTGGTCTCCGGCGCGGACCTGGCGATCTGCCACATGGAGACCATCTACGGCAGGGACGGCGGGCCGTTCACCGGCTACCCCAGCTTCAAGTCCCCGCCCGAGGTCGCCGCCGCCCTGAAGGACGCCGGCTACGACTCCTGCTCCACGGCCTCCAACCACACCCTCGACGACGGCGCCGACGGCGTGCGCCGCACCCTGGGGGCGATGGACGCGGTGGGCCTGCGGCACGCCGGCTCGGCCCGCTCCGCCGCCGAGTCCGGCCGGCCCGCGCTGCTGCGGGCCGGCCCCGCGAAGGTCGCCCAACTCTCGTACACCTACGGCACCAACGGCATCCCGCTGCCCGGCAAGGCGCCCTGGACGGTCAACCTCATCGATGCCAAGAAGATCATCGCCGATGCCCGCGCGGCCCGGCGGGCGGGCGCGGACGTGGTGGTCGTCAGCGTCCACTGGGGCACCGAGTGGCAGCCGGAGCCGGATGAGCAACAGCGCACCGTGGCCCGCACGCTGACCGCCTCGCGCACCGCGGGACGGCCCGACATCGACCTGATCCTGGGCACCCACGCGCACGTCCCGCAGGCCTACGAGAAGGTCAACGGCACCTGGGTCGTCTACGGGATGGGCGACCAGCTGGCCGGCCGGATGTTCAACCACAGCGACCAGCCGGACGGCCGCGGCAACGAGAGTTCGATGGCCCGCTTCACCTTCGCCGGGCCGTCCGCACCCGGCGGACGCTGGACGGTCCGCAAGGCGGAGTTCCTCCCCCAACTCACCGACATATCCGACGGGTTCCGGGTGGTGAACCTCAACGCGGCGCTCGCCCGGCAGCCCGGCCGCGCCGACTACCTCCGGGCCCGGGACGCCATACGCACCATCGTGCTGTCCCGGGGCGCCGCCCGGAACGGACTGATCATGAGCAAGTGATCGCGGACCCGCGCGCGTCCCAACTAGGGTTGCCCCCATGGACATTCTGGGGACCTCATTGCGGGTGTGCGTCAGCGATCTCAATGCCTCGATCGGCGTCTACGAACGGCTGACCGGCGCCGAGGCGATCCGCTTCCAGCGCAGCGGGGTGGCGGTCGCGGCCGTCGGGTGCTTCTTCCTGATGAGCGGCCCCGAGGCGGAGTTGTCGGTCCTGCGGAAGATCACCGCGACCCTCGCCGTGAAGGACGTGGACGAGGCGGTCGCCGACCTCACGGCGGTCGGCGCGGACATCATCGCCGGCCCGCTGCCGACGCCGATCGGGCGCAACCTGGTCGCCCGCCACCCGGACGGTTCGATCTTCGAGTACGTCGACCGGAAGCAGGACGCCGGGGCCTGAACGGCCCCGGCCTCCTCCTGGCCGAAGGCGGCGACGGATCCGCCGTCAGGACACCTCAAGGACGATCTTGCCGCGGGTCCGCCCGGCCATGCTCTGCCGCAGCGCCTCGGCGGCCCGGGCCAGCGGGAAGACGGCGTCGACCGGCACCGTCAGCTTCCCGGCGTCCGCGAGCGCGCCGAGCGCGGTCAGATCGGCGGCGTCCGGGCGCACCCACACCGAGTGGCCGCCCTTCTCCACGGTCTGGCCGTCGGCGACCGAGGCCACCCGGCCGCGGTCCTTGAGCAGCTCCTGCGAGACGTCCACGGCGCCGCCGCCGACGAAGTCCACGGCCGCGTCGATGCCCTCGGGTGCCAGCGCCCGCACCCGGTCGGCGAGGCCCTCGCCGTAGGTGACCGGCTCGGCCCCCAGGGACCGCAGGAAGTCGTGGTTGCGCTCACTGGCCGTGCCGATGACCCGCGCGCCCCGGGCCACCGCGATCTGGACGGCGAGCGAGCCGACACCGCCCGCGGCGGCGTGCACCAGGACCGTCTCGTCCTTCTTGGCGTCGACCCGGGCCAGCGACTGGTAGGCCGTCAGCCCGGCCAGCGGCAGCCCGGCGGCCTGCTGCCAGCTGAGCGAGGCGGGCTTGCGCGCCAGGGTCCGCACCGGCGCGGCGACCAGCTCGGCGTAGGTGCCCTGCTGGACGGCGTCCTTGCGGACATAGCCGATGACCTCGTCACCGATCGCGTACTCGGTGGCGTCCAGCCCGACGGCCTCCACCACGCCCGCCACGTCCCATCCGGGGATGAGCGGGTAGTGCGCGTCCATCATCGGGTCGAGATAACCGGCGAGGACCTTCCAGTCCACCGGGTTGACCCCGGCCGCCTTGACCCGGACCAGGACCGCGTCCGGGCCCACCTTGGGGTCGGGCAGGTCGGAGTAGGTGAGGACCTCGGGGTCGCCGTAGTGCTGTGTGCTGATTGCCTTCATGATCCGCCACAACACCCGACGGGGCGGGATCATTCCACGGCCGGGCGGCCGGGCACCGCGCGCGGACGGGCGGGCTACGGCCGCATCCGGTAGTCGTACCGCTCCGGGAGCGGATGCCCGGCGCGGGCCGCGGCGCGGACGGCCTCGGTGACCGGTCCGCCGGCCGCGACCAGCCGCTCGGCGATGGCGTACCAGGTGTCGCCGAGCGCCTCGTCGCCCTCCCGCAGCGCGGCGATCTCGAATCCGGCGTCGAAGATCTCCCGTGCCGCGGCCGGCTGTCCCTGGGCCAGCAGCACCTGCGCGGTCAGCAGCTGGAGGCGGCCGTCGGCCGGTCCGGTCCGGCGCAGGCCCGCCAGCAGCCGCGCGGCCGCCTCCGTGCGGCCGGCCGCGACCAGCGCGGGCACCGCCTCCCGGGCGAGCGCGGGCAGCACCGCCTGCCAGGCACGGGCCCGCGGCCCCTCCTCCGAGGCCGCCCGTGCCGCCTCCTCGCAGGCCTGGGCGTAGCGGTCGGCGGCGCGGGCCGGCTCGCCCGCCGCGGACTCGGCGACGGCCAGGCAGTACAGCGGCAGGCAGCCGGCCCGCCGCGCGAGCGCCCGCTCCCAGCTGCGGACCGCCTGGGCCCGGTCGCCGGCATGCCACTGCGCGAGCCCCAGGTGGTAGTCGGTGGCCGGCCCCGGCGCCGCGGACTCCAGCAGCTCCCGCCAGGCCGGCGCAACCAGCGCGGGGCCGGGCAGGGGACCGTCGGCCGGCAGGTCCCCCGTGGTGAGCAGGGTCAGCCAGGGCTGCTGCTCCGCGCCCAGCGTGTCCGCGGCGAACGGCGTCCCCGGCAGCGTGAGCCCGGCGCGGGCCACCTCCAGCGCGCCCCAGCCCGAGCCGGTGGCCAGCGACTCCTTCGGCTCGTGGTCGGCGTACGGGCGCCAGGCGGCGAAGGCGGCGTCGACGTCCGCCCGCGGCAGGGCGGCCGCCAGCCGGGTCTCGACCTCGGTGCGGGCCGCGCCCCAGTCCGCGCCGTGCACCGTCGCGGCGTCGGCGGCCAGCGGTCCGTACGCCTCCAGCCAGGCGAACTCGCCGCCCGCTTCCAGCGGTAGGTGCTCCAGCTGGGTGCGGGCCAGCCCCGCCTGGATCTCGGCGTAGCCGCCGGTGCCCGGTGCGGTGAGCCACTGCTGCCAGCGGCGCCCGGCCCGGCCCGCGCCCCACAGGAAGAGCTTGCGGCCGCGGAGCGCGTCGGTGGAGGTCTGCACCAGGCCGCGGCCGTCCGCGCCGAGGGAGGCGATCCAGCCGCGGGCACCGTCGGGCACCGCGTAGAAGTAGTCGGCGGGGTACTCGCTGCGCAGCGGGTAACTGCGGTCGCAGCCCTCGGAGTCGGGCACCGCAACGCGGCGCAGGGTCCGGGCGTAGTCGAGGTGCCAGGCCTCGTCGGCGGGGGCCAGGACGCGGCTGCCCTCGTCCTCGGGGACGGCGGTGTTGGACCACCAGTAGACGGGCACGGTGCGCGGGTGCGGATTGCGGATCCGCACGCCGACGTGCAGGAAGTCGGAGCCGTCGGGCAGCCACAGGTCCACCTGGAAGGGCAGGTCGCGCAGCCGTTCCCACTCCCACAGCCGCAGCATCTCGCCGCCGTCGGGCGCCGGGACGCGGGCGGCGTGCAGCGGGGCGCAGGACAGGGTGGTGTGTCCGGTGGCGCCGATGTTCCATTCGATGCCGCCGGAGAACCAGGCGCCGTTGAGCGCGAAGGCCGCGGGCTGGAGCACCGGGTTGCGGTAGAGCAGTTCACGGCCGGTGGGCTTGTGGTGCAGGGAGTACACCCGGCCGCCGAGGCCGGGCAGGACGGTGGCGCGCAGCCGGTCGTTCTCCAGGACCAGCGCGTCCACGTCGGTGCTGCGCAGGTCGCGTCCGTAGCCGTCGCGCATCCGGGTCGGCAGGATCGAGCGCAGCGGCGCGTAGCCGATCCGGCGCGCCATGTCGGCGGGCAGCCGGGCGTCCGGCCCGAGTTCGACGCGGTGCGGGTCGTCGGTGGCGTGCAGGGCGGGGAGGGGGTTGTCCGGGCCGAGGGGGGCGGCGGGAAGGGTCAGGGTGGTGTGTCGCACACTCGTGGCCACGGCTGCCTCGCAATGCTGGACCGGGCCACCCCGGTTGCGGCGGCCTCTTGTTGACCATCGAACCGCGTCCCCGCCGGTGCGCACAGGGCTTCTCGCGGCCGCGGCGGGTCAGGGTTGCGCAAAGACGTCCTCAAGGAGACCGGCGAGCAGCACCGCGCCGGCCCCCTCCGGGTCGCGGTCCGGGTCATAGACGGTGACGTCGACACCGGCGCAGCGGGGTGAGGCGGCCAGCGGGCGGAGCAGCGCGCGGAGTTCGCCGGGGAGCAGGCCACCGGGGTCGGGGCTGTCCACGGCCGGCATCACGGACGGGTCGAGGACATCCGCGTCGAGGTGGATCCAGAAGCCGTCGAGCGGGGCGCGGTGGAAGCGGGTGAGGACCTCGCGGGCCACCCGCTCCGGGCCGCGCCGCCGGATCCCGCCGACCGGGGTGTGGGCGATGCCCAGACCTGTCAGCTCCGGCTGGGCTTCGTCCGCGTCGCGCAGGCCCAGCACGCTCAGGTCCTCGTCGCGGACGTAGGGGCCCAGGCCGTCGAGGTCGGTAAGGTCGGGCTGTCCGCGTCCGGTGATCTGCGCCAGGCCCTCCCCGGCGGCGGCACCGACGGGACCGGAGACCGCGGTGTTGCCCGGGTGGCGGAAGTCGCCGTGCCCGTCGAGGTGGACGACGCCGTACCGCCCCAGCCGCCGCAGGGCGAGCACCGCCCCGAGCAGGATGCTGCAGTCGCCGCCCAGCACCACCGGGAAGTCGCCGCCGCGGACGTGTCCCTCGACGCGGGCCGCGAGCGTGCGGGTGTAGGCCGCGAGGGGCGCGGCGTGGAAGTCGCCGTCGCCCTCCTTCCACTCCCCCAGGTCGTAGCGGGGCGGCACCACCACGCCGCCCTCCCGCGCACCGAGCCGCCGCAGCAGCCCCTGGTCGCGCAGCGCGCCCGCCAGCTTGTAGCAGCCGGGGACGACGCCGGGCGCGGGCGGCCGCAGCCCCAGGTTGGAGGGCGCATCGATCAGTACGGTACGGCGCATGACGTGATCGTTCCACAGGTCGGCGGGAGAGGGGGCGGAGCCGGTCAACTCACTTGCGGGGACGGGGACTTCGCGTCTATGGCGGGCGGGCTCACGGGGCTCCGACCGCGACCGAACCGCCGCTCCCCGCCCGTCGCTCATCCGGTCGCCGGCACGTCCCGCCCGCCCGTCGCTCACCCGGCCGCCGACTCCCCCTCGCCCGGCCGGTCGGGGGCGTCCGGCTCGGTCAGCCGCAGCTGGTTGCCGAAGGGGTCGGTCAGCGTGAGCGTGGTGCCCCGTCCGTCCCGCTCCAGACCGGGCCGCAGATACGGATAGTCCTTGCCGGCCAGCTCGGCGTGCAGCGCGTGCACCCCGCTCAGCTCGGTGCAGACGGTGGAGCCGGGCGTCGCGTCGCCGTGGTGCTCGGACAGATGCAGGACCAGGTCACCGCGGGAGACCTGGGTGTAGAGCGGCATGCCGGGCTCGAAGCGGTGCTCCCAGTCGACGGTGCAGCCGAGGTAGCCGAGGTAGAACTCATGGGCCTTGGCGACGTCGAAGATCCGGAAGACCGGAACGGTGCGGTGGAAGACGATGTCCATGCCCGGCAGGACATCACACCGGGTCCTGCGGGACCATCTCGGCGGTGATCGCCCAGCGCTCGTGGTCACGCCAGGCGCCGTCGAGGAACAGGAAGTCCGGCGAGTAGCCCTCCAGCCGGAAGCCGGCGCGCCGCACCAGGCCGATCGAGGGGTGGTTGGCCGGCTGGACGTTGGCCTCCAGGCGGTGCAGCCCCATCGTGCCGAAGGCGTGGCACAGCACCAGCCGCAGCCCCTCGCTCATCAGCCCGCGCCCGGCGGCGTGCGCGAAGGCGCCGTAGCCGATCGCCCCGCTGCGGAACGCGCCGTGCACGATGTTGTTGATCGTCAGGTAGCCGGCGATCCCGCCGCCGGTGAGTTCGCAGATCAGGAACCCCTCGCGCAGCGGCTCCTGCAGCCGGTGCAGATAGCCGTCGTAGGCGGGGTCGGTGACCGGCGGGGCGAGCCAGGGGTGGTGCAGGTCCGCGCTCTCCCGCGCCCGCGCCGTGAACTCGTCCCGGTCGGCGGCGGTGAAGGGCCGGATGCCCACCCGCCGGGCGCGCGCGAGGTAGCGGTCGTTCGTCGTCATCGGCAGATCGTACGAAGGGGTGGCGACGGCGGGCCAGCGCATTCGGCGGGTGTCCGCGCGGCGCGGGCCGGCGGCGGCACGGGGAGCCCTTTCCCTCCGACGCGCGGCGCGGCGGGCGCCGGACGGCGGGCGGTGCGGCGCACCATCGTGGGGCACGTGACGGGGTGTCTCCGGCGCACGACGGCACACGAAGTTGGCCGGTCTGCACGTAGACGTGCCCGCTGTCCGAGGCATGAGGTGAGATCGGCGCGGCCTCCACGGCGCGCTTCTCCATGGACATCTCGCTTCTCCAGGGACATCTCACAGGGCGAGCGGACCGAGCCGCTCGTACGGGAGGAACTCGTGACCGAAGCCATCGCGTATTTCCAGGGCCGCACCTGCCCCTACCACCCGCCGGCCGGCTATCAGCCGCTGCGTGACGCCGGCCCGCTGGCCCATGTCACCCTCTACGACGGCCGCAAGGTGTGGGCGGTGACCGGCCACAGCGAGGCGCGCACGCTGCTGAGCGACCCGCGGCTGTCCTCCGACCGGCAGAACCCGGCCTTCCCGGCGCCGTTCGCCCGCTTCGCGGCGCTGCGCCAGGTCAGGTCGCCGCTGATCGGCGTGGACGACCCCGAGCACAACACCCAGCGCCGGATGCTGATCCCCAGCTTCAGCGTCAAGCGGACCGCGGCGCTGCGGCCGCAGATCCAGCAGATCGTCGACGGGCTGCTGGACCGGATGCTGGCGCAGGGGCCGCCCGCCGAGCTGGTCTCCGCGTTCGCGCTGCCGGTGCCCTCGATGGTGATCTGTTCGCTGCTCGGCGTCCCCTACTCCGACCACGAGTTCTTCGAGGAGGCGTCCCGCCGGCTCCTGCGCAGCCGGACGGCCGAGGAGGCGGAGGAGGCCCGCATCCGGCTGGAGGACTACTTCGACGAGCTGGTCGCCCACAAGGAGAAGACCCCGGGCGAGGGCCTGCTCGACGAGCTGGTCCACGACGAGCTGCGCACCGGCGCCCTGGACCGCGAGGATCTGGTCCGGCTCGCCATGATCCTGCTGGTGGCCGGCCACGAGACCACCGCCAACATGATCTCGCTCGGCACCTTCACCCTGCTGGAGCACCCCGGACAGCTGGCCCGGCTGAAGGCCGAGGAGGGGCTGCTGCCGGCCGCCGTCGAGGAGCTGCTGCGGTTCCTGTCCATCGCGGACGGCCTGCTGCGGGTGGCCATGGCGGACATCGAGATCGGCGGGCAGGTCATCCGTGCCGACGACGGCGTGCTGTTCCCCACCTCGCTGATCAACCGGGACGACGGCGCCTATCCGGCACCGGACGAGCTGGACGTCGGCCGCTCCGCCCGCCATCACGTGGCGTTCGGGTTCGGCATCCACCAGTGCCTGGGGCAGAACCTCGCCCGGGCGGAGATGGAGATCGCGCTGCGCTCGCTGTTCGACCGGATCCCGGATCTGCGACTCGCCGTGCCGGCTGCCGAGATCCCCTTCAAGCCGGGGGACACTCTGCAAGGAATGATCGAACTGCCGCTGGCCTGGTAGCCGCGGTGCATCCGGCCGAACGAAGGGGTTCTGAAATGCGGATCACCATCGACACCGACGTCTGCATCGGCGCCGGCCAGTGCGCGCTGACCGCGCCCGGGGTGTTCACCCAGGACGACGACGGCTTCAGCGAGCTGCTGCCCGGCCGCGAGGACGGCGCGGGCGACCCGATGCTGCGGGAGGCCGTGCGTGCCTGCCCCGTGCAGGCCATCACCGTCGCGGACGACTGAGCGGCGCCCTCGCGGACGTTTCGCTGACGCGCGCGGCCCCTGCCGTCCGGGCCCCGCGGCGCACCCGCCACACCCGGCCCCGCTCTCCCTGTCCCGACTGCCCCTACGCCCCTTGTCCCTACGACACCGATCCGTCCACTACGGCAACGCCCCTCGGACGACGGGCAGTTCGAGGAACCCGGTGTTGCCGCGCCCGGCGACGACCGTCACCGGCTGCACCCCGCGATTGCCCGTATAGGCGTCGTCGCTCGCGGCGATGACCAGGCGCAGTCGGTGCCCCGGCGCGAAACGGTGCACGATGCCCGGCAGTTCCACGGTGAACCGCCGGGTCACATCGGCCACCCGCGCCGGGGCCACCAGGCGGTGCACGAGCGTCTTCCTGCCGTCCGGCGCGACATCGTAGAGCTTGGCGAACAGCACCAGCCGGTCCGCCGCGTCCGGGGAGCCCTGCTGCCGCGCGGCCGCCGGCGCGACGGCCCGCAGGGTGACCGCGGGCGCGCCCACCACCTCCAGCGGCCCGCCCGTGACCGGCGGCGACGTCCAGTCCGCGAAGGTGCCGCGGGCGTCGTACGGCGGCACGTCCGGCAGACCGAGCAGCGGGGCCAGTGAGCTCTCCGAATGGCTGGTGGGGGTGCGCAGGTTGCGGTACGTCCGGCTGCCGGGGACCACCTCGCGGCGGCGGTCGACGAGCCGGCCGTCCCCGGAGAGGTAGAGGCGGCGGACGGCGCCGGCCGGGAAGGAGCGTGCGGTGCCGTAGGCGGAGCCGTCGGCCGCCCAGTCCCGGTGGTACGCGAACGCCGGGCCGGTGGCGGCCGCCGTGCGGTGGTGCAGATAGCGGTCGAACCAGGCCAGGATCCGCCGCCCGACATAGCTGGTGTCCAGATTGCCGCGGGCCAGGTCGAGTTCCCCCTCCGCCGGCTTCCGCATCCCGCCGCTGTGGCCCCAGGCCTGCCAGATCATCCGGGCCGGGGTGCCCCGGGAGCGCAGCGCCCGGTAGCTGGCGGCGGCCTCGTTGAGGTTGAACAGGGTGTCGGCCTGCCCCTGAACCAGCAGCGTCGGCGCCTTGACCGCCGCCAGGTAGGACACCGGGGAGACACCACGGGTGTAGCGGAGCACGGCCCGGGTCCGCCCGGCCGGGTAACTGCCGGAGTCCAGCAGCCGCTTGGCGTCGCAGGCCCGGGCGGCGAAGTGCAGGCAGCCGGCGCCGCCGGTCCGCGACGGGTCGAGGTCCGGATGGAGCAGCCCCTGCGCCTCGCCGATCAGGAAGAACCCGTTCGTCCACTGCCACTTGTACGCCCCGGGCAGCGCACCGCCGCGGCCCGCGGCGTTGGGGGCGAGGGAGTAGGAGAGGTCGTTCCAGGTGATGAGCGGGACCAGCGCGTCGACGCGGCGGTCGACGGCGGCGGTGGCGAGCTGGACCGCCCCGCCGTAGGACGCGCCGATCATGCCGACGCGCGGATCGCCGGCGCCGTCCCGGGTGACGTAGTCGAGCCGGGTCCCGTTGTCGGCCGTACGGGTGCCGGCCAGCAGGTCCACCAGTCCGCTCGCCGCCCGGCCGTCGATCGCGGGGTCGTCGAGGGAGATCGGGCAGCCGGACCGGCCGAAGCCGAGGCCGGAGTAGGCCAGCGTCACATAGCCGCGGGCGGCGAGGGCCTTCGCCGGGCCGGCGGTCGAGGCGTCCGACTTGCTGCCGCCGAAGCCGTTGGTGGTCAGCACGGCGGGCGCCGGGTGGGCGGCGTCGGCACCGGACGGGCGGTAGAGGTCGGTGTCCAGGACGCAGTCGCGGTCGCCGGCCCGGACGGTGACCTTGAGCGCGGTGACGGTGTACGCCCCGGCGGCGGCCACCGGGGCGGGCGGCGACAGCGCGAACGGCGTGAGCAGCGCGCAGCCGGCCAGCACCGTGAGGGACATCCGCCGCACGGGGCGGACCACCGCTCGGGACACGCTGGGCACGAGGACCTCCACACACCTCCACCGACCGGTCGGCGGCGGGCGCGCTCATGCTGGGTCACGGCCGGGGGCGATGCAAGGCACCCGGCCCGCGTCGCCGCTAGGACGTCAGTTCAGCGCCGCCCGCGGCCGCTGCCGGGGCCCGGCACCCGTCCCCACCGGCGGCGACCAGGCGCCGGACCCGGTGGGTCATACCGTCGCCGGGACATCCAGGACGAGCGTGCCGGCCGTCGCGTCCAGGACCGCGGGCACGCCCAGCGGCACGGTCAGCGCCGAGTCGCCGTGCCCGAACCCGCACTCCTCGGCCACCGGCACCCCCAGCCCGCCCAGCCGGTCCGCCAGCACCTCCCGCACCCGCTCGTAGGGGCCGCAGCGGGCCCACGAGCCGAGGGCGATCCCGGCCACCCCCTCCAGCCAGCCGGCCCGCAGGAGTTGGGTGAGCGCCCGGTCGAGGCGGTACGGCGGCTCCCCCACGTCCTCCAGCAGCAACAGCCCGCCGGCCGCGGCGGGCCGGGCCCGCGGCGCGCCCAACTCGGTGGCGAGCATGGTCAGACAGCCGCCGAGGGTGACCCCGTGCGCCCGCCCGGGCACCAGCGCCCGGGCGGACGGCGCGGCCAGGGTGCGGACGGTCTCCGGCGCGAACAGCGTGCGCCGCAGATGCGTGCGGGTGGCCTCGTCCTTCAGGAAGACCTCGCCGGCCACGGCCGGTCCGTGCAGGGTGGACACCCCGGCGCGCACCGCGAACGCCTCGTGCAGCACCGTCACATCGCTGAAGCCGACCAGCGGCTTGGGGGCGGCGGCCCGGACGGCGTCCCAGTCCAGCAGGTCGACCATCCGCTGGGCGCCGTAGCCGCCGCGCGCGGCGAACACCGCCTTGACCGACGGGTCGCACCACGCCGCCTGGAGGTCGTGGGCCCGCTCCTCGTCGGTCGCGGCGAGGTAGCCCAGGGTGGCGTGGGTGCCGCGGACGTGGGGCGCGGGCACCGGGTCGAGGTCCCAGCCGCGCAGCACGTCCAGCCCGCGGTCCAGCCGCTCCGGCGAGAGGGGGCCGCTGGGCGCCACCACGGCCACCCGGTCGCCGGGCCGCAGCCGCGGCGGGCGCAGGAGCGGCACGCCCGTCATCCGCGCAGCTCCAGCGCCGGGACATCGCTGCGCTCCAGTCCGAAGGCCCGTACGTAGAGGCCGAGTTCGGCCTCCACCGCGCGCACGATGGTCTCGGCGCGGCGGAAGCCGTGCCCCTCCCCGGCGAACGGCAGATAGGCGTGCGGCACCCCGCGCCCGGCGACCTCGGCGAGGAACCGCTCGCACTGCGCGGGCGGGCAGATCACATCGTCCAGGCCCTGGAGCAGCAGGAACGGCGCCGCGATCCGGTCCGCGCGGCGCAGCGGCGAGCGCTCGCGGTAGCGGTCGGGCACCTCGGCGAACGGCCCGACCAGCGACTCCAGATACTGCGACTCGAAGTCATGGGTCTCGCCGGTCGCCCAGCCGGCCAGGTCCAGGATCGGGTAGCTGATGGTGCCGCAGGCGTAGAGGTCGGTGCCGGTCAGCGAGGCGGCGGCGGTCCAGCCGCCGGCGCTGCCGCCGCGGATGGCCAGCCGGTCGCGGTCGGCGCTGCCCTCGTCGGCCAGGGCGCGGGCGACGGCCGCGCAGTCCTCGACGTCGACCACGCCCCAGCGGCCGCGCAGCCGCTCGCGGTACTCCCGGCCGTAGCCGGTCGAGCCGCCGTAGTTGACCTCGGCGACGCCGATGCCCCGGGAGGTGAAGTAGGCGATCTCCAGGTCGAGCACCAGCGGGGCGCGGCCGGTGGGGCCGCCGTGCGCCCAGACCACGAAGGGCGGCAGTTCGCCGTCCGGGGCGGTGTGGTCGGGGTTGTGCGGCGGATGGATGTGCGCGTGGATGTCCCGGCCGCCGGGCCCGGTGAACGTACGGCTGCGCGGCCGGGGGTGGTAGGCGGGGTCGAGCACATCGACGTGCGGGCAGGCCAGGACCCGGGCGCGGCCGGTGCGGGTGTCCAGCTCGACGAGTTCGTAGGAGCTGTGCGGGCCGGCGGCGATGCCCAGGACGCGGCTGCCGTGCACGGCGAGGGTGGGCGCCCATTCCGTCCACGGGCCGGCCGCGTCGACGAGTTCGCCGGTCACCGGGTCGAGTATGCCCAGGGCGGTGGTGCCGCGGCCGTGGATCACCGCGAGGGTGCCGTCCTCCAGCGGCAGGAACCAGCGCTGTCCCACGTTCCACAGCGGGCCGCCGAACTCCTCCTGGCGGGCGGGGCACAGCGCCCGGCGCGCCGCCGGGTCGCCGGGTGCCGCGTCGAGGTCGAGGCGCTGGAGTTCCCACCAGCCGTCGGGGTCCGAGACAATCAGCAGCGAGCCGTCGGGCGCCCACTCGATCTGCGCGACGGACTCCCCGTCCCCGCCCGGGCCGTCGGGCGGGACGGTCCCGAGGTCGCCGGCGACCGCCCGGACATCGCTGAAGGTGCCCGCGTCACCGACCGCGGCCACCATGACCAGGGTGCCGTCCCAGGGCATGCGGGGGTGGTCCCAGGCGATCCAGGCGGCGCGCCGGCCGTCGGGCGAGAGCCGCGGGCCGGTCACGAAGCGGTGCCGGTCGTCGGTCAACTCCCGTACCCGGGAGCGGTCCTCGGCCGCCGAGCCGTCCAGCGGCACCGCGGCGAGCACCCGGCGCACATCGGTGGGCCGGTCGCCGGTGAACTCCTCCAGGACGCACCACACCTCGCCGAGTCCGGGGCGCAGCACCGGGTCGGCCCAGCGCAGTCCGCCGCCGACCGCGGAGCACGGGGTGAGCGGGCGCGGAGCCGCGTCGCCGTCCGGGGTGCAGGCGTAGAGCCGCTGGTCGTCGAAGTTGCTGAAGACGAGCAGCGGGCCGTCCGCGGTGTCCGTGCCGGCCCAGGGCTGGCCGCCGTACTCCAGCACCCGGCTGCGGACGTTCCAGGGCGCGGGCAGCACCGACTCCTTTTCGCCCCCCGGCCGCCGGCGCACCAGCGTCCGCCGGCCGCCCTCGGCGGGCCGCGGCTCCGTCCACCACACCTCGTCGCCGACCACGCCGACGAAGGCCGGCCGGCCGTCGTGGGCGGCGACCGTCCGGGCGTCCACCGGGGACATCCAGGAGCCGTACGGAGCCGTCGTCACCATGCTGTTGTTCCTCTCCACCGTCGGGCAGCGCGCGGCCGGTCAGACCGTGCGCAGGAAATGGTCGAGCACCCGGACGCCGAAGTGCAGCCCCTCGACCGGCACTCGCTCGTCCACCCCGTGGAAGAGTGCCTGATAGTCGAAGCCCTCGGGCAGTTTCAGCGGTGAGAAGCCGTAACCGGTGATGCCCAGCCGGGAGAACTGCTTGGCGTCCGTGCCGCCGGACATGCAGTACGGCACGACCCGGCCCTCGGGGTCGAAGCGCTCGATCGCGGCCCGCATCGCGGCGAACGTCGGGGAGTCGACGGGGGCCTGCAGCGCGACCTCGCGGTGGTGGTACTCCCAGTCGACGTCCGGCCCGGTCAGCGCGTCCATGGTGGTCTCGAACTCCGCCTCGCCGCCGGGCACCACGCGGCCGTCGACATGGGCGACCGCGGATCCCGGGATCACATTGACCTTGTAACCGGCCGCGAGCATCGTCGGGTTGGCGCTGTTGCGGACGGTCGGCTCGACCAGCCGGGCGGCCGGGCCGAGCGAGTCCAGCAGCGCGTCGACGTCCAGGCCGGCCGCCTCGGTGTCGGCGTCGACGCCGTGGAGGGCGGCGAGTTCGCGCAGCGCGGCGCGTACCGTCGGGGTGAGCCGCAGCGGCCACTCGTGCGCGCCGATGCGGGTCACGGCCGCGGCCAGCCGGCTGACGGCGTTCTCGCGGTTGACCTTCGAGCCGTGTCCCGCCCGGCCGTGCGCGGTCAGCTTCAGCCAGGCCGTGCCGCGCTCCCCCGCCGCGACCGGATACAGCTGCAGTCCGCCGCCGGCGTGGAAGGTGAAGGCCCCGGACTCGCTGATGCCCTCGGTGCAGCCCTCGAAGAGCGCGGGGTGCCGGTCGGCGAGGAAGCCCGAGCCGTCCTCGGCGCTGGCCTCCTCGTCGGCGGTGAAGGCCAGCACGATGTCCCGCCGCGGCCGCACCCCGCTGCGGGCCCACCGGCGGACCACGGCCAGCATCATCGCGTTCATGTTCTTCATGTCGATGGCGCCGCGGCCCCAGACCACTCCGTCGCGGACCTCCCCGGAGAAGGGGTGCACCTGCCAGTCGGCGGGCTCGGCGGGCACCACGTCCAGATGGCCGTGCACCAGCAGGGCGTCGGCCGCCGGGTCGGTGCCCTCGATCCGGGCGACCACATTCGTCCGGCCCGGACTGCGCTCCAGCAGGGTCGGTGTCAGCCCGGCCCCGGCCAGCCGCTCGGCGGCGTACTCGGCGGCCGGCCGCTCCCGGCAGCTGCCGTCCCCCGCGTTGCTGGTATCGATCCGGATCAGCCCGGAGGTGAACTCCACGGCCTCGTCGAGCGCCCGCATGTCCACGCCGGAGGACTGGCCGTCCGCCGGCCGCCCCGCCCCGTGCCGCTCAGCCATACTGCTCCTCCACCGCGGACGACACGACGGTGGTGACCGCCTTGAAGCACCGGATGGCCTCGTACATGTCCTGTCCGGTGTACGCGACCCGGCGCTCGCCGGCGCGCTCCACGCCGGGCACGCAGGTGGCCGCGCCCACCAGATGCTCGGCGTCGAATTCCAGCTCGAAGCGGAACGGCCCGTTGCGCACGCGCTCATGGCGGACCGCCAGTGAGGCGCCCTTGGCGGCCGCGGCCCGGATGTCGGCCGCGGTGCGGGCCGGCGGCCGGCAGACCGCGGCGTAGCGCGACACATAGTCCTTGACCGCCACCGCGGGAGCCTCGGCCGCGTACCCCAGGGCGTCCTGGCAGGTGCGGTCGTCGCCGGTCACCAGCACCACGGGCACGCCGTACTCCGCGACCACGAGGGAGTTGAGGTACCCCTCGCTGGCCCGGACGCCGTCGACCCAGACGCCGGTGAGGGTGTTGGCGAGGTAGGTGTGCGCGAGGACGCCCTCGGTGCCGGCACCGGTGTGGTAGCCGACGAAGGCGATCCCGTCGACATCGCCGTGCTGCACCCCTTCGACCATGCTCAGCGACTTGTGCCGGCCGGTGAGCATCTCGGCGCGCTCGTCGAGCCGTTCCAGCAGCAGGTTGCGCATCGTCCAGTGCGCCTCGTTGACGAGCACCTCGTCGGCGCCGCCGTCGAAGAAGCCGGCGATCGCCGCGTTGACGTCGGAGGTGAACATGGCGCGGCAGCGCTCCCACTGGGGCGTTCCGGGCAGCACATCGGCGGGCCAGGTCACGCCGGTGGCGCCCTCCATGTCCGCGGAGATGAGGATCTTCACAGTCACCAGTCCTATCGCAGCCATGAGTCGGTACGCACGATCCCCCCACAGTGTCGAAGCCGCCGCACGGATTTGCCAGTGCGGCCAGGGACGTTGGGCGCTGACGCCCCGTCCGGTCCCCTCCGGAGGCGGCCCGTTGGCCACGCAGCGTGATCCCGGCGTAGCGGAAGAAGGGATTCCTGTGAAGCGGATGTGGAGGTACGCTCGTGTCGCGCCGCATCTCAAACAGTTTCTGTCGCAAAGTGCAAGGACTTCGAACGGAATCCGAAAGGACTTCTGAACGAGTCCTGTCAACTGCCGACGGCACGTGCCAGGTGGGGTAGAAAAAGGCCGAACCAGCTTCCCAGGCGATGAGACAGAGGCAGAACGGTGAGCGAAGTACTGAACGGCGTCCGTTTACCGCAACGCGGTGACGGACGGGCCGACAGCGAAGACGACCAACTCGCGATCCTGACCGAACTGATCGCGCAAACCCTTTGCGATCGCAATCCTGGCTTCAAGGAAGTCCTGGAGCGCGGCGGTCACCAGCAGGTCACCCACCTGATCGAGAACGTGCTCCGGAACGGCAACCCGTTGCCCGAGAAGGTCCGCGCGGTCATGCTGCGCAGCGACACGGACATCCACCTCGTGGCGTCCGCGCTCGGCGACTGCCTCGTCAGCGCGCCGGGCGAGGCGCCGGGTCTGCTGATACCCGCCGCGCTCGCCGACGGCAAGGAAGGGCGGGCCCGGTTGAAGGGCGTGCTGCGCCATCGCGCGGCCGTCGTCGGCCATGCGGTGACGCCACAGGAGGCCACCGCCTCCGTGCGCGCCGCGACCCGGCTGCTGGATCTGGCCTGCGCGTACGACGGCCCGGAGGCCGGCGTGGTGTTCGTCGACGACCACCTCTCCTCCCTGCTGCTGCTCCAGGACGAGTCCCTGGCCCACGCGCTGATCGCCCGCCGCCTCAGCCCGCTCGCCGGGCTGACGCCGGAGCGGTGCGAGCGGCTGGAGGCGACCCTGCTGGCCTGGCTCAGCGGCATGGGGGCCCCGGAGGTGGCCAAGGCGCTCAGCATCCACCCGCAGACGGTGCGCTACCGGATGCGCCAGCTGGAGAAGCTGTTCGGCGCCCGCCTCCGCGACCCGCACACCCGTTTCGAGATCGAGCTGGCCCTGCGCAGCCGCCAGCTGATCGCCGGTGCGCGCCGCCGCCGCGCCGCCGTCAACCGCCGCCGCCCCCGCGCCGTCCCCCGCCCCCGCACGCCGCTGCCACGTCCCTAGGAGCGCCCAGCCCCCCGCATACCCCCACGATTTGGCGAACGTCACATCCCGGCACCCGCGCCGAAAACGGACAATCCACCCCAATCTTCTGAGGCGTCCGGACGCCCGCCACGTATCGTCACCGTGACCCATGCCCGGGAGGCCGGCCGGCGCGCGGCGGCACCGACCCGCAGCGGAGCCGGATGCGCGAGGCCGGCCGCCCGAGAGCTGCGCCACCGAAACACAGCGGGAGCTGAACATCACCTCCATGCACGGATCACGCATATCGACCTGCACCCGGCGCGGGCTGGCCGCCGTCGTGGCCGCCGGGTCGCTGCTCACGGTCCTCACCACGGCGACCCCTGCCACCGCCGCCACCGCCGACGCACCGGTGGGCGGCTCCAAGGTCGTCTGCACATCGAAGAAGCCGGGCCTGGCGCCGACGCTGTCCCAGGACCTCGCCGGCGCCCTCGACGGACGGCGGGGCGCCTCCGCCCTGGCGGTCTACGACCGGCCCACCGCGACCCGCTGCGAGTTCAAGGGCGGCAGCCACTTCGACTCGGCGAGTGTGGTGAAGGTCACCGTGCTCGGCGCCCTGCTGCGGCAGGCCGAGGAGGCGCACCGCACGCTCACGCCGCACGAGGTCGATCTGACCACCGGCATGATCACCAAGTCGGACAACGACGCCACCACCGCGCTCTGGCGCCAGGTCCGCCCCTCCGGGATCCAGCACTTCCTGTCGCTGGCCGCCATGCGGGACACCGTCCCCGGCAAGGACGGGGCCTGGGGCCTGACCCAGATCACCGCCCATGACCAGCTCACGCTGATGCGGCTGCTCACCACGGACACCCCGGTGCTCGGCGCGCACTCCCGGGGCTATGCGCTCGACCTGATGCACCGGGTCGAGGCCGACCAGCGGTGGGGGGCGCCCGCCGGTGCCCCGGCCGGCACGGACGTGCACGTCAAGAACGGCTGGCTGCCCCGCGACAAGGGCGGCTGGCGGGTGCACAGCGTCGGCGCCTTCACCGGCAGCGGCCGCGACTACGGCATGGCCGTCCTGTCCACCGGCAGCCACACCATGGACTACGGCGTCGACACCATCGAGAACGCCGCCCGGGTCGTCCACCGCGATCTGGCGCGCTGACCGCACCGGCCGGACCGGGCGCACCCGAACGCGCCCGCCACCGGCCGCAGTTCACGCCGTACAGGGCCCGGGCGGCACCGCTGCCCGGGCCCCGGTGCGCTCCGCCCGGCGCCCGGCGGCCCGTGCGGTACGACTTTGCACTCCCCCGGGTGACCGCTCCCCCGATCGGCCCCGGCGGGGGCCCGCCCGGCGATATCAACGCCACATGATCGAGGCAGCGCGCACCACGGGCCGCGAACCGACCGCTCCGTCCGTCCCCCGCCCCGCGGCCCCCGCCGAGGGGATCCCCGCGCCCCGGCGCGTGACGGCGGACCTCACGGGAGTGCCCGAGACGGCGCTGTGGACGCTGCGGCACCGCGCCGCCGAGGCCGCCCGCCCGGACACGGTGCTGCCCGACCCCCGCGCCGTCCGCCTGGCGGCCCGGCTCGACTTCCCGGAGCAGGGCACCGTCCGGCCCTGGCTGGCACAGGGCATCGCGCTGCGCGCCCTGGCCTTCGACGAGGTGGTGCGCGCGTTCCTCACCGACCACCCGGACGGCACCGTGGTCGCGCTCGGCGAGGGCCTGGAGACCCAGTTCTGGCGGGTGGACAACGGCCGGGTGCGCTGGGTGACCGTCGACCTCCCCGAGCCGCTGGCGCTGCGCGGACGGGTGCTGCCGCACGGCGACCGGCAGCGCCTGGTCGCCTGCGACGCGCGCGACGACCGCTGGACGGCGGGGATCGACCCCGCGCGCGGTGTGCTGGTGACCGCTCAGGGCCTGCTGATGTATCTGGAGCCGGCCGCGGCGACCCGGCTGATCGGCGTCTGCGCCGCGGCGTTCCCCGGCGGCGCCATGGTCTTCGACACCGTCTCGCGGCGGTTCAGCGCCCGCACCCGCCGCGGCGGGAAGGGGCTGGTCGGCCGCCGGATGCCCCCGATGCCCTGGGGCATGGACACCGCCGAGCGGCCGCTGCTGCGCGAGATCCATCCGGCCATCGGCGAGGTGTCGGCCCTGCCGCTCCCGGCGGGCCGCGGCCTCCTCGGCCGCCTCGCGCCCCGGCTCACCGCCGTGCCGCTGGTGCGCAACGACTGCCCGCTGCTGACCCGGCTGCGCTTCGCGCCGGCGCCCGTGCCCGCACCGGACCGGTCCCGGCGCTCCGGCTGAGCGCGGCGGGCGGCCCGCGAGCCGCCCGCCGCGACCGGCTCAGTCCTCGTGCCCCAGCTGGAGGTCGCGCTCGGTGCGGCCGCCGCCCGCCACCTGGAGGACGGTGGCCACCGGCGGATATCCGGCGGCGATGACGGTGTACTCGCCGGCCGACAGGTCCACGAAGCGGAACAGCCCGTCGGCGCCGGTGATCGCGGTGTCGACGACATTGCCGGCCGCGTCCAGCAGCGTGACCCGGGCGTCCTCGACGGTCCGGCCGCCACCGGCCCGTACGGTCCCGCGCAGCACCGCGCCGCCGGCCAGCTCGATGTCCTGGCGGGTCTCCCGGGACGCCTGGACGCTCACCGGCAGGGCGGCGGGCCGGAACGCGGGGGCGCTGGAGGCGAGGGTGTACTCGCCGGCCACCAGGTCCCCGATGACATAGCCGCCCTCACGCCCGCTGCGGGTGGTGGCGACCACCTCGCCGCGGACATCGGTGAGGGTGACCATGGCATCGCGCACGGGGGTGCCGTCGGCGGTGGTGACGGTGCCGGCCAGGCGTCCCGCGCCGCCCAGCACAACGTCCAGGTCGACCGGCCGCTCGCCGACGGTGACGGTGACCGCCTGCGGCTGGTGCCCGCCCGCCGCCGCGATCAGCACATAGGAGCCGGCGCCCGGCGTGCTCAGCGCGTACCGGCCGTCCTCGCCGGTGGCGCCGCGGCCGATCTGCCGGCCGGCGACATCGATCAGGGTCAGTGCGGCGCGCGGCACGATGGTGCCGTCGTGGTGCTGGACGGTGCCGCACACCGGGACGCCGGCCGGGGCCGGGTGCGGTGCGCCCGGGTGCCGGTGCGTACGGGAGTAAGCCGGCCCGGAATCAGGGGAGTTGACGGTGTCGGCGGCCGTGGCGGTACGGGCCTGCGGGACGGTGGCGGGGTCGGCCGGATCGCCGTAGGGCGGCAGCGGGGTGGTGGAGGCCTGCGGAGCATGCGGGGCGTGGGACACCAGGGGTTTCTCTTTCAGGAAGAAGGCGAGCAGGAAGCCCAGGAGGAGGACCGGCACGAAGTAGAAGAAGATCCCCGGCACGGCGTGCGCGTACGCGGCGACATAGCTGTCGCGCAGCGGGGCGGGCAGCGCCCGCACCAGTTGCGGGGTGATCGACTCCGGATCGGGCAGCTTCGCCGACCGCGGCAGCCGGCCGCCGAGCCGGCGGGCCAGCCGGTCGGCGAAGAGGGTGCCGAAGAGGGCCGCACCGGCGCAGCCGCCGATCTGCCGGAAGTAGTTGGTGGCGCTGGTGGCCGTGCCGAGGTCGGCGGGGCGTACGGAGTTCTGCACGGCGAGCACCAGCACCGGCAGGACGAGGCCGATGCCGAGGCCGAGGACGCCCATCCAGACGCTGTAGACCTCGCGCGGGGTGTCCTGCTGCCAGCGCGACAGCAGCCACATCCCCACCGCGGCCGTCGCGCATCCCAGGAGGGGGAAGACGCGGTAGCGCCCGGTGCGGCTGATGAGCCGGCCGGAGACCAGGGAGGCGAGGACGATGCCGCCCATCAGCGGCAGCATCAGCAGCCCGGACCCGGTGGCGGTGGCGCCGTCGACCATCTGGAGGAAGGTCGGCAGATAGCTGGCGGCCCCGAAGAGCGCGATGCCGACGGCGGCGCCGATCAGCCCGGTGAGGTTGAAGACCGAGTCGCGGAACAGCCGCAGCGGGATCAGCGGTTCGGCGGCGAAGTACTCGACGGCGACGAACAGCAGGGCGGTGCCCAGCGCCCCGGCGCCGAGGCCGAGCACGACCCGCGAGTCCCAGGCGTAGGTGGTGCCGCCCCAACTGGTCAGCAGGACCAGGCAGGTGGAGAACGCGGCGAGCAGCAGGGCGCCGGGCAGGTCCAGCCGCGCGCGGCGGGCCGGCCGGGGCAGCTTCAGCACGCAGGCGATGAGCAGCAGCGTCAGCGCCCCGAGGGGGACGTTGAGGTAGAAGCACCAGCGCCAGGAGGCGTGGTCGGTGCAGAAGCCGCCGATCAGCGGCCCGGCCACCGAGGCGAGCCCGAAGGCCGCGCCGATCAGGCCCATGTAGCGGCCGCGGGCCCGGGGCGGGACGAGGTCGGCGATGATCGCCTGGACACCGATCATGAGCCCGCCGCCGCCGGCGCCCTGGACGGCGCGGAAGGCGATGAGTTCGTCCATGGTCCGCGACCAGCCCGCCAGTGCCGAGCCCGCGGTGAAGACGAGGAGCGCGAAGAGGAAGACGGGCTTGCGGCCGAAGAGGTCACCGAGCTTGCCGTAGAGCGGAAGTCCGATGGTGGAGGCCAGCAGGTAGGACGTGATCGCCCAGGACATCGTGTCCAGGCCGTGCAGCTCGCCGACGATCTTCGGGAGCGCGGTGGCCACGATGGTCTGGTCGAGGGCGGCCAGCAGCAGCGCCGCCATCAGCCCGGCGAAGACCAGTCGCACGCGGCCGCGGCCGGGGCCGGGCGGCTCCGCCGTGGCGGGCCCGGGGCCAGGTGGCTCCGCCGTAGCGGGCCCGGGCTCGGGCGACTCCGCCGTGGCGGGGCCGGAATCCGGGCCGCCGGGCCGGTGGTGCGCGGCCGGCCGCTCCGGAGCTGCCGGGGTGTCCGCTGCGGGCGGATCGGTCCGTTCGACCCGTTCGCCCAGGGTGGTCCCGCCCACGTGCTGCTCCCCTCGTCACGCCTGTTGCCGCCCAATTTCTCGCATTGGGCGACAACACCGATCAAGCGCGGCGAATGGGGGCGTGCGGGGCCGGAACGGACGTCAAGTGCGGTGCACAGCGCACCTCTTGGGCTCCCATCAGGGCTTTCCGCGAGGAGGCGATCCGGCGGGCCGCACGCTCCGGCTCATCGGAAACCACCCGAACCGGTGAGTGTGACGAGGGGCCCGCGGGGTGACGCGGTGACCGGACCGATCACTTCTCCGTCTCGCGGGCGAGGTTGTCGAGGAGCGCGTCGTAGATCCGGCCGAGTCCCTTGGGGGCGAAGGTCTTCTCGAAGAAGCCGCCGATGCCGCCGGCGCCCGTCCAGGTGGTGGTGACGGTGACCTTGGTGCGCTTCTCGCCCGCCGGGGTGACGACCCAGGTGGTCACCATCGAGGAATTGCGGTCCTTCTCCACGAGCTGGCCCTCGGTCGGCTCGTCGACCTCCAGCAGGCAGTCCCGCACCCGCTTGCTCGTGGCCTGGAGCTTCCAGTGGACGAGGGTGCCCTTGCCGTCGCCGCCCTCGCGCACCTCGTACTCGCTGAAGTGCTCGGGCAGCAGCTTCTGACGCGTGCCGCTGTAGTCGGCGAGCGCGTCGAACACGCTCTCCGGGTCCGCCGCGATCTCGCGCTGCGTCGTGGCCTCGACCTGCCCCATGTGCGTTTCCCTCCGGTAGTTCGGCTGCCCGCCCTGCGGTGCACGCCAAGCCAACCACCCCCGGGTGACCCGCCCAAATCCAGGGTTGACCCTCGACGTGGGAACGTTTGTTCTATTATTAGCCCGGGGGGTTCGGCAGGATCCAGAAGGAGGCCCGATGCGCTGGGACAATCTCGGCGACAGCCCGTCCGCGCTGTTCGGCACGGAGGTCGTGAGCCGGACCGTCGACACCCCCGAATTCCGCGGGATCACCTTCCACGAGGTACACGCCCGCTCGCTGGTCAACCGGGTCCCGGGCGCCTCCCGGATGCCGTTCGAATGGACCGTGAACCCCTACCGCGGCTGCAGCCACGCCTGCGCGTACTGCACTGCATGGCCCTCTTGAGCCCGGGAGGGCCGGTGCTCAGCACTCCGAACGCGGACAAGGCCTGGAAAGGCATGACGAGCTCCTTCCCGACCCCGGAGGCTCCAGGCCAGTATGCCGACCCGGGCAAGGCGGAGAGGACGGCTTACGCCGTGCTGCTGTACGGACCGGCTGCGCGCTCAGGCGACACCAACGCGAGTCAGTGGCTGCTGCTGCGCGACCGCACAGCGAAGCGCCTGTAACCGACGCACCAGCAGCAGCCACACGTCACGGATGCTTCTCGGAAGTTGCGTCTGAACTGCTCCTCTGCCGAGCTCAATCGGGTAGGAGGGCCGGTCACCCGGCCCTCCTACCCGATTGATGCGGCGTCTCGCCATGGCCATCTTCGAGTTCCGGTGGTGTCCCTGAGGAGACGTTTTGCTTTCACCGGCCGCGCTCGACTACGACGCTGATCGCCGAAGCCCCGAGCAAGACACCGATGAGACCCGTCAAATGCACCAGCCGGGACACGCAGCGGCCTCCAAGGACTCCGACAACGACCTCGGTTTGATCGAGGGCGCGGACCACGGAACCACAGGCCCCCGGGTGCGGTATGGCGCACCACCTGGGCGGGCTGCTCCGCCCGCGGGGTCAGCCCATCCCCTGGAGCGGCTCGATCCGTACCGATCGTGGATCGAACGGCACCCTGCCCGGACGGCCGGGCAGGAGCGTTACCGTGGCCAGCGTCCCGAGCACCGCGCGCTGCCGGTCCAGCGTCAGATCCTCCCAGGCCTTGGCACAATCTTCTGCGATCACGATGTCCACCAGGATGCGCGCCCGCTGCAGGCACGCCATCTCCGCCTCGGCGTCAGCCAGCCGGGCCTTGATCCTGCGGGCAGCGGCCTTGAATTCGGCGGCGTCCGCATCGTCGTCATCCGCAAACTCGTCGGTCAGGGACCTGACTCGGGACCGCAAGGCAACGGCCTTCGCCCGCAGCTCCTCCGTCCTGGGTGCGGTCTCGTCGACGAGGAGATCAACGGCGTCGGGGCGCGACAGGCGCCGGATCACGTACTCCTCGACGGTGAGGTCGATCGGTTCCGTACCGCGCGCCAGGTGCTTCGTCGTCCGGCACCGGTACAGCGGCGTCGTGAGCCCTCGCGTGCCCTTCGGGCCGCCCCGCGACCCGGACGTCACGGTCGTCCCGTCGTCGCAGACACCGCACCGGGCGATCCCCGACAGCAGCCACCGCCGACCCGGCCCCGGGCTTGTCGCCCGGCTCTCGTCCTCAAGGACGTGCTTCACCTCCCGCCATGTGACCTCGTCCACGATGACCGGCCACTTGCCCGGGTACAGCTCGCCGCGGTACTGACGCAGCCCTGCGTAGCGCTCGTTCAGGAGGACGCCGCGGATGGCGTTGTATGACCAGGGTTTGCCGTTGCGGTTGAGGATGCCCCGCTGGTTGAGGTCGGCGGCCATGCCGGAGAGGGTCGCTCCGGCGAGCAGCGCGTGAAAGCAGTCCTTGACCTCGGCGGCCTCGTCTTCGACGAGCTCCGTGCCGTCTGCGGTGTAGCCGAAGCAGCGCGGCCCGGTCGGTGGCAGGCCGCGCTCGACGCGCTGGCGCATCTCCCGCTGCTCCCGCTCCGACATCTGCTCGACCTCGAACGTGTCGACCTCGCCGAGGAGGCCGGCGAGGAGGCGGCCGGCGGCCGTCGTGAGGTCCAGCTCGGGGCCCTTGACACACAGCACGGACACCTCGTGCTTGCGGAGGATCTCGATTCCCTCGGCCCGTTCGCGCCGGTTCCGCCAGAGCCGGCCGAGCATGTAGACGATGATGACGTCGACTTCGCCGCGCTGTACGGCAGCCATGAGGAGCTCGTACTGCGGGCGGCGCTTTCCGTGGGTGGCCGACTTGTCGTTGTCTCGGAAGCGGCGCCCATCGAGGGGGATTCCGCGCCGTTCGGCCAACTCTGCGGTGTCCTCGCCCTGACGGATGACACCGTCTTCGTCACCCTCATCCGCCTTGCTGATGCGCTCGTATGACGCACCCTTCATGTACGTCACCAGGCCGTACTCAAGGCGCCGCCCGCGGCAAGAACCCCGGCCGTCGAGCCCGACGGCGAGATCCGTGATGGGGCCTGGGTCGCCGATCTCACCAGCGGCGTGCTCGACAGCTGACCTAAAGGCATGCGGCTGATCGTTCGGAAAAAACGACCGCACCCCGGTGCCCAGTTGAGGATCACGGACGCCGACGGCATGCGGTCACCTGCTTCGCCGCCAACCCCACCGGCCAGCCCATCGCCGGGCTTGGACTCTGCCACCGTCTGCGGGCACGGGCCGAGGACCGCATCCGGGCTGCCCGCGACCAGCCTGCGGAACTGAGCCTGCCAGCGGTGTCCTCGTCCGTGGCCGGAGGTCGGATATAGGGGTCGGAAGCTCGTACCGCAGGGGCGTGGGAGGTCACCTCGCTCGAGTTTCGGATATCTCTTGTGCCAGCGGTCGAATAGGACGAGTCCGTCGGGCACAGATTTCCTCACGCTTCCTCGGGGGTCTGTTGTCGGTCTGTCCTGGCAGCTTCACGCGTACCGCGTATCGGGCTTTCACAGGCAACTCTTTCCACCGCGGCATGTGATTATGCACAGCTGTTCATGGTGCTCTGATCGGACTACCAGTGGTGTCACATTGTGCAAGACCGTGATCCCACACCAGACCCCCGCCTCCTGTCTCTGGGAATGCAGATCCGCAGAATCAGGGAAGAACGCGGCTACAGCCTCGAACAGCTCGCCGAAAGAAGTGACCTGAGCTTTCGCGGCCTCATTTACATCGAGCATGGTCAGCGAAATGCGAGCATCCTCACCGTGGTTGACATTGCGAAGGCCCTCGATGTGACCCCGGGCGAACTCACTGACCACTTGGCGGCAGAGTGAACAGGAGCCCACACAGGCCGCGCTGATGGCGAGACGGGCTCGTCGTCTACAGCAGCTACGACCAGGCTTGCGGACGACCAACGGTCGGGGTAATGCAGCATCTGCCTCTTCGTGCAGTTCGCGGTCGGCAATGACTCCTGGACGTCGGCGTTGGTGCCGCGGGCGCTGCTACGTCTCGCCACGCGGACAATGGTGTTCTGGCGATGTGGCAGATCTGCCCCGAGTCAGTAGACGTCTACTGGACCCTTCGCCGGGCGACGTTGAGCGCTGAGGTGCTACGGACCGAGGCCACAACCACTGACCAACCGGCTTATCGCCCAGGACGGCCAGGCTTGCGCTCTTCCCTCCCCCTACGCCGCTGTACAGGACCGCCCGGCGCGAGCCATCTCGGCGTTGAGCCGGGACTCGGACATGGCAGCGAGAGAACTGCTCATGATTCAACCCTACGGGCGGATACGCCTGATACGACGAGACCCCGGCAGGTTCGGCGGGGCCTCGTCGCGCTCCGAGGATCGGTTCCCTACGAGACGTTCGCCGTCTTTACGCTCGTGTTGCTGACCGGCACGTCGATCCGGTCCCGAGCGACGACGACCCCGTCCTTGACGACTAGCACTCGACGACGTGCTCGCCCTTGAAGTCCGAGTGCTCGATGCGGACTCCCCGCTTGCTCGAGTCGACGATCTGGCCGCAGATCTTGTCCGGCCGCTCGGCTTCCGGAGGGGGAGCTGAGCAGTGCAGCGGACCGCTGAGCGATGATGTTGCCAGAGGGACGGAGTCGATCGGGGGGCCTGCCATGCATCTGAGTCGCGTCAAGGTGAGCGGTCTACGCGCGAGCGCAGCGTCGCCAATGAGCTGCGACCTTCCTGGCAGGTTCAGTGTGATGATCGGGCCCAACGGCGCGGGTAAGACCACACTCACCGACGCGATCTACCTCGCGCACCCAGGAAACCGGTTTCCGGTGCTCCCGAGGCCGACTTCGGCCGCGCTGGCATCGCCTGATGCCGGCGTCGAGCGCAGCATCGACATCTCGTACGCCCTGGCCGACGACCTTCACGCCGAGGGACGCCTCGGCCACGAGCTTCACACCACAGGGCACCGCCGGCTCGGCGGAGCTGCTGGAGCTGCTGGAGCTGCTGGACGGGAACGGGATCGAAACAGGGGTGCGGCAGGTGTTGTCCGCGGTCGTGGCCGTGCTCGGCCGTGCCGACCCCGGTGGCGATCCGGCGATGTTGCGGGCCTCGGTGACCAGGCTGCGGCTGGGGATGGCCCACCATCGGTCCCTGGAGGCCAAGGGCAAGAGCGAGCAAACCAAAGGTGGCCTCAAGCAGGCAGGACAGAACATCAAGGGCGTCTTCAAGCGCTGACCGAGCGTTCCGCGGCCCGGCTGGCGAGTGCCGGCCGGGCCGACACTACCGGTCTGACATCTTCGCCCGGCGGAGCCTACCGGGGATCTACCAGTGTACGGTCCGGTGCCCGAAGAGGTGCCAGTAGGCAGGGTGGCCAACGTGAACGGCCAGCGGGTGTTGCCATGGCGCCGATGGCAGTTCCGCGATTTGTGGGTCCACGCTGCGGCAAGATGACTCGATCAGTATTGCCAGGGTTGCGACCGCACACTGCTGCTGCGCAAAGCGCGTACCACCCCAGTAAGGGTCGTTTCGGCCGACCAGAAGGCCAAGCTCGGTGGTTAATGCGACGCCGACACCAAACGGAAGACTAAATCACCGTTCCGGCCGCTCGCCGCGGGTGAGCAGGAATGTACCCGACTGGGCCTTTTGCAGCTGGCCCTTCGAGACTTGAGCAGGGAGTTCTGCGCTCATCAGAGACATGCTCTCTACTCCCGCAAGCTGCTGTGCGTCCCACACCACCCACACTAGGTTCCAGCGGCCCATGGCCAAAACGTCCCCGCCAACGCCACGAGACGGACTCCGGCGGCGCGTTTTCCAGCAGCCCCTGCATCTTGCGGCCGGACCCCTGTCGGTCCCGCTCAGGGTGCGCTCGCCGGCACCTTGAACAGAATGTTGGTGAGGGCAGAGCTCGGCGTACGCCTCCTCGGCTGCCGGCAGGGATCCCCCACCTGACACGTGTCCAATGCCAGCCCACAGGGCGACAGCCTGACCAACCACGAAGAGGACGCCCGCGATGACCTCCACGACCTCGGCCGGCGAGATCGCCTGCCCACCGCGGGCCGGCACGTTGTACGACGTAATGGAACTCATCTTGGACCGGGGAATGGTCATCGATGTGTTCGTCCGGGTTTCACTGGTCGGCATCGAAATCCTTAAGCTCGATGTCCGGATCGTCGTGGCAAGTGTCGATACCTATCTGCGGTTCGCCGAGGCGTGCAACCGGCTGGACTTGGAACGCGATTCGGGCACCGTCACCGTTCCCGAGCTGTTCGGTGGCCAAGCAGGCAAGAAAATCGCCAAAAATAAAGCCAAGAAGGCAGTTCATGCCGTTGGTGATAAAGTGCGTGAGGCAGTCGGAGCCGGCGAGTAAGGAGCGTATGCTACTTCCCGTCGGCTTATCCATCGTGTGTCCGAGATGCCGGGTGTTCACACGCAAGTTCTCCAGCGGCCGTGTGCCCAGTGGCTAGGTGGCGTGGCGGCGGCCTTGAGCGCAATGTCGACAATGGCCCTCTTTACGTCATCGGACATCTGGTGTGGATGAACTATCTGAGTGAACTGGGTGGCAGGTGGCGGCGGTGATATCAGCAGCACGCACATTTGGAGGCGCTGGCACCACCCTGCGCAGGAGTGGACGCCTGCCGGTGCAGGGGACACGGGGGTGCCAGTCCGTTAGCCGGGGTGCGCGGCCGGTGGAGGAGCGCCGGTGCCGACTGCGTGCAGATGGTCCAACGCCTGTCGATAGGAGTCGAAGATGCCGGTTTCGGCGTAGGGCAGGCCGAGTGCTTCGCAGTGCTCACGCACCAGGGCCCGGGCCTCTGGCAGTGAGTGGCTGGGCATGCTCGGGAATAGATGGTGTTCGATCTGGTAGTTCAGACTGCCCAGCATGCACGCGGTGACCCGGCCACCGCGTACGTTGCGTGAGGTGAGGACCTGGGTGCGCAGGAAGTCGAGTTTGTCTTCGGCTGAGGGCATCGGCATCCCTTTGTGATTGGGCGCGAACGAGGCTCCCAGGTACAAGCCGAACAGGCCCTGCTGGACGAGGGTGAACACGATCAGTTTGGCGGGGGAGAGGACCAGCGCAAGGGCGGTGAAGTAGGCAGCGGCGTGCAGGAGCAGCAGTGCCCCTTCGACGGCCACCGGTGCGGGAGCACCCGGGCACCTGTGGCGCAGTGCGCGGACCGATGCTACGTGCAGATTCCACCCTTCCATCAGCAGCAGCGGAAAGAACAGTGCAGCCTGATGGCGGGTCCACCAGGCACGGACGCCCCGTCGGGCTGCCGCGTCGCCCGGGATGAAGACCAAAGCGCCCGTGCCGACGTCAGGGTCGCGTTCGGGCTGGTTGGGGTGCGCGTGGTGGCGGTTGTGCTTGTCCACCCACCAGCCGAACCCCAGCCCGATCAGCAGGTTCCCGAAGAACAGCCCGGTCAGATCGCAGGCACGCTTGTTCGGGAAGAGCTGCCGGTGGCCCGCTTCGTGGCCGCGAAAACCGCACTGGGTGAAGGCGAAGGCGAGAACCACGGCTACAGCGAGCTGCCACCAGGAGTCGCCGACGATGACGAAGAGCATCCAGCCCAGGGTCGTCAGCACCCCGGTCCCCACCAGCCTGGCGGCACTGCGGAGCGGCCGCCGGCGCAGCAGTCCCGCGCTCCTGACCCGTCGGGACAGTTCGGCGTAGTCGCTGCCGGCACGCGCAGCTCGCATCCCTGTGCCCCCGGCGGCGCGCTGCCGCGCATCACTGCTCAGTGCCATCGCTTCTCCATTCTTGTACCGGGCGCTTGGTTGACCTCGTGTGCGAGACCGAAGGAGTGCCACGCTGAGTGCTGCCATTACCGGTGCGGCCCAGGCCGGACCACGGCCGGCGAACCCGCAGCACACGGCAGCGCCTGCCAGGACGATCGAGGCGGTCACCCGTGCGCTACGCGGGCGAACCCGAGCCAGGTGGGCCCGGAGACGGTCGCCAGTCGTTCCCATCCAGGACATACGCCGCTGGAGTCGAGGCCCGCAGAGGATCAAGTGCTCTTCGATGACATTGCATGCGTGTTGATCATCGACGGGCACGGGCACTCCCCGCCCTTGGGCCCAGGCGATCCGTGACAACCGGCTATCAGCCGTGCACGATGCGGGCGTCGACCCAGGGCCCGGGGGCCCATGATGCCGTGACGATGACCACCGACCGGTTCTCAGGCGGGGCTTGGCTACCAAGGACCCCCGGTCGCCCCATGCGGCCATTCTCGCGCATGCTTGGAGTCTCCGCAGAACAGCGCAGCCGCAGCGCGTTATCGCGCTAAGGTCGACGTGCATGGCTTCACTGCCGGCATCGGTCCCGGACCGGAGAGGATGCGACGCCCCGACCGCTCGCCCAATTGGCGCTCCCGGCTCCCGGAACTGACGGTCGTGCTCCACGCTGTCCACCTCTGCGGCCGTGGCATCAAGGACGCCGGCGACTATCGAGACGCCGGGACTGGGGGCGTAGTCATCACGGTAGAACTTCCCTTCACCTGACCACCGACCACCTGGGCTGACCAGCTGGTCGTGAGCGACGCCTCACCCCTGATCAGCGACGTGCAAAGCCGTTACGCAATCCATCAGCGGTATCTCCCGGCGCTCCGGGCCAGAGCTCATGCGGGCACGGGACCCGTGACCACGGCATGCTGTGCCTCGGCACATGCCGGATGTTGCGGCAGACGTCCTCCCTCTAAGGGCAGGGGCTCCTGCTCGCCCGCTTACCGGAGTTGGCCACGCTCCGCCCTTGTGAGGTGGTTCGGAGAGTCACTGGTGCTGGGGCTGCTGGCGGCCTCGGCGGACGATGTCGGCGCCGATACCCAAAGCGGCCAGCAACGCGACCGCGCCCTGCGCGTGCGCGAAGCGTTGGCCGCGGCCCCAGTACGGGTCGTTGCGGCCGACCAGGAGGCGAAGCTCGTCGGTGGTCAGTGCGAACCCGACGCCGAGCGGCAGGCTCAGCAACCGCTCCAGCCGTCCGGGGCGCACGAGCAGAGCAGTACCAGCCACGGTGAATCCGATGGCCATCCCCGGGAGGAAATGGTGCACGCGTATGGCGTTACTGCTGGGGATCGCCAGCAGCCACCGGACCCGGCTTCGCATCCTGGGCAGGGCCCGGCGCCGTTCGCGCACGTAGTTGAGGATCCGGGATGTCGCAATGGTGACGGCGAAGCTCGTGGACATACCGAACAGGGCCTGCTCAGGTCCCGGCGTGCTGTCGTACCCGCCGATGACGATCCGCGCCGCTCCGGCCACCGGAACGGGCTGCCGTCGCCCTTCCCTCTGCGGCCCTTGCCGCGGCTCGTTCTGTTCCTCCAGCTGGGGCCCCACGTCCCCGCTCGCCTGCGACATGCTGCCCTCCTTGAGCTGCTGATATAGCTATCTTCCGTCGCAGAATCTGATTTCCCTTGTCGACAGAATGCCTCCACGTCCATCGCACACCCGCGCACACGACGGAGCAACGTGGACGACTGATCAGCCGCCGACCCTTCTTGGTGCAACCCGCCCCAGTTGCCACCCGGGGCTGATCGTCGATGGTTTCCCTACGAAGGTGTGTGATGCCACCACGCCACCCAGTACGCGGTACGCGCCACGATGCCCAACGGCGAGCGCTCCGGCAGGCGGGCCTTGACCGGAGTAGGCGAGGTCGTCTCGCCAGCCAAGGCGATGTCGAATACCTGGACGGGGGGCGTACTACCCGCCCACCGTGCTGGCCCGGGTGCCGGACGGCTCCGGCATCCTCACCGAGGAGTTGTTCGGCCCGTGGGCACCGTGCAGGTCTTCGATGCCGAGTAGGGACTTCACCTCCCCGGGACGGGCCCGTTCCTTGCTCACGGTGAGGGCGGCGACTTCCTTGGCATGCTTCTCGGACGTGCCGCATTCCTGGCCTGCTCCCTAATGTGCTCGTGAGGGCCCGGGTTCGGGTGATGTCTCCCAGATGCCGAACCGGTGTAGCCCCCGGGGCGTCCGGTGCGGCAGCCGAGCTGTTTAGGCGGCCAGGCCGGTGGTGGCCGCTTCTGTCTGCAGACCGTGAGAGGTGACCAGTCGGGCGCTGCCGTCGGCCAGCCGGTAGGACAGGCCCACCACGGCCGTCCGAACCGGCGGGTAGAACCGGGCTGGCTGGTGGGGGCGCTGAGTTCGAACGCCGCGGCGGGAACTAGCCACGCAGTGCGTCGCGCCGCCAGGGGCACGGCTCCACCCCGCTGCACGGCCGCCGCCGCGCGGTGGGCACGTTGTCGTACACGCTGATCACCTCCCGTATGTCGTCGGCGGGCCGTCGGGCCATCACGGCCGGGGCGCGCGGGGCCGGGACCGGCAGGGCCTCGGACATCGGGAGCGTCCGGTCAGCGGGGAGCAGGCTCTGGTCGGCCTCCAGGCTGGCGTTCAGCTCGGCCAGTAGTTCCTCAACCGGGGGTGTCTCACTCGGCCGCGAGTTCAGCCAGCCGGGTGCGGACACGCAGGTCGTGTTCGGTGCCGTCGCTGTAGGGGAGTTTCGCGGCCGCACTCACCGGGCATCGTTCGTCTCGTTGGCAGGGTCGGGCGGCTCCTCGCGCTTCGTTCATGCCGTCTGCTGCCCACCGGCCAGGCAGGCGTCACACCATCGCTGCCCGGGCTCTGTCAGGTCTTCCGGCACGTCGCGGATGCCGCCCGGCACGCTGGTGCCTGGTTCGCCGCACGCGACGGTGTGGAGATCGCAGTTGCCGTCGCACGAGTCGGGATCGGTCGGCGTGTGCCAGACGATCTCCGCGGGGCCGAGGGCGCCGGCGGGGTGTACGCGTTCGGCAGTGGCGAGCATGTCACGTCTCCTCAGGAGTCTGTTGGGCGGTGCGGGGCACGGGTACCAAGGCGCCGGGCGGCAGGCCTTCGCGGAGCACCTCGTTGAGCTGGGCTCGGAAGGGGTGGGCTCCGTAGGTGAGGACGGCGTCGTCCCCCCGGACCTTGCGGTGGGCGGCACGGAAGGTGTCGGTCAGCGGCAAGCCCCAGTAGAGGGCGGCGTAGCCGTCTACGAGTGCGGGGTCGGCGACGTGGCCGTCCGCCGTCAGGCACCAAGCGTGCTCGACAGCGCCGTATGGCGTGTGGTCGGCGGTGGAGGGGACAAGGACGTAACCCTCGCAGTAGGTCCAGCCCTCGCGGTCGGCACAGGCGTGGGCGGCCGCGAAGCACTCCCCCGGGCGCTGGGGGCCGCCGGGCCAGGGGGTCGGGGCGTACAGCCGCCCGCGGGTGAGCACGAGGTCCGCGAACGTAGGGTGCACCCAGTCGCGGCAGTGGTCGGGAGCCAGCGGGCGGTTGAACTCCAGGCCGGCGCGCAGCTGGTTCACCGGGTCGTCGTTGACCGCGGTTGTCCCGGCTGGTTGACCGGTGCTCATGCCCGCTCCCAGGGGCTGCCGGGGCGGCGCGCGACGAGGTAGACGCCCTGGTGGCACTCGGCGCTGTCGGCAACGGTCCACTCGGCCCGTTCACGGGAGATGCGGCCCAGGTTCTCGATGTCGGGGGCCTGGGTGGAGGCGATGCCGTACTCGACCGGCACGTCGGGGGCGGGCGTTGTGGTCATCATCGGTCCGTCCGGTCTGCGGAGTGGCGTCGAGGGCGTCGTAGCGGCGCGGGCGTAGTCGGGAGGGGTGGCTGCGGTGGCGCCTGGGTCGTGCTCGAAGAGGCAGACCGCGCGGTCACCGGGCTCGATCCCGGTGACCCGCAGATGGCGGTCCCGGTTGGCCGTGTACAGGTCGCGCTCCGTCCTTCGGCCTGTGCTCGCCGGGATCTCCCTCGCCACCTGCTCCCCCGCTCTCCCGGGCCGTCCGGGCAAGTCGTTGCGGGCGCCTGAGGGCCCCATTCTCATGTGCCCGGCGGACTCTGGTTCCGGGCAAGGCGAGCGTACCGAAATTCCCTCGCGCTGCTGCCGGCCTTCGGTGACAGTGTCACGGTCGTGGAGTCGGGGACCCCGGCGGCTGCATGGACACTCTGGGCGTCCAGCACCACCAGGGTCGGGTCCTCTAATCGGCGGGCGCGTTCACGGACCTGGCGGTGCAGGAGCTCATGGATGACCTGGTCGGTTCCGTCGTCCCGCCAGGCGGCGAAGTAGTAGTACGTCGCGATCTTCTGCGGTATGTCGTGCAGCGGTGCTGGTCCTTCCAAGCGGTGCTCGATCAACGACCACTGTTCGTCCGATAGGTCGCCGGGGAGACGGCTTGCGGTCACCAACCCCACCCATCCCAGCAGAACCCGCACCGTAGCCTCCCGGATTCCGCCCGCACCCCACAGTTCATATCAGGGCGTTCACTGCGGCAGCGAAGGCCCGCGGCATGCGCTCGGCCGTGGGTACGATGCGCGGTGCAAGCACGGGCTGTTGTCGGGCCCGTATCAGAAGTTCCGTCAGCAGCCGATGGCGGCGGGTCGCGCGTTTCCAGTCAGCCTCGTAGCGACCTGGTGTGCCTCGGCGCAGGTTGTTGACCAAGGCTTCGGCGCCTGTGAGGGCCAGCGAAATGCCCTCACCGGTGAGCGCGTCGATGTATCCGGCGGCGTCGCCCACGAGCAGTACCCGTCCCTCGAATCGGGCACGGGCCTTTTGACGGAGCGGTCCTGCGCCTCGCACGACAGTGACGGCCGTTTCAGCGCGGAGCCTGGCGGTCAGTGCGGGGAAGTGCTCCAGTTGGGTATCAAAGGGGGCGCGGTGGGTGGTCAGCAAGGCGACGCCCACGAGTTGTGGACCGAGCGGGGTGACGTACGCCTCCATGTGCCGTCCCCAATGCACCTCGACGTATGGAGACCAAGGTTGCACGGCGTAGTGGCGGCGAAGCCCGTAGCGGGGTGTCCCGCAGGGCTGCGTTGCCAGGCCGAGGGAGCGGCGGAGAGGTGAGTGCAAGCCGTCCGCGGCAACCAGCCACCGGGCGCGCAGACCCGTGCCGGGGAGGGTGATGCCCGTGGTGTCCTGCCGTACTTCTTCCACTCGCAGGGGCAGTACGGGCACCCCCGCCTCCACCACGGCCCGGTGCAGGGCGCTGTGCAGGTTGGTGCGGCGCACACCGAGGCCGGGGCCTTGCTTGAATGATGCCTGCACCTGCCTTGGGCCCTGGACGTAGCGGATGCCGGCAATGGGGTGGCCGGCGACCTGGAGCCCGAGGGCGGTGAGGGCGTGGACGGCGCAGGGCATCAAACCCTCACCGCACGCCTTGTCGACCGGCGCCTGGCGTGGCTCGGCCACGACGGCGTCGAGGCCGGCGCGCGCGGCGTAAAGGGCGGTCGCCAGCCCGGCGGGCCCGCCTCCGGCGATCAGCAGGTCGTGGCCGCCGCTCACGTGGGAACCGCTCGGGTGAGCGCGGCGTTCTCGCAGCGCACACGGACCGTGAGCAGGATCGCATTGGCAAGGCTGAACAGTGTGGCGGTCATCCACGCGGAATGCACGAGGGGCAGGGCGGCGATCTCCACGGCAACGGCGACGTAATTGGGGTGGCGAAGGAACCGGTAGGGTCCGGTGCTCACCAGACTCGCTCCCGCGACGACGATGACCCGTGTGTTCCAGTAGGGCCCGAGTGTCGTGATGCACCACCAGCGCAGCGACTGTGCCAACACGACCAGCACGAGCATGGGCCATCCCAGGACGGGCAGGAACGGTCGGTAGGCGATCACGGGCTCGAGGAGACAGGACACGAGCAAGCCCATGTGCAGGGCGACCATGACCGGGTAGTGGCCGCGGCCGTACTCCACACCGGCGCGGGCCAGGGTCCATGCCGCGTTGCGCCGGGCGACGATGAGTTCCGCGACACGTTCGACGGCGACGGCCAGGACGAGAAGCGTGTACCAGCCCATGTGGCCACTCACCAGCGCAGCAGGACGAGTTCGGTGCAGAACCCGGGGCCCATCGCCATCAGCAGGCCCCAGGTATCGGGCTCTGGCCGATGGAACTGCCAGGTGTTCTGCAGGATGTGCAGCACGGAGACGGACGACATGTTCCCTACCCTCGCGAGTGAGCGCCATGCGCTGTCCAGGGCGTCGGCGGGGAGGCCGAGGGTGTCGCTCACGGCGGAGAGCACATTTGGACCGCCCGGATGGCACACCCAGGTCTCGATATCGTCGGTAGTGAGGCCGTGACCGGCGAGGAAGGCACGCACGTGCCGGCCGAGGTGGTCGCGCACGATGCCAGGGATACCTGCGTCGATCACGACGCGGAACCCATTGGCGCCGATGTCCCACCCCAGGAGCTGCTCAGTGCCCGGATACAGATGGCTGCAGGTGGCAACCACCGAGGGTCCGGCGTTGGAGCCGATGCCACAGCTACTGCCTCGTGCGACGAGCGCTGCCGCGCCGTCACCGAACAGTGCGCCGGCGACGAGATTGGCGCGGGTGTGGTCGCGCTGCTGGAGCGTCAGCGAGCACAGCTCGACGGTGAGCAGCACAGCGGTGTCGTCGGGATGTCCGCACAGGTAGTCGTGGAGCCGGGAGATGCCGGCCGCGCCCGCCACACACCCCAAGCCGAACACCGGAAGTCTTTTCACGTCGGGCCGCAATCCCACGCGCCCGGCCAGGCGGGCGTCGAGCGACGGGGCGGCGATGCCGGTGATGGATGCGCACACCAGTAGGTCCACATCGGCCGGCTCGAGTCCCGCACCCCGCAGTGCGCCGGTGAGGGCTTGCTCCCCCAGCTCCAGGCCGACAGCCATCCATGCGTCATTGCTCTGCCCGAAGTCGCCGAGGCTTGCATACCGCTCGATCGGCAGCGCGAGGTGCCGCGTTCGCACGCCGGCAGATGCATGCAGACGGCGCAGCACAGCGCGGTCGGCCCCCGGGCGCAGGCACAGGTCGCCGATCGGCTCGACGAGGTCGTCCTGGGCGTAACGGTGCGGCGGCAGTGCGGTGCGAACGGCCGCGACCGTGATCCCCGTGGCGGGCACAGCACCCTGGCCCGGCACCGCTGGAGCGGGGAAGGCATCGCCGGCGATGACTGGGACACGCATGACTGCAATGCCTTCCTTGTCGCGAATGGCTTGTACCTTGCAGTCGTGTCTCTACACCCGTCCGAGGTCCGTCCGCTCACGACACACCGTGTCCCGGCGCTGCTCCGCTCCTGTCACCTGGAGCCGGCGCTGGCTGTGACGGTCCTCGTGACCGCGCTGGCCGCGGCGGCCGGCCGCGGGCTGGCAGGTTCGGCGGCGGTGGCAGCAGCGGTGCTGGCCGGCCAGCTCTCGATCGGCTGGTGCAACGACGCGGTCGACGCACAGCGCGACACCGACGGCGGCCGCCGCGACAAGCCGGTGGCCGCAGGTGAACTCCCGCCGCGAGTGGTGGCTGTTGCAGCCGGCACGGCGCTGGCGCTGTGCGTACCGCTGTCACTGTTGAGTGGCGCAGCAGCCGGAGCGATACACCTGGGGGGCACGGTCGCGGGCTGGGCGTACAACCTGTGGTTGAAGCACACAGTGTTCTCCCCGCTCTCCTATGCCGTGGGCTTCGGTTCGCTACCGGCCTTTGTCACTCTCGGTCTGCTGCCGCCGTCCTGGCCGCAGTGGTGGGCCCCGGTGGCTGGCGCGCTGCTGGGGGTGGGCGCGCACCTGGTGAACGTCCTTCCGGACATCGAGGACGATCTCGCGGCCGGTGTGCGCGGACTGCCCCAGCGGCTGGGCCGGGTGGCCTGCCGGTGGCTGGCCCCACTCATGATGCTGGCGGCTGTGGCAGTGCTCGTAGCAGGACCACCCGGGCCGGTGGGGGCGATGAGCTGGATGCTGGCGGCGGCGGCCGCAGCCATCTCCATCCTGGGCACGGCTGTGCCATCGAAAGCCGGGAACCGGTGGCCATTCCGGGCAGCGATCGTAGTTGCAGGCATGGCCGTGGCACAGCTCCTGCTGCGAGGGCCGGACTTGGTCCGAACTTGAACCACATGTCCCACCCGCGCTGGAGGAGCACGGGGATCTCGACCGGGCCATGGTGTTCCTGCGCCGGCTCGCCGAGCGGAGCTGTGGCGCTCATCGTCAGCGGACTTCTTGGCGCCGTCGTGCAGCGCGTACACCACCGCGCACGCCAGACCGAGCGCGAACACTGCGCTGAGAATGATCGTGAACGGCAGCAGCAGGCTCCGGTAGGCGAGCAGAAGGATCAGCAGCACTGGCACGAGCGCCACACCGAGCAGCAGGCCGTCGATGCCGGCGAAGGCATCGGACAGATCGGCCTGACTCGCCGCGGGGCCGGCGATCTGCGCCACCGCCCCTGGCACGCGTGCCGCACTGCGCACCTCGTCGAGAACGGCAGGCAGTTCCTCGCCGAGGTCCGGCTCCAACGGGATGACGGCCTGCATCGCCCGGCCGTCCTCGGAGACCAGAGCCGCAGAGGGCTGCCCGACGAATCCCCGATGCCCGGCGAGTCGCCGATTGCCTGCGTTGCTGCTGATCGTTGCGCCGAGGTGATGCGCCCGTCGTTCGCCGTCCACACGACGATCGCCGGCACGGTTTCCGACCGGTCGAACGCCTTACCGGCCTCGAGCACCCGGGTGGATTCGGCGTTGCCCGGAAGGAAAACGGCCTGGTCGTGGGTGGCGACCTCGCCCAGCTTGCCAGCGTAGGGGCCGAGGGCCCCCGATGCCCAGCCAGACGACCAGCAGAGCCAGAGGGACCATCCAGCGGGCCCAGCGCGATGCGTTCTTCATCCACATCCCCAAAGCAATCAATCGGCAAGGCCTATGCCAGTCATCGAGTATGTCAATCATCGAGATACTTTATACTGGCCAGATGCGCAGCACCGGAGCTCCCTCGCGGTCACTTCCGTCCGAGGACCCTGCCGGATTGCAGGCATTCGCCGTTCTGCTGCGCCGCATGAACGGTGAGTTCAACCGCATCGCACAGGAGTTCGCGCGAGCTCAGGGGTTGCACCTCACCGACGTGCAGGCGCTGATCGCCGTCCTCGACGACAACCGCGGTAAGGATGCCGGGCCCATGACGCCCGGCCGGCTGCGCAAGCAGCTCAACCTCACCTCGGGGGCCATGACCACGTGCCTCGATCGGCTGGAGAAGGTGGGCCACATCCGGCGGGTCAGAGCCGCCGACGACCGCCGCGTAGTGCACCTGCACTACGCCGAGGCGGCCACCCACCCATCACCCGCGTGAACAACCCTGCGGGTCAATACACCTAGCCCGCGGCACCGACGCGGCGCGCGGCCGTTTCACCCCCGAAGAACTGAGCGTGGTCGTCCTCTTCCTCTCCGAGATGAACCAGGAACTCGCCCAACTACGCCGATAAGGAACCGCCACCAGGCCCCGCGGTCGCGCACAGGTACATCCGTCCGATGCAGGCGCCGCGAAGACGGCTATGACCAGCGAAGACAAGTGGCGTGCGGTGTGGGCGGCCTGGGCCGCGTTCCTCGCCATCGCCGAGACCATCGCCCTCCGGTCGAAAGAACCACACCCCACTGCACCACCAGCTCCGCCGCGCTCGGCATCCGGCAGAGATCTCTGCACACCGCACAGGACAAGTGCATACGCATCAGGCACGGCCTGGCTCGCCATCCACCTCTACCGGAGTTGATCAATCATGAGGTGCATCTGTACCCGGCGCCAAGCGCCTGGCTGCCGCCGCAAACTCGCCCCTTTCCCTGACGGAGTCCTTCACACGGCGGTGGCCCTCGGCCAGCCACGAATTATCCCGAGACGCCTGGATCGCCGGGGCCCGCAATCCCAACGGCACTCACGAATATGACACTTGACAGATCAACGACGAGGCACACAGCGCCAAGGAGTGTAGTACACCATCGGCCGCTACAAGGGCTTGCGCAAGCAGGGAGAGACCTGGTGGGACTGCCCAGAAAGGGAATCGCCGACATGAAGGCAGCCATAGCGGCCGCACCCACCTGAAGGTAGTCGCTTCCATCTATCTGGAGGCCAAGTAGACTTTCCTGTGCAACAAGGACAGCCCGTGCACCGTGCACATCTCCGGGCCGATGACTGACCTCCCCGATATCCACTTCCCCTCGTTCGACAAGGCCGAGCACTGCTCAAAGAAGCCAAATGCAACGTGCGGAACACAGCCGACCACTTTCGACCAGGATCAGACCCGCGACCGTGCCGACTGCATGCGTGTAGACATTTCGGAGCTACCGGACGGCGAGGATGCCGTGTACGTGCTCGCAGGATGGGGGAGCAGTCGGGGCACCCGCCAACACGAGATAGCGAGACAACTCGGTCTGCAAATACTCAGGGCCGATGGCCTGGTGGTCGAGAACTAGGCGCAGCAGCTCGTACCCAATGGCGAGCGTCAGCAAATCTATGGGCACCCTCGGCATGCTTTCGAGCAGACCGCGAAGATCTGGACAGGAATTCTTGGCACTGAAATCACCTCCCGCCAAGTCGCCCTTTGCATGGTCGGGTTGAAGATCTCCCGTCTAATGGCGACCCCGGACCACGCTGATTCAGTAGTCGATCTCCTCGGCTATGGCGTGCGCTACAGCCGCCTGAGCGAGGAATGGAATATTGACCGCCACTAAACGGGCGTATCATCCCAAAAAGAACCACCCGACAAGGGAGACCCGCGACCATGAAACACACCCCCGAAGCGTGGACCGACCACTCCCCCGCCCAGCAGGCCGCGACCACCCCGGCTGCCCCGAAGGCTGTGACCACTCCGCCCCCGAAGAAGAAGCACCGCGTGTTCTGGTGGATCTTCCTCGCCATCCAGATCTTCATCATCTGGATCGTCACCGGCGTCCACGGAGGCCAGAGCGACAACTGCACCGGCATCTCCGCGCGGGACTGCCAGAACGCGAAGGAAGTCGGCACCACCATCGGCCTGATTGTCGGCCTCTGGGCGCTCGTGGCGATCATCGTCGGCGGCACCTACGCCGCCTACCGACCGACCCAGCGGACACGGTGAGCACCGCCACCGCCGGCCGCCGAGCAGCCGCGTGCGCCGTCAACCGGACATGCCCCGACTGCGGGCGGACCATCCGCGGCAACGGCCGCTACTACGCGCTGCCCATCTCCCTCAACCTCATCGCAATCGCCCCGATCTCCCCCTTCGGTCCCCACTAGGTTGTGCTGGTGTGATGACTGACGAACAGCCGCTGCCTCGTGACGAGATAATCCTTCAGTTGCTTCACGATCGCGTTGGGCTGTCCACCGAGGTCGTCCTGCGCGGCGGCGTGAAGCTGACCGTCTTCAACATCGCGTGGGGGTACGACCCCGGCGACGGATACGCCCATGTCACGAGCAACAACAGCCCTGAAGTCGAAGGCGTGACGGTTGACGTCTTCCTCACAAGTTCAGTCGCCGCTATCCTCGACCCTTCGAGCGGTGCGATTCTGCTTCAGATCTCGTAGCATCCGGCGCAGTAGCCCCTGATCATGTCCGTGTACGCCATCTTCGCATTGGCCGGAGCCTTAGAATCCTTTCCGTGACCGATAATGCACATGCAACCACTGCCACTCAGGCCATGGCCGAGTCTCTGATTGCCCTCGCCATCCGCCTGTCAGAAGACGGGATTTTCGGAACAGAAACAGCGCAACAACTCGTAGATGAGCTGAAAAATAGCCCAGATGACTGTGTAATGGTGATCCGCAAGTTCAGCCAATGCGAAATCCGGCCCTGAGCCCTAGCCTCACCGTCTCAACCTCACCCCCGTCCAGTACATACGTCAAGGCCCCCCGGCGGCAATCCGGCCCGCGAGCTCCTTCGAGGCCGTGGCGCACTGCGTTGCCGGGGAGCACCGCGTCTACGCAAGGCGCATTGGATGACCTGCCCCCACCTGGGCTCGTGGCTCATTCGAGTGTGGTGAGGTGGTCGGCTTTGCCGCCGCGCCATTCGATGAGGAAGATGGTGGCGTCGTCGCTGGTGGCGCCGCCCCGCTCCCGTTTCAGGGCGTGCGAGAGGCTGCGCGTGACCGCTCGCACCGAGGCGTGTTCGTGGAGGGTGCGGTTGGTGCACTCGATGAGCTGTTCCTCACCGAACTGTTCCTCGCCGGACTGGTGTTCCTCGATCAGGCCGTCCGTGAAGCACAGCAGTCGATCCCCGCGTTGCAGCATCCGCTCGCTGACTTGCGGCTCCTCACCGCCGAAGCCGACGGGCAGCGTCGTGGGGCTCTCCAGGCGGTCCACCACAGCGCGGTCGCGGATCAGCAGAGGGGCCGGGTGACCGGCGTTGACCCATTGCAGTTGTCCCGTGGTGATGTTCAGGCACATCATCTGCGCGGTGACGAAGTGGTCGGGCCCGAACTGTGCACTGATCGCATCGTCCATGAACGCATACATCTGGGACAACTCGGTGTTCACGCGGCGGGTGTGGCGGTATGCGCCGATAGCCACTGTCGCCATAGTCGCCGCGTCCAGCCCGTGCCCCATCGCATCGATCATGGCCACGTGCAAAATGTCGTCGTTGAGAGCGTAGTCGAAGCTGTCGCCAGCCACGTAGTAGGCAGGTTCCAAGATCCCCGCCACTTCAACCTGCGGGACGATCATCGACAGCGGAGGCAGCAGTGACCACTGGATCTCGGCAGCCACGGTCATGTCAGCGCGGCGGCGAGCCTGGAAGAACAGATCGGTGTAGGCGTCCTTGGTGACGATCATGTCGGCGACCAAACCGGCCAGTCTGCGCAGAAGCCGCCGGTCGTCATCATCAACGTCATCGAGGGTGACGACCATGGCCCCGACCTGGTCACTGCCGTCCAGAAGCGGGAGATACATCCGCACACTGCCGTCCTGGGGAACCTCCACGGTCCTGGCGCGCAAGAAGGCATCGCCGGCGGGCGAGTCCTCGATGGGCTCAGGGTCGCCGACCACCAGCCGTCGCCCGGGCAGAGGCACCAGCAGCATTTGTTCGTAGTCCTGCAAGAGGATGGAGACATCCCTTCCTCCGATGCTGGCGACCTCTTCCGCGATCAGCGGGGCGATCAGCTGTGGGGGCATCTCGTGGGCGCGGTCCAGCAGCACCCCCAGCAGCCGTTCGCCGAAGCCCTCCGAGCGGTCCACCTTGACCCTGTGCGGCTTTCGCTCAGCATCTGCCACCGCGCACGCCCCTCCTGGCTCCGCTGTTTCCACGGACCGTGATCAACCCACACAGCCTGGCGGGGCCAACCGGCCCAACAAGCCCATTACGCCAAAGGCGGCATGTCGAATCCATGCCCGATCACCCCCCACCGCAGGCAACGGTGCCTGAAATCAACCAGCCCCTCTTCCAGCGAATCCACGACCCGATCCCCCCGCACCCCGAAGGCCACGACCAGACCACGTGGGGCAACGGCTGCGGGACCGTGCACTGCGTCGCCGGCTGGGTGATCACCTTCGGCACCGACTACGGGATTGAGGGAATTATCCGAGGACCGCATGCGCAGGATACGAGAACGGCGGGGCCCGGCCCCGGCGCCGCTGAGGTGGCCGCCGAACTCCTCGGTCTCACCAAGCGGGAAGTCGACCAGCTCTATGCCGCCGCCCTGGTGGAGCGCTACGCCCTGAAGGGCCGCACCCATGACTGACCGGGGGCCATGATGAGCAGCGCCCGCACGGCTACGCCCGGTACAAGCTGGACGGCTGCCGCTGCTACACATGCGGCTACGTGGGGGCCGCATACAACGACGCGCGGAGCCAGGCATCATGTACGGAACCTGGCGGCCGTGGTTTGACACCGCTCCAGTGCGTCGGCACATCCGTTCCCTGCAAGAGTGCGGAATGGGACTCCGGCGGATAGCGGAACTTGCCCAGGTGGACCGAAAGCGCCTTCAGGCCGTCCTCCACGGCCGCCCGGAACGCGGGACGCCCCCGCAGGAACGCGTACGCCCCGCTATCGCGGTCGCCGTCCTGGCCGTGGAGCCCGACGCGAAAAACGTGAGCAACGGAGCACTCGTGGATGCCACCGGCACCACCCGCCGCCTCCAAGCGCTCGTCGCGGTCGGCTGGCCGCAAGCGCACCTCGCGCAACGCCTGGGCTTGACGCCTGGCAACTTCGGCTCCCTCCGGCGAAGCCACGTGACCGCAGGCACCCGGCAGGAGGTCAGCTCCCTGTACCGGGAGCTGTGGGACACCAACCCGAAGCTTCACGGCGTCAGCAACCGTGCGTTCGTGCGGGCCAGGAACCATGCCGCCGCGCATCACTGGGCACCGCCCGCCGCATGGGACGACGACATTGATGATCCCGGCGCGTTTCCAGACTGGACCGGCCGCTGTGGCACGCCCGACGGTTACCGGGCACACCGCACTGCGGGCGTCCTGCCGGCCTGCGAACCGTGTCTGGCAGCACGACGGAATGTCCACGTGACGCCATAGGGGGAAGGGCCACCACAGGGGGAAGGGCCACCACAGGGGGTGTGTCGGGTGGCCCTTCCCTTGTGGGCGGACCAGCCGACTAGAGCGGGCCCACAGAGTCCGCCGGCCCGCACCTCACCTCGCGAGGTGAGGTGCGGCGCATGAGACCAGCAGAAACAGAAGCAACACTACCCCTGACCTGACGTGTAGTCAGGTATTGACACGCGGGAGCTAACAACCATGACTGATCACCTCGACGCGGGCTCCGTTGAGTTGCTGGACGACGCCGTGGACTACATCAACGAACACGGCTGGCCCCAAGAGGAGTACCGCACCAAAGACGGCCGCGTGTGCGCCATGGGCGCCATCGGCCAGGGGCAGGCGGTCTACCTCGCCGCCCGGCTCAACGCCCAACGCCCACGCCGGCTTCACACTCGCCGATACCGTCAGCGGCGTACCCGCCGAAGGCTGCGCCGACGCCAACGCAGTCCGGCCGCTCTGGAAACCCGAACCCGACAGCAACGGTGGGCCGACGGAAGGCAGCTCGTCCCGCACACGTCTTCGGTCGCTGACGAAGATCGTCATTCCCGTGGAGTCGGATGATGTCCACGGGCTGGATGCAGCTCGAGGAAGTATCGGTCTGAGGCCTGCCAGTCGTTGCCCGGCTGCCACCCTGTGACCGTTGCCTTGCGACGAAGTGCGGGAAGGCCGATGCCGGCCCAGGGAAAGGGCCTTCCCAGACGACCACAGCCGTCGTCGAACTGCACCTGCAGCTGTTCGTCTACGTCAATGGCGGCTGCTTCCACGAGCAGCAGGCTTCCCAACGGTGCTACGAGGGTCCTGATCCGTGCGAGCAGGAGCTGGGGGTCGCCGCCGATGCCAATGTTGCCGTCCATGAGCAAAAGGGTGTTCCAGAGCCCTTCGTCCGGGAGCCGCTCGAAGACGGACCGGCACAGCGCCCTGCCTCCGCTACACATGGTTCTCGCGACCGCGGCGGGGCTGGTGTCGATGCCGAGTGCAAGGTGACCGCGGGAGTTGAGGGCGGTGACCAGGCGTCCGGGCCCGCATCCGACATCGAGGACCGCCCCATTGCACCGTCGCAGGACCGTCATGTCGGCGGAGTCAGGTTCAGCGCACCATCGGTCCACCTCTGACAGCAGCACCCCACCGTCCGCCCGGCGCATGTACAGGGAGCCGCGGCCATTGGTCAGGGCGGTGGCGTACGGGTCCTGGTGCCGGCGGCCGGGGCCCGGGCGCTGCTCTGGCGCCTGTTCCTGAGTGTTCACCCGGAGTGCGCTTTCGCGATGCGGCGCAGCGGCCGCGACGGCTTGTGCTTGTGCGTCGGGTGCGGTGTCGATGTTTCTTCCCCCGCCCGGTAGGGATTCCTTGGCCAGGACGATCATCGTGGTGGGGCGCATTGCACCGGTCATCGGATCTCCGCTGTCACGATCAGGGCTGGCACGTCGACGCTCTCTCCGTCGTGCATCAAGGAGATTCGCTCCGAAGGTCAGGCGGGTGACCCATTTGGTGTTGTGCACGCCGGGGTTGAGTCCTTCCTCGCACCCGCACGACCGGCCTCGCGAACCACGATATGTGACACTTCGCGCAGTTCACGTGAACCAGTGGGGGGAATAGGGAGGGCGCGCCGGGTCTCCAGGGCACCACGGGCTCGTCCGGCTTCGATGTTCGTGGTAGCTGCGGCAGGTCAGTGCCAGGGGAGATGGGCGTGGACGCGTTTGCCGCCGGTGGAGTCGACAGCGGCGTCGATCTGGTCGCAGACGCCGGTGATCAGGTGTCAGCCCCAGCCTCCGGTACCGTTTTCGGTGTCGGGGGTTCGGGCGTGGGGAAGTTGGGCGCTGGGGTCGGTGACGGTGACGTCTAGACCGCCGGTGTGGGCGACAAGGGTCAGTGTGCCGGAGCCGTGGGCGTGTCGGATGGCGTTGGTGACCAGTTCGGACACCACAAGCACGGCGGCTTCCTGCTCGTCCGGGTGCCCGGGGTGGGTCTGTTCCAGGAACCTGCGGGTCAGGGCGCGCGCGAGGGCGACGTCCTCGGGGCGCTCGGCGAACCTCATGTCCTGTGAGCAGCTGTTCCCGCGGACTGCGGAAGGTGCGGGCAGCCCGGGCTCCTGAGCTGGTCCACCGTTCACGGCTCGGGCGCGGCGGGTGAGTGCGAATGTCGGAGTCATGGCCTTGAGCCTTTGAACGGTGGCTGTGCGTGGTTCGGGGCGCTCGTGACGCCTGGGTGCGGCTCCCGTGGCCGGGAGCCGCACCGTTGCTCTCTGTCGGGCCGTTCAGCGGTAGCAGGACCAGTAGCCCTTGTGCCACTGGTTCTCCCAGTAGCCGTGGTGCCACTGGTGGCTCCAGTAGCTGTGGTGCCAGTGCTGATGGTTGTCCCACCAGCCGGCATGCCACCGGTTCTCCCAGTACCCCTTGTGCCAGTGCTTGCTCCAGTGACCAGGGTGCCAGTAGCAGCCGTGGTGATGCTGACTGCTCGCGGTGGGCGCGGCGGCGGGGGCGGATGCCGTGGCAACACCCGCGGTGCCGATGGCGGCACCGCCGGCCAGCAGAGCGCCGGCCGCGGCCACTGCTGTCAATGGCCTTCTGTGGCGCCCCGCTGGCTGCCTTGAGACATCCCCGCAGGTGGTCGGCATGATCGGTTCTGATCCACTTCTTGTGGGGCGGTTGCGGAGGGTGACGGTCTTCAGTCGGCGAGGAGGATCTGCAGGCGGAGGAGATCGAATCCGGCGCGGCCGTATCCATCCCTCTTGATTCGCTTCGCCCGATTTACATTGCCCTCGACCTTGCCCGAGCTCCATTCCAGGGTGAGGCCGGCGGTGACGGCGTCGAAGTCCTGACGGAGGCCGCGGGCCAGGCTCCGCAGCGGCTTCATCCCGGTGCCCTCGGCGCTGGTGAGCCAGCTCTCGAGGTCGCTGCCTCGGCGCTCGGTCATCATCGCGGCGAAGGAACGAACGTACGCGGCGACGGCGTCCAGTTCGGGACTGCGCGACAGGAGCTTCTTGAGCTTGAGCTCGCTGCTCTCGTCCAGGTTGTCCGGGTGCGACGTGATCAGCCAGGTGGCCGTGCGGACCGTCAGCGCCTTGGGCTTGTCGGGGGCGGGTTTGCCGCTGGCCCGGATCTCCTGGAGGTGCCGGCGCACGGTCCTTTTGCTGCCGGTGAAGCCGAGCTCGGCGATCTCGGCGTGGAGCCGTGCCGAATCCGTGCAGCCTTCGTTCCAACGTCGGTGGAGGTAGGGCGAGTAGGCGTGGACCTGGCCGTAGCGGCGCGATCCGGTGCCCAGCGACGCCTCCTCTGGCGTGGCCGCGTGCGCGTAGCGGCGTACCGTCTTGCGGTCCAGCCCGAGAGCCTCGGAGATCGCCTGGATCGGGGCGCCCTTGTCGTAGAGGGCGTGCACGGCGGCGTGACGCTCGCGGCGCCGGATCACGCGCATCCCCTCCGGCCGCCCCGACACCTCCTGCTCGGCGGTGGCGTCAGCAGGCGCGTCCTCGGTAGGCTCGGCGAGGCAACTGCGGTGTATGGCAACGCACTTCCCGACGGCTTCGCACAGGTTCTTCCACAGATGGAAGCGGTCTGCGACCTGGATCGCGTCGGGGCAGGCGGTGCGTACGGCCTCGGCGTAAGCACTGGCCCGGTCCCGGCAGACGATTTCCGCTCCGGGGTGTGCGCGCAGCCACGCGGTGAGGGTGTCCGCGGTGCGGTCGGGCAGGACGTCGACGCGTTCTCCGGTCTCCATGTCCAAGATGATCGTTCCGTAGACGTGCCCCTTCTTCAGGGCGAAATCATCGATGCCCAGCATGCGGGGTGCGGCGCCGACATGCTTGTCCGGGAGCCTGCGTACGAGCCTGATCAGGGAGTTCGCACTCGTCGGGACGGACAGATGTGCGGCCAGCCGGGCGCCCGGACGTCCGGCGAGCGCCAGCGCGATCTTCTCCAGCGAGCGCCGCAGGAGCGGTGTGCGCCGCGCGAACCGCTCGGTGAGCCCATCAACTTGCTCGACGAACGTGCGGCGACCGCACCCTGCTGACGGGCAGAGGAAACGTCGCACCAGGAGCTCGATCACGACCTGCTGCCCGGCCGCCGCAAGGTCGGCCAGGCGCCGCCGGTAACCGCCATGGGCACGGCCGGACACTGCGCCACAGTCCGGGCACGCAGCCTCGCGGGTCACCGTCCGTGCCGTGAGGGCTATCCCAGCGCCCTCTGCTCTGACCCCGTCCACCACCACGGAGGACAGATGGGAGAACACCGTCGAGAACGTCGAGAACGCGCTGCAGTCACACGAACGGCAATCCTTCCAGCCCTCTGTGACGCCGTGTCACCGCCCCACAAGAAGTGGATCAGAACCGCTTACGAAGACCGCCGTCAGTGGTCGGGGGGAGGAGTAGGCGAGGACGGCGTCGGCAGGTGAAGCGCCCGTGTCACGAGCAGACCACATAGCGATGTCCCGGTGAGGGTGGCGCGCTCATGAGCAGGTCGGAGAGGGGCCAGGCCAGGGTGACCAACGTTCTCGGCATGGGAAGTGAGCGGAACCTGTCGACGACGCCCTTGTCCATGTCGTGGGCTAGGCAGTTTCGTTTGGATCAGTCGGTCGTTGGCCCGGGTGTGCCGTTAACCGATGTGCAGTGGGGGCATTGAGCCGTTGCTTCCGGACCGGACGCGGAAGCGGGGTGGACGCAGGGGGCCGGGTCACGGCGACGTGACCCGGCTACCCGACCAGTGGCGAGGCATCGCCACCCCCTACGAGAAGACCGCGACCATCTACCTGGCCGGTCTCCACATCGCAGGCACCTTCCTCTTGTCCGCCCGATGATCCAGACGGAACTGCCCTTCGGCCTCATGACTCGCGGCGACGGTCCTGGTCGGCGGCGGCTGTCGTACCCGCCGCCGGGGGCAATGGCGGACGCGGTCAGGCTCTCGGTGCTTTCGGGATGGGTGCGCTCTCGATGTGCACGCCGGGGGCCTCAGCGTGGCGGGTGATCAGCCCGGTCGCTGCCCTCGACGCCAGCACCGCCAGCAGCAGGAAGATCAACCCGAACAGGCCGAGTTGATGGGCGCCGACCAGGTCGATGCCAGCGGCGCCAGTGAGACCGGAAGCCGCGATGGCCAGGTACAAGGCGGAGGCGTTGAGCCCGAGGCTCACGGTGGCGTGCTCCGGTGAGATGCCGATCAGCCGATGCTGCAGCGGCACCACCACGGCCCAGCCGCACACGCCCCACACGAACAGGGCCACCGCCGCACTGGCCAGGCGACTGCTACTGAGGGGCAGCAGTGCGAAGTCGACCGCGACTATACCGACGGCGGTCGCGATGAGTCGGCCGGCGGGTAGGCGGTCGACGAGGCGGCCCACGCCCAGACTGCCGACCGACGCCCCGACGCCCCAGATGAACAGCAGCACGGCGAGGGTGAGTCCGTTCCCTCCGGTCACCCGGTCGAAGGACTCCGCCACATACGAGTAGTTGGTGTAGAAGCCGGTGAACGCCAGCAACGTGGTCAGCAGGGTGAAGCCCACCCGGGCGTCCTTCATCGGCGCCAGCCGGGCCCGGAGGCTGACTGCGGGCGTGGCCGGGATGGCGGGCATCAGCACCGCGATGCCGAGCGCCCCGAGCACGGCGAGAGCGGTGACGAACCACAAGGTCGCCTGCCAGCCAGCCTGGTTGCCGATGACCGCGCCGAGGGGCGAGCCAAGCGCGGTGGCGGCACTGAGCCCCGCCAATACGAACGCCAGCGCTCGACCGCGCTGGTGGGGAGAGACGAGCGCGGAGGCGGTTGAGCTGGCAGTCGGGGTGAACAGGCCGGCCCCCAGGCCGGCGAGGGCCCGACTGGCCAGCACCGGCCCGAAGGCGTGCAGGGTGGCCGTCAGTACATTGCCGAGCGCAAGAATGCAGAGGCCGGCGATCAGCAGGCGCTTGCGGGGCACGTGGGCGGTCGCCGCGGTGATCAACGGTGAGGACACCGCGTAGGTGAAGGCGAACACTGTGATGAGCAGACCAGTGGTCGAGATACTCACGTCCAGTGAACGGGATATGTCGGGCAGGATCGCCGCGACGACGAATCCGTCCGTACCCACGGCGAACGTGCCCAGGGTCAGGACGAACAGACGGCGGTACATCAGACCTCGCTCGATAGGGAATGGTTGGTTTCATAGGCATCTAGCCGTAGATCGACGCTATCGATCGTTTCGCGGGCTCACGGCGTGGCGGAATACACACCTCAATCCTGCTTCTTGTCGGAATCGTCCAGGACGATGGGCGGTTGCTTACGTCCTGATCAATGCCATAGCAGGAGCTGCTGGAGCAGAAGACCGCGCCGGGGATGGGCAGGACATGAAAGCTGGGTCTGTCGACGGGCAGCGGGACCAACGGCTTTGTTCACCTCAAAGGGCAGCGTCGGCCGGTGATCCGAACGAAACCGCCTAGGCCCCGGCGCGGTGGAGGCAGCATTGAAGGTGACCGTCTGGGCGAAGGTGTCACCCATCAGGAAGGTGCAGTAGCCGGCGCCGCCGAAGCTCTTGCCGAACACGTCGGCAACTGCTGCTGGAACTCAGGGACAAACGCTCTAGGTCGATCGCTGTCTCCTGCCCGGAGACTGCAGTATCGGCGAGTCTGCGGCCGTAGCGACTGTGGACCCGCGACGACACAGTGCCGCATCCCGAACACCGGGCAGTCGGCGGTGCACCTGGCGGCGATCCGTATGGACTTCTCGATCCGGGCAACGTTGTTGATCACCGCCTGCGCCAGGTGCGGGAAGAAAACTTTCAACAGACCAGAAGCATGATTCCCAGCGGGAAGGGCTACCCAAGATCATCCGCTTCACGGAAAGTGCCGAAGAGCCAGAACTGAGTCGCCGTTGACACCCCCGCGGGTGAACCTTCAGCGACCACCCCGACTCTCAACCGGACCGCCCGCCACAGACGACGGCAGACGCCTTGCCCCTCGGCGTCTCAGGGCAGTTCGCTCTCATGAGAGTCACGGACTCTGGAGAATACAACAACCACTCCTGTCAGCAGCAGACGCACCTGCGGCTGGGCACGGCAGCGGAGAACCGGGCGGAATGGCTGGCTCGCCGCCGGGACCCGAGCAGTCCGCTCGCTGATGTCCGCCGCCCGGCCGGACGGTCCCGCGCCATCGGCGCCGCAATTCAGGTCGGCCAGAAGAGCGGGGAGTCCGGAGCGGAGATCGAAGCACGCGTCCGTGCGGCCATCGGAGCGGGACGCCCCCTGAGCCTGTGGTGACCGCACCCGCCTCCAGAGCCGGGACGGCACTCAAGAGGGACGACAGGCGCGCACCCAGCGCACCCAGCGCACCCAGCGCACCCAGGACGATCTTCACCATCCGGGCGGCCTGTGTCTGGTCGCCACGCCCACCGGCAGGAATCGATGGGTATCGGGCGGCCGCCTCATGATGCTGCATGAGCCGATTGTGGCCAGCGACAGGCCGCGGGCCTGCTCGGACGTGACGGCCGTTGGGCACGGCCTGCTGGCGCTATCACAGGGGGCCGATTGGGTGTACGGCTGCTTTAGGTCAAACAGGTTCGGGAAACCGTGATGCGAGGGCTGGAGGAGCCGGTTGCTCAGAGAAGGGCGGAATTGCTGTGGGGCACGGCGGCGATGTGATCGCGGAGCTGACCACCGACCACCGGGAGGTCGAAGAGCTCTTCACACAGTTCGAGAACACTCCCCCCGGGAGCACGGACCGCAAGCGTCTGGTGGATGCCCTGACGATTGAGCTGGTGCGGCACTCCGTTGCCGAGGAGGAACATCTCTATCCCGCGGTGCGTGAGCATCTGGAGGGGGGTGACACGCTGGCGGACAAGGAGCTCGCCGACCACTTCCGCATCGAGAAGCTCCTCGACGATCTTCAAAAGCGCAAGGTCGATGATCTCGACTTCGACCGGCTGGTGGTAAAGCTGCGCACCGAGGTGGCAGCCCACATCAGTGAGGAGGAGAACGACCTCTTCGCTCAGCTCCGCAGGGGCGTGCACCCCTACGTGCTGGAAGAGCTGGGCGACAAGGTTCGCCAGGCGAAGAAGAGCGCGCCCACCCGCCCGCACCCTGGCGCTCCGAGCACCCCGCCGGTCAACAAGCTGCTCGCTCCGGGCCTGGGGCTGGTGGACCGGGTCCGCGACTACGTCTCCGGCCGCGGTAGATGACCGCCGGCGTGGCACGTCGAAGCCACCGCCTGGTCGCCAGGGTGACCCTCACCGATTGCGCACGCGTCCTGCCCGGTCTCCAGGCAGGTGACCTCTTCCATGCCCTCTCCACTGGCTGACGCCAGTCGGCGCCACCCGGGTGGCGCCGGCGGCCCGTCGGAAGTGGACTGGTGTGTAGCCGCGGCAAGGCCGCCGGGAACGACCGACGAAAGGGTGAGTAGCTGTGCCGGCAGGATCCAGTAAGAAGCGTGAACGGCAGTACGAGCACATCAAGGAACAGGCCGAGGAGCGCGGTACCTCGCACAGGCGGGCCAAGGAGATCGCCGCCCGCACGGTGAACAAGGAACGTGCTCGCTCCGGCGAAGCCAAAACTGCCAGCAAGACCTCCCTCCGCGACCCGAAATCCGCTTCCCAGCGCGGCGGCGAACGCTCCCACCAAGGGGCCGGCGGCCCGACCAGAGACCAGCTCTACGCAGAGGCCAGGAAGAAGAACATCGACGGCCGCTCCACCATGAACAAGGACCAACTGCGCCGAGCCGTCGGACGCTGAACTGTAAGGTTGTCTCTCGGCGTGCTGGAGAGGCGCGTTGCGCCGTTGCCGCCTCCCGGGGGAGCGGCAACGGCGCTCAAGGGTGAGGCTGTGTGCCGTCAGTCAGTGACCAGCATCTTCTCCCGCAGACGTGAGCAGACGCGGGTGAGAAGGCGGGAGACGTGCATCTGGGAGAGACCGAGCTGTTTGCCGATCTCGGCCTGGGACATCTCGGCGCCGAAGCGCAGTTCGAGGAGAGTGCGGTCGCGGTCGTCAAGCTCGGCCAGGTGCGGCTTGAGGGCCTGAAGGTCTTCGGTCAGTGCGAGGGCAGGATCTTCGGAGCCGATAAGGTCGGCGACGAACCCCGTCTGTCGACTGGAGCCGACGGCTTGGAGGGGCCGATCGATGGAGACGCTGTCGTAGCCGTTGGAGGCCATGAGCCCCTCCGCCACCTCCGCCTCCTCCACATCGAGGTGGGCAGCAAAGTCGGAGACGGAAGGCTCCTGGACCCCTTGGCTTTCGAGCTGTTCGCGGGCTCGGGCAAGGCGGATGCGCAGTTCCTGCAGACGCCGGGGCACACTGACCGACCAGGTCGTGTCACGGAAGAACCGCTTGATCTCCCCCTGGATATAGGGGACAGCCAGCGTCGTGAACGCTGCTCCACGTGAGACGTCGTAGCGGTCGATGGCCTTGATCAGACCGATCGTGCCGACCTGCAACATGTCCTCGGTCGTCTCCCCACGACTGGAGAAGCGCCGGACAACGTAGCGCACCAAGGACAGGTTCATCTCGATCAGAGTGTTGCGCACGTACTGGTACTCGTGCGTCCCACGCTCCAGCGCGCCAAGCCGCAGCAGCAGAACCTTCGTCAGCTCGCGCGCGTCGACGGGGGCCATCCGCCGGGGAGCGCAGACCTGCGGCAACACCGTCGTGGCCGGGACGGCACACACCTTCGGCGGGGCCGCCTGGCTGGCGCCTTCCGCCGTCGTGATGGGGTCGCTCATGGCCGGCTCCTTCCAGTCGCTGAGCCCCCGTCGCCACGCCCCTACCCGACACCCTCCCTCACCACACCCGCCAGCGGCCTTGGTCGCCAGCCCCACAGTGGCAGCAGCGCATCAACACGCTGCAGTTCAGAGCCCGTTGAGCCAGGGCTCGATCAGCGCATCGGCAAGGCTGGGAAACACACGAAAGACTTGCGTGGTACCGGTCAGGGTGAGTACGCGTTGGGGGTTGGGCGCGAGAGGCCCTGCGAGCCAGGGCGCAGGGCCTCTCGGTCGAAGGAGAGTTCCCAGCGTTGTCACGTCGAGGAAGTTGACGCGGGAAAGGTCGGCGATGACTTGTTTGCCGGAGCGCCGGGCTGTTCTCATCGCCAGGTGCAGCAGGTCCTGGTCGTCGTGGTCGAGGTCGCCTTGCAGTACGACGACGCATGCACCCTGGTAGTCCTCGATCGAGACGATGGGACTTCCCTTGACCCTTCGATGGTCTGGTTCAGGCAGCATGCCGTAGCCCTGCCCGACCAGGCCAGCTCAACACCCATACCAGGAGACGACCGGAATTTGGCTGAAAGGCACAGCTACAGCACCGCTCCCACCACAGCGGTCCCACGTCCGGGGCTCCCGGTAGTCATCGAGCCGGGAAGTGCCGGGTCGATGCTCGACGAAGAGACGTCCTGGGAGCGACGAACTTGAGCCTTGCGTTCAGTTGTGTGCAAAAGCGATGCCTTTTCGACCGGTGGGCTTGAAAACCGGTAAGTTTACCGGTCGTCACACGGTGGCAGCCCGGCGCGAGGTTCCTCAACCAGGTGAAAGGCCCGGGCAGGCGGCGACACTGGTGAGGAGTGGTGGGTGTGGACGGTCCGCTCCGCGGGGCGTTACTGGATGTGGTCAAGAGCCGCGAAGGCCGGCTCTACATAGCAGCGGAGGGTGTAGGCAGTCTGCTGCGCGGCATCGCCAAGGAGTATGCGGACCTTGCCGGGCTCTGCGGCTGCGGGCAGGTGGCGGCCAAAGACGATCAAGTGGAACTGGACTGCACCACCCTGTCTGCCCTGGCCACGGTGCTGACCGCCCAAGCCGACGGCCTCGACATCCAGCTGATCCACATGGCTGACCAGACTGCCCACGAATCGTGAGGCGCGCAGACTCGCCAGCTCAGATCGCACCGTCCACCGACACCACGCACCAAGAACATCGCTTCGCCCCTATGCGTCTTGCCTGTTCAGGGACGTTTCTCCGTATGAGCCACCGGATTGTGAGATCGGTCGATCGCGTAGCTGTTTCAGGCCGTGACCATCGGCGGCAGCGCGCACCACCCCAAGCACAAGCCAGCGGAGGAGCTCGCCGGACGGCTGCGGCGCTCGACCTACGCGGTTGTGGCCAGCTCCGTGAAGGGGGCCGTGGGGCTGTTGGGCGACGCCTCGCTCACTATGTGGTATCCGGCATCGACCGGAGTACCCGTGCTGGTGACACGGACAGTGAGCGGGCCTGCCCATTCGTAGGCGCACTCAGCTCCGTGGAGCGCGAGCACGTCGGTGAGCTCCTGGCTCAGCGCGACGGTGTGCACGTCCAGGCTCACGCTGACGCCAGGGGCGAGTCTCACCAGATAGACGTTGGGGACCAAGGTCCGCTCCCGGCCGCAGACCACGGCGTGCGCGTCACAGTGACGTCTCAGGGCATCGAAGAGCTCTACCTGGTCATGCCCGCGGACACGTCGCAGCATCTCGTGTTCCCACCGTTCGACGGCTTCCTCACATCGTTTGACCATTCCCATGGAACACGTGTGCCCGACGAGATTGTGGAAATGCCTGTCGCCGCCGCGGGTGACAAGTTTCGCTGCACGCTGGAGAATGCCCGTCCGGGAAATCCCTGATCAAGGGATCATGCGGTCGCGCCGGGGCTCCCGGGGAAGCGGAGATCACCTCGTGAGCTTGCCAGACGACATTGCATTCTACGGACGTGCCGTCGACACCGGCGAACTGCCGCAGACCGAAGCAGTGCGCCTCCTGGTCAGCGCCGGCCGGGGCCTACTGTCAGCGCGGATTGCCGAACACCCCTTAGCCCACTGGCCCTCTGCGCGAAAGGGTTACACGCGACTGCTGGCCGAGATACACAGCAGCTCCGCGAGGAGCATGGGCCCTCACCTGGCCAGACTCCTTGACCGGCCGCGCCTTCAGTCGCATCCACACCGTGTCACGCCGACCGGTACCCGGCCCGGCAGGCCGCGCTGGGCGCCTGGCGGCGGCTGGTCGTGCCGAACCGCCACTGCCAAGCAGCGATCCGTAGAGACAGCGGCCTCTTGCGCCTGCGACATGCGTCGGCGCGTGGACGTGGCTAGTGTGGAAATCGGGATGACCTCCGGAAATCTATGGCGAAGCGGAGCGGAGGTCGGTGGGGTTGGTGACCCCACCGCACCAGGGCCCTCCTCCGGCAACGGAGGAGGGCCTTCCTTGTGGCGAGCGGGCCCACGCGGCGCGAGAAGGCGAGAAGCGGAGTCTCATTCTCGGGTCGGCGGCTGAGGCGCTGTCACGGTCACCATGGGTCACTGTGTTCACTGAGGCGCTCCGCGCGGGTGCGGGTCACCGTGAGGGCTTCGGGATCTGGCACAGACCACTCGCGGCTGCCGGCTCCGCGCAGGAAGTAGGTGCCGCTGCGAATGTCAGTGACGACGGCTCTGCATCCGGCAGCGTATTCGACCTCGTCGCCGACCTCAGGCCTTCCCATGAAACCGCCCCCAGAAATCAAGCGATTGAACGCGCTGCGTGTGTAATGAGTCGCTGCTGCCACGGCCTCACCGACACGAGCCGACGCCCCGCGAGTTGACACCCTGCAAACGGGTGAATGCGGGGAAGGGTTTCCCTCGGTCGCAGTGTGCATGCGCAGCAGGATCCAGACGAAGCCTAACGAGGGACGAGGCCGTCCTCAGAGGCGCGTGCTGCTGTGGTGCTCTGTGCCGTTAGTGAAGAGCGGGCAGTGTCGGTCGTGCATCGCACCGTATGGAGTAGTGGTGTTACTATCCGGAGCGATTCTGCTGCGGTAAGTTACCGGTCCAGGTCGCCAGCTTGACGCCATCCCTCGAACTCGCGGCGCAAGCTGCGTGCCCTGGGGGCGCGAGAGCCGCCCCTGCTGTGCAGGTCCGCAGGGGCGGTCTCGCCCCGTAGGCGCATGCAGGTGGTGCCGGGCTCCGAGTTCGCGTTACTGAGCCGAGCTATGCCACGGCCCGTGGCTCATGGGCGGTGGGCGTGGAGGTGCAGCGTGGCAAGGCCCAGCGTGTGGCGGATTCGGCTGACTTCAGCCTCCCCGCTCGTGCTTCCCGCCGGTGCGGGGATGCGGCAGGTCAGGAGCAGCGCCTCGCAGACTTCGAACGCTGAGAGAAGTCGGCGTAGTTGGTGCGGGCCTGCATGGGGGAGAAACCTTCCTTCAGCAGGCCAGTGGGCTTCTCGGAGTCTTGCCAGATTCTGCCGGTGTCCCTCAGGGGTGGGGGTCTGACCGTCCTCCTGGTGCAGGTCGGGGTCGGCGAGCAGCTGGCGGCGAGCGAGTGGGCCTGTCGTCAGGAGGAGAAGGTGCGGCGTCGTGGCGGTGGAAAGCGCTCGTATCAGGGCGAGGTCGGCATCAGAAAGGGTCTTTTCAGGCAAAAGTGCCATCATGGCATTTCACGTCTCTCTGGTCTTGGGTACCGGCGGCACCTCAATGACAACGCCGTGAACAGGACGAGGTGTCGGTTCGGCGGAGGTCGGCGGAAGAGGGGCTGAAACTGTGCTGTCCGTTCAGTCCGGCCGGCGCTCCTTCCGCGGCCCCGGAGGGGCGAGCGTGAGGTTGTCGCCCGGTATCCGGCCAGCCCCGCTGGAGCCAGAGTCTGCGTGCTCGGACCGTGGCAACTGGGGCGCCCGTGGCTCTGCCGGGTAATGGGCCACGCCACGGGGTGAGGCCGAAGATGTTCGCCGCAGAGGCGAGCAGGGCCTGAGGCGGTGTCGCCGTAGCCAGTGCGCGGTACGTCTCCAACCGCGTCAGTCGTCGTCTGGCCCGCCCCCTGGAACGGGCCGCCGTGGGGGTGGGCTTTCGGTTGGGTGCGGGTCGCGGGCGCCCCCGCGTTGGACTGTGCGGGAGAGTCAGGGAGTGCTCACACTGACGTGCTTCCCCAGCCACTTTCGCCCACAGTCTCGCTTCTTGTCCTCTGAGAGGTGAGGATGAGTCGGCTTGCACGGCTGCGTGCGTGGCTGAAGAGTCTCGCCGGCCAGGTGTTCGTCCTGCAGGTGATCATGGTGTTGCTGCTGATCGGCGTGGCGGTCTTCGAGACCGTTGTCCAGTCCAAGCGTGACAGCACAGACGAAGCGCGTGCCCGGGCTCGGTCCGTCGCCGAGACGTTCGCCACCGCGACAGGCGTGGTGAAGGCGATGGATGATCCCGACCCCTCCGCCGAGCTGCAGCCCAGGGCCGAGAAGGCACGCAAGGTGGCTCGTGTCGACTTCATTGTCGTCACCACGCCCCAGGGGGTACGCCTCACCCACCCCCGGCCGAGCCTTATCGGCAAGAAGTTCATCGGCGCCATCGGCCCTGCCCAGCGCGGTCAGGTCGTGGTCGAGATTCTGGATGACAAGGACGGACGTTTCGTTCAGGCCGTCGCGCCGATCCGGCAGAGCAACGGTCGCGTGGTGGGGCTGGCCTCGGCAGGGCTGCGCATCGGTGAGGTGCCCAGCGTCGTGGTCCGCCAGCTGCCTTTGCTGGTGGGCAGTGGGGTCACCGCTCTGCTCGTTGGTGTGGGAGGCACAGCCCTTGTCACCCGGCGCCTACGCCGCCAGACCCGGGGGCTCGACCCCGCCGAGCTGGCCCGGATGTACGAGCACCACGATGCGGTCCTGCACGCCGTCAAGGAAGGAGTACTGATCCTTGATGGAGACGAACGGCTCGTGCTCGCCAACGACGAGGCACGCCGGCTACTGGACCTCCCCATCGACGCCGAAGGTAGACAAGTGCGGGACATCGGCCTCGAAACCCGACTGGCCCGCCTCCTCACGTCCGGCGACCTGGTGGTGGACAAGGTCCTGCCCGTAGGCGACCGGCTGCTGGCGGTGAACCAGCGGGCCACGGACCAAAATGGAGGGCCGGCGGGCAGCGTTGCCACTCTCAGGGACGCCACCGAACTGCGCGTCCTCGGCGAAGAGGCCGAAGCGGCACGCCGCCGCCTCAAGCTCCTCTATGAGGCCGGCGATCAAGTCGGAAGGTCACTCGACGTCACACAGACGGCCCAGGAGCTGGCAGACTTTGCCGTCGCCCGGTTCGCAGACTTCGTCACGATCGACCTGGCCAGCGACGTACTGAGCGGAGGCGAACCAACCTCCGGCTCAGGAATGTACCGGGCCGCGGTCAGCGGCATCACAGACGACCACCCCCTCTACCCCCTCGACACTCGCATCCATTACGCAGCCGCCACACCGCACTCCTCCGGTTTCACCAGCGGCAGCGCAGTGCTCGTACCTTCCCTCAACGATTCCGCCGGCTGGCGTCAGCAAAATCCTGAGCTCACCGCACATGTCCTCGACTACGGGATTCACTCCCTGATCACCGCTCCCCTGCTCGCACGCGGCGAAATCCTCGGAATGGCCAGCTACTTCAGGGCAGAAAAACCCGACCCTTTTGACAGCGACGACCTCGCGCTTGCCGAGGAACTCACCGCTCGGGCAGCCATCAGCCTGGACAACGCCCGCCGCTTCACCCGCGAGCACACCCTCGCCGTGACCCTCCAGCGCAGCCTGCTGCCGCACACCCTCCCCCAGCAGAACGCACTCGAGGTGGCCCACCGCTACCTCCCGGCACAGGCCGACGCCGGCGGCGACTGGTTCGACATCATCCCCCTCCCCGGTGCCCGCGTGGCCCTGGTGGTCGGCGATGTCGTCGGCCACGGCCTGCAGGCCGCCGCCACCATGGGGCGACTGCGTACCGCCGTCCACAACTTCTCCGCCCTCGACCTGACACCCGACGAGCTCCTCACGCACCTCGACGAACTCGTCACCCGAATCGAACCCGACAGCAACCTCGAGGCGACAGACGACGCACTGGCCGGCGCCACCTGCCTCTACGCCATCTACGACCCGGTCACACGCAACTGCTCCATCGCCCTGGCAGGCCACCCCGCCCCCTTCTTCATCAGACCCGACCGCAGCGTGGAGAGCCCGGACCTGCCCGTGGGACCCCCGCTGGGCCTCGGCCTCGGCGGCCTCCCGTTCGAGACCACCGAGGTGCACGTACCCGAGAGAAGCGACATCGTCCTGTTCACCGACGGACTTATCGAAAACCGCACCCAGGGCATCGAAAAGGGGCTCGCCGCCCTGCACCACGTCCTGACGCAGACCCACGGCGGGCCCGAGCAGATCTGCGACGCGATCCTGACCGCCGTGGTGCCCGAAAACCCACGCGACGACGTCGCACTCATGGTGGCCCGCACACGCGCCCTGAACACGCAGAACGTGGCCGAATGGGAACTCGCACCCGACCCTGAAGCCGTGGCCGACCTGCGCGCGGCAACAAGCCGCAAACTGGAGGAATGGCACCTCGGCGACGAGACCTTCACCACCGAGCTGATCATCAGCGAGCTGGTGACCAACGCCATCCGCTACTCCGCCGGAACCATCCACGTCCGACTCATCCGCGACATCACCCTCATCTGCGAGGTCTACGACAACAGCAGCACCTCCCCACATCTGCGCAGAGCCGCCACCACCGACGAAGGAGGACGAGGCCTCTACCTCATCTCCCAACTCGCCGAACACTGGGGCGTCCGCTACACCGCCAGAGGAAAGATCATCTGGACCGAACAGAAACTCTCGGCCGACACCCCTGCGGTGGACTGAACCGGCAGTGCTCGCCGGTCAGGTCAGTCGGTGACGTGCACGGTCACGTACAGGTCGCCGCCCCCGCGCTTGCCAGGGCTGCCGAACTCGCGAGTGGGCTGCCGTCGCGCTGGCAGAACGACCCACTCGACTTTGCGCTCCCAGCCACGGCGGGGAGCACGAAGCCTGAACGCGCCGCAGGGGAGCATGCCCTCCTGCGGCACCACCTGGCGGTTACGGCTAGCGGTCAGGCGCGACCGTAGTGCCACGCGCTGCAGCCGTAGAACGTGTCGTTCCTGCTGAGTTTGCACACCCGCACTGCGACCTTCCGGCCCTCCGGGATGTGCATACGGACGATGTTCATGTCACCCGCCCCCTTGGCAACAACGGAGTCACCTTCCGTGCCCGGTTCACCGCCCAGGTTCCACATGCCTTGCGCGTAGACCCCGACGCCGTCAGCCCTCTTGTCCCAAGCAATCAGCTTGTCCCCGCGGTGGTCAAACTTCGCCACTCCCCAGGCGGGCGATACCACGACGTCCTTGCCGGCGGCCTGGGCCGGCCAGACCCCGGCTGTACCGGCCAGCAAAGCCGCCGCAGCAGTCACAACTGCGCTTCTGCGCAACACTGCGCGCATCATTCGGGGCAACGCCCCGTGACCCTGCCTGCACGTCAGTAGATGCGGTGGCCTGCACGAACCAGAAGAAGAATTTCGGCCTTTAGGTTATGTTCTGATACCGACCATCCCTTTTGTGATCCTGTGGAGCTGGGCTGGTGTAAGCCGCTGGAGCGGCAGGCACTGGTCGGCCCCGCTTGCGCGCGCCAGGCTGTGAGCCAGGACCTCAGCTCGGCTTCGGTGTATCGGACAGCCCCTTCGGACTGCACGCCTTGCGGGACGGGCACGCCTCGTTGGGGACCTCTCGTTCATGTACGTGCGGGCGGTGCGATCCGTCCATGGCAGAAGGTTCTTCTCCCATGCCTCGCGGAGTATCGCGGCGCGTCGCCCTGGCCAGGACCGGCGGAGGCCGGCTGTTGCGTTGGTGGTGCCGCCTCCCGGCCAGCGGTCTGCCGCGGTACAGGAGCCGGCGGTACCGCTGAGCTCTGCCCGCATACATGGGGCCGGTCTTGCGCGAGCAGGGGCTCCATGTGGGTGGGGAGGATCGGCTGTCCCGGGCACTGGTCGCAGCGGATGATGGCCCGGTCGGTGGTGTAACGCAGGCTCATGGGGCACTCCCGGCGTGATCCTCGACGTGGGCGGCGGCAAGCTGTTCAGCGTAGCGGGTGGTGATGGTGCACCAGGTCGCAGTGGCAGCCGATACGCGGCGTTGGTGGTGAGCCGGGTCGTCCGTTTCGGCTGCGGGGGTGTAGGCGACGAGTGCGGCCTTCTCCGCGACCTGGGCAGCCCGGGGAGCGACGGCGGCGAGCACACGCAGCTGCTCGCAAACGGGCCCCGGCAGCAGCGGATCCCCGGCAGGCTGCCGCGGATCCGGCGACGCTTCCGTACAGCTCTGCGACGGCGCGTCCGGCTGCAGGGGGGGCTGGAGGTTCGGCGGCCGACGGGGGCAGGGGCGTGCGGAGGTAAGCCTCCAATTCCTTTCGGGCCCGGATCGCCTGCTGCCAATCCTGTGCTGCCAGTTCGCAGTCGTCGCATCGCACGGTGTCGGTGGCCTTTGCCCGCATGGTGCCGGGGCAGCCGTGGCGTGCGCACGGGAGGGTGGTCTTGCCGCCGGGGGTGTAGGGCAGGCCGATGGTCAGCGCCCACGAGAGGCCGTCGCGGCGAAATGCGTACGGCTGCTTCCCGAAGCCGCTGGCCAGCGGCTTCAGTCGGTCCCGCACGCGGCCGGCGATCATCGCGTCGTCCTCGCCGTCGACCAGCAGACCGCGCACCAGATGCGACAGACGGTCGCGTTGATGGCCAGCGCGTGTTGGTCATACGGGATGCAGCCGTGGAGTGCGTAGCGCAGCTGCATTCCGCCCCACCGGCGCACCGGGGCGCCGTAGGCGACGATGTGCGCGGCGGCGTTCTCGGTGAGGGTCATGACGGGGTCCTCGCCGCGCTGCGCGGCGGCGGCCAGCACAGTCAGGTGCAGTCCGAGTCGCGGGTCGAGCACCAAGTTGGCGTCCAGGCCGAGCGGGCCGAGGCTGATACCGCAGGCGCGGGTGCGGGACAGCAGCAGCCGCTGCGGGGCGCTCTGGGCGAGGTTCACCAGATGGGCGGGCATGCTGGCGCGATTCGCGTGGAAGTCCGCGCGCTCCAGTACGGGCCGGCCTTCGGGCCGATCGTGGACGAGGAGCTGCCGGATGGCCGGGCGGGTGCCGGCGTCGGTGGTGCAGGCCCGGCAGGCATGGTCGACCTCACCGGTCATGTGGTCGCAGGCCCGGCACAGTCGCACCTTCCCGTGGGCCAGGGCCAGCGTGCCGTTGGCCAGCAGGTCCAAGCAGATCTGCAGGGCCAGGGCGACGACCTGCCGTGCGGTGTCGGTCAGGAGCCGGCGGCCGGGGCCGGCTCGGGTGCGTACTTCGCCGCGAGCTCTTGCCGTTCCCACTGACCGCGCGAGAGCGCCACGGTGCGGTGGCGGAGGTCGTTGGCGAGCGTGACGGTGTTCCACAGGTGCGGTGCCGGCTGCTTTCCCATGAGCTGGTTGAGGGCCTCGGCCAGCCGGATGCCAGCGGCCTTGCCCGGCCGCCCGGCGAGAGTGAAGGGGCCGTTGTGCACGGGCCCGTTGAGGAAGAGCGTCATCGTGGCTCCTCAGCATTCCGGCTCGGCGACGTCGGCGATCTCGAAGCGCTCGTCGCGCAGTCGGTAGAGCAGGACGGCGGCGTTCGGGGTCTTGCGGCGGCGGGCCTCGTCGACCAGCTCGGTGACGGGCCGCCTCTCCAGGAGGGCGCGCAGCGCCAGAATCGCGGTGTGGTGCGTGACAGCCACCACCGCGCCCGCGGCCGCGGTGCTCGCGATTGCCGGGAGCGTGGCGAGGAAGGTGCCGGCCCGGCGCAATACGCCGCCGGCCAGCGATTCGCCGCCGTCGCCCGGTGGCACCCACAGGTGCTTGCGCAGACGACGGTTCTCCGCGTCTTCGGGGTAGGCGGCGAACAGCTCCTGCTTGGTCATGTAGGTGGCGTCGCCGTAGTGCTGTTCGTTCAGCTCCGCGTCAGAGAGCGCGTTGCACAGCCTCGCAGCCGGCACAGCGGTCGGCCGCCCAGGTGGCCGCGGCCTGGCGCTCGCACTCTGCTCGCTCCTGCGCAGCCGCGCGGGCCTTATCGCGCCGGGCCTCCTCGGCAGCCGCCTGCTCACGCCGCCGCACGAAGTCCTCCCCTCGGTGGCCGCCTGTGCACGCAGCCGCTCTTCGAGGAGCTGGCGGCGCTCGCCGTCTCCCAGGCCGGGCAGCTCTCGGTCGATCTCCGCCGCGATCTTCGCCCGCCGGGCACGCGGAGGTGGACTTCCTGGGCGCATTACATTCAGAGGCCCGCTCAGTGGCCTGTTCCGGGATCGCGGTGCCGCCCCGTCCTGCCGCGGACGGCGCCGGCGATGCCCACCTCGCGCATCAGTCGCTCGACGTTGCAGCGGGCCACACCTCTTCCTTATCCCTGCAGCGGGCGGGCAGGGCCACGGTCGACTCGCCCATGCCGCAGCGCCTGGGAGAGCCGGTCGACGACACCGGCAACACCTGAGCCACTCCTGCCTTCGGGTGTATGTGTGGTCTGCAATGGTTTGCGCGGGCTGATAGTGCGATAAAAGGACATCAAGGTATCTGTTGCGCTATCCGCTTGGCGGGAATCACATGGACCAAGAAACCCTTCCTCTTGAATTTAAGCTGGTGCGGCGAGGATACGATCGCAGGCAAGTGGAGGAATACATTCGGGAGCTGGTCTCCGAGCGCGATTGTGCCGTCGCTGATCTCGAAAACTCCCAGAGGCTTATCAGGTCATTGGAGCAACGCGTCGAGGAGTTGCACCTCGGGGCCCCGGAGCTTCAGGAACAGCAGGACGACGACGCCTCACCCTATGCTGGGCTGGGGCACCGCGTTGAGGAGATCCTGCGTCTCGCCGAAGAAGAGGCGCAGAGCATCAAGGAAGCCGTCGAAGAGCATCGGGAGGCCACCGAGGCCGCTGTTCGGCAGCTGTTGGAAGAGGCAGAAGCAGCGACGGCCGAGCGGGGAGCCGCCGGCCGGGAAGATTACTCTCGTCTCATTGCTGCGGCGACGAGCGAGGCTCAGAAGCTGCGCAATGAGGCTCTCAGGGCAGCGCGAGGGAAGCGGGAAGAGGCGGCCACCTTCTTCGAGGAGTGGCGGTCCAAGGCCGCCAAAGCGGCTGCTGAATTCGAGTCCAACCTTGCCGAACGGCGCGAACAGGCTGAGCTGTATCTTGCTTCGCGTCAAGAAGAGGCGGAGAAGGCCATCTCGGAGAGTGAGCGCCGGGCCGAGCAGCTCTTCCTGGAGGCGGAAAAACTGCGTACGGACGCAGAGCGCCGAGCTCATCAAACCGTCGAGGCATCAGATTCTCATGCAGTGGAAATTGTGGCAGCCGCCGAGGCTCAGGCGGAACGGATCCGCAACGAGTCGGAACGCGAAATTGCAGTGCTCATCAAGCGTCGTGACAGCATCAGTGCTCAGATGACGAGTTTCACGGAGATGCTCGCGACGGCGACGGCAACGGACGGCCCCGGGGGCGTGATGCATGCCTCTGATGACGGCGACGCCGGAAGCGGGGACACCGGTGAATTGGAACAGGTCCACTGAAGGCTTCTCCTCCTGAGTGCCATAAGGATGAGAGCGGGAACGGTGAAGCCTCCGGGGCCGTCAGACCCCGGAGACCTCACGGCTCAACACAGCGCACCCGACGTCACGCGGGCGTCAGCTGCGGCACTTCCAGAGCGTCGGCCACCTTCCGCGCCATGGCCGCCATCTGCGGCGACAGGTAGCCATCCAGGGAGTCGACGTCGTCGCACAGCCGAGCCCTGAGCCCGTGCAGGCACGCTTCGGTGAACAGTCTCTCCGGAGCGTCCTCGGGTCGCTGTGCGGCCTTGGCCTCAAGCTGTCCCTGGAGAAAATCCACTGAACGGGCTGTGCCCTCGGGCAACCGGCTCGCCGAGAAGGCCGGCGAGGTGTGCGCGGTCCTCGTTCGTGGGCCCGGCCGCCCGGCTGTGCTGCTGACTGGTCTGCAGGTACGACGTCAGCGTGTCCCGGTCCATGTCGGTCTTCTGGCAGTACGCGGCGATCAGCATGGCGACCATGTCCATGGTGTCCGACGCGTTGGTCGCCTGGTACAGCGTCATCCGCTTCCAGGTGTGTGCCTAATCGGGCTCGGTGTACCGCAGCACTTCCTGGAGGTTGGCGACTGCTTCGGAGGTGAGCCGGTGGACGGCGCGGCGTAGCGGTTCGGGCATCTTAGGGTGTTCCATGACGGCACGCTAACGGGGCCGCACCTCTGGCCGTTGGAGTCGGCCACGTCGCTTACCCGGACGGTCTACTCTCCTGTCGTCCCGTGCCGGAGTGGACCGCGCGGGCAGGCCCGGGGCCGCATTGCTGGGGCCGTGAGTTCGCGGTGCTGAGGAGTTCGCCCAGCGGCAGATCCTGCTCGGCGACTTCTCGCCCGAGGACTGCGACGACTACCTCGCCCGTCGGCTCGCCCGGGACGGCCAGCCCCTCATCAGCGAAGACGTCCGTCGCGTCATCGCCGACCGGTCTCATGGCCTGCCGCTCTACCTCGACCTGTCGGTCATGCGGTTTCTGGAGATCCGCCGCACGGGCCGCGGACCGCAGCCGGCCGACTTCGACCACGACTTCCCCGCCCTGATCGCCCGGACCCTCTCCGACTTCACCCCAGACGAGCGGGGCGTCCTGCGTTCCGTCGCGCTCCCGGACGCCTTCGACATCCCCGTCGCCACCCAGACCGCCGGCATGCAGCACGAAGCGCCGGCAGGCGCCTGATCGAGCGACCGTTCGTCCGCGAGCACCCCTTCGGGTTGTGGCCGCACCACCTGCACGCTCTGATCCGCTCCACCGTCCGCAACGCCGATGACCAAGCCGACGACCGCTGGAGCCCGCGGGACTGGCAGCAGGCCGCCGAACGCGCCCTGGCCGCGCTCGGCGCTCAATGGGCCACCAGCACCGCGCCGGGCCGGCTCCTGCTGGTCGGATGCCTGCGCCAGGGGCTCGCCCTGGTCCGGGACTTCGGCCGCGAGCTGGGCTGGCTCACCGATGCCGTCTGGGCATACGTCAGCGACTCCGTGTGGGAACCCATCGCCCCACCCACCCGCCAGACCCTCGAGGGCGAACCCACGGCCGCCGACGCGCTGGTAGAGCTCCTCAGCACGCTCGCCCGGCGCCAGCACGAGCACCGCGAGCGCACCGCCGACCGGCTCACCGCCATCGTCCAGGCCAGCCTGCTGCCCACCGAGCTGCAGGAGATGGCCGTCTACTACCTGGCCAAGGCCCAGCGCGACCTCGGCCGCTCCAACGACTCCCGCCACGGCATGCAACGCGTCGCCGACGGCGGCGGCCGGCTCGCACCCGCCGCCCAGCGCGGCCTGGCCCATCTCGCACGGCTCGCCGGCGACTTCCCCACCGCCCTGACCACCGCCCGCACCCCTCGGCTGGGCAGGCCGCCACCACCGCGTGCTGGGAGACATCTGGTGGCCCCACGGCGACACCGCCCGCGCGGCCGCCGCCTACGAAGCCGCCCGCACCGAAGCCGAACAGCACGGGGTGGTCGGCGAGCAGGCCACCTCACAAGCCCAGCGAGCCTTCACCCTCGCCTTCACCGACCCCGGCCAGGCCGACGACGAGATCGAACTCGCCCAGCAGCTCCTGACCGGCCTCGATCTGCGCGCCACCACCCTCACCACCCACATCGCCGCACTCATCCGTGACGCCGGCACCAGCACGGACATCGCCGACCGCGCCCACCTGCTCCGCACACAGATCCACCTCGCCGGACTAACCTCCCAGGAAGCGCCCCTCCAACTTGCCCTGTGCTTCCACCACGCCGTCCTGGACGCCACCGACGAACTGACCGCCGCCATCAACCAGCTGCGCGAGATAACCACCAGCGGCGACTACGCCTACTACGTCGACATCGCCCACTTCATGGCCGGCCGCCCCCTCCCCGCAGAGCCCCGCTCCCAGGCCCGGTGGCTCGACAGCGAGCACACCACCCGCAACCGCTGGCACGCCCTGGTCACCACCCGGCGCGAACGACTGGACGCAGGGCAGTAAAGAGGTGCGGCCGCTCTATCGCCCGGCAATGGCGCGATGACGGATGCCACCTACGCCCGTAGCCGGCGCTTTCGCCCCGGGCGCGCCGTACTCCCGAATCCGGGAAAGCGACGGACGCTCGGTGGAACCGCCCCTGAGGCGTAGGAGGGACCGTCCCTGCGCCTGCGGGCCGTACTCGCCGCGGCGACGGCCTTGGCGCCCGCCCCGGGGACCGTCCCTGCGCGTGCGGGCCGTACTTGGCCCGGACGATCTCGGCGTAGTACGGGCCGGGACCGTCCCTGCGCGTGCGGGCCGTACAGTCGCTGACCTGCATGCGGGCGCTCACGCTTTGCAGTTTCAGGCCACTTTCACAGATTCCGGCAAACGTTCCTTATCGCACTTATCCACGCGGTAGTGGGGACGGGCGGCTCGGTTTCCCGGCCGCGCTGCCCTGCCGTAGGCGGGGCTTCTCGCTTCCTTCCTCATCGCGTAGCGGAGAGGGGCTGCCTGCCCTTGCCGTAAGGCTGGTGCAGTCCACGAGCGTTCTGCTCCCCCGTCCGGGGGCCGAGCTCGCCCGTGTCGGCGAGCAGCCACAAATCTACACACACCTGACTGAAACAGCTCGTATCGACGCGTATAGCATTTTCCCGGATATTCATTGTCAGTGCCGGGTGTGAAGCTACGCACCATGACCGAGAACACCGTCACCGTCGTGGTCCGTGAGGCACTGGACCCCACCCCTGAACAGAGACTGATCCTGCACCGCTACGCCGATGCGTCGCGATGCAGTTTCAATTTCGCTTTCGGGATCAAACACGCCGCTCAGCAGCGCTGGAGCCACGGACGGGATCTGCTCCTGGCGCAGGGCCTCACGCTGGCCGAGGCAGCCGAGCGGGCACCGCGGGTTCACATGCCGTCGCAGCCGGACATCCAGCGGGTCTTCCTCGCCGTCCGTGAGCGGCCGCTGCCCGGCCCCTGCCGCGTAGGCGAAGAGCCGCACTCCTTGTATCCGTGGTGGAAGGGGGTGAACGCGATCGTGTGCCAGCAGGCGTTTCGCGATGCCGACAAAGCCTTCGCGAACTGGAAGAGCGCTTCCCGGCGGGGAGTCGACCCGGTTGGTTACCCGCGGCCCAAGCGGCGCGGTCGGTGCCGGGATTCGTTTCGGATGTTCAGTGTGCGGCTGGTGTCGGAGGATCTGCGGCACGTGCGGATCGGCGGGGAGCGCGACCCGCACGGGCAGCGGTCCTTCGTGGTGCGGCTGCACCGTCCGGCGCGGCGCCTGGCACGGTTGCTGGCCCGGGGAGGGGTGACGAAGTCCGTGACGGTCGCTCGGGAGGGTCACCGGTGGTTCGCGGCATTCAACGTCCGCTTGCCCGCTCCGCCGGCGGTGCGGGCGACGCGGCGGCAGCGGGAGGCGGGGACGGTGGGAGTGGATCTGGGCGTGGCGGTGTTCGCCGCGACCTCGGACCCGTTGGTGATCGGTGATGACAAGGTCCAGCTGTTCGCGAACCCGCGTCATCTGGACAACGCGCGGCGGCAGTTGCGCAAGTGGCAGCGGCGCATGTCCCGGCGTCATGTCAGGGGTGTGCCGGCTCACCGGCAGTCGCAGGGGTGGAAGGAGGCGCGGGACCAGGTCGCGCGCCTGCAGGGTCTGGTCGCCGCGCGCCGCTCCTCCACCCAGCATCTGCTCACCAAGCGCCTGGTGACCCAGTACGCGCAGGTCGTACTGGAGGATCTCCGGGTGCGGAACATGACCAGGTCCGCTCGGGGCAGTGTGGAAGCGCCGGGGCGGAACGTGGTGGCCAAGGCCGGGCTGAACCGGGCAATCCTCGACGTCGGCTTCGGGGAGATCCGCCGCCAGATCGAGTACAAGGCACCCTGCCACGGCACCACCGTCTCGGTGGTGAACCCCGCCTACACCTCGCAGACCTGCAACCGGTGCGGCCACACTGATGCCAAGAGCCGCCGCACCCGCAGTCTGTTCGTCTGCACCCGCTGCCGGCACACGACGCACGCTGACACCGGCGCCGCCGTCAACATCAAACGCCGCGCCCAGAGCGCCGCTCCCAAACCCGGCTGAGGACGGCGGTCGGAGGCGGACCAGCACTCACGCTCCGCTCCCGGTCGCGGGTGACTCAGAGGACGGGGCGCCTTCGGGCCGGTGTCCTCGCGGCGGCGCTCGGCACCTTGGTGAAGCGCCGGCCAGATCAGCTGGCGACGGTAAGCACTCGGTCCGGGCGGCACACCGGGCACGGGAGCGTCGCGTCCGGGTCGGCGAGCCTGCCCAGGGCCTCCTGGCCGGTCAGAAGGCGGTCGGTGCACTGCGCCTGCGCGCAGTCCCGGCGGTGGACGTAGAACTCGACCCAGCCGTCCGTAGGCGGCGCAGCATCAAGGCGCCACCGGCGGCGCTCGTGAGGCGGTGGCGGATCAAGGTTCGCGGGTACCGCGGTCACCCACCCGAGCCCAGCCGCGGCGTAGCAACCGCAGCGTCCGCCCGGCGATACTGGGGGCATGACCGTGCAGTCCCCCTCGTCTCCGCCGGACGCGTTCGAGCTGCTGTGTGCCCAGTACGCGAAGCGGCTGCCCGCGCGGCTGGAGGACCTGGTCGGCCCCGCCCACGGCTCGGTCGACCTGCCGCTGCACGTGGTCTGGTCGGGCCGCCGCTCCTACGGGCTGGAGCAGCCCCGCTCCCGGATGAGCCTGTACCGCACCGTCCTGGCCGAAGGACAGCGCCAGGACCTGATCGACTTCCTCAACCGGGGCCTGCTCATCGCGCAGTGGCCCGTGCTGCGCACGCTGATCAGCCGCCCGATCAGAGACGTGTGGGAATCGGCCTTCCCCGAGCTCACCGCCACGACCGCCGCGACGGCCGCGACGGCCGCGTGAACCTGACAGATCTGCACCGCCGGCTCCTGGCCGACATCCTCACGATCGGCACTCCCTACCCGCTGGTGATCACCGGCGGGTACGCGCACGTCCTGGTCTGTGTAGCTCATACGGATGTCCCATCGCAGCCAGTTCAACGGGCGCGCAGTGCAATCGGCCGAACACGCAAAATTACGCACCCAACTGGGCGCACATGCAGCCGGGTTGCCGCTGCAAGCGCCGTGGTCTGCGGTGTAGGGGTGTCACCGCGTTCTGCGGGGTTCACCCGTGAGGGGGAGGACCGGCTGCCGCTGTTCCCGCTCTCCGAGGGCCTGTGACACGACGCGGCCCGGCGGCAGCGTGAGGGTGTGGCAGTCCTCACAACTGGCTTTCATCCAGACCTGGTTGCCAGGATGCAGAGCCCCATGCGGTCAGAGTTTGGTGAGGGTCACGAAGCCGAGCGAGGTCAGGCCCTCGGCCTGGCAGAGCCGGTCGGAGGGGCCGCCGACCTCGGTCTGCAGGAGCTGGTAGTCGGCGCCGTGGGCGGCACCCCAGGCCATCGCGGCCCGCCACAGGGTGCGGCCGTAGCCCTGGCCGCGGTGCTCGGGCAGGACACCGAAGTACTGCGGCAGCAGGCGGGTGGCCCCGGCCGAGTCGGTCATGGTCTCCATGGGGCCGATCGCCCCGGCCACCCGGCCGCCCCCGACGACCGCGAGGACGGGGCCGACGGTACCGGCCTGCATCTGGCCGTGGAGGAAGGCGAAGCCGTCGCTGGTGAGCCGGTCGGCGAAGGCGGCGAAGGTGGCCTGTACGGGCTCTGGCAGGCCGTCTACAGGACGGACCGGCCCTTCCTGGCCCTCGGGCCGGGGCGGGGTGAATTCGCGGAGCTGGACGCGCGTGAGGGCCGCCCCGGCCGGCGGGTCCTCGTGAGGTCCGTGGAAGGTGATCACGCGGGCGGTGGCGGCGGTGTGGTCGGCGGCGAGCTTGGCCGCCAGGTCGGCCGCGTCGTCATAGCCGGGGCCGTAGGCGTACACCGTCACGGTGCCGTGACCGCGGCGGGCCAGGGTGGGGATCAAGGTGCGGACGTAGGTGTGCTCGATCATGTCGGGCAGGACCGTCTCGTCCTTGCGCTCGGCCCACCGCTGGTCCTTGTCGTAGGCGAGGAACGTGCCGGTGCCGGCGACGCGCACGGCGTCCGCGAAGAGGCCGGGACCGAGGGCGTCGGGGTGGACGGGGCCGAGGGTCGGCACGTACGGCACGGGCATCACCGGCAGCAGCCAGTCCCACGTCAGTCGCATGGGAAACACGCTACTCGCCCGGCGCACAGGCTCAGGCCCCGACGCTTACGCGCCGGGGCCTGAGCGGCTTTGACCGGTTGGAGGTTAGTGGGGGTTGTCGTCGCCCGCGTTGCACGAGCACTTGATGCTGTCCATCACCGTGTCCAGGTCCGCGACCGGCGTGATCACGGTGACCGGCGGTGCGGCGGCCTCGATGGGCCGGGTCACGTACGGCAGCCCGTCCGGAAGGGGCAGCCCCGGAGAGATCTCGACAGCTACAGCGGTCATGTCACCCTGCTTTCTTCATCCCGTGCTGGCAGTAACTTTCCAGTGGTGCCTTCGCCTCCTGGTAGTGCTTGGCCAGGGGCCTGCACACGGTGCAGGCCCCGGAAAGCTGGCAGCCGGAGCAACCACCGGTGCGAAGCATGAGGCGGTCCGCGATCTCGCCCAGCCGGGAAAGGCCCCCGATTCCCTCGGCGGGCAGGCTGATCTGGTCGTCGCGGCCGATCTTGCAGATGGACACCAGCCCGTGCGGGTCGGTGTGGAAGAAGGTGTGGCCCGCGTTGCAGCCGGTGAACGGCTTGCGCATCCGCAGGTGATCTTTCGACTGCGCGGTCAGCGACTCGGCGCCGCCGTAGATCGTCGGCGTCATGTTCGTGAAGACGTTGTACTCGACGCCCCACTGTTCGCACAGGGCGGTCATGGCCGCTTCCTCGTGCGCGTTGTCCTCGGTGACGATGACGCTCATCCGCAGCGGCAGGCCGGCCCCGCGGGCGGCGTCCATGCCCTTGACGAACAGATCCCAGGCGCCTTTGCGCTGGGTCAGCTCGTCGTAGCTGTCCTTCGTCGCGCCGTAGAGGGAGGCCGTGATCCGGTACGGCGGGAGGTGCTGGAACATCTGAAGCAGGTCCTCGCGCCACAGCAGGGAGGCATTGGTGGAGACGGTCAGCATCATGCCCAGCTCGAACGCGGCCCGGTACGAGGGCATGAAGTCCTTGTCCACGGTGGGCTCACCGCCGGTGATCTGGAGCCACAGGACCCCGGCCTCGTGCATGACCCGCAGGCAGGTGAGCTTGTCGGCCAGCGGCATACCGGAATAGACCTTCAAGCCCAGGTAGCAGTGCTTGCACTTGTAGTTGCAACCCAAGTTGATCTCCCAGCTCGCCCGCGAATAGCCCCAGGCGGACGGCTGGCGGACCAGCAGGAGCTCACCCGCCGCACGGCCGGTCACATCGAGGTCGGCCCACTGGCCTCAGGCGGCATCGGTGAACCAGTCGGGGGCCGGCTCGGCGGGGTCAAGGCCGCGCAGTTCCTCGTACTGGGCCTGCGGCAGGAGCAGGCCGCTGGGACTGCCGGGCCGCAGCAGCAGATGCTGTTCCAGGAACGGGCTCGCGATCAGATCGTGCACGGATACCTCCTGGCGTACGCCCGCCGCCGACGAACAGGCGTACGGGACATGGGGTGTTGCGGGCCTACGGCCGCCGGTCGGACGACCGTGTGGGCGGGCGGGAAGCCGCTGCCGTGTAGCGGGACAGGATCTCGGCGGACTTGCCCAGCAGCCGCAGGCTCGCCACGGGGTCCCCACCCCGGTCGTCCGCCACCTTGCGGGCGTGGGCGACGGTGTTGACCGCAATGTCCTTCGCCCTGTTGTCCGCCATACGCTGGGCGTAGGCGTCGGCCGGGCCGGCCAGGGCCCGGATGTAGCCGCGCAGGCGCTCGCGCAGTGCGTCGGCCGCCGCCCCCGTGGGGCGCCCGGCCGCCAGGCGGAGGGCGAGGTCCGCATCGAGCGCGACGTCCCTGGGGTGGGGCAGCGGGGGCGCCGGCTGTGCCTCCGTCTGGTTCATGACGGCTGCCTCCTCGGCTTGGAATGGTGGTGCGGCAGGCCCGCCGGGAGCAGAGCGCAGGACGAAACCCGAAGGGCCCGCCGCATTCAGGAGCCGTACCACCGCGGACGCTTCACCGCCCGACCAGATCCGGCGTCAACTACCGTCCACCCGAGTCAACTTGAATTGCAATCGAAAGTGCGGAGCCAATTGTGCTCCGGTAAGGATCGGTATATGACGGGAGGTGAACCGGGGTCCGAACAATCTGCACCGGGTCCTACGCGGGGTGAACCGTCGGTGCCATCATCGGCGCCGAAGGCCCGGCGGGAGGAACCGGAGGGAGGCGGCTGTATGGCAGCGAACACCGGGGCGACATTCCTGCGGATCATGCTGGGAGCCGAACTCATACGGCTCAGAGACAAGGCCGGACTGTCGGGCGAGCAGGCGGCGAAGGCGGCGCGCTGTGCGGCGTCAACGATCACCAACCTGGAGAAGGGCACCACCGGCTTCCGCCGCATCGCCCAGTTCACCGACCTCCTCACCGCGTACGGCGTCGACTTCGAGGGCCAGGAACTGCTGCTCGACTGGTACAAGAACGCCAAGGGCGACGACTGGTGGACACCGAACACCTCGGTGCTTCCCTCCGGGATGCCTGTCTACCTCGGGCTCGAATCGGGAGCGAGGATCTTGCGCCCGTGGTGCCCCAACGTCGTCTACGGGCTGCTGCAGACCGAGTCGTACGCCCGCGCGCTGATGGAATCGGCGAAGGGCGCCGACGAGACCACCACCGACTTCATCGACGGCTCGGTAGCAGTCCGCGCGAACCGGAAGAAACTCATCACAGAAGCCGGCGCCGAACTGTTCTGCCTGATGGACGAGTCCGCGCTGCGCAACGTCGTCGGAGACGCCGACACCATGCGGGGCCAGTACCGGGAGATCGCCGAGCTGGCGAAGCTCCCCAACGTGACCGTGCGGATCATCCCGTTCTCCGCCCCGGCCTACCGGGTGACCTCGGGAGGCTTCACGGTCCTCGACTTCGACCGCAAGGACCTTCCCGGACCGGTCGTGTCCATGAGCACCGTCACCGGAACCATGCAGGTCGTCTCGAAACCGCGGGTCGTCAAGCAGTTCGCCCGCCGCATCGACTTCCTCGCCGGCGGCGCCCTGCCCGACCACGAGACCCCCGCTCTACTGGAACGATACGCACGAGAGGTCTGATCACCATTAACACGCACACCGACACCGGCCGCCCGTACGGCGAGTGGTTCAAGTCCTCATACAGCAGCGAACAGGGCACCGACTGCGTCGAAGCGTGCCCCCAGCCCGACGCCGTCCATATCCGCGACTCCAAGCGGAACGCGGAAACCGGCCCGGTCCTCACCTTCCCCCTGACAGCCTGGGCCGCGTTCACCCAGCAGATCGCCGGTCGCCCCTCGGCGTAGGAGAGGCGCCCCGCTTCACCGACCGCAATCGTCATCAGCCCGGCCGGACCCCGGCCGGGCCTGATACCCACCCGGGATGGCCGCTCCAGCCTGAACCCGCCAGCACCGGGCTGCTACCCGCTCCCCGGTTAGTGCCTGACGCTGTCGGGGATCTTGGAAGCCGGTGTGGCGGATCAGGTTGAGCGCTGTACCCGAGTGGTGCGTTCGTCCTGGTCAGATTGCTTCTCGATGCGGCGGCCGACGGCCGGGGAGCTTCATTCGGGCCTGGTGACCGTTGGGCGAACGGAACGTTCGTGGTTGGAGATGGCTATCCCCCGGCCCAGGTCCTGGCGCGTCGCCACCCACCCCGCAGGCTGAAGTGATCGTTCTGAAGGTGGCGGTCACCACCTTCACCCGGACCCCTGCGAACTCTGCCTACGCGGCCAGCTTCACACTGCCACGGACGCCCCGAACAACGCGGCCATACGCAACAACTCTCTGCCAGACCAGGACCTTCCAAGATCCCCGACAGCGTCAGGCAGCCGCGTCGCGTTGGGCTTCTCCCTGGTCCGCGGGATGCGACGGATGTGACGTGTGGTCACTACAGGGCCTAAAGGTCGGCTTTGGCGCTTCGGGCTGTTTGGCGCTGCTACGCGACCTTTTGGTGTGGTAGCTTCCACATCGATCTTCAGATTTTCTTTACAAAGAAGGAGCATTCGGCGTGAAGCTCTCGCGCAAGTTCGCGGTTGGTCTCATGGCTGCCTCACTCGCTGGTGGCACCTTGGTCCTCAACGCGCCATCGGCTGGCGCTGCCCCGAAGGTGAAGTGCACGAAGAACATCAAGAACACCTGGGGCGCAGGGACCTGTTCCAACTACGGTCCTGGTTCCGTCAAGGTGCGGCACGTCTTTGACTGCTCCTGGCAGGCCGACCTGCGGTCGGGGTGGACAGGGGTCGGCGCGGGGTTGTGGGTGAAGAACTGGGCTGAGTGCCGGTTTTCGATGCGTGACATATCCGCGCAGCTGTCGTAAGTAGGAGTGTCAGTTCCCTTGTCACACGAACCGCAGCCTGTCGAGGTCCAGAGCCTGGTCCAGGGCTACCCCGGTCGCCCCGTGCTGAACGGCCTCGACCTGACCGCAGGCACCGGTGTCCTTGGACTCCTGGGCCCCAATGGGGCAGGTAAGACCACGCTGTTGAAGACCCTGGCTTCCACACTGCCGCCGCGCTCCGGAAGCGTCCGGCTCCTGGGCCAGGATGTATCTGACCGCCACGGTCTGCGGGTGGCTCGCCGGCAGCTGGGCTATTTGCCGCAGGAGTTCGGCTACTTCCCCTCGTTCAGTGTGCTTGATTTCGTTCGCTACTGTGCATGGCTGCGTGAGGTGCCGGCGCGACTGGCCCGTGATGCGGCGGTGCAGGCGGTGGAGAGGGTCGGGCTCGCCGCTGTACGGGACCGGAAGCTCAAACACCTGTCCGGAGGCATGGTGCAGCGTTGCGGGATCGCTCAGGCCATCGTGGCCGACCCCGCTCTGCTCATCTTCGACGAACCCACCGTCGGTCTGGACCCGCAGCAGCGTCTGGACTTCAGGGAACTACTGCACGACCTTGGCCAGAGCGCAACGATCATCTTCAGTACCCATCTGGTGGAAGACATCGCTGCCGTAGCCGATACCGTCACGGTGCTGTCAGGCGGCACCGCCCTTTACACCGGGACACCGGAGGAACTCGGCGGCCTCGGCCGCCCGGATTCGAGAGGCGACTCCTGCCTCGAACGCGGCTACATGGAGCTGCTGACCGGGGCGGCGGCATGCTGAGCACGCTGCGGATCGAGCTGCGCCGGGCCCCTGCCCGCTGGTGGGTACCCGTGATGGTGGCCGTCGGTGTCGTATGGCTGTTCGCCCGCTCGGGCGACTGGTCCAAGGTCTGGCCGCAGGCTGCTGCCGCAGCTCAAGCCACCACTGTCTTCCTGGCCCCCATGGCAGCGGCAGCAGCCGCCATAGGGACAGGCCGCAGACACCAGCCAGGATTCTCAGAGCTGACCGCTCACGCACCTCAACCGTTCTGGTACCAGCACCTGACGCAGCTCATGGCATCGCTCATCTACGCCGTCAGCGCGTTCCTCGCCGTGACAGGAATGGCACTGTCAGCGCCCTTGAGCGCGGGAGTACCCGCCGGGCAACTATGGGGCAGTTACGTCATTCTCGGCACGATCACGATGGTGGCGGGCACGGCGCTGGGCCACTGGGCCGGCCTGCTCCTGGCGGGACCAGCAGCCCCGGCTGTGTCCGCAGTAGCCATCTTCATCGTCTTGGGAGTGATCCCGAGCGACAGTCCCTACAACTTCACCGTCATCTCCGGTTCGCCCGAATTCCGGCTCAACCCCAGCGCGCTAGCCATCCGGGCCGTCATCGCAGGCGCACTGGTGCTGATTGCCGTCAGCTGGCCCCGCACCCGCGTGCGCTGGGGCTACCTGGCCGTCGCTCCCTCTCTCGGGATCACTGCCGCCGTGCTCGCCACGACGGCCATGGGGCCGGTCGGATTTCCCCAGATCACCCGGCCCCCCGGGCAGTCCCCCCTGTGCTCCACCACGAGTCCCCAAGTGTGTCTGTGGCCGGAGAACCGGGCCTATCTCGCCCAGACCGCACAGACGGCGCAGAAAGTGGCGGCAGCAGCAGACGGCGTCCTCACCCTGCCCACCCGCTTCTACGAATCCGGCCTCCGCCACACCCCCGAGGGACAACCGCCCGGCTTCAGCCTGCGCGCCGGCACGTACGGGATCGTCGGTGACATGGTCAACGAGATGCTGCCACGCCCGCCGGCCTGCGACCGCGCCTTCACCGACCAGCAAATCTCCCAGTACGCCACCGCCCACGAGAACCTCTCTACCTGGCTGTTCACCCGTGCCACCGGCAAGCAGGCGACCTTGGACGACACATCTGAGGAGATCGTGCGGGTTCTCAAGCAGCCCGAGCCAGAACAGACCGCCTGGGCACGGGCGCAGGTCACGGCTCTGAAGGGCATGAAGTGCCCCGTGTGAGCAGGCCCTGGGGCACCGGGGCCTACCTACGGGCCCGCAGCACCCCCCGGCTGCTGGCCGGGCTGCTGGTCCTGGAAACCCTCACCCTGCTGAGCGGGAACACCCCGCTGCGCTTCCCCACCTGGAGCGGCGTGTCCGCTCCCGTCTCCGTCGCCGTCGTCATCCCCGTTCTGTACTCGGTCTGGACAGCAACTTGTTTGCACAGCAGCATGCAGGACCTGGAACACCATGCTGCTCGTCCCCTGCGCTACTGGGAACTGGGGCAGGCAACGGGGGTCTGGCTACTCACCATGCTGCTGCTGGGCACCATCGTCGCCGCAATCTCCACCCCGGACTTCGTAACGATCGCCCTCCGAAACACCTGCCTCTGGTTCGGGGTCGCTTTGCTCTCCGCACGCGCCCTGGGCACCCACCGCGCCTGGCTCATACCTCTCGCAGGTTCTCTGATTGTCCTGGCTTTCGGCTGGGACCCGGCAGCACATCCCCACCGCTGGGCTGTTGTGCTCCATCCCGCCGGCAGCACCTGGGCACTGGCCTGCTCGGGTCTGTTCATCACAGTCGGTCTGGCCGCCACTGCGGCCACCGGGCGCCACCGCACATAACGCCCGTCAATGGCCGCGAGTTCACCCCCGGTGACGGACGGCTGAACCCATGCACTGGCGGACACGAGAGTTCCCCACGGACTCCCCGCGGACAGCGGATTTCCCCGCCTGGTCCACGAAGGCCGTCAGTATGCCCGGCGAAACCCCAGATGAGCGGGCCTGTACGAGGCAACGTTCGAGGCCAGAGGCAAAAGAACAAGCTTAGGGCCGAGCGGGCGGGGCTACTGCTGAGCCTCGCGCCCTGGGCAGAGCGATGCCCAGGGCTTGAGCAGCCTGCCCCGGGCGCAGCGTCCACGGCACAGGGCTCGTATCCGTCAGCCACTCGTTCGACAGCAGTCGCTGCACGATGAAGCCGCGCACTGAGCGGCACACGTCCCAGCCCACTGAGCACAACTGATTGTAGGAGGGGCCGTGGCCGTGCTCGGCCCGGAAGTCCACAGTGAACTCGGCTGCCTGTGGGCCGCGGTCAGGGTGTGCCTCCTTCCACTCGCCGCAAGCGTTCTTGATCCACTTGGAGAAGAACTGAGGGCGAACCCGCTCCATGAATGCCGATGCAACCTGCCCCGGTTCGAGTGCGCACACGGCGCAGAACTCGACAGTCTCGACGTGCCGTCGCAGCGCAGGGGTTGCCGCTCTCTTCCACTCCGCCCAGGCGGCAGCGTCGAACCGAACCTCCGGCCTCGCGGGAAGCCCGCCCTTACCTTCGGCCTTCGCGGGCTCCGCCGCCTGTTCCTCTTCATCGGGGCGGCGCATGCCCGACAAGTGGCGTACTGCGGGGTCGAGTCGGCAACGGTCCTCGGACAGCTCCGCAAGGAAGCCCCTCCGCCGGAGATCGGGCAGGGCGGCCCGGCAGGCTTCGGGAAGGTCCGGCGGAATCTGCCCCTGGAGCTTGGCCGTGCTATGCGCGGCGAGGAACAAGCCGGCTAGCCGGGCGGCGGGCGGGAGCTTCTTGACCGGTTTGGCGGACAAGGCCCGTGTGGTCCATCCCGACACCCGCGAGCGCACGTTCTTCCCGAAGGGAAGGGGGTGGTCAGCCTCCCGGGCCAGGTCAGGGACCGTGACTGGTACCGGCGTTGCCGGATCATCGCCGTCGAAGAGCGCGTCGTCCACCTGCCAGCCCAGGGCGCGGAGGGCATCGACGCCGCCGCGTGCGGCCCGGATAGCCACCACCACGGCGACAAGCTGGGAGTCGGGGCCGGGAAGACCCAGCGAAGCCACGTAGCTCAGCAACGCACGGGCGGCTTCGCCTTGTTGGGAAGACAGGAGGAACGGCAGCTGCTGAGGCTGTCCGGCGGGATCAGCGCTCACATTGATGGAGCTCGATGCAGTCGTCGACACGACACGTCCAACGCACACCGAAGACCGGAGTCACCGCCCATGCACCGTCTGGAGCAGACGGCTACTGAGAGAACCTGCCTTACTTGCCAGAACAGCTTGTAGCAGATCTACCTGCACCTTCGCTTGACAGCACTAGATAACGAGGGTGGTCGACGACCTTCTTCGACGCGGTCAGGCTGTGCCCGGCATCCCAGACCTCGGCGGCGATCTGCGCGTGGACGGCATCAGCGGACCGCCGCCAGCGGCCTTGGCGGGGGCTGAGGAATCCGGGCCGGGTAGCACGGCCGCCACCATCGCATCGACCGCCGCGGCGTCGCCGGACGGCGGCCGCGCGCTCACGCCAGTTCTGCGTCAGCACCTCGGGGCCCGGCCTCTCTCTTGCCTCGGCGCTGCGGGCAGCGGACTTCTGCTGGGCGCGGGTCGCAGCGGCGTCGACCGGGTCGATGACGGCTCATAACAGAGTGTCCTGGTCGGAGTCGAGGAGGTCCTGGACGGCCCGTGGACGGCTCAGCTGAACCACCCTTGGGGTTGCAATGACCGCAGCGGGGAAACGTGCGTGCCCGCTATGCCAGAGGGCCTGGATCCGTCGTCGGATCCAGGCCCTCGCGCATCTGGCGGGTTCAGCTGGCGTACCGCGTCAACGCAGCTGGCGTCCCATCTTTGCCGACTGACGGTTGTGCCCCTTGGTGTCCCACCACTCTTCGAGCAGGGCGTGGACCAGGTGCACGAGTTGCTTCAGCCGTTCAGGATCGGGCTGGGGTGAGGTGAGCACGTCGGTGAAGGACTTGTCGTCCCAGGGGAGAGTGAACTCCCAGTCTTCTTCCGGGTGCCGTTGCCGCACGACAGTGATCCAGTACGTGAAGGTGACGCTGCGGTTGGCGTGGTGATGAACAGTCAGGTTCGTGACCTCAAACCTGACTTGCCCGTTGCCAGAGGTGAACGAGCGAGCCAGAGCTCGCTCTGCCGGCGTCTGTTCCACCACGCGAACCATCCCCCTTCGCCTCACCTATCGATGAATGAACTCCACGCGCACGGGAGCGTTAACACTTGCTGGCACTGGCCAAGCTCGTGACGTTGTACGCAGTGAGAACATCATTTTGCCCGCCAGGGGTTCCGATGATGGTGCGGTACCGTTCCCTGGGCGGGCATTGATTGGTGAAGATGGAAAATCCAAGGGCATCGAGCCTCCGCGCAGGCCGAGCCCCGCCGAAGGCGGGCCGATGGGCCTGATGGCCGCACTTGAAGCGAGCGCCCAGGCCGCGCAGTCGCGGCGGGCCGACCACCATGAAGGAGACCGGCAGGCGGCACAGAGAAGACCACCGGGCGAGCCGCCCGAGGACCCGCCGACGTAGAGTCGAACGTGTGAACGAATCTTCTCCGCTGCCTGACGGCGTGGAGCGGTTGAGAGTGATCGCGACCTACCTCCGGCTGGAGCTGGAGCGCGTTCACCGCCGCCTCGCACAGGCCGAACAGCGGGAGCAGGCACAGGAGGCTGCCCGTCAGGCGGCCGCGCGCGCTGCGTCGCCGCCGGCCTGGACGGTCCAGGTGACCCTGGGCGCCGATCCGCGCCCGGTGGCCATCCATCACGGCCAGTGCACCATCGGACAGCCCCGGGTGCGGCCGATAACCCGCCGCGCGGCCATCGAGGCGCTGACCGCCGGGGTGGAAGCGTGCGCGCTGTGCCGCCCAGAGCGTGAGCTCCAGACCGACTGAGGCCGAGATCCAGGCGTCGGATGGCCACGCTCAGCAGCCGGCTGCGTCGGCCTGGCGGGTCAGGGCCTGTCGGCGGGGGCGGCGGAGGGATCCGCGACCGCGTCATCGACGACGGACTGCGGCACGCTCTGCGGCGGCTGACCTTGCTTGATGTGATCGATGACGGGGGCGATGGCGTCATAACATGCGCCGCGCCATCGGCTCGTTATCGCCGGGGCGCTGGCCATTCATGTCGATACCGCCGTGGGCGTCGTAGTCGAGCTTGCGGAGGTACTCCACCAGCTGCGGGCCGGTGAGCGTGATCTGGATCAGGCCGCGTTTGCCTTGATCGCCGCCGAGCTTGACCTGCTTGACCTTGTCAAACTTCTCGTCGTTCCTTCCATCGAGGCCGCTTTTGCGGGTGCGGTCCCACATGTCCTTGGTGCATGTGACCTTGAACTGAGCCAGGCCGGCGGCCTTGTCCAGACGGTTTTGCTGCTCGGGCGGAGAATCGGCGCCGCAGCCCGATGCACACAGGGCGGCAAGCACGATGGCGGCCAAGGCGGCCGTCGCGCGACGAGGGGTTCATGGAATTCGACACGACCGAATCCTGGGCGACCACACCAGCCGGGCGGTGGCGTTTCGCTCTTCCTCGGCCGGATCCGCCTGTCGCTTGGCCTGTGCCGTATCGCTCGATCGTGTCTGACGCCAACGACCCCCGCCCCGCTGAACTGGGCAGTCCCGCGATCCTCCCCATCACCGTCCAGCGCGCGTGGTGTCGCGCCGGCGCCGGGCAGCTCCACGACCGCCACTGGTGCGGTACGCCTGCCGCACAGCCGATGCGGCCCTCACCGCCCACCTGGCCCGCTGGAACTCGGGCGGTCGTCGCCGTCCAGGTGAGCCATCGCGAAGACGTGCTCGTCCGGGTGCCAGGCCAGCCGTGCCATCGTCCACGCGGTACGGGCGTCCATGCCCGGCCCGAAGTCGGCCGCCAGGCGGCGGGCCTGCCAGGTCGTGCGCGGGGCGAGCAGCCAGCGGGTGAGCGAGAACCGCACCCGGCCGGTGCCGGCCTCCGCGTCGGGACGCCGTTGTGGTTCTCGACCCGGGGCGCTCGAAGATGTGTCGGCCACGCCCACGACACTCGGGTGTGGCCGACCGGCATGGGGGCGATCGGCCGATCACCACCGCATCGGGTGGCCAGCAATCGCACGCTTCGGCGACATCCGTGCCAAGGGGCGAGCCGGCCACGGCTCAGTCGTCGGCGAACTCCGACTGAGCTGCGAGCCATTCACGCCGGACGTAGGCGCGCACCGCGTCCCGCTGGGCGTCGGTGCAGCCGGCCTCGAGGGCGGGCGGGAGATCGCCGGTCGTGCTGGTGCCGTGGCGCCGGTCGTGGCGCACGGCCTGGTCGGCCATGTCGGATGCGTCGGTGCGTAGCTCCACGCCCTGGGCCGGCGATTGTCCGGCCACCTCCTGGTAGGGCCGCGGGAGGTAGCTGCCCGGGCCGTGGCACAACGCGAGCGCGTCCAGGACGGCGGCCGTCTCCAGCAGATCGTCGCGGCACTCCAGCGCCACGCTTATCACGTGAGAGTCGGCCAGGTCCTGCCGGCCTGGAGTGGCCGGGACCTACGGCTGGCGCGAGACGCCGAAGGAGCCGACGGGCCCGGTCTTCGGCGTCCTGGTGGTGCGGGATGGCGTCCCCATAGCATCGGCCGCGCGGGACCGTCCTTGCGTGTGCGGGCCGTACATCTGGCCTGAGCGTGCACGGATAGCACAGCCAGCCGACCCGCGAGACCTGATTGGCCTGGACCTTCTCTCTCGTTAGTTCGAAGTGTCGATAGTAATTCGCCAACTCGACCATATGAACGTGGATTTCAAGTAGTTTTCCTCTCCTTCCTGCCCGGGTGATGCAGCCCGGTGCCGGGTTACCCAGGGGGAAAGGACCTTGCAGCGTGCCGAAGCAGATGGACGTCGGGCGAAGCTGGCGAACGCGGGCAAAGCACAAAATGTTGAATCAGCTGATCGGACAAGAGGTCGGCGCCAGTCGGTACCTGCCGAAGGCCCCGCACAGACTGGTCTGGTACGACCTCACCGCCGGGGACGCGGAAGTGCCGATGGGCGACGGGGAATGGCACCGCAGCTGCTCACCAGGAATCTTGGCCTACCACGCCTCGAAGTCCCCCATCCCTGTCGTGATCCTCCTCCACGAGATCAACCCGGACACGCACGTTCGACTTCTCGCCAATCTTGAAGAACACCTTCCCGACTTCGGCTTCACTCGAATGGGTGAACAACAGTGGGGGACAGAACGGGCCATCATCCGGGTCTTCAACAAGAGCGGTAGCGACGCCTCGATCGACATGCTCCGGCGATCCGACGCTGTGTTCCTGATCAACGACCCCAACGCCATCACCGAGTGGGCCATGCGCCCCACCTTCTCCCGCGAGATCAGCGCACGGAGCGTCTCCTACTTCCGCGGCTTCACCACCATGGGCTGCAACGCCAGCGGCCTGAAGCGCAGCAAGGGCACCCGCCGCGGACGCATCGAGCTGTTCGATCGGATCGCGGCGCTCCAGCACACGCTGCCGCGGTACCGGGACCTCTGCTTCGCTCCCATCATCCGCGACCGGGACCAGTGGGCCTACCTCGTCGAGACCTCGGACAAGTGGCGCCCGAAGACAGAAGACCTGATCCGCTCCGCGTTCAAGAAGTATCGCCGGGATGCCACGGTCACCTGGTACCGGAATGAAGAGGCCCGGTTCCGTGGTGAGATGCTCCGGCTCTTCCTGACCCAGGCGGAGCTCAAGGGCGTCCGCGGACAAGAGAAGCATTGGGTCAACGCGACCCTCGATGAACGCATCGAAATGATCAGCGCCTTCGAAGATGCGCCGGTCCCCCGGCCGCCCGAGCAGATGGGCATCTGGGCAATCGACGACGAGGAAACATCCGAATGAGCAAGCTCGGCCCTTTTGAAGTACACCCATTCGCAGACGTGTTCCCCCTCATTGAGGGCGATGAGTTCGACGACCTGGTCCGAGATGTCAAGGCCCACGGCCTGCGAGACAAGATCGTCCTCAATCATGACCGCACCGTCCTCGTCGACGGTCGCAACCGCTACCGCGCCTGCGACGCCGCCGACGTGGACGCAGATTTCGAAGTCCTCCCCAAGGACTTCTCGGAGTCTGCGATCTTGGACCTGATCGTCTCGAAGAACATCACCCGCCGTCAGCTCAGCGCCGGTCAGCGCGCTTTCCTCGCCCTCGAATACGAGAAGGCTTTCGAAGGCGAGGCGAAAGATGCGCAACGTGAGTCGGCGCGACGAGCCCGCAAACACGCAAACACGCAGGTAACGGACGGTCCGCTGATGCGGGCGGATCCGTCCGAATCAGCGGAGGAGTGCCGGCCACGACCGAAGGCCGCGCGGGCTGTCGGAGCGTCGCCTCGGGCGGTGCAGCGGGCGAAGGCGGTTCAGACCTACGCCCCCGAGCTGGTGGAGAAGGTCCGCTCCGGCGAAATGCCGCTCGACCTGGCCGACAAGGAGGCCCAGCAGCGCCGGCGGGCCATGCCGGAGAACGCACCGTCCGAAAAGCCCGGCAAGGTGATGCTGACGCTGCGCACCCATGACGGGGCGGAGGTCGCCTACGCCCGGCCCGAGGGGAAGCCGACGTTCAACAACACCAGCGACGGTGAGGGCATCTCCTGGGCCCAGTGGTCGTGGAACCCGGTCACTGGCTGTTTGCACGGGTGCGACTACTGCTATGCGCGCGAGATCACCCTGCGTTTCAAGCAAGTCAATCCGGCCGGATTCACGCCGCTCTTCCACCACGAGCGTCTCGCTGCTCCCGCCAACACGAAGGTCCCCGAGCAGCACCGCGATGACCCGTCGTGGCGTCGGGTCTTCGTCTGCAGCATGGCTGACCTCTACGGCCGCTGGGTGCCTGATGCCTGGATCTACGAAGTCCACGACGTCATGCACCACCACGCCGACTGGGACTACCTGCTCCTGACAAAGTTCCCCGCCCGCTACACCAAGCTCGACCTGCCGAAGACCGCCTGGGTCGGCACCAGCATCGACGAGCAAAAGCGCGTCCGGATCGCCGAGGACGCCTTCCGCAAAATCGAAGGCGTCAAGGTGAAGTGGCTGTCCATCGAACCCCTCAAGGAGCCGCTGGAGTTCAGCGATCTGTCGATGTTCGACTGGGTCGTCATCGGCGCGCAGACCGAGACCCGCCAAGAAGGCGGCGTCGTCCCGGCCTTCAGCCCCCCCTTCGAGTGGGTGGCCCGTCTAGTTGCCCAGGCTCGGGACGCCGGCTGCCGGGTCCACCTGAAGCCAAACCTGGTCAACGGGCACCCAGGGATGGCACTCCCCGACGAATACCCGGCCTGACCCCCGTAGGCGCCGCGGGAACGCGTCGCCTACGAGTTCGGCGAGAATCGATGGATGTTGAAGGGGGTGGTTGCTGTGGTCCGTCCATGGGTGCGGCGGAACTTTGGCGAGCAGCGGATGTGGGTCTGAATGCCGTATGAGGGAGGATCCAACCTTCGCTGGATCCTCGAAGAGCTGGGCGCTCGGATCCGCCCGGAGTGGAATAAACCAGCCCGACGATGGCAGGTCGCCCGGAAGCACCTGCGGGTGCTCGCTGGCGCACTCGCCGAACGGTTCGGCGAAGTCGATGTGTACCTGCAGTTCTCGGCAGCCGAACGGTGCGGCACTCGTTGTCAGCGGGCGCAGGGCGACGACTGCAGCTGCTCTTCATGGGAAAGCGTCACGGTGGTGCTGCCTACTGGCGTAACTGTCTCCTAGTGGGCGACACCACCCTCGTCAGCGGCGCCCGCCGCGAGCGCCACCTCCGCGTCCTGGCCCGCCCGCACGCGTCCCCCTGACCGGCCGGTGTCCGACACGCGCGAGGAGGTCCCTTGGGCAGCTTCGTGCCGACTGCCGGGGCTTCGGGGACGACGTCCAAGCGGCCGGTGCGCGTCGAACGCCACGGCCTGAACGCGGCCGGTGAGTTCGGGCGCGGCCACGGCGAGGATGGGGTCGAACTGGGCGAGGACGCTGCCGCTCACGGCCGGAGCGACCAAGCTGCGCTCGGTCATCATCGCGCCGACCGCGCTGCCGAGTCCGAGCGGCTCGCGCCCGTCCCGGCGTACGACAGCGGTGGTGCGCCGCTTGGGCTTCTTCGTCTGGGCGGCGCCGTTCTCCTTCAGGATCACCCGGCCGTGTCGATTCCTTCCGGGACAGCTCTCGGTCAAGGGTTGCGCAGCGCGATGGCGGAGCTGAGGAAGGTCGCGAATGTGCACCAGGCCACGTAGGGCAACAGGCTCGTGGCGGCGGGGCATCGATACGGTGCCCTGCTGCCTGACCTGGTCAGCTCGAGCCCGCCTCGAGGGGCTGCGGCTGATCCTCCGACTGCGGCCCGGTCTCAGGGAAGGCCCTCGCCGACATGCGGCGCAGCGCCAGGGTCTGCTGCTCGTTGGCCTCCTGGAGCGCCAGGTCGGCGGGACGGCCGGACCACGCCTTTCGGTGCGCAGCGAGTGCCTGGCGGAACCCGTCGGAGGGCTGGGCCAGCTGAGCCGGCCTGGGCGGCTCAGCCGGCTCGGCGGCGGCCGGGGCCTGCGTCGTGGTGGTGAGGGTCGGGAGGTTGCCGACGGGCAGGACCCGTACCCGCCGCACGGTGGTGGTGCCGGCCGCCTGGTTCGCGGCGGTGATGATGCGCGGGGTGATCAGCCGGGGCTGGGTGGCGTAGGCGGGTGAGGTGGGCTGCAGGTCCAGCTGTCCGGTCTCCGTGTGGAAGGCGACGGCGGCGATGTGGTGGGACAGCTGCGGGGCGATGGTGGCGGCGATGTCCGGCCAGCGGTCGAGGATGCGGCAGCGGCTGATGGCGGGCAGGCCCCAGGCCCGGTCCGCCATCAGCCGCTGAGCACCGCACTGAAGCCCTGCGGGTCGCGGCCGTCTCGGCCGCGCCGGCCGGCGGCTTCCCGGCGGCGGGCAAGGGGGGCTCTCGCCGCCACGCTTCTTCGCGCTCTCCCGCGCGGCGTGCAGGGCGACCCGGGCGAGGTCGACGCCGCACGGCTCCCCGCCGTCGGGGTGGTGGGCCGGTGGGGTCATCTCGGTCATCACTCCTACCGATGTCCGATGGTCATTAGCGTGCTGCGCGAGCCTGCGGCCAGCTGCCGGGCCAGGTGCAGCAGCGTGCGGCCGTAGAGCTGTTGGGCGGCTTCCGGTCCCATTGAGGCGACGGCGTCCTCGATCAGGTCAGTGTCGCCGAGCGCCAGGGGTGGCTGGCCTCTGCGCGGGAATGCGCCAGGAAGTGGGTGGATTATGTCGCTGAGAAGAAAGGTTCCGCAGTGACCACGCCCGCCCCCGCACCGTCCACCGTGAGGGTGTCCTGCCCGCGCAAGGACGTCGGACGGTGCGCGACTTGCCCCGGCAGCCCTGCCACCGTTACGGGCACGGCGGCAATCCGTTGTGCCCGACATGTCGCGCCGTAGTCGAAGCTCGGCGGGCTAAGACGTCAGCTTCGGTGTAGACGGTCCCGACGCCCCGGCAGCATGGCCGGCTGCCGCCAGTTGGACGATGAGGGCGCCCCGGCCTTCGCCGGGGCGCCCTCATCGTTTAGGCGAAGGCCAGTTCGCGGAAGGTGTTGCGGATGTCCGTCAGGGGCTGGCGGTCGCGGGTGTAGTAGAGCTTGTTGGTCAGCAGGATCGCCCA
>NZ_BMND01000010.1 GCF_014646275.1 Streptomyces kronopolitis
AGGTCGCCCCGTCGGCGGGCGGCTGCGCCGGGCGCGGCAGCGGCAGCGGGGCGGCGCCGCCGAGCCGCTCGGTCCAGTGGCTCAGCCCCTTCTCCAGCCGGTCGGCGGCCGCCTGCTCGCGCCGGGCGAAGTCCGCGTACTGCGGGGGCGCCGCCGGCAGCGCGGCCGGCGAGCCCTCGGCGGCGGCCCTGTAGAGCTGCTTCAGCTCGTCGGCCACCGTCTCCAACGACGGCCCGTCGATGGCGATGTGATGGAACGTCAGCAGCACGGTGTGGTCCTGCGGTCCGTGCCGCAGGACCAGGGCGCGCGGCAGCGGGCCGGCCGTGAGGTCGAACGGCCGGTGGGCCTCCTCGGCCAGCAGCCTGCCCGCGCCCTCCTCGTCCGTCTCCACGAGGCGGATCGTGAGGGCCTCCGGCGCCGGGAGCACCTCCTGGAACGGCTCACCGTCCCGGTGCCCGTAGCGGGTCCGCAGGATCTCGTGGCGGCCCACCAGCGCGGTCAGCGCGGCGGCCAGCGCGTCCGTGTCGAGCGGGCCGCGCAGCCGGGTGGCGAAGGGCACGCTGTACGACGCGCCGTCCTGGCCCAGCCGGTCCATCAGCCACATCCGGCGCTGGGCGTGGGAGAGCGGCGCCGGACCGCGCCGGTCGGCCTCGGCGGCGGGCGCCGGGCGGGCGGTGCGGGCGCGTGCCCGGCGCAGCAGCTCCTCCTGGAGCGCAGCGGCGGTCGGGGAGTCAGTGGACATCGGTGGCCTCCGGGGCGCCGGGGCGCAGATCGCTGTGGGCGGCCAGCAGCGCACGCTCGACGAGCGCGGCGTGCCCGGCCACCGTGGGGGCGGCGAAGAAGTCGGCGAGCGTCAGCTCCACGCCGAGGTCCTCGCGGAGGTCGTCGGCGACGGCCAGCGCGAGCAGCGAGTGACCGCCCAGCGCCAGGAAGTCGGCGTCCGCGCGGGCGACCTCGCGCCCCAGCGACCGGCTCCAGATCTCGGCGACGGCCTGCTCCAGCGGGCCCAGCGGCCCGGCCGGGGCGTCGGCCCCGCCGTCGGCGACGAGGTCCCGCAGCGCCCGGCGGTCGACCTTGCCGGACGGGGTGAGCGGCAGCGCCTCGACGAACTGGATGTCGTCGGGGATCAGATGCGCGGGCAGGACGGCGCTGAGCGTCTCGCGCAGCGCGTCCGGGCGCGGCACCGGGCCCGGCGCGGCCACCACGAACGCGGCCAGCCGGGCGTCCTCGGGCGTGGGATGCAGCACGGTCACGGCCGCGTCCGCGACCTCGGGCCGCTCCCGCAGGGCGTGTTCGATCTCGCCCGGCTCGATCCGGAAGCCGCGGATCTTCACCTGGTCGTCGGTGCGCCCGTGGAAGTCGAGCGTGCCGTCCGGCCGCTGGGAGACGAGGTCGCCGGTGCGGTAGAGGCGTCCCCGCCCGGGCAGGTCGCGGAAGCGTTCGGCGGTCAGCTCCGGCTGTCCGGTGTAGCCGTGTGCCAGCCGGCTGCCGCCGATCCACAGTTCGCCGCGGGCGCCGGCCGCGACCGGCTGCCCGGCGTCGTCGAGCAGGTGCACGCTAGCCCCGGCGATCGGCCGGCCGATGGGCATCGGGCCGTGGCAGTCGGCGGGGGTGACGCGGTGGGTCGTGGTGAAGGTGGTCGCCTCCGTCGGCCCGTAGCCGTTGACCAGCTCCAGCCACGGGAAGGCACCCAGCACCTCGCCGGCGTGGTGCGCGGACAGCGCCTCGCCGCCCACGATCACCGTGCGCAGCAGCGAGAAGATCCGCGAGCGCCGGCCGGCCAGCTGGTGGAACAGCGCGGTGGTGAAGAAGGCGACGGTGACGCCGTGCCGCTCCACGTGCCGCGCCAGGTCCTCCAGCGACGGCCGTTCGGTGGTGCACACGACCACGGCGGCGCCGTTGGCCAGGGCGCCCCACACCTCGAAGGTCGAGGCGTCGAAGGTCATCGGCGAGTGGAAGAGCACCCGGTCACGGGCGGTCAGGGTGACATACGCCGGGTCCAGTACCAGCTCGGCGACCGCCCGGTGCCCGATCGCCACGCCCTTGGGGCGGCCGGTGGAGCCCGAGGTGAACATGGTGAACGCCGTGGCGTCCGGGCCGAGTTCGGCCGCGGCGAGCGCGTCGCCGCCGAGCAGCGGCTCACCGGGCAGCGCCAGGGTGGCGCCGGCCGGTGCCATGGATTCGAGGAGCTTGCGGTCGCCGACGGTCAGCGTGGCGCCCGCGTCGGCGGTCAGCGCCTCGGAACGGGCCTTCGGATGGGCCGGGTCGAGCGGCACGCACCCGGCGCCGGCCCACCACAGCGCGAGCTGGGCGACCACGGTGCGGGCGGAGCGGGGCAGCAGCAGCGCCACGGAGTCACCGGGGCGCACGCCGTTCTCGCGCAGATGGGCGGCGAGCGCCCGGGCCGACGCGACGAGCTGCCCGTAGGTCAGCGTGGTGTCGCCGTCCGCCACCGCCAGGGCGTGCGGGGTCCGTTCGGCGTGCCAGGCCACCAGGGCGGCCAGCCCGGCCTCGGGGGCGGGCCGGCCGGCCGGCGGGACGGGCCCGGTGCGGTCACCGGACGGAATGCGCTCGTGCGGCAAGGTGCCATCGGTGAGCACGGGGCCCTCCTTCGGGGCGTCGGGGACGTACGGGGTGCGGGTGGTCATCTCAGGCCCCCGCCTGCTGCCGGGCACGGCGCTCGTCGATGAGCCGTGCCACGGCCCGCAGGTCGGGCTGGCGGAGCAGCTCGGGGGCGCGCAGCCGCACCCCGCTCTCCTTCTCGATGACGGTCAGCAGCCGGGCGGCGACGATCGAGGTGCCGCCGGCCTCGGTGAAGTTCTCCGCCAGCGAGGTCTGCGGGCGGGCCAGCAGATCGCGCACCGCGTCCAGCAGGAGCCGCTCACCAGGCGTGGCGTCCGGGTCCGGCGCGGCGGCGGTGCCGGCGTCCGGACCGGCGTCGGCCGCGGCCGACGCCTGCCGGGTCAGCTCGGCCCGGTCCACCTTGCCGTTCGCGTCCAGGGGGAAGGCGTCCACGAACCGCACGTCCGAGGGCACGGCCTGTTCGGGCAGCCAGGCCCGCAGGGCGGGCAGCAGCGACTCCGCCGTGGGGGCGGCACCGTCGGCCGGGCGGACGTACGCCACCAGCCGGGTGCGGCCGTCGTCGGTGCGCGGCGCGGTGACGACGGCGCTCAGCACCGCCGGGTCCTGCTCGAACGCGGCCTCCACCTCGGCCGGTTCGATCCGGACACCGCTGATCTTGACCTGGTCGTCGAGCCGGCCGAGGAACTCCAGCTGCCCGTCGTCGAGCATCCGCACCCGGTCCCCGGTGCGGTACAGGCGCTCCACACCCGGCAGGGCCAGGCCCTCGGGCACCGCGGTGAAGCGGCGCGCGGTCAGTTCGGGGTCCAGGTAGCCGAGCGCCAGACCGACGCCGCCGATGCGGAGTTCGCCCTCCGCGCCGTGCGGCACCGGACGGCCGTCGGCGTCGGTGACGAGGACCGTCACGCCCGGCAGGGGAAGGCCGATCGGCGGTGCCGACTCCACGTCCACCGCGCCGTCGCCGGCCCGCATGCTGTGGACGGTGGAGACCACGGTGGCCTCGGCCGGCCCGTAGGCGTTGTGGACCGTGGTGGTGACCTCCGCGCCGGGGCGGCGGCGCATCCGGTCACCGCCCACCACCAGATGACGCAGCTTCAGGTCCGCGGGCCAGGGCCGCTCCAGCAGCGGCTCGGCCATCGGGGTCGCCGCGACACCCACGGTCACCCCGGCCGCCCGCCACCAGTCGGCCAGCACCACCGGGTCCCAGCGGACGTCGTCCGGAGCGGGGATCAGCGTGGCCCCGGACGTCAATCCGGCCCACAGCTCCATCAGATGCGGGTCGAACGCGACGCCGATCAGCAGGGACTGCCGGTCGCCGGGGGCGAGACCGGTCGTGGCGCGGTACCAGTCGAGCACCGTGCCGAGCGCCGCCTCGCCGACCGCGACCGCCTTGGGGCGGCCGGTGGAGCCGGAGGTCAGTACGGCGTAGAACGTCTCGGGGGGCGCGGTGCGGGCCGCACCGGCGGGCGCGGCGAACGCTGCCACCACCCGCTCGGCGGCATTGGCGCCGTCGCCGGGCAGCACCAGGTCCCGCAGCTCCGCCGAGCGGTGCCGGGGCGGCAGCACGGCGGGGTCGCCGATCAGGGCGACCACGTTCAGGTCCTCGGTGACGGCGGCGATACGGCGCTCACCGGGGCGCGGACCGAGCGGCAGGTACACGGCACCGAGCCGGGCCAGCGCGACGGCGGTCACCACCAGGGCGGCCGAGCGGTCCAGGCAGACGCCGACCAGATCGCCGGGCCGCACCCGGTCGCGCAGCGCGGCCGCCACCTCATCGGCGGCGAGGTCGATCTGCTCGTAGGTCCAGCTGTGCGTCCCGTCGGTCACGGCGGGCGCCTGCGGGGTGCGCCGGACCCACTCCGTGTAGCGGGCGAGCACGCCGCTCTCGCCGCCGCCGGTGCGGGCGGGGCCGTGGGCGATGCTGAGCGGGCGGCCGTCCGCGGTGTGCGGGGCGGGGGCCGGGGCGGTCATCTGCTGGGTCATCGGGACTCCGTCACGGGGGTCGAGGCGGCGGAAGCGGGGACGGCGGCGGTGCCGGTGGCGCCCAGTGCGCGGGCCTGGTCGGCCAGCACCGGGTTCTGGAACAGCAGCCGCAGCGGCGGACGCTTGCCCAGTCGCGGTTCGAGCCAGGCGGCCAGCTCCGCGGCCAGCAGCGAATGGCCGCCGGACCGGAAGAAGTCCGAGGACTCGTCGAAGCGGCTGTGGCCCAGCGCCGCGGACCAGCCCTCGGCCAGCAGTGCCGTCATCGGGTCGGACGGCGCCAGCGGCTGTCCGGCGTCGCTCTCGACGGCGGGCGCGGCCGGCTCCAGCGTGGCGGCCCGGCGGGTGAGCGCGGTGCGGTTCGGCTTGCCGCCGGCCAGCCTCGGCATGTCGTCCAGCAGTGCCCAGCGGCCCGGCACCAGGGCGCTCGGCAGCCGGCTGCTCAACTCCGTGTGCAGCGCCTGCTCGTCCCACGGCGCACTCTCGTCGGCGCGCTCCAGGAAGCCGACGAGCCGGGGCCCGCCGGCGGCCTCGCGGTCCAGAACGACGGCGACGGACCGGCCGCCGAGCGCGGCCGAGGCGGCCGCCTCGACCTCCTCCAGCTCGATGCGGTAGCCCCGCAGCTTGATCTGGTGGTCGCGGCGGCCCAGGAAGTACAGCAGCCCGTCGCGGCCGCGGTAGCCGAGGTCGCCGGTGAGGTAGACCCGCTCACCGCCGAGGGCCTCGACGGAGACGAACCGTGCGGCGGTGGCCTCGGGATTGCCCACGTAGCCCTCGGCCAGCCCGGCGCCGGCGATGGCCAGTTCCCCGACCGCGCCGTCGGGCAGCGGCCGGTGCCGCTCGTCCAGGACATGGACGCGCTCGCCGGGCAGCTCGGTGCCCAGCGGGATCTCCCCGCCGTTCGCGAGGCCCTCGCGGGTGATCTCGTGGACGGTGGAGCTGATGGCGGCCTCGGTGACGCCGTAGACGTTGAGCACGGTGCTGTCGGTGTCCGCCAGGAAGGCGTGCAGCACATCCGCCGGGAGCCGCTCGCCGCCGAGCACCAGCAGCCGCGGCGCCCACTGCCCGTCGCGCAGGGCGGGACGCATCTCCTCACGGGTGGCGAGGAAGTAACTGGTGGGCAGATTGGCCACGGTGACCCGGGCGGAGATCAGCAGCGCGGCCAGCTCGGCACCGGTCGGCACCTCGCGGTCGGGAGCCACCAGGCACGCCCCGGCGTGCAGCGACGGCAGCACCTCCTCCAGGGCCACGTCGAACGACGGCTGGGCGAAGAGCAGCACCCGGTCGCCCGCGGCCAGCCCGAACCGCTCGGCCGCGCCGGTCAGATGGTTCTCCAGCGCCGCCCGGCCCACCGCGACGGGCTTGGGAATGCCGGTCGAACCGGAGGTGTGGATGATGTATGCCGTATCGGGCACGACCTCGGCGGCCCGGGCCGCCGGCAGCGCCTCGGCGTCGACGGTGGCCGTCGGCAGGCCGTCCGGCACGCTGACGGGGGAGTCCGCCGAGGTCAGCACCAGCGCCGGAGCCAGCCGGTCCAGCAGCAGCGACAGCCGGGCCGCCGGGTCGGACGGGGACAGCGGGCAGTAGACCGCCCGGGTCCGCAGACAGGCCAGCAGCGTCACGACGGAGTCCGCGCCGCGCGGCAGCACCGCGGCCACCGGCTGCCCGGCCGTCACTCCGGCCGTCCGCATCCGCTCCGCGAGGGCGCTCACCCGCTCGTCGAGATCGCCGTAGGTGAGCCGGCGGGCGCCGATCAGCAGCGCGGGCAGCGACGGGTCGTGGGCGGCGGCCGGGTCCAGCGGGTCGTGCCCGGACGGCTGCGGCGCGGGGGCGGTGAGGGCCGGCGGCACGGGCGGCGGCGCCAGCTCCGCCAGGGCGGTGGAGGGCGCGTCGAGGTAGGCCCGCAGCAGGTCCAGGAAGCGTCCGGCGAGCAGCTTCGCCACGTCCTCGCCGAACATGTCGGCGTCGTAGTCCCACACCAGCGTCATCCCGGGCGCACCGTGGCGCAGGCTGACCCCGCGCCGGTCGTCCGGCAGCAGCACCACGTCCAGGTCGAACCGGGTGGTGCCGGTGTTGAACCCCTCGAACAGGGTGATCTCCAGGCCCGGGACGTCGATCTCCGGCAGCTCGGCGTCGTGCGCGCTGAACATCACGCTGAACAGCGGGTTGTCGGCGCCCGAGGTGTGCAGCCCGAGCGCGCGGGTCAGCTCCTGGATCGGCACCTCCTGGTGCGGCAGCGCACGGAAGAGGGTGTCGGTCACCTCGTCCATGGACTCCTCGGCCGGGGCGGCCGGGTCCAGCCGGAGCGGGAGCGGGATGGTGTTGACGAACATGCCCACCGCGTCCTCGAAACCGCGCGGGCGGTTGCCGACCGCGGTGCCGACGACCATCTGCGTGCGGCCGCTGTGGCGGCGCAGCAGCTCGGCGAAGAGCCCGAGGAGCGTGGCGAACGGCGTCAGCCCGCGGTCCTTGGCGTGCGCCCGCAGCCGCCCGGCGAGGTCCGCGCCGATCGACTGCCGCAGCTGACCGCCGTGGTGGCGGCGCCGCGAGCCGGGCCGGGTCAGACCGGGCAGCGGCATGTCGTAGGACAGGTCGCGCAGTTGGCCGGTCCAGAACTCCAGGCCCTCGGTGCGCTGCGCGCTCACCTCGTCGGCGGACCGGGAGCGGACGTGGTCGGCGTAGGAGGAGGCGGACGGCAGCTGCACCGGCTCGCCCAGGACGTGGCCGCGGTAGACGCTGAACACGTCCCGCAGCAGGATCGCGAACGAGTGCCCGTCGTGGATCAGATGGTGCTCGACGTGGATGAGCCGGTGCCGGTCGTCCGCCAGCCGGACCAGCGTCCAGCGCAGCAGCGGTGCCTCATACGTGTCGAGCGGGGTCTCCGCCTCGGTGCGCAGCAGCTCCTGGAAGGCGGCCTCCGGGTCCGCGGTCCCGCTCAGGTCGACCGTGCGCAGCCGCGGGGCGCAGGCCTCGGCGACCCGCTGCCCGGGCATCGCCCCGGCGACGGCGACGAGTTCCAGCCGCAGCCCGGCGTGCCGGTCGAGTGTGGCGGCGAGGCCCAGGCGCAGCGCCTCGGCGTCGAGTGTGCCCCACAGATCGAGTGCGGCGGTGAAGTTGTAGGCGCGGCTGCCCGGTTGCACCTGTTCGTGCAGCCAGACGATCTCCTGCGAGGAGGAGAGCGGAAGCATGGGCGATCCCTGGAGGTTGTCGGGTCGGGTGTGGTTCTCCGGCCGGAGCGTGGTCGGGCCCGGCCTGGGGTGCGCGGAGCGCGCCGCGGGTTGTGCGGCGGGTCCGGCGGAGTCGGTGGGTGAGGAAGGGGCGGGGCCCCGGGAGCGGATCAGCCGGCCGTCGGGGCCGGGGTCCGCAGGCTGTCGGCGAGTGCGGCGAAGGCGCGCTCGGCGGTGAGGTCGGGGAGGACGGTGCGGTCCCACACCATCCGCAGGCCCAGTTCGGCTCCCTGGGTGACGGAGACCGCGAAGGGCCCGCGGACCGCGCGGCCGTCGATGTGGATCTCACGGCCCGTCACGCCGGCGAGGCACAGCGGGGGGTGGCGCCGGGCGTCCTCCACGGTCAGCAGGCCGTCGAGCCGCCCGCTCCAGCCCGAACCGGCGGCCCGGGCGGCGTGCACCACGGCGTCGAAGGGGGTGGCGGCCTGGTCCAGGTCGTCCCACCAGGCCTCGGCCGTCGCCGACGGGTCGGGCCGCTGCCCGGTGTCGGACGGGAAGACCACGGTGTTCAGGAAGCAGCCCAGCACCGGCGCGGCACCGGAGGGCCGGCCGCCCCACGGGTAGCCGATCGGCACCACCGGGCCGCTGCCGTACAGCGCCGCCGCGGCCGCCCGGCAGGCGTCCAGCAGCTGCGGGAAGGGCACCCCGCCGGCGGGCGCGGTCAAGGTCACGGTGGCCGAGCCGCCGGGCGGTGTGCCGGGGGTGAGCGGCACTGACCCCGGCGCCGGGGCCGCCTCGCGCACCGTGCGCAGCCGCTCGCCCCAGTAGGCCATGGCCTCGGGCGAGCCCGCGCGCTCCTCCGCGGCGAGCTGCAGCAGGACGGCGTCCCGGTAGGCGGTCAGTTCGGCCTCGGCCTCGGCGGGCGAGGGACCCTCGGCGCCGGTGCCCTCGTCGTAGGCGGCGCCCAGCTCATCGGCGAGCCGGGCCAGCGACTGGCCGTCGCAGGCGAGATGGTCCAGGACGACGGCGAGCACCTCCTCGGTGCCCTCCGGGCCGTCCGGCGCCAGGAACAGGCGCAGCGGTGCCCCCTGCGTGTCCCATTCCTCCAGGGCGCGCCGCAGCACGACCGCCGCGTCCTCGCCGGGCGCGCACGCCAGACGGACGACGGGGACCTGCGGCTGCTCCAGGCGCAGCGCGGGGGTGCCGCGCTGCACGGTGGGCCGGGACCGCAGCACGGGGTGCAGTGCGGCGAGGCGGTTGGCGGCCGCCGCGAGGCGGTCGGTGTCCACCGTGCCGCGCGGGAAGGCGAAGAACATCGGCACGAGGTCCGTCCGCCCGGCGGGGTCCATGGCACGCACCAGCGCGAAGCGGCGCTGGGCCCCTGTGACGGGCAGCAGGACCGGGGCCCCCTCCCCGGCGTCGAGTCGCCGGAAGCGGGCCAGATACTGGCTCGTGATGCTGGGCACCGTGATCCTCTGTGTCGTGACTGACCCGCATCACCGGAGCGGGATGCGGGGGGAAGAGCTGCCGAACGGGGGGGAGGGGGAGAGAAGAGGCGGTCGGCGTCAGCCGAGCGTGGCGGCCTCGGCCGCGTCCGCGGCTGCGGGCCGCGCGGCGTCCTCGTCGGGGCCGGCGGGCAGATCCCGCATCCGGCGCAGTGGGGAGAGGAGCAACGGGAGCGGTACGGCCAGGAATCCGGCCGCGCACCACACGAGCGCCGTGCGGGCGCCGAAGGCGTCGGCCAGCGCACCGCCGGCCAGGGCCCCGAGCGGAAGGGTGCCCCACATCAAGAAGCGCAGGGTGGCGTTCATCCGGCCGAGCAGCCGGGGCGGGCACAGGGACTGACGGAAGCTCACCTGCGCGACGTTGTAGACCACGGCGCCGAAGAAGACCACGCCGGAGCCGATCGCGAAGAGCACCGCTCCCGCGCCCCGGCCGGACAGCGGCCACAGCAGCGCGAACGGGCCGGTGACCAGGGCGGACAGCCAGATCAGCCGGGCCTGGCCGAGCCTGGCGGCGAGTCGGCCCGCGCACAGCGCGCCGGCCAGCCCGCCCACCGCGGAGGCGGACAGCACCAGACCGACGGCTCCGGGCGCCAGCCCGAGCACCCGGACCAGGAAGACGGACTGGGTGGCCATCAGCGTGGCGGTGAAGAAGTTGCCCAGGCCGGTGGTGAAGGCGATCACCCGCAGCAGGGGGTGGGCGAAGACGAACCGCAGCCCCTCACCGATGTCCTTGCGCAGCGAGGCGTCCGGCACGGGCTCCGGACGCTCCTCGGGCCGCTTGATGGCCCACAGGAACAGCGCGGAGAGCGCGTAGCCGGCCGCGTCGGCGGCGATGGCCAGGGCGGCTCCGAGCAGCTGGACGAGACCGCCGCCGAGGCCGGGGCCCGCCACCTGCGCCGTGGAGCGGATGGTCTCCAGCGCCCCGTTGCCCGAGACCAGTTGGTCCTTGGGCAGCAGCTGGGGCAGATAACTCTGGTGGGCCACGTCGAAGAAGACCGTGGCCACGCCGGTGACCAGGGCGACCAGGTAGAGCTGAGCCATCGTCAGCACACCGGCGACGCCGGCCAGCGGGATGCTGGCCATCGCCACCGCGCGCACCACATCGGCCCGGATCATCAGCGGCAGTTTGCGCATCCGGTCGACCCATGCCCCCGCCGGCAGACCGACCAGCAGGAACGCTGCGGTCTCGGCGGCGGTGAGCAACCCCACCTGGAAGGCGGGGGCGTTGAGCTCGAGCACGGCGACAAGGGGCAGGGCGACCAGGGTGACCTGGGCGCCGAGCTGTCCGGCCGCGGCACCGGCGAGCAGAAGGCGGAAGTCGCGGATGCGCAGCGGGCCGCTGGCCGCGGGTCGGGGTATGACGGGCATGCCAGGAACCATGGCTGAGCGGTCGATCAGCGGTCAAAACCCGATGCACACTTTCGGTCGCTTTTCTTCACCAATTCGCCACCACGACAGAAAATTCTTCATCAGATCCTGGTGTCCACCGGATGACCAGCACGCGCTGCACCCGCTCTGAAATGGGAAGCTTCCGCGCACGCCGGGCGAGACGGAGCACTCGGGTGCAGAGAGTGACGTGACGGAATCCGACCGAAAACAGTCGTCGATGTCCGTTTATGGACCGAAGCATTCGGTTCACCCGCTATGACGTGCGACGGAGCGCCTCCCGGCGGGGTGTCCGGAGCCGCCGCGGAGGTCAGGCCGGCCCGAGCTCCGTGCGGACGGCGCCGCGCACCAGTTCATGGGCGCGCTCCAGCGTGGTGGTGCCGCTCAGCCAGCGCTCGCTCAGGCCCTCGACGAGCGCGGACAGCCGTTCGGCCGCCGCCGTCGGGTCGGCCTTCGCGTCGGCGGTGCCGGCGGCCTGGGCCCGGCGGATCAGATCGGCGAGGTCCTCGATCCAGTCCTGGGTCGCGCCGGCCAGCAGCTCGCGCAGATCCGGGTCGAAGACGGCGGTGGCCCGCAGCTCGCCCCAGGCCGCGCTGTTCTCCCTGACCTGGGGGACCTCCTGGAACTCCAGCAGCAGCATCTCGGTGAGCTGGGCGCGCGGGGCGTCGGAGGAGTCCAGGGCGGCGTCGGTGTAGCGGATCGCCCGGCGGTTGATGAACTCCAGCGTGCGCCGCAGCAGCCCGGCGCGGTCCTTGAAGTGGTAGTAGATCAGCGCGGTCGAGACGCCGGCCTCGGCGGACACCTGCTCGACACGCAGTCCGCGCACCCCGCTCCGGGCGATCAGCCGGGCGGCGGCTTCGAGGATCTGGGTGGGGCGGTCCGGCATCGAGGCTCCCGGGTGCGAGAAATCAACTGTGGCTCGGCTCCGATCATGCCTTACGCTGGTTCTGACTAAAATTTCAGTCAGGAGGATTTCCGTGGAGATATCACGACGTCAGACCCTGCAAGCGGCGGCCGCCGCCGCGGTCGGTGGAGCACTGACCGCCTGCAGTGGCACGGACGCGGCCCGGGCGGTGCCCCGCACGGATCACGCGGCGGCGGCCGCTGCCGCGCGGCCCGCCGGCCGCTGGCGGCTGCCCGAGGAGACCCACCCGCACGCGGCGACGTACATGGCCTGGCCCACCCGGGAGATCTGGGGACCGGAGGTGACCGGCGTCCGCGACGACATCGCCCGGATCGCCCGGGCCATCGCCGAGTTCGAGCCGGTCACCCTCCTGGCCAACGAGCGGGAGGCGACGGCGGCCCGGCGGGCGTGCGGTTACGGGGTGGAGGTGCTCCCGACCCCGGTCGACGACCTGTGGATGCGCGACAGCGGACCGGTCTTCGTCGTCGGCCCGGAAGGTGTCGCCGGCGTCGACCTCAACTTCAACGGCTGGGGCAAGAAGCAGGCGCACGGCCGCGACCGGCACGTGGCCCGCGCGGTCCTCGACCACGAGCGCCTCACCCGGATCGCGGCGCCGATCACCGCCGAGGGCGGAGCCCTGGAGACCGACGGCCGGGGCACCCTGCTGGCCACCAAGAGCTCGCTGATCAACGACAACCGCAACCCCGGAAGGTCCCGCGAGGACATCGAGCGGGCGCTCAAGGACCTGTTCGGCGTCTCCCGTGTGATCTGGGTCAAGGGGGTCAAGAACAAGGACATCACGGACTACCACATCGACGCGCTCGCCCGCTTCGCCGAACCGGGAGTCGTGGTGATGAGCACCCCGGCCGCCGGCGCCCCGCGGAGCCCCTTCACCGCCGCCTACGAACAGGCCCGCACCGTCCTCGACGGGGCCATCGACGCCCGGGGCAAGCGGCTGGAGGTCGTCGAACTGCCCGAGCCGTCCGACATCGGCCGCCACGGCGACGGGTTCCTGGCCTGCTATGTGAACTACTACGTCGCCAACGGGGCCGTCATCATGCCCCGTTACGGCGACCGCAAGGCCGACAGCAGGGCCGCGTCCGTCGTGGGCGACCTGTACCCGGGGCGCGAGGTCGTCCAGCTGCCGCTCGATCACCTCGGCGAGGGCGGCGGCGGCATCCACTGCGCCACCCAGCAACGCCCCCGGGCCGCCTGACACCACCGCACGGGCCCGCGCCGCGACGCGCCCCGGACCGCCCGGCCGCCCCCGCGCCCGGTCAGCCGCGCCGGTCCGGGGCGGCCCGGTCGGTCCGCCAGCCCCAGGCGGTGAGCATCCCGGGGGACAGGCCGGCGCCTCCGGGCGAGGCCAGCTCGTGCCGGGCGCGCGCGATCTGCGCCGCGTCCACCCGCCCCGTCGCCACCATGGCGTCCTGCGTCCGGTCCCAGGTGTCGGCCCAGAAGCGGCTGAGCGGGCTGCCCGCCGCCAGCGGGGGAGCGTGCAGCTCGGCACCGACCCGGTGCAGCCCCTCCTCCCGCAGGAGGTAGGGGTAGTCCGGTACCCAGGAGGTGTCCGTGCCGATGGTCTCCCGCAGCGCCTGCCACATCGTGCGCATGACCGTGGTGTACGGGGTGGCCGGCGCGCCCGCGGACGTCAGGTCCACGGCGTCGCTGAGCACCAGCACGCCATCGGGCGCGAGCAGCCCGGCCAGGGTGGCGATCATCCGGCGCCAGCAGCGCAGATGCATCAGCACGAACCGGGCGTGGACCAGCTGGAAGCGGCCGGGGTCGAAGCCCGGCGCGCTGATGTCGGCGCTCAGGGTCGACAGGCCCGGTGTGTCCTTGCCGGCGAGGAACCGGGTGTCGCGGTCCACCGCGAGGACCGTCTCGACCCCGGCCGACTCCAGCAGCCACCGGGACAGGGTGCCGGTCCCCGCGCCGACGTCCAGGCAGTGCCAGCCGGGGCCGGCCCCCAGCGCCGCCAACCGGGCGGTGCTCACCCCGTCGTAGGCGAGCGCTCCCAGATCGATGCGGTCGCCCTCGCCGGTCTCCTCCGGGCGGAACAGCCCTTCGCCGTACCGCCCGGCGTCCTTACCGCGCACCTCCCCAGTATGACGGCGCCGCTCAGGGGTTTCCTGCCGTGGTGACCAGCTCCGGCGCCGGCTCCGCGTCCGGGGCCTTGCGCCGCCGTCCCGGGGCCCTCCGCAGCACCAGGTGCAGCACGACCATCACGACCCCGGTCACCAGCGCGCTCTGCCACAGCAGCGCGTCCAGCCGGCCCGCCGAGAGGTAGGCGCCAGCGGCCACCGCCGCCAGCGCGCACACCCCCCGGTCCACGATGCTCTCCACCGACAGCAGCGTGGCCCGCGGCGCCCCCGCCGGGATCGCGTCGTTGACCAGCTTGCGCTGGAGCGGATAGGCGAAGCCGGTGACCGCCGCGAACACGCACAGCAGGGCGATCACGGTCCACGGACCGCCCAGGGTGCTGCCCGCGAGCGCCGCCGCCATCGCAAGGCTGAGCAACGACACCCAGGCCACCGGCGAGAGCCGCCGGCCCAGCCACTGCGGCCGGGCCGAGGCCACCGCCTCCGCGACGGTCATCGCGGCCAGCACCCCGCCGTGCGAACTCTCGGGGATGCCGTGGTGCAGCAGCACCGGCTGGAAGAGATTGACCTGGCAGATCCGGGAGAGCGTGAAGACGGCGACCCCCTGGAGCATGACCAGGCCGAGCCACGGGGTGGCCCACACGCAGCGCAGCGCCTTGGTGGCATCGCGCAGGAACGCCAGCCCGTCGCGCGGCGCCCCCTTGGCGCGGGCCGGGTTCCCGGCGCGCGCCGCGGCCTGCCGCGGCAGGACCACGGCGCAGACCAGCGACCCCGCCGCGCTCGCCGCGCTCAGGAGGTACGGCGCGGGATGCGCCAGCGCCATCAGCGGCCCGACCAGCGGCCAGCACAGCACCTTCGCCGCCAGCCCCCAGGCCCGCGCCTGCCCCTCGGCCTTCAGGTAGTGCTCCCCGGCGCCCTCGGCCGCCAGGCCGTCGTAGAGATAGGCGCTGGCGGCGCCGGAGGTCAGCGAGCGGCCGGCCGCGATGGCCAGGAAGTGCACCAGGAAGCCGGTGTAGCTGGGGGACAGGACCGGGGTCAGGTTCGCCGCGGTCATCACGACGGCACCGGCCCGCAGGCAGTTGCGGGCCCCGATCCGGTCGGCCACGATCCCGGTCGGGATCTCGAAGAGGCAGAACGCGACGTAGTAGATGCTCTGGATGCCGAAGATCTGCCCGTCGCTCAGACCCGCCTCACGCTGGTAGGCGTAGAAGACCGGCATCCACCACAGCAGGTTGAACAGCAGCTGGAAGCCGTTGTTGAGCCCGATGATCCGGCGGGCCCGCGGCGTCAGGGACGCGGCGTCGGGCTTGGAGCCGCGGGCGCGCCGCAGACGGGTGAGGGGGCCGCTCACAGGGCGTAGGGGCGGATCTGGACCAGGCGGAAGTCCCCCTGATCGGTCATCAGCCACTCGATGTCCAGCGGATGGTCCACCTCGTCGTCGCTGAAGTGCGACTGCAGCAGCCGCCCGGCCAGCGCCAGCTGTGCCAGCCCGGCCCGGGTGGTGTCGGGCAGGTCCCGGCCCGACGAGCCCAGCGCGACGGTGCGGCCGCCGCCCTCGACCGTGTTGTACAGGTACTGCAGCGGCAGCGTCGTGCCGTCGACGACCGTCTCCGGCGAGCCGGGGGAGCAGTTGAGGTAGACGTTGCGGAAGTCCTCGCGGCGGGTCGGGTTGCAGGTCACCAGGACACCGCCGAGATCCGCGGGCACGTAGTGCTGGATGATCACGCCCATGTAGGTGTCGTCGAGGGAGATGCCCGCCTGGTGCCGCAGCCGCACGCTGCGCGGCGACAGCAGCGAGGCCCACACCTGCCGCACCGCGTCGAGGAGTTCGTCCGCCCCGTGGACGGTGGTGATCGAGTCGTAGACCCCGGCCGCGGAGAACCCGGGCAGGTCCTCGGCGTTGGAGGACGAACGGACCACCAGACGGCTGCCGGCGGCGGGACCGTCGGGCAGCGCCAGGGTGATCTGCCGGGTCACGTCCTCGGGCATCGGGGTGTTGCGGATCAGGTGCTGCAGATGCAGGCAGAGCGCGTCCAGCACGTCGACGGCGTCGAGTTCGAGGGCCATCTTGAGCTTGCCGATGCCCTGCTGCACGGCCGGCGAGGAGGTCAGAAAGCGGTGCTGGAGCGCGAACGGCAGGGCGATGCCCTCGGGCGCCGCGATCACCCCGCTCACGAAGTCGGCCGCCGCCGCCCGCAGTTCACCGTCCGCGGTCGCTCCGCTGAGGCCGAGGCGCGCCGCGAGATGGCCCAAGAGGTCGGCGCGCGGCGGCCGGGGCTGCCCGTAGAAGGCCGTGAGGTCGACGCTGCGGCTGTCGAGGATGTGGTGGAGCTCGCCGAGGTTGGCGGCCTTGGTGCCGTAGCGGTCGTGGTCGGCGCGGCGCAGCCGGTGCAGGGCCAGCGCGGGCACGTCCTCCAGCAGCGGCGGCTCCATCCGGATGCGCTGCTGGTGCCAGGTCGGGGCGTCCAGGTCCGGGGCGTGGGCCAGCGGGACGAGGCTGATCTCGTCGTCCTGCACCCGGTAGCGGATCCAGGCGCCGTCCAGGGAGTCCCGCTCGACGAGGCGGTCCAGGTCGCGCACGATCGCGTTGGGGATGCCCCAGCCGGAGGCCAGCACATTGGTGTGCGACAGCGGCGTCCCGGGCGAGGTGTTGAGGAAGCCCGCCACCCGCGGGATGTCGTCCGGCAGGCACGGCATGGCCACGATGTCCGACCAGCCGAGGTCGCCGGCCACCGCCGCGTACTCCTCCGCGGTCCGGAAGTAGCGCAGCCGCCCGACGGCCTCGCCCGGGTTGAGCGGGGTGCGGGTGCGGTTGCCGAACAGCTCGTGGCCCAGGATCCGCGGCACCCGTACGTCGCTGATCGCGGCGAGTTCCTGCTCCTGCCCGTGGTTCGCCGGCTTCAGCAGCAGCGGCAGCCGGCCGTCGACCCGGTGGCGGACGAAGGTGTAGAACTCCTCCAGCAGCAGGCCGTTCATGGTGTCGGCCTCGGTCGTCTCCAGCACCAGGAACGGCCGCTCCCGGCCCTCGGTGTCCTCGTCGGTGTGCAGGGAGAGCACGCCCAGCAGGAACCGCCGCTCGGGGTCCATGTAGACCGAGGCGTTGAAGGCGTCCAGTCCGGAGTCCAGGTCCGCCAGGTCCATCCCGAGGACCCGCAGGGCGATGTAGTTGACGTGGAAGGGGTGGACGGCGGTGTCGAGGAGGTGCCAGGTGTTCTCGGTGCGGTCCACCACGACCTTGAGGTAGGGGTGGCCGGCCAGCACGCCGGAAATGCTGCGGAACAGCGGCAGCGAGAGGTTCTCGCCGATGACGGTGCGGTCGGTGACCGGTCCCGGCGCGCCCGCGGGAAGGATCGTGGTGGTCATGACTGCGCCTCCATGATGCCGTCGGTGGGCAGGATCTCGGGCAGCGCGTCCACCAGGGTCCGGAAGTCGCGCAGCACCGTCTCCGGGTCGGTGGCGGACAGCAGGCACAGCGCCGCCATGGTGTTGGCGCCGGCGGCCGGGTCGTACACCGGCACCGGAGCCCCGTCCGGCAGCGAGTTCTCGGCGACCACCGACAGATGACTGCCGACGCTCAGGGGCACGGCGTCGCGCACCGTCGGGAAGTCCCAGACCCGCTGGTCCGGCCACGCCGCACCGGCGCCGTCGACGGCCAGCACGACCAGGGAGCCGGCCGCGCCGCGCGCCTCCAGCGGCGTGCGGACCTCCTCGGGCCAGGACACCTCACGGCCCAGGAGATGGTCGGTGAGCATCCCGATGAGGTCGAGGCCGAAGACCTCCTCGATCTGCGGGACGGTCATCGCCCCGCCGAACCGGGCGGCGGTCTCGATCACCCACATCTGCCCGTGCGCCCCGAGCTTGATCTCGGTGTGCGTCCCGCAGTTCTGCAGCCCCAGCGCGTCGACGGCCTCCCGGGCCAGGTCCACGATGCGCCGCTGCGCTTCGTCCGGCAGCGCCGCGGGAGTGATCCCGGCGCGCTCGGTGAACGGCTCCACCGTCGGCATCCGCCCGCTGAGGCAGACCGGGCGGAAGTCGCCGTCCACGACGACGCCCTCGACGCTCACATAGTCGCCCCAGCCCTCCTGCTCGAACCAGTCCGCCGCCGTGCCCGGCACGATCTCCTCGACGAGGAAGTCCGCCCCGGCCCCGGCGACATGCAGCTCGGCGTACCCCAACTGCGCGGATTCGGCCATCACCTCGCGCGCCCGCTCCCAGGCCGCCGGCACCTCGTCGGGCGAACGCAGCGTGCGGTGCGCGGTCGAACCGGCGCTCCAGGCGGCCTTCAGCAGCAGCGGGAAGCGCAGCGCGGCGGCGGCGTCGCGCAGATCCCCCTCCGTGGCGACGGGCCGGAACCGGGGCTGGGATATGCCCTGTTCCTCCCATGTGCGGCGCATCATCCGCTTGTCCCGGGCGAGCGCACAGGAGGTGCCCGCCCCGGCCAGGCCGAGCTTCTCGCAGGCTTCGGCGACTGCGACGACGGCGTACTCGGAGAACGTCACGACCGCGTCCGCGCCGACGGCCTGGGCCCGGGAGACGATCAGGGACACCAGATCACGCCGCTCCACCTCGGAGGGGCTCAGCACCGAATCACACAGCCGGTCCACCGACGCGGCCACGGTCGGCGGAAGCGCGCTGAGCGCCAGCAGGTGCACTGCCGACCGTGCGGCGACCCGTGACAGGGCATACCCCAAGGGCGGTCCACCCTTGGCATATACGAACAGCACCTTGCTCACTGGAATCCGACTCCTCTTCATCGTCAAACGGGCAGGACATGGACGGCTGAAGGCGCGCGGACCACGTTGTCCGCACGCCGCCTCCAAGCGAAGCAGCCGTGCGAGACCTGGTTCCCCGGATCGGGCCGTCATCGCTCAGGCAAATGCCAGAGTTGCGGATATGGTCGCTTCGCCGTGAAGGTTCCGTGATGCCGTAGGGCCGCCGTGTGGCACATCGTTGCCCGGTCCGCCGCGAGATCGGCCGAGAACCGGGCATGCCACACAACGCCGAGGGATACGCATGGCGGTGACGCGCCGTGCGCATCCGTTGAACTCTTCCTTGCAGAGGGGCCCGTCGTGGACGAGACCAGTCTGAAGTCGCTGCTCGAAAACCTTCCGGTTTCCTGGTGGGAGGCCGACCGTGAATTACGGGTGATCGACAGCGGCGGCGGGGCCTTCGACGACACGAGCACCGCCCAACGCTTCCTCGACGCCGTGCGCGCGGAGCTTCCCGGCCCCGCCGCACCCACCGGAACAAGCCATTGGCAGGCCCAGTTCGACGGCCGCACCTTCGATGTCAACTGGCCGCTCGGCGTGCCCCGGCAGGGCCGCTCCCGCGGACTGGCCGTGGAGGTCGGCACGCGGACGCACGACCCCCGCCGCTACGACGCCTTCGCCGACCTCGCCCCCGCCGCGGCCTTCATCCGGGACGCGAGCGGACGCTACCTGTGGACCAACCACGCCTACGCGCACCTCTACGGCACCACACCGGAGAGCATCATCGGCAGGTCCGTCACCGACGTCGACGGCCCCGATGACGCGGCACAGGTCCTCGCTCTGGACCGGGAGGTGCTCGCCCGCGGCAAACCGGTCCGGCACACCCTCACCTACCACCGCTTCGACGGCGAGAGCGGGCAGGCCGCCGGCCACCGCTTCCCCGTCCTGGAGGGCGGCCAGACCTGCGTGGCGGGCATCTACATCGACATCAGCGACTACACCCGGGCCCTGCACCAGCGCCACGAGGCCGAGGAGCACCTGCACGCGCTGCGCGACCACAGCGGGCTGCCCTGCGCCCTGATATCGGCGGGCGGACGCATCCGGCAGGCCAGCGCGGCCGCCGCCGAACTGCTGCAGACCCGGCTCTCGGACCTCGTCGGCCGCCGCGCGCACACGCTGCTGGCGCCCGCCCCGGAATTAACCGGGCTGCGGCGCAGCTGGCACGACCTGATCGCGCGCCGCAGCCGGCGGATCCAGACCTCCGCCCTGTTCGTGGACGCCCGCGGCCGCCAGCGCCGCGCCCGGCTGCATCTGACGACCGTGGGCCGCAGCGCGGGCCGCGCCAGCAGCGTCTGGGCGGTCGTCACCCATCAGGGCATCGCGCACGAGGCCGGTCCCGCACTGACGGCCACGCAGGTACGGCTGCTGTCCCTGCTGGCCGCCGGCCACAGCAACGCGGAGATCGCCGGCTCCCTGCACCTCTCCCGGCAGACCGTCGACTACCACCTCAGCCGGCTGCGGGACCTGCTGGACGCGCCGACCAGACCCGCGCTCGTCGCCCGCGCCTATGTCCTGGGCATCCTTGCCCCGCAGACCTGGCCGCCCCGTTCGGCGACGGCCTGCCACCCGCACAGCGTCACCTGACGGGCGCACCGCACCATCGGCGGCCCCGGCCCGAGCCGCCGCCGGGCGGGAGCTGTTGGGCCACCCGGTGGATTGTGGGCGGCGGGTGGTTTGCTCTGGCGGGTTGAACGGGGCTCCCGGCCGCCGACGGCAGGACGATACGTCTGGCACCGGACGGATGCGGAGGCAAGGAGCGACGTGAGAAGAATCGTGCAGGCAGGAACCATCGTCGGGACATGCGGGCTGATGATGCTCGGCAGCGGGGCGGCGCACGCCGTGACGATCCCGGGCGACTCACTGCTCTCGGCGGTGGCGGACGCCGATGTCGGCACGGTGACCGGCACGGTCAACGGGGTGCTCTGCAACAACCGCCTCGGCCAGGTCCACTACCGGTCGCCGCAGCTCGCCTCGCCCCACTCCTGCATCAACGGGCCCGTGAACAGCGGAAACAGCCTGAACAGCGGGAACTTCTTCAACCACGGGAACCCGAACAACAGCGGTAATCTCGCCAACACCAACGGGTCGACCAACAGCGCCGACTCCGCCACGGGTGCCGCGTCGGGCAGCAACAACAACGTCCAGCGGGTCATCGGGGGCCTCGGCGGCCTCTTCCGTCGCTGACGCAAAGACGGCACCGGCGGACCGTGCGTCCGCGAGCGGCCCAACGGGCGCCCGACGAGATCTGCCGGGCGCCCGTTGTCGTGACCGCCGCCCCGCGGGCTCCGAGGCGCGAGGAGCCCGCGGGAGGGTCAGCGCACGGTCACAGCGTCTGCTCCCCGTCACTGCCGAGGTGCTGCTGGTTGTTGCTGCTCTTGGTGGCGGCGCCGGTCGTCCCGCCGGTGTCGGAGTTGGTGTTGGCGTTGGTGTTGGTCGGGCTGCCGCTGTTGCTGACCGTGCCGGAGATGTTGACGTTCTGCGCCCGGCCGGGGTTTCCGCTGAGCACCGGACCGTTGACGCAGAATCTGGCCCGGTGACCGCAGCGGAACTTGGCGTCGAAGCGGGCGACGGTGGTGCTGTTCGAGACCCCGTCCCCGCCGGACCCGGCCCATGCCGGGGCCCCGCCGGCGGCCAGAAGCAGACCGCAGGCTCCTGCGATCACGGTGTGGACGCGTGCCGTGTTCTTCACTGTGTGCACCTCATGGTTGGTACCCGGGATCTTGCTATCCCGGATGCCCCGGACCACCAGGGGCGGGCAACCTCCGGCACCCGTGATTCACCCTGTCCGATGAGCGGATTCACCGCGACGGCCCCCGGCGCGGGCCGGATGCGCGACGGCCGGATGCGCGGCTACCGGGTGCGTGACGGCCGGATATGTGACGGCCGGGGCCGGCGTCACCACAGCGCCGGCCCCGGCCCTCCCCCTCCTCGGCCGGCGGCTCCAACTGACCGCCTGCCGAGAGCATCTGATACCTCGTCGGACCGGGTCGCTCACTCGCGCCCGGCGACCGCCTCGGCCAGCGCGAGGATCCTGCGGGCGTCCTCGACGTGCAGGTTCTCGATCAGCCGCCCGTCGACGGTGACCACGCCGCGGCCCTCGCGGGTGGCCTCCTCGAAGGCGTCGATGATCCGCCGGGAGCGGGTGATCTGCTCCGGCGACGGCGCGAACACCCGGTTGCACGGTGCCACCTGCGAGGGGTGGATCAGCGTCTTCCCGTCGAAACCGAACTGCCGCCCCTGCACACACTCGGCTTCAAAGCCCTCGGCGTCCTTCACGTCGTTGTAGACGCCGTCCAGGATCACCTTCCCGGACTCCCGCGCCGCCAGCAGCGCCAGCGACAGCCCGGTCAGCAGCGGGGCCCGGCCGGGGACGTGCTCGGCGTGCAGCTCCTTGGCCAGGTCGTTGGTGCCCATCACCAGGACGGTCAGCCGTTCACTGGCGGCGGCCACCGCACGGGCGTCGAGCATCGCCCGCGGGGTCTCGACCATGGCCCAGATGGCCGTGCGGTCCGGGGCGCCGGCCGCCTCCAGCGCACGCTCGACGGCGCGCACGGTCTCGGCGGACTCCACCTTGGGCACCACCACGGCGTCCGGGCCCGCCTCGGCGGCGGCCCGCAGATCGTCGTCGTGCCAGGCGGTGCCCGGGGCGTTGACCCGGATCGTCACCTCGCGGAAGCCGTATTCACCACTGGCCGCGGCGGCCGCCACCCGCTTGCGGGCCTCGGCCTTCGCGTCGGGCGCGACGGCGTCCTCCAGATCGAGGATGAGCGCGTCGGCGGGGAGGGACTTGGCCTTCTCCAGGGCGCGTTCATTGGCGCCGGGCATGTAGAGCACGGAGCGGCGCGGTCGCAGGATCGCGTCGGACATGGGTCTTACTCCTCGTTCTGCTGGGTCTCGGCCGCCGCGTAGGCGTCACGCAGTTCGGGGTCGCGGGCGGCCAGGGCCTCCGCGAGTTCGACGACCACCTGGCACTGCTTGTAGGTGGCGTCGTCCTGCATCTTGCCGTCGATCATCACCGCGCCGGTGCCGTCGCCCATCGCGCCGATGACCCGGCGGGCCCAGGCGACGTCGGCGGGCGCGGGCGAGAAGACCTTCTTGGCGAGGCCGATCTGCACCGGGTGCAGGCTCCAGGCGCCGACGCAGCCGAGCAGGAAGGCGTTGCGGAACTGGTCCTCGCAGGCCGTGGTGTCCTTGATGTCGCCGAACGGCCCGTAGAACGGCAGGATGCCGTGCGCCGCGCAGGCGTCGACCATGCGCGCCAGGGTGTAGTGCCACAGGTCCTGCTGGAAGGTCGCCCGCGGTGCGCTGCCGTCCTCGCCGTGCGGGTCCTCCCGGACCAGGTAGCCGGGGTGTCCGCCGCCGACCCGGGTGGTCTTCATCCGGCGGCTGGCGGCCAGGTCGGCGGGGCCGAGCGAGATGCCCTGCATCCGGGGGCTGGCGCCGGCGATCTCCTCGACGTTGGCGACGCCGGTCGCGGTCTCCAGGATGGCGTGCACCAGGATCGGCCGCTGGACCTGCGCCTTCGCCTCCAGCTGGGCGAGCAGCCGGTCGACGTAGTGGATGTCCTCGGCACCCTCCACCTTCGGCACCATGATCACGTCCAGCTTGTCGCCGATCTCGGTGACCAGCGTCAGCAGATCGTCCAGCGCCCACGGCGAGTCCAGGCTGTTGATCCGGGTCCACAGCTGGGTGTCGCCGAAGTCCGTGGCCTTGGCGATCTTCACCAGGCCCGACCGGGCCGCTTCCTTGCGGTCGGCGGCGACCGCGTCCTCCAGATTGCCCAGCAGGATGTCCACGGTGGGCGCGATGGACGGCACCTTCGCGGCCATCTTCTCGTTGCCCGGGTCGAAGAAGTGGATCATCCGGGACGGCCGGAACGGTACCTCGCGGACCGGTGTCGGCGCCCCGACGGCCAGCGGGCGGAAGAAATCCTTCGGAGAGCGCATGCAGTCTCCCTGGTCGGCTCACAGGACGGGCCGCCGCCGGGACTCCGGCGGTGCCATTCGGGCCTCACTCTAGGCCCGCACGACGCTTACGCTACTGGCCAGTACGTGTGCCGTTGATCACCGTCGGCGATCGGGGCGCCCGGCGCGGCGGAGGCCGGTCCGGGGCGTGCCGGGCGGGCGGACCGGCGCGTGGAGACCCCGCCCGGCCCGCCCGGCGCGCTCAGGACCCCAGGCAGTCGACGAAGCTCACCCGGTCGCCCGAGCCGGCGATGAAGTCCTGCTGGGAGTGGTTGCGGAAGTGGCACATGTCGTAGCGCGCCCGGGGGCCCGCCCCGCCGGTGCCGTCCGGTTCGTAGGAGTGCTGCCCCGACAGCTGGCACGAGTCGTAGCGCACCAGCGGGCCGCGGGCGCCGATGCGGTAGCGGTGCGGGCGGCTGTCCTGCGCGAACGACTTGAAGGCGTTCGCGGTGTCGTCGCAGTCGTTGAAGTGCACCGTGCCGCTGTCCCAGGCGCAGTCCATCACGACGGTGTCCGGGGTGCGCACCTCGAAGCGGATGTCCTCGGCGTGGAAGCGCTGGACGGAGTCGTGGTGCGGACCGCGCGGGAACCGGAAGAAGGTGCTGGTGCGCCCGTAGTCGGGGGAGTCCTCGGGACGGCTGCCGGTGACGATGTAGGAGCCGCCTCGGCAGGTGATGGAGCCGCCGTAGGGGAACTCCAGGAAGTTGCCCCAGGAGTACTCGACCTTCATGTCGTTGAACCAGTAGTTGAGGAACTGGTCCTGCTGCTTGCGGCTCAGCGAGTTCTGCGACAGCCCGGAGTACAGGAACGCCTTGCGGTAGGCGCCGCCCACCCGGCAGGCGTCCCAGCGCATCTCGGAGTTGGTGTTGGTGCCGTCGAGCGCGACCCCGTAGGTCCACTCGCCGGTCCACTCGCACTCGGTGAAGCGGTAGTCCTGCGCCTGCCCCGTCGAGTACGAGTAGAAGAACGAGGCGCCGGGGGTGCCGCAGGCGAAACCGAGCTGCTCGAAGGCCACATTCGCCCAGCTGTCCTCGTTGCGGCACAGGTAGGTGTCCTCGGCGCGATGCGGCGCGAAGATCAGCTGGGTCATGCGCTTGCCGGCCCCGCGGAACCGTAAGCCGTTGGCCTTGAGCTTCCCCTTCCGGGCGTTGAGCAGTGCGTCGGGGGCGCGGATGAGATAGGTGCCGGCCGGTATGTCGACCACCGTCCGGCCGATGTGGTCCCACACCCGGCCGGCCGCGTAGGAGTACGCGCGGGCGAACGCCCGGCTGTCGTCGGTGCGTCCGTCGCCCTTGGCGCCGCAGTCCGCCACCACGTCGATGACGTCCTTGCCCTTCGGCTTGCGGCCGGTGACCACCGGGGCCTCGGCGTCGTCGGAGGTCTGCCGGCCGGCAGGCGGCGCCGTGTCGCACCCGGCCAGGGCGCCGGTCAGCGCGGCGGCCGTGCCCGCCAGCAGTGTCCGGCGGGTGGCACCACCGGTTGACGGAGAGGTCCTGCCTGCCATGATGTTGCTCCTTCGGGGGTCCATTCATCAGGTGGGGAATATGAGCCAGTTCGGATATGCGATCAGACAGCTGTCGGCGGCCCAGAAATCCGCGAAGGGGGTGTCCCTGTACTCGCGCTATGTGAACCGCCCGGCCGGCCGGGTACTGGCCGCCGCGGGTTACGGGATGAAACTGACGCCAAATCAGATCACCCTGATCAGCGGGGCTTTCACCTTCGCCGGGGTGGTCATGATTGCGGTGCTGCGTCCCTCGCCGGCCGCGGCCCTCGGCATCTTCGCGGCGCTGGTCGTCGGATTCGCGCTCGATTCCGCCGACGGGCAGCTCGCCCGGCTCACCGGAACGGGAAGTGCCGCGGGGGAGTGGCTGGACCATGTGGTCGACTGCGCCAAGATGCTCGCCCTCCACATGGCCGTGCTGCTCTCCTTCTACCGCTTCGGATTCTCCGATCCTCGGTATCTGTTCCTTCCCATCGCGTTCCAGTTCACCGCGGTGATGGTCTTCTTCGGCGGCATTCTCACCGAACAGCTCAAGCGCGCCGCGCGACTGCGGAACGACGTGGACGGCCCGGCACCCGCGGCACCCGCCTCCACCCTGCGCTCCGTCGCCCTGCTGCCCGTCGACTACGGGGTCTTCTGCGCGGTGTTCCTGCTGTTCGGCAGCCGGGACGTGTTCCTGGCGCTGTACGGCGTGCTGCTCGCCGCCCATGTGCTCTTCATGGTCGCGTTCCTGGTCAAGTGGTATCGCGAACTGTCCGCCCTGGCCCGCTGACGGCGCGGCGTAAGCCCCCGGGCGAGCCGAGGCGCCGGCCTGGACGAGATGCCAGGCCGGCGCGTCAGCTCACGCCGAGTCCGCGAGCCCGTCAAGCACCTTGCGCAGCAAGGAACTCGACGTGTGCACGGTGTAGGGGAAATAGATCACATCGACCCCGACCGTCGCGAAGTCCCGTTCGAGCTTGTCGCCCTTGGCCGTCCCGCGCCAGTCGTCGCCCTTGAAAATGACGTCGAACCGCACCTGCTGCCAGGTCTCCAATTTGTCGGGCACCGTCTCGACGAACGCCGCGTCCACGAACCGGACACTGCGTACGATCTCCAGCCGCTCGGTGAGCGGCACCACCGGTGACTTTCCCTTGGCCTGGGCCGCCATTTCGTCCGAGACCACGCCCGCCACCAGATAGTCGCACTGGCTTTTGGCGTGCCGGAGAATGTTCAGGTGCCCGACGTGGAAAAGGTCGTAGACCCCGGGCGCGTAACCTACTCGGTGCGTCATATACCCCCCACTCGGTATACGGTCAGTTCCTGGCCGTCACATAGACCGGCCCATTGCGTCCCGACACGTTGGTGCCGTCGGTGACCTCGATCGAGTAACGGTGCTCGGAACCCGGGTCCACGGTGTCCGTGTAGCTCATCGCGGGCCGGTTCCAGTACCGCGAGTCCCCGCTGACCGAGGTCAGATAGTCACCGTCACGGTAGATCTTGTAGGTCAGCACCCCGTTGTCGCGGTCCCACGAGGCCTTCCAGTTCAAGGTGACCTTGCCCCGGGACCCGCTCGCGCCGCTCAGCAGCGGCACCTGCGGCGCTCCGGTGTCCGGACCGGCCGCGAACCGGGTCAGGCCCTGCTGCGGGGTGTCGTTGACGGTGGTGAACTCGCCGCCCGCCCACAGGATGCCGTCCGCCATGGCCATCGTCCGCGGGCCGATCTGCTCGCCGATCCCGTCGTTGGTGTCCGGGAACCACGGCAGGATCGTCTTGTCCGAGATCGACTGCGCCAGGAAGTGCTGGCGGTTGTTGATGTCGGTGAATCCGCCCGGGGTGCTGGAGCAGTCGTGCGCGTGCGAGCCGCTGTAGAGGACGCCCTTGTACGGCAGCACGGTCTGGGTGGCTCCCAGGCAGGTGTCCTTCCAGAGCTGCGCGCCGTCCGAGAGCCGGCCGGCGGCCCGGCCGTCGAAGACCCCGCCGCCGGTGCCCTCGGCGCCCAGATAGAAGTTGGTGCCGTCGTTGGCGAGCGCCTTGACCGCGGAGCGGCTGGGGATCCAGCCGGCGAAGGAGTCGACCACCTTGCCGGTGGTCGCGTCCAGACCGGCCAGCGCGTGCACGGTGAACAGGCTGCCGTTCACCGAGGTGAATCGGCCGCCGATGATGACCTTGTTGAGCTTGGGCGCGACCGTCAGGGCGTTGACCGCCGGAGTCGGGTCGTTGGAGACCGAGGACCCGCGGATCGTCGCCTTGAACGGCAGCAGGGTGCCGTCCGGCCGCAGCGCGGCGACCCGCTCGCGGGTCTGCCCCTGGACCGTGCCGAACCCGCCGCCGATGTAGACGGAGTCGTCGGTGACGTCGATGGCCCGCACGGTCGAGCTGACCGTCGGCTTCCAGTCCGCACCGATGGTGCAGTCGGCGGTGTTGAGCGAGGCCGTGTTGGACCGGCCCACCGGTCCGGCCTTGCCGAACGAGCCGCCGATGTAGATCTTCGAGCCGTCGGGCGAGGCCTTCATGGCCCGGATCGTGCCCGTCCCGCCGGTGAACGCCGGAGCGCACGGCAGCGGGGCACCCGTCTTGGCGTCGAACGCCGCGAAGTTGGTGCGGGCCAGCTCACCGGCGGCGCCGGGAGCGGCGCCCGGCGGCCGGATGTGGCTGAAGGTGCCGCCCACGTAGACGATGCCCTTGGCATAGGCCATGGACCACACGATGCCGTCGGTCTGCCAGGTGCTCAGCGGATCCGCGGTCAGAGTGGTTTCGCCGTTGGCCTGAGCGGGACCGGCAGCGAGTGCCGCCGACGCGGTGCCCAGCACCGCGGCGGCCAGCAAGAGATGGACAGATTTGTTTCTTTGGCGCACAGGTCCCCCCTGGAAGCATGGCGCGAGTGGAATTGTCAGGATAGGGAGCGGGAACCAGTCGCGTTCTGTGCGGAAATGGTCCCGGTGTTCATCGCGAGTTTCCCGAACCGCGCTTGCGCAGCGCTCCGAAGAACTCCCCTACCCCCAGCGGCAAACGATAGCGCCAGACGGCCGTGCCGAAAGCCCCAATGGCTAAAACAATTCCCAAGACAGCAGCGGGAACGGTGTCCCCGTAAAGTGCCCGGAGGGCGAACACCGGGAGCGCGACCGTTCCGGCGGCGATGACCGCGGCGTGGACGTACCCCCGGTCGACGGTGCGAAAGCCCAGCCGGTAGCGGGCCAGCAGCGCCGAGGCACCGTTGTCCACCACGATCGCCAGCCCCCAGGACACCGCCGCCCCCAGCACCCCGTACCGCGGCACCAGCCATACTCCGCTGCCGAGTTGGACCACGAACGCGGCGCCGGCGACCACCAGATTCCAGACACTTCGCCCGGCCATCAGCAGGACCGTCTGCGCGTTGCCGACGCCCACGTTGACCAGGCACGCCACCGCCACCGTCAGCAGCCCCGCCGAGCCGCCGCCGGCGAACCCCGGGCCGAACAGCGACAGCACGGTCCCCGGGAACGCCGCCAGGACCACGAACACCGGCCAGGAAAAGAGCGCGATCCAGCGGGTCGACAGCCGGTGCAGCCGATGGGCGTCCGGCTCCTCACCCCCCGCCAGCAGGCGGCTGATCTGCGGCGCGACCGCCAGTCGGATCGCCAGCTGGAGCAGCGTCCCGGCCGTGACCAGCCGCCCGATCGCCGTGTAGATGCCGGCCTCGGTGCCGCTGCCCAGCACCGACAGCAGGATCACACCGATCCACACCGCGGTGATGTCGAAGACCGAGGACACCGCCCGCGGCCCGGCGAAGGACCAGAACTCCCGCGACTGTGACGCTGGTTGGCCGCTCCCGGGATGCCGGCGAAGGGACCGGCGCAGCGACACCCAGGCCGCCACCGCCCCCAGTACCCCGGGCGCGAGCCAGGCCGCGGACAGCCCGGCCACGCCCGGCGCGAGCAGGACCAGCGGCACCGCGAGCAGCACCCGCAGCGCCGGTTTGCCGATCTGCTCCACGCCCACGAACGGCACCACCGAGCCGTACCCCCGGGTGGCCCCGAGCAGCACCAGCGCCACCGTCGTCACCGGCAGGAAGACCGCGAACAGCCGCAGCACCGCAATGGCCTGACCGGTGGCCAGGTCGGGCAGCAGCCAGCCGGCCAGGCCGGGGGAGCACCACAGCACCGCCGCCCCCGCGGTGCTCGCCAGCAGCGTCGGCAGGACCGCGGTCCGCAGCAGGGCCGGCACCCCGGCGCCCCCGCTGAGTTCCAGGTCCCGGGAGACGAAGCGGACCAGGGCGGTGTCGGCACCCAGCTTCAGCGCGTTGCTCAGGATGGTGAAGGCGGCGACGCCGGTGAAGACGGCGCCGGCGCCGCGGGCCCCCAGCCCGTGCGTGACGACGGCCACCAGGACGAACCCGAACAGGGCGTTCGCGGCCGAGCCGGCCAGGCCGAACACGCTGCCGCGGGCCGTGCCGGCGACACCGCCCCCGGTCGCCGCGGACCGTCCGGGGGCCGGGGGCGCCGACGGGCCGGCCGGGCCCGCCGGGCCGATGGCCGTCACCTGCGGAGCGTGGTGGTGTCGGCGTCGAGGGGCGAGGCGGCGACCGGTGCCGGGCCGGTGCGGGGCGCCGTGCCGGGCTGCGGCTGCGGCGGGGTCACCGCGGCGGCCCGAGGGCGGCCGCGGCCGCGCTTGCGGTGGGTCGGTCCGCCGTCGGAGAGGCGGCGCAGCGTCGGCCCGCTGCCCTTGTCCAGGACGGCACCCAGGATGTGGCCGCCGGCCCCGGTGATCAGCTCCCACACCCGGTCCAGATCGTCGCGGCGGACCTCGTTGAGGTCGCAGACCACCACCACACCGGCCGCCTGCTTGGCGACGGCCAGCCCGTCCGCGTGCGCGAGCAGCGGACCGGTGACGACCACGACGTGCTCATCCGGACCCGACGGCGCGTTCAGCAGCCGGGCGAACTCCGCGGAAGACAGCGCCCGGGCCGGGTTGGGCACCTCGCGGCCGGGCAGCAGGTCGAAGCGCCCGTCGACGCCCGCGTCCACCGCGAGCCGCTCGCCGTTCGCCCAGCCGCCCGGCACCGGACGGCCGTGACCGGGATGCACCGGCAGCTGCCGGGCGAGCCCGGGGGTGCGCAGATCGGCCTCGACCAGCAGGATGTCGCTGCCGATCTCGGCGAACGCACCGGCCAGGTTGACCGCGACCGACACGGCGTCGGAGTGCTCCCGGGGCGCGACGACCAGCAGGCTGCCCCGCCCGGCGAAGCGCTGGTCGTGCGCTAGCCGGAAGGCGATGGTGCGATAGGCCTCCGCACGGTTGCCGCGGCCCGCCCGGCCGACCTCCAGCACCCCGGTGCCGCCCTGCCGGCGCGGCAGGATGCCCAGCACCGGAGCCCGCAGATTGTCCTGCACATCCGCCACCGACCGCACCCGCGGCTCCAGCACCGAGCGCACCCAGGCCGCCAGGATGCCCAGCACCAGACCGACCACCGCACCGGTCAGCAGCATCATCGCCAGCCCGGGGCTCGACGGGAAGGCCGGCGGATCGCCCTTGCGGACGATGTCACCGGGCGTGGTGTCCAGGGACTTCAGACTGGAGATCCGCCCCTGCAGATCCTGTATCTCCGACACCAGATTGCTGCGCTCGGACTCGTCGGTGGCCCGGCCCGCGCCGCCACCGGCGTTCGCGATCCGCCGGTCCAGGACCTTGCGCTGGTCCTGGAGGGGCTTCAGCTCGTCGCCGAGCTTGCTGACGGTCTTGTCGATCCGCTTCGTCGCGGCGTCCTGGCGGTAGTCGAGATACGCCTGCACGAAGGCGTTGACGAGGTCGGACGCCCGGTCCGCCGAGTCCGCGCTGTACTCGAACAGCAGGGTCTGGGTCTCGGGCGGATTGCTCACCCGCAGATCCCGCTGGAGCTTGGCCGGATCGGTGCTGATCCGCAGGGACTTCGCCGCACCGGCCGCGACCGAGGCGCTCTGCGCGATCTGCCGCTCGGTGCCCATGCTGATCTGCTTGTCCGCCGAGACACCCCCGGCTTCGAAGGGCGCGGTGCTGATCGCATGCACCACGACCTCGCCGGTGGCCGTGTACGTCGAGCCGCCGAGCACGGACACGGCGGCGCCGCCGAGCATGCCCAGGAGCAGCCCGAGCACCAGCAAGGCGCGGTACCGGAAGAGCTGGCGCAGCTGGTCACGGATCTGGTCCGGCTCCTCCGCGGGCTCGTCGAAGACGCTCACGTACGTGCTCCTCCTGTGGGTAGCGACAAGGCTTCGCGACGGGGCCGGGGCTCCGGTGCGCTCGCGGTCGGTGCCGCGGACGGCGGCAGGGCCCGCCGTCCCGCCTTACGAGTGATCAGAAGTGGGATGCACACCAGCAGCGCCAGCGGACCCACGATGGCCATGAGACTGCCGCGCAGCAGCACCAGTTGGTAGAAGCCGAACGCCGGTACCACCAGCGCCGCGAGGGTGCCCCGGCGGTGCCGCAGCCGGTGCCGGAGGTAGTCGACGCGCCGTCCCACCGCGCCGATCAGACCGAAGACGGCGATGACCGACGGGAAGCCCGCCCACATGTACGTCTCGACCCACAGCGGCGCGGACAGATTGGTGAAGGTGTAGCCCGCGTGCCGGGCGAGCAGGATGCCCGCGTCGTCGGGCTTGCCGGGCCAGGCGGCACGCGGCACGAAGAAGAGCGGCGGACCGAGCGCCGCCGTCGGGGTGAAGCCGTGCGTGCGGACGTAGTCCACACCCGTCTCGACCTGCTGGAAGGCGTCGTAGTCGCCGTTGGAGGTGAACTGCTCGGCGAGCGAGACCACCTTGACCGGCTCCCGCTTGTCGTAGCGGAAGTAGTCGCTGTACGGGAAGACCACCAGCACCACGGCCGCCACACCCGCCGCCCCGATCCGGAACGCCCGCGGCCCGCGCAGCCAGGACGCGCTGAAGACCAGTGCCAGCAGCACCGTCCCGGCCCAGAAACGCGGCTGGCTGATGGGGTTGTTGACGGTGACGTTCACCGCGACCAGCAGGGGCAGCAGCAGCCACCGTAACCCGCGCAGCGTCCGGTCGCCGGCGGTGAACCGGGGGACGTGCACCAGCGCCACCAGCGCCCAGAACGCCGGCACCGACAGCAGCCAGGCGGCCATGGCCCGGTCCGCCGTGCCGGCCGGCTCCGCCGCGGCCGCCGCCTCGTTGGCCGCCTGCCGGCTGAGGAAGAACGCCGACAGCCCGCCCTGGCCGGGGATCAGCACGACGGCCAGCAGCAGCGCCAGACCGCACAGCAGCAGCACCCGCGCCGGCGACAGGCGCCGGGCGAGGAGCGGTTCGAGGACCGTGGAGGTGCGCGAGGACCGCCACATCGCCACCGCGGATCCGGCGCTGTAGGCGAGCAGTCCCGCCTCCACCACGAGGGTGGTCAGGAACGCGGTGTGCGCGTCGACCATGAACCCCCGCGGATAGGCGTCCGTCGCGAGCATGGCCAGCGGTGCCAGCCCCAGCCACACGTACGAGAACAGCCAGAAGCCGAACGCGATCAGCCGGGCGCGGACGTCCGTCAGCACCCGTGCCAGCGCCGCACCCGTATGCACCACCACCACGCACTGCACGGCGGTCGCGGCGCCGAACCGGGCGTCCGTCGACTGCAGGATCAGCACCGGAAGCAGCACCACCAGCAGCAGCGCCCAGCAGCCGAGCGCGGCGAGCCCGCGCACCGGTCGCGCGGCACCCCACTTCCCGGGCATCATCGGCCCACCTCCCCCCAACTCCCCACCACCAGCCACAATCTAAGGGACTTCGGGAAACAAGGTCGCCTTCGGGACACAATCGCAACCCAATTCACAGCCCGCGGCCCCCGGCGGCCTCCTACGATGACGGCACATCCAGAGGGGGGCCAGTCGTGGAAGACTCGTTCGCAGGCCGGTGTGTGCTCGTGGTCTCGACCAACTACGCACCCGAACACACCGGCATAGGGCCGTACTCGACGCAGATCGCCGAGCATCTGGCCGCGTCCGGAGCGGACACCCATGTACTCGCGGGCATGCCGCACTACCCGGCCTGGCGAGTGGCGGAGGAGTACCGCGGCCGGTGGCGGCTGCGGGAGCGGCGCGGCGGGGTGACCGTGCACCGTAGACGCCATCCGGTGCCGTCGCGTCAGACCGCCGTGCGCCGGGCGCTGTTCGAGGCCGGGATCCTCGCGCACGGCCTCGTGGGACCGCCGCGCATCCGGCCCGATGTGGTGCTCAGTCAGATGCCGAGCCTGGCCGGGGGAGTGCTGGGCGGCCGGCTGGCCCGGCGGGCCGGGGTACCGCACGTCGTGGTCGTGCAGGATCTCATGGGCGCCGCCGCCGAGCAGAGCGGAATCCGCGGCGGGGGCCGGGCAGCCGCCGCGGCCGGGGCGCTGGAGGCGCGGATCCTGCGCGGCGCCGAGGTCGTCGGGGTGGTGCACGAGTCGTTCGTGGACCGGGTCACGGCGATGGGTGTGCCGCGTGAGCGGGTGCATGTGGTGCCCAACTGGACGCATGTGAAGGGGCCCAGCGGCGACCGGGCGAAGACCCGGGCACGACTGGGGTGGCAGGCGGACGAGACGGTGGTGCTGCACGCCGGGAACATGGGGCTCAAGCAGGGCCTGGAGGTGCTCGTCGAGGCCGCCATGCTCGCCGACCAGGAAGCGGCACCGGTCCGCTTCGTGCTGATGGGTGACGGCAATCAGCGTGCCCACCTGCAAGCGCTCGCCGCGGGTTGCTCCGCGCTGACCTTCCTGTCGCCGGCCGGCGCCGAGGAGTTCCCCGAGGTGCTCGCCGCCGCGGATGTGCTCGCGGTGACCCAGAAGGCCTCCGTGCTCGACATGAGTCTGCCGTCCAAACTGACCTCGTACTTCATGACCGGGCGGCCGGTGATCGCCTCCGTGGCCGCCGAGGGGGGCACCGCCCAGGAGGTGCTGCGCGCGGGCGCCGGCGTGCTGGTCGCGCCGGAGGACCCCAAGGCCCTGCTGACGGAGGTCCGGGCGCTCGCCGCCGACCCCGAGGGGGCGTCGCGGCTGGGCGCCCGCGGTCCGCAGTACGTCGAGGAGCGGCTGAGCAGCCGGGCCGGCCTGGAGCGGATCACCGCGCTGCTGCGGCGCGCGAGGGCCGGCCGGTAACCGCGGGCGGCGGGGGCCCGGCCCCCGCCGCCCCATGTCATCCGGCTCCCGGCCGGGCGAGCAGCGTGTACCACTCCTCCAGCCGGTCGCCGACCGCCGGGAGCGAGAACTCCTCCTCGACGGCCTCGCGCCCCGCGCGGGTGACGCGCTCGCGCAGCGGGGCGTCCTCCAGCAGCCGCAGCACCGCGTCCGCCAGCTCCTCCGGCGAACCGTCGGTCACCAGCGCGGCCCCGCGCTCCCGGAGCGCCGCCGAGATCCCGCAGCGGTCCGTGCAGACCACCGGGGTGTCCACCGCCAGCGACTCCAGCACGCTCATCGGGAACGGCTCCTCGACGCTGGGCAGGACGTACACCGTGGCCCGTGCGGTCCGCCGCACCGCCTCGTCGTGCGCGAGCGCACCGCCGTACGTCACCACCTCACCGAGCTCCTCCGCGGCGATCAGCCGGCGGACCTCCGCGAGCCGCCCCTCGTCCGAGCCGTGCAGGGTGAAGGACACCTCGGGCCGTTTGCGATGCACCAGCGCAGCCATCCGCACGAAGGCCTCGGGACGCTTGCGGGCCTGCAACCGGGCCAGGAACAGCACGTCCGCCGCGCCCCGCTCCTCGTCCGCAGCGGCCGGCCGGACCCGCACCCCGTTGGGCAGCCGGACCAGCCGCGGCCCGCCCGGGCCCAGCACCTGCCGCAGCCCGGCCTCCTCCTCGTCGGTGAGCACCAGCGCCGCGACCGCCCGGCGCAGCAGCGGGACGTAGACCCGGTCGAAGAGCCGGGCCACGGCCGAGCCGCGGGGTTGGACCATGCCGTGGGTCTGCACCACGAAGGGGCGGCGGCGCAGCACGGCCACCACGAGCGCGGCGAGGGTGACCAGATCGCGCCCGGCATGCAGATGGAGCGCGTCGGCGCGACCCGTCCGGCGCCAGAGCAGCGGCAGCAGCCCCGGGTGGAACAGGCCCAGGAAGCCCTGTCCCGGTACCAGGGTGCGGGCGGGCCGGGCGCGCAGCGGCACCCCGTCCACCGCGCGTGGGGGCGCGCCCCGGCCCCGCCACAGGGACAGCAGCTCCACCTCGTGCCCCCGGGAGGCGAGTTCGCCCAGCTGCCCGGTGGCCACGCTCACCGGCCCGCCGTACGACCCGTCGTCGCTGACCAGGGTCACGACATGGGTGACCCTCATCCGGCACCCCCGGTGGTGTGCACGGCCCCGGCCGGCACATCGCGGTGGGCGACCACTCCGGCGCCGACCACCGCGCCCTTGCCGACCGTGACGCCGCGCAGGACCACGGCACGGGCGGCCACCCAGGCGCCCTCCTCCACACTGATCGGCGCGTTGTCGAACTCGAAGGTGGGGGAGCGGCGTTGATGGCTTCCGGTGCACAGGACGGCGCCCTGCGAGACGCAGACGTCGTCGGCGATGCGGATCGGCTCCAGATTGATCAGCCAGGCGTCCTCACCCACCCAGACGTCGTCGCCGATGGTCAGCTTCCACGGCCACTGCACCCGTACCCGGTGCCGGATCAGCACCCGCTGACCGACCCGGGCGCCGAAGGCACGCAGCAGCGGGGGCCGCAGCCGCGGCGGGAACCACCACTTCATGAACACCAGATTGAGCACGGCGAACCAGGCCGCCTGGGTCAGCACCCCGCGGCCCTTGTCATAGCCTGAGCCGCTGAAGCCGCGCAGCCGGCGGGCGGTGGCGGTGGTCGAGGTGGAGGTGGAGGTGGCGGTCATCGGTCCACCCGCACCCGGTGCCCGGACAGCTCGTCCTGGAGCTGGCGCACATCCGACTCGACCATGATCCGGGCGAGTTCGTCGTACTGCACCTTCGCCGACCAGTCCAGCTTGCTCTTCGCCTTGGACGCGTCGCCGATCAGCGCGTCCACCTCGGAGGGCCGCTCGTACTTCGGGTCGAAGCGCACACTGCGCTCCCAGTCCAGTCCCACCGTCTCGAACGCGGCCTTCAAGAAGTCGCGGACGGTCGCGGCCACACCGGTGGCGACCACGTAGTCATCGGGCTCGTCCTGCTGGAGCATCAGCCACATGGCCTCGACGTACTCCGGTGCGTAGCCCCAGTCGCGGACGGCGTCGAGGTTGCCCAGGTAGAGGTGCTCCTGGAGACCCGCCTGTATCCGGGCCACCGCGCGAGTGATCTTGCGGGTGACGAAGGTCTCGCCCCGTCGCGGGCTCTCATGGTTGAACAGGATGCCGTTGACACCGAACAGGCCATACGCCTCACGGTAGTTGACGGTCGACCAGTAGGCCATGACCTTGGCGCAGCCGTACGGGCTGCGCGGGTGGAACGGCGTCGCCTCGTTCTGCGGCGGCGGGGTCGCGCCGAACATCTCCGAGGACGAGGCCTGGTAGAGCCGGGTGCGCACCCCGCTGGCGCGGATCGCCTCCAGCAGCCGCAGGGCGCCCAGGCCCGTCACGTCGCCGGTGTACAGCGGGGCGTCGAAGGAGACCCGGACGTGGGACTGGGCGCCCAGGTTGTAGACCTCGTCGGGCTGCACGTCGCGCAGCAGGTTCACCAGCGCCACCCCGTCCGACAGGTCGACGTGGTGCAGCAGCAGCCGGCGGTCCGGCGTGTGCGGGTCCTGGTAGATGTGGTCGATGCGCTCGGTGTTGAAGCTGGAGGAGCGTCTCATCAGCCCGTGCACTTCGTAGCCCTTGCTCAGCAGCAATTCGGCCAGATACGAACCGTCTTGACCGGTGATTCCTGTGATGACCGCGGTTTTCGGCATGGCTTCCCCCCACGAGAAGTGATGTGCATCGGGATCGAACGATGGATTTCCACGCGTCGGCGGACCGCGGGGCGTGGACGCTACCGGCACCGGGGCCGGGCGTCGAGATCAATAAGAGCCAGATATTTCCGGAAATGGCCGGTGGGCGACGCGGATTGACTGCGACAATCCGCCCCATGGATGACTTGCTGCCCACACCTGCCCGTGTCTTCGTCGCGGGCCACCGAGGCCTGGTCGGTTCCGCCGTGGCCCGGCGCTTCGCGGACCGGGGTTACGAGGTGCTCACCCGCACCCGTGCGGAACTCGACCTGCGTGACGCCGACGCCACCGCCGCCTGGCTGCGCGCGGCCCGGCCCGACGCGGTCGTGCTGGCGGCCGCCAAGGTCGGCGGAATCATGGCCAACAGCACCTACCCCGTACAGTTCCTGGAGGACAATCTCAGCATCCAGCTCAGCGTCATCGCCGGTGCCCACCACGCCGGGGTGCGCCGCCTGCTGTTCCTCGGATCGAGCTGCATCTACCCCAAGCACGCCGCCCAGCCCATCACCGAAGACGCCCTGCTGAGCGGGCCGTTGGAGCCCACCAACGAGGCGTACGCGATAGCCAAGATCGCCGGCCTGGTGCAGATCCGGTCCTACCGACGCCAATACGGTGCCTCTTTCATCTCCGCCATGCCGACGAACCTCTACGGCCCCGGCGACAATTTCGACCTGGAGACCTCGCATGTGCTGCCGGCGCTCATCCGCCGCTTCCACGAGGCCAAGCAGCAGGGCCTGCCCGAACTCACCCTCTGGGGCACCGGAACGCCGCTGCGCGAGTTCCTGCACGTCGACGATCTGGCCGCGGCCTGCGAGGTGCTGCTGCGCCACTATGACGGGGACGACACGGTCAACGTCGGCTGCGGCGAGGACCTGACCATCGCCGACCTCGCCTCCTGCGTCGCCGCCGCGGTGGGCTACGAGGGACGCATCGCCTTCGACCCGTCCCGCCCCGACGGCACCCCGCGCAAGTTGCTCGACATCAGCCGGATGCGCGCGCTGGGCTGGGCCCCTACCATCCCGCTCGCCGAGGGCATCGCCCGGACCTACGAGGCCTGGCAGGCGGAGCCGGCCCCGGCGTGAGCGAAGCCGGCCCGTGGTGTGCGTCCGGCGCCCGCCCCTCGGCGGGGCACCGGCCGCACACCACGGACCACGGCGGCTGGTACGCACCACTAGTACGCACCACGCCCGTCCACGACGGCCCGCACGGTCCGCATCAGCACCCCTATGTCGCGGGAGTAGGACCAGTTGTCCACATAGCTCAGATCCAGCGCGACGGTCTCGTCCCAGGAGAGGTCGGACCGCCCGCTGACCTGCCACAGACCGGTCAGCCCCGGCTTGACCGAGAGCCGGCGGATCTCGGTCCCGTCGTACCGCTCGACCTCCTCGGGCAGCGGCGGCCGCGGCCCGACCAGGGACATGTGTCCCGCCAGGACGTTGAAGAGCTGCGGCAGTTCGTCCAGCGAGAAGCGGCGCAGCAGTCGGCCCACCGGCGTCACCCGCGGATCCCGCCGCATCTTGAACATCGCCCCGTCGTGCTCGTTGGCCTGTTCCAGCGCGGCCCGCATCCGGTCGGCGGTGACCACCATGGTGCGGAACTTCCACATCCGGAACGACCGCAGATCCCGGCCGACGCGGATCTGCCAGTAGAACACCGGGCCCGCGGTGGTGCACCGTATGGCGGCGGCCACCACGGCGAAGACCGGGGCGAGCAGCGTGAGCAGCAGCAGCGCCCCCAGCCGGTCGGTGGCCTGCTTCAGCAGCACCGGTATGCCGCGCCGCGCCGCCGGGTCGATGTGCATCAACGTCAGGCCCGCCGCCTTCGCGAGCCGGACACGGTGCTGTGAGACATCGATCAGGCCCGGAAGTATGGCCAGATTCCGGCCCCCGTCGTGCAGCGCCCAGGCCAGCCGCCGCACCCGCGCCGCCGACATCTGCCGGCCCGGTGCCACGAAGACGAGATCGGCGCCGAGTTCGGCGGCACAGGCGAGCACCCGCTCCCCGTCCAGCGCCCCCTCGGGCGCCTCACCGTCGGACGCGAGCCGGTCGCACACCGGCAGCGCCGAATCGATGGCCTCGTCCCCGACGAGACAGCTGCCGACGACGACATACTCGTGGTCGGTGCGGTGCGCCAGCTCCGCGAGCACCACATCGACCGCGCCCGCCTCGCCGACGATCAGCACCCGCCGCAGCGCCTGCGCGCGGCGCCGGATGGCCAGCAGATAGCGGTGCGCGAGCTTGCGCCGGGCCACACCCAGCGCGAGACAGGGCAGCAGCGCCAGTACACAGATCTCGACGGAGAAATCGATCCGGGCGCCGACGCAGGCAACGGCCAGCACGCCCAGCATGGTCAGCCAGTCCCGGAAGACGGGCAGCACGGCACCCGCACCGAGTTCATCTCGGGAGTAACGATTCTTCGATGCCCCTACCGCCAGCCACGACATTCCGGCCAGCGCCGCCGTGAGCAATGGATGCGGCTGCCGCGTCGTGACACACAGCGCGGCCACCGGCAGCAGCACGCCGACGGCGTCCACCACCAAGGCGACCGGTAAGAGCCGTCGTTCGGTCGGCCTGTGTCTGCCTCCCCTGTCGTGTTCCGGCGCGCGATCCCACTTGGCTGTCCCGGCGGGTGACTCCATCACCCGTGGTCCGGCAGCTTCGAACAACCCCATGGCCCCCCACTTGGTCGTCCCCTCATTCCGGCGCAACCGTCGCCCCCTGGCACAGACGGCCGCCCCGTGTCGGACGTGACGCTAGAGCACGTTGCGCCTGACTGCTGTGGTTTACCTAATTTGAGTGTTCTTGTGTCCCATTGTTTACAAGCCAGGGAAGGCATGATCCGGTTTCAGCCGCCTCGACGGACCGGCGATCCGGACCGCCGGCGGACCACCAGGGGGCCTCCGGCAGCCGCCGGAGGACTTCCGGACCGCCGGGCCGGCCCCCGCTCTAGCATGCCCGTCATGAACAGTGACCTCTTTGCCGCCGAGAACATGGCGACGCAGGCGACCGCCCCCGGCATGGTGCAGCAGAACGCGAAGTCGCTCAAATACGCGCTGGACGGGGAGTGTTACGCGAGACAGGGTTCGATGATCGCCTACCGCGGCGATCTGCACTTCGAGAAGAAGGGGCAGGGCGTCGGAAAGTTCCTCAAGCGCGCGGTCACCGGCGAGGGGCTGGCGCTGATGGCCGTCCGGGGCCGGGGCGAGGTGTGGTTCGCGCACGAGGCCGCCAACTGCTTCATCGTCGACCTCGCCGCCGGCGACGGCCTGACCATCAACGGCCGCAACGTGCTGTGCTTCGACGCGTCCCTCTCCTACGAGATCGAGATCGTCAAGGGCGCCGGCATGATCGGCGGCGGGCTCTTCAACTCGGTCTTCAGCGGCCAGGGCAAGCTGGGTGTGATGTGTGAGGGCAACCCCGTCGTCATACCCGTCTCGCCGCAGTCTCCGGTCTTCGTCGACACCGACGCCGTGGTGGGCTGGAGCAGCGCGCTGCGTACCGGGCTGCACCGTTCGCAGAGCCTCGGCTCGATGCTCCGCGGCGGCTCCGGCGAGGCCGTGCAGCTCCGGCTGGACGGCGAGGGCTTCGTCATCGTGCGGCCGAGCGAACTCCGTCCGGAGAAGTCGGCCGGAAACTGACCTTGCGGCACCGGCGGCGGGGGGCCGCCCCGGGCCACCGCCGGCGCTCCCGCCGCTCCCGCCGCCGGCGGTCCGTGGCCGCTTGGCCCCGGCGCACCGCCGCCTGGCATGATCGCGCGCATGGCTGAACGCGTGAGTGCCGCTTGTGACGGCGCGTCGAAAGGAAACCCCGGGCCGGCGGGCTGGGCCTGGGTCGTCGCCGACGGTACGGACACCGTCGTGCGGTGGGAGGCCGGCCCGCTGGGCACCGCGACCAACAACGTCGCCGAGCTCACGGCGCTGGAGCGGCTGCTGACCGCCACCGACTCATCCGTACCGCTGGAGGTCCGGATGGACTCCCAGTACGCGATGAAGGCCGTCACAACCTGGCTGCCCGGCTGGAAGCGCAAGGGCTGGAAGACGGCCGCGGGCAAGCCGGTGGCCAACCAGGACCTGGTGATGCGCATCGACGAGCTGCTCACCGGCCGGTCCGTGGAGTTCCGGTATGTGCCCGCGCACCAGGTCGACGGCGATCCGCTGAACGACTTCGCCGACCGGGCCGCGAGCCAGGCGGCGGTCGTCCAGGAGGCCGCCGGCAGCGACCTCGGCTCCCCGCAGCCGCCGGCCGCCACGGCTGCCGCGCGGCCCGCCGGCGCCCGCCGCGGTGCCTCCGGCGCCACGGCGGGGGCGGCCTCGTCGCCGCAGCGGCGCGGCGCGGGCAAGACGGCGCGCACGCTGAAGGCCAAGTTCCCCGGGCGCTGCCGCTGCGGGCGCTCCTACGCGGCGGGCGAGCAGATCGCCAAGAACGACGAGGGCTGGGGGCACCCCGCGTGCCGCTCCGGCGCGGGCGGCACGGCCCCGGCCGCGGCAGGCGCCTGACCCGGCCCGACGGGACGGGGAAGCGCGGACTCCCCGGGCCGCGGCTACCGTGACGGCAGGGGCACCACCCATGACGTCAGGAGGGACCACCATGACCGGCTCGTCCACCCAGGGGATCAAGACCGTGCTGCACCCCGTGTCCGACCTGGCGGCGGCCAAGGAGGTGTACACCGCCCTGCTCGGCGCACCGCCGCAGGCCGACGAGTCCTACTACGTCGGCTTCGACGTGGCGGGCCAGCACATCGGGCTGGTGCCGGGCGGTGCGGCGCAGGGCATGGCCGCACCGGTGGCCTACTGGCACGTGCCGGACATCGAGGCGAAGCTGGCCGAGGTGACCGCCGCGGGCGGCACGCTGAAGGACCCCGCCCGCGATGTCGGCGGCGGCCGCCTGGTGGCCACGTTCACCGACCCCGACGGCAACGTCCTCGGGCTGCTCCAGGACCCGCAGGCGTAGGTCTCCGCCGCCGCACGGCCGGCGGGGAGCGCATCGCGGCCGTCCGGCCGATACCGCCGGTCGCCCGGACGGCGTACCGTTGCCGCGATCGCGCCGGCCGAGGAGCGCCGGCTCTCCTGCTCGACGCCGGTCGGACCGAGCCGGGCGACGCCGACGGGGGCCGCGCAGACGGCCCCGCCTCACAGATGGACACGATGAGCATGGCCACAGGGACGGACCAGTCGCCCGCGCCGCACGGAGCCGACAGCCACGATCTGATCCGCGTGCACGGCGCACGCGTGAACAACCTCAAGGACGTCAGCGTCGAGATCCCCAAGCGCCGGCTGACGGTGCTGACCGGGGTCTCCGGCTCGGGCAAGAGCTCGCTGGTGTTCGGCACGATCGCCGCGGAGTCGCAGCGGCTGATCAACGAGACCTACAGCGCCTTCATACAGGGCTTCATGCCGACCCTGGCGCGGCCCGAGGTCGATGTGCTCGACGGGCTGACCACCGCGATCGTCGTCGACCAGCAGCGCCTGGGCGCCGACCCGCGCTCCACGGTCGGCACCGTCACCGACGCCAACGCCATGCTGCGCATCCTCTTCAGCCGGCTCGGGCAGCCGCACATCGGCCCGCCCAGCGCGTTCGCCTTCAACGTCGCCTCGGTCCGGGCGAGCGGCGCGATCACGGTCGACCGCGGCGCGGCGAAGACCAGGGCGGTCAAGCAGACCTTCAGCCGCACCGGCGGCATGTGCACCCGCTGCGAGGGCCGGGGCGCGGTCTCCGACATCGACCTCACCCAGCTCTACGACGACTCCAAGTCGCTGGCCGAGGGCGCGTTCACCATCCCCGGCTGGAAGTCGGACAGCTTCTGGACCGTGCGGGTCTACGCCGAGTCGGGCCTCCTCGACCCCGACAAGCCGATCCGCAAGTACACCAAGAAGGAGATGCAGGACTTCCTCTACCGGGAGCCGACCAAGGTGAAGGTCGAGGGGGTGAACCTCACCTACGAGGGGCTGATCCCCAAGATCCAGAAGTCCTTCCTGTCCAAGGACAAGGAGGCGCTCCAGCCGCACATCCGGGCATTCGTGGAGCGGGCGGTCACCTTCACCACCTGCCCCGAGTGCGAGGGCACCCGGCTCAGTGAGGCGGCCCGGTCCTCGCGGTTCGGCGGGATCACCATCGCCGACGCGTGCGCACGGCAGATCAGCGACCTCGCCGAGTGGGTGCGCGGGCTGGCCGAACCGTCCGTCGCGCCGCTGCTGGCGACGCTCCAGCAGACCCTCGACTCGTTCGTGGAGATCGGACTGGGCTACCTCTCGCTCGACCGGCCGTCGGGGACGCTGTCGGGCGGCGAGGCACAGCGCGTCAAGATGATCCGCCACCTCGGCTCCTCGCTCACCGACGTCACGTACGTCTTCGACGAGCCCACCACGGGCCTGCACCCCCATGACATCCAGCGGATGAACGCCCTGCTGCTGCGGCTGCGGGACAAGGGCAACACGGTGCTCGTCGTCGAGCACAAGCCGGAGACGATCGCGATCGCCGACCACGTCATCGACCTCGGCCCCGGTGCCGGTCCGGCGGGCGGCACGGTCTGCTTCGAGGGCACCGTGGAGGGGCTGCGCTCCGGTGGCACCGTCACCGGCCGCCACTTCGACGACCGGGCCCGCCTGAAGGAGTCGGTGCGCAAGCACACCGGCACGCTGGAGATCCGCGACGCCAGGACGCACAACCTCCAGGGCGTCGATGTCGATCTGCCGCTCGGGGTGCTCACCGTCGTCACCGGCGTCGCCGGGTCCGGCAAGAGCTCGCTCGTGCACGGGTCGCTGGTGCAGGGCCCGGGGGCCGACGGCGCGAGTGTGGTGTCCGTCGACCAGAGCCCGATCCGCGGCTCGCGGCGGAGCAACCCGGCCACCTACACCGGACTGCTCGACCCGGTCCGCAAGGCGTTCGCGAAGGCCAACGGCGTCAAGCCGGCACTGTTCAGCGCCAACTCCGAGGGCGCCTGCCCGCACTGCAACGGCGCCGGGGTCGTCTTCACCGACCTGGCGATGATGGCGGGCGTCGCCACCCCCTGCGAGGAGTGCGAGGGGAAGCGGTACCAGCCGGCGGTGCTGGAGTACCGCCTCGGCGGCCGGGACATCAGCGAGGTGCTGGCGATGCCGGTGACCGAGGCGGAGGAGTTCTTCGGCTCCGGCGAGGCCCACACCCCGGCCGCGCACCGCATCCTGGCCCGCCTTGCCGATGTCGGGCTCGGCTACCTCAGCCTGGGCCAGCCGCTCACCACGCTGTCCGGCGGCGAGCGGCAGCGGCTCAAGCTGGCCACGCACATGGGGGAGAAGGGCGGTGGCCGCGCCGTCCTGGTGCTCGACGAGCCGACCGCCGGTCTGCACCTCGCCGATGTCGAGCAACTGCTCGGCCTGCTCGACCGGCTGGTGGACGCCGGCCGGTCGGTCATCGTCGTCGAACACCACCAGGCGGTGATGGCGCACGCCGACTGGATCATCGACCTCGGCCCGGGCGCCGGCCACGACGGCGGCCGGATCGTCTTCGAGGGCACCCCCGCCGACCTCGTCGCCGCCCGCTCCACCCTCACCGGCGAGCACCTCGCGGCCTACGTCGGCGGCTGACCGGCTCCGGTGCGCGGCCGGCTCAGGCGGCCTTGCCGCCGGGGCCGGCCACCGGCACGTCCAGGGGGCGGGCGATACCCACCACTCCCTCGTCCAGGCGCTGGAGATGCCGCAGCACGCGGAAGGTGACGGTGCCCGACTGCAGCGCGCCGGAGCCGGCCGTCTCCAGCATCGCGGCGATGCTGGCACCGGACTGGACCTCGCCCTCGGTGCTCTCCTCCAGCACCCGCGCCACGATCAGATCGATGTTGTACGCGATCCGCCGGCCGGCCCGCTCCAGGCGTGGGTCGGCCGCGATGGTCCTGCTGAACGGCACGAGTTCCGCGGTCGCCGCCAGGGAACGGGCGTGGTAGGCGGAGGTCTCCAGGAGCGCCACCAGATAGCGGGCGGTCCGCCGCCGCACCCGCAGCGGTGTGATCGGGTGCGTCAGCGGCTGGATGGAGGCGCGCAGCTCGTCCAGCGCCTCGTCCAGATCGCGGGCCTTGCCCAGCAGATCGACGGCGGGCCCGCCGCTGAGCTGCTCCACCGCGGCGGACACCACGTCCCGCAGGCGGACCAGCACCGTGCCCAGCAGCTCGTCGGTGCGGCGGTCGGTGTGCACCGGCAGCACCAGCACCGCGCCGATGATCCCGCAGGCGGCGCCCAGCGCCGTCTCCTCGATGCGCAGCACCAGCACATCGAGGCTGTAGGTGTTGAGCAGGGTGTAGAGCAGTCCGAGCATCGCGGTGACGAAGAAGGACATCAGCGCGTAGGACAGCGGCGCGGTGAAGAACATCCCGAAGATGCAGAGCAGCACCAGCGCGAACGCGAGCCAGGTGTGGTCGCCGACGAGCCCGGCCAGCGCGACACCGGCGATCACGCCGAGCACCGTGCCCACCAGCCGGCGGTAGCCCTTGACCATGATCTCGCCGGTGGAGGCGGTGTTGAGGAAGACCACCCAGCAGGTCAGCACGGCCCAGTACCAGCGCTGGCTGGACAGGAACTCGCCGCCGATCATGGCCAGCGTGGAGCCCACCGCGACCTGGAACGCGGCCCGGGTGGTGGGCCGTTGCAGCCCGGTGCGGTCGTCCGCCGGCTCCTCGGCCTCCTCGGCGACGACGATCGCCAGGTCCTCGGCGTCGAACTCCTCGCGCGAGCGCGTGGTGGCCGGGCTGTCGTCCGACTCGTCCTGCGGTCCGTCCAGCGCCAGCCGCAGACCCAGGACGGAACGGGCGGCCTCACCGAGTCCGCGGAAGACGTCCTGGACGGCGGGGGAGGCCTGCGGGAGGTTGTCCTCGTCCCGGTAGCCGAGCAGCCGGTTGCGGACGTGCGCGAGCGCGGTGCCGCGCTCGCCGGGCACGGTCCGGGCGATCAGCAGGAGCAGGGCGTTGAGGTCCCGGCGCAGAGTGCGGATCGCGTCGTCCTCGGTGCGTATGCGGGTGCCGGTGGCGGGCACGGGTGCATGCGGCAGATGCATGGTGAGGGTGTCGGCGCGCCCGGCGCTGCGGGCGTTGAGCAGCAGCATGCCCAGCCGCTCGGCGGCGATCTCGGCCTCCGCGACGCGGCGCTGCACCAGTCCCGCCGCGGCCTCGTCCCGCGTTCCCTCCTCCAGCAGGCCCTGGATCATCAGGGCCGCCTCGTGCAGCCGGGCGGTGTGCCGCCGCAGGTCGTCGAGGACCTTGTCCAGCTCGTCGGGTTCGACGTCCAGCAGTTCCTGCTGGGTGGCCAGCAGCTGGGCGAGGCGGGCCCGGAAGGCCTCGCGCAGCCGGCCCAGGGTGCGTTGCGGAGTCTGCGGGACGACGGCGAACCGGACGAGGGCGCTGCACCCGAAGGCCACGGCCAGGGTCAGATACAGCACCGGCAGGGTGGCGACGCTCGCGTGCACGAACAGCGAGATGAAGTAGACCTGAAACCCGATCAGGCCGAGTGCGGTGCCGCGGTCGCCGAAGCGGCGGGAGTAGACGGCGCCGAAGATCAGCAGCACGAAGAACACATCGCCGGTGACGACCAGGGCGTGCAGCAGCGCGCCCAGCGACATCGCGGCGAGCGCGACCGGGAGCCCGAGCGCCAGCGTGACCGCCTGGCCGCGGACCTCCTTCTCCTTGATCGCAAAGGTGGACACCATGGACACCATCGCGCCCGCGACCATCAAGGGGGTGCCGGTGCCGAGCAGTGCGAGGACCAGGAGGGTGAGCACGATCGCCCCGACCGTCCGCAGTCCCGCCATCAGCCGCAGCAGCCCCGGGTCGGACGCCGCGAAGCGGTCCCAGGTGTTCGTACCAGCCCGTCGTATCGCTGCCACCACGCTGCCGTACGCTCCCACTTCTTGCCATGATCCCCGGTGCCCCAGCATCGCACGTCCGTCCGGACCGGCTTCAGCCGCCTCGTGCCGGGCCGGCCGCACCGCACCGCACACCACCTGCGGATTCCGTGGCCCGGCACCCGTTCTGCCGCTCCCTGACCTGCTCGGCCCCTTTGTGCATTTCGGGCGTTAGTGAGGCGTTAGTGAGGCATCAGTGGGAGCGCCCAAGGTGGGTGGCGCGGAATCGAACAACCCACCGCCGGGACCGACGGTCCTGTGGTGGCGCCCGCGGAGCACCCTGCCCGGTGCTCCGCGGGCGCACCGCCGGCGCCGCGCGGGACCGGGTGGGTGAGAACACCACCATCTCCGGATACCGGAGAAGAGGGAGTTGATGACTGATGACCATCCGTGGTCTGCGTACCGCTGTCACCACCACCGCCGCTGTCGTGCTGGCCGCGGGGGCGAGTGCGGGCATCGCCACCGCGGCAGGCACCGGCGGATCGGGTGCGGCGGCCGCCGGTGCGTGCGCTCCGGGGACGCTGAAGGTCACGACCACCACCGCGGGTTCGGGCCAGGCCGGGATGAGCCACGAGGGCACCTACCTGAAGGTGACCAACACCGGCAAGACCAACTGCGCGATATCCGGCTACCCGGGGCTGGCGCTGGAGGGCGCCGGGCACTCGGCGATCAAGACCAAGGTGCACCGCGGTGACACCTACTTCGCCAAGGACCCGGGCGCCCACCGCGTCACGCTCAAGCCGGGCAAGAGCGCCTACGCCGATCTCGTCTGGTCGCACGCCGGACCGTCCGCGAAGGCCAAGTACCTCCAGGTCTCCCCGACGGGCGGCAACGCCCACGGCATCCTGCCCTTCGCCAACGACGTCGACGGCGGGTCCCTGTCCGTGACCGCCTGGTCGGCCACGCCGCCCCGCGCGTCCTGACCGCCTCGCGGTGACCGGAGGCCGACGCATCGCGCGTCGGCCTCCGGTGCGGGGGGCGTCCGTTGGCCCGGGGGTGCCAACGGGCGCTCTTCGTCGGTCAGTTCCGCGTGCCCGCCAGCAGCGCGCGGTACCAGTCGAGTGTGGTGTCCAGCGTGGTCTCCAGCGGAGTCGGGCGGATGCCGAAGGTCCGGGCGAACGCCGAGGAGTCCACGATCTGCGGCTCGGTGTGCTGGTAGAACATCTCCGCGTACTCGTCCATGAAGGTCTCGTCGAACGGGCCGAAGGGGCGCGGCTCGGCGAGGATCACCCGCTCCAGGGGACGGCCCACCCGCTCCTCGATCATCGCGTGGATCTCGCGGGTGGTGCGGGCGGGCGCGGTCGGCAGATGCCACACCCGGCCGTCGCCCGACGGGTCCTCGCCGAGCGTGGCCAGTCCCCTCGCCACGTCCTGGATGGCCGTGTAGCTGTGCGGGAGGTCGATGTCGCCCAGCCCGAGGACCTCGCCGCCGGTCAGTGCGGGCGGGAACACCGTGCCGCCGAGCGTCGAGTTGAGCACGCCGGGCCCGACGAAGTCGGCCGCCCGGCCGAGGACGACCCGGGCCCGCCCGGCGCGGTGGGCGGCGAGATAGGCCTCGTCCAGCCGCGCCCGCATCACGCCCTTACGGCTCGTCGCCTGCCAGGGGCTGTCCTCGGTCATCACCTCGCCGTGCGTGCGGCCGTAGGGGTACAGCGTGTCCAGGACGACCAGCCGCGCCCCGGTGGTCGCGACGGCGGCCAGCACCGCCTCCTGGACCCGGGGCATGACCTCGACCTGCAGGTGATAGGCGACATTCACGCAGTGGTAGACGACGTCCGCGCCCTCGACGGCGGCCAGTGCCCCCTCGGCGGTGCTCACATCGGCGGCCCGGCACTCCACGCCCTCGGCGGCGTTCTCCGGCACCGAGCGGCTGACCAGCCGGACGGCGTGCCCCCGGCGGACGAGTTCGGCGGCGAGCGTGGTGCCGGCCGGACCGGCGCCCAGGACGACGTGGAGACGGCGTGCGGCAGCAGACATGGCGAGTTCCTTCTCTGTGGAGCGGCGGGTGGCGCCGAACGAGGAGCGGGTGAAGGCGGGGGAGGGGCGGTGCAGCGGGTTTCCGTTGCCCCTCCTTGCTTCTGTTAGAGACCATAACTCTCGTGATGGTGCATCGCAAGAGGGGTGGTGGATACGATGTGCGAGGGCGGCTCACACTCGCCGTCCCACGCCGCCGCGACGCAGGAGGAGAACATGGCCGCCGAGGTACGAAGCCCCCGGGCGCGCTACCGCGAGCAGAACCGCGCGGAGATCAAGGCGGCCGCGCTGCAGCAGCTCGCCGAGGGCGGCGTCCAGGCCGTGGCGCTCACCCGGATCGCCAAGGACATGGGACTCTCCGGGCCGGCCCTCTACCGCTACTTCGCGGGCCGGGACGATCTGCTGGGCGAGCTGATCCGGGACGCCTATGACGAGGTCGCGCAGGTCACCGAGCAGGTCGGCGGCGCGGCACCCGCCGGGGACGCGCGGGCCGCCCTGCACGCCCTGGCTGACGCCTACCGGAGCTGGGCCGTCGCCCAGCCGCACCGCTACCTCCTGATCCAGGGCACCCCGCTCCCCGGCTACGCCGCCCCGCCCGACACCCTGCTGCGCGCGCGGGCCGCCCTGGGCCCGTTCCTCACGGTGTTCGCGGCAGGCACACCCAGCGAACCGCTGCGGCCGGTCGTCGCCGAAATGACCGCCTGGGTCCGCGAGGACGAGAACATCGCCGACTGGGTCGCACACCACACCGGACTGCCACCGCAGGACGAGGCGGCAGGCATCGCCCTCGCCGGCACGGTCCTGGCCTGGTCACAACTGCACGGCACGGTCAGCTTGGAGGTCTCCGGCCAGTACACCGGGATGGGCCACCGTGCACCGACGCTGCTCGCCGCCCAGATCGATACCCTGGCGGACTCGTTCGGGCTGTAGGTACTGCTTCTCGGATCGCAGTCGCGGACCGCTGCGCGGCTCAGACCTTGATGATCAGCTTTCCTCGCACATGCCCCGCCTCGCTCAACTCCTGTGCCTTCGCGGCGTCGGCGAGTGCGAACGTCTCGACGACGGGTACGGCGAGCCTCCCCTCAACCGCCAGTCGGGCATGGACGGCCATCACTGACCGGACCTCCTCCGGCGATGTGCCGCCCGCGGAGAAGACCACACCGTGATCGGCGGCGTGCATGTCGGCGATGGTGACGATGCGGTCGGTCGTCCCGCCGAGCAGGGCGATCGAAACCGGCAGCGCGTCCTGTCCGGCCGAGTCGAAGACCGCGTCGATGCCTTGCGGGGCGGCGGCCCGGACCCGGTCGGCAAGGCCCGCCCCGTACGCCACCGGGATCGCGCCCAGCGAGCGCAGGAAGTCGTGATTGGCCGGGGACGCCGTGCCCACGACCACGGCGCCGGCCGCCACCGCGAGCTGGGTCGCGACCTGGCCGACGGCGCCGGCCGCGCCGTGCAGCAGCAGGGTCTCGCCCTCCTTCAGCCCCAGCAGGCCGAGGACCCGCTGCGCCGTCTCACCGGCCACCGGCAGGGTCGCTGCGGCGTCGAAGGAGAGCGCGGCGGGCTTGCGCACGATATCGCCCGCGAGGGCGTACTCCGCGTAGGAACCGGTGCTGGACCAGCCGAAGACCTCGTCGCCGACGGCGAGGGTTTCCCCGGGGATCGGGCCGGTGCCGCCCTCTTCGCCGAGTGCGTCCACCACCCCGGCGAACTCCAGCCCCGGCACGGCGGGGAACGTCGTCGGGTAGAACTGCTCCACCCACCCGTAACGCCGCTTGTGGTCCAGTGGATTGACGCCGGCTGCCACCACCTTCACGCGTACTTGCCCCGGTCCGGGCACCGGCTTGTCGGTGTGCCCGAGAGTGAGCACCTCGGGACCGCCGAATTCGTTGTAGAGGATCGCTCGCATATCGGTCTCCCTGTTCATGGCGTGAAATGCATGGAGTGGATGGGGTGGGCGAGGCAGATGAGGTGGAGGGGGTGTCCAGTTCCGCAGAGGGGCGGGGCCGGCGGTTTCAGCTTCGTCGCCGACATGAGGCGCGGCGCCCGCCATCGGGACAGTCCGGCCTGGCCGAAAGGCCAGTACCGGCCGGGGTGCCGCTGGCTACGCTCAGGCACATGGAGTTGACCGGATCCGTGCCCGCCCTGACCGCCGCCTACGAGGTGATCCGCCAGCCCCTGGGCGAGATCCTGCCCCGGCTGTCCGCCGTCCTGGCCGAGCTGGTGCCGCACCGGGCGGCCGCGGAACTCTCCACGCACTGCGCACACTCGCCGTTCAAGACGTATGGCGACGCCGAGCTCAGCGGCCGGCTGACCACCGCCCACTTGGCGCCGCTGCTCGCCTCCGGCATCCCGGGCCGCCCGTGGCAAGGCACCCTCGCCCTCGCCGGATCCGAGTGGCCCGTCCTCGCCGTGACGAGCCGTGCCACGATCCGGGGCGCCGTCCTGCTGCTGGTGCGGGACGCGGATGCCGACGCTGTCGACGCCCCCGCAGCCGCCCTTGTGCAGGCGTTGTGGGACGTGGTCACCAGCCACTTCGACCGGTTGGCGGCCGAGGCTCTGCCCGGTGCGCTGGCCCGCTCACGGACCGCCGCAGGCACCCGGGCCCGGGTCATCGCGGAGCTGGGCGAGGCCTACGCGGCCGCGCTCACGGGAGTGCTGGGCGTCCTGCGCAGTCGCACCCTCGATGACGCGGCGGCCCGTGCCACCGCCACGGATCTCGCGGTCTCGGCCCTGGTCGAGCTGCGTGCGGAGGCGGAACGGGACCAGGAGATCGCCGAGGAACCGGCCTGCCAGGCCTTCGCCCGGCTCGCCGACTCCCTGCGGCCGCTGGTGCGATACAGCCCCGTGCGGCTGGAGTTGGGCGCCCCCGACTCCGCGCGGACGGTGGCCGCCGACGTGGCACACACCGCGCGGGTCATCGTCCGGACGCTGCTGCTGAAGGTTCTGGAGCAGGAGGCGGTGAGCCGGGTCCACGTCGGCTGGCAGATCACCGACGACGCACTGCGCGCGACGGTGCGCGATGACGGGTCCGGCGCCCTCACCCACGGCGGCCTGGCCGACGGCGGGATCGCCGGGCGACTCGAGGTGCTGAACGGGCGGCTGGACGTCGATGCCGTACCCGGGTGGGGGACCACGGTGTCGGCGACGATCCCGCTGCGGGTGTCCCAGGACCCGTCCCCCGACCCGCTCACCGCGCTGGGGGAGCGGGAACTCCAGGTGCTGGCGCGGCTGGCGCTCGGGCACCGCAACCGGGCGATCGCGCAGGAGCTGCACATCAGCGAGTCGACGGTGAAGTTCCACGTCGCGAAGATCCTCACCAAACTGGGCGTCGAGTCACGGGGTGAGGCGGCGGCCCTGTTCCATGCCGTGGCCTAGGAAGTGCTTCTAGGGGGTGGGGTGTTGGGGCGGAACCGTCTCAGCGGGCGCTTCCCAGGTTTCGGTCTGCTTCGGTGCCCTCCAGCATCAGTGTGGTCTCCTCGATGCGGCGGAAGCGGCCGTCGGGGGCGAACTCGGCGAAGACGTAGACCTCGGTGCGGACGGTGGAGCCGTCGTTCTTGGTGACCTGTACGAGGTGGCGGTCGGCGTAGAGCTTCCCGTCGGTCAGCTCTTCGCGGACCTCGATGGAGCCTGCGGCCACGACCGTGCGGAGGTGGGCGATGTGCTCGGTGAACTCGGCGCGGTCGGCCCACTCGCCGTCCGTGCGCTGGCGGTAGTCGGGGGCGAAGTGCCGGTCGACGGCCTCCTGGAGGTCGAGTTCCGGGGTGAAGAGGAGGTCGGTGAGGGCGGGGGTGATGGTGGTGTGACGCATGGGTGTGCTCCGTCCGTGGGGATGACTCTACGGTGTTGCGTGCGTTGCGCACGCATAAGGAGAAGGTACACCAGATGTGTGCGTGGCGCACGCTATCCTGGGGGTATGGAGAACGAGATGGGTCACGCGGTCGCCGAAGCCCTGGGCGATCTGCTCAAGCGCACCCTGCGGGCCAACCTGTACCAAGCCCTGACCGAGAACATCGGCGAGGGTGTCGACGAGGTCACCTATCCGGTGCTGAGCGGACTGGCCAGGACGGGGCCCTGTAGCGCCGCCGAGCTGGCCGGGGAGGTGGGCCTGGACCGGTCCGGTGTCAGTCGGCGCGCCTCACGTCTGGAGGCGGCCGGTCTCGTGCGGCGGGCGCCGGACCCCGACGACCGGCGGGCCGTCCTGCTGGCCCTCACCGAGCAGGGCACCGAGACGGTGGCGCTGATGCGCGAGCGCCTCGCCGCGCGTATCGAGGAGTCCCTGCGTTCCTGGCCGGAGGGGGAGGCACGGTCCTTCGCCCGGAATCTGCGCAGGTTCCTCGACGAGGGGCCGTTCAAGGAGGTGTAGTGAGGTGCAGTAGCGTCCGGCGTCGGCGGGTTGGCGGAGGGGCGGTCGCTTGTCGAGGGTGTGGGTGGTGGAACGGTGGCGGTGCCGTGCCGTGGCCGGGGTCAGTAGCCGGAGGGGCGGATCAGGCCCGTCTCGTAGGCGAAGACGGCGGCCTGGGTCCGGTCGCGCAGGCCCAGCTTGACCAGGATGCGGCCGACGTGGCTCTTCACGGTCTGTTCCGCGACCACCAGCCGCTCCGCGATCTCCCCGTTCGACAGGCCCTGGGCGATCAGTGACAGGACCTCGGTCTCCCGTTCCGTCAGGGTGCCCACCCGGTCCTTGAGCGGGGTGCGCGGGGTGCTGGTCACCCGGGAGAACTCGGCTATCAGGCGCTTGGTGACGTTCGGGGCGAGCAGGGCGTCGCCGGCCGCCACCACCCGTACCGCCTGGGCGAGTTCGGCCGCCGAGGCGTCCTTGAGCAGGAAGCCGGACGCGCCCGCCCGCAGCGCCTCGTAGACGTACTCGTCGAGGTCGAAGGTGGTCAGGACGAGGACCTTGACGGTGGCGCCGGCCGGTTCGGTGAGGCGGCGGGTGGCCTCGATGCCGCCGAGCCGGGGCATCCGGACGTCCATCAGGACGACGTCCGGGGCGAGTTCGGCGACCTTGTCGAGGGCGTCGAGGCCGTCCACGGCCTGGCCGACGACCTCGATCCCGGGTTCGGCGTTGAGCAGCACGGTGAATCCCTGGCGGACCATCATCTGGTCGTCGGCGATCAGCACGCGGATGGTCGTCATGGGGTGTCCTCGCCGGTCTCGGCCGGTTGTCTCGCGGGGGCGGGCAGCAGGGCGGCGACCTCGTAGCCGCCGTCCGGGGTGGGGCCGGCGGCCAGTTCGCCGCCGAGCATCGCGGTGCGTTCGCGCATGCCCAGCAGCCCGTGTCCGGAGCCGGGGGAGGGCGGGGCGGGCCCGACTGGCGCGGTGTTGGTGACGTGGAGGGTGAGAGCGTCGGGCGCGTAGCCGAGCCGCACCCGCACCGCTGCGCCGGGCGCGTGCCGCATCGCGTTGCTCAGCGCCTCCTGGACGATGCGGAACGCCGACAGCTCGGCCCCCGGCGACAGCGCGTGCGGCTCGCCGGTGGTCTCGGTGGTGACGGTCAGTCCGGCCGTCCGTACGTTGTCGAGCAGTTCGTCCAGCCGGTCCAGGGTGGGCTGCGGGGCGTGCCGCACGCCGTCCGCCGCGAGGTCTTCGGAGCGCAACACGCCCAGTACGCGGCGGAGTTCGCGCAGCGCGTCGACGGCATTCGCGCGGATGCCCGCGAGGTTCTCCGTCAGCTCGTCGGTGGGGTTCGCGACGAGATGGGGTGCGACCTGCGCCTGGATGGAGATCACCGACATGTGGTGGGCGACCACGTCGTGCAGCTCCCGGGCGATGCGGTGGCGCTCCTCCAGCAGGGTGCGCCGGGCCCGCTCCTCGGCGGTCAGCTCCTCCTGCTCGACGAGTTGGTTGCGGGCCACCCGGCGGCCGCGCAGCGCGGCCCCCAGCACCGCCGCGATGATCAGCAGCGGGACCGCCTGCGTCGCGTTCTGGTAGTGGCCCGGGCCGAGGAACGCCAGACAGGACAGCCCGGCCAGCACATGGAGCCCCAGCGCCTCGGCCGCGACTCGCGGGCGTACCCGCAGCGCCAGCAGGAATATCGTCGCGGCCTGCGCGAGGAGACCCGGTTCGGTCCAGGGGAAGGGCTCCGCCCCGGGGAACCCGTCCCCCGCGGCCCGCGCCGCGACCACCATCGCCGCCGTCGACACCCACCAGGCCGGTATCGGACGGAACATGGCCCCGAACAGCGCCAGGGACTGGCACAGCGCGAGCAGCAGCGCCAGGCCCGTCGCCAGCCCGTAAAGATGAATGAGGTAGTCCGTGGTGAGGATGGTCGTCGCATAGACGAGGACGCCGATCAGCACATGCGGCAGCCGGGCGAACAGACGGGGACCCCGCATCCTCGGCAGCGGATCGGCCGCCACCGTCCACAGATCGTCGCGCAGCGTACGCGGCAGCGCCAACAGCGCCGCCCGCAGCCGCGGTTGCCCGCCCGTCCCGCCCCCCGTGACCATGTGCACCACCCTAGACACGACGGGTCGCCCCCGGCAGGGCGGGGCGCCGGCCGGACGCCCGTCGGGAGCGCCCGTGCCGCCCCGTGCGGCCCTGCTCGTAGGCACGGAAGGCGGCCAGGCACACCAGCAGGGCCAGTCCGAACACCGGTAGCCAGGCCAGCCGGGCGAGGACCCATGCCGCGCCGTCGGGGGCGGTGTGCAGGCCGGGGAGCGGGTGGCCGGCGAGCAGGCCGAGCGCGGTGACGGCCATCATCGCCGTCTGGTGCCACAGGAAGACCGTCATCGCCGCGAGGTTCAGCAGCGCCACCGGCGCCCAGACCAGGGGGCGCCGCAGCACCCGCCGCAGCGGACCGAGCAGCAGCAGGGCCGCCCCGCACTGGGCCAGGCCGAAGGTGACGACCGCGAGGGTGGGCGGGTTGAGGTTGGATATCGCGGCGCCCGGCACCCCGACCATGGCAGCCGGATACCCGGCCCACCCGACGAGTGCGGCGGTGGCGGCGCCGCCACCGAGCAGCAGCGTCCAGCCGGTCGAGCGGCCGGCCAGCCGGCCGCGTGCCCAGGCCGCGCCCAGGCAGTACGGAACCAGCCAGCCCGCCGGCACATTGAGCCAGCCGAGCCACTCCGGACCGCCCAACCCGAAGCGGAACAGATCGACATGGAGGACGACGGCCAGCGGCCACAGCGGGTGCAGCCGGGCGACCAGCGGGGTCGCCGCCGTCAGCGCGGTGAACACCAGCAGGAACCAGAGCGGGGAGCGCACCAGGGTCCCCAGGGTGGCGACGGTCCCCACCCCGGCCCCGGAGGCCAGCAGGGCGAGGGCCACCACACCCCAGAGCACCAGCACCGCCGCAACCGGCCGCGACAGCCGGGCCGTACGGGCGCCGAGCCACCGCCGGTAGCTCTCGCCCCGGGCGCGGGCCGAGGCATGACCGCGCGCCGCCACCCGGCCGCCGACGAGGAAGAAGACCGCCAGGGTCTGGAAGACCCAGGAGACGGGCGTCAGCTGCGGCATCGAGCGCAGCGGGCTGGCACCGTGCACCGCGCCGCTGTCCGTGACCAGGGCGGTCACCAGCCAGTGTCCGAGCACCACCCCCAGGATGGCGAGCGCTCGCAGGGCGTCGACGCCGCGGTCGCGGCCCTCCGGGGTGGCGGCGGCGATCCGCCGGGCGAGTTCACGCATCACGGTGTCCCTCGGTCGGTGTCCGGCCCGAGACGATCCGGGCGATGTTGCGCAGGGCGACGGACCCGGGCGCGAGGTAGTCGCTGTGGCCGCCGTCCCCGGCCGCGAAGACCCGCGCCCCGAAGGCATCCGACATCGGGTCGGTGCCCAACCCGAGGGTGGCGAAGGGCAGCCGCAGCCGGCCGTGCGGCACATGGGCGATCCAGTCGTCCGCGCCCCGGCCGGCCCAGATGGTTGCCCGGGTGCGCAGGGCGGAGGCGCTCTCGGCCCCGGCGCCGGGGCTGCCGTACAGCACGAGGTTGGTCACCGGCAGCCCCGGCGCGGCGCGGCCGCAGACCACCGACCCGTAGGAGTGGCACAGCACCGAGATCCGGGCCGCGGGCCGCAGCGCCGCCATGTCGGCAAGGAACGCGCGGAGTTGCGGCGCGGCCGAGTCGGCGAGCCCGGTCGTCAGCACGTCGGGGCTCACCGTGCCCGGCGTCGGGTACCCGAGCCAGGCGACCACGGCGGTGCGGGCGTCCAGCGTCCGCCGCAGCGCCGCCGCCCCCTTCAGGAACCGCCCGTAGGTGTCGAGGTTGGTGTCCGAACCCGGTACCAGGACGGCGATCCGCTCGGCTCGCGCCAGATCGCCGAGGACCTCGGCGGTGCGGCCCCCGCCGCGGCCGTCGAAGGACAGGAACTGCCGCTCGGGGCCCGCCATCCGGCGCAGCGCCCGGGCCCGTGCCAGGTCGCCGTGGCCCTCGGCCATCCGGGCCGCCGCGCGGATGCCGGCCCGGTTGACCTCATAGCGCCCGGCGAGGGCGCCGGGCCCGGCGGTCCGCAACGGGGCGAGGGCCACCGGCGCGGGCGCCGGGACGGCCGCGGGGCGGGCCGCGCCGGACACGGGCACGGCCACCGAGGCCGCCACGAGCGCGGCGAGCAGGGTACGCAGCAGTCGGCCGCTGCGCGGGCGGGACGCCATGGGATCGGTCCTTCCGTCACGGAAGCCGTCGTGCTTCCGGGACGCACGCTATGAAGCACACCGGTTGGTCCACGTCCCGCCCCGGAGCGCACTTCCCGCCTAACTCTCAAGTACTAGGGGTAGGGGGCGGCGGCCCCCGAACGGACGGCGCCCGGCGGCCCGGTGCGGCCCGGCCCGCACCCCGGGACCGGCGCCCGCGGACGGCGGCGGCTGCCGCCGTTGGTGTCAGAGGGGCCCGGCGCCGTGCGTGGTGTGTGGAGTGAGCGGGCGGGGGAGTGCAGGGTCGGCGTGGGCATCGGTGCGGTGCCCGGCCGGAACCGCACGGCCGGGCGCGGCCCTGCCGGGGGCGGCCGGTGGAGCGCGAGGCGAAGGGCGTGAGTCATGGGTGTCGGTGGCACACACGGGTCGACCACGGTGCCGGCCGCGGCGTCGGCGGTGCCCGAACGCGTGGTGCTGGCCGCCCGCCCGCAGGCGTCGCTGCGGCTCTACGCCCTGCCGCCCGCCGGGGCCGGCCCGGAGTGCTATCTGCGGTGGGCGCCGCTGCTGCCGCCCTGGGTCGAGCTGTGTTCCGTGGCACTGCCCGGCCGCGGCACCCGCGCCGGGGAGCCGTCGCTCACCGATCCCGCCTATCTGAGCGCCCGGCTGGCCGCGGTGCTCGACGACTGGACCGACCCCCGGCCGTACGCGGTCTTCGGCCACAGCGCGGGCGCGCTGCTGGGCTACGAGGCGATCCGCCATCTGCGACGCACCCACGGCCGCCCGCCCGCGCTGCTCGCGGTGTCCTCGCTGTCGGCGCCGCACCTCGACGCCTACACCGCGGACCTGCCGCCCCGTCTGACGGCCGGCCTCGCGGGCCTGGACGAACTCGTCGGCCCGATCCCCGAGCAACTGCTCGCCGACGCCCGCCTGATGGCCGCGGCCTGCACCCCGCTGCTGGCCGACCTGCTGCTGCTCCTGCACTACCGGCACCACCCGGAGCCGCCCCTCCCGGTGCCCCTGGTGCTCTACGGCGGCGAGCACGACCCGGTCACCGGCCCGCGCCAGCTCCAGGCCTGGAACGACCTGGTCACCACCCCCGCCGACGTGCACCTCTTCCCCGGCGGGCACAACTACCCGCAGACGGCGGCCAAGGAGCTGGTCGGGCACCTCACCGGCGTCCTCGGCACGGTCGCCCGCCGCCCGGTGGCCACGGCATGACGGCCACCGGGCGGGCCGGCGCCCGGCGCACGGGCGCGGCCGCCGTGGTGTGCCTCGGGCTGTTCATGCTCGGCCTGGATCTGACCGTCCTCAACGTCGCCGTCCCCGGCCTCCAGGGCGACCTCGACACCTCCACCGCGCAGGTGCAGTGGATCGTGGACGGCTACGCCGTCGTCCTGGGGGGCACGGTGCTCGCCGTGGGCGCCTTCACCGACGCGTGGGGCCGGCGCCGCTCCTTCGTCTGCGGAGTGGCGGTCTGCGCGGGCGCCTCACTTGTGGGCGCGCTGGCCGGCCACCCCGGGCAGGTGATCGCTGCCCGCTGCGTCATGGGAGCCGGGGCCGCGCTGCTGATGCCGGCGACCCTGGCGGTCCTCCACCACCTGTTCCCCGAACCCCGGCTGCGCGGCCGGGCGATCGCCGCGTGGGCCGCGGTCGGCGGCATGGGGGGCCTGTGCGGTCCGGTCATCGGGGGCTGGCTGGTGGAGCACTTCTCCTGGCGCGCCGCCTTCTGGATCAATCTGCCCCTGGCCGGCGTCCTCGTCGTCCTCGCCCTGGCGCTGGTGCCCGAGTCCCGCACGGTGCGGCGCGCCGGCTTCGACGTGCCCGGCGCCGTGCTGTCCGCCGCGGGGCTGCTGGCGCTGGTGTGGTCGCTGACCGAGAGCCCGCACCGCGGCTGGACCAGCCCGGCGGCGCTGACCGGATTCACCGCCGCCGCGCTGCTGCTGGCCGCCTTCGTCGTCCATCAGCTGCGCACGCCCGCCCCCATGCTGCCGCTGGCGCTGCTGCGGGTGCCGGGCATCGGAGTGGCGGCGGCGGCCCTGGCGTTGATGTCCTTCGCCATGTTCGGGGCGCTGTTCGTGCTGACCCTCTACCTCCAGGGCGTGCTCGGCTTCAGCCCCTGGCAGGCCGGTCTGCGGACGCTGCCGCTGCCGGGCGGACTGGCCCTCGGCGCCGGCTGCGCCGTCCCCCTGCGGAACCGGCTGGGCGGACGGGTCCCCGTCGTCGCCGGACTGACCCTGGTCTCGGCCGGCTTCGCCGTCCTGGCCGCCACCGCATCCGACTCCGGCTATCCGCACTGCGCGGCCTTCCAGCTGATCGCGGGCGTCGGCGCGGGCCTCGTCGCGGCGGCGGCCACCGAGTCGGTGATGGGCTCGGTCGCCACCGAACGGGCCGGTCTCGGCTCGGCCATCAACGACGCCACCCGGCAGGTCGGCTCCGCCCTCGGCGTGGCCGTCCAGGGCTCCCTGCTCGCGGCCGTCTTCACCGCCCGGTTCCGTACGTCCCTGACGGGCCTGCACGCCCCCGCGGGCGTGACGGCGGCGGCCGAGCACAGCATGCTGTCCGTCCCGGCACAGGCGCGGCAGCTTCCCCCGGCGCTGCGTGCCGGGGTGCTGTCCGCCGCCCGCGCTGCCTTCACCGACGCGATGACGCTCACCGCCGTCGTCGCCGGAGCGGTCACCCTGCTCACCGCCGCGGCGGCCGCCCGCTGGCTCGGCAGGCCGCCCCGTCCCGATGACGCGCACGAGGCCGCACCTGCGCCCGCCGCGCCCGCCCTGGCCGCGGACCGGTGACGCATACCCGCGCCACCGGGCGCGGAGCCACTCGTTCGGCGGTGCCTTCACGCCCCGCCCCCGGGGACCCGGTCGGCGACAGTGGAAGGCGCGCCGACCGACCCCCGCGCACCGCCCGCGGTGCCGCCCGCCCGTCCGGAGCCGCGATGCCGCACCCCGTCCGCGTCCGCCCGGCCCCCGCCCGCGCACGGACACCGGAGGCCGGTCCGCACCGGCGTCCCGCGCCCGGCGGCACCGCGGCCGGGACCCGCGGCCGGCACCGTCCCGTCCACCGAAGGAGTCACCCGTGCCCACCAGTACCGAGCTGATCACCACCACCCTCACCGAGACCTTCGACCTCGACCCGTCCGAGGTCACCCCCGAGCGCACCTTCGAGGAACTGGGCATGGACTCCCTCGCCCTGGTCGAGATGGGGCTGATGCTCCAGGAGCGCACCGGGGTGACGCTGAACGACGTGCCGCTGCACACGACCATCGGCGGGCTGGCGGCCCTCATCGACCGCGCCGAGGCCGAGCGCTCCGAGGCCGACCGGTCCGGGGCCGACCGGGCGCTGACGGCCGCGCCGAACAGCACCCGCTGATGCCCGGCCCCTGCCGCGAGGTCGCCGTCACCGGGCTGGGCGTCGTCAGCCCGGCCGGTATCGGCGCCCGGGCCACCTGGGACGAGCTGCTCACCGGCCGGTCCACCGCCGCCCGGGACCCGGAGCTGGCGGGCCTGCCGGTGGACATCTCGTGCCAGGTGCCGGACTTCGACACCGCGCGGCTGGTCGGCCGGAAGGCCGCCTGGCGGCTGGACCGCTTCGTCGCCATGGCCCTCCTCGCCGCCCGGCACGCCGTCGCCGACGCCGGCCTGGTCCCCGGCGAGTGGGACGCCGCCCGGGTCGGCGTGGTCATCGGGACGGGAACGGCCAGCATGGAGCGCTACGTCGGCGAGTTCGCCAAGCTCGCGGCCGGCCGCCCGCTGGACATCTCGCCGCTCGCCGTCACCCGCAGCGTGCCCAACATGGCCGCCGCCGAGATCGCCCTCGACCTGACGGCCAAGGGCCCCAACTTCGCGGTGTCCACCGCCTGTGCCTCCGGCAGCAGCGCGCTGGGCGTCGCCCGCGATCTGCTGCGCGCCGGGAGCTGCGACCTCGTGCTGGCCGGCGGCGCGGAGTCGGCCCGCCACCCCATCCCCGCCGCCTGCTTCCATCGCATGGGCGCCCTCTCCGCACGCGTCGCCGACCCGGCGGGCGCCTGCCGCCCGTTCGACGGCGCCCGCGACGGCTTCGTGCTCTCCGAGGGCGCCGCCGTCCTGGTCCTGGAACACCCCGAGCACGCCCGGGCCCGCGGCGCCCGCCCGCGGGCGCAGCTCGCCGGCTACGGGGCGACCTGCGACGCCTACCACTACGCCGCCCCCGACCCGGACGGCCGGGGCGCCGCGGCGGCCCTCACCGCCGCCCTGGCGGACGCCGGTCTGGCGCCGGGGGACATCGACCACGTCAACGCGCACGGCACCGGCACCCGGCTGAACGACCTGGCCGAGGCCAGGGCCCTGCGGTCGGTCTTCCGCGCGCCGCCCGCCGTCACCTCCCTCAAGGGCGCCCTGGGCCACGCCATCGGCGCGGCCGGTGCCATCGAGGCGGCCGTCACCGTCATGAGCCTTCAGGAGTCCTGCATCCCGCCCACCGCCAACCACGAGGACCGCGACCTCGACATCGACCTGGACATCGTGGCCAAGGCCCCGCGCCGCACCCCGCTGTCCGCCGCCGCCAGTACGTCCTTCGGCTTCGGCGGCCAGAACGCCGCACTCGTCTTCCGGGCCGTCTGACCACCGCTCAACCCGCCGCACCGGACCGCTGTTCCACCCCTCGTCCCGACCCGCCGCGCCGAACGGAGCGCCGTATGAGAGCCGTCCCGGGCCGCACCGACCACGTGGTGGTGGTCGGCGCCGGACTCTCCGGACTGTCCGCCGCCCTGCATCTGCTCGGCGCCGGCCGCCGGGTGACCGTCGTCGAGAGCGAGGAGCGGCCCGGCGGCCGGGCCGGCCGGATCGAGCGCAACGGCTACCGCATGGACACCGGCCCCACCGTGCTGACCATGCCCGACCTCCTCGACGAGGCGTTCGCCGCGGTCGGCGAACGCCTCACCGACCGGCTCACCCTGCGGGCCCTGCACCCCGCCTACCTCGCCCGCTTCGCCGACGGCAGCGAACTGGCGGTGCACACCGACCCGGAGGCGATGGAGACCGAGGTCGAACGGTTCGCCGGCGCCCGGGCAGCCCACGGCTACCGCCGGCTGCGCCACTGGCTCCGGCAGATGTACGACGTCCAGCGGCACCGCTTCATCGACACCAACTTCGACTCGCCCCTCCAACTGCTCCACCCCGACCTGGTGCGGCTCGCCGCCCTCGGCGGGTTCGGCCGCCTCGACGCCCGGATCGGCCGCTTCCTGCCCGACCCGCGGCTGCGCCGGGTCTTCTCCTTCCAGGCGCTGTACGCCGGGGTGCCGCCGGCCCGCGCCCTCGCCGCCTACGCCGTCATCGCCTACATGGACACCATCGCCGGGGTGTACTTCCCCCAAGGCGGCATGCACGCCGTGCCCGAGGCGATGGCCCAGGCCGCCGCGGACGCCGGCGCCGCCTTCCGCTACGGCCAGCCGGTGACCCGCCTGGAGCGCGCCGGCGACCGGATCACCGCCGTGCTCACCGCGCACGAGCGGATCCCCTGCGACGCGGTGGTGCTCACCCCGGATCTGCCCGTCGTCCACCGGCTGCTCGGCCGCCGGCCGCGACGCCCGCTGCCCCTGCGCCACGCGCCGTCCGCGGTGATCCTGCACGCCGGCACCGACCGGACCTGGCCGCAGCTGGCGCACCACACGCTCTCCTTCGGGGCCGCCTGGGAGCGCACCTTCGACGAACTCACCCGCACCGGCCGGCTGATGAGCGACCCCTCCCTGCTGCTCACCCGCCCCACCGCCACCGACCCGCAACTCGCCCCGCCCGGCCGCCACCTGCACTACATCCTGGCGCCCTGCCCCAACACCGAGACCGGCCCCGGCGCCCGCACCTGGCACGACCTCGCCCCCCGCTACCGCGACAGCCTGCTCGCCGTGCTGGAGCGCCGCGGACTCACCGGCATCGGCGCCGCCATCGAGGAGCAGCACCTGGTCACCCCGGCCGACTGGACCGCCCAGGGACTCGCCGCCGGCACCCCGTTCTCCGTCGCCCACACCTTCGCGCAGACCGGGCCCTTCCGCCCCCGCAACCTCGTGCGCGGCACCGAGAACGCCGTGCTCGCGGGCTGCGGCACCACCCCGGGCGTCGGCATCCCCACCGTCCTGCTCTCCGGCAAGCTCGCCGCCGCCCGGATCACCGGACTCCGGCCGCCCCGCCGCGCCCCCGGCCCGTTCCGCCCCGCGAAGAGAGGCATCCCGGTATGACCGACCGCGAACTGGACGCCGCAGGTGTCACCGACCCGCTCCTGCGCGACGCCTACGCCCACTGCCGCCGGCTCAACGCCCGGCACGGCAAGACCTACTTCCTCGCCACCCGGCTGCTGCCCGCGTCCCGCCGCCCGGCCGTCCATGCCCTGTACGGCTTCGCCCGCTGGGCCGACGACCTCGTCGACGAGCCCGGCGCCGGCCGCACCACCGACGGCCGCGCCGCCGCGCTCGACGCCCTGCGGCAGTGCCTGGAGGACGGCCTGCGCGGCGCCCCGACCACCGAGCCCGTGGTGCGGGCGGTGGTGCACACCGCCGCCCGGTACGGCATCGACCACCGCCACTTCCTGGACTTCATGGCGTCCATGCGCAGCGATCTGACGGTGACGGACTACCCCACCTACGCCGACCTGCGCCACTACATGCACGGCTCGGCCGCGGTGATGGGGCTCCAGATGCTGCCGGTGCTCGGCACGGTCGTCCCGCAGGAGGAGGCGGCGCCGCACGCCGCTGCCCTCGGCATCGCCTTCCAGCTCACCAACTTCCTGCGCGACGTGGGCGAGGACCTCGACCGGGGCCGGATCTACCTGCCCGCCGACCTGCTCGCGGCGAACGGCGTCGACCGCCACCTGCTGCGCTGGAGCCGGGACACCGGCGCCCGCGACCCGCGCATCACCGCGGCCCTGATGGCCGCCGCCGACCTCACCCACGGCGTCTACCGCGAGGCGGCGCCCGGCCTCGCCCTGCTCGAACCGTCCGCGCGCCCGTGCATCCGCACCGCGTACGTCCTCTACCGCGCCATCCTCGACGCCGTGCGCGACGACGGCTACGCCGTGCTGCACCGCCGCGCGGTGGTCTCCCGCCGGCGCCGGGTGGCCACCGCCGCGGGCGGTCTGGCCCGTCTGGCCGCCACCCGCCTCACCGCCGGACGGTCCGCCGCACCGCCCGGTGGGGCCCCGCGGCCCGCTCCCGCGCGGGTGCCGGAGGAGGCCTCGTGAGCCGGGCGCCCCGTCCGCGCCTCCCGCTGCGGCTGCGGCGGCCGCAGCCCTGGGCACAGCAGCGCCCCACCTGGCGGGACGCCCGGCCCGCGGTCATCGCCGACGCCGTGAAGGCCGCGCTCGCCCGCCCCTCCGGCAACTGGTTCGTCCTCGGCGCGGCCCGCGACATCGCCCCCGGCCGCGCCTTCGGCCGTACCGTCGCCGGCATCGAGGTCGTCGCCTGGCGCGACGCCGCGGGGCGGCTGGTCGCCGGCCCCGGCGCGTGCCCCCACCTGGGCGCGCCCCTCGCACTCGGCCCGGTGCACTGCGGCGTGCTGCGCTGCCGGTGGCACGGACTCGCCCTGGACGGCGCCCCGTTCGCCGGCTGGGAGCCGTTCCCCGCCCACGACGACGGACTGCTGGCGTGGGTGCGGCTGGACGGGGCGGGCGGCGAACTCCCGCTGCCACAGCCGGTCCTCCCGGTCCGGCCGCGGCCGGCCGGAACCGTCGCCGCCGTCCACACCGCGACCGGCGTCTGCGAACCCGAGGACGTGGTGGCCAACCGGCTCGACCCCTGGCACGGCGCGTGGTTCCACCCCTACTCCTTCGCCGACCTGACCGTGGCGGACTCCCCGGCCGGCGGCGAGCCCTCCGAAGGCCTCACCGTCGAGGTCTCGTTCAAGGTCGCCGGCCGGGCCGTCGTGCCGGTCACGGCGCGGTTCACCGCCCCCGAGCCGCGCACCGTGGTCATGCACATCGTGGCCGGTGAGGGGCGCGGCTCGGTGGTGGAGAGCCATGCCACGCCACTGGGCCCGGACGACCGGGGACGCCCGCGCACCGCCGTCGTCGAGGCGATCGTGGCCACCTCCCGGCGCCCGGGATTCGCCCTGGCCCGCGCGGCCGCGCCCGCTCTGCGCCCGCTGATGCGCGCCGCGGCGGCCCGGCTGTGGCGTGACGACATGGCCTACGCCGAGCGCCGCTGGCAGCTGCGCAGCAGCGGACGCCTCCCGGACTGAGGCGCCGCCCGCCCGGCGTCCGGAAGGCGCCCCCGTTCACCGTCCGGACTGTCCGGCCGCCCACCGCAGCACCGCCGAACGCCCCCTGCCCGGCACCGTCCACAGCGTCTGGCCGCGCACGCCCCAGCGCGCCAGCAGGGCGTTGGCCGCGAGGAACCCGGTCGTCGCGGCGCGCTCCATCAGCGCCACCGGGAGCGTGGTGCGCACCGCGTCGCTCGCCACCACCAGCCGCGGGTCGGGGGTGTGCACGGTGGGCCGGTCGCCGTAGCCGCCGACCGGGAACAGCGGGCAGTCCGCCCGCCACTCGTGGCGCCGGTCGACGATCCGGGTGCCGCGGGTCTCCGGGTAGAGGGCGTGCAACTGGCGTACCAGACCGCGCTGTTCGCGTGGCCGGTCGGCGTCCGGGGACACCGCGTAGGCGTGCAGTTCGAGCACCGAGCCGCCGGTACGGGCGGACCAGCGGGCCGCCTCGCCCTCCCAGCGCTCCAGCACGCTGACGTTGTCCAGGGAGCCGTAGCCGCTGGTCCCCAGGAAGCCGGGCCGGTCGGCGTACACCCGCCGCTCCAGCCACAGCCGGGACACCAGGAACGGCGGCGCGGTCCGCAGCCGCCCGATCCGCGCCCGCCAGGCCGCGTTCCCCAACCGGGGCGAGGCGCCCACCAGCCGGCGCAGCCCGCCGGGATCCAACGCGAGGACCACCGCCTCGAACCGGCGCTCCGCGCGCTCCCCGGACACCGCGACGCGCAGCCCGCCGTCCGCCGCCGGTTCCACCCCCGCCACCTCCGTGTCCGTGTGCAGCGCCGCCCCGTGCCCGGCGAGATACCGGCCGAGGGGCTCCCACAGGGCCTGCGGGAAGGGCTCGCCGGGCACGTCGAACAGCAGGCCCTCGCTGGAGCCCAGGAAGTAGATGTGGAACATCAACGCCAGCTCCGCGGCCGACAGTTCCCGCGGATCGGCGAAGAAGCTCCGGGAGAACACCTCGAACGCGAGGTGCCGGGCGGCTTCGGGGAACCGGATGCGGTCGAGGAAGTCCCAGGCGCTGGTGCGGTCCAGCCGCTCGTAGACCTGCGGCACCCGCACGTCAAGCAGCGGCAGCGCCGCCCCGGGGCGCATCCGCGCCAGATCCCGCCAGCCGAAACTGGGGCTGAGCGCCGCGAAGCCCAGCGCGCTCCAGGGCGGTGTCCGCGGCACCCGCGCGAAGCTGTCCCGCAGGCCCGAGCGGTGGTGCAGCGGATAGTCCGGCAGCCGCCGGAGCACCTCCAGCCCCGGGTCGGCCCGCCGCAGCAGCCCCCGCAGGTTGTAGTACTGCGGGAAGAAGGCGTGGAAGCCGCGGCTCATCGTCGCCCGCGAGCCGTCGGCCAGCCGCACCGGCCAGCCCGCCAGCCGGCCGCCGAGGCTCCGCTCCCGCTCGTACAGGGTCACCCGCACACCCCGCTCGGCCAGCGCCGTCGCGGCGGCGAGGCCCGCGATGCCGCCGCCGATCACCGCCACGCCCGGCCCCTCGGGCGCGGCCCGGTCCCGCCCCGGTGGCCCCGGCAGCCGGTGGGCCCGCCGGTCACGTCCGCGTCGCGCGGCCCCGTCGTGCCGCTGTCGAGGTGTCACGAGCCCTCCTCAAGGGGTCGGTAGGAGGGGCGGCGGGCGCCCCGTGCGGGTGGGGGTCGGTCACCAGGGCGCGGCACGGCGGGGCAGCAGCGGGAGTTCGGCGACGGTGCGGAGCATCGGCAGCACGGGGGTGCGCAGCCCGATGGTGACGTCCTCCCACAGCCGCGAGCGGCCGTCGAGGAACCGCAGCAGCCGCGCCGTCGGCACCGTGCGGAACAGCCCGGCGAAGAACTCGGCCCCGTCCACCCGTCCGCTGTCCAGCGCCCGCAGCAGCACCGCGTCCAGCGCCCGGTGCCACGAGGTGTGCGCGGGCGGCGGGAGCGGCGTCCGGCCCGCCCGCAGGGCCGCCGCGATCAGCGCGCTCTGCCGCTGCACCGCGGCGAAGGTGTACCCGGTCGAGGGGCGGGTCGCGCCGCCCGCGGTCCCGATGCGGAACACCGCGCGCCCGCCCCGCCGCGGGAAGCGCCCGTCGGTCATCGGGATCACGCCCTGCTCGGTCCCGGTGACCCGGAACGCGCCCAGGCGCAGCACCTGTTCGGTGTAGTGGCGCAGGGCCCGCTCGTAGCCGGCGGTGTCCAGGGCGCGGCGGGAGAACTCGGTGTACTCCACCAGCGCGGCACACTCGTCCAGCGGCAGCACATAGCCGAACGACAGTCCGTGGGCGGGCTGCGGGGTGCGGAAGTCCATCAGATCCGCCGTCGCGGGGTCGAACGCGGGGCGCCGGGTCCGCACGAACCACCCGCGGAAGTGCTGCCGGAGCGTGGTGCGGGCCGACGGCAGGCGGCCGGCCGGGCGGGAGTCGAAGGCCCAGCGCGCCCGCAGCAGCACCGGCCGCCCCGCCGCGTCCCGCCCCCGTACCTCGGCCCCGCCGGGCGCGTCCCGCACGTGATCGACCGTCGCCTCGACCCGTGCGACGCCGCCCGCGCCGGCGAGCCGGGCGCCGACCAGGGCTTCGAAGTCCCGCGAGCGCAGCATCTTGTACCGGAAGGGCGCGGGGCTGCCCACGGTCGCCGCACCACCGGGCCCGTGGACCCGCAGCCGTTCCCACGAGGCGGTCAGCGCGCCGTCGAAGGCGCCGCCGGGCGCCTCCCAGTAGCACCAGGTGCGCTCCGGCGGGGTGCGGGGGCCGGGCGGCGCGTCGACCAGCAGCACCCGCGGCCCGGGGCCCGCCGCGGGGGCGCACAGCCGGTGGGCGAGCGAGAGCCCGGCCGCTCCCGCGCCGACGATGACGGCATCCGCGTCCCGCACACCCGGTCCTCTCCGTGCCTCGTGCCCCGACGGCGATCCTCGCGCAGGTCCCGGCCGGGCGGCCGGGTGCGACGCGCGGGAATTCCGGTGCATCCGGCCGGGCGCCGCGGCGGGACGGTACGAAGAGCCCACAGCGGCGCACCGGCCCCGCCGGCCCGAGGCGTGCGGACACGGTGCCCGAGGCGAAAGGCGGTGCCCCATGACGGCAGCCGGCAGTGCGGTCGATGTCCTGGTCGTCGGCGCGGGAGCGGCCGGGCTCGCCTGCGCCGCCGATCTGCGGTCGGCCGGGCTGGCCGTCCAGGTCCTCGAAGGCTCCGACGGGGTCGGCGGGCGGATGCGTACGGACCGGGTGGAAGGGTTCGTCATCGACCGTGGCTTCCAGGTGTTCAACACCGCCTACCCCCAGGTCAAGCGGCGGATCCAGCGGCGTGCGCTGCGGCTGCACCCCTTCTCGCCGGCCGTGCTCGTGCACACCGGCAGCGGCCGGCTGCGCTTCACCGACCCCAGCCGCGAGCCGCGCCGGGCGGCCGATCTGCTGCCGGGCCGGCTGGCCGGCGCCCGGGACCTGCTGGCGCTCGGCGGACTGTCGGCCCGCGACGCGCTGGCGCCGGCCGCCCTCCTCAAGCGCGGCACGGAGCGCACCACCCGCACCGCGCTCGCCGCGGCCGGGGTGTCCGAGGAGTTCGTCGCACGGTTCTTCCGGCCGTTCCTGTCGGGGATCTTCCTGGAGGACGAACTGGAGACCTCCAGCCGCTTCTTCCACCTGGTGTGGCGCAGCATGATCCGCGGCACCCTGTGCCTGCCCGGCGACGGCATCGGCGCGGTGCCCCGGCAGCTCGCGGGCGTCCTGCCGCCGGACACGGTGCGGCTGGACCGCCCGGTCGCCCGGCTCACCGACGACGGGGTGATGACCGCCGGCGGCGAGCACCTCCCGGCCCGCACCGTCGTGGTCGCCACCGGAGCCGCCGCGGCCGCCTCCCTGCTGCCCGGGCTGTACATCCCGCCGCACCGCGAGGTCACGACCTACTACCACGTGTCGACGGCGACCCCGCTGGCTGAGCCGACCCTGCTCGTCGACGTCCGCCGGCGGTTCCTGCACACCTGCGTCCTGAGCGAGGTGGTCCCCGGTTACGCGCCGGACGGCTACAGCCTGGTGGCCACCTCGGTGCTCGGCGCGGACACCCCGGGACGGGAGGACGGAGTGCGGACGGCGCTGGCCGAGGCCTACGACGCCGACACCGACGCATGGGAGCTGCTCACCGTCCGCACCGTCCATGACGCGCTGCCCGCGATGCTGCCGCCGCAGCCGCTGAGCCGGCCCTCGCGCATCGGCACCGGCCGCTATGTGTGCGGGGACCACCGGGCGACCGGCTCGGTCCAGGGGGCGCTGGCCTCCGGCGCCCGCGCGGCCCGCGAGATCCTGCGCGACCTCGGCCGGTAGCCTCCCGCCGGCGGGCCGGGGCCGCGCGGGCCGGGGCCTGGAGGGACAGGGGCGGGTGCGGCGACCGCCGGGCCATCGGCAAGAATCCCTCTCTCCACCAATCCAGGTGTCACCCGGCGCCGAATCAGCTGTGACCACGTCACAGTCCGGAGGTGTCCATGCCCGTCGCAGCCCGCCGCGGCGACCGCTCCTCAGCGCCGCACAGCGGTGCCCTGGAGTCCCTGCTCGACCGCGTCTCCCGGGGCGATCAGCAGGCGTTCGAGAGTCTCTACACGGCGGTGGCCGGGACCGTGCTGGGCCTGGTGCGCCGGGTGGTGCGGGACCCGGCCCAGTCCGAGGAGGTCGCGCAGGAGGTGCTCATCGAGGTGTGGCGGTCCGCGGCCCGCTTCGACCCGCGGCAGGGCAGCGCGATGGCCTGGATCATGACGATGACGCACCGCCGCGCGGTGGACCGGGTGCGCTCGGCCCAGGCCGCGGCCGACCGCGACCACCGGGCCGCGGTGCACGGCTACACCGCGGCGTTCGACGAGGTCAGCGAGCAGGTGGAACGACGGTTGGAGCGCGAGCAGGTCCGCCGCTGCCTGGGACAGCTGACCGAGCTCCAGCGGGAGTCGGTGACCCTCGCCTACTACCGCGGGTACACCTACCGTGAGACCGCCGACCTGCTCGGCACGGCACTGGGAACGGTCAAGACACGGCTGCGGGACGGGCTGATCCGGCTCCGCGACTGCCTGGGGGTATCGGCATGAGCACCGTCGAACTGCACACCCTGACCGGCGCCTACGCCCTGGGCGCGCTGACCGGCCGGGAGGCCGCGGAGTTCGCCCGCCACCTCGACCGGTGCGAGGCCTGCACCCAGGAGGTCCGCGAGCTCCAGGAGACCGCGGCCCGGCTGGCCCTGGCGGTGGCCGAGGTCCCCCCGGCCGCCCTGCGCACCCGGGTGATGGCCGCCCTGCCCGAGGTCCGGCAGCTGCCGCCGGCCGAGCACGCGGCGAACGTGGTGCCGATGCGCCGGCGGATGCGGCACCGGCTGCCCTATCTGGCGGCCGCCGCCTGCCTGGTGGCCGCCGCGGTCGCCGGCGGGTACGCCGTCCAGGCCCGGCAGGACGCCGACGCGCAGCGGGACCGCGGCGTGCGCGCCGAGCAACAGGCGGCGGCGGTCAGCGCGTTGCTGGCCGCCCCGGACGCCACCTTCCACACCACGGCGCTCAAGGGCGGCGGCAGCGGGACGGTCGTGGCCTCCGAGCGGCAGGGCCGCACCGCGTTCCTCTACCACGGCCTGCCGGCGCTGCCCGGCGGGCGGGTCTACGAACTCTGGTACAGCCGCGACGGTTCGATGGTGCCCGCCGGACTCGTCGAGACCGGCCGCTCCAGTGGCGCGATGCTGCTGACCGGCGGACCGCGGGGCGCCGACGGCGTCGGCATCACCGCGGAACCGCCGGGCGGCTCCAGCCGGCCCACCAGCGCACCCCTGGGCCTCCTCGGCGTGTGACCGCCGCGCCCCACCGGCCCCCCGCGCACGGCTGACGGCCCCTCCGCCGACCTTGGCGGCGGGGCCGTCAGCCGTGCCCGTACGCGCCCCGCGCCTCCCGTCGACGGCTCCGAGTTCGTGCACATCGCCACCAATCCGCGCCGCCACCGGTTCCGAATCCCCTGGTGAGCAGGGCGCCGCGGGAGGAAGCGGCCCCGCCCCGACAGGAGGAGGCAGCCGGCTGTGGAGCGTCGACGGACAGCGGTGGTGGGCGGCGGCGTCGCGGGGCTCACCGCGGCCCATGTGCTGGAGCGAGGCGGGTGCGAGGTGACCCTGTACGAGGCGGAGGACCGGCTCGGCGGCCACGCCCACACGCACGACCGGCCCACGGGCGACGGCCGGACGGTACGGGTCGACACCGGCTTCATCGTCCACAACGAGCGCACCTATCCGCTGCTGCTGCGGCTCTTCCGCGAACTCGGCGTGGCCACCCAGGACTCCGAGATGAGCATGTCGGTGCGGTGCGAGGGCTGCGGACTGGAGTACGCCGGTGCCCGCGGCCCGGCCGGGGTGTTCGCCCAGCCGCGCAACGTCCTGCGGGGCCGCTATCTGCGGATGCTGACCGAGATCCGGGCCTTCCACCGCGCGGCGCGCACCACGCTCGCCCTCGACCCCGGCGACGCCCTCACCCTCGGCCACTTCCTCACCGCGCACCGCTTCTCGCGGTACTTCGTCCACCACTTCGTCATGCCGCTGGTCTCCGCGGTGTGGTCCTGCGCCCCCACCACCGCCGTGCGCTATCCCGCCGTCTACCTGTTCCGCTTCCTGGCGCACCACGGGCTGCTGTCGGTCGGCGGCTCCCCGCGGTGGCGGACGGTGACCGGCGGCTCGGTGGAGTACGTCAGCCGGATCGGCAAGCAGCTCACCGCGGTGCGCACCGGCACCCCGGTCCGCGCCGTCCACCGCACTCCCGACGGGGCCCGGATCGTCACGGAGGACGGCGCCGAACACGCCCATGACGCGGTGGTGCTGGCCACCCACCCCGACCAGGCCCTGCGGATGCTCGCCCGGCCCACCGACGACGAGCGGCGGATCCTCGGCACGTTCCGCTACTCGCGCAACACCACCGTGCTGCACGGCGACACCTCGCTGCTGCCCCGTGCCCGCGGGGCCCGCGCCTCGTGGAACTACCTGATGTCCTCCTGCACCACGCCCGCCGACGAGGTGCGGGTCAGCTACGACATGAACCGGCTGCAACGGCTGGACACCGCCGAGGACTTCGTCGTCACCCTCAACGCCGGCGACCGCGTCCCCGCCGACCGGGTCCTGGCGCGCATGGTCTACGCCCACCCCCAGTACACCCCCGAGTCGCTCGCCGCCCAGCAGCGGCTGCCGCAGCTCAACACGGCGGTCACCGCGTTCGCCGGGGCCTACCACGGCTGGGGCTTCCACGAGGACGGCTGCCGCTCCGGCGTCCAGGCGGCCGCGGCCCTGGGGGTGCGCTGGTGACCGCCCCCGCGGCCGCCCCGGCCGTCCCCGGCACCGAGGCGCACACCCCGGCCCTCTACGAGTGCGTGGTCTCCCACACCCGTACGGCCCCGGTGCGCCACGCGCTGCGCCACCGCACCTATCTCTGGCTGATCGACCTCGACCACCCGCCCCGCCTCCCGGCCGCCCTGCGCCCCCTGGCCCGGTTCGACCCCCGCGACCACTTCGGCGGCACCGCGCCCTCCCTCCGGGCGGGCCTGGAACGCTTTCTGACGAGCCGTGGCGTGGCACTCGACGGCGGGCGGGTGCTGATGCTCGCGCACGCCCGGGTCCTGGGACACGTCTTCAACCCGCTGACCCTGTACTGGTGCCACGACCGGCACGGCGCGCAGATCTGCGTCGTGGCCGAAGTGCACAACACCTACGGCGAGCGCCACTGCTATCTGCTGCGCACCGACGCACAGGACCACGCGGAGACCGCCAAGGAGTTCTATGTCTCCCCGTTCTTCCCCGTCGACGGCGCCTACCGGATGCGCCTGCCCGAGCCGGACGGCCGCCTCGATCTGACCGTCCAGCTGCGACGCGGGGCGAGCACGCCGTTCACCGCGACCGTACGCGGCACCCGGCGGCCCGCCACCGCCCGGCAGTTGCTGGCCGCGGCGCGGCGCCACCCCTGGTCGACCGCCGCGGTCTCGGCCGCGATCCGCCGGCACGGCATCCGACTGCTCCTGCGCGGGCTTCCCGTGCAGCCCCGAACCCGCCACCGCCTTCAGGAGGGCATGAAGTGAACACCTCCGTCTCGGACCGCACCGAAGCCGGTGCCGCCGCCCCGGCCGCCGCTGTCGCGACGGCTCCGGCGCAACCGGACGCGGCAGCCTGGCCGGATGTGGCGCGCGGCCCACACGCCTCGGCCCTGCGCACCGCCGCGACCCGCAGCATTGTGCAACGTGCCCTGGGCGCACTGCCGTTGCGCGTCCTCTACGGTGACGCGCCTGTCACCGGCGTCGAGGGCCCGCTGCTGCGGGTGCACGACCCGGCCGCGTTCTTCGGCCGGATCGGCGCCGACGGGCTGATCGGCTTCGGCGAGTCCTACATGGCGGGGGAGTGGGACGCCGACGACCTGGTTGGCGTACTGACCGTGCTCGCCTCCCGGCTGACCTCGCTGGTGCCCCGCCCGCTGCAGTGGCTCCGGGGCGTCTGGGCGCGCCGCCGGCCCGGCGCGCAGCGCAACACCCTGGACGGCGCACGGCAGAACATCCACCGCCACTACGACCTGTCCAACGACCTCTTCTCGCTCTTCCTCGACCGCAGCATGACCTACTCCTCGGCCGTCTTCCGCAAACGCCCCGCCGAGTGGGACGCGCTCCCCGACGCCCAGCACCGTAAGATCGACCGGCTGCTGGACCTGGCCGGCGTCGGCGAGGGCACCCGGCTGCTGGAGATCGGCACCGGCTGGGGCGAACTGGCCCTGCGCGCCGCCGCCCGCGGCGCCCGGGTGGTGTCCGTGACCCTGTCGCAGGAGCAGCGGGACCTGGCCGTCGAGCGTATCGCCCGGGCCGGCCACGCGGACCGGGTCTCGGTGGAGCTGTGCGACTACCGGCAGGTGACCGGGGTCTACGACGCCGTGGTGAGCGTGGAGATGATCGAGGCGGTCGGCGCGGAGTACTGGCCCGTCTACTTCGAGGCGCTGGCCCGCCTGGTGGCACCGGGCGGCCGGATCGCCCTCCAGGCCATCACCATGCCGGACGCGCGGATGCGCGCCACCCGCTCCACCTACACCTGGATCCACAAGTACATCTTCCCCGGCGGCATCGTCCCCTCCGTCGAGGCCGTCGAACGGTGCGCGGCCGCCGCCGGACTCCGGGTGCGGGAGAACGACGGATACGGCGGCCACTACGCCGAGACGCTGCGGCTGTGGCGCGAGCGCTTCACCGCACGCTCCGCCGAGGTCGCCGCGCTGGGCTTCGACCCGGTCTTCCGCCGGATGTGGGAGTTCTATCTCGCCTACTCCGAAGCCGGGTTCCGGGCCGGCTACCTCGACGTGCGCCAGCTGCTCCTGACCCCCGCCGCCCCGACGAAGGACGGAGAGCGCCGATGACGCCCGTCGCGCACCGACTCGCCGCCCTCCTCGCCGGCCACTTCCCGGGCGGCCTGCCGGTGCGGCTGCGCGCCTGGGACGGCAGCGAGGCCGGGCCGCCGGACGCGCCGGTCGTGGTGCTGCGCGCCCGGCGCGCACTGCGCCGACTGCTGTGGCAGCCCGGCGAACTGGGCCTGGCCCAGGCCTATATCGCCGGCGAGCTGGACGTCGAGGGCGACCTCGCCGACGCGCTGAGCAGAGTGTGGCGCACGGTACGCGACAGCGGCCCGGCCCCCGCCGCTCCCGGCCCCCGGCAGCTGGCCGCGCTGTCCGTCACCGCCCTGCGCCTGGGGGCCCTGGGCCCGCGTCCGCCCGCACCCGGCGCCCCGCAGGCCCGGCTGCGCGGTGCCCTCCACAGCACCGGCCGCGACCGCGCCGCCATCAGCCACCACTACGACCTGTCCAACGACTGGTACGCGCTGCTGCTGGACGAGACCATGGCCTACTCCTGCGGCTACTGGACCCGCCCCGACGACCCGTCCTACGGACCGGCCGACGCCCAGCGCGACAAGCTGGAGCTGATCTGCCGCAAGCTGGGACTCTTCCCCGGCGCCCGGCTGCTGGACATCGGCTGCGGCTGGGGGAGCCTGTCGCTGTACGCGGCACGGGAGTTCAAGGCCCACGTCACCGCGGTCACCCTGTCGCGCGAGCAGCACGACCACGTGGCCGCCCAGGTCGCCCGGGAGGGGCTGGGCGAGCTGGTCGACGTCCGGCTCCGGCACTACCGGGACATCGCGGAGGCCCCCCACGACGCGGTCTGCGCCGTCGAGATGGGCGAGCACGTCGGCGACGCGCAGTACCCGGCCTTCGCCGCCCGCCTGCACACGCTGCTGCGCCCTGGCGGACGGCTGCTGGTCCAGCAGATGTCCCGCGGCGCCGGCGCCCGGGGCGGCGGTGCGTTCATCGAGTCCTACATCGCCCCCGACATGCACATGCGTCCGCTCGGCGAGACCGTCGGTCTGCTGGAGGCCGCCGGGCTGGAGGTGCGGTCCGTCGAGTCGCTGCGGGAGCACTACGCACGGACCATCGCCGCCTGGCACCACACCCTGGAGACCCGCTGGACGGAGTTCGTCGCACTGGCCGGGGAGCCGACCGCCCGGGTGTGGCGGCTGTACCTTGCCGGCAGCGGACTCGCGTTCCGCGAGCGCCGGATGGGCGTCGACCAGATCCTCGCGGTACGCCCCACCCCGGAAGGAGAGGCCGCCATGCCGCCCACGCCGTACGACTGGTACGTGCCGGGAGGACGGGGATGACCGGACTGCCCTGGGCGGCCCTCGCCGTCAACGCCGCCGCGTCGGCCGGGGCCGCCCTCGCGGTGCTCCTCGCCACCTTCGCCGTCGCCCGGGCCAGAGGACTGCACCGCCTGGTGGACATCGCCTGGGGCGTGGCGTTCGCCGTGGTGGCCCTGGTCAGCTGGGCGCTGTCGGCCGGCCACGGCGACGACGGCCGGCGGCTGCTCGTCACCGTCCTCACCGTGGTGTGGGGGCTGCGGCTGGCCGCCCACATCGCCCGCCGCGGCCGCGGGCACGGCGAGGACCCGCGCTACGAGCGGCTGCTCGCCAGGGCTCCCGGCAGCCGCGACGCCTACGCCCTGCGCATGGTCTACCTGCTCCAGGCCGCCCTGGTGTGGCTGGTGTCGCTCCCGGTGCAGGTGGCCCCGTACGTGCCGGTGCCGCTGGGCCCCGGGGCCGTCGCCGCCGGGCTGCTGTGGGCCGCCGGCTTCGTCTTCGAGAGCGTCGGCGACCATCAGCTCGCCCGGTTCAAGGCCGACCCGGCCCACCGGGGGAAGGTCATGGACCGCGGCCTGTGGAGCTGGACCCGGCACCCCAACTACTTCGGCGACTTCCTCGTCTGGTGGGGGCTGTTCGGACTGGCCTGCGGCACCTGGCAGGCCGCCGCCGTCACCGTCGTCTCGCCGCTGGTGATGTCCTGCCTGCTGACGGTCGGCAGCGGCAAGCGCCTGCTGGAGAAGCAGCTCGCCGACCGCCCCGGATACGCCGCCTACACGGCCCGCACCAGCGGATTCCTCCCCCTGCCACCGCGCCGCCACCCCGACCCCGAGGACCCCCGCCCATGACGACCTCCCCGGCCCGGCCCCCGGAACCCGACGACGGGCAGCCGCACCGGCCGCTGCTGGTGCACCATGGCCCGGACACCGCCCAGGCGGCGGTGCTGCTGCTGCACGGAGGGCGTCCCGACGACCGCACCCCGCCCACCCGGCTGAACCTCCCCGCGCTGCGGATGCGGCCCTTCGCCGCCGCGATCTCCCGCACCCCGCGCGGCCGGGAGGTGCTGCTCGCCTCCGTGCGCTACCGCTACCGGGGCTGGAACGGGCCGCAGGCGGACGCCGCCCGGGACGCCCGCGCGGCGCTCGACGAACTGGTCGCCCGGGCCCCGGATGTGCCGGTGGTGCTGGTCGGCCATTCCATGGGCGGCCGGGCCGCCCTGCGCACCGGCGGACACCCCGCGGTGCGGGGCGTCGTCGCGCTCGCCCCCTGGTGCCCGCCGGGGGAGCCCGTCACCCATCTGCGGGAGCGGACCCTGGTGCTGCTGCACGACGTACGCGACCGGATCACCGACGCGGAGGCCTCCTGGCACTTCGCCGACCGCGCCCGGCGGTCCGGGGCCCGGGTCCACACGGTCGCCATGCCGCGCGGCGGACACACCATGCTCCGGGGCGCCCGCCACTGGCACCGGCTGACCGTGGACCTCGTCGCCGCCCTTCTGGACGGCACACCCGTGCGGGACGCGGTCGGCGGGGTGCCTCCGGAGTAGGCTCACCGGTCACTGACGGCCCGTCAGCCCCGCCTGCCAGGGCGGGGCTTTGCGGCATGCCCGGGGCGCGGCGCCTACGCGGCGGCACGTAAGGAGAACAGTGAGTACGCGTTCGCCGCTTTTCAGTCAAGTGGAACGCTGGAAACGAGCAAAAGAAGCAACTAAACGGCCAGATTGTCGCGTCTTCCGTGCAGAGTCATAAGGCGGGGCCTTCCACCTCTGCCCCGTGGCTAAGGCTCGGAAACTGTTTTTTGAAGGAGATGGCATGCGACCGTTTGCGTTGAGTTACGCCCGGCCGGCGGTGAAGTCGGCGACCAGCACCCCCTACAGCTACGACGCCACGCGGCAACTCAACGTCCTGCCGGACGGACGCCCGGCCACCTGCAGCCGCGCCGTGCTGCTGGCCACCGGCACCACCGCCTCCACCGCCGGTTCCAAGACCCACTTCGACGACTGAGCACCGATGACCGTCCTGGTCCTCACCTGTGAGGAAGACCTGACCGCGGACATCGTGGTCGCGACGCTGCACGACCTCGGGGTGCCGCTCGTCCGGCTCGACCCCGCCGACCTCCCCGGGCGGGTCTCGCTGTCGGCGGAGTACACCGACAACGACTTCCACGGATATCTGAAGTCGGGCGAACGCATGGTGAGCCTCGACAGCCTGCGCTCGGTGTGGGTCCGCCGGCCCGGCGCTCCCGGAGCACGCTCGGCCGAACAGTCCGCCTGGATCACGGCCGAGGCCGAACAGGCGCTGTACGGCATGCTCAGCTGCACCCGGGCACGCTGGATGAACCACCCCACCGCGGCCGCACAGGCCCGCTACAAGCCCTGGCAGCTCCACGTCGCCCACCGCAGCGGCTTCCTCGTTCCCCCCACACTGCTCACCTCCTTCCCGTCCGCCGCCCGCCAGTTCGCCGCCGCCCAGCGGGACCTCGTGGTGAAGTCGGTCAGCGGGAAGCACCCCGGTGACCCGCCGATGGTGCTGCCCACCACCCGCATCAGCCCGGACACGGACTTCTCCGGGGTGGCGGCCGGCCCGACCCTGCTCCAGCGGCATGTCCCCAAGGCCGCCGACATCCGGCTGACCTGCGTCGGCGACCAGCTCTTCGCCGCCCGCAAGAAGGCCGACCCGGACGAGGTGGACAGCCGCTTCACCCACCACGGCACCTGGGAGCCCGTCGAGGTCCCGGACACCATCCACCGGGCGGTGCTCTCCTACCTGGACATCGCCCAACTCGCCTACGGTGCCTTCGACTTCGCCGAGGACCCCGAGGGGGCCTGGTGGTTCCTGGAGTGCAACCAGGGCGGCCAGTTCGGCTTCGTCCAACTGGAGACCGACCAGCCCATCGCCCGGGCCATCGCCGACTGGCTGGCGGTGAAAGCACCGCACTGACCCGGGGAGCGGCACCTGCCCGGACGGAACCTCGATCCGACCCGGGCCCGCTGCCGTCGGCTACTTGCTCACGACGTTGGCGATCACGATGAACAGGCCGATCAGCACGTCCACACCACCGACGCGCAGGGACGCCGGCCACCCCCGGCCGGCCACTCGGGCCGCCCACACACCCCAGCCGAACAGCGCCACCATGTTGATGCCCAGGGCGACTTCGACCGCGCTCTCCTCGCTCCACCAGAGCGCATAGGAGCCGAGCAGGGCGGCCACCGTCGGCACCACCGCGGCCACCAGCGGCCATTCGGTGAGCATGGAGCGCACCGCGCTCGCGGTGACCTGGGTGTCCTCCTCGGTGCGGTGCGCGATGGAGTGCGCATAGCCGTGGGCCGCGGCCGACGCGATCGCCGCCAGCGTCACCCACAGCGCGTCATACCCGGGGTCCGCCGGCCGGCCCTCGTGGTCCAGGGCCGCCGCCAGCGCGCTGGCGAGCACCGAACCGTACACCCCGCCGAACAGCAGCCGCTGGAGGGGCTCCCCCCGTCTGGCGGGCCGGTGTACCGGAACACTGCTGCTTTCTGACAAGGCGCCACCTCACAGGACCGACGGGCTTCCCCGCTCGGGGAGGCACACACGAGATGTAGCAGCCCCCGGTGCCGATCCGTTCGAAGCTGCGCCGACGCCCCGGCATTTTGCCCCTCACCGCGTGACGGGCCCCGAGCGGTCAGGCGCGCAGAGTCAACGGCGGGTGCGTACCGTTCAGATAGTGGTCGCCGATGTCGCGGAGCCGGTGGGCGGGGGAGGCCTGTGCCGTGAGGACGCGGGCATTGCGCCAGAACCGGTCGAGCCCCAGGGAGTCGGCGGCGCCCCCGGTGAGTTCCAGGACGCGCGTGGTGATCCGCATCGCCGCGCGGCCGGTGACCGCCTCCGCCGCGGCCACCCGCACCGCGATCTCGGCCCGCTCGTCGACCCCGAACCCGCCGCCGGCCGCCAGTCCCCTCGCCAGCGCCTCGGTCGCCGACTCCACCACCACGGCCGCGGTATGAGCCGCCGTCACCAGCTCCCCGTACGCGAGCAGGAGATAGGGATCCGCACCGGTGCGGTCCGCATAGGCGTCCCCGTAGGCGTCGTCTTCCGGCGGTGTCCCCGGCAGGCGGCCCGGTGCGGCCCGGTCGGCGTCCCGCGCCTCGGCCAGCGCGCCTTCGGCGGTGCCCAGGGCGACGTGCACCAGGGCGAGCCGGAGCGCCAGCGGGGCGAGCGTGGCGTACGGAGGGACGCTGTGCTCGTCGCGGGGGACGGTGCCGAGCACCTCGTCCACGAGGACCGGGACGCCGTCGAAGGTGAGGGTGCCGGCTCCGGTCAGCCGCTGGCCGAGGCGGTCGTGCGCGGCGTCGGCCGTCACACCGGGACGCTCCGGGTCCAGACGCACCATCAGCCAGTCGCCGGTGGCGGTGTCCACCCCGCCGAGCACCAGCCGGTCGGAGACCTGCACACCCGCGGCGAGGGCGGCGCGCCCGTCGAGGAGGTATCCGCCACCGGCCGGTGTGAGCGCGAGGCCGGGCTCCGCGGCCGGCTCGGCGCCCGGGAGGTCGGTGCTCCCGCCCCACAGCCACTGCTCCGCCACCGCCCGGCGCTCCAGCCGGTCGGCCCGTTCCGGGGCGGCGAAGAAGCGGGCGCTCCACGACAGCGCGTAGTGCCGGCCCAGCAGTTCGCCGATGGAGCCGTCCGCCGCCGCGATCTCCCGGACGACCGCACAGGCGGTGCGCCAGTCGGTGCCCCGGCCGTCCGGACCGGGCGGGGTCAGCAGCGCGGGCAGCCCCGCCTCGCGCAGCCGCGCGGCCTCGTCGAACGGAGGCTTCCCCGCCCGGTCGCGCGGCAGGGCGTCCACCGCCAGATCGTCCGCGACCTCACGGATCAGCCGCGCCCGGAGCGCTTCACCGGCGCCCTGGTCCCACTGCGCGGGACCGGGCCGTGCTGCGGACTTCTTCGGCATGGCGCGGTGCACCGTCCTGTCGGGTGTGTCGGGCGCGGCACCGGCGGCCGCGCCACCGGCCGGAGAGGCGGCACGCCGTGCGGCGGCCCTGCCGTCTCTTCTTCCCTAGTTTTCCCACTGGATTGATAGGAATTGATGCCGGAAGCATGCGGCGCCGACTGCGCGCAGGGCAAGGGACGTTCACAGCGTGGACAAGGCGGTCTTGGGATACGAGATCAGCGCACGGGAGGGAGCGGGTCTGATCCACACGACAGGCCCTGGTCCGGGACCGCGGCGACGGTGCCTACGGATTGTCCCAGGCGGCCGGGTCCTCGGTCAGCGCGGACACCTCCGCCGGGAGCCCGGCCGACGCGACATCGGCCAGCGACACCCCGTCGAGGATCTCCCGGACATTGGACCGCAGGGCGATCCACAGCGGCAGCAGGGAGGCGGCGGGGCCGGTGTAGGACAGCTCCGGCGGGCGCACGCCGCGGACCGACACCAGCGGCCCGTCCACGACGCGGATCACGTCGGCGATGCTGATCGCCTCCGCGGCCCTGGCCAGCCGGTAGCCGCCGTTGCCGCCGCGCTGACTGTGCACCAGCCCGCCCCGGCGCATGTCGTTCAGGATGCCTTCGAGGAACTTGTGAGGAATGTCCTGGGCATGGGCGATGGCCTCCGCCTTGAGCGGTCCCGCCTCCCGTGCGGCGGCGAGTTCCAGCGCGGCACGCACGGCATAGTCCGCCCTGGCTGAGATCCGCATGCCCCGCATTATCCCGTACGGGACGCCGCGCGAGCCCTCCGGGTCCGCCGCGTCCCCCTCCTGTGACCACCTCCCCACCCGTCCGGCTTCCCCGACCGCGCCCGAGGCGGCGCCGAGGCCGTACCGCATGCTGTCGGCAGGCTGCCGTCACCACGGAGGGGTGCATGTACGGACAAAGCGGTACCGGACGGGTCCTGCTGGTGGACGATGACGCCGCGATCCGCCGCTCACTTGGCCGCGGGCTGCGGCTGAACGGCTTCACCGTCGCACTGGCGGAGGGCGGCAGGGCCGCGCTGGAGCGACTGGCGCAGTCGCCGCCGGACGTCATGGTCCTCGACATCTCGATGCCGGACCTCGACGGCATCACGGTGTGCCGGCGGCTGCGGGAGAGCGGCAACGACATACCGGTCCTGATGCTGTCCGCGCTCGACGAGGTCGCCGACCGGGTCGCCGGGCTCCAGGCCGGCGGCGACGACTACCTCGTCAAGCCGTTCGCCCTGGACGAGCTGGTGCTGCGCCTGCACGCACTGCTGCGCCGCCGGCCGCCCGCCGACACCGACACCGTGCACGTCGGCGGCCTCACCCTCGACGCGGCGGCGCACCGCGCGCGGCTCGACGACCGGGAGCTGACCCTGACCCGGCGGGAGTTCTCCCTGCTGGAGGTCCTGGCCCGCAACGCCGGGCAGGTGCTGACCCGCGACCAGCTGCTGGAGCGCGTCTGGGGCTACGACTTCGAGGTCCGCACCGACGCCGTGGACACCTTCGTCAGCTACCTGCGCCGCAAACTGGAGGCGGGCGGCCGCGGCCGGATCGTGCACACCGTGCGCGGCGTGGGGTTCGTGCTGCGGGACGACGAGAGCGGGGCGGCGCGATGAGGCTGTCCACCCGGATCGCGCTGGTGGCCGGGACGGTGGTGCCGCTGCTGGTGGTGGCGTCCGGCTGGGTCCTGGTGACCCTGGTGGGCAAGGACCTGCGCGCCCAGGCCGATCAGCGGCTCGCCGCACGGGCCCAGAGCGTGGCGGTGGCGGCCCGCGGCCTGCTGCGTGCCACCTCGCACGACCGGCCGCGCGCCGAACAGGCCCGCCAGCGCAAGCTGTTCACCGCCGCCCTGGACGTCGGGGTGCGGCTGACCGGCCCCGGCGGCACCCTGCGGGACGGCCCGCAGCCCGCCGGGCCGGTGCCGCCGCCCGGGGAGCGCACCCGCCCGGCCACCGTGCGGTCGCACGGCCAGAGCTGGCGGGTGCTCGCCGTACCCGTGGACGGCGGCGGCCCCGGGGCGCGCGGGACGCTGTGGCTGTTCTCCCCGGACACGGCGCGCGAGGCGCAACTCGGGCTGGTGCGCCGCCGGGTGCTCACGGTGGCCCTGCTGGCCGCGCCGCTCGCCGGTGGCGTCGGCTGGCTGCTCGCGGCCCGCGCGGCCCGGCCGCTGCGCCGGCTGCAACAGACGGCCGGCGGCCTGGATCCGTACACCAGTGCCGCCCGGCTGGAGCACGCCCCCACCGGCATCACCGAGGTCGACGACCTCGCCCGCACGCTCCAGACGTTTCTCAGCCGCTACGACGAGCAGGCCGCCCGCACCGTCGAGGCACTGGCGTCGGCCCGCTCGTTCTCCGCCGCCGCCTCCCACGAACTGCGCACGCCCCTGATGAGCATGCAGACCAACCTCGACATCCTGGAGGCGTTCCAGGACCTCGACGCCGCCGACCGGGCCGAGACCGTGCACGACCTACGGCACGAACACGCCCGCCTGCTGGGCCTGTTGGTGATGCTGCGCGCCCTGGCGCAGGGCGATCTGGTGGAGGCGGAGTCGTTCGAGGCCATCGACATGGCCGAGCTCGCCGACGAGGCGGCCGCCGGACTGCGGCGCGGACACCCCGCGGCCGAGGTGGCGGTCCACAGCAGCCCGGGGCTGAAGGTCCACGGATGGCGGCCCGGTTTGCGGTCGCTGCTCGACAACCTCCTGACCAACGCGCTGGTCCACGGCCGGTCCGCCGGCGCCGGCGGGTATGTCGCGCTCTCCGTGCGCACCACCGGCGAGGCCGCCGCGCCCGGCATCGTCCTCAGCGTCGACGACCGCGGCCCGGGCGTCCCCCCGCAGCGACGGGCGGACGTCTTCCGGCGCTTCCACCGCCGCCCGGACAGCCCCGGCTCCGGCCTCGGGCTCACCCTGGTCGCCCAGCAGGCCGCCCTGCACCGGGCCGAGCTGCGGGTCCTGGACGGCCCCGGAGGCCGCGGAGCCCGCTTCCAGGTGACGTTCCCCGCCGAGCGGCCCGGACGGCCCCGCCACCCGGCGCTGCCCGCACACCGGGACTGGCTGGCGGACCCCGCGGAGCGGCCACAAGGTTTCCACAAGGAACACCCCTAATTTCTCCGCAGATGCGGGCACCGTGCCCGCCTTCCTGTCAGGAGGACCTTCATGCGCACCCGCAACCTCGCCCTCTCCTCGGTGGCCGCCTGCACCGCGCTGCTCGGCGTCGTGGGCACCGCGGCCGCCGCCGACAGCAGCAGCACCCCGGCGCCCTCCGCGTCCGCAAAGCACGGCGCCGGCGACGGGTCGCGGGCGCTCTGCAAGCGCGCCCCGAAGATCGACAAGCGCCTCACCAAGGCACTGCACCGGCTCCAGGGCAACGCCGGGGTCCGCGGCTCCGTCGCCCGCCTGGAGAAGCGGGTGGCCAAGGCGAAGGCCGCCGGGCACAACGAGGTCGAGACCTTCCTCAGCCACAAGCTCACCCACCGCAAGTCCCTGATCCCCACGCTCCAGCAGCGGCAGAAGGACCTCGCCAAGGTCGCCTCCTGGTGCCGTACGCAGCACAACACGGCCTCCTCGTGACCCGCATTGGGCAGTGCGCGGTGCTCGTGGTGACCACGTTGGTGTGCGGCCTGCTCGTCGCAGGATGCGGCAACGGGGTACGCGCCGAGGGCAACGCACCCGCCGCGACCCCGTCTACCGCCGCCCCGTCGTCCGCCGCCCCGTCACCCACCGGCGCCGCGGAGATGCAGAAGCTGGTGGACGAGGCCGCGAGCGCGGCCGCCGCCGCGGATTCCGACGCGGCCGCGGACCGCTGACCGCCGCACGCGTACGTCCCGTCACGGGGCGGGGCGTACGCGTGCGGAGCGCCCCGGCGCATTCGGGCAGGAGGCTCAGTCCTCCGCCCGCTGGGTCACGGGAGCCCCGGTGCGGTCGCCGAGGAACTCGTACCAACGGCGCTGCAGACAGCCATAGCGCGCATCAGCCTCGACGAGGTGGAGGAACGCCGTGACCGTCTCGTTCAGGCGCTGCTGGAGCGCGGGGTCGGTCAGCTGCCCGTCCTCGGCGAACCCCTTGTGCGCCCCGGCGAGGCTGAACATGTCCGGGTAGACCCGGGTGCCGAGGTGCTCCAGCGGCACCCGCAGCGCCCACAGCCCCCGGTTGCCGCCGACCAGCGACGGGGAGGCGGAGAGCAGCAGCGCGTGCTTGGTCTTGAACGGCTGCGGCCGGATGCGGGAGACCCAGTCGATCGCGTTCTTCACCACACCGGGCACGGAGGCGTTGTATTCGGGGGAGGAGAGGACGAAGGCGTCGGACCGCTCCAGCCGGTCGCGCAGCGCGAGCGCGCCCGCCGGCACCCCGTCCGCGGCCTCCGCGTCACCGTCGTACAGCGGCATGTCGAAATCCCGCATCGCGGCCAGGTCGACATCGGCGCCGGCCTCGGTCATCATCCGCGCCACCAGCGAGGCCAGCTGGGCATTGGTCGATCCGGTGCGCAGTGCGGCGCCGAGCACGAGGACGCGCAGCGCACCGGGGTGTCCCTCCGTGGTCATGGCGACGTCCTTCCCGGACCGTGCCCCGGGAGCCCGTCGCCGCATGCGCCGGGTCAGCGTCCGGGGGTGACGGCAGCGTACCGGCGCCGGACCGGCAAACCGGGCATTCCTCGCGCCGCGCCCGCCCGGCTCCGGGCCCCGTCGGCGCCGGGCGCCGTGGACCCGCTCCGCGCGTGCACGAGACCGTGTACGCGCACGACGGAGGGGCGGTGGCGGATCGTGCTCCGCCACCGCCCCTGACGGTTCGGGTCGGCGGGGCCGGGGTGCCGCCTCGCGGTACCGGACCCGGCAGTTGAGGGATCGTCAAACGGCGGCACTGCGCGCCCGGTTGCGTGCGGCCCGGCGGCGCATGGCACGCCGTTCGTCCTCGCTCATCCCGCCGCAGACCCCCGATTCCTGACGGGACTCCAGCGCCCACTGCAGGCACTGTCCCATCACCGGGCAGCGGCGGCAGACGGCCTTGGCCTCCTCGATCTGCAACAGCGCGGGACCGGTGTTGCCGACCGGAAAGAACAGCTCCGGGTCCTCCTCGCGGCACACGGCGTCATGGCGCCAGTCCATGGATTCCCTCCCTTTCTCCGCGGCGAACGCGGTCCACAAGGCAATGCGGCGAGGCGCCGGAACCGCTGATTGCCTCACCCGTCCTGCGACGGCGCCTCGCTGTCCTCGCGTGCCCGATCCTGCGCGCGCAATGCGTCGTCCCTTCGGGGTATACGGATTCGCCCGCTCGTTCACCCCCGACGGCCCGGGGGAGCGGCGGAAACGCGGCGGAACGGCACGGTGCGGCCCCCCGTCGTCGGGGAGCCGCACCGTGCCCAGCCGTACCCTGCGGGTTCAGTGCCTACAGGTGTAGTAGCCCTTGTGCCAGGTCTTCACCCAGTAGCCGGGGTGCCAGTACTTGCTCCAATACCCCTTGTGCCAGTGGTGGTGACCGTCGTACCAGCCCCCGTGCCACCGGTACTCCCAGTGCCCCGGGTGCCACACCTTGGTCCAGTAACCGGCGTGCCAGGCGCACTTGGCGTGCAGGGCCTGACTGGCCGTGGACGGCGTGGCCGGCGCTGCGGGAGCCGCGGCTGCGGCCATGCCCGCGGTCCCCATGGCCGCTGCGCCGGCCAGCACGGCACCGGCCGCGGCGACCGCGAAGGAGCGCCTCACCTGCTGTGCTCGCATGGAACTACACCTCCTGTTGAGCCTCTGGGGCTCGGGAAGGGACGCTCGGGGCACTGTCCTCACGAGCCGTGCGGCATGGCCCAGAATTCATCGGCGTCCGAACCGCCCGCGACTCCGTGTGCGGGGACCGTGCCCGTCGTCCGGCTTCCGGCCTCTCGGCCCGCCGGGCACCCGGCTCGCATAAAAGCGGCATAAAGAGAATTTACCCCAGATCGGGCAACGGTGAGGGGGTTGCGCAGGGTCGCGAACGGTGACCCGACGCAGTCGGATCCCCGACCGGCCGCGGCGGCTTCACGCGACGTCACGGACACCGGCAGGCGGCGCGCTCTGCTCCGCCGCCCCATATGCGTCCCCGTCCCCGGCAGCGGGTTACGGTCGGCATCCCGGCCCGGTGGGACGCCGGCCGGTACGCGGTGATCGGGAGGATGGGACGCATGCTGGTTCTCGGACGTGCGCAGGTCGAGGCGCTGCTCGACATCGATGCGCTGATCGACGCCCTGGCGTCGGCCATGACGGATCTCAGCGCGGGGCGCGCCGCCGCCCCGGACCGGGTGGCCGTGCGGATGGTCGAACAGGACGGCTTCCTGGCCGCGATGCCGGGCCATGTGCCGTCGGCCGAGACCCTGATGACCAAGCTGGTCTCCGTCTTCCCGCACAACGGCGGTACCGGTCTGCCGACCCATCAGGCGCTGATCGTCGCCTTCGATCCGCACACCGGGGAGCCCACCGCGCTGCTGGACGGAACGGCGATCACCGCGGCCCGCACCGCCGCGGGTTCGGCGCTCTCGGCCCGGCTGCTGGCCCGTGACGACGCCTCGGTGCTCGCGCTCCTGGGCACCGGCGCACAGGCCCGGGCGCACGCCGCGGCCATGTGCCGGGTCCGCCCGGTCCAACGGATCCGCATCGCGGGCCGGGACCGCGCGAAGGCGGCCGCGCTGGCCGAGACGCTGTCGGCCGAACTCCGGCTTTCCGTCGAGGCGTTCGCCACCTACGCCGAGGCGCTCGACGGTGCGGACATCGCTGCCGCGACCACCCATGCCGTCGACCCGGTGATCCGCCGTTCCTGGCTCCCGCCCGGCGTCCATGTGACCTCGGTGGGCTTCAACCCGGACGGCCGCGAGATCGACGATGCCACGATCGCGGAGGCGCTGGTGTGCGTGGAATCGCGGCAGGCGGCCCTGGCCCCGTTCCCCGCGGGCAGCAACGACCTGCTGGAGCCGCTCCGCGAGGGCGTCATCACCGAGGACCACGTACACGCCGAGCTGGGCGAACTCCTCACCGGCGCCAAGGCGGGCCGCACCTCACCGGACCAGATCACCCTCTACAAGTCCGTCGGGGTCGCCGTGCAGGACGCTGCGGCCGCGGCCCTGGTCGTCGCGGCCGCCCGGGAGCGGTCGATGGGCACGGAGATCAGCCTGGGCTGATGACGTACGGATGCCGACGGCCGGGGCGTGAGGCCGCGCCGTCGGCCGGCAGCCTCAGCGTCCGTACGCGCTGCGGCACAACTGCACCAGATCCGAGCGCACCCGGCCGGACGCCATCCGGCACATCATCCCCGGATCGACCGACGACCCGCGCCGCCGCGATCCGGGGAAAGCCCGCCGCTGCCCCTCCCCGTGGTGCCACGGCCGTGGCCCGGTGTGCTCGGGGGGCCCGACACGCTCCTCGGGCGGCACGGAACGCGGGGGCTGCGCGGCGGCCTGACTCCCGCCCTGCTCCGGCCCGTTGACCGCCGCGGCGTGCCCTTGCACCACGCCCTTCTTGTGCGTCTTCTTCTTGTGCGCCTTCGGTCGGCGCCCGGGCTTGTGCCGCGCGGAGGCCACGTCCACCAGCCCCTCCCGCGAGGACCCCTTGCTGGGCGCGACCAGCGGTGTGGGCCGGGCCGGGGCGACCGTGCGGCCGCCCGGTGCGGGACCGGGCCCGTGTACGGAGCCGCCGGCCGGCAGGGAGACACAGCCGCTGGTGGCCAGGAGGACGGCGGTCGCGGTGACGAGACGAAGAAGAAGAGGACGCACCCTCTCACGGTGTCGGAGCCGCGTGAGCTGTCCAACCGACGCGCCGGGGCGCCACGCGGACGAAGGACGACGTAGGACTCCCGTGCTGACGCGGCGGGTTCGAACATCCCTCTGCCGCTCACATGGGCAGCGACCGCAGCCGCACCGGTCCCTCGGGCCAGCGCGCCCCGTCCCGCAGAGGTGTCCACATCGTCCGGAGCGGCATCACCACGGGCCCGTCGGGCTGCTCGACGCGCACCTCACCCGGAAGCGCCTGCCAGCCGAGCCGCTCGTACAGGGGCAGGAGTGGCGGCCGGCAGAACAGCAGACCGTACGCCGGCCCCATGGCGCGGGCGTGTTCCCGCGCGCCGTTGACGACGAGGCGCGCCAGTCCCTGCCCCCGCAGATCGGGAGCGACGGCCACCCCGCCGAAGCCGACCACCTCGGTCTCGGCCGTGCCGACCGTGACGGGCAGCGTCACCAGACCGGTGTGCGCCACCAGCCGCCCGTCACGTCGGATGCCGAAGTGCCGCTCCTTGGCCAGCCAGGTCAGCCCGGTGTACGCGACGCCGAACGGATCCTCCACCTCCCCGAGGATCTCGCCCAACTCCCGCTTCGTGTAGCGCGCGAGGGCGACGACGGTGCGTGACGTGGAGGGTGAGTTGGCAGTCATGATCGCATCATGCGGTGCGCTCCGGCCGCAGGCAACGGATATCGGGCGGGGTGCGGCGACCGGCCCGGACAGCGGTTGGACCGGACGCGGCGAGCGGGCCGGACGGGCCGAGCGGGCCGGACGGGCCGAGCGGGCCGGGTGCGGGACGCGTGCCGTCGGCAGTGCCGTAACGTCCCCGCATTCGCCTACAGGCCGAGATCCGGGCCGAAGACCTCGTAGTGGATCCGCTCGGCGGGCAGTCCCGAGGCCAGTAGTTGGGCGCGTGCCGCCTTCATGAACGGCACCGGCCCGCAGAGATACGCGGTGGTCCCGGAGGGAATGGCGAGCCGGGTCAGATCCATCAGGCCGGTGCGCACGGTCACCGCCCCGGTCGGGTCCCCGTCCCCGGCGCCCTCCTCGTACCAGAGGTCCGCCGTCGCGTCGGAGAGCTTGTCGGTGAGCCGGCGCAGATCCGTGCGGAACGGGTGGGCGGAGGGCGACCGATCGGCGTGGGCGGTGAGGATCCGGCGCCGGGAGCCGGCGGCGGCGAGATGCGCGAGCATGCCGATCATCGGGGTGCAGCCGATGCCCGCCGAGGCGAGGAGCAGCGGGCCCCCGTCGTCCTCGGAGAGCACCACCTCGCCGAATGGCGGGCTCACGTACAGGATTTCCCCGTCGTGGACGTGCGCGTGCAGATGGCCGGAGATCTCACCCGCGGGATCCTCGGACGATTCCCCGGCCCGGCGGCCCGCCGCCACCCGCTTCACGGAGATCTGCAGTCCGCCGTCCAGCTGCCCGGACAGGCTGTACTGGCGTATCTGCCGTGCGCCGTCGGGGAGTTGGACCTGAACGGAGACGTATTGGCCGGGTCGTGACGGCGGGACGGGGGCGCCGTCGGCCGGGCGCAGGAGGAAGGTCGTGACCTCCGCCGTCTCGCGGATGCGTCCGACGACTCGATAGGGCCGCCACACACTGCCGTCCCGGACGCCGGCTTCGTAGGTGAGCCGCTTCTCCAGGGCGATCAGGGCATGGGCCATCAGCCAGTACACCTCGTCCCAGGCCCGCACCACCTCGTCCGTCACCGCGTCGCCGAGAACCTCGGCGATGGCCGCGAAGAGATGCTCCCGCACGATCGGGTACTGGTCCGCGCGCACCCCGAGCGAGGCGTGCTTGTGCGCGATCCGCGCCAGCATGGTGTCCGGCCGGCTGTCCGGGTGCGCGACGAGATGGCCCGCGAAGGCGGCGATCGATCCCGCAAGGGCCTGCCGCTGGCTGCCGTTGGCCTGGTTGCCGCGGTTGAAGAGGTCGCGCAGCAGCTCGGGGCGGGCGGCGAAGAGCTTCTCGTAGAAGAGCGCCGTGATCTCGCCGAGGGCTCCGCGTACGGCGGGGAGGGTGGCGGTGATGGTCTTGGCGGACTCGGTCGACAGCATCAACTGCTCCTGATTCTCGAAGGGAGGAGAAGAAGGGGAGAAGGGGGGCGGAGGAGGCGAAACTTGCATCTGAGATGCGTATTTATGGGTGTGGGGATCGAGAGCGTGGTGCGTGGCGTGGCTGGGGGAGTGGGGTGCGCGGCGTGGGTGTCCCCGGGGCGGGGTCAGGCTCCGGGCTGGGCGGTCAGGCTGAGGAGGATCGGGCCGGTCGGGCTCTCGATGAGATCGGCGATCGAGAGCGGATCGAGTGCGGCGTAGAACGCTTCCTGTGCCGCGCGCAGTGCACCGCGCAGTCGGCAGCCGCCGCGCAGCGGGCAGGGTGGGTCGTCCTCGCAGCCCACGACATCGTCGACCCCCTCCAGTTCGCGGACCAGCTCTCCCAGGGAGCCCGTGCGCCCCGCGGTCGTGAGGCTCAGCCCTCCGCCGCGGCCGCGCCGGGCCTCGACGGCGCCCAGGTGCTGGAGCTTGCTGACGACCTTGGCGGCGTGGGTGTACGGCACCTCGACGGCGCTCGCCACCTCGCGGGTGGTGGGCGCGTCGTCCTGGTCGCCGAGCACTGCCAGGCGCATGGCGATGCGGAGGGCGATGTCGGTGCTCTTGGTCAGTCGCACGCTCGCGACTCTACAGAAGTGGTATCCAAGATGCCAATTAAATCCGGCGGCCCGCGATCGGCGACCGCCGACCGACGGCAACGCCTGGCCGCCTCCGGGGTTCAGTGCCCGGCCGAGGACTGCTGCTGGAGGTAGGCCGCGATGTCGGCCACGTCGTCGCCGATGGTCAGGACGCCGTTGATATCGGCATTGGGCGTCGAGGCGCCGTTGACCCCGTCGAAGAACACGTCGAAGTGGCCCTTGCGGGTCTCCAGATAGCCGGCCGCGGTTTCGGCGCCCACCGCCAGCCGGTCGTTGAGTGTGTCACCGCCCGCGACGGTGCCCGTCTTGGCGAAGACCTTGCCGCGTGAGGGGCAGTGCCGGCAGGAGTCCGCCAGCAGTCCGTCGACGCCCAGGATCGGCAGCGAGGTGCGGAAGCGTGCCGCCTCGGGGGTGCGCTGCCAGTACGTCAGGATCTGCGCCAAGGCCCGGGGCGTGGTGCGGTCGACCGGGTTGCCGCCCCGGCCGTCGGCGAGCTGTACGGCCTTGCGGTCCACGTGCGCGCGGTCCAGGAAGGCGGCGAGCACCGGGAACCCGTCCTCGCAGTCGGTGCTCTTCGCGGTCGTCGCCATCAGGCACATCCCCAGGTTCGCCCCGAGATTGTGGCTCACCTTGAGGATCAGCTTGGCGTATTGGGCGTAGGGCGGGGAGGTGTACCGGGCCACCGTGGGCGCGCCCTGATAGGAGTGCGGCAACCGGGCGGCGGGGTTGGGGCCGACCGCCTTCGCCCGGACCTTCACGCCGGCGCGTTGCAGCGCCTCGATCATGGCCGTCCGGCCGAACGCGTTCGGGTCCTTGATGTCGGACACCCGCAGGACGGGCGCGGATCCGGCCGCGATGGTGCCGGACAGCCGGATGCGGGTGCCGTCGCGGGAACTGGTCACGTCGATGCCGGTGGGCTGTCCCGCCGCGACGGTGCGCACGGCCGAGGTGACGTGGTAGGGCGCGACCTTCGGGCGCCAGTCCAGCCCGGCGGGGGTGCCCGGCCGGGAGCCGGGGGTGGTCAGCAGGTCGATGAGATTGTCGTTGACGATCAGCGGGGTGGGAGTCGGGTCGAGCACCGGGTCCGGACGGAACAGCCGCGCGTCGATGACCACATCGCCGTCGACCTGCCGGATGCCCGAGGCGCGTACCTGCCGGGCCAGCTGGTCGATACCGGCCAGCGGGTCCTGCGGGGTGAGGGTGGCTCCCGGGACGTCGTCGGCGTAGGTGTGGTCGATGGTGGTGAAGGCGACGGTGCCGTCCTTGCGGGTGCGGCCGCCGAGCGTCAGGTCACCCTGCGCGACCAGGTCCAGATTGCCCTTGAGGGTGCTGCCCCGCCGCTGTCCGACGGCGTGCACCGGTGTGACGAAGCGGTGGTCGCCGCCCAGGGTCTGCCAGGTGCCGCTGACGCTGAACAGTTTGGCCGTCGACCCGGGGACGAAGAACTGGTCGGCGTAGCGGGACTGCGTCACCTCGCCGCTGGCCGGGTTCTGCTGGAACAGGCCCCACTGGGCATGAGGGTAGTCCGGCTTCCGCATGACCGCCGTGATGCGCGGGTCGAGGGGGTGGGGGTTGGTGGACGGCGCCGCCTGGACCAGGCCGGTGAGGACCACGCCGACGGCCAGCAGCACGCTCACGGTGCCGGCGAGGCGCCGTCGGCTCGCCCGGCGTGTGACGGAGGGTGACATGCGGACTCCACCAAGGTGTTTTTGTGACGATATCTCCGGTGATGTTCCTCCTGAAGGTACTGCCCACGGCGGTGGTCGGAGCGCAGCGCGTCGGTGGGGTCCCCCGGATGAGCTGTGACGGGCGCCGGTAGCGGGGCGCCCTCGCGGATCGCGTCGGCGGTTACCCCGACCACTCGCGCTGCGACACGCCGGCTGTGACACGCCATCCGGCGGCCGCTGACCGCATCCCGGCGGATGGAGCACCCGAGCCCGCCCCGTCGGCCGGACCGTCGGCCCCGTCACGCCCGGTGGACGAGGAGTTCCGTGTTGCGGTCCGCCGGGCGACCGGCCATCGCCTCATGGACGCCGCCGCCCATGCCGGCGGCCAGGCCGGGGGCGTTGTAGGACAGTTCGCGGTAGAGGGAGGCGAGGCCGACCGCCGAGAGGTCGTCGAAGTCCGTGCGGTGCGGAGCGGCGGACTCGATGAGGGTGGTGAACAGCGACAGCGTGCCGTCGTGGTTGTCGACGAGTTCCAGGATCCGCGCGTGCTGCGGATAGTCCACGTGCGAGGCGGTGTTGATCTCCCAGAAGGAGCGGGCGGCCGTCGGGTGGGCGTGCGGGGTGATGCGATTGACGTGGCTGTGGCCGTTGATCCACGCCACCACGTTGGGGAACCGGCTCAGCAGGGCGATGAGTTCCTCGCCGTCGTGCCGCTTCTCCTCCGAGCGGGCCGCGTCGGGGCGCCGGGTCATACTCGGGCTGTGGTGATGGCTGAAGATCAGGATGTGCGCGTCATCGGCTCCGGCGTTGCGCACCAGCCGGCCGTCCGCGTCGTAGTGGCGGGCGCTGTGGGCGGCCAAGGTCCGCTCCAGCCAGTGGAGTTGACCGGTGCCCAGCGACCCTTCGAAGTGGCCGCTGCGGTAGGTGGTGTCGATGCTGATACCGAGGACGCCCTCCGCGACGGTGAAGGTGTAGTACATCCGGTCGTCGTTGAGATGGTCCTCGGTGTAGCCGTGCCCGGCCGGTCCGGCGCCGGCGAACGCCGGGTTCAGATGCGCCCGCAGATAGTCGTGCGGGGTGAACATGCGGCGCCGCTCGTCCGCGGTCACGGTCCGGGACCGGGCGGCATTGCGCGCGAGGATCTCCTTGAGCACGGTGCTCTTGGGGTCGTCGCCGGTCTCCAGCACCTTGGCGAAGGAGGCCACATCGCTGTCCGGTACGGAGAACAGCTTGCGCGACCCCGTGACATAGTCCGCCAGCTCCGGGTCCTGCGGGGTCAGGCAGCCGCCCGGCAGGTCGTCGTGGTTGCCGGGTGTCGAGTACCAGGGAATCCGCAGGCCGGGACTGGTGACGGGGCGGATCGCGGCGTCGAGATAGCCGGGTATCGACGGCAGTCCCCGCTTCTTGTCCTGGTCGCGCAGGCCGTCGGCCGGGTGCCAGTACAGGGGGAGTCCGCAGTTCTGCACGCCCTCGTACACCGCCGGGTCACCCGTGTTCGGCGTGATGCGGCCGCCGCTCATCAGGGTGAGGAACCACTCCAGCTCGACCGTGGAGTGGTTGTCGATGTTGTCGCCCGTGGACATGACGAAGGCCGGCCGCCGGCCGGTGTGGGGGCCGCCGCCCAGCGCGTTGGCCTGCTCCACCAGCGATACGGCGCCGGCCACCGACAGCGCCTCCTGCGCCCGCCACGACCCCGGCGATCCGGCGCGCAGATACTCGGTGCGCAACGGGCTCTGCACATCGGCCACATGGAGGTCGGTGAACTGGACGAAGCAGGCCAGGGCGGTCCGCCGGTCCTGGCGTCCGGCCGTGGCTCCGGCGAGGTCACCGCGGACCACCAGCGGCCATCCGGGCCCGGAGCCGATGCGGCGGTAGGTGCCACTGCCGGTGAGGTGCGCGGCGGTGTCCAGCGTCGTGACCCCGTACGGGGCCGGCCGGCGACCACCCGTACGGGCCGGCGTCGTGCGGGTGAGGGGATGCGCGTGCGGAGCCGCGCTGCTGCTGCGCTGACCCGGCAGTGCCCATGCGGCACCGACTCCGGCGACGGCGGCACCGGAGCTGAGAAGGAAGCGACGACGGTTGGTGGGGATGTGGGTTTCGATACCGGCCATCAGGCCCTCCGTGCCGTGGCCGGCAGGCCTGGCCACAGCGGTGTCACCAAACGGAATGTCTCGTTCCAGAGTTTGGGTGACGTGCGTGACCGCTGGCTGAACGCCCCCGGAACGCGGCGCACCCATTGCCCGTCGGTACGGTCCGTCCCCCGCCGCGCGGCACACGGTTCCCTACACTGACGGGCATGGCATGCCGCATCAGTGAGCTGGTCATCGACGTCGCCGACCCCGAACGGCTCGCCGCGTTCTGGAGCGAGGTCCTCGGCTACGTCGAACTCGGCCGGGAGGATGACGGAAGCATCGAGATCGGGCCGCCCGGCGCCGGCTTCGGCGGCCCGCAGCCCACCCTCGTCCTCAGCCCCGGCAGCGCCCCACGCAGCGGAAAGCTCCCCCTGCACCTCGACGTCAGCGCCACCGACCGCGACCAGGACGCCGAGCTGGCGCGGCTGCTCGCCCTCGGCGCCCGGCCCGTCGACATCGGTCAGACCGGCACCGAGAGCTGGCACGTCCTGGCCGACCCGGAGGGCAACGAATTCTGCCTGCTGCGCACTCGGCTCCAGCCCCTCTGACCGCCTGCGCGGGGACGCCGGTCCGCATCGGCCGCCGCGGTCTCCGCCCTAGCTCATTGGACGGGCCCTAGTCCTCGCGTCGTGCCGGGCGGCGGTTCAGGTTGAGGGCCGTGCGCAGGTCGACGGACGAGTCGAGACGGACGTCGACGCGGGCGTGCAGGAGCGGACCGCCGGCGGTGAAGACCTTGGTGCCGAGCGCGGCATTGAGCCGGGCGGCGGCGGCCGCGGTGACCTTGATGCCCACGTTCATCCGCAGCCTCGCGGTATCCGTGTCGACGGCGGCCTTCGTGGCGGACTGGGTGAAGGTGCCCACGGTGAGGTCCCGGCCGTGGTTCAGGCGGGCCCGGAGCGCGCCCTGGGACAGGTCGCCGACGAAGTCGGAGAGCCGGACGGATTTCCCGGTCTCGGAATTGAGCAGCGCGAGGCCCGTCCTGGCGAACCGCAGCTCACCGCCCACCTTCCCGCCGCTGTTGGTGACCACGCCGCCCTCGATGTCCATGCGCACGCCCGCATCGGAGGCGGGCTGCCGGCTGATCCTGCCGTGGGCGTCGAGGCGCGCGATCGTCACGCCGTGGTCCTCCAGGGCGGCGAGGAGCTTGGGCGGGGCCTCGAAGCGGGCGGTGCCGCCCGTGACGGGCACCTCGGTGTTTCCGGCGCGGCGGCCGGTGATGACCGACGCGCCGGGCGGGCCGGGGACCGCGGAGGCGTCCGCCGGGGCGGGTGCGGCGGCGAGAAGAGTGCTGGTGACCGCCAGGACGGCGGCCGTGGCGAGGAGGCGAGCGCGCATGCGGGTCCCTTTCTCCGGTGCCGCCGCGCACCCGTGGCGCACGGCGAGTGAGGAAAGGTCACTGTACGTGCCGAGCGCGGCGTCGCGCGGTTGCGCGGGACCCGGGGTGGCGGGCCGGCGAGTCGAAGCGGACGGCGGCCGCCGATGTCCTGCCGCCCGGGCGTGTCAGGCGCGGCGGCGGCCCGGCGCCACGAGGCGCGCGAGCGCCCTGATCAGCTGTGACGCCCTTCCAGGCTGATCAGCAACGTCCGCAGGGCGGCATTGAGCTGGCGCTGCTGCTCGTCCGGAAAGGCGGACAGCAGCCGGCGCTCGGCCTCGGTCTTGGTGGCGAAGACCTGGGCGGCGCGGGCGCGGCCGGGCTCGGTGAGGGTCACCAGGATGCTGCGGCGGTCGTCCGGGGCGATCTCCCTGCTGACCCACCCCTTGGCCTCGAGGCGGGAGACGCGATTGGTGACGGCCCCGGTGGTGAGCTGCATCTGCTCCATCAGGTCCTTGGCGCTGACCCGGTGATGCGGCAGTGTCCGGTACAGGCAGGCCAGCAGCTCCAGTTCCCACAACTCGATGCCGTGCCCGGCGAGTTCACGCTTGAGCTCGATCTCCATGTGGTGTGCCACCCGCCGCAGCCGGTACACCAGCGCTTTGGATTCCAGATCGGCGAGGTCGTGTGCACGGGCGATGACATCGATCATGCCGTCGATGCGGTCGCGGGGGGAGCTGTCGGTCACCCGCCGGATCCTAGCAGCGCTTTGACAGGTAGGCGAACGTTAATTAGCTTAACGTTAAGATAATGAGCTCCATGTCCAAGGCGATGGAGGATCCGTATGACGCGCACGGGGCGTGAGAAGGTCGGCCAGGTCGTCACCCTGGCCGGAATGGCGGCGGCTCTGCCGTCCGTATGGCAGACCGTCACCCACATCACGGACGACAGCTATCGGACGCCCGAGGTGCGGGACGGCGCCGGCCATGTGCAGTACCACATGGCCCGCGAGGCCCTGATCACCGCGGGCAGCCTGGCGGCCGTCGGGATCGGCGTGCTGTCCGGGCCGCGGCGCGGCAGGCAGCTGTGGGGGGCGATGGCCGCTGCCGGGGCCGGCTTCGCGGCGGCGATGTGGTCCGGCGGACCCACGACGGGCGTCTGGGCGCCCCACTCCAAGGCCCTCGCGGTGCACCTCGCCTCCACCACCGGTCTCGCCGCGGGCATCTGGCTGCTGCGCCCCGAGCGGGAGTGCCGATGAGCACCGAGGTGATCGTCGCGGGAGGCGGGCCGGTCGGGCTGCTGACCGCCGCGCTCCTGGACGCGGCGGGGGTGCGCGTGGAGGTGCTGGAGAGCAAGGCCGGCCAGAGCGAGCACTCCAAGGCGGCCGCGATGCATCCGCGGACCCTGGAGATCCTCACCGTCCTGCGGACCGACGACGGCCGGCGGCTCTCCGATGTCCTGGTCTCGCTCGGACGCCCCGAACCGGCCACCCACTTCGCCGCCCTGCCCGATCTGCTCGACTACTCCGGGCTCGACACGCCCTATCCGTTCCTGCTGGTGATCCCGCAGGCGACGACGGAGCGGGTGCTGGCGGACCACCTGCGACGGCGCGGCGTGCCCGTCCGCCACGGCCACGAGGTCACCGGCTTCACCCAGGACGACGACGGGGTGCGGGTGACCGTCAACGGCGGTGTGCACGAGGCCCGTTACCTGGTCGGTGCGGACGGGGCGCGCAGCGTCGTACGGCGGGAGGCGGGCATCGACTTCCCCGGCACGCCGCCCACGACGGTGGGATTCGTCGCCGATGTCACCCTGGCCGACCCGCCGGACCGGGTCCGGCACTACTGGGATCATCGGCGGGGCCAGGCCAGCATCATCCCGTTCCCGGACGGCTGGTGCCGGGTGTTCGGCACCACGGTCGAGGACACCGGACTCACCCCCGAGCAGGTGCGCACGCGTCAGTCGCAGGCGCTGACCGTCGAGGAGGTGCGGGCCGCCCTGCGGCGCGTGACCGGCACCGACCACGGGCTGTGCGAGGTGCGGTGGCTGTCCAAGGCCGGTGACACCACGCGACAGGCGGCCCGCTACCGGAGCGACCGGGTCTTCCTGGCCGGCGACGCGGCGCATGTCCATTTCCCCGCGGGCGGCCAGGGCATGAACATCGGCATGCAGGACGCGGCGAACCTGGCCTGGAAGCTGGCCGCCGAGATCCAGGGCCGGGCACCGTCCATGATCGTCGACGGACCGGCCGCCTACGAGCGGGAGCGGGCCCCTGTCGCCGCCCGGCTGGCCACCAACACCCTTGCCCAGGGCGCCCTGTTCACCACCTTCACCCCAGCGGGGGCGGCGCTGCGGGACCTGATGAGCGGGCTGATCGCCAAGGGTGGTGACACTGCCGACGACCTCGCCGCCTGGCTGTCCGGGCTCGGCCACTCCTATCCGCCCGCCGTCCCCGGGCACCCCTTGGAAGGCCGCCGTGCGCCGGACCTCGCGCTGGCGGCCGGCTCCGTGCACCGCCGGCTGGCCGTCGACCGGTTCCTGCTCGCCGACTTCACCCCCGACGCCGCCTTCGGACACCTGCGCCCGCACGGTGCCGAGGTCGTCCAAGCCCTGCCATGGTCGGGCCTGTCCGCCGCGCTGATCCGGCCGGACGGCTACATCGCCCGCGCCTGGACCGCTCCCGACGCGGCGGGGGTGAGCGCGGCGCTGGAGGCCTGGACGAGTCGCGGGTGAGGGGCCCTGGTCCACCGCGGCGTGTGAGGGGCCGCGGACCGCGCGCCCGGCGGCCCCCCGGCGGCAACACCCTTAACAGTGACGGCAATTCAGCTGACTCCATGGAGAAGTGACAGGGAATCAGCCATACGCTATGGCTCCCCTTCCGCCTCCCCGCTACCTTGGCCCTGCCCTCGGCGATCTCCTGGCCCGGGGCAGCCCGCCGGACGGCCCCGACGGGTACCCCCGGCGAAACGGGCAGCTGAGATGAAGTCTCCGGTACGTGCGGCGTGCGGCGCCCTGGCGATATGCCTCGCTCTCCTGGGCACCACCGTCTCCGGCGCGGGCGCGGCAGCCGTCGCGCCCGCTGCCGTACGGACCGCCGCGAAGCCCGGCACCTCCGCCGCGTCGTGGACCGCCCCGCTGTCCACCCGGGGCCGCTATATCGTCGACGCCGACGGCACCCGCTTCCGGCTGAAAGCGGGGAACTGGGACGGCGCACAGGGCTCCTGGAGCGGCTCGGGCGACAGCAATGATGCGTCCAGCCACCACAGCGGCCAGAACTCCCACGGCATCCCGCTCGGCCTGGACCGCGTCGCCCTCCCCGCGCTGCTGGCCGACTTCCACCGGCTGGGCCTCAACAGCATCCGGCTGCCGTTCTCGAACGAGATGATCCGCGGCACGGCCCCGGTACCCGATGCCGCGGTCGCCGCGAACCCGGGACTGCGCGGCAAGACGCCGCTGGAGATCTTCGACGCGGTGATCGCAGCCCTGACCGCGGACGGTTTCGCCGTCATCCTCAACAACCACACCTACACCACCCGATGGTGCTGCGGCCTCGACGGCAACGAGCGCTGGAACAGCCACCAGAGCACCCGGCAGTGGGCCGACGACTGGGTCTTCATGGCCCGCCGCTACCGCGACAACGCCCGGGTCGTGGGCGCGGACCTCTACAACGAAGTGCGCCGCGATGTCTGGAACGACCCCAACTGGGGACTGGGTGACGACCACGACTGGCAGGCCGCGGCCCAGGAGGCGGCGGACCGGATCCAGACCGAGGCCAACCCCCGCCTCCTGCTCATCATCGAGGGCATCAACTGGACCGGACTGCCCGTCGACGGCCTGCCGCACGGCCGCCCGACCCTCACCCCCGCCCGCACCCTCTCGCACACCCTCCTCGTCTCCGGCAAACTCGTCTACTCGGCCCACTTCTACGGCTACACGGGCCCGCACCACAGCGGCGCCACGGGGCTGGGGGAGACCAGCGACCCCCGCTACCAGGACCTCTCCCGTGAGCAGCTCCGCGCCGTATTGCACGATCAGGCGTTCTTCGTCTCCCAGGAGACCGGACAGCACTTCACCGCACCCCTGTGGATCAGCGAATTCGGGGTCGGCGCCGAGGAGCAGGGGACCGCGGCCCGCACCTGGTTCGGCAATCTGACCGACTACCTCGCCGACACCGACACCGACTTCGCCTACTGGCCGCTCGTCGGCTGGAGCACCGACGGCCAGGGTCGGCCGGGCGGCGACAGCTGGGCCCTGCTGCGGTACGACAACACCGGGAAGCGCACGGGGATCCTGGACGGCGACGACTGGCGCGCGACCGCGTGGAACCGGCTGACGACGGCCCCGCAGAGGACGGGCCCGGTGCCCCGCACCCCCGCCTGGCACATGCTCACCCTCGACCACCGGGACTTCGTCCAGTCCCTGAGTGCCCGGGCCCTGGGCGACTGGGACAACGGCGCCCGCAAGGCGGCCTGCCCCGACGGCGAACGGCTGATCGGCCTTAGCCACACCCGGGGCCGCGGCCTGTGCACCGACGCGCCCACGGCCCGCGACCTGCGCCGGCCCGACGGCGTCCCCCAGGTCGTCCGCGACGAGCGGTATGTCCCGGCGGGCGGCGACTGGGCTCCCGGCTACAGCAAACTCCAGTGCCCCGAGGGCCACTTCCTCACCGGCTACAGCCTGCGCGGCGAGCGGGTCTCCGCCGCCCTGTGCATGCCCGCCGGGGGCCCGCTCGGCAGCGGCGGCGCAACCGTCTGGTTCGACCGCGGCGACCACCGCCCGTCCGGCGACCCCGGCGGCGAATTCGCCTACGGCCGCTTCAAGGGCCAGTGCGCCTCCGACACCTATGCGGCCGGCCTCGCCTACACCACCCGCCTCGGCCACCAGGGCACCCCCGACGCCCTGCTGTGCCGCCCACTCTCCTGACGGGCACACCGACGGGGCATTGCCTCAGCCGAGCAGATCCCGCAGACGCCGGGACTGGCGCTCCACGGCGTCGAGGGGGTTCCGCCGGCTGCCGCTCCGGGCGTCGGACAGCAACAGGAACAGCCAGACGAGGGCGAGCAGTCGGCGGTACTCGCACAACCGGGCTCGCTCCGCCCGGGTGAGCGCGAAGTGGCCGAGGAACGAGCCGACATCGAGGGGGTGCTCCGCCCAGCTCGCCACATGCTCGGTGATCTCCGCCAGCTCGAAGGCCCGATCGCTGCGGCCCGAGTCCTCGAAGTCGACGATCCGGACGGTGCGGACGTCGTGGAGGAAGTTCGCGAGATTGCCGTCCCCGGCACCGAACACCTGCGGGCCCGCCGGCGGGCCGGGCAGATCGAGGTGCGCCGACGCCAGCCAGGCGAGCCCGGCGTCCATGGCCTGTGCCACCGGCCCGCCGAGTCCCGGTCGCGTGCGGGGCGTCCAGCGGTGGATCCTGGCGACGAGTTCCCCGGCGAGGTCCGGACGGGGCGGGACGTGCTCCAGCGCCTCGGGCGGCACCGCGGTGTGCAGCCTGTGCAGGGCTGCCGCCAGCGCGCCGACCTGTTCGCCCGACAGGGGACGCCCGCGCATCGGCTCACCGGACACCCGCGACATCACCACCATGGGCTCGGCGGCGGCAAGGTCGCACTCGCGCGGCTCGGCCGCCAGCCCGGGAGCGTGCACGGCCAGCAGGGACAGCGCCCGCCACTCGCGCTCGGCGCCCGCCCGATCCGTCCCACGGAACCGCTTGATGACCCGGTCGGGCAGCAACTCGACCGTATGCGTGCAGTGTTCGGGCATCATGACGGCGATCCTGGCAGACGGCGGCCGCCGTCCCGCGCGTCCGGGGCCGGCTCTACGCTCGCGGTATGACATCCGACAGGCTCGTGCCCCCACACGGCGCGGGCGCCCGCACGTTGCACGCCGATGAGGCGGACATCGACATGCCCCTGGTGCGCCGACTGCTCGCTGCGCAGTTTCCGCAGTGGGCGGACCGTTCGCTGACGGCGGTGGACTCCGCCGGTACTTCGAACGCCATGTACCGGCTCGGCGCGGACATGGTCGTCCGGCTGCCGCGCACCGCCGGGGCGGCCGGCGACGTGGAGAAGGAGCACCGCTGGCTGCCGCGGCTCGCCCCCACCCTCCCGGTGGCCGTCCCCGCACCGCTGGGGAAGGGGAGCCCCGCCGACGGCTATCCGTGGCCCTGGTCCGTCTACCGCTGGCTCGACGGCGGCAATCCGGCCCCCGGCCGCCTCGCCGCACCCGCTCGGCTCGCGGCGGACCTCGCGGAGTTCGTCGCGGCCCTGCAGCGCATCGACCCCGCGGACGGGCCGCCCGCCTACCGCAGCGAGCCCCTCCGGGAGCGGGATGACGCGACGCGGGCGGCGCTGGCCGAACTCGACGCCCTGGTCGACACCGAAGCCGCGACCGCGGTGTGGGAAGCGGCTCTGCGGGCGCCGTCCTGGCCGGGCCCGGCCGTCTGGATCCATGCCGATCTGCAACCGGGGAACGTGCTGCTCGACCGCGGACGGCTCAGCGCCGTCATCGACTTCGGGTGCGCCGGCCTGGGCGATCCCGCTGTCGATGTGATCGCGGCGTGGTACCTGCTGCCCGCCGAGGCGCGCGGCGTCTTCCGTACGGCCCTGGGGGTGGACGAGGCGACCTGGGCGCGGGGCCGCGGCTGGGCGCTGTCCGTCGCGCTCATGGAACTCAGCTACTACCGGACCAGCCATCCGGTCATGGCGGACATCGCCCGGACGGTGATCGGGGAAGTCCTCCTCGGCCACCCGGGTGGCTGCTGACCCGCTGTCACGTGCCGTGCGGTGACCCTCGCCGGTGAGGATCGTTCCCAGGTCGTGAAGCGAATCGTCACCGCCTCGGTCCTCGCCCTGCTCGCCCTCGCCCCGGCCGGCCCGGCCCGTGCCGACGACGGCCCGGCACTGATGCCGCAGGTCACCGGCCGGGGCCTGGTCTCCGCCTACCAGGCCCTCCACTACGATCCCGCGCTCCGGCTCAGGGACGGACGGGGCGCGGGGCGCCATGTCCTGTGGCCCGCGAGCTGGAAGGTCTGCGCACAGAGCCCGGATGCCGGGACACCGCTGACGGACCGGAAGGTCACCCTCGTCGTCGTGAAGAACCGCGAGTCCTGCCGGCCGTGAGACGCCACCGCCGCTCCGGCGCGGCGCACGGGTGTGCCGGGGAGATGATGGCGGGACAAGGCGCGAGGCGGAGGCCCAGGCCGGACCGCGGGCCGAGCCCAACTCGCGGCCGGAGCACGGTCAGCCGCGCGGGATGCGCCCCTTGCTCTCCATGGCGGCGCGCACCCGTGCCTCGGCCAGTCGGCGGCCGGCGGTGTGCGGGGTGACCTGCTGCTGCCGGGCCTCGTCCAGGACGGTCACCGTATTGGCGCGCAGCTTCGCCGAGACCGTCTCGAAGATGCCGGCGGTCTCCGGGCGGAAGCCGGAGTAGCGGGCGTCCATCGCGAAGGCGGCCGCGACCACGCCGCCGGCGTTGGCCACGAAGTCGGGGACCACCGTGATCCCGCGCTCCGCCAGGACGGTCCGGGCCTGCGCGGAGGTCGGCAGATTGGCGCCCTCCACCACGAGCTTCGCCTTGATCTCGTGGGCCGTGCGGTGCGTGATCACGTCCTGGAGCGCGGCGGGTACCACGATGTCGCAGTCCACGGTGAGCTCGTCGCCCGCGGCGAGCGCGCTGCCGCTAGGCCGGTGGGTGACGAAGCGGTCCCCGTGTTCCGCACGTGCGGCCAGCAGCGCGTCGAGGTCCAGGCCGCCGGGGTCGTGCAGCGCGCCGTGGGCGGTGGACACCGCGACGACGGTGGCGCCGAGTTCGACGAAGCGCCGGGCGGCGGCGCTGCCCACCGCCCCGAAGCCCTGAAGCGCGACCCGGGCCCCGGCCAGCGGCAGCCCCTGGTGCCGTGCCGCGGCGTCGGCGGCCTCGGCGACTCCGTAGCCGGTGACCCCGAGCCGGTCGTAGGCCACCCCGCCGAGGTGTTCGGGGGTGCCGACGGCGGCGCCGCGGTCGCCCAGTTCGTCCTGGATGATGGCGGCGTCGTCCTCCGTCAGACCCATGTCGAGCCCCATCACATACGCGCGGGGCACCTCGTTGGACAGGGCGCGGGCGAAGGCGCGCAGCACCGCCTCCTTGTCGCGGGAGGCGGGGTCGGCGACGATGCCGGCCTTGGCGCCGCCGTAGAACAGATCGGCGGCGGCCCACTTCCACGTCATGACGCGGGCCAGCCGGGACACCTCGTCGACGGTCACGCCGGGGCTCATACGGGTTCCGCCCTTGCCGATGCCGCGGGCGGTGTTATCGATCACCAGGACGCCCTTCATCCCGGTGCGGCGGTGCGAGACGACGACGATCTTCTCGGGGCCCCACTCGTCGACGAGGGAGAGTGCATCAGTCACGGAAGCGTTCCTTATCGCTGGGAAGGGCGGGCGAGGCGGTCCGGCCGGAGGTGCCGGACGGGGGCAGGGCGTGGGCGATCAGCTGGGCGAGGTGGGTGCCCCGGCGCGAGGTCTGCTGGGCGATCTGGGTGCGGCAGCTGAAGCCGTCGGCCAGGATCCGGGTGTCGGCGGCGGCCGCGCGCACCGCGGGCAGCAGAACGTGTTCCCCCGCGGCCACCGAGACCTCGTAATGGCCGCGTTCGAAGCCGAAGTTGCCGGCCAGTCCGCAGCACCCGGACGCGAGCGCGGTGTTGTCGACGCCCATCCGGGCCAGCAGGGCGCTGTCGGCACCGAAGCCGGAGGTGGCGTGCTGGTGGCAGTGGGTCTGGCTGAGCGAGCGGGCCTCGATTCGCGGGGGCTGCCAGCCGGGGGCGTGGTCGACGAGGAGTTCGGCGAGGGCGCGGGTGGACCGGCCGAGGGCCCGGGCGTCCGCGTCGCCGTCGAGGAGTGCGGGCAGGTCGTCGCGGAGGGCCGCCGTGCAGCTCGGCTCCAGGCCGACGACGGGGACACCGGCCCGGACGGCCGGCCGCAGCGCGGCGGTGGTGCGCCGGGCGAGGCGGCGGGCGACGCCGAGCTGTCCGGTGGTGATCCAGGTGAGCCCGCAGCACTGGGTGCCGTCCGGCACCTGTACCCGGAAACCGGCGTGTTCCAGGACCGCCACGCCCGCGCGGAGGACCTCGGGGCTGAAGTGGTTGTTGAACGAGTCGACCCACAGCACGACCGGGCCGCGCCGGCCGTCGCCCTGCGGGGTGCGGCGGCGGAACCACGTCAGGAAGGTCCGGTCGGCGAAGCGGGGGATGTCGCGCTGGGCGGCGATGCCGCCGAGCCGTTTGAGGGCCGGAGCCAGCCGGGAGGAGGTGAGCGCGTTGACCAGCCCGGGGATCCGGGCGGCCGGCCGTGCCAGCAGGGGCAGCCAGCCCATGGTGTAGTGCGAGGCGGGGCGCAGCCGCCCTTGGTAATGGTGGTGCAGGAACTCCGACTTGTAGGTGGCCACGTCCACGCCCACGGGGCAGTCGGCGCTGCATCCCTTGCAGGACAGGCACAGATCGAGGGCGTCCCGGACCTCGGTGGAGCGCCAGCCGTCGGTGATCACCTCGCCCTGGGTCATCTCGTACAGCAGCCGGGCGCGGCCGCGGGTGGAGTCCTTCTCGTCGAGGGTGACTCGGTAGCTGGGGCACATCACGTCCCCGCCACCGCCGTTCGCCGAGCGGCACTTGCCGACACCGACGCACCGGCGGGTGGCCTTGGCGAAGTCACCGTCGTCGGCGGGGAACGGGAAGACGGTGGCCAGCGGCAGGGGAGTGCGGTGCGGGCTGACCCGCAGATGGGCATCGACGGGCAGTGGCCGAACGATCATGCCGGGGTTGAGGCCGTGGTCGGGGTCCCAGACGTGCTTGAACTCCTCGAACAGGGCGATGATCTCGGGGCCGTACATGAGGGGCAGCAGTGCGGAACGGGCCTGGCCGTCGCCGTGCTCGCCGGACAGCGAACCGCCGTGCGCGGCGATCAGCCGGGCGGCCTCGGTGACGAAGGCGTGGAAGACGGCGGTGCCCTCCTCGGTGCCGAAGTCGAAGGTGATGCGGACGTGCAGACAGCCCTCGCCGAAGTGCCCGTAGACGGCGCCCTGGAGGCCATGGCGGTCCAGCAGGGCGGTGAACTCCCGTAGATAGGAGCCGAGTTGTTCTGGCGGGACGGCGGCGTCCTCCCACCCGGGCCAGGCCTCGTGGCCCTCGGGTGAGCGGGTGGCCAGGCCGGCGCCGTCCTCGCGGATCCGCCACAGCCGGCGGGCGCGCGCCGGATCGGTGATGACCTCGCTGCCGGTGCAGCCCGGCGTCTGCCGCGCGGCCTCCGCCAGCGCCTCGGCCTGCCCGGGAAGGGTGTCCGCGGTGCCGCCGAGTTCCGCGAACAGCCAGGCCCGCGCGGCCGGCAGGGTGTCGATGGCGGCCCGGGTCTCGGGCCGGGTGACGATGTCGGTCAGCGCGTGGTCGAGCCCTTCCAGCGCCAACGGCCGGTGCCCGAGCAGTGCGGGGACCGCGTCGGCCGCGGCACAGGCGTCCGTGAAACCGAGGACGACCAGGGCCCGCTCGGGCGGCGGGGAGAGCAGCCGGACGGTCGCCGACAGCACGACGGCCAGCGTGCCCTCGCTGCCGACCAGCGCCCGCGCGAGGTGGAAGCGCCGCTCGGGCAGCAGCTGTTCCAGCGCGTAGCCCGAGACCTGCCGCGGGAACCGCCCCAGCCCGGTGCGCAGCACCGCCAGATTGCGCTGGGCGAGGTGGTGCAGCGCGGCGATCAGCTCCGCGCGGTCGTCGCCCGCCGCGATGGCCTGGTCGATCTCCTTCTGGCTCATCTCGCCGAGCCGGACCACCGTGCCGCGGTAGGTCACCACCTCCAGTTCCACGATGTTGTCGGCGGTGCGGCCCCAGGCGAGGGAGCGCGAGCCGCACGCGTTGTTGCCGATCATGCCGCCCAGGGTGCAGCGGCTGTGCGTGGAGGGGTCGGCGCCGAACAGCAGCCCGTGCCCGGCGGCGGCCGACTGCAACGCGTCGAGCACCAGGCCGGGTTGGACGGTCGCGGTCCGGGCGTGCGGGTCCAGCGCGAGCAGCCGGTTGTAGGAGCGGGAGAAGTCGAGCACCACGCCCGATCCGACGGCCTGCCCGGAGGTGCTGGTGCCCGCTCCCCGGCAGGTGACCGGCACGCCCAGGCGCCGGCACACCCCGAGGGCGTTGAGGACGTGCTGCCGCTCGCGGGGGAAGACCACGGCCAGCGGGATCCGGCGGTAGTTGGAGGCGTCGGCCGAGTACCGTGCCCGGGTGCCGCGGTCGCCGGCGACCGTGCCGCAGTCCCCCTCCCGGAGGGCCTCGGCCACCGCCGCCGCATCGAGGCCGCCACGGTCCTGGGCTGTCGTGGTCACCGTCGTGTGCTCCTTCGTGCTCACCGCTCGCCTTCCGCCTGGTTGCGACCACGATGTGGGCCGGGCGGGGCGTCCGACAAGGCCCAGCAGCGCGAAAGTATTGACGCTTGAGGCCAAAGAATGCTTATGCTCGTTCTTCTGCGTCCCCGGGAGCCCGTGTTGCTGAAGCCACTGCATCTGCTCACGCTGAAGGCCGTCGTCCGCACCGAGTCGTTCGCCCTCGCCGCCCGCGACCTCGGCTACACCGCCTCCGCCATCTCGCAGCAGATCTCCGCCCTGGAGAAGGAGACCGGCCTGTCGCTGTTCGAGCGGGAGGCGCACGGGATCCGTCCCACCGCCGCGGCCCACCGCCTGGTCGACCTCAGCACCCATGTGCTGGCTGCCATGGACGAACTGGACCACCAGGTCCACGAGCTGGCCACCGGCGCCACCGGCCGGCTGCGGCTGGGCAGCTTCCCCACGGCCGATGTCCGGCTCGTCCCCTCGGCCCTGTCCGCGCTCGTCGACACCCATCCGCGGGCGCAGATCCAACTGGAGGAGGGCGAACCCGAGGAGCTGATCACCGCCCTGGGCCACGGCGATCTGGATGTGGCGCTCGTGTACGAGTACGGGCTCAGCCCCCGGCAGTGGCCGGACGGGCTGACCCGCCATCAGCTGCTGCGCGAGGACCTCGTTCTGCTCCGGGCGCGCGGCAGCGGGCTGAGCGCCCAGCTGCCGCAGCTGTCCGGGGCCCGCTGGATCACCAGCCGCGAGGGCAGTGCCGGGGCCGGCTCCTTCGTCCGGCTGTGCGCGGCCGCCGGCTTCGAGCCCGCCGTCGCCTTCCGCAGCAACAACTACGGCGTGGTGCGGGAGCTGGTGTCCGCGGGCCTGGGGGTGGCCGTGGTCCCGGCGCTCGGCCACGTCCCGGACGAGGGCATCGAGGCCACCCGGCTCACCCAGCGCTCCGCACACCGCACCGTGCTGGCCCTGCACCGCGCCGAGAACAGCAACCCGCTGCTCACGACCATGATCGAGGCCCTGCGGCGCGCGGTCCCCACCGGGGAGCCGTGCCTCCACCCGGCACCGGCCGGGTGACCGCCCCGGCTCCCCGGCGGGCGCGGCGCCGGGGAGGCCGTCACCCGGCGGCCACGGGCGACGAGTCGCCGGAGTGGGGCACGTCGTCGGAGTCGGGCATCTCGTTCAGGGCGTCGAGGTCCACAGACCCGCCCGGCATGACCCGGCGGGTGCGGCGGTAGCCGTACGTGGCGTAGAGGACCAGTCCGACCACCAGCCAGCCGCCCAGCCGCACCCACGTCTGCCACTGCAGGAACGACATCAGCCACACCGAGAACACCATGCCCAGAACGGGCACCACCGGCATGCCCGGGCAGCGGAAACCGCGCCTCAGATCCGGCTTGCGGTAGCGCAGCACCAGCACCGAAGCGGACACCACCACGAACGCCAACAGCACGCCGATATTGGTGAGTTCGGCGACCGCGTTGATGGGCAGCAGCCCCGCCAGCACCGCGGAGACCCCGCCGATCAGCCAGGTGGCGCGGTGCGGGACCTTCCGCCGGGGGTGGATGGCGCCGAACCAGGCCGGCATCAGGCCGTCCCGGCTCAGCGCGTACCACAGGCGGGCGGCGGCCATCATGAAGGAGAACGTCACGGTGACGATGCCGATGACCGCGCCGACGGCGATCACATTGGCCAGCCCGCCCATCCCCACGCTCCGGAAGGCGCTGGAGATCCCGCTCTCCGGGTTGATCTCGGTGTAGTGCTGCATCCCGGTGAGCACGACGCAGACCAGCACATAGAGCACCATGGAGACCGCCAGCGACAGCATCATCGCCTTCGGCAGCTTGCGGCGGGCCTCCAGCGACTCCTCCGCGGCGGTGCTCAGCGCGTCGTAGCCGAACACGGCGAAGAAGACCGTGGCCGCGCCGGTGAACGCCCCGCCGAGTCCGAAGGGCGCGAAGGGGTGCAGATTGCCGGTCTTGACCTTGGTGAACCCGACCACGATCACCAGCAGCACGATGGCGATCTTGACGACGGTCAGCACCGTCTCCACCCGTGCCGAGGTGCGGGTGCCGCGGGTCAGCAGCCAGGCCACCCCGAGGCAGATCGCCACCGCCAGCAGATCGACCCGGTGGCCGGCCCCGGTGCCGGGCGCACCCAGGGCCCAGGTCGGCAGGTGGATGCCGACGGCCGCCAGCAGGAATCCCAGGTAGCCCGACATCCCGATCGCGACGACGGCGACGATCGCGGTGTACTCCAGCAGCAGGTCCCAGCCCACGATCCAGCCGACGATCTCCCCCAGGACCGCGGCGCAGTAGGTGTAGGACGAGCCCGCTTTCGGTACCATCCCGGCGAACTCGGCATAGGCGAACGCCGCACACAGCGACGCGGCACCGGCCACCAGGAACGAGACGAGCACGGCGGGGCCGGCGACATCGCGGGCGACGGCCGCGGCCAGGCTGAAGATGCCGGCCCCGATGATGGCGCCGATGCCGATCATCGTGAGCTGGGTGAGGCCCAGGGTGCGCACCATACGCTCCCCGCCGGTCTGTTCATGGGGCAGCGTGCGCCGGAAGATTCCCTGCGGACCCCTTCCCAGCAGGGCGGGAAGCGGAGATTTCGAGGTGTGATGGGGGGACATCGTTCGCTCCCTGTCGGCCAACGGCAACACGACGGGCTGCCGTCGTGGCGTGGGTCACCACTGGCCTGAAACCTTCACTCACGAGCCGCCCCGGCAAAAGAGACCGCAGCGCGACAACTTGCGGGGCTGAGGCCAAGGCGGGCTGGTGAACGCGCCCCGCAGGGCGAGTGGACGACCGTCTCGCACGGCGGGAGCAAAGACCGAGGAGGGCGGCAACTCGCCCTGTAGTGCAGCCCGTTGGAGACCGCTACCCGGCGGTGTCGCGTCGGGTCCCGGACACCGTCCGCAGCACCTCCACCAGCGCCGCCACCGTCGGCCGGTGCTCGGCGGAGGACCGGAACAGCACCACGATGTGCCGCTCGATCCGCTCCCGCAGACGGACGACATCGAGCCGGGACGCCCGCAGGCCCAGCATCAGACCGGTCACCGTGCTCACCCCGATCCCCGCCTCGACGAGGGCCAGGGTGGCCGCGGTGTCCGTCACCTCGTGCCGCACCCGGGGCTCGACGCCGGCGCGCCGGCAGGCGGTACGCACCGCGCGGCCGTAGTAGCTGTCCGGCGACGGCAGGATCCAGCCCAGGTCCTGGGTGTCCGCCAGGGTGACCACCTCGCGGCCGGCCAGCGACCCGACCGGCACCGCCAGCGAGAACCGCTCGCGGTACAGCTGCCGCACCCGCACGGCGGGCTCGCGCGGAATGGGCACGTCCGGGTAGTCCAGGCCGAGCGCCAGATCCACCGCGCCGGAGGCGACGGCGTCCTGCACCTCGTCCACGTTCATGTCGCGGCTGTGCACCGTCAGCCCCGGATGCACCCGCCGCACCTCCTGGAGGGCGGGCGGCAGGATCTCGGCGGCCGCCGTGGCGAACAGCCCCACCTGCAGCACCCCGGAGACCTCGCGCCGGGTGCGCTCCAGTGCCTCGACGGCCTCCGCCTCCGTGGACAGGATCCGCTCGGCGTGACACGCCAGCGTCCGGCCGGCGTCGGTCAGCTCCACCCGCCGCCCGACGCGCCGCAGCAGCTCCATACCGGCGGCCTTCTCCAGCGCGGCGATCTGCTGGGAGACTCCGCCGGGCGTGTATCCAAGGGCCTGGGCCGCCGCGGTGATCGTGCCGCGCCGGGTCAGCTCCACCAGGGACCGCAGCTGGGCACTCGTCCAATCCATATAGAGATCGTAATAGATCAGACGCAGTAACTGTACGTAGACGTCAACGGTTGTGGTGCTGCACGATGACGGGCAGCTAGCTGATCAGCTCTTCTTGCCAGCACCGACAGCCGGGCCGCGCGCCGCCCTCCGCACGGGCGCGGGGCCACGGCCTCCGGAAGGGATCGGCCTCTTGTCCATGTCGTCCAGGTCGTCCAGCTCCTCCATTTCCTCCACTTCCTCCACTTCCTCCAGCTCCCGCACCGTGCCGGCCACCGCCGATGTCGTGATCATCGGCGGGGGTGTGATGGGCACCAGCATCGCCTTCCACCTCGCCGAGGCCGGGGTGCGGCGCATCGTCGTCATCGAACGCGACGAGCTGGGCAGCGGCAGCTCGGGCAAGCCGATCGGCGGCGTCCGGGCCCAGTTCTCCGACCCGCTCAACATCGCCCTGGGCAGCAGGAGTCTGCGCGCCTGGCAGGACTTCGGACAGCGGCCCGGCGCCGACATCCGACTCGACGAGGTCGGCTACCTCTTCCTGCTCACCGGCGCCGAGCAGGCCGCGGACTTCGAGACCAGCGTCCGGATCCAGAACGAGCTGGGCGTCCCCAGCCGCCTCATCGACCCCCGCGAGGCACAGCGGCTCTGCCCCTACCTCAGCACCGACGGACTGGTAGCCGCCGCCTACTCCCCGGCCGACGGCCACGCCCGGCCCCGGCTGGCGGTCCAGGGCTACGCCCGCGCCGCCGCCCGCGCCGGGGTCGTCTTCGCCACCCGCACCGCCGTCACCGGCCTCGACACCACCGGCGACCGGGTCACGGCCGTCCACACCGACCACGGCCGGATCTCCTGCGCCACGGTCATCTGCGCCGCCGGCGCCTGGTCCGCGGCGATCGGCGACATGGCCGGCGTCCCCCTGCCGGTGCGCCCGGTCCGCCGCCAGCTCGCCTTCACCGAACCCCTCACCCCGCCCGCGCCCCGCATCCCCTTCACCATCGACTTCGCTTCGACGGCCTACTTCCACAACAGCGACGACGGGCTGCTGTTCGGCCTCGCCGACCCCGGCCAGGCCGAGGGCTTCGACACCACCTGGACACCGGACTGGCTCACCCTGTTCCGCGCCGCCGTACGGCACCGGGCCCCCGCCCTCGCGGACCTGGAGACCACCGGCGGCTGGGCCGGGCTCTACGAGGTCACCCCCGACCGCAACGCGTTGATCGGACGCTCCGGCACGCTGCCCAACTTCCTCTACGCCACCGGGTTCTCCGGCCACGGGTTCCTCCAGGCGCCCGCGGTCGGCGAGATCATGCGCGACCTCCACCTGGAGCGCGCACCGTTCCTCGATGTGACGCCGTTCAGCGCCGACCGCTTCACGACCGGCGCCCCGATCCGCCCCGAAATCCACGTGGTGTGAACTCCGACGGAAGGACGACCTCCCGATGATCAGCCAGTGGCAACTGCGCGCCGCCTTCGCCCGGCGGCTCTCGGACATGTACGGGCGCGAAGTGCCTGCCTACACCACGCTCGTGGATGTCTCCCGCGAGGTCAACGAGGACGTGCTGCGCGCACGGGGCGCCGACGCCGAGCGACTGGGATCCATCGGCCGGGTCACCGCGGAACGCCATGGCGCCATCCGCGTCGGCACCCCCGCCGAACTCCAGCAGGTCGCCCGGATCTTCGGCGCCCTCGGCATGCACCCGGTCGGCTTCTACGACCTGCGGGAGGCCGCCGCCAGCGCGGTCCCCGTCGTCTCCACCGCCTTCCGCCCCGTCGACGGCGAGGAACTCGCCCGCAACCCGTTCCGCGTGTTCACCTCCCTGCTCACCCCCGCCGACCCCCGGTTCTTCGACGACGACCTGCGCGCCCGCCTGGAGAACTTCCTCGCCGGACGCCGGCTCTTCCCCCCGGAGCTGCTGGACCTCGCCGACCGCGCGGAGGCCGCCGGGGAACTGCCCGAGGCGGACGCCGAACGGTTCCTGCACCTCGCCGTGCAGGCCTTCGAGTTGTCGCCGGAGCCGGTGGACCAGGCGTGGTACGAGACCCTGGAGCGGGTCTCCGCCGTCGCCGCGGACATCGGGGGCGTGCGCAGCACCCACATCAACCACCTCACCCCCCGCGTCCTGGACATCGACGAGCTGTACCGGCGGATGACCGCACGCGGCATCGAGATGATCGACACCATCCAGGGCCCGCCTCGCTGGCAGGGGCCCGATGTCCTGCTGCGCCAGACCTCGTTCCGCGCCCTCGCCGAGCCCCGCGCCCTGCGCACCCCGGACGGCGAGGTGGTCAGCGGGGCCCTGCGGGTGCGCTTCGGCGAGGTCGAAGCCCGCGGTATCGCGCTCACCCGCCGGGGCCGGGCCCGCTATGACGCGCTGCTCGTCCGCGTCGACGAGGAGGCGGCCCGCCGCCCCGGGGACGACCGGGCCGACCTCGCCCGCACCCTGTGGGCCGGGGAACTCCCCGACACCGAACAGGAGTTGGCCGCACAGGGGCTGGCGCACTTCACCTACCACGCCGAGCCCGGCCGGCCCCACGACGGCTCCCGGCCGCCCGCCGCCCTCCACGACCTGCTGGCACAGGGCTGGGCACGCGCCGAACCCGTCGTCTACGAGGACTTCCTGCCCCGCTCCGCGGCCGGCATCTTCCAGTCCAACCTCAGCGACGGAGGCTCCAGGAACAACGAACAGCAGGGCGCCGCCTACGACAGCGACTGGCTCTCCGGCGTCCTCGGACGCGACGTCCTGGACCCCTTCGACCTCTACGAGGAGCAACAGGACCGCTCCCTCGCCCAGCTCACCCGCGACCTCGGGCTGGACCGGACACCCCGCTGAACCGCACGACCCGCCACCCGCACCCGCCACACCCCCGAAGGAGCACCATGTCCCGCACCCACCTCCCCACCACCGAGGACCTGCGCACCCGCGCCCGCACCGGCCTCACCCGCCTCGGCGTCACCGTCCCGGAAGGCGACGACTTCGCCGCCCGCAGCCCCCTCACCGGCGAGGACCTCTTCGGCCTGCGGGCCGCCACCGCCGCCGACGCCGAACAGGCCGTCGCCGACGCCCGCGAGGCGTTCCTGACCTGGCGCACCACGCCCGCGCCGCGCCGCGGGGAACTCGTACGGCGCCTGGGGGAGTTGCTGCGTGACCACAAGAGCGACCTGGCCGACCTCATCACCATCGAAGCGGGCAAGATCCGCTCCGAGGCGCTCGGCGAGGTCCAGGAAATGATCGACATCTGCGAGTTCGCCGTCGGCCTGTCCCGCCAGCTCTACGGCCGCACGATCGCCTCCGAACGCCCCGGCCACCGGCTCGCCGAGACCTGGCACCCGCTCGGCGTGGTCGGCGTCATCTCCGCGTTCAACTTCCCCGCCGCGGTCTGGTCGTGGAACACCGCCATCGCCCTGGTCTGCGGCGACACCGTGGTCTGGAAGCCCTCCGAGCTGACCTCGCTGATCTCGCTCGCCTGCGACCGGCTGCTGGCCCGGGCCGCCGAGGAGGACGGCGCCCCGGCCGAGGTTCACCGGCTGCTGCTCGGTGACCGCGCCATCGGCGAGAAGCTCGTGGACGATCCCCGCGTCGCCCTGGTCAGCGCCACCGGCTCGACCCGCATGGGACGCGAGGTCGGCCCCCGCGTCGCCGCCCGCTTCGGCCGCAGCCTGCTCGAACTCGGCGGCAACAACGCGGCCGTCGTCACCCCCTCCGCGGACCTCGATCTCGCCGTCCAGGGCATCGTCTTCGCCGCCGCCGGCACCGCGGGCCAGCGCTGCACCACCCTGCGCCGGCTCATCGTGCACCGCGACATCGCCGACACCCTCCTCGCCCGGCTCACCGCCGCCTACCAGAAGCTCCCCATCGGCGACCCCTTCGACGAGTCCACCCTCGTCGGCCCCCTGATCTCCACCCACGCCCTGGAGACCATGCAGGGCGCCCTGACCCGGGTCCAGGCGGAGGGCGGCAAGGTCCTGGCCGGCGGCAACCGCCGCCTCACCGACGCCGCACCGCAGGCGGGTTACGTCGAGCCGGCCCTCGTACGCGTCGACGAACAGAGCGAGGTCGTCCGCGAGGAGACCTTCGCCCCCATCCTGTACGTGCTGACCTACGACACCCTCGACGAGGCCATCGCCCTGCACAACGACGTCCCCCAGGGCCTCTCCTCCAGCATCTTCACCCGCGACCAGCAGGAAGCCGAACTCTTCCTGTCCGCCGAGGGCTCCGACTGCGGCATCGCCAACGTCAACATCGGCACCTCCGGGGCCGAGATCGGCGGCGCCTTCGGCGGCGAGAAGGAAACCGGCGGCGGCCGCGAGTCCGGCTCCGACGCCTGGCGCGCCTACATGCGCTCCGCGACCAACACCATCAACTACTCCGGCCAGTTGGCGCTCGCGCAGAACGTCAGCTTCCTTTAGGGGGTTGTGACGCGGATCGGCTCGGCTCGGCTCGGCTGTCGTGCGGCTCAGCGGCCGGGGTCCTTTGCGGGGGCCCCGGCCGCGTGCTGGCGTTGGGGAACGGCCACGCGAGCGGCGCATCCCCTGCCACGAGTACGGCCGATGCTCCCGCTTCAGGGCCGGTAGACGCACTCCGCCAGCGTCGCGTGCTTCTTCCAGCCCAGCGTCTCGTACAGCGCGCGCCCGGCGTCGGTCGCGCCCAGCACGCCGAGAACCGCGCCCGTCTCCAGGGCGCGGTCGGCAAGCGTACGCATGACGAAGTTGCCCAGCCCGCGCCGCCGATGGGCCTCCGCGGTCACCATCCGATCCACGACCACGGCGTCCCCGAGGGAGGCCATCTGCCCCTGGGCCGCCTGCTCGCCCGCCGCATCCAGCACCCGAACGGAGGTGACGGCTCCCACCGTCTCCACGCTCGCGGTGTACCCCGCCGGCGCGACAGGAGCCGTGGCCATCAGGTCAACAGCCATCAGATGGCCGTTCTCCTCCCAGACCCACCCCCGGGGCAGCCAGGACTCGATCTCCTCCGGCTCCGCGGGCATCTTCATCCAAGTCCGCGGTACGGACACCGAGGCCGCGGCGCTGCGCACCAAAGACTCCTCCGCCTCGGGCAGGACATGACGTCCCACTTCGTCGGGGTTGCCTGCGACCTCGATATAGAACCCCCAGGGCTCCTTGACGGGCGGGGGAGTCCGCCGGGACAAGGCCCATCCCGCCACCCACGTCGTGACAATGTCCGCAACCATCAAGCCCTCCCGAAGCTGTGGCCGCCTCAACGGCCAGGTAATAGGCGGCAGTCGAGTGCATACCTTACGTCGCAAGACGGAAGTGAACGATGGTGGTGTCATCGGTTGACTTGATGTCGGGGTAGTGGAACCGCAGCCTGTCTTGCAGCTCGGCGAGACCACGAAACCCGTCGGCGATAGCGTCCGCCTCGGTCAACTCGGCAACGCTCTTGGAGGTGATCCGAGTGACCACACCGGGCAGCACCACCTCGTCATCCAACTCGAACACCATGTTCACCGGGCCCGTCTCCACTGGGTCGCGGAACCGCACCGTGGTCGTCTTCCGCCCGGTGCGTACAGCCTCGAGATAGGTGCGATGGAAATGCAGAGCCTGCGTCGCGGCCGAGCGCAGCGCTCCGTCGGACGCTGCGGAATGCTCCCCCCAGACATAGGCATGAGGCAGGAGATCGGTGATCGCGACGCTGCGAATGCCGCCAGCTGCCGGCACGAGGACGCGGATGCCTGGGTGGTAGTCCAGCAGGACCTGCCGGTCCCGGCCACAGGGCGCGAGCACGCCGCGTCCCGTGTCACCGACGGCAACGATCGCCGTGAGGTCACGTGCTCCCGCGGCACGCGCATGCCCGAGCGCCACCAACTCCGCGCAGGGCCCGCCAGTGAAGTGATAGAGGTTGATACCACCGAACATCCGGCCCTGTGCGTCTCGCACGGCTGCCCCGACGGTGTGCACGTCGCCGTCACCGTTGGTCTCAACAACGCGCCGGGCGAACTCGACCAGCTCCAGGTCTTCTGCCGTCGGCGGATTCATCGTGCTGTCCATCCGGCAGACACTACTCATGACGTCCCCAAGTCATGTATCCAGGTGGACGTTTGCGGTCACAGCGCTAGGCACCTCCGGCACACGGGAGGTATCGGAGTGCCGGCAAGCCCCCGCGTCGGCCACGCGCCGGTGCGGGGGCTTGCCGGCGTCCGGTCCGTGGTCGCACTGCCGCGCCGGTGCGGGCCGGCGCGGAGGTGAAGGGACGACGGACGGGCCTCCGGAAGGGTCGGTGAGTGCCCGGATATCGGGCGCCGTCTGACATTTTTCGACAAACGGCGCTCTGTTCAGGGACATCCATTGACGCCGCAGGTGTCCCGATGTGATGGTACGGCCGCCTGGGTCATGGACATGTCGCCTTCCTGCCCGCAGTGCACCACGTCGTCGGATCCGGCAGGACGGTACGGCGTACGCGGCCCGGCGTTCCACCAGAACCTCCGTCGGTAGAACTGCCTACCCCCTCAAGGAGTCATGGTGATACGAAGACTCGCGGTGGCCGGAATATCCCTGGCCGTCACCCTCGGAGCGGCCGTCCTCCCCGCAGCCGCCGCGCCCCCGGCGCACCCGCCCGCTGCTCCGCCGTCCCGCACGATCTCCGTCGCCGACCGGGCCGGGCACGCCCCCGCCGCGCCGCAGCCACACGCCGACGCCGGCCGCGCCGCGCTCCTCGCCGCGCCGGACATCGACGTGGCCAAGGTCCAGGCCCACCTCACCGAACTGAACGCCATCGCGACCCGCAACGGCGGCACCCGCAAATCCAGCGGACAGGGCTACCGGGACTCCGTCGCCTACGTCAAGGGCAAGCTCCAGGCGGCCGGTTACACCGTCACCGAGCAGCCCTGCACCTCCGGCTGCGCCTCGGGGGCCGGGCCCAACCTGATCGCCGAATGGCCGCAGGGCGACGCCGCCAAGGTGTACATGTTCGGCTCCCACCTGGACAGCGTGTCGGCAGGTCCGGGCATCAACGACAACGGTTCCGGCTCGGCCGCGCTGCTGGAGACGGCACTGACCCTCGCCGAGCAGCACCCCGCCATGGCGGCCCGCGTCCGGTTCGCCTGGTGGACGGACGAGGAGCAGGGCCTCAACGGCTCCGACTTCTACGTCAATTCCCTCTCCGCCGCCGAGCGGGCGAAGATCAAGGCGTACTACAACTTCGACATGATCGCCTCGCCCAACGGCGGCTACTTCATCAACCACATCACCTCCGCCGCCGCCCAGCCCATGAAGGCCTACTGGGACTCGCTGAGCCTCCAGCCGGAGGAGAACACCGAGGGCGCGGGCCGCTCCGACGACTACTCCTTCGAGCAGGCCGGCATCGCGACCTCGGGCTATGCGATGGGCGCCAGCGCCAGGAAGACCACGGCGCAGGCCGCGAAGTGGGGCGGCACCGCCAGCCGCGCCTATGACTCCTGCTACCACCAGTCCTGCGACACCACCGGCAACATCAACGCCACCGGACTCGACCGCAGCGTCGACGGCATCGCCGCCACCCTGTGGCAGCTCGCCGTCACGCCCTCCACCCCGGCGAACGACTTCTCGCTGGCCGTCAGCCCCACGTCCGGCAGCGTCGACCCGGGTGCGTCGGCCACCGGCACCGTCTCCACGGCGACCACCGCCGGGTCTGCCCAGACCGTGCAGCTGTCGGCGTCCGGCGCACCGGCAGGGGTGAGCGTCTCCTTCAGCCCCTCCTCGGTGACCTCCGGCGCCGGCTCCAGCATGACCGTCACCACGACAACGGCCACTGCGCCGGGCACCTACTCCCTGACCGTCACCGGCACCGGGTCCGCCACCACCCATACCGCGACCTACACCCTGACCGTCAAGGGAACGGGCGGCTGCACCGGCCAACAGCTCCTGGGCAACGGCGGTTTCGAGAACGGCACCGCACCCTGGACGGGCGACACCGGAGTGATCGGGGCCCATTCCGGCCAGTCCGCCCACGGCGGCAGCAGATTCGCCTGGCTCGGCGGATACGGCTACTCGGCCACCGACACCGTCAGCCAGTCGGTGACCGTGCCCGCCGGCTGCCGCAAGGCCACCCTGACCTACTGGCTGCACATCGACACCGGCGAGAGCGGCGGCGTCGCCTACGACACCTTCAAGGTCAAGGTGGGCAGCACCACCCTGACGACCCTCTCCAACACCGATGCGGCCGCCGGCTACACCCAGCGGACCCTGGACCTGAGCCCCTACATCGGGCAGCGGATCACCCTCACCTTCACCGCCACCGAGGACTCCGGCCTCCAGAGCAGCTTCGTCGTCGACGACGCGGCCCTGCAGACCGGCTGACCCGGCGCACGAGCCCGGAGGGGCAGCAGCGCGAGCCCGGCCGCGGCTGGCGCACACCGGAGCTGCCCCTCCGGCACGTTCCCTATGCCCCCGTGAGGCGCGCGGTGGCTCAGGCCGTCGCCTCGTCCGTCTGGTAGCAGGTGGCGGTGAAGCGGTCCCGGTCGCCGGTGGGCGTCCAGCCACCGGTGCCGTGGTCGGGGTCGGCCAGGGCGAAGCCGTTCTCGCGCAGCTGGTCGCGGAGCGCCTCGGCCGGAAACCCGCCGCCCTCGGGGGTCTCCCCGACCGGCCAGAGGGTGACGAGCAGCGCCTCGGTGTCGCCGGCGTCGGGCTCGCGGTCGAGACTGGCGATCTCTAGATGCCAGTGGCCATGACGGGTGAAGGCCTCCGCCCGGAAGACGGCCGGCGCGGCCGGGGCGTTCTGTTCGGTCTCGGTCATGGGGGTGGGCTCCTGTCATGGGGCGGGACGTGCGATGCCTGCGAGAGCATTGTGCTCGCGGAGGGCGCTGTGCTTGAGGAGAGCGCTGTGCCTACGGAGAGTGTGCCGTGCTGCCTGGCGGCGTACGGTGCGTATGCCCCGGTTGGGCAGAGCATGCATCACGGGGCAGAGCGGACTGGACCGGGGCGGGGCGGCGACTGTCACTGGGACTGGACGGTGACGGTGACGATGACCGGGACCGTGATGGAGATCGGGAACGTGACGGAGACCGGAACGGGGATCGGAGTGGGACGGAGAACGGCACCCGGGACCGGGAAGGAGGCCGGAGCGGGGACGGAGACCGGAACCGGGGCCGGGCTCAGGCGGGGCCGGGCCGCTCGCCCCGGCGGCCGCCGACGCCTCCGCCGACGCCCCCCGCGTCCCTCCGTGCTCTCCGCATCCATCCATGCCCCTCCGGGCTCTCCACGTCCCCCGCCCCCCTGCGCTCCTGGTCCCGGGCAGCTCACGGCTCCTCGACGTCGGGCCGTGCCCAGCGGGTGGGCAGGGCGGTGGCGGGGGTGGTGTATTCGGGCAGGCCGGCGAGGGCTTCGACGTGGGCGGGGCGGTAGGGGGTGGGGCCGCTCCACTCCAGCAGCAGGACGGTGGCGTCGTCGTTGAGCCGCCCGCCGTGGTACGCGAGATGGCGTCGCATCAGACGGCGCAGAGTCTCGGGCACGGGCAGCCCGTCGGCGTGGTGCTGGATGAGGAAGTCGGTGAATCTCGGCAGGCCGAACTCCAGGCCCTCGCTGTTGCGGGCCTCGGTGATGCCGTCGCTGTAGAGCAGCAGTCGGTCGCCGGGCTCCAGCTGATCACGGCAGAGGAGAGGCGATACGCCCAGGTCGGTGCCCATGGGGGGCGCGGGCGAGCAGGGCAGGACCAGCGCGGTGCGGCCCTTGCGGATGACGACCGGTGCCGGGTGTCCCAGGCTGGTCCAGATGAGGACCCCGGTGGCGGTGTTCAGCTCGGCCAGGATGCCCGTGGCGAAGCGGTCGCCGTCGAACTCGTCAGCGAGCACCCGGCCCATGGCTTCGGCGGTCGGCAGGATCCCGGAGCCCTGCCGGCGGTGGTTGCGGCTGGCGGCCACCGCGAGGCTCGCGGTCAGCCCGGCGGCGGTGTCGTGGCCCATCGCGTCGAAGAGCGCGAGGTGCACGATCTCATCGGCGACGGCGTAGTCGAAGACATCGCCACTGACCTCGTAGGCGGGCTCCATCACCGCGCTGATCAGCAACCGGCCGGTGGCGAACGTCCTCGGCGGCATCACCCGCCACTCCATCTCCGCGGCGATGTTCATCCGGCGGCGCCGTACGAGCCCGGCGTACGTGTCGCTCGTCCCGCGCTTGCTGACCACCATCAGGGCGACCAGCCCGGCGAGATTGCGCAGGTCCTGAGCCGCTTGGGCGTCCCATTCCGTCCCGGGTGCGGCGCAGGCCCGCAGGACCCCCAGGCGCTCCGTGCCGTCGAGCAACGGCACCCACCACAGGCCGCCTTCGGAGGCGGTGCTCGCGACGATGCCGCCCGTCTGGAAGGCCCGTCCCGCGAGCGTGCCCTCGATCCGCAGCTCGTCGGGAACGGCCTCCGCGCCGCCGCCGGCCCCGGACCCCTGGCCGGCGAGCAGGCACAGCACGTCCTGCTGGAGGTCGGCCAGGTAGATCAGGACCTCCAGCCAGCCGATCCGGGCCGCGTGCTTGGCGACCATGTCCGGGACCTGGTCCAGTGTGACCACATGGCTGGCGGCGATCAGATCACCCAGCATCCGTCCGCGGGCCGCTGGACTGCTCATTCGGGCACCTTTCCTCGGACGCCGGCCCGCCGAAGCCGTCCGCCCTCTGGGCTGTCCCGCCGTGGCACCGCCGCTGACCGGCGCACCCGCGGCGGTGCATGTGCTGTCGCTGTGCTGCTGATGGTGACACCGAGATGCACATTGCCCGTAGCGACACCGCGGGGAGGCACGAGAGCGACACCTCGGGACGGCACTCTCACGGCATCATCCGGACCACCTCTCCGCTCTCCAGCGCCACATAGAGGGCACCGTCCGGCCCGAAGGCCAGACCGTGCGGTTCCGACGCCGCGGCCGGCAGGTCGAACTCCTCGATACGGCCGTCCCGGGTAAGGGAGCCGATGCGGTGGGCTCCCCATTCGGTGAACCAGCAGTCTCCGTCCGGACCCGCCACGATCGCGTGCGGCCGGCACGCGGGGTCCGGGAGGCGGAACTCCTCGATCCGGCCGTCCGTGGTGATCCGGCCTATCTGTCCGGCGCCGATCTCGACGAACCAGAGGGCGCCGTCCGCGCCGGGCGTGATCCCGACCGGCGCGGCGCCCTCGGTGGGCAGCGGATAGACCGTCACCTCTCCCTGCAGGCTGATGCGGCCGATCGCGTGCGCCTGATTGAGGGTGCACCACAGTGCGCCATCGGGGCCGGTGGTGAGGGCCGAGGCGAAGGCGCCGCTGACCGGCAGCGGAAACTCCGTCACCGCGCCGTCCGTGGTGATCCGTCCGATGCGGTCGGCGTGCATCTGCGTGAACCACAGGGCGCCGTCGGGGGCGGACACGAGGCCGAACGGACCGCTGCCCGGACTCGGAAGGGGGAATGAGGTCGCCTCCCCGGTCACGGTGATCCGTCCGATCCGGTGGTCCTGGCTCCGCGCGAACCACAGCGCGCCATCGGGCCCCGGGGTGATGGTGGTAGGCCCGCAGGACGCGGAGTCGAGCCGGTGGCACACGAGTTGACCGTCCGGCGTCAGACGGGCGATCTGCCCGGCGTGGACCAGGGTGCACCACAGCGCCTGGTCGGGGCCGGCGGTGAGGGCGTACGGGCCCGCGCCGTCGGGAACGGGGAATCGCTGGAAAGAGACGACACGGCGCGACATGGGCGGGGCGCTTCCTTTACGTGTACGTGGGACGTGTGGGGACGAGCTGATGGGTGGTCATGCGTGGTCAAGAGTGGTCATGCGTGCTGAGGGCCGGGAATCACTAGCGCTACTTTAGTTGCATTAAGAGATGCTGTCACGATGCCGGGGCGCAGGCAAGCGGATTTGGCGACGACCTGAGCCGGAGCCAGAGCCCGAGTCAGAACCCGAGCCGGAGCCCGTGCCGGACCCATGAGCGGAGCCGCTGCGACCGCGTCCGAACCGGCGTGCAGATGTCGGGACATACCGTCGGCAGCGGCGGGTAGGGGAGCGACCGACGGGGGCTCGGCAACAGGTGGGAGCCAAGCGCATGACGAGCAACAGCACGTTGGCGGCGGGAACGGACCCGAAGACCACGCCGAAGGAGCGCGCCGTTCCGGCTCCGACGGTCCTGCCGCAGGTCCAGGCCCCGCAACGTGTCGCCCCCGCCGACGCAAGGGAGTTGTCCAAGCGGTTCCTGCTGCGGCTGGAAGAGCTCGACGAGGGGACGAGCGAGTACCAGTACGTGCGGAACACCCTGATCGAGATGAACCTCTCCCTGGTGCGCTACGTCGCGCGCCGCTTCGCCAGCCGCAGAGAGTCCATGGAGGACGTCCTCCAGGTCGGCACGATCGGTCTGATCAAGGCGATCGACCGTTACGACGCCTCCCGCGACGTGGAGTTCACCACGCTGGCGGTCCCCTATATCCAGGGCGAGATCAAGCGATTCTTCCGCGACACGACCTGGTCGGTGCGGGTGCCCCGGCGGCTGCAGGAACTCCGTATCGACCTGGCCCGCGCCCGCGAGGAGCTGGAGTGCGAGGGCGTCCATGAACCGACCGCCGCCGACCTCGCCACCCACCTCGATCTGACCGAGGAGGAGGTCGCCGAGGGGCTCGTCGCCTCCAACGGCTATGACAGCGACTCCATCGACCGCCCCATCCAGGCCGCCGGCGGAAAGCAGCAGGCCGGACTGGTCGCCGACCTCATCGGTACCGAGGACCCCGCCCTCGCCCTGGCCGAAGACGTCCAGGCCCTCAAGCCGCACCTGGCCGATCTGGACGAACGCGACCGCACCCTTCTCCAGCTGCGCTTCGGCGCGGAAATGACCCAGGCCGAGATCGGCCAGGAGCTCGGCCTCTCCCAGATGCACGTGTCCCGCCTCCTCAGCCGTGCCTGCGCCACCCTCCGCAAGGGACTCCTGGAGAGCTGAGCCGCTCTCGGCAGGGGCGGCCGAAGAGGTCACGCCCCAGAGGCGCGGCAGGCGGCGGACGGGTGCCAGCCCCCGGATACGGCCGCCCGGCGTCGTGCCCCACGGCTCATGGCCCCGCGTCGTCAGCCCGCCTGGTCGTTGTCCTTCATGGTGCCCCAGCCGTGCCAGCGGTCGATTTCGATCCAGGCGGTGAAACGGCGGCGGTCGCGTTGTGGGTACGGTCGGCCGAGGTAGTGCTGGGCCAGGCGGTCGATGTCGGTGAGGGTCTCGTCCGGAGTGGTTTCGGTGACGTGGCCGATGAGGCTGAGGTGGGTGTACCAGTTGCCCTCGTCCAGCACGGTGAGGCTGACGCGCGGATCGTGGCGGAGGTGTGCCAGTCGTTTGCGGCCCTCGTCCATGTTGACCAGGACCCGGCCGTTGTCCCAGAGGTACCAGGTGGCGGTGGAGACCGGCTGGCCGTCGGGGCGCAGCGTCGTGATGACCGCCGGGTTCGCCTTGGTCAGTATGGCGATCGCCGCATCGGGAAGCGGTGGTTTCGACAATGGAGGTGCTCCTTCCGGGGTTCTTGATCCGGTCCGAAACCATCGTGCACCGAGCCGCGCGTGTTACTCGGCAGCACCCACCGCGGGGGCGGCGCGCCGGTCGGTGGACCGCGTCGGTGCCGTCGGTGCCACCGGAGCGGTGGCGGCCTGGTCCCGGGTGGCGTCGGCCGGCTTCCGCAGCAGCAACATGGCGGCGTCGTCGTGCAGTTCACCGCCCACATGCGCGAGCAGGTCCTTGTGCAGCGCGGCGAGGGTGCGGGACGGCTCCTCCGAAAGGTGCTGGGCCAGCCGTTCCCCGAGCGGGTAGAACGCCCGCTCGTGGTCGCGGGCCTCGGTGACCCCGTCGGTGTAGAAGAGCACCTGGTGCCCGTCGACCAGCGTCATGTGCTGGAGGCTCGGCGACTCGTCGGACAGGGACCGCAGTCCGAGCGGCGGGGCCGGACGGGCGGGCTCGACCGGCAGGATGCCGGAGTCGTGGACCAGCAGCGGAGCGGCGTGCCCGCAGTTGACCAGCTCCATGCGGCCGTCCTCCGGGTAGCCCGCGAGCACCGCGGTGACGAAGTCGTCCGGACCGAGGTTGCGCGCCAGGCTCCGCTCGATGCGGTGCACGACATCGAGGAGATCCGGCTCGTCGTAGGCCGCTTCGCGGAACACGCCCAGTACGAGCGCGGCGACTCCCACGGCCGGCAGCCCCTTGCCGCGCACATCGCCCACGATGAGCCGCACCCCGTACGGCGTGGGCACCAGCGCGTAGAGGTCGCCGCCGCTCCGTGCCTCGGCAGCGGCGGCGCTGTAGTGGACCGCCGCCTGGAACGGTCCGACGGTCGACGGCACCGGCTTGAGGAAAGCGTGCTGGGCGGCCTCGGCCACCGAACGGACGGCGGCCAGTACGTGTTCGCGGCGCCGGCGCAGCGCGCTGGCCAGGCCGCCGGCCAAGGTCACGGCGGTCAGCGCGGACAGGATGATCGCCTGCTCGGTCCCCGGCGCGCCGCCGCGTACGCCGAGCACCGCGGCCAGCGCCACCGCCAGGGCGCCGATGCGGAGCACGCCCCACGGCCCGCTGGTGGCGGCGGCCAGCGCGGGGCCGACGGCGAGCAGCGGCAGCCAGTTCATGCCGGTGCCGCCGGCGAGGGCGAGGCACGCGACGACGGCGATGATCAGCACCGGCGCGTTGTGGGCGTAGTGGCGGAAGACGCCCGTGGAGGCGGAGGGCTCCTCCATCGCGCGGCGCAACGCTGCCCACAGAGTGGAGAGCGATGCGGTGAGCTGCGGTCGCGGCCGGTGGTCGTGGGGGTGGATTCGGGCCTGGTGCATGTCCTCGTCCGCAGCTCACTTCCGTGCTCGTGGCACATACGCGCCGAAATGTCCGTTTCAACTAGGAAACGGGACTCGCGCGGCTGCCGCAAGGACCCGGATTTCAGATAGTGAGCGACAAACCCCTGGTCACGCGGCTCGCTGCCGGAAGGAGCCGGTCCTGGACCTCCTCGAAGCGGGAGATCCGGTCCGCTCGGAGCGACACGCCGAGGGAGCCCAGGATCTGCCCGCTGTACACCGGCACCGCGACACAGAACGTGCCGAGGGCGTACTCCTCCATGTCCGTGACCACCGGTGATGCCGGTGTGATGTCGAGCCTGCGGAGGAGTTCGGCGCGGGCGGTGATGGTGCGCGGGGTGAGGTCGGCCAAGGGGTGCCGGGAGAGGTAGTCGTCGCGGGCGCCGGCGTCCAGTTCGCGCAGTACGCACTTGCCCAGCGCCGTGGCGTGGCCGGCGTCCTCGAAGCCCACCCACAGGTCGACCCGTGGCGCCCGGGGGCCGTCGACGATCTCGGCGACCCGGATCTCGCCGTCCTCGTAGAAGGTGAGGTACGCGGCGGCCGACAGATCGTCGCGCAGGGCCGCGAGCGTGGGTCGGATCCGGTTGAGCAGGGCCTGGGCGCGGCCGCCGGTCTGGAGGGTGTCGAGCTTGTCGCCGAGGACGTAGCCGCCGTCCTCCAGTTTTCGGATGTACCCGTCGTGGGTGAGCGTGCGCAGCAGGTGATAGGCGGTGGCCAGCGGCAGCTCCGTCTCCCGTGCCAGCTGCTTCGCGGGGGCGCCGCCCTCGTGCGCACCCACGGCCTCCATCAGGCGGAAGGCGCGCTGGACGGACGTGATGAGTGTCGGGCCTTCTGCGGTGCCCATACCTTCAGCGTGCGCCCGGCGTCCCGATCGGGCAAGAGTGGTTCTCCACAGGTCAGAACATACATTCGAATATTGGGTACGCTGGAGGCATGGCCACGCACCTTCAGGGCTCACTGTTCGACCAGACCGACGAGGTCCGGCTCGGGTCGCTGTGCGGGATGCGCCGGACCGCGCTCGGCGACGGGGCCTGGCTCGATCTGCTGCCGGGCTGGCTGAGCGGGGCCGACGCCCTGTTCGCGCGGCTCGCCGCCGAGGTGCCCTGGCAGGCCGAGCGCCGGCGGATGTACGAGCAGGTGGTGGACGTGCCGCGGCTGCTCGCCTTCTACGGGTCCGCCGACCCGCTGCCGCATCCCGTGCTGGACGAGGCGCGCGAGGCGCTCACCGCCCACTACGCCGACGAGCTCCGCGAACCGTTCACCACGGCCGGGCTCTGCTACTACCGGGACGGCCGCGACAGCGTGGCCTGGCACGGCGACCGAACAGGCCGCGGGCGGCGTGCGGACACCATGGTCGCCATCCTGTCCGTGGGGGAACCGCGCGATCTGCTGCTACGTCCGCGGCGCGGCGGCGCCGGCGTCCGGCATCCGCTCGGGCACGGCGACCTCATCGTGATGGGCGGCTCCTGTCAGCGGACCTGGGAGCACGCGATACCCAAGAGCGCGCGGGCGGCGGGCCCGCGGATCAGCATCCAGTTCCGGCCGCACGGCGTGCGCTGACGACGGGGCCGCAGGCGCATTGCGCACCCCGGGTACGCGCCGCGCGGGCACTGCATACGGAAGACCCCCGAGCCGAAACGGCTCGGGGGTCCGGGTTACTGCCTAGGTGTGAAGGTCATCGACGGTGTCGGCAGACCAGCTGCTCCCGGTGCCAGACCCTGACCCAGTGGCCGTGACGCGAGCCGCGCCCGTCGCGCCAGACGCGGGTCCAGTGTCCGCGGACCATGTGGCAGCGGCCGCGGTCGAGGTGCCTGGTCGCGGTGTGGTCGCCGTGGTGGGTGGGTGCGGCCGAGGCGGTTCCCACCGTGGTGAGGACGGCGCCCCCGGCGAGGGCAACGGTGGCGGCGCCCAGGGCGAGGGCGCGCTTGAATCCGTCAATCATGAGGATCGTGCCTTTCTGCATTGCCGTGGTGCGAGATGCCCTGCCGACGGCCGGGCATGAATGACCATGCACCGGCGGCGCCCGCCAAATCAGGTCAACACCAATGGCTTTACGCAATGCATACATAACGCGGAAGAAAGCGACATCTCACGTATCTGGTGTCACATCTGTCCCAAGATGATGGGGAATTCGCCAGGAGTGCGACGACACGGCGTGGCGTGTTTCCTTCGTGGGCGGTGGAGTGGGGGTGACAGTCAACGTCCGGGGCGTGTGCGGTTCCTTCGCGGCCGTTGGCGTCCTGTCGAGCGGTGGCTGTTGACCAAGTGCGGCTGGGGCGCGTCTGGTTCGTGAGGGGGGATCGAAGTGCAGGTCGCGGGGCACGGGGCGCCGCGCTGCCTCCGCCTCGGAAGCAGCCTCGGTCTCTGGGCGGCCCAAGCTCCGGCATCGCCGCACGGGTCCGGCAGACCGGCACGCCTCGCAGACCCGGCAGGCCTCGCCGACCCCACCCGGCACCCAGGTCCGCCCCGTCTCGCCCCGCCCCATCGCGCCCGCTTCCGCGAAGTCCCACGGCAGCCGCGGCGCCTGATCCACTGTCCGGGGTTCCCGCCGGAGGGGTGCGCCGCCCGACGAACGATTCCGCCGTCCGCAGCAGAGGAGCCCGGGACGCGGCTGCCGCCGACCGGGACGCGGCTGCCGCTGACCGGAGCGCGGACGATGCGGTTCCGGGGCCGTACAGGTGATTCCTGCGGACCCGTGGCCGGGCGGGCGCAGTGCGGCGCGACGGCGGTCCAGAATGGCTCCGCGCCGCCGTGCCACGCCCTCACAGGCCGCTTGTGGCGCCGACACCTTCCGAGGGCGGGGCGCCCCGTTGGCCCACCCCCACCAGAGGTGTTGAGTTGAAGCACACAAGCGCACCTACGCCCCGCACCCTCCTCGCCGGAGCCGGTGCGGTGGCCCTGCTCGCCGCCGCACTCACCCTGCCGAGCGCGCAGGCCGCTCCCGTCCAGGGGCCCGACCCCCAATCGTCCGCCGCCGCCGTGCAGCGCGCCAAGGCCCTCAGTGCCGCCCTCGGCCCGCGCGGGGCCGGCGCCTATTACGACGCCGGGAACCACCGTCTCGTCGTCAATGTCACCGACCGGGCCGCCGCGGGTACGGTCCGGGTGGCCGGTGCCGAACCCAGGGTCGTCCGGCACTCCCTCGCCTCCCTGGACGCCGCCCGCGCCACCCTCCGGGAGAAGGCCACGATCCCCGGCACGGCCTGGGCCATGGATCCCAAGGCCAACCGGGTGATCGTCATCGCGGACCGCACCGTCCAGGGCGCGAAGCTGCGGCAGCTGACCACGGTCGTCTCCTCGCTCGGTGACCGCGCCGCCCTTCAGCGGTCGGCGGGTGCACTCCGGCCGATGATCGCCGGGGGTGACGCCATCTGGGGGCCCGGCGCCCGCTGCTCGCTCGGCTTCAACGTCACCAAGGGCGGCGAGCCGTACTTCCTGACCGCCGGGCACTGCACCGGCGCCATGCGGACCTGGTCCGACACCCAGGGCGGGCCCGAGATCGCGAAGACCATCTCCAGCAACTTCCCCGGCAGCGACTTCGGTCTCGCGCGATACACCGACGACGACATCGAGCACCCCAGTGCCGTCGACCTCTACGACGGTGACATCCAGGAGATCACCGAGGCCGACGACCCGATCGTGGGCCAGCGTGTGTCGCGCAGCGGCAGCACCACCCACCTGCGGGAGGGGGACGTCCTCGCGGTCGACGCGACGGCCAACTACCAGGAGGGGACGGTCAACGGGCTGATCCAGACCAGTATTTGCGCGGAGGCCGGCGACAGCGGTGGGGCGCTCTTCGAGGACGAGGCCGCGCTGGGTCTGACCTCGGGCGGCCGGGGCGACTGCGCCACGGCCGGCCAGAGCTACTACCAGCCGGTGCGCGAGGCCCTGGAGGAGACCGGCACCCACCTCGGCTGACCTCGCCGAACACGCCGGACACGCCGAAAAACGCCGGACACGACGGAGAAGCGCAACGCCCTGCTGTGCCACGGGAGGTGGTGCGGCAGGGCGTCGTCGCGCTCGGGCGTCGTCCTCAGTCGCGGAGGGCGGCGTCCAGGTCGCGAAGGAGCTCTCCCATCCGCCCGCCTCCGGGAGGTGCGGCCGGCAGCCGGCCGAGCACCGCGGTGACCGCCGCGGGCGCGTGCAGCCGCGCCCAGCCAAGGGTCCCCGCGGTGACGGGCTGCTCCTCCCCGCAGGCCAGCTCCTCCGCTCGTGCCGCGTGTGCGGCCGCGCCGAGGATGTGCTTCACCTGGTGGGCGCTCGCCTTGGGATGGAGGTACGCGGCGGCGGCCGCATGGCTCGCCGCCCGGGCCGCGTCGACCGCGGCGGGCGAGGTGGCGTCCTGCGCCGCCCGGTACGCCGCCCACGCGCGCTGCCGCAGGATGTTCGTGCGGCGGCCACCGGCGGCGAACGCGTCGGCCGCCTCAAGCGCGTCGCGGGGACGCGGGTCAGCGGGATGCGCCTCCTCGAAGAGCGGCAGCACCCGGCGCGCACCCTCGGCCGCGTAGCCCGTGATGTCGCGGAGTTCTTGTTCCGTCAGCTCGATGTCGTCCGATGCAGTGGGCACGGCCCCATCTTGCCGCAGGCTGTCGCCGGCCAGGGCGGCGTATCCGGTCCGGCGGCCTGTCGGACCCGGTCCGCGAGTCAGAAACGGCGGACGTAACGCCTTTGCCAGGGGGTTTCGACGGCGTGGGCATCGTAGTTCCGCCGTACGAATTGCACGGCCAGGGCCGCCGGTACGCCGTCCAGGACGGCGAGGCAGGCCAGGGCGGTGCCGGTGCGGCCGCGCCCGCCCGCGCAGGCGACTTCCACGCGTTCGGCCTCGGCGCGGGCCCACACCTCGCGGAGCGTCTGCCGTGCCTCCGCACGGTCGCCGGGCAGCCGGAAGTCCGGCCAGCGCAGCCACCGGGATTCCCAGGGGAGAGGAGGCGGCTGTGTGCCGAGCAGACAGACCGTGAAGTGCGGTGTCGGTCCGTCCGGCAGCGGTCGGCGCAGGGCGCGCCCCCGAATCAGGCGTCCGGAGGGAAGCGTCAGCACCCCGGTGTCGGTGGCTGTCCAGGTCGAAGTCACCGGATCACTGTAGGGCCGGGGCAGGCGTGCGCGGGGACGCCCGTCGCGTCCCCGGCGCGAGCGCGATACCGCTGCCCAGTCCCTGGGTCGCTCCGGATCGGGATAGTCCTCAAGTTGCCTTCTATGGAATGTAGTTGGTGGCGTTCGGCGGCCTGTGGATACTGATGTGATGTTCTCGGACGCCGATGCCGCCGCGTTGTATGACCTGCTGAATCCGTGGGAACCCATGAGTCGGTCCAGTGACCGCTTCTACGACGAGTTGGTGGGGGACGCCGACTCGGTGTTGGATGTCGGGTGCGGGACAGGGGCCATGCTGCACTGGGCGCGCGGCCACGGTCACAGCGGACGTCTCGTCGGGCTCGACCCGGACCGGGCCGCACTGGCCCGGGCGCGGCGTCGTACCGACGTCGAGTGGGTCGAGGGGACCGCGGCGGACGCCGCTCCGGAGGCCGCGTTCGCGCTCGCGACGATGACCGGGCACGCCTTCCAGTGCCTGGTCACCGACGAGGAACTGCGGGCCTCGCTCGCCGCGATCCGTGCGGCACTGCGATCGGGCGGCCGCTTCGCCTTCGAGACCAGGCACCCGCAGGCACGTGCCTGGCAGGACTGGAACCCCTCGCACGCCCGAGAGCTGACCGGCCCGGCCGGACGCGCCCTGCGGGTCTGGCACCATGTCGAGTCCGTCACCGGTGACCTGGTCACCTTCACCGGCACGACGGCGGAGCCCGACGGGCGGGTGCTCCGCGTCGACCGCACGACCCTGCGCTTCCTCGAAGTGGCGGCGCTGGACGAGTTCCTCGCCGCGGCGGGCTTCGTCCTGGAGGGCCGTTACGGTGACTGGGATCGCGGTCCGGTCACGGCAGCGAGCCGGGAGATCATCACGGTCGCCCGGCGGATGTGACTCGAACTGCCCGCGCAGGAAGGCTAGTTGCATGAATCCGCTCTCCGAGCCCGCACGGGCACCGGCAGGACCGCGCCCGGCCCCTCACCCGAGGCAGCGCTCCTACCCGAGGTAGGCCGGGGCCAGTGCCGAGGTCATCAGGTGGTGTGGGGAGCCGTTGCCGTCGGCGGGGACGGTCCACAGGTCGGAGCCGTAGTCGCCGGGGAGGGCGTAGACCAGGGTGGAGTCGTCGGACCAGAGTGCCTGGTCGTCGATGTTGCGGTGCTCGGCGGTGCGGGTTTCGGTCATGCTGCGCAGGTCGAGGACGTACAGCCGCCAGGGGGCGTCGGGGGAGGCGTGGGGCACCCGCTTCTTGTAGGCGAGGCGGGTGCCGTCGGGGGAGAGGGAGGGGCATTCGACGTTGCGGTGCAGGGTGGTCAGGGTGCGGGCGGCGACATCGCCGCGGACGAGATAGGTGCGGCCGCCGGTCGCCAGGGTGGCGTAGAAGCGGTGGTCGTCGGCGAAGGTCACTCCCCAGACATTGACGTCGGAGGCGTGGTACGGCCGGCCGTCCTTGGTGACGGCGAAAGACTCCAGGTTGTTGTCGATCGCCCAGGTGCGGGTGTCGACGAGGGTGGTACGGGTGGAGAAGTTCGTGCCCGCGTAGGAGTCGCCGCTGACGAAGACGGTCCAGGCGGCCAGATGGCCGGACGGCGAGACCCGGGCGCGGGTGGGGATGCCGGCGGCCTGGAAGCGGCGGCGCTCGTGCAGCCGGGAGTCGAGGACGACGGCCCGGTAGGTGTCCCGCAGCGCGCCGTGCTCGGCCTGGAGGCAGAGGGCGGTGCCCGCGGCCGCATGGAAGCGCAGGCACTTGACGCCGGACGCGGTGCGCGGTGCGGAGGGCCGGTCGGCGGGCACGGCGGCGATCTCGTCACGGTGCGGGCCCCAGGCCAGGTTGCGTACCAGTAGTTGGCGGCCGACGGCCGAGCGGAGTGTGACGGTGCCCGTCCGTACCTGCGGGCCGCCCGCCCGGTCCCGCTCGCGCGAACCGGAGCGGTCGGCGGCGTGCAGCACCGCCACCGTGCCCACGGTCCCGAGCAGCACGATGGCGGCCAGCAGGATGACCAGGCGGGTGGTGCGGTTCATGCGGGCACCTCGTCGGTTCGGTCGGGTCGGGCGGCCAGAATGCCTGCTTCCGTGAGCGGTCAACAGCCGTGACCACGAACGGAGTTCAACGGAGCAAGCCCCATCGCAACCTCAGTGATGCCCTCACGGGGTAGCAGCCACACCGGTACTGCCGGTCCGCACTACAGCCGCTACCCCAGTGCCCGGGCGATGAGCAGGGCGACATCGTCGTAGTCGTCGGGGTGCCGCAGGGTGCTCAGGAGGTGGTCGCAGGTTTCCTCCAGGCTCGGCCGGGGGGTGGCCAGGAGGTCGAGGAGGACCTGGAGGCGGGTGTCGATGTCCTGGTCGCGGGTTTCGACCAGGCCGTCGGTGTAGAGGACGAGTTGGTCGCCGGGGGCCAGGCGGATGGTGGTCGCGTGGAAGGTGATGCCGCCGACGCCGAGCGGGGCACCGGTGGGCAGGTCCAGCAGCGCGGGCGCGCGGCCGGGCCGCAGGAGGACGGGGGGCAGATGGCCGGCGGTCGCGATCCGGCACTCGTCGCGGTGCGGGTCGTGGACGGCGTACACGCAGGTGGCGATGGCCTGTTCCAGGCCGGTGCTGCTGCGGTCGACGTGCCGGAGGACCTGCGCGGGATCGAGGCCGAGACCGGCCAGTGCGCGGGTAGTGTTGCGCAGCTGTCCCATGGTGGCCGCCGCGTTGATGCCGCTGCCCATCACATCCCCGACGACCAGCGCGGTCCGGTCGCCGGACAGCGGGATGACGTCGAACCAGTCGCCGCCGACCTCGCTGGCCGCACCCGCGGGCTGGTAGCGGGAGGCGATCTCCAGTCGCGGCCGGGACGCCGGGTGCTGTGGCAGCAGGGTGCGCTGCAGGGTGAGGGCGGTGGCGCGCTCGCGCTGGTACCAGCGGGCGTTGTCGATGGACACCGCGGCCCGGTTGGCCAACTCGCCGGCCAGGACGAGGTCGTCGTCGTCGAACGGCAGCGGGTTGCGCAGGCGCTTGAGGTCGAGGGCGCCGAGCACGGTGCCGCGGGCGATCAGCGGCACCGCCAGGTAGGAGTGCAGTCCGGCCCGGGCCAGGCGGGCCGCGGACTCACCGTCCCGGGCGATCCGCGGCAGATCCTCCGCACCGACGTGCGGCACGAGGACCGGGGTGCCGGTGGTGACGGAGCGGGTGACCAGCCGGTCCGCCTCGTAGCGGGCGGGTTCGCCGACGGGGTCGGCGGCGGCGACCGCTTCCGTCTCGTAGGCCGCCGCCACCGCCAGGGCACGGAAGACCGACTGCCCCGCCGAGGAGCCCCCCGGGCCGGGGGAGTGGTGCAGGGTGGTGTCGAGGATGTCGACGGCGGCCACGTCCGCGAGGTCGGGGACGACGGTCTCGGCCAGCTCCCGGGCGGTCTGCTCCAGGTCGAGAGTGGTGCCGATGCGTACGGAGGCGTCCGCGATGAGCGCCAGCCGCTGACGGGCGTGGTACGCCTCGGTGGCCGCCCGGTGCCGGTCGGTGACGTCGATCACCGAGGCCGCCACCCCCAGGACGGTGCCGCCCGGAGCCTCCAGCCGGTAGTACGACACCGACCAGGCGTGATCATGGTCGGGGTCGGCGGGGGTCCGGCCCACGACCGACCGGTCGACCTGCGGGACACCGGTGGCCAGCACCTCGCGCATCGCGGCCTCGACCGCCTCGGCGCCGAGGAAGGGCAGCGCCTGGCGGACCCGCCGGCCGAGGTGCGCCTGGGCGGGCATGCCGTTGATGCGCTCCAGGGCGGGATTCACGGCCACGTAGCGCAGGGCGGTGTCCAGTACGGCCAGGCCGATTGGGGACTGCGCGACCAGTCGGGTGGACAGCGCCACGTCCTGTTCCACCTGGCGCAGGATCGCCTGGTCGGTGGCGAGTCCCAGGGCGTAGACGTCCCCGCTGTCGTCGGTGAGCCGCATGTTGCGGAACTCCAGCAGCCGGGTGCTGCCGTCCTTGTGCCGGACGGGGAAGACCCCGGCCCAGGGCTCCCCGCTCTCCATCACCCGGGCGAACAGCTCCAGCACGCGGTCGAAGTCCTCTTCGGCCACCAGCAGCCGGGCCGCGTACTGTCCCAGCGCCTCCTGGGCGGGGTAACCGAGCAGCTGCTCGGCCTGCGGGCTCCAGAGCACGATCCGTCCGGACGCGTCGAGCACGACCGCCGCGACGGCCAGGACGTCCAGCAGGCCGCGGGACGGCGACGGCTCGGCCGAGGCGCGGGCATCGGACGGGCCGAGCTCGGCCTGGAACCCCTCGGTGTCCATACCAGCCGCTCCTGATACCGCCCGCCGCAACGGCGGACGGTCCCTCTGGTGCATTCACCCGACCCCCCTGAAGACCAGGGGTGTCTTCATCCTCTCTCGACACCGGTGACTCCCGCAGCTTCACGGGGCGGTGCCGGGGCGCCCGCCGACCGGGGCCGGGGGCCGTCCCGCGCGCGGCGCGTCCCGTCCGGGCGCGGTCCCGGTCAGTGCCCGGACGGCTCCTCCGGGGCGACGGTGAGTTCGGCGACGGCCCCGCCGTCGGGCGCGTTCGAGAACCGCAGGGTGGTGCCCAGCACCCGGGCCTGCCCCAGGGCGATGGTCAGCCCCAGACCGTGCCCGGCCTTCGTCCCGCTGCCCGGCCGGCTCCTGAACCGCTGCGGGCCGTGGGCCAGCAGCTCCTCGGGGTAGCCGTCGCCGTGGTCGCGCACGGTGAGCACCGGCCCGTCCACGGTCACCGTCACCGGCGGACGGCCGTGCTTGTGGGCGTTGCCGACGAGGTTCCCCAGCACCCGCTCCAGCCTGCGCCGATCGGTCTCCACCCGGGCATCCCGCACCACCCGCACCTCGGCCGCCAGCCCCGTGGCCCGCACCGCGCGCTCGGCCAGCGGCCCCAGCGGATGCACATCCAGCTCGGCGCGCTCCACCTCGGCGTCGAGCCGGGAGATCTCCAGCAGGTCCTCGGTCAGCCGGCGCATGGCCCGGACCCGTTCCTGCACCATCTCGGTGGGCCGGCCGGGCGGCAGCAGTTCGGCGGCCGCGTGCAGACCGGTGAGCGGAGTGCGCAGCTCATGGGCCACGTCGGCGGTGAAGCGCTGCTCGCTGTGCAGCTTGGCCTGGAGACTCGCGGCCATCGCGTCGAGCGCCGCGGCCACGGCGGCCGGCTCGTCCCGCGCGTACCCGGGGCGCAGGCCGCGGGGGTCGTCCACCCGGGCGTCGAGATCCCCGTCGCTGATCCGGCGCGCCACCTGCGCGGTGCGGTGCAGACGCCGGGTGACACCCGAAGCGGCGTACAGGCCGACGAGCAGCGTCAGGAAGATCGCCACGGCCGCGGAGCCGATGATGGCGCGGTCCAGGCCCTGGAGGACCGCGGCCCGCTGGGTGTAGTCCTGCCGGACGGCCAGCGCCGTGCCGTCGGCCGGGGCGACCGCCCACATGACCGGGTGGCCGGCGTGCCGGCCGAGCTGGGTGCCGCGCTCGCCGTGCCGGGCCATCTCGCGCAGCGCCGGCGGCAGCTCCGAGGGGTCCACCCCGGCGTCGTGGCCCAGGGGTTCACCGTCGACGTACGCCTCGACCGCCGAGTCCAGCTCGACCAGGGCCGCTTCGCGCGCCTGGTCCTCGGTCTGCCGGCCGACCAGGACATGGACCAGCACCCCGAGCACCGTGGCGAGGAAGCAGCACATCACGACGGTGAAGAAGGCGGCCTTCCACCGCAGCGTCGCCGTCCACCCGAAGAGGCGGCGGGGCGCGGACCGGCCGGCGCTCATGAGGTGCTCTTACGGGGCGTGGTCCGGTAGGTCTCGTCGAACTCCATGACCCGGAGGGCCATGGACTGGGTGCGCTTGTCCCAGGAGTAGACCGTGCGCATGTCGAAGCCGGGCGTGCCGGTCGGCTCCCGGATGATCACGTCCCCGCCGGTCACCTCCACCGCCAGCGGTGTCACCCCGGCGTCCATGATCCGGGTCAGCGCTCCGTTCTTGAGCATGAAGACCCACAGAGCCAGGTTGTGGTCCGGGCTCTCGATGCCGACGAGCAGTTCGTCCTTGCCGTCGTTGTTCAGATCCCGGTACTGCGGGGTCCGTACCGGGCAGTGCTTCCGGTCGGTGGCACAGTGCTCGATCTTCCTGGTGGTGGCCCGGTCGAACTCCGGTGTGCCCTTGAGTTCGGAGCCCGCCCGGAGCTGCGCCTTGACGACGGTGAGCAGCGGCACCTTGCGGATGTCGCCGGACGGGACGCGGGGCACCCCGCTCAGCCGCGCGGGCCGCTCGTGGGAGCCCACCTCGTCGGAGGAGGGCTGCGGTGCCGGCGAGCGCTCGGGCCACAGCCGTGCCGGCGCCGACGCGCCCGCGGTGTGCCCCGCGCTCTTGGGCTCCCCGGTCCCCGTGCAGCCGGCCAGCAGCAGGACCGCGACCGCGGTGCCGAGCACCGGCGGCAGGACCCGTATGCGACCGGGTGCCGGCCGGGAGCGGGGAAGGGACACGGCGATTTCCAGTCGGGGAAGCGGGAATGTCGGATGACGCGAGGGCGGCTGCTCGCTGGTGCGGCAATCCCGCGGAAGTGTAACGAAAGGATATGCAGCGGCAAAAGGCGCGCTTCCCCGGCAAATTCCGTGACCGGAGGAATGCCTTCCGAAAGCCTCGCAGGTGGGGGAGGGGTTCGGCACGTCGGCGGCGCGGTCCGGTGCACCGGGCGGCAGGCCGCGGCGCGAAATTCCCGCGCAGCGGGCGGTGTTGCGGACATTTTCCTTGTCGGCCCGGTGATCACGGGTTACAGTCCCCGAGCACATATCGGGGGATCACCGCAAGCGGGGGACATGACAGACGAATACGACGTGCCCGTGAAGGGCGCGTGGGGGCAGGCCGTCGCGGCCGTTGCTCTGGTGGGGGCGCTCGGAGTGGGCCTGTGGGCGTTCGGGGGGACAGCGTCTTCGGACAGTGACCATCCGTCGCCCGCCACCTGCTCGGGCGGGGAGTCCCGTACGACGCAGACGACGTCCCAGAAGGCCGCGGGGCACGTCTCCGGGGCGCAGCTGTGCAGCGCTCTGAACCGCCGCGACCTGGCCGGACTGCTGGGCACACCGGGGGAGATCGCGAAGACCGCCGGCGGCAGCGCCGGCTCCGAGAGGTACGCCGGCGGCAAGGAGATCGACACCCCCTCGGCCCGGATCGAGTTCACGACCTACACGGTGTCGCTGTCAGCCACCTACGACCACCGTCCGGTGACCCGCTTCGCCGCACTCATGCGGGACGATCTGCCGGACCGGAAGGTACTGGGCCACCCGGCGATCCTGTACGCGGACCGCACCATCGGCGTCAGCTTCCGCCTCGACGGCAGCGAAACGAAGAGCGGCCCCGGCGTTCCGGCCCGCACCCTCATCGTGGCCCACGACGCGCGGGACAGCGGCGGCTCCTTCGAGCTGTCACTGTGGCGCGCGGACGGCGGGGTACCGGACGACGCGACGCTGCTCGGTGTCGCCCAGAAGGTGCTGCCGGCCATCCCGGGGTGGACCGCCGGCGGGAGGTGACGCCGTCGATGCCGTCGGCGGCCGGGTGCCCGTACGTCCTGCGGGCACCCGGCACGACCGCGGCCGACGGCTCCGGTCGTTCGGCGCTACTCGGCCACGTAGGTGCAGCCCGTCCAGACGAACACCTGGAGCGTGTGACCGTCCTGCCGGACCCGCTCCGCCGTCGGCTCGAAATGCTCATAGCGGTTGCCGCAGAGCAGCTTGAGCGGCGACGCCATGTCCGGCACATAGCGGACCCGCTCCTCCTCTGCCACGTACGTGGTGGGGCCCCCACGCAGCACTGCGTTCATTTCGTTCATCAGCATGGTCAACTGCCCTTCTCCGAGCCCGTTCGACTGCGTAACTGATCGGCTTTCGTGGTGAGGATGCGGACCCAGCCATTCCAGCAGGGCTCCTATTCGGGAAACCCCTAAAGGCGGCCGTCGGCGGGAACGTCGGAACACCCGCCGACGCGATCCGACCGGGCCCGGGCCCGGTCGCTCCGGAAAGACTGGGCGTTTCCCCGGGACTTGACGCGCGGCCGCCCCGTGCGGTGGTCCCGTGCGGACCGCCGCTCTAGTCTCGGCCGAGCGGCGACGTGAGGTGCCGCTCCGCGCCGACGCCCCGCGAGGCGCGCCCGCACCGCCGCCAGGACAGGAGACGCGATGATCGACGAGCTGCTGCCGGAGACCGTCTCCGCGGCCGAGCTCCTCGGCGACGAACCGCCGCCCGCGGCACTCCTGCCCGAGGAGGAGCCGCACATCGCCCGCGCGGTCGACAAGCGCGTACGCGAGTTCTCCGCCGGCCGCTGGTGCGCCCGCCGGGCGATGGCCGGGCTCGGCCTGTCGCCCGTACCGGTCCTGCCGGGCCCGCGCGGGGAGCCGGGCTGGCCCGCCGGGCTCGTCGGCGCCCTCACCCACTGCGAGGGCTACGCCGCCGCGGTCGTCGCGCGGTCCTCCGAGGTGCTCGCCCTGGGCATCGACGCCGAACCGGCCCAGCCGCTGCCGGACGGCGTCCTCGAGGCCGTGGCGCTGCCCGGGGAACGCGCCGCACTTCCCCAACGGACCGACGGGGCATCGGCGTTGCCCTGGGACCGGATGCTGTTCAGCGCCAAGGAGTCCGTGTACAAGGCCTGGTTCCCGATGACCGGGCGCCCGCTGGAGTTCGAGGACGCCTTCCTCGCCTTCGACCCGGACAACGGGACCTTCACCGCCCGGCTGCTGGTGCCCGGATGGCCGCTCGGCGACGAGCTGCTGACGAGCTTCCGGGGGCGCTGGGCGGTGCGCGAGGGCCTGGTCCTGACCGCGGTCGCCGTGCCCGCCGTACGGAACGGCCGCACGGCGCACGGGTCCGGAGCCGCGGCGGGGGCCGCGCGATGACCGGGCGCGCTACGGCCGGGAGGTCACTTCGCGGCCCGCTCCGGGTCGAAGAACGAACCGAGGCCACGCCGCCCGGACACCGCGAGCTTGCGGTACACCGCGGTCAGATGCTGCTCGACGGTGCGCTGGGTGACGAACAGCTCCTCGGCGATCTCCCGGTTGGTCTCACCCACCGCGGCCATCCGCGCCACCTGCGCCTCGCTCGGCGTCAGCGACTCCATGCCACTCGACGTGACCCGGCGCGGACGGGCACCGGTGGCCAGCAGCGCGTCGTTGGCCCGGGCGCGCAGCCGGGCGGCGCCGAGCGTGTACGCCAGATCGAGCCCCTGGCGCAGCGTCTCGCGGGCCGCTTCCGTGTGACCGCACGCATGCAGCGCGGCACCGTAATCGACCAGCGCGTGGGCCAGTTCGAGGCGGGCCGGGGACCCGTCGAGGGCGGACAGCGCCTCCTCCAGCATGCCTAGCTTCCGCGGGCCGCTCTCCGTCGTCGCGAGGAGCCGCAGACCGGCACCCAGCGCATCGGTCAACTTCCCCTGCCGGGCGCGGTCCACCGCCTCCTCCGCCAGCTCCCGGGCCGGTGCGAGCGCCCCCAGGGCGAGATGGGCGCGGCCGGCCCAGGCCCACCAGGACGACACGGCCGGACTCGTCCGCGTCCACTCGTGCTGCCGCCTGCCGGACTCCAGCAGGTCCGCCAGTGCCGCCTTCGGCTCCTGGTGAGCGAGCCGCAGCCGCCCCCGCGCGCACAGGAACTCGTTCCACTGCCAGGTGTCCAGGCTCGTCGACGGGAAGGCCTGCGCGGCCGCGGCGTCGGCGCCCGCGAGATCACCGGTGTCGATCAGCGCATGGATCTGGGTCGCGACCGGCAGCGCCAGCGTGCGGCCCCAGTGGCTCGGCGGCACCACGTTCAGCGCGGAGCGGGTGGCCGCCAGCGACTCCGACAGCGCCCCCAGCCGGTAGCGCGCCTCGGCCCGCAGCGCCTGGCACAGGCCGTACAGCAGCAGCCGCTGGCTGGCCCGGGTGTCGTCGATGACCCGCTGATAGGCGGCGTCCGCCTCGTCCGGCAGCCCCGCGTACAGCAGCGCCGTCGCCGCGGTGGTCAGGAAGAACGGCGAGTCGACGCCGGGCACGCTGCTCTCCAGCACCCGGCGGGCCGCCGCGGCCGACTCCTGCGCCCGGTCCGCGCGCACCGAGCACAGTCCGGCCCCCGCGGCGATCAGGGCCCGCTCACCGGGCGTGGTACCGGGCCGGCTGATGTCGAACGGATACTCCCGCAGCGTCACCGCGAAGCTGCTCAGGTCCTCGGCCGACGCCATCAGCCGCTGCCCTTCCAGCAGGCGCCGCAGATCGGCGTCGCGGACCGTCGGCGCCTGCTCGGCGAGCAGCCGCACCGCCTGGAGCGACTGCCCGCTGCGGATCAGGCCGCTGGCCAGCGAGCTGAGCAGCCGGAAGCGCAGCGACGGCTCCCGGACGTGCTCCAGCGCCGCCTGGAGATGCCGCACGCTCGCCTGCGGGTCCACGCCCGCCTCCGCCAGCCCCAGCTCCACCAGGACCGCGGTGTCCTCGGGCGGCCGCCCGTCCGCGGGCAGGCAGTGCCGCAGCAGATCCACCGCCAGCGCCGGGGCGCCGCGGAACGACGCCTCGCGGGCGGCCTCCCGCAGCACGGTCACCGCCCAGTCCTCGGTTGCCGGCAGGGGCGTCATCAGCAGATGGCCGGCCACCTGCTCGGCACGCGCCCCCGCGTCCAGCAGCAGACGGGCGGCGCGGTGGTGTGCCTCGGCGAGCCGCTCGGGCGACAGGTCCGCCACGATGACTTCCCTGATCAGCCCGTGGTTGAAGGACCATCTCCGGCCGTCGTCGACCTCCGAGACCAGCCCGTTGGACCGCAGGGCCCACATCGCGGCCGAGTGGGTCGCGACATCCAGCCCGGCCAGCCGTGCGCAGACCTCCGGCAGGGCGTCGTCGCCCATCACGGCCAGGGCGCGGGCGGCCGCCGAGGCGGAGGCGGGCTGGCTCTGCAACACCGCCCGCACCGCGTCGTGGAAGAACGTGCCGTCCCCGGAGATGTACTGCAGCGCGTCGACCACGGGCGGCCGGCCGTCGAGCCGCAGCACGCTCAGCAGGGAGTGCACGAGCAGCGGGTTGCCGCCGGTGAGCGCCAGGCAGGCCTCGTGGAACTCCTCGTCGGCCGCGTGACCGAAGACGGTCTCCACCATCCGGCCGATGCCGTCGCCGGTCAGCGGGCCGGGCCGCAGCACCCGGCAGAGCGGCTGCCCGGCGATGTCACCGAGGAGCGCGGCGTCCGTCGACGTGTCGCCGGTGCGCCGGGACAGCACCAGCAGGATGGGCAGGCCCTCGATCCGGCGGGCGAGGTGGGTCAGGAAGCGCAGCGAGGCCATGTCGGCGCTGTGCGCGTCGTCGACCACGATGACCAGCGGCGCCTCGGCCGCCAGATTGCAGGTGAACCAGTACAGCCCGTGCAGCACGGCGTACGACATGTCCTCGCCGGGGAGCATGACATCGCCCGGCTGCCGCTGCCCGCTCAGCGCCTGCGCGGCGGTGCGGGCGCTGCCGGCCAGCAGCCGGGCCAGCCGCGGTCCGTCGAGGGTGGCCAGCAGCGGCTCGAAGAGCTGGCGCACGACACCGAAGGGGAAGTCGCGCTCCAGCACGCCACCGCGGGCCTCCAGCACCTGCAGCCCCTCGGTGGGGAGCGCGGCCACCAGCCGCTCCAGCAGCAGGCTCTTCCCGATGCCGACGACGCCCTCCAGGAGCGCGATACCGCCTGACCCGGCGCGGGCGTCCTGCACGAGGGCGGAGAGGGAGGACATCTCCTCCTCGCGATTGACGAGGGCCAGCGTGTCGCGCCGGCACTCGAACGCGTCGGTGGGTATCCCGTCGGTCATCGGGAGCCTCCTCTGTCCGCACCTGCACCCGGCACGGTCGTGCCGGGCAGTCCTCCGCGGGCAGGAACGCGGCAGCCGAGCGGGCTGCCGGCCACCGGCCGGCCGGCCCCCGCCGGGGTGCCGCGCGGTACGCGGCGGTGCCCGTGCGGACAGGAATGCCGCCTGTCCCTCACTGTTTCCTTGCCCTCTTCCCGCCGGGAAGCTTTCCCCAGTTTCTCCTATATGTGGTGAACGGGAGGCCCCCGGGGGTGCCCGGGAGGCGACGCTTGGATGAAGAGGCCTCCCCGTGGCCATGTGCGCGTCCTGCCGGAGCGCGCCGTCCGCCCGCCCTGAGCTGGGACAACTCCACTCAGGGGCATATGCCCGGGCGGCAGGTCAGGCATACCGGCGACAGCACGTTCCCGCAGCGTCGACTTTAGCCCCAGCACCCGGCCGGGAGTGAGACCCGTGCACCGTGTGACTGGACGGACGGGGGAATCGCCGGTGGGGCGCCGCGGCGAGGGCGTCGGTGGCGTACGGGCCGCATCGGCGTCGTGGGCGGTGCAACGGCGCTGCTTGCGGTCCGTTTCCGGGAGGGGGCGGACGGCGGAGAGCGGCGGCCGGTGCGGGCGGGTGCGGCGGCGGATCGAGGGGCGTGTGCAGGAACTGACGCTACGTCAATTAATGCTGCTGGTACGGAAGATGGGGCACTTTCCCGTACGCGCCCCGCCGCGAAATGCAGCACCGGCTCCGAGAGGAGGGGGATTGTCCTCACGGAGCCGGTGCGCTCCGGGCCGGAGGCGTTTGCCGACCCTTGTCGCCGTCCCAGCAAGACTCTCGGAGCGCGGGGGCCCGGGTCCGAGAGCGGCTTCGGCGACATATCCATCCTCTCCCGGGGCAGTTGAGGAATTCCCTATATCCCCGGCCCGGAAGCCGGCGGCCGCGATCCCGGGGCCCGGACAGGAGGAGGCGCGGTGGCCCCGGGTGCGGGGGAGGGGCAGGAGGAACCGAGAAGGGGCGCCCCGCCGGGGACGCCCCACTGTGCTGCCGGTCGCGCTGAACCCCTATGAGGCGCGGGAGTTCGTCATGCCGGGCGCGGTCCGGGCGCCCGGTACGGTCGCCGGTGTGCGAGGCGCGGCGGCCTCGGCACGGGCGGCCGCGGTGCGCTGCCGGGACGCGTCGGCGCGGCGGTTGCGGCTGCGCCGGTTGTCGGCGTCCTTCACGAACTCGGGCAGGACCCGGGGCGGCCAACTGCCGATCGTGAGCATCCCCATGGAGTGCGCCCGGGCGACCAGCGCGGCGCGGTTGGGGGCCTTGAGCCGACGCAGCATCAGACCGACGTGGTACTCCACGCCCTGCCGGCTGAGGTAGAGCCGGGCGGCCAGCTGGACGGTGGAGGCGCCGCTCGCGACGCCTTCGAGGATCTGCGCGTCGAGCTCGGTGAGCAGCTGCCGGCGGCTGGCCGGCGCCTCGTCCTGGCCGCTGAGCGCGGCCGAATCGTCATCGGGCCGCACGACCACGACAAAGGACGGTGCCTGTTCCGATTCGCTGCGCACCGCTATCCCGGTCAGTTCGCCCGAGAACGGCACCTCCTCGCCGCGGATTCCCACCATCCGCTCCACGAACCGTGCGCGGTGCCCTTCGGCCAGCCGGGCGAAGTGCCGGTTCAGCAGACCGGGGGCGCTGGGGTGCAGCAGGGAGTAGAGGCTGCGACCGCACGCCTCGGCGGAGTCCTGGCCGAACAGCCGGAAGAACTCCGCGTCGGCGGCCATGATCGACAGCGTGGCGTCAAGGCTTGCCATGCAGGCCTGTTGGGACTCCAGCGGGCGCCGTACCGCCGCGGCGGCGGACTGGTCGGGCGCACGCGGCGTCTGGGCGTTCGGGGCATGAGGGGCCGCCGCCAGAGGCATCGGGTCGGCGTAGTGCTGGGATGTCAAGGGAGCTACCGTCTTTCTGCGGTCGACGCACCGGGAAATCCGCCCGTCGAATGAGGCATTGGTCGTCCTCGCTCCTTCGGTCCGCGGAGCGAAGTGCCTTTCTTTGCATTGGTATTCCGCTGTGACGACCCTAGGAACGCCGCAACCCGGGAGTCAACGCGAGATGTGGCAAATAGCAAAACACTGTGGTGTCTCGGTACGGTGGTTCGGTGTCAATACGGTGCGGTAGCAATAACTCTTCGTCATGACCCGATTGTTGAGAGAGGCCGGCGCCGCCAAGCGACGCCGGCCTCTGCCGCAAAGCCGGGGGAGGGTCAGGTCAGTAAGGTGCCGCCGCGCCGGAGGAGTCGGACTGCCGGTCGAGTTCTCCCAATGCCGTGGAGAGATGCCCGCGCCCCGGAATTGACATCTTGCGGTAGCAATTCGTCAGATGCTTTTCCACGGCACGGCACGTGATGTTCAACTCGTCGGCGATCACCTGGTTCGTCAGACCCGACGCGGCCAGCTGGGCGACCTTCCGCTCCGAGGGGGTGAGCTGGCCGCGGGTGGCCTGCGGGTCCGGTGGGGCCTCGGCGAGCAGCTCCTCCGCCCGCTGGCCCAGCCACTGGGTGCCGCACACGACGGCCTCCGCGTAGGCCTGGCGCAGCGCCGTGCGGCCGCGGGCGTCGGCCGGGCCGAGGCGCTCGCCCAGATCCAGCAGGGCCTGGCACAGCTCGAAGCGGTTGGCGGACAGATGCAGCACGTCCACCGCCTCCCGCAGCACCTCGATGCTGCCCGGCCCGTCCACCATGTGGCTGTACACCCGCAGTGCCCGGCCGAGCGGCCCCGGCGCACCCCAGGCCCGGGCGCGCTCCACCTCCAGCGCGCTCAACTTCCTGGCCTCCTGGTGCTCGCCGAGGTAGAGGTGCAGGAAGGCGGCGGCCGAGGCCCAGGGCAGCAGCGCCGGATTGAGCCATCCGCACTGCTCAAGGCGTCGCCCGGCATCGAGGAACCAGCCCAGCGCCCCGTCCAGATCGCCCTTCCGCGCCGCGCTCTGCCCCTTCAGCATGGCCAGCCCGGACCAGACGTACGGATCGTCCTCGGCCCGGTACTTCACGGCGAGCAGCCGGTCGGCGAGCTGATGGTCTCCGGTGAGGATCGCGCAGGTGGCCAGCGTCATCGAGGACACGGTGAAGACTTCCTCGTGCTTCTCCCCGCCCAGCTCGAAGGCCGCGAGCGCCTGCTCCTTGGCCCGCGCCAGCCGGCCGCGGGCCAGCGAGACCAGCGCCTGCTCGGTGCCGATCAGCGCCTGCTCCACGCGGGTCTGCCGACCCACCGCGTTCTCCTGGACCGCGTCGAGCCAGGCGCCCAGCCGCTCGACGGAGTCCGCGGCCACGAGGCTGGCCACCACCATCGGCATGGTCGTGTGCACATGGGCGGGCAGCGCCGGCTCGCGGTCCAGGACGCGGTTGGCCAGCAGCGCCACCTCATGGGCGGGCAAGGCGTTGGAGAACGTCGCGGCGCTGATCAGCGGGGCGAGCAGCTCCCGCTCGGCCACGGTGTCGGTCCGCGGCGCGCCGCCCAGCCCGACGAGGCGGGCCACGGAGTCGGCCAGTTGCTCGGGGTCCGACAGCGCCGACTGCCGGATCCGGGCCTCCAGCCGCAGCGCCAGCTCCCGGTCAGCGCCCTGCAGCCGGTCCCCGGGCCCCAGCGCGTCCGCCGTCTCCTGGAGCAGCTCGTGGACGGGCAGCAGCGTCGAGGAGAACGCGCTGGGCGCCAGCCGCACCACGGCCTGCGCGCGCTGGACGGGCCCGTCGCACAGCAGCACGGCCTGCGCGATGTGCCGCACGGCCGCGTACGGGGCGAAGCTGCGCTCCGCCGTGGCCAGGTCGATCAGCAGCTCCGCGCGGTCGTTGTCCGGCGAGCTGCCCATCAGCGCCTGCCGCAGATAGTTCGCGGCGAGCTCGGGCGCCGCCCTGCGCTGCGCGGCGCAGGCCGCCGCGCGCAGCACCTCGGCGGCCCAGGGGTAGGTCGGTGTCGTGAGGGCCATCAGGTGCTTCGCCACGTGCTCCGGCGGCCGGCCGGCCCGGTGCAGCGACTCGGCCGCCAGCGCGTGCATGGCGGTCCGCTCCTCCGGGGGGATGCCCTCCACCACGGCCGACCGCACCAGGGCGCGGACGAACCGGGGGCGTTGCATGCCGGTCGTCAGACCGAGATCCGTCAGCCGGCGCAGGGCCTCGTCCCGCTCGGCGGCGTCCACCTCGGCCAGCCTGCTCAGCAGCTCGGGGTTCGTGTCGTCACCGAGCACGGCCACCGCTCGGGCCACCCGTCTGACCTGCTCCGATTGCATGCCCAGACGCGGCAGCAGGCGGTGTTGCAGCGAGGCCGGCCGCAGCGCGGCGACCGCTTCGGCCTGGTCCGCGGTGGGCTGCCGGCCGCGCGGCGCCGCATCCGCCAGCAGGCAGCTCAGGAACAGCGGATTGCCGCCGGTGACCCGGTGGCAGGCGGCCGTGAACGCCTCGTCCGGCGCTTCCCCGTAATACCGCCGGATCAGCTCGCCGGTCTCCGCCACGCCGAGGTTCCCGGGGCGCAGGGTGTGCGTGGCCTGCGCGATCACCTCCTGGACCGCCGGCTCCCCGGTGAGGGTGTCGCCCTCGCGGACGGCACACACCAGCAGCACCGGCAGGCCGGAGGTCCGCCCGCTCAGCTGCCGCAGCCACCGCAGGGTCGCCGGGTCCGCCCACTGGAGTTCGTCGACGAGCATCAGAATGGGCTGGTCACGGGCCATGTTCTCGAGGAGCGCGGTGAGACCGTCCAGCGCGGCCTGCGAGGGGCCGGCGCCGCCGGGTCCGCCCGCGTCGAGCACGTCGCGGGCGTCACCCGCGGTCCATCGCGCCAGGGTCTCCGGCGACGCGTCGCGCAGCGCCGGCTCCAGCAGCTGGCGGGCCGCTCCGAGACAGAAGTCCCGTTCCATCGGGGCCGCGCTCACCCGCAGGTGCAGGGCCCCCTGCGCCGCGGCGAGTGCGCCGATGCCGTCGAGGAGCGCTGATTTGCCTACCCCCAACGGACCGCTGACCAGGACCAGTGCGCCTCGCCCGCTCCGCAGGGCGGTGGCGGCCAGGTCCAGCTCCACATCGCGGTCCAGCAACATCAAGTTCAGATCCCTTCAGACCGCGAACTGGTGTCACGGCGGCGTGTGCCGAGGGAGTCGCACGCTGTGCGGGCCGGTGGGCGCGGTGCCGGGGGGTCTCCCGGCCACGCAGGCGTCGGGACCCGGCGCACAGGGCACGTACTGCTTCGGACATGCTGTCGCGGGTGGCGCTGGAGGGAGGGGCAGGAGGCGCAAAAATCCGGCGGGGCAGTGCGGTCGAGGCAGCCTGCCGGAGATTTGCCGCTCACGCCGAGCGCCCGGCGTGTATTGCGGTGAGCTGGTTTCTGTTGCGGCCTCCTGTCAGCGCTCACCCTCCAACAGCAGTGCGGTTCACGGGTATTTCGTCATTCGCTGTGTTCAAGGTTGCCACATCGTTCGGTGAACCCTTCCCAGGGGCGCGGAACGGTGCGCTGGGAGGCATTCGAAGGGAGTCTCCCTGGCGGGTCCCGGAAGGAAACCTGAAGAAATACTCGGCGGTAGCCTTTCTCCGGGGAAAGAAATGTTCCTGCGAACGGCGTCCCTCATGAAATTTTTTCACGGGATTCTCAGGCTCGCTGCGACTTCTGGCTCCGCGCGGTGCCGGAACCGTGGATCGCACGGGGAGGGCGAAGCGGAATTCCGTCGGAGGCTGACGGGCCGTAACGGTGTGAGCAATGTTACGCACGCATCTGAGGTCCACCGGGAGGCTCTTGAGGAGAATCTGAGCCTTCTCCTCTCCTCCGCCGCGAGCGCCCTCGGCTTGTGGCCGGGCCGGGTCCTCCGGTCGCCGCGCCTGGGGTGGTGCACGGGCAGCCGGACCGAACCTCTCAGTCGTGCCTGTCCGGCTGTCTGACAAGTTCACGACGCATCGTCGAACTCCAGGTGAGAGGTGTCAACCGGACCAACGTCCCTACTTGCGCTGCCGAACGTCCCCCCTCGCAACGGCGCAGGTGGTGGCCGGTTCCCTGACCTGCGGGGTGGCGGGTTCGGCCACCCTTCTAGGGAAAAACACAGAAGTTCCCGCCGTGCGTTGACGCCTCTCGCGGGGCGGCCACAGGATGCGAGGCATGGCCGACCTGGACAGCAGGACCGCAGCAGTACCGTCTCGGCGCGTCAATGCGATGGAGGTTGTGCTGAGAGACCTGCGGGGCGCCATCGAGCGGGGCGACTACGAAGTCGGTGACAAGCTCCCCTCGGAGGCGGAGCTGGGCCACCGCTTCGAGGTGAGCCGCTCCGTCGTCCGCGAGGCCCTCCGCGCCATGCAGGCCCTGGGCCTGACGTCTTCCCGCGCCGGCAAGGGCACCTATGTCGCCTCACCGGGAGCGACCGAGGACCCCACCTTCGGCGCGTACTCCTCACGCGATCTGGTCGAGGTCCGCCGGCATGTCGAGATCCCGGTCGCGGCCTACGCCGCCACCCGGCGCACCCAGGACGACCTGGACCTGCTCGACCGGCTGCTCGTACGGATGGAGCGGCAGACCGACACCACGGCATGGGTCGCCCTGGACACCCTGTTCCACATCACCATCGCGCAGTCGGCCGGAAACCCCGTGTTCCGCAAGGTGATTGAGGAGATCCGGGACGCGCTGGCCCGCCAGTCCACCTTTCTCGACATGCTGGCCAGGGACCGCCGCGAGCAGTCCAACCGGGAGCACCGCGCCATTGTCGAGGCGATCGTCGACCGCTCCGAGGACGACGCCGTGCGGGCCATGACCGCCCACCTCGAACATGTCGAATGGGCGCTGACCACCATCGTCCGGCCGGACCGCGCCGGCGCGGAGGGGCGCGAGGCCGCCCCGGTCTGCCGGTGTGCGCAGACTCCGGGAATTCCGGCGCCGGCCGACCGCTGAACACCGACCGCCGAGCGGACACCTGAGCGTCTTGCTCGCTTGTGCTACTTTTTGCTCGTGAGTGAGAAGAGGGTGAGCCAGAACGGCGGCCGGACCTTCACCGAGGAGGCCAGGCGCGCCCAGATCGTGCGGGCGGCCATCGACACGGTGGCGGAGCACGGGTACCCCAACACGTCGTTCAGCAAGATCGCCCAGCGGGCGGGCCTGAGCAGCACCGGCATGATCTCGTACTACTTCGCCGGCAAGGCCGAGCTGTTCGACGAGGTGGTGTCCACGGTCCTGCGGGCCGCCGAGGAGTTCGTCGGACCCCGCATACAGCACGAGCCGACCTACCGGGCCAAACTCCGCGCCTATATCGAGTCCAATCTCGCCTTCATGGCCAAGTACCCCGGGCACACCCTCGCCCTCGCCGAGATCGTCATCGGCACCCGCGACCGGGAGAATGTGCCGGTCGGCGCCATCAACCACGCCACCGCCTCCATCGACACCCTCGTCGACTGCCTGGACAAGGGGCTGGACGCCGGGGAGTTCGCGGACGTCGAACCGCGGGTGATGGCCGTCGCCATCCGCGGCGCCATCGACAACACCCTGCGCCACCACATGCTCACCCCCGGCGTCGACCTGGAGAGCTACGGCAGCAAGCTCGCCGATCTCTTCGACCGCGCCACCCGGGCCGGCTCCTGAGCGACGTTCCCCAGGGACTGTGAAGACAGTCCCTAGGCCAGGGTCCGCATTCCCGCGACCAGCGTCCTGGCCTGCACGTTCAGATGGTGGCTGTACTTCAGCAGCTCATTGATCTGGCACAGCGTCACCCAGCGGAAATCCTCGGGCACCGCGGTCGGGAAGTCCTCGTCCACCTCGACGATCAGATACTGACTGCGGGCATACAGGAAGCGGCCGCCCTCCTCCGACAGCACGGCATCGAACAGCGTCCGCTCCGGACGACGCTCCAGCACGGCATCGAGATACCGGGGACGGTCCCCCGCGGGCAGATGCGCGTAGCTCTCCGGCGTGCACTGCACGGTGGGCCCCAGCTCCACCACATCCAGGAACCCCGGCTCGACCCGGGCGCTCAGCAGCGCGTGCGGGACGCCCCCGATCCGCTTCACCAGCAGCGCGGCCAGCCCCAGCCCGTGCGGTTCGAGCAGCGGCTGCGTCCAGGCGGGCACCTCCCGCCGGTGCGAGCTGACATCGACCGCGACGATGCTGAAGAAGCGCCCGCTCTCGTGCGAGATCGCGTCCGGCGAACGGTGCCAGCCCGCCGCCTCGCGCAGCGGCACCGGCTCCGCGACGATCTCGTGCCGGGCCCGCCGCGTCGTGACCCAGCTGCGGATCTCCGTGTCGGAGTGCAGTCCGGCATTGGCCGTCGCGGAACCCGCCCGCCAGTCGGGGATGCAGGACAGCACCGTACGGGCGTCCATGTTCACCAGGTCGGGCAGGCGCAGCAGCGCGCCGAGCTGGCCCAGGGTGACCCAGCAGAAGTCCTCGCCCGCCTCGACCTCGGGGCCCACCTCGACCACCATGTTGCGGTTGCGCTTCCGGTAGAACCACGACCCCTGCTCGGACTGGAGCACATCGGCCAGCACCCGGCGCGGATCGGGATCGACGAAGCACTCCATGTACGGCACGGCGGAACCGCCGTGCACCCGCGTGTAGTTGCTCTTGGTGGCCTGCACGGTGGGGGAGAGCTGCACCCCGTTGGCGTTCCCCGGCTCCGGCTTGGCCTGCATCAGACAGTGCAGCACCCCGTCGATCTCCCGCACCGCGATGCCCAGCACACCGATCTCCGGCTGGTGGATGATCGGCTGGCACCACTCACGGACCGGCCCGTAGTCGGAGCGGACCCGCAGACCCTCGATCGAGAAGAAACGCCCGCTGTCATGCCGCAGGTTCCCGCTCCCCGGCGCGAAGCCCCAGCCCCGCAGCTCCCCGAACGGTATCCGGCTGACCTGGAGCGCGTGGCTGCGCTGCCGCTCCTCGAACCACGCGTGGAACGCCTCGTTGCCCATCACCCCGCCCTCGGTGGCCAGCGCCGAAGCGGCCAGCCGTGACGACAGCGCCACCGCCCGCCGGGAAGACACCACGGAGCCGGATGAGTACGAAGGCTCCACCGTGCTGTCCATATGCATTGCTGCGCCCCTCCACGCCGATGGGTGTACGGCACCGCCCACGGCACCGGACGGCTGACCTCTCCACCCGCAGCCTGCACCGGGGAGTCCTGGCATTCACCTAGTCTCTGGGGCCCAGCCTCTGGGGCCCGCCCGCGCACGGCCGGCGGCCGCCGCACCCCGGGCCGTCGGGGAACGGGCGCCGGGCCACCCCGTCCCGGATGCCGCACACCCCACGGAACCCCTGCTCAGAGCGGTACGGAAGGGCCCTTTGCCGCCCCTAGGAGTTCCCCTAGAGGTGCCCTACGGCCCGCCTTTCGCGGCCCGCCGCTGTGGAACGGTGAACTTCAGCCGTGACTGTGCCGCTTCGCGTAGGGAGTGCGATTGATGAACGGGTCGGAACCCGCGGGCTCCAGGATTCCCTCGCCGGACGGTGAGCCGATCGCGGTCATCGGCCTGTCCTGCCGCCTGCCCGGGGCAGCCGACCCCGACGCCCTGTGGCAACTCCTGCGCGACGGCCGCAGCGCCCTCACCGAGGCGCCGGCCGACCGGTGGACCACCGAACTCCTCGCGGAATCCGGGCTGTCCGAGCCGCCGCAGGGCGGCTTCCTCGACGACGTCGCCGGCTTCGACGCCGCCTTCTTCGGCGTCTCCCCGCGCGAGGCCCAGTCGATGGCGCCCCAGCAGCGGCTCGCCCTGGAACTCGGCTGGGAGGCACTGGAGAGCGCCCGCATCCGACCCGAACGGCTCCACGGCCACCGGACCGGGGTGTACATCGGGGCCACCGTCGAGGACTACGCCGTACTCGTCCACCAGCAGGGCCCCGAGGCGCTCGACCATCACACCCCGACCGGCCTCAACCGCGGACTGATCGCCAACCGCCTCTCCTACCACCTCGGCCTGCGCGGCCCCAGCATGACCCTGGACACCGCCCAGTCCTCCTCCCTCGTCGCGGTCCAGACCGCGTGCGACAGCCTGCGCCGCGGCGACTGCGACACCGCGCTGGCCGGCGGGGTGCATCTCAACCTCGCCCCCGAGAGCACCCTCGCCATGGCCCGCTTCGGCGCGCTCAGCCCGAGCGGCCGCTGCCACACCTTCGACGCCCGCGCGGACGGCTTCGTACGCGGCGAGGGCGGCGGCCTCGTCGTCCTCAAGCCCCTCTCCAAGGCCCTGGCGGACGGCGACCACGTCCACTGTGTGATCCGCGGCGGCGCGGTCAACAACGACGGCGGCGGCCCCGGCCTCACCACCCCGGACGCCGCCGCGCAGGAAGAGGTGCTGCGCCTGGCCTGCGCACGCGCCGGCGTCCGGCCCGGCGACCTCGGCTATGTGGAGCTGCACGGCACCGGCACCAAGGTCGGCGACCCCATCGAGGCGGCGTCGCTCGGCGCCGCGTTCGGCACCGACCCGCACCGCAGCACCCCGCTGCCCGTGGGTTCGGTCAAGACCAACATCGGTCACCTCGAAGGCGCCGCCGGCATCGCGGGACTGCTGAAGGTGGTGCTGTGCGTGGCGCACGGCCACCTCGTCCCCAGCCTGAACTTCACCACACCCCACCCCGACATACCGCTCGACGCCCTGAACCTGCGTGTACAGACCGAGACCGGTGCCTGGACGGCAGAGGAAGGGCGCCAACTCGTCGCCGGTGTCTCCTCGTTCGGGATGGGCGGCACGAATGCGCATCTGATCGTGGCGGGGACGGCGGGCTCTCGCGAGGCCTCGGACGCGGTTGCCGATGCGGGCGCGGATGTGACGGTGCCTTGGGTGGTGTCCGGGCGGTCCGCGGACGCCCTGGTGGCGCAGGCGGAGCGACTGGTGTCACGGGTGACGGACAGCGGCTTGTCGCCGGCGGAGGTGGGCTGGTCGCTGCTGGCCTCCCGGTCGTCGTTCGAGCACCGCGCGGTCGTGGTGGGCTCCCGGATCGACGAACTGACCGCCGGGGTAAGGGCGTTGGCGGACGGACGCCCCGACGCCGCGGTGACGATCGGCGAGGCGCCCGACGTCATCGGCGACACGGCCACCGACCGCTCCGGCAAGACGGTGTTCGTTTTCCCGGGGCAGGGGTCGCAGTGGGCCGGTATGGCGGTGGAGTTGCTCGACTCCTCGCCGGTGTTCGCGGGTCGGTTGGCGGAGTGTGAGGCGGCGTTGGAGCCGTTCACGGACTGGTCGCTGAGTGCGGTATTGCGGGGTGAAGAGGGGGCGCCCGGGCTGGACCGGGTGGATGTGGTCCAGCCGGTGTTGTGGGCGGTGATGGTGTCGCTGGCTGAGGTCTGGCGCGCTCACGGTGTAGAGCCTGCCGTCGTCGTAGGCCACAGCCAGGGTGAGATCGCGGCGGCGTGTGTCGCCGGGGCGTTGACCCTGGCGGACGGCGCGCGGGTCGTTGCGCTGCGCAGCCAGGCCATCCGTGCCCTCGCGGGCCGTGGCGGAATGGTGTCGGTGGCGCTGCCCCGGCCCGAGGCGGAGGAGTTGATCGAACCGTGGGGTGGTCGGATCTCGGTTGCGGCGGTCAACGGTCCGTCGTCGGTGGTGGTGTCCGGTGATGGTGATGTTCTGGGCCGGCTGGTGGAGGAGTGCCGGGAGCGCGAGGTCCGGGCACGGCGGATCGAGGTGGACTACGCCTCGCATTCGGCGCATGTGGAGACGATCGAGGAGACCCTGAAGGAGGTCCTGTCGCCGGTCGCGCCCCGGACCTCCACCGTGCCGCTGTTCTCGACGGCGACGGGGGACTGGCTGGACACGGCGGAGATGGACGCCGGCTACTGGTTCGCCAACCTGCGGCGGACCGTGGAGTTCGCGCCCGCCATCGAGGCTCTCACCGCGGCCGGGCACCACACCTTCGTGGAGGTCAGCCCGCACCCCGTGCTGACCATGCCGGTGCGGGAGACGGTGGAGGCCGCGGGCGTCGAGGGGGCGGTCGTCGGCACCCTGCGCCGTGGCGAGGGCGGCCTCGCCCGGCTCTACACCTCACTCGGCGAGTTGTATGTGCAGGGCGTGGACGTCGACTGGTCCCCGGCCTTCGCCGCGCCCCGCCCCCCGCTCGTGGACCTGCCCACCTATGCCTTCCAGCGCGAGCGGCACTGGATCGAGGCCGTCGCCGGACACCCCCGCCACACGGCCCTCGCCCCCGCCGTACCCGACGGGCCCACCGCCTCCCCGGCCGAGCGCTCCGGGACCAACCGCCCCACCCTCGACGTCGTACGGGACCACGCCGCCGCGGTGCTCGGCCACCGGGACCCCTCCGCGCTCCACGCCGCCCGCACCTTCAAGGACCTGGGCTTCGACTCGGTCACCGCCGAGGAGCTGCGCAACCGGCTGAACCGGGCACTCGCCGTACGACTGCCGTCCACCGCGCTGTACAACCACCCCTCACCCGCCCGGCTGGCCCGCTACCTCGACGGAGAACTCCTCGGTACCGCACCGGAGTTGACGCCGTCGCAGGGCCCGGCCGCCGCCCCGGACGAGCCGATCGCCATCGTCGCGATGGCCTGCCGCTACCCCGGCGGCGTCCGGTCGCCCGAAGACCTCTGGCAGATCCTCCGGGACCGGGTGGACGCGGTATCGCCGTTCCCCACCGACCGCGGCTGGCATACCGACGGGCTGTACGATCCCGACCCCGAACGCTCGGGCACCAGTTACGTGCGTGAGGGCGGCTTCCTCGATGCCGCGTCCTTCGACGCCGGCTTCTTCGGGATCTCGCCGCGCGAGGCCCTGGCGATGGACCCGCAGCAGCGACTGCTGCTGGAGACCTCGTGGGAGGCGCTGGAGCGGGCCGGCATCGACCCGACCGGGGTCCGCGGCAGCCTCACGGGCGTGTTCGTCGGGGCCATGGCCCAGGAGTACGGCCCCCGACTGCACCAGGCGGGCCAGCAGGTCGAGGGCCATGTGCTGACCGGTACGACCACGAGCGTGGCCTCCGGACGCATCGCCTACACCCTCGGTCTCGAAGGCCCGGCCATCACCGTGGACACGGCGTGCTCCTCCTCGCTGGTGGCGCTGCATCTCGCGGCGCAGGCCCTGCGCAGCGGGGAGTGCACCCTCGCGCTCGCCGGCGGGGCGACGGTGATGTCCCGGCCCGGCATGTTCGTGGAGTTCAGCCGGCAGCGGGGACTCGCGCCCGACGGCCGCTGCAAGCCGTTCGCCGCGGCCGCTGACGGCACGGCCTGGGGCGAAGGCGCCGGGATCCTGCTCCTGGAACGCCTGTCGGAGGCCCGCCGCCACGGCCACCCGGTGCTCGCCGTGCTGCGCGGCAGCGCCACCAATCAGGACGGCGCCTCCAACGGCCTCAGCGCCCCCAACGGCCCTTCTCAGGAACGGGTGATCCGCGCCGCGCTCTCCGCCGCCGGACTGCGGCCCTCCGATGTCGACGCGGTCGAGGCGCACGGCACCGGTACGGCGCTCGGCGACCCGATCGAGGCGCAGGCGCTGCTGGCGACGTACGGGCAGGAGCGGGAGTCGGACCGGCCGCTGTGGCTCGGCTCGCTCAAGTCCAACATCGGGCACACCCAGGCCGCCGCCGGTGTCGCCGGCGTCATCAAAATGGTGCTCGCCCTGCGGCACGGCCTCCTCCCCGAGACCCTGCACCTCGACGCGCCCTCCCCGCATGTGGACTGGTCGGCCGGCACGGTACGGCTGCTCAGCACCGATCAGCCGTGGCAGGCGAACGGGCAGGTGCGCCGGGCCGGAGTCTCCTCGTTCGGCATCAGCGGCACCAACGCGCATGTGATCGTGGAACAGCCCCCGGCCGAGACCGAGACTGAGACCGGTGCCGAGGCCGCGTCCGCACGGCCCGACGCGGCGGAGCCGGTCGACGGGGAAGGAGCACCCGGCAACCGCGATGACCGGCCGGTCGTGCCCTGGGTCGTACACGGCCGGACCCCGGAAGCACTGCGCGCCCAGGCAGCCGCACTCGCCACCCACCTCGGCTCCCTCCCCGACGCGGCACCGTACGACGTCGCGCACTCGCTGCTCACGACGCGCGCGGCCCTGGAACACCGGGCGGTGCTCACCGGCGCCGACCGCGCCACCCTCGTCGCGGACCTGCACGCCGTGGCCGAGGGCGACCCCGGCCCCCACACCGCCACCGGCTCCGTACCCACCACCCCCGCTTCGTCAGCGGTCTTCGTCTTTCCGGGGCAGGGGTCGCAGTGGGTCGGCATGGCGGTGGAGCTGCTGGACTCCTCGCCGGTGTTCGCGGGTCGGTTGGCGGAGTGTGAGGCGGCGTTGGAGCCGTTCACGGACTGGTCGTTGAGTGAGGTGCTCCGGGGGGTTGAGGGGGCGCCCGGGCTGGACCGCGTCGATGTCGTCCAGCCGGTGTTGTGGGCCGTGATGGTGTCGCTGGCCGAGGTCTGGCGCTCCCATGGCGTCGAGCCTGCTGCGGTGGTCGGTCACAGTCAGGGGGAGATCGCGGCGGCGTGTGTCGCCGGTGCGTTGAGCTTGGACGATGGCGCGCGGGTCGTGGCGCTGCGGAGCAAGGCCATCCGTGCGCTGTCAGGTCGTGGCGGGATGGTGTCCGTCGCACTGTCCTCGTCCGATGTGGCGAAGCTGATCGAGCCGTGGGGCGGCCGGGTCTCGGTCGCGGCGGTCAACGGTCCGACGGCTGTGGTGGTCTCCGGTGACGCGGACGCGCTCGATGAGCTGATGGACGTGTGCCGCGAGCGCGAGGTCCGGGCCCGCCGCATCGACGTGGACTACGCCTCGCACTCGACTCATGTGGAGTCGATCCGTGAGGAGTTGCTCGACCTTTTGGCGCCGGTGACCCCCAGGACCGCCGAGGTGCCGTTCTTCTCGACGGTGACGGGGGAGTGGCTGGACACGGCGGAGATGCACGCCGGGTACTGGTACACGAACCTGCGGCGGACGGTGGGCTTCGCGCCCGCCGTCGAGGCCCTCACCGCCGCAGGACACCGCGCGTTCGTCGAGGTCAGCCCGCATCCGGTGCTCACCGTGGCGCTCCAGGAGACTGTGGAGGACGCGGGCGCGGACGCGGTGGTGACGGGGACCCTGCGCCGGGACGACGGCGGCCTGCCGCGGCTCTTCACCTCGCTCGGCACGCTGTACGCGCACGGTGTGGACATCGACTGGTCCCCCGTCTTCGCCGACCGCCGCCCGCACCGGGTGGAGCTGCCGACCTACGCGTTCCAGCGGCAGCGCTTCTGGCTGGAGCCGGATGCGCCCGCCGTCGCCGCCTCCCCCGAGGAAGCGGCGTTCTGGACGGCCGTCGGGGACCAGGACGCGACGTCACTGGCGGACACGCTCGGGCTGCCCGGCGCTGAAGCCCTGGACGCGGTGCTGCCCGCGCTGTCGTCGTGGCACAAGAACCGGCGGCAGCGGAGCACGGCCGACGGCTGGCGCTATCGCGTCGTGTGGCGTCCCCTCGCGGAGCCCGCGGCCCAGCAACTCGACGGCAGCACCTGGCTGTTGGCGGTCCCGGCCGGGTACGAGGACGACGCGCTGGTACGCGGCGCCCGCGAGGCACTGGAGGAGGCGGGCGCCCGCACCCACGCACTGACCGTGGACGACAGCGACGGGCTTGCCGCTCGGCTGTGTGCCGCCTCCGGACCGTTCGCCGGTGTGCTGTCCCTGCTGGCCCTGGACGAGCGGCCGGACCGTACCCAGCCCTGCGTACCCAGCGGCCTTTCGCTCACCCTCGCACTGCTCCAGGCACTCGGCGAGGCCGGGATCGACGCCCCGCTGTGGTGCGTCACCCGAGGCGCGGTCGCCACCGGTGACACGGCCAAGCCCACCAGTGGATCCAGCGGTGAGTCCGCGGCGGGCACCGATCACGCGGACCAGGCGCCCACGCATCCCGACCAGGCCGGGATCTGGGGGCTCGGCCGGGTCGCCGCGCTGGAGCATCCGGAGCGCTGGGGCGGCCTCATCGACCTGTCCGGCCGGGCGGCCGCCGATGGGCAGGAAGTGGCGCTGTTGGCGCGGATCCTGGCGACCGGTGGCGACGAGGATCAGCTCGCCGTCCGCGGAGCCGCCGTGTACGGGCGCCGGCTGGTCCCCGCGCCGGTCGCCGGGAAGACCCCGCGGCGCGCCTGGCGCCCGCGCGGCACCGTCCTCGTCACCGGCGGCACGGGAGCACTCGGCGCCCATATCGCCCACTGGCTCGCGGACAACGGCGCGGAACACCTCGTCCTCACCGGCCGTCGCGGCGCCGATGTCCCCGGCATCGACGCGCTCTGCTCCGCACTCCGTGACCAGGGGGTTCAGGTCACCGTGGCGGCCTGCGACCTCGCCGACGGGCAGGCGGTCGCGGCCCTCGTACGGCAGATCGAGCAGGACGGGGAACCGGTCCGGGCCGTGGTGCACGCCGCCGGCGTCAGCGCCCTCGGCACACTGGCGCAGGCCGGTCCGCACGACCTCGCGGCCGCGCTCGCCGGCAAGGTCACCGGAGCCGACCATCTGTCCTCCGTACTCGACCCCGCGCAACTCGACGCCGTCGTCTACTTCTCCTCCATTTCCGGCACCTGGGGCGTGGCCGAGCACGGCGCGTACGCCGCCGCCAACGCGCTTCTCGACGCCCGCGCCGCCCGCGGACGGGCCGACGGCCTGCCGGTCCTGTCGGTCGCCTGGGGCCCATGGGCGGGCGGCGGCATGATCTCCGACTCGATCCATGACGTGCTGCGGCGCCGCGGCGTGCCCGTCATCGCCCCGGACACCGCACTGGCCGCCCTCCAACAGGCGCTCGACCACGACGAGACCGCCCTCGCGGTCGCCGATGTCGACTGGCAGCAATTCCACAGCGTCTTCACCTCCGTCCGGCCCAGCCGTCTCCTCACCGAGATCCCGCAACTGGCGGAGAGCGGAGACGGAGCGGATGGCGAGGGCGGCGGTACGGAGCGCGGGGCCGCACGTTCCCCGCTCGCCGAGCGGCTGGCCGGGCTCGATGCCCGGCAGCGTGGCGTGGCGCTGCTGGACCTCGTCCGTGAGCAGGTCGCCTCGGTGCTCGGCCACGACAAGACGGCCCCGGTCGACCCCGAACGCGCCTTCAAGGAGCTGGGTTTCGACTCGCTGACCGCCGTCGAGCTGCGCAACCGCCTGGGCCGGGCCACCGGGCTGCGACTGCCCAGGACCGTCGTCTTCGACCATCCCAGCCCGGCCGCGCTCGCCGGCTACGTCGGCACCGAACTGGCCGGCGAGGAGGAAGGCAGCACGCAGCCGGCCCTCGTCCCCACGCCCACCCCCGCACCCGTCTACGTTTCCGCGGACGACGACCCGATCGCCATCGTGTCCATGGCCTGCCGGTACCCGGGCGGCGTGCAGTCGCCCGAGGACCTGTGGCGGCTCGTCCGGGAGGGTGTCGACGCGATGTCCGCCTTCCCCACCGACCGCGGCTGGGACCTCGACGGCCTCTACGACCCCGATGCCGACGAGCCGGGCAGGAGCTACGTCCGGGAGTCCGGGTTCCTGCGCGATGCCGGTGACTTCGACGCCGAGTTCTTCGGGATCTCCCCGCGCGAGGCAATCGCCATGGACCCGCAGCAGCGGCTCCTGCTGGAGACCTCCTGGGAGGTCTTCGAGCGGGCGGGTATCGACCCCAAGTCCCTGCGCGGCAGCGGCATCGGCGTCTACATGGGCGTCACCGACCAGGAGTACGGGAACCGGCTGCGTACGTCGGCCCCCGAGCAGTTCGAGGGCTATCTCGCCACCGGGGCCGCCGCGAGCGTCGCCTCCGGCCGGGTCGCCTACACCTTGGGACTGGAGGGCCCGGCCGTCACGGTCGACACGGCCTGCTCGTCGTCGCTGGTCGCCCTGCACATGGCGGTGCGGGCACTCCGCTCGGGGGAGTGCCCGCTCGCCGTGGCCGGAGCGGCGATGGTCATGGCCGACCCCGGTCCCTTCATCGGCTTCAGCCGGCAGCGGGGGCTGGCGCGGGACGGCCGGTGCAAGCCGTTCTCGGCGGCGGCCGACGGCTTCGCGCTCTCCGAGGGCGTCGGTGTCCTGCTGGTGGAACGCCTCTCGGACGCCCGCCGCAACGGGCACCCGGTGCTGGCGGTCGTCCGGGGCACGGCCATCAACCAGGACGGCGCCTCGAACGGTCTGACCGCGCCGAACGGCCCCTCACAGCAGCGGGTGATCCGTGCCGCGCTCGCCGACGCCGGTCTCCCGGCCGGTGCGGTCGACGTGGTGGAGGCGCACGGTACGGGTACGTCGCTGGGTGACCCGATCGAGGCGCAGGCGCTTTTGGCGACGTACGGGCAGGAGCGGGAGTCGGACCGGCCGCTGTGGCTCGGCTCGGTCAAGTCGAACATCGGACACACCCAGACCGTCTCGGGTGTGGCCGGCGTCATGAAGATGGTGCTCGCCATGCGGCACGGCGAACTGCCGGCGACCCTGCACGTGGACGAGCCGTCGCCGCACGTGGACTGGTCGTCGGGCGCGGTGGAACTGCTCACCGAGGCCCGGCCGTGGACCTCGGATGACGGCCACCCGCGCCGCGCGGGCGTCTCCTCCTTCGGCATCAGCGGGACCAATGCACATGTGATCGTGGAGCAGCCCGAGCCGACCGAGGCGGAAGCCGTCGCGCCGTCGTCGGCTTCGGGTGTGGTCGTTCCGTGGGTGCTGTCCGGGCGGTCCGCCGAGGCGTTGGTGGCCCAGGCGGAGCGGCTGGCGTCACGGGTGGTGGGCAGCGACTGGTCGCCGGTGGAGGTGGGATGGTCCCTGGTGGCCGCACGGTCGTCGTTCGAGCACCGGGCGGTGGTCGTGGGCTCCGAGACGGCTGAACTCGCCGTCAAATTGCGAGAGTTGGATGCCGCTTCATCGGTTGGTGACCCGGGTCGTACGGTGTTCGTCTTCCCGGGGCAGGGGTCGCAGTGGGTTGGTATGGCGGTGGAGTTGTTGGACTCCTCGCCCGTCTTCGCGGGTCGGTTGGCGGAGTGTGGGGCGGCGTTGGAGCCGTTCACGGACTGGTCGCTGAGTGAGGTGCTGCGGGGGGTTGAGGGCGCGCCTGGCCTGGACCGGGTGGATGTGGTTCAGCCGGTGTTGTGGGCCGTGATGGTGTCGCTGGCCGAGGTCTGGCGCGCTCATGGCGTGGAGCCTGCGGCCGTCGTCGGTCACAGTCAGGGCGAGATCGCGGCGGCCTGTGTCGCCGGGGCGTTGACCCTGGAGGACGGCGCCCGGGTTGTGGCGCTGCGCAGCCAGGCCATCCGCGCGCTCTCCGGCCGTGGCGGAATGGTGTCCGTGGCGCTGCCGTCGTCGGAGGTCCCGGAGCTTGTCGAGGCGTGGAGCGGCCGCATTTCGATGGCGGCGGTCAACGGCCCCACCTCCGTGGTGGTCTCCGGTGACGCGGACGCGCTCGATGAGCTGATGGGCGTGTGCCGTGAGCGTGAGATCCGGGCTCGCCGCATCGACGTGGACTACGCCTCGCACTCGGCCCATGTGGAGTCGATCGAGAAGACACTGGCGGAGGTCCTGGCGCCGGTCGCGCCCCGCAAGTCGTCCGTGCCGCTCTTCTCGACCGTGACGGGGGACTGGCTGGACACGACGGAGATGGACGCCGGGTACTGGTACACGAACCTGCGGCGGACCGTGGAGTTCGCGCCCGCCATCGAGGCCCTCACCGCCGCAGGACACCGCACCTTCGTGGAGGTCAGCCCGCACCCCGTACTCACCGTGCCACTCCAGGAGACCGCCGAGGTGGCCGATGTCGAGGCGGTGGTCACGGGGACTCTGCGTCGTGATGACGGTGGTCTGTCGCGGCTCTACACCTCGCTCGGTGAGCTGTATGTGCAGGGCGTGGACGTGGATTGGTCCCCGGCGTTCGCCGCGCCCCGGCCCAAGGTCGTCGATTTGCCTACCTACGCCTTCCAGCACCGCCACTACTGGCTCGAATCGGGTCAGTCGTCGCCGGGTGGTGTGGTTGATCCGGTGGATGTGCGGTTCTGGGATGCGGTGGAGCGGGCGGATGTGGAGGGTCTGGCGGCGACGTTGGGTCTGACGGATTCGGGTGCGTTGGGTGAGGTGTTGCCGGCGTTGTCGTCGTGGCGGCAGGGTCGTCAGCAGCGCAGCACGGTCGACAGCTGGCGCTACCGGATCGCCTGGCGGTCCCAACCCGAGCCGAAGCAGGGCGAGTTGGACGGCAGCTGGGTGATCGCCGTACCCGACGACCACCTGGACGACGACCTGGTGCAGGCGACCTCCCGCCTCCTCGGCGAACGCGCTCGCCTCATGCCCATATCGGCCACCGCCGACCGCGCGGACCTGACGGCGCGGCTCGCGGCGCTGCACGGTGACGCCGATGCCCCGCTGCACGTGGTGTCGCTGCTCGCGCTGGACGACCGGGAGGCCGGCGGCCGGCGGGGAGTGCCCGGCAGCCTGCTCAGCACCCTGGCGCTCACCCAGGCACTCGCCGACACGGAACGGAAGGCCCGCCTCTGGGCGGTCACCCAGGGCGCTGTCTCCACCGATGCCGCGGCCGGGGGGCCGGGATCCGACCTGGCCTCCGACCCGATACGCCATCCCGGCCAGGCGGCCATCTGGGGTCTGGCCAGGGTCTTCGGCCTCGATCACGATGACCGCAGGGGCGGCCTGATCGATCTGCCCGGGACCCTGGACGACGACGCGCTGCGCCGTTTCCTGTCGCTGCTCAGCGGCGGCGGCAGCAGTCGGGACGAGTACGCGGTCCGCCCGTCCGGCGTCCATGCCCGGCGCATGGTGCGGGCGCCCCTCGACCCGTCGTCCGCCGCCACGCCGTGGCAGCCGCGCGGCACGGTCCTGATCACCGGGGGCACCGGGGCGCTCGGCGCCCATGTGGCGCGGGCGCTCGCGGACGGCGGTGCCGAGCACCTGGTACTCGCCGGCAGGCGTGGGCCCGACGCCCCGGGCGCGGCCGAGCTGTCCGCCGAACTGACGGCACTCGGCGCGCGCGTCACGGTGGCCGCCTGCGATGTCACCGACCGGGCCGCGCTGGCCAAGCTGCTGGACTCGCTCACCGACGAGGCACCGCTGACCGCCGTGGTGCACACCGCGGGCGTCGTCGGCGAGGCCCGCCCCCTCGACGAGACCTCCCTCGACGACGCCATGGCCGCCGTGCACGCCAAGATCTCCGGCGCCTGGCACCTCGATGAGCTGCTGGCTGATCACCCGCTGGACGCCTTCGTGCTGTTCTCCTCCGGCGCCGGAGTGTGGGGCAACGGCGGACAGGGCCCGTATGCGGCGGCCAACGCGACCCTCGACGCCCTCGCCGCCTGGCGCCGCGCCCAGGGCCGCCCGGCCACCTCCATCGCCTGGGGCGCCTGGGACGGCGGCGGCATGGTCGACGAGGCCGTGGCCGAGCAGCTGAGCCGCCGCGGGGTGCCCGCCATGAACCCCGCACTCGCCGTGCACGCGCTGCGCGAGGCCGTCGACCAGGCGGAGACCACCCTCGTCGTCGCCGACATCCGATGGGACCGCTTCCTCCCCGCCTACACGGTCAGCGGGCACCGGCCCCTCCTGGACGAACTCCCCGACGTGCGGCAGCTGCTCGCCGACCAGAAGGAGGAGGCACCGGCGGACAAGACCGGGGAGAAGGGTTCGGACCTGCCGGAGCGGCTGGCCGCGCTGGCGGAACCCAAGCGCAAGCGGATGCTCCTGGACCTCGTCCGCACCCACGCCTCCGCCGTGCTGGGACACTCCTCGACCGAGGCGGTCCGGCCCGCACGGGCCTTCCGCGAGCTGGGCTTCGACTCCCTCACCGGAGTGGAGCTGCGCAACCGGCTCAACACGGCCACCGGACTGAAACTCCCCGCCACTCTGGTCTTCGACCACCCCACCCCGACCGCACTCGCCGCGTACCTGCGGGACGCCCTGCTCCCCCCGGAGCCGGAGGCCGGGAGCGACCTCCCGGTGCTCCCCGAGCTGCGACAGGTCGCGAGCGCACTGCAAGCGGCCACCGACGACGACACCCGGCGGGCGCTCACCGAAGGGCTGCGCGGCCTGCTCGCCCACTGGGAAGGCCAGGAGTCGCCACCGGCACAGACCGTCGACGACGAACTCGCGGAAGCGAGCGATGAGGACATGTTCGACCTGATTGACAGGGAACTCGGGATCGGCTGATCCGGAACGCACACCGACCGCCGGTTTCTTGAAGGGCTGACGCTACATGGACAACGAGGGCAAGCTCCGCGACTACCTCAAGCGGGTCACCACGGACCTGCGGCAGACCCGCCGCAGGCTGGAGGAGGTGGAGTCGCGGGAGCACGATCCCATCGCGATCGTCGCCATGGCCTGCCGCTTCCCGGGAGGAGTCGCCTCGCCGGAGGAACTGTGGCAGCTGCTGGCCGACGGCACCGACGCCATCGGGCCCATGCCGACCGACCGCGGCTGGGACGTGGACAAGCTGTACGACCCGGACCCCGACCGGGCCGGCAGCAGCTACGTCCGGCAGGGCGGTTTCCTCTACGACGCCTCGGAGTTCGATGCCGGCTTCTTCGAGATCTCTCCGCGCGAGGCTCTCGCGATGGACCCGCAGCAGCGGCTCCTGCTGGAGACCTCCTGGGAGGTCTTCGAGCGCGCGGGCATCGACCCGACCTCGGTACGCGGCAGCGCGGGCGGCGTCTTCGTCGGATCCAGCAACCAGGGCTACGCCGCTGCCGCCGACGGCAGCACCGCCCCCGAGGGCGTCGAGGGCCATCTGCTGACCGGAGGCTCGGCCGCCGTGCTCTCCGGACGGCTCGCCTACAGCTTCGGGCTGGAGGGCCCGGCCGTCACCGTCGACACCATGTGCTCGTCCTCGCTGGTCGCCCTGCACCTCGCCGTCCAGGCGCTGCGGCACGGCGAGTGCGAGATGGCGCTCGCCTGCGGAGCGACCGTGATGTCCTCGGCACGGAACTTCGTGGAGTTCAGCCGACAGCGGGGACTCGCCCGCGACGGCCGCTGCAAGCCGTTCGCCGCGGCCGCCGACGGCACCGCCTGGGGCGAAGGCGTCGGCGTCCTGCTGCTGGAACGCCTCTCGGAGGCCCGCCGCAACGGCCATCCGGTCCTCGCGGTCATCCGCGGCAGCGCCACCAACCAGGACGGTGCCTCCAACGGTCTGACCGCGCCGAACGGCCCCTCGCAGCAGCGGGTGATCCGTGCCGCGCTGGCGAACGCCGGTCTGTCGGCCGCCGAGGTGGACGCGGTGGAGGCGCACGGTACGGGTACGTCCCTGGGCGACCCGATCGAGGCGCAGGCACTGCTGGCGACGTACGGGCAGGAGCGGGAGTCGGACCGGCCGCTGTGGCTCGGCTCGTTCAAGTCGAACATCGGCCACGCACAGGCCGCCTCCGGCATCGCCGGAGTGATGAAGATGGTGCAGGCGATCCGCCACGGCGTGCTGCCCGCGACGCTCCATGTCGACGCGCCCTCACCGCATGTCGACTGGTCGACGGGGAACGTCCGGCTGCTCACCGACGAGACGGCCTGGCCCGAGACCGAAGCACCCAGGCGCGCCGGTGTCTCGTCCTTCGGCGGCAGCGGCACCAACGCCCATGTCCTGCTCGAACAGGCACCGGCGGAGGAGCCGGCCGACGAACCGGCCGACGAACAGCCCGTGCAGGACGCTTCCGCAGCGGCCGCCCCCACGGAGGACGCGGCTCCCGTCGCGCTGCCCTGGGTGGTCTCCGGGCGTTCCGCGACGGCCCTGCGCGCACAGGCGGACCGACTCGCGTCATGGGCCGAGACCGCCGGACAGCCGTCGGCGGACGTGGCACATGCGCTGGTCACCAGGCGTGCGGCCCTGGAGCACCGGGCCGTCGTGGTGGGATCCGACCAGGACGCACTGGTCGCCGGACTGCGTGCCGTGGCGGAGGGCGAGACCCCCGCCGGCGCGGTGGTGGGCGACGCGGGAACCTTGGAGGGCGACGCCGATGTGGTGTTCGTCTTCCCGGGGCAGGGGTCGCAGTGGGTTGGGATGGCGGTGGAGTTGCTGGACTCCTCGCCGGTGTTCGCGGGTCGGTTGGCGGAGTGTGGGACGGCGTTGGAGCCGTTCACGGACTGGTCGTTGAGCGCGGTGTTGCGGGGGGCTGGGGAGGCTCCCGGGCTGGACCGCGTCGATGTGGTCCAGCCGGTTTTGTGGGCCGTGATGGTGTCGCTGGCCGAGGTCTGGCGCTCCCATGGTGTCGAGCCTGCTGCGGTGGTCGGTCACAGTCAGGGTGAGATCGCGGCGGCCTGTGTCGCCGGGGCGTTGACCCTGGAGGACGGCGCCCGGGTTGTGGCGCTGCGCAGCCAGGCCATCCGCGCGCTCTCCGGCCGTGGCGGGATGGTGTCCGTCGCGCTGTCCTCGTCCGATGTGGCGAAGCTGATCGAGCCGTGGGGTGGTCGGGTCTCGGTCGCGGCGGTCAACGGGCCCACTTCGGTGGTGGTCTCCGGTGACGCTGATGCGCTCGATGAGCTGATGGACGTGTGCCGTGAGCGCGAGATTCGGGCCCGTCGCATCGACGTGGACTACGCCTCGCATTCGGCTCATGTGGAGTCGATCCGTGACGAGCTGCTCACCGTCTTGGCGCCGGTGGTGCCCAGGGCGTCGGAGGTGCCGTTCTTTTCGACGGTGACGGGGGAGTGGCTGGACACGGCGGAGATGGATGCCGGGTATTGGTTCACGAATCTGCGGCAGACGGTGCGGTTGGAGCCTGCGGTGCGTGCGCTGTTGGCGTCGGATCATCGGGTGTTCGTGGAGGTCAGTCCGCATCCGGTGCTGACGATGCCGGTGCAGGAGACCGCCGAGGCGGCAGGCAGCGATGCTGTGGTGACCGGGACCCTACGCCGCGACGACGGTGGTCTGTCGCGGCTCTACACCTCGCTCGGTGAGCTGTATGTGCGGGGCGTGGACGTGGATTGGTCCCCGGCCTTCGCCGCGCCCCGGCCCAAGGTCGTCGACCTGCCCACCTACGCGTTCCAGCACCGCCGCTATTGGTTGGAGTCGGGTCAGTCGTCGCCGGATGGTGTGGTGGATCCGGTGGATGTGCGGTTCTGGGATGCGGTGGAGCGGGCGGATGTGGAAGGTCTGGCGGCGACGTTGGGTCTGACGGATTCGGGTGCGTTGGGTGAGGTGTTGCCGGCATTGTCGTCGTGGCGGCAGGGTCGGCAGCAGCGCAGCACGGTCGACGGTTGGCGCTACCGGATCGCCTGGCGACCCCAACCCGAGCCGGAGGGCGGCAAGTTGGCGGGCTCGTGGCTCGTCGTCGTGCCCGCCGACCACCTGGGCGACGACCGCGTACGGGCCACTCTTCAGGGCATGGGGGACCACGGCGCCGAGGTCGTGCTCCTCGTCCTGGAGGAGTCGGCCACCGACCGTCAAGCAGTGGCCGACCAGCTGCGCGGCTCCCTCGCGACCGGTGCTCCCAGCGGTGTCGTCTCCTTCCTCGCGCTGGACGAGCGGCCGCTGACCGGGCATCCCGAGGTCAGCGTGGGGCTGGTCCAGTCCGTGGCGCTGATGCAGGCGCTCCTCGATGTCGACATCGAGGCTCCGCTGTGGCTGCTCACGACCGAGTCCGCCGCCACCGGATCCGATGACGACGTGCGACACCCGCTCCAGGCAGCCGTCTGGGGTCTGGCGCGCGTGTTCGCCCTGGAGCACCCCAAGCAGTGGGGCGGCCTCATCGACCTGCCTTCCGCGCTGGACGACCGCGGGGCGGCCTTGCTGTCCGGGGTCCTCGCCGCGGGCGGGGACGAGGACCAGCTCGCCCTCCGCGGCTCCGCACTCCTCACCCGCCGGCTCACCCGCGCCCCACTGAACGGCGACGCGCCGGCCACCCCCTGGCGCACCAGCGGAGCCGCGCTGGTCACCGGCGGTACCGGCGGTCTCGGCGCGCACACCGCCCGGCTGCTCGCCCGTAACGGTGCCGAGCACCTGGTCCTCACCAGCCGACGCGGCCCGGACGCACCGGGTGCGGCCGAACTGCGCGCCGAACTGGCCGAGTTGGGGGCTCAAGTCACCATCGCCGCCTGCGATGTGACGGACGCCGACGCGCTGGCCGAGCTGGTCGCCCGGGTCGAGTCCGAGGGCCCGGCCATCCGCTCCGTCGTGCACACCGCCGGCGTCGGCCTGCTCGTGCCGCTCGCCGACACCACTCTGGAGGAGTTCGCCGAGGGCGCCCGCGCCAAGTTGCTCGGGGCCCGCAACCTCGACGCGCTCTTCGACCGTGACGGACTGGACGCGTTCGTGCTGTACTCGTCCGTCGCCGGCACCTGGGGCAGCGGCGACCACGGCGCCTACGCCGCGTCGAACTCCTACGTCGACGCCCTCGCGGCACACCGGCGCGCCCGCGGCCTGACCGGCACCTCGATCGCCTGGGGCATCTGGAGCCCGGAGGGCGGCGGCATGGCCGTCGATGTCGTCCAGGAGCAACTGCGCTGGCGCGGCATCCCGTTCATGCCGGCGCAGCTGGCCGTCATGGGACTGCAGCAGGCGCTCGACCACGATGAGACGTTCCTCGCGGTGGCCGACATCGACTGGGAGCGCTTCGTCCCCGTCTTCACCGCCGCGCACCGCCGCCCGCTGCTGCACGAGGTCCCGGAGGTTCTGCGGGCACTGGAGGCCGACGAGGCCGACACGGACGCCGCCGAGAACACCTCCGAGTCGCTGCGCTCCCAGCTCGCCGGGCTCCCTCCCGCCGAACGTGAGCGGCAGCTCTCCGACCTCGTGCGCAAGCAGGTCGCGGCCGTCCTCGGGCACGCGGACACCTCGGAGGTCGAGGTCGGCCGGGCCTTCCGCGAGCTGGGCTTCGACTCCCTCACCGCGGTGGAGCTGCGCAACCGGCTCAACACGGCCACCGGACTGAAACTCCCCGCCACCGTGGTCTTCGACCATCCGACCGTGAAGGCGCTCGCCGGGCATCTGGAGACCACCCTCGTCGGACACGGTGCCGGCGGTGGCGCCGCTCTGCCCGTACCGGCCGCCGCCCCGGAAGCCGCGGCCCCCGTCGCCCCGGCCGAGGACGACGCGATCGCGATCGTGTCCATGGCCTGCCGGTACCCGGGTGGCGTGCAGTCGCCCGAGGACCTGTGGCAGCTGGTGCGGGACCGGACGGACGCGATCTCGGAGTTCCCCGCCGACCGCGGCTGGGACCTCGACGCGCTCTACGACCCGGACCCGGACCGCACCGGCACCTGCTACGTCCGCGAAGGCGGATTCCTCGACGCGGCCGGTGACTTCGACCCCGAGTTCTTCGGGATCTCCCCGCGCGAGGCCCTCGCCATGGACCCGCAGCAGCGGCTCCTCCTGGAGACCTCCTGGGAGGCGATCGAGCGCGGCGGCATCGACCCCAAGACGCTCCGGGGCACCCCGACCGGCGTCTTCTTCGGCGCCGCCTACCAGGGATACGGCAACGGCGAGGCACCCGAAGGCCTGGAGGGGCACCTCATCACCGGAACGGTGACCAGCATCGCCTCCGGCCGTATCTCCTACACCCTCGGACTGGAAGGCCCCGCGGTCACGCTGGACACCGGCTGCTCGTCCTCGCTGGTGTCGCTGCACCTGGCCGTCCAGGCGCTGCGTTCGGGGGAGTGCTCCCTGGCGATCGCCGGAGCCGCGGCCGTGATGAGTGAACCGATCGGCCTCGTGGGCTTCAGCCGGCAGCGGGGGCTGGCGCGCGACGGCCGCTGCAAGCCGTTCTCGGCCTCCGCCGACGGCATGGGCATGGCCGAAGGTGTCGGCGTCCTGCTCGTGGAACGCCTCTCGGACGCCCGCCGCAACGGCCACCGCGTGCTGGCGATCGTTCGCGGCACGGCCATCAACCAGGACGGCGCCTCGAACGGTCTGACCGCACCCAACGGCCTGTCCCAGCAGCGGGTGATCCGCGCCGCGCTGGCGAACGCCGGTGTGTCGACCGGTGACGTGGATGCCGTGGAGGCGCACGGTACGGGTACGTCGCTGGGCGATCCGATCGAGGCGCAGGCGCTGCTGGCGACGTACGGGCAGGAGCGGGCGGCGGACCGGCCGCTGTGGCTCGGCTCGGTGAAGTCGAACATCGGACACAGCCAGGCCGCCTCCGGCATGGCCGGTGTCATCAAAATGGTGCAGGCACTGCGCCACGGAGAAATGCCGGCGACGCTCCATGCCGACGAGCCGTCGCCGCATGTGGAGTGGTCGTCGGGCGCGGTGGAACTCCTCACCGAGGCCCGGCCGTGGGCGTCCGAAGACGGCCGTCCGCGCCGCGCAGGCATCTCCTCGTTCGGCGTGAGCGGGACCAATGCCCATGTGATCGTCGAGCAGGTGGCGGAGGCCGAGCCGGCGCACGCAGACGCCGGGCCGGCCACCGAAGCGGCCCCGGTCGTGCCGTGGGTGGTGTCCGGGCGTTCCGCCGAGGCGCTGGTGGCGCAGGCGGAGCGGCTGGCGTCGCGGGTGGCCGACAGTGACTGGTCGCCGGTGGAGGTGGGCTGGTCGTTGGCGGCCACGCGGTCGTCGTTCGAGCACCGGGCCGTGGCCGTGGGCTCGGATACCGACGAACTCACCACGCAGCTAGGGGAATTGAAGCCCAGCGCTGCGGCGGGCGATCCGGGCCGTACGGTGTTCGTCTTCCCGGGGCAGGGGTCGCAGTGGGCCGGTATGGCGGTGGAGTTGCTCGATTCCGCGCCGGTGTTCGCTGGTCGGTTGGCGGAGTGTGAGGCGGCGTTGGAGCCGTTCACGGACTGGTCGTTGAGTGAGGTGCTGCGCGGGGTTGAGGGCGCGCCTGGGCTGGACCGCGTGGATGTGGTCCAGCCGGTGTTGTGGGCCGTGATGGTCTCGCTTGCCGAGGTCTGGCGCTCTCATGGTGTCGAGCCTGCCGCGGTTGTCGGTCACAGTCAGGGTGAGATCGCCGCGGCGTGTGTCGCTGGTGCGTTGAGCCTGGAGGACGGCGCCCGGGTGGTGGCGCTGCGGAGCAAGGCCATCCGTGCCCTTTCCGGTCGCGGGGGAATGGTGTCCGTGGCTCTGCCCTCGTCGGAGGTCCCGGAGCTTGTCGAGCCGTGGGGCGGACGCATTTCCATGGCTGCCGTCAATGGCCCCACTTCGGTGGTGGTCTCCGGTGACGCTGATGCGCTCGATGAGCTGATGGATGTGTGCCGTGAGCGCGAGGTTCGGGCCCGTCGCATCGATGTGGATTACGCCTCGCATTCGGCTCATGTGGAGTCGATCCGTGACGAGCTGCTCGACGTTTTGGCGCCGGTGGTGCCCAGGGCGTCGGAGGTGCCGTTCTTCTCGACGGTGACGGGGGAGTGGCTGGACACGGCGGAGATGGACGCCGGGTACTGGTTCACGAATCTGCGGCAGACGGTGCGGTTGGAGCCTGCGGTTCGTGCGCTGTTGGCGTCGGATCATCGGGTGTTCGTGGAGGTCAGCCCGCATCCGGTGCTGACGATGCCGGTGCAGGAGACCGCCGAGGCGGCGGACGCCGATGCGGTGGTGACCGGGACTCTGCGCCGCGATGACGGTGGTCTGTCGCGGCTCTACACCTCCCTGGGCGAGGCGTATGTGCGGGGCGTGGACGTGGACTGGTCCGCCGCCTTCGCCGCGCCCCGGCCCGCGATCGTCGACCTCCCCACCTACGCCTTCCAGCACCGCCACTACTGGCTCGAATCGCACAAGTCCGGTGCAGCCACGGCCGATTCGGTACCGGTCGACGCCGCCGACGCCCGCTTCTGGGAGACCGTCGAGCGCGGCGACGCGGACACGCTGGCCGAGACGCTCGGGCTGTCCGACGACGGCGCGCTGCGCGAGGTGCTGCCCGCGTTGTCGCTGTGGCACCAGCAGCGGCAACAGCGCAGCACCGTCGACGGCTGGCGCTACCGGATCGTCTGGCGGCCCCGGCCGGAGTCCGAGCGCACCGCGCTGGACGGCACCTGGCTGGTCGTCGTGCCGGACGGCCACCAGGAATCAGCCGTGGCCGAGGGGGTCGACCGTGCGCTGCGGTCGGGCGACGCGGACATCCGGACCCTGATCGTCGGCAGCGAGGACGCCGACCGGGAACGGCTCGCGGAGCGGTTGCGGGACGAGGCGGAGGCGGCCGGCGGGACGATCGCCGGGGTGCTGTCCCTCGTCGCGCTGGACGAGCGGCCGTGGACCGCCGCGGAGTCCCTGCCGGGCGGGCTGGTGCTGATGACCTCACTGCTTCAGGCGCTCGGTGGCGCCGGGATCGACGCGCCGCTGTGGTGTGCGACGCGCGGCGCGGTGTCGGTGAACCGTGCCGAGGCCGTCGACCGTCCGACGCAGGCGATGGCGTGGGGGCTGGGCCGGATCGCCGCCTTCGAGTATCCGCAGCGGTGGGGCGGACTCGTCGACCTGCCGGGCGAGTTGGACGACCGGGCCGGGCGCCGGCTGGTCGCCCTGCTGGCGCAGGGCACCGGCGAGGACCAGGTGGCGCTGCGCGCTTCCGGTGTCTTCATCCGGCGGATGCTGCGGTCGCTGCCCGCGGACCGGCCGGCCGGAGAGGGCTGGCGGCCGCGCGGCACCGTCCTGGTCACCGGCGGTACGGGCGCGCTGGGCGGACATCTCGCCCGCTGGCTCGCCCGCAACGGCGCCGAACACCTCGTACTCGTCAGCCGCCGGGGCCCCGAGGCGCCGGGTGCCGACGCGCTCGTAGAGGAACTCGCCGGGCTCGGGGCACAAGCGACCGTGCGGGCATGCGACGTCGGCGACCCGGCGGCGGTGACGGCGCTCCTGGAGAGCCTGCCGCCTGAGCAGCCGCTGACGGCCGTGGTGCACACCGCGGGCGTCCTCGACGACGGGGTGATCGACCAGCTCACCCCGGACCGCGCCGCGACGGTGTGGGAGCCCAAGGCGGGGGCCGCGTTCGCCCTGCACGAGGCGACCCGGCACCTGGACCTGTCGGCGTTCGTGCTCTTCTCGTCCATGGCGGGCACGCTCGGCGGGCCCGGCCAGGGCAGCTACGCGGCGGCGAATGCCTGTCTCGACGCGCTCGCCCTGCGGCGCCGCGCCGAGGGCCTGCCCGCCACCTCGATCGCCTGGGGCGCCTGGGGCGGCGGCGGTCTGGTGAGCGAGGAGTTGGCCCTGCGGCTGCGCCGCGACGGTGTGCCGCCGATGGATCCCGACCTGGCCGTCTCCGCCCTGCAGACGGCGCTGGACGATCAGGAGACGTTCCTGGTCGTCGCGGATGTCGACTGGCACAAGGCACCGGCCCGGCAGGTCGCCGCGGTCAGTGAGCTGCCGGAGGTCCGGGCGTCGGCCGGGGCGGACGCGGACGGGGCGGCGGTGCGCGGCGACGCCGCGCCGCTCGTCGCGCGGCTGCGGGAACAGGCACCGGTGGAGCGGCGCGCCGCGCTGCTGGACGAGGTCCGGGCCGCGGCCGCGGCCGTCCTCGGCTACGACCGGCCCGACGCGCTCCCCGCCGACCGGGCGTTCCGCGAGCTGGGCTATGACTCGCTGACCGCGGTCGAGCTGCGCAACCGGCTCGCCGAGGCGACGGGGCTGCGGCTGCCGGTCACCCTGGTGTTCGATCACCCGACGGCGACCGCGCTCACGTCCTTCCTCCACGACGGCCTCTTCGGCGCGGAGCCGGGGACCCCGGACCGGGCCGCGGTCGCCGTTCCGGCCGAGGACGATCCGGTCGTCATCGTCGGGATGAGCTGCCGCTACCCGGGGCGGGCCGACTCGCCCGAGGAGCTGTGGCGGCTGCTCGACGAGGGCACCGACGCCGTCTCGGGCTTCCCCACCAACCGGGGCTGGGACATCGAGCGGCTCTACGACCCGGACCCCGACAAGCCGGGCACCTTCTACGCCCGCGACGGCGGATTCCTCTACGACGCCGACCACTTCGACCCGGCGTTCTTCGGGATCTCCCCGCGTGAGGCGGTCGCCATCGACCCCCAGCAGCGGCTGCTGCTGGAGACCTCCTGGGAAGCGATCGAACGGGCCGGCATCGACCCGGAGGCGCTCCGGGGCACGGCGGCCGGCGTCTTCGTCGGTTCGAACTACAACGACTACGGCTCCCGGGCGCACACCGCCCCGGAGGGCATGGAGGGATACCTGGCGACGGGCAGCGCGAGCAGCGTCGCCTCCGGCCGCATCGCCTACACCCTCGGGCTGGAGGGGCCGGCCGTCACGGTGGACACCGCGTGTTCGTCGTCGCTGGTCGCCCTGCACCTGGCGGCCCAGGCCCTGCGGTCCGGCGAATGCTCGCTGGCGCTGGCCGCCGGTGTGACCGTGATCTCGACCCCGCAGACCTTCATCGAGTTCAGCAGGCAGCGGGCGCTCGCTCCCGACGGCCGCTGCAAGGCGTTCTCGGCGGACGCCGACGGCGCCGGATGGGCCGAGGGCGTCGGTGTCGTGCTGCTGGAGCGGCTCTCCGAGGCCCGTCGGCGCGGGCACCCGGTGCTGGCCATCGTCAAGGGCACGGCCGTCAACCAGGACGGCGCCTCCAACGGCCTGACCGCGCCCAACGGACCGGCCCAACAGCGCGTCATCCGCCGGGCGCTGGCCCACGCGGGCCTGTCCGCCGGCGACGTGGACGCCGTCGAGGCGCACGGCACCGGCACCCAGCTGGGCGACCCGATCGAGGCGCAGGCGCTCCTGGCCACCTACGGGCAGGAGCGGCCGGCGGAGCGCCCGCTGTGGCTCGGCTCGGTCAAGTCGAACATCGGGCACACCCAGGCCGCGGCCGGGGTCGCCGGCGTCATCAAGATGGTGCAGGCCATGCGGCACGGCGTGCTGCCCCGCACCCTGCACGCCGCGCAGCCCTCGCCGCACATCGACTGGTCGGCGGGGAACGTGCGGCTGCTGAACGAGCCGCAGGAGTGGACACCGGGCAACGGCCCGCGCCGCGCCGGTGTCTCCGCCTTCGGCATCAGCGGCACCAACGCGCATGTGATCCTCGAAGAGCCCGAGCCCGAGCCCGAGCCCGAGCCCGAGCCCGAGGCCGAGCCCGAGCCCGAGCCGGTGGCCGTCGAGACCGGCGCCGCGCCGCAGGACCTGCTGCCGGCGGACGCCGCCGCTCCCGCGGCCGTCGTCCCCTGGCTGCTGTCCGCGCGGGGCACCACGGCGCTGCGGGCCCAGGCCCGACGGCTGGCCGACCACCTCGCCCGCAACCCCGGGCTCGCGCCCGCAGATGTCGCCCTGTCCCTGGCCACCTCGCGCACCGCGTTCGAGGACCGGGCGGCCCTCGTCGGCCGGGACACCGGTGAACTGGGCGAAGCGCTCCGGGCGTTCGCGGACGGCCAGGAGCACCCGAGGGCCGCTGCCGGGCGCGCCCGGACCGGAAAGCTCGCCTTCCTCTTCCCGGGGCAGGGATCGCAGCGCGCCGGGACCGGACGGGCCCTCTACGCCACCCACGACGCGTTCGCCGACGCCCTGGACGCGGCCTGCGCACACCTGGACGGCCACCTCGACCGGCCCCTGCGCGAGGTGCTCTTCGCTGAGCCCGGCACGCCCGACGCCGAGCTGCTCGACCGCACCGTCTACACCCAGGCCGGACTGTTCGCCCTCGAAGTGGCCCTGTTCCGGCTGCTGGAGAGCTACGGCGTGCATCCGGACCTGCTGCTCGGCCACTCGATCGGCGAGTTGGCCGCCGCGCATGTCGCCGGGGTCTTCTCGCTGGCCGACGCCTGCCGCCTGGTCGCGGCCCGCGGCCGGCTGATGCAGTCCCTGCCCGCCGGCGGCGCCATGGTGTCCGTCCAGGCGGCCGAGGAGGACGTGCTGCCGCTGCTCGCGCCGTACGGGGACCGGGTCGTGATCGCGGCCGTCAACGGACCGGCCGCCGTCGTCCTCAGCGGCGACGACGACGCCGTCACCGAGGTCACCGGACAGCTCGCCACCGCGGGCCACCGCACCAAGCGGCTGCGGGTCAGCCACGCCTTCCACTCCGCCCACATGGACGCGATGCTCGACGAATTCGCCTCCGTGGCGGCCGAGTTGACCTACCAGCCACCGGCCGTCCCCGTCGTCTCGAACGTCACGGGACGCCCGGCCACGGCCGAGGAGCTGTGCAGCCCCGCCTACTGGGTGCGGCACGTACGGCAGGCGGTCCGGTTCCACGACGGGACCCGGACCCTGGAGGAACTGGGCGCCCGGACCCTGCTCGACCTCGGGTCCGGGGTACTGACCGCCATGGCCGACGAGTGCCTGACCACGGACGGGGTCACCCTCGGCGCGCTGCTGCGCCGCGACACCGACGAGTCGGAGTCGCTCACCACCGCCCTCGCCCAGCTGCACCTGCACGGCCACGGCCCGGACTGGGAGCGCTACCTCGCGCCCACGGGCGCCAGGCGGGTGCCGCTGCCGACCTACCCGTTCCAGCGGCAGCGGTACTGGCTGGAGGCCGGCACCGATCTGACGGACGTCGCCGCCGCGGGACTGGAGGCCGCCGGCCATCCCCTGCTCGGCGCGGCCGTGCCGCTCGCCGGGTCCGACGGAGCCCTGTTCACCGGGCTGCTCTCGGCGGGCCGCCAGCCCTGGCTGGCCGACCACGCCCTGGACGGCACGCTGCTCTTCCCCGGCACGGGATTCCTGGAACTCGCGCTCCAGGCCTGCGAACGGACCGGCGCCGGCCACCTGGAGGAACTCACCCTGCAATCGCCCCTGGTGCTGCCGGAGGACGGCACCGTGCAGCTCCAACTCACCGTCGGGGAGCCCGACGCGACCGGGCGCCGCCCGCTGTCCGTGCACTCGCGCCCCGCGACCCGCCCGGAGGACGAGGAAGCGCCCTGGACCCGGCACGCCGAGGGCACCCTCGCCGACGGCCCGCCCGAGACCGAGGCGCCCGCCGACCTCACCGCCTGGCCCCCGCCCGGCGCCGAGCCGGTCGATGTCTCCGACCTCTACGAGCGCACCGCCGCCAACGGCTTCGCCTACGGCCCGGCCTTCCGCGGACTGCACACCGCCTGGCGCCGCGGCGACGAGGTGTTCGCCGAGGTCGCCCTGCCCGAGCAGCACCGCGACACCGGATTCGTACTGCACCCGGCGCTGCTGGACGCCGCGCTGCACACCGTCGCCCTGGCCGCCCCCGACACCGAACGGGCCGTACTGCCCTTCAGCTTCCGGTCGGTCAGCGCGGCACCGGCGGCCCACCCGGACACCCTGCGGGTCCGTCTCGACCGGCAGGCCGACGACACCTACGCGGTGCAGCTGGCCGACGCGTCGGGCGCCCCGCTCGCCGCGATCCCGGCGCTCGTCCTGCGGCCCGTTGACCCCGCCCAACTGGCCGCCGCAGCAAACGGGTCGGCCGACCTGTACCGGATGGACTGGACGGACCTGGCGCTGCACGGACATCCGGCCGAGCCGTACGCGGTCCTCGGCACGGACGGGATACCGGAGCTGCCCGAGGGGCACGGCGACCGGTACGCGGACCTGTCCGCGCTGGCCGCCGCCGTCGACGCCGGGGCCGAAACGCCCGCCACGGTCCTCGTCGGCTGCCCGCCGGCCGCCGGCGACCCGGCCGAGGCCACCCGGCGGGCCGTGCACCACGCCCTGGCGGTGGCGCAGGCCTGGCTGAACGACGAGCGGTTCAGCGCCTCGCGGCTGGTGCTGTGCACCCGCGACGCCGTGGCCGACCGGCCCGGCGCGCCGGTCTCCGGCCTGCCGCAGTCCGCCGTCTGGGGTCTGATCCGCACCGCCAAGGCGGAGAACCCCGGCCGCTTCGCCCTCCTCGACCACGACGGCACGGCGTCCTCCGCGGCCGCACTTCCGGCCGCCCTGGCCAACGGCGAGCCGGAGATCGCCCTGCGCGGCGGCACCGCCCGGGTGCCGCGCCTGGTACGGGCCCGGGCGGCCGAGCCGTTCCGGGGGCTCGGCGCCGGCGGCACGGTACTGATCACCGGGGCCGGCGGCATGCTCGGCCGGCTCGTGGCCCGTCATCTGGTGACCGCGCACGGCGTGCGCGGGCTGCTGCTCGCCAGCCGCCGCGGGCGCACCGCGGACGGGATGCCCGAACTGGAGAAGGAGCTGCGGGAACTGGGCGCGGAGGTCGAGATCGCCGCCTGCGACCTCGCCGACCGGGACGACACCGCCCGGCTGCTGGCCTCCGTGCCGGCCGAACGCCCGCTCACCGCGGTCATCCACACCGCGGGCGTGCTCGACGACGGGGTGCTCGGTTCGCTGACGCCCGACCGCATGGACACCGTGCTGCGGGCCAAGACGGACGCCGTCCTGCACCTCGACGAGCTGACCCGCGAGCTGGACCTGACGGCGTTCGTCCTGTTCTCCTCGCTCGCCGGCACCTTCGGCGGCGTCGGGCAGGGCAACTACGCGGCGGCCAACGCGTTCCTCGACGCCTTCGCGCACGCCCGCCGGGCAGCCGGCCGGCCCGCCGTCTCCCTCGCCTGGGGCCTGTGGGCCGAGCGCAGCGGGATGACCACCAAGCTGGACGAGAGCGACCTGCACCGGATGGCCCGGGGCGGGGTGCGGCCCATGCCGTCGGACCAGGCGCTGGCGCTGCTCGATGCCGCACTCGCCGCGGACGAGGCGTTCCTCGTCCCGGCCGGGCTCGACCTGGCGGCGCTGCGGAGCGCGGCGGGGGAGGTGCCCGCGCTGCTGCGGTCGCTGACCGGGACGCGGACCCGCACCCCGGCCGGGCGGCCCGGCCCCGCGCCCGCCGCGGACGCCGTCCCGCTCGGCGCCCGCCTCGCCGCACTGCCCGAGCGGGACCGGCACCAGGCGGTGCTCGATACCGTCCTGGGCCAGGCCGCGCTGGTCCTGGGCCATGCCTCGGCCGACGCGGTCGACCCCGAGCGCGGCTTCCTGGAGCTGGGCTTCGACTCGCTGACCGCCGTCGAGCTGCGCAACCGCCTCACCACCGCGACCGGGATCAGGCTGCCGGCGACCCTGCTGTTCGACTACCCGGAACCGGGCGCCCTCGCCGACCACCTGCTCGGCAAGCTCGCCGCCGCGGTGGAACAGCAGCCGGCCGCGGGCGGCCCCGCCTCCGGTCCGCTGGACGCGTGGGAGGCGCAGACCGAGCGGCTCCTGGCCGACACCGCCGCCAGGACCGAGCTGCGCGGCCGCCTCCAGGGCCTCATGGACCGGCTCGACAGCCTCCCCGAGGACCCGGACACCGCGCTGGAGAGCCGCCTGGACCAGGCGTCGGACGACGAGCTGTTCGACTTCATCGAGCAGGAACTCGGCGGATCATGACGCGCTGAGCGCCCGCACACCGGCTCCGGCCCGCCCACCGAGGGCGGCCGGAGCCGGTCTCGTCATACAGCGCGGACAAGGGCCGCCGTCCCCGGGCCGCGCCCCTGCACAGCGCGCCGCCGGACGCCCGGCAGCCCCCGTCGAGACCGGTCCGGCACCTCCTAGGGGTTCTCTTAGAGTCCCCGGCCAGCGCTCAAAACGGCCGACCGGCGGCCACAGAATGTGATCAGCGAGTAGAGATTCCAGCGTCGTGGTCGCCGGTGTGAGGCAGGCCGCCGGTCCGCCGAGCGGTCCGGGGAAGGGAGCTGAACGGTGAGCGAGGCAAAGCTCCGCGACTATCTGAAAAGGGTGACGGCGGATCTCCACCGCACCGGCAAGCGGCTGCGCGAGATGGAGGCCCGCGAACGCGAGCCCATCGCCATCGTCGCCATGAGCTGCCGCTACCCCGGCAATGTGCGCTCGCCCGAGGACCTGTGGCAGCTGGTCGCCGACGGCACCGACGGCATCACGCCCTTCCCGGAGGACCGCGGCTGGAACGTGGACTCCCTCTACCACCCGGACCCCGCCCACCCCGGCACCTGCTACACCCGGGAAGGCGGCTTCCTGCACGACGCCGCCGACTTCGACCCCGACTTCTTCGCCATGTCGCCCCGCGAGGCACTGGCGACCGACCCGCAGCAGCGCCTCCTCCTCGAAACGTCCTGGGAGGCCTTCGAACGCGCGGGCCTGCGGCGCCAGGCCCTCAAGGGCAGCCCCACCGGCGTCTTCGTCGGTGTCATGTACAACGACTACGGCTCCCGCTTCACCGAGCCGCCCGCCGGACTCGAAGGACACCTCGGCAACGGCAGCGCCGCCAGCATCGCCTCCGGCCGCGTCGCCTACACCTTCGGCCTCGAAGGCCCGGCCGTGACGGTCGACACCGCCTGCTCCTCCTCGCTGGTCGCCCTGCACCTGGCCTGCAACGCACTGCGCCAGGGCGAGTGCTCCCTCGCCCTGGCCGGCGGTGTGACGGTGATGTCCACCCCCGTCACCTTCCTGGAGTTCAGCCGCCAGCGCGGGCTGTCCGCCGACGGCCGCTGCAAGGCGTTCTCCGACGACTCCGACGGCACCGGCTGGGGCGAGGGCGCCGGCATGCTGCTGCTGGAGCGGCTCTCCGACGCCCGCCGCAACGGCCATCGCGTCCTCGGCCTCGTCCGGGGCACCGCCGTCAACCAGGACGGCGCGAGCAGCGGGCTGACCGCCCCCAACGGGCCGTCCCAGCAGCGGGTGATCCGCGCGGCACTCACCGCGGCCGGCCTCGGCACGTCCGACGTGGACGCCGTCGAGGCGCACGGCACCGGCACCACCCTCGGCGACCCCATCGAGGCCCAGGCACTGCTCGCCACCTACGGCCAGGAGCGCGAGGCCGACCGCCCGCTGTGGCTCGGCACGGTCAAGTCCAACATCGGGCACACCCAGGCCGCGGCCGGGGTCGCCGGCGTCATCAAGATGGTGCAGGCGATGCAGCACGGCGTGCTGCCCCGCACCCTGCACGCCGAGCGGCCCTCCACCCACGTCGACTGGAGCGAGGGCGACGTCCGGCTGCTCACCGACGCCGTCGACTGGCCCGACACCGACCGCCCGCGCCGCGCCGGCATCTCGGCCTTCGGCGTCAGCGGGACGAACGCCCACGCCGTCCTGGAACAGGCCCCGCCCACCGACCCCGCACCGCACACCGACGACCCCGACGCGGCGGAGCCCGCACCCCTCGCCGAGCAGCCCGCCGCAGCGCCGCTCCCGGTCGTGCCCTGGGTGCTCTCCGCCCGCAGCGAACCCGCCCTCCGCGCCCAGGCGGCCCAACTGGTCGACCACATAGGCCAGTTGACCGACGCCGGTGCCGAGGACATCGGTGCCTCGCTGGCCACCACCCGTACCGCCTTCGAGGAACGCGCGGTGGTGCTGGGCGAGGACCGCGAGGAGCTGCTCCGGCACCTCGCCCGCTTCGCACAGGGCGACGACACCGCGGCCGTCCGGGGCACGGCCGGCCGCGGCAAGACGGCGTTCCTCTTCGCGGGCCAGGGCGCCCAGCGCCTGGGCATGGGCCGTGACCTGCACGCGGCGTTCCCCGTCTTCGCGGCGGCCTTCGACGAGATCTGCGCCCACCTCGACCCGGAGCTGCCCCAGCCGCTCGCGGACGTCGTCTTCGGGCAGGACGCCGCCGCGCTGGACCGCACCGGCTTCACCCAGCCCGCCCTGTTCGCCTTCGAAGTGGCGCTCTTCCGGCTCGTCGCCTCCTGGGGCCCGGCCCCCGATTTCCTGCTCGGCCACTCCATCGGGGAGCTGGCCGCCGCCCACGTCGCCGGTGTCCTCTCGTTGCCGGACGCCTGCCGGCTGGTGGCGGCGCGCGGCCGCCTGATGCAGGAACTCCCCTCCGGGGGCGCGATGTTCTCCCTCCGGGCCGCCGAGGACGAGGTGCTGCCGCTGCTGGCCGACGCCGGCGAACGGATGGGCGTCGCCGCCGTCAACGGGCCCGGGACGACCGTCGTCGCCGGCGCCGAGGAAACGCTCGCCCCACTCGTCCAACACTTCGAGCAGCAGGGCGGCAAGGCCAAGCGGCTGCGGGTCAGCCATGCCTTCCACTCCCCGCTGATGGACCCCATGCTCGACGCCTTCCGTGCGGTGGCCGAGAGCGTGACGTTCCATCAGCCCACCCTCCCGGTCATCTCCAACGTGACCGGGGAGCCGGCCACCGACCTGGCGACCGCCGACTACTGGGTGCGGCACGTACGCGAGGCCGTGCGGTTCGCGGACGGCATCCGCGCCCTGGAGCGGCGCGGCGTCACCCGTTTCCTCGAAATCGGCCCCGACGCCACCCTCACCGCCCTGGCACAGGGCTGCCTCGACGCGGACCCCGGCCGCCCCGGCCCCCTCCTCGTGCCCGCCCTGCGCAAGGACCGGCCCGAGACCCGCAGCCTCCTCACCGCGCTGAGCGCCCTGCACACCCGCGGCACCGGCCCCGACTGGGACCGCCTCTTCCCGGGCGCCGACCGGGTCGACCTGCCCACCTACCCCTTCCAGCGCGAGCGCTACTGGCTGGCCCCCGAGGCGGCCGCCGCACACCGCCCGGGCGAACACCCCCTGCTCCCCACGGCCCTCACCCTCGCGGACCGCAGCGCCGTCGTCTCCACCGGACTCCTCACCGCCGCCGCGCACCCCTGGCTCGCCGACCGGGCACTCGACGGCCGCGTCCAACTCCCCACCAGCGCCTTCCTCGACCTCGCCCTGCACCTCGGCGCGCTCGCCGGCTGCGAACACCTCACCGCGCTCACGGTGGACGCGCCCCTGGTCCTGTCCGAGCGGTCCGCCGTCGAGATCCAGGTGGTGCTGGACGCCGCCGCGGAACCGGACGGACAGCGCACCCTGACCGTGCACTCCCGCCCCGCCGACCGGCCCGACGACGAGACCCCGTGGACCCGGCACGCCCACGCCACCCTCACCGCGCAGCCGCCCGTGCTCCCCGGCCACGACCTGGGGACCTGGCCGCCCGCCGACGCCCGGCCCGTCGACACCGGCCAGGGCGGCGTATGGCGCCAGGGCGACGTGGTGTTCACCGAGGCCGCACTGCCCGAGGAGTACCGCGGCGACGCGGCGCGCTACGCCCTCCACCCGGCGCTGCTCGACGCCGTGCTCCAGGCGCTCCCGGCGGCGGGACACGCCGACGCCGTCGCCGTGTCCTGGCGCGACTGCGTGCTGCACGCGGTGGCTGCGGAATCGGTGCGGGCCCGTCTCGCCCCGGCGGACGACGGCGGTCTGACCCTCCACCTCACCGACGAACTCGGCGAGCCGGTAGCCTCGTTCGGCTCCGTCACACCCCTGCCCGCCACCGAGTTCGCACCCGCGCCGGACCCGGCCGGCCGCGACGATCTCTTCACCGTCGAGTGGACCGGGCTGCGGCCGCCCACCGCCCCGCAGCGGCCCCGCCGGGTCGCGGTCCTCGGCGCGGAAGGCACCGGAGCCGACACGGACGCACCCGCCTTCCACGGTGCCCTGGACGCACTGGCCACGGCGGTGGCACAGGGCGCCGAGGCTCCCGACCTCGTCGTGGTGCCCTGGCCGACCGCCGAAACCGCCGAGTCCGGTGAGCCGGCCGACGCCGCCCACGCCGCGGTCGTGGACGCCCTGGCGCTGCTGCAGAACTGGCTCGCCCGGCCGGAGTTCGCCGACGCCCGGCTGGTCCTGCTCACCCGCGGCGCCGTCGCCACCGGCCCGGACGAGACCGTCACGGACCTGCCCGCCGCCGCGGTGTGGGGCCTGGTGCGCTCGGCGCAGTCGGAGAACCCGGACCGCTTCCTGCTGGTGGACACCGACACCGACGCCAATGCAGCTGACATCGACGCAGCTGACGCCGATGCCGCTGACGGCTCCGGCGTGCTGCCGGCCGCCGTCGTCGGGGCGGCCACGGAGGCGGGGGAGACCCAGCTCGCCGTCCGCGGTTCGCGCGTGCTGGCCCCCCGGCTGACCCGGCTCGACCGGCCCGCTCGGGCCACCGCGTCCACCCCTCCCGCCGCCGGCGCCCGCTTCGACTCGTTCCGCACCGTGCTGGTGACCGGCGCCACCGGGACCGTCGGCGCCGCGGTCGCCAGACACCTGGTGACCGGACACGGCGTACGGCACCTGCTGCTCGTCGGCCGCCGCGGCGCGACCGCGCCCGGAGCCACCGAACTGGCCACCGAACTCCGCGAGTTGGGCGCCCGGGTGACCCTCGCCGCCTGCGACGCCGCCGACCGCACGGCACTCGCCGACCTGCTGGCCACCCTCCCCGAAGCACACCCCCTGGGCGCGGTCGTGCACGCTGCCGGGGTGCTCGACGACGGGGTCATCTCGTCCCTCACCCCCGAACGGATCGCCACCGTCCTGCGTCCCAAGGCCGATGCCGCGGTCAACCTCGACCGGCTCACCCGGGACCTCGACCTGTCGGCCTTCGTCCTGTTCTCCTCGGCCGCCGCCACCTTCGGCGGCCCGGGCCAGGGTAACTACGCCGCCGGCAACGCTTTCCTGGAGGCGCTCGCCCACCAACGCCGCGCCGAGGGCCGCCCGGCCCTGGCGCTCGGCTGGGGCATGTGGGCCGAGCGCAGCGAGATGAGCGCCCGCCTGGTGGAGACGGACCGGCGGCGGATGGACCGCGGCGGCGTCGGCGCGCTGTCCACCGAGGCGGCGCTCGCCCTGTTCGACCGCTGCCTGGCCCAGGACCGGGCCGTCCCGGTCCCGGTGCCGCTCGATGTCGCCGCGATCCGCAGGAGCGGAACGGCGGTTGCCCCCCTGCTCCGGACCCTCGCCGGCCGTCCCGCCAAGCGGACCGCGGCCCCGGCGGCCGCACCCGGCGGCGACCCCGCGTCCCCGGCCGCCCACGCACTGGCCGCCCTGGCACCGCAGGAGCGCCACGCCCACGTCCTGGACCTGGTGCGCACCGAGATCGCCACCGTGCTCGGCCACGCCTCGGCCGGCCGGGTCGACGCCGAGCGCGCCTTCGGCGACCTCGGCCTGGACTCCCTGACCTCCCTCGAACTGCGCAACGCCCTCGGCCGCCGCACCGGACTCCGGCTGCCGGCCACCCTGGTCTTCGACCACCCCACGCCCTCAGCTGTCGCCAACTACCTGCTGTCCGAACTGCTCGGTGACAGTGAGGAGTTGACGGCATCCGGAGCGGACCCCGCCACGGCCGGGGAGCCCGTCGCCATCGTGGCGATGAGCTGCCGCTTCCCCGGCGGCATCCGGACCCCGGAGGCCTTCTGGGAGTTCCTGGCCGCCGGCGGCGACGCCATCGGCGAGTTCCCCGACGACCGGGGCTGGGACACCGCGGCGCTCTACGACCCCGACCCGGAGCACGAGGGCACCACCTACACCCGCCGGGGCGGCTTCCTCACCGAGGCCGACCGCTTCGACGCCGGATTCTTCGGCGTCTCCCCCCGCGAGGCCCTGGCCATGGACCCCCAGCAGCGGCTCCTGCTGGAGGTCTGCTGGGAGGCGTTCGAGCGGGCCGGTATCGACCCGCACTCGCTGCGCGGCAGCCGCACCGGCGTCTTCGCCGGCACCAACGGGCAGGACTACACCACCGTCCTGGGCAACGCCGCCGAAGACGTGGACGGATACCTGGGCACGGGCAACGCGGCGAGCGTGGTCTCCGGCCGCATCGCCTACTCCTTCGGCCTCGAAGGCCCCGCCGTCACCGTGGACACGGCCTGCTCCTCCTCGCTCGTCGCCCTGCACTGGGCCGTCCGCGCCCTCCAGTCGGGGGAGTGCTCGCTCGCCCTGGCCGGTGGTGTCACCGTGATGTCCACCCCCGCCGCGTTCCTGGAGTTCAGCCGCCAGCGCGGACTGTCCGCCGACGGCCGCTGCAAGGCCTTCGCCGACGGCGCCGACGGCACCGGCTGGGGCGAGGGCGCCGGCGTGCTGCTCGTCGAGAGGCTGTCCGACGCCCGGCGCAACGGGCACCCGGTGCTGGCCGTCGTCCGCGGCAGCGCCATCAACTCCGACGGGGCCAGCAACGGCCTCACGGCCCCCAACGGCCCGTCCCAGCAACGGGTGATCAGGGCCGCGCTCGCCGACGCCCGGCTCACCCCCGGCGACGTGGACGCCGTCGAGGCCCACGGCACCGGGACCACCCTGGGCGACCCGATCGAGGCCCAGGCGCTGCTCGCCACCTACGGCCAGGAGCGCACAGGGGACCAGCCGCTGTGGCTCGGCTCGGTGAAGTCGAACATCGGGCACACCCAGGCCGCGGCCGGCGTGGCCGGAGTGATCAAGATGGTGCAGGCCCTGCGCCACGGACTGCTCCCGCAGACACTGCACCTCGACGCGCCCTCCACCCACGTGGACTGGGCCGACGGCGCCGTGGAACTGCTCGCCGCCCCCACCACCTGGCCCGACCACGGGCGGCCCCGCAGAGCGGGCATCTCCTCCTTCGGCTTCAGCGGCACCAACGCCCACGTCATCCTCGAACAGCCCGAAGCGGCCGGGCCCGACGCACCGGCCGACGGCACACAGCAGGCACCGGACGCGCACGACACCTCCGGCACCGCCCCGCTGCCCGTCGTCTGGCCGCTGTCGGCCCGCAGCCCCGAAGCGCTCCGCGCCCTGGCCACCGCCCTGCACACCCACGCCGCGGGCCACCCCGACCTGCCCGCCGCGGCCGTCGGCCACGCCCTGGCCACCACCCGCGCCACCTTCGAGCACCGCGCCGTCGCCCACGGCACCGACCGCGCCGGCCTGCTGATCGCCCTGCACGGCCTGGCCGCCGGCGAACCGGCCACCGGCGCCCTGGACGGCGTGGCGCAACCCGGCGCACGCACCGCCTTCCTCTTCACCGGACAGGGCGCCCAGCGCCCCGGCATGGGACACGAACTGCACCGCACCTTCCCGGTGTTCGCCCAGGCCCTCGATGAGATCTGCGACCACTTCGCCGGCCATCTCGACCGGCCGCTGCGCGACGTCATGTTCCACGACACCGACGGACTGCTGCACCGCACCGCGTACACCCAGCCCGCCCTCTTCGCCATGGAGACCGCCCTCCACCGCCTCGCCGAGAGCACCGGCCTGCACGCCGACCACCTGCTGGGCCACTCCATCGGCGAGGTGACCGCCGCACACGTCGCCGGGGTGTTCTCGCTGGCCGACGCCTGCACCCTGGTCGCCGCCCGCGGCCGGCTCATGCAGGCCCTCCCCGAGACCGGCGCCATGGTCGCGCTCCAGGCGACGGAGGACGAGGTGCTGCCGCTGCTCGACGGGCTCGACCGGCAGGTCTGCATCGCCGCGGTCAACGGCCCCGACTCCGTCGTGATCTCCGGCGACCGCGCCGCGGTGACCGGCCTCGCCGAAACCCTCGCCGCCGACGGCCGCCGGACCAAGCAGCTCCAGGTCAGCCACGCCTTCCACTCCCCGCACATGGACCCGATGCTGGACGCGTTCCGCACCGTCGCCGAGTCGCTCACCTACCACCCGCCGCGGCTGCCCGTCGTGTCCGACCTGACCGGCGAGACCGCCACCGAGCTGGACCTCCCCGACTACTGGGTGCGGCAGGTGCGGGGAGCCGTCCGGTTCCACGACGGCGTCCGCGGACTCGCCGCCCAGGGCGTCCGGCGCTACGTCGAACTCGGCCCCGACGGCACCCTCTCCGCCATGACCGCCGCCTGTCTGCCCCCCGACACCACCGGCACCGCGGTCATCCCGCTGCTGCACGCCCGGACGCCCGAGCCGCAGGCACTCCTCGACGGCCTCGCCCGCGCCCACGTCCACGGCGCCGACCTGGACTGGTCCGCCGTCGCCAACGCCCACCGGGGACGCCCGGCCGTCGACGGCCTGCCCACCTACCCCTTCCAGCGGCAGCGCTACTGGCCCACCCCCCGCGCCCGCGCGAGCGCCGGCATCAGCCAGGCCGGCCACCCGCTGCTGAGCGCCGCCGTCGAACTCGCCGACGGCAGCCACCTGTTCACCGGACGGCTCTCGGTGGCCGAGCAGCCGTGGCTCGCCGACCACGCCCTGGCGGGCACCCCCGTCGTCCCCGGCACCGCCTTCGTGGAACTCGCCGTCCTGGCCGGCGACCGCGCGGGCTGCCCCCGGGTGGCGGACCTGACCCTGGTCAGCCCGCTCGTCCTGTCCGAGGACGACGCGGTGGACCTCCAAGCGGTCCTCGGCACCGACGACGGGCAGGGCCACCGCCCGTTCACCGTCCACGCCCGCCGCACCGACCCGGCCCCCGGCGAGCCCTGGACGCTGCACGCCACCGGCACCCTCACCGCCGCCCACCCGGAGCCCACCGACCCCGCCTCGACGACCTGGCCGCCCGCCGGCTCCGAACCCCTCCCCGTCGAGGACCTCTACGCACAGCTGAGCGCCGGCGGATTCGACTACGGGCCGCTCTTCCAGGGACTGGGCGCGGCCTGGCGCCACGGCGACCGCGTCCACGCCGAGATCACCCTGCCCGCGCCCGCACACCAGGACGCGGACGACGACGCGGACCGGTTCGCCCTCCACCCGGCACTGCTCGACGCCGCCCTGCACGCGACCGCGTTCCTGCCCACCGAGGACTCCGACAGCGGACGGCTGCCCTTCTCCTGGCGCGGCGTGCAGATCCACGCCACCGGGGCCACCCGGCTGCGGGCCCACCTCGACCTGTCCGCACCCGACACCGTCTCCCTCGCCCTCACCGACACCGACGGCCGCCCCGTCGCCGACATCGAGGCGCTGACGCTGCGCGAGCTGTCCCCGGACCGCGTCGCGCTCTCCGCCCGCTCCACCGGCCCCCTCTACCACCTCGACTGGCCCGTGGCCCCCCTCCCCACCACGCCCCCTGAGGAGCCGGCCCGCCTCCTCGTCCTGGACAGCGACGACCTCGCCGCCGGCCTGGACGCCGCGGGCCTGCCCACCACCCGGCTGACCGGCCCCGACCTCCCACAGGCCACCGGCACCGTCCTCGTGGCGCTCCCCGCCGCCGACCCGCACCAGGCGGCGACCGGCGCGCTGGAACTCGTCCAGCGATGGCTGGCGGACCCGCCCGCCGCGACCCGCCTCGTCTTCGTCACCCGGGGAGCCGTCGATGCCCCCGGCACCACCCACCACGCCGCCGCGGCCGCCCCCATCTGGGGCCTGGTGCGCTCGGCACAGTCCGAGCACCCCGGCACCTTCGTGCTCGCCGACCTCGACGGCCAGGACGCCTCCTACGCCGCGCTGCCCGCCGCGCTCGCCACCGACGAGCCCCAATTCGCCGTCCGCGGCGGCACCGTGCACCTGCCGAAGGTCGCCCCCGTCCACACCGGGACCGCACTGCGCGAGCCCGTCGACGGCACCGGCTGGCGCCTGGGCATGACCGGCAAGGGCACCCTCGACCACCTCACCCTGCTGCCCCACGACGACGCCGAACGCCCGCTGGAACAGGGCGAGATCCGCCTCGCGGTCCGCGCGGCGGGGGTGAACTTCCGCGATGTGCTGAACGTCCTCGGCATGTACCCCGGCGACGCCGGAGCCTTCGGCCTCGAAGGCGCGGGCGTGGTCACGGAGACCGGCCCCGGCGTCATCGGATTCGCCCCGGGTGATCGGGTGATGGGGTTGTTCCCGGCTGCGTTCGGGCCGGTGGCGGTGGCGGATGAGCGGATGGTGATCCGGGTTCCGGAGGGTTGGTCGTTCGCGCAGGCTGCTTCTGTTCCTGTGGTGTTCTTGACGGCGTACTTCGCCCTGGTGGAGTTGGGTGGAGTTCAGGCCGGCGAGTCCGTGCTGGTGCATGCGGGTGCGGGTGGTGTGGGGATGGCTGCGGTGCAGTTGGCGCGGCATCTGGGTGCGGAGGTGTTCGCCACGGCCAGCCCCGGTAAGTGGGGAACGCTGCGTGCGCTGGGTTTGGACGAGGCCCATATCGCCTCCTCCCGTGATCTCGATTTCGAGCGGTCGTTTTTGGCGGAGACCGGTGGTCGTGGTGTGGATGTGGTGCTGGACTCCCTGGCCCGGGAGTTCGTGGACGCCTCGCTGCGGCTGCTGCCGCGGGGTGGTCGTTTCCTGGAGATGGGTAAGACCGACGTCCGTGATCCGCAGGAGGTGGCGGGTCGGTATGAGGGTGTGCGGTATCAGGCGTTTGATCTGATCGAGGCGGGGCCGGATCGGATCGGGGAGATGTTTGCGCATGTGCGGGAGTTGTTCGAGGGGGGTGTGTTGGAGCCGTTGCCGGTGTCGGCGTGGGATGTGCGGAAGGCTCCGGAGGCGTTCCGTTTCTTGAGTCAGGCGCGGCATGTGGGGAAGGTCGTGCTGACGATGCCCGTTCCCCTCGACAACGACGGAACGGTGCTGGTCACTGGCGGTACCGGCGGCCTGGGTGCGTTGGTGGCGCGGCATTTGGTGGTGGAGCATGGTGTGCGGCATCTGCTGTTGGCCAGCCGTCGTGGCCCGGACGCCCCGGGGGTGGACACACTTCGCGAGGAGTTGGCGGAGCTCGGCGCCGAGGTGGCGGTCGCCGCGTGTGACATCGCTGATCGTGCGGCGCTGAGCGGTCTGTTGGAGTCGGTGTCGAAGCAGCATCCGCTGACGGCCGTCGTCCACACCGCCGGCGTACTCGACGACACCGTCGTCACCTCGCTCACCCCGCAGCGGCTGGGCGCGGTCCTGCGGCCCAAGGCCGACGCCGCGGTTCATCTGCATGACCTCACCCGCGACGAGGATCTGGCGGCGTTCGTCGTCTTCTCCTCGACCGCCGGGGTGTTCGGCGCTCCCGGCCAGGCCAACTACGCCGCCGCCAACGCCTTCTGCGACGCCTTCGCCGCCGAGCGAAGGGCCGCCGGGCTGCCCGCCACTTCGCTCGCCTGGGGGCCGTGGTCCCGTGCGACGGGCATGACCAGCTCACTCACCGAAGCCGATCTGGACCGCATGGCCCGCGCCGGGCTGCCCGCGCTGCCCTCCGACCGCGGTCTCGCCCTCTTCGACGCGGCACTCGGCCGGCCCGAGGGCGCTCTGCTGCCGATGCTGGTCGACCAGCGCGCCCTGGGCTCCGGCGGGCCCGTACCGCCCCTGCTGAGCGGCCTGTTGCCTACGGCGGCCCGGCGCACCGCGGCCGCGGGCCCGGCACCGGCCGGACCGGGCTCCGCCGAGACCTTGGCCCGGACGCTCGCCACCCTGACCCGCGACGAGGCCCACCACGCCGTACTCGACGTGGTCTGCACCCAGGTCGCCGCCGTGCTCGGCCATGCCTCCGCGGCCGAGGTCGGCGACCAGCAGTCCTTCAAGGACCTCGGCTTCGACTCGCTGACCGCGGTGGAACTGCGCAACCGGCTCGGCGCCGCGACCGGCGCCCTGCTGCCCGCCACACTCGTCTTCGACTACCCGACACCGCTGGCCCTCGCCGACCATCTGTGCACGGAACTTGTCCCCGAACACCCCGTGGGGCCGGCCGCCGCGCCGGAGGACGAAGCCGCGGTACGCGAAGCCCTCGCCGCCATCCCCCTCGCCCGACTACGGGCGGCCGGGCTGCTGGACGACCTGCTGGCGCTGGCCCAGCCGGAGCCGTCCGCCGCGGATCGCGCGCCGGAAGCCGATGACGCCCCCGACTCCGACGCCATCGAGAGCATGGAAGTCGACGACCTCGTGCGCCTCGCGTTCGGCGCCACGGACGGCTGAACACCCCGTCCCGACGAAGCCACACCACGAAGCCGGAATGATGGAGAGCTGACCAATGGCCACGTCCGCGGATCAGATCGTCGAAGCCCTGCGGGCCTCGCTGCGGGAGAACGACCGGCTGCGCAAGCAGAACCAGCAGCTGGTCGACGCCGCCGGTGAACCCCTCGCCATCGTCGCCATGAGCTGCCGCTTCCCCGGCGGCGTGCAGACGCCCGAGGAGTTCTGGCAGCTGCTCGCGGCCGGCACCGACGCGCTGTCCGACCTCCCCGCCGATCGCGGCTGGGACCTGGGCGCACTCGACGCGACGACCACCCGCGGCGGCTTCGTGCACACCGCCGACGAGTTCGACCCGCAGTTCTTCGGCATGAGTCCGCGCGAGGCCCTTGCCACCGACCCGCAGCAGCGACTCCTGCTGGAGGTGTCCTGGGAGGCCCTGGAGCGGGCGGGCATCGACCCGATGACGCTGCGCGGCAGCCGGACCGCCGTCTTCGCGGGCTGCAGCAACCAGGAGTACGGCTCCGGGCTGCGCGGCAACGTCCCCGAGGGCGTCGAGGGGCACATCCTCACCGGCACCACCGGCAGCGTCGTCTCCGGCCGGGTCGCCTACGCCCTCGGCCTCGAAGGCCCCGCCGTCACCGTCGACACGGCCTGCTCCTCCTCCCTGGTCACCCTGCACCTCGCCGCACAGTCCCTCCGGGCGGGCGAATGCGACCTGGCGCTCGCGGGCGGCGTGGCGGTCATGTCCACCCCGGCCGCCTTCGTCGAGTTCGACCGGCAGGGCGGACTCGCCCGCGACGGCCGCTGCAAGCCGTTCTCCGACGACGCCGACGGCACCGGCTGGGGCGAGGGCGCCGGCATGCTGCTCGTCGAGCGGCTCTCCGACGCCCGCCGCAACGGCCACCCCGTGCTCGCCCTGCTCCGCGGCAGCGCCCTCAACCAGGACGGCGCCTCCAACGGGCTGACCGCCCCCAACGGCCCCGCCCAGCAACGGGTGATCCGCTCCGCGCTGACCGGCGCCGGACTGTCCGCCGCCGACGTGGACGCCGTCGAGGCCCACGGCACCGGTACGACCCTGGGCGACCCCATCGAGGCGCAGGCGCTGCTCGCCACCTATGGCCAGGACCGCCCGGCCGACCGGCCGCTGTGGCTGGGCTCGGTGAAGTCCAACATCGGCCACACCCAGGCGGCCGCGGGCGTCGCCGGCGTGATCAAGATGGTCCTCGCCCTGCGGCACGGTGTCCTGCCGCAGAGCCTGCACGCCGCCCGCCCCTCCACCCACGTGGACTGGTCGGCGGGCCGGGTGCAGCTGCTCACCGAGGCCGTGACCTGGCCGGAGAGCACCCGGCCGCGCCGCGCCGCGGTCTCCTCCTTCAGCATCAGCGGCACCAACGCCCACACCATCCTGGAACAGGCCCCGCAGGACCCGGACCGCACACCGGGGGAGGACACCGAACAGCCCACGGCGGACGGCGAACGGTCCGCGACAGAGGCGGCGGACGCCAAGGACGCGTCGGCACACGGGGACCCGGCCGCCGAAGCCACTCCGCTCGCCCCCGCGGACCGCCTTCCGCACATCCCCTGGGTGCTCTCCGCCCGCAGCGCCGACGCCCTGCGGGCACAGGCCGGACGGCTGCGCGCGCACCTGGACGGCCACCCCGACACGGACCCCTACGACCTGGCGTACTCGCTCGCCACCTCCCGCTCGGCGTTCGAGCACCGCGCGGTGCTGCTCGGCACCGACCCGGCCGAACTGCGCGGCGAGTTGACCACCCTCGCCGAGGAGGGCCCGCACGCCGCCGGGGCCGTCAGCGGCTCCCCCCTCCGCGGCAAGACCGCCTTCCTGTTCACCGGCCAGGGCGCCCAGCGCCTGGGCATGGGCCGTGAGCTGTACGCGACGTTCCCGGTCTTCGCCGAGGCCTTCGACGCCGCCTGCGCACACCTCGACCCCGAACTCGAACGACCGCTGCGCGACACCGTCTTCGGCCACGACCCGGCACCGCTGGACCGCACGGGCACCACCCAGCCCGCGCTCTTCGCCCTCGAAGTGGCCCTCTTCCGGCTGCTCAGCTCCTGGGGCGTCAAGCCCGACGTCGTCATGGGCCACTCGATCGGCGAACTCGCCGCCGCGCACATCGCCGGCGTGCTGTCCCTCCCGGACGCCTGCCGTCTGGTGGCGGCCCGCGGACGGCTGATGCAGGCACTCCCGCCCGGCGGCGCCATGGCCTCCCTCCAGGCGACCGAAGCCGAGGTCCGGCCGCTCCTCGCGGACACCGCGGACCGGGTGAGCATCGCCGCGGTCAACGGCCCCGACGCCACCGTCATCGCCGGCGACGAAGCCACCGTGGACACCCTCGCCGGCCACTTCCGGGACCTGGGACGCAAGGTCTCCCGCCTCCGCGTCAGCCACGCCTTCCACTCGCCGCTGATGGACCCGATGCTGGCGGAGCTGCGCGCCACCGCCCGCGACCTCACCTACCGGCAGCCGCAGATCCCCGTCGTCTCCAACGTCACCGGCCGCCTGGCCACCGCCGACGAACTGTGCAGCCCCGACTACTGGGTACGCCACGCCCGGGAGGCCGTGCGCTTCGCCGACGGCGTCCGTGCCCTCGCCGACCGCAACGTCACCCGGCTCGTCGAACTCGGCCCCGACGGCACCCTCAGCGCACTCGCCGCGGCCTGCCTGCCCGGCGGCGACCGGCTGCTGACGCCCCTCCTGCGCAAGGACACCCGCGAAGCCCTCAGCCTGCTCACCGCACTTGCCAGGCTCCACACCGCCGGCGTCCCCCTCGACTGGGCCGCCCTGCTGCCCGGCGCCCGCCGCGTCGACCTGCCCACCTACGCCTTCCAGCGCTCCCGCTACTGGCTGCACGCCACCGCCCCCGAGGACCACACCCCCGCCGGCCGGCCGGCCGACTCCGCGTTCTGGACCGCCGTCGAGCAGCAGAACCTGCCCGAACTCGCCGACAGCCTCAGCCTCGACCGCTCCCTCCTCGAACCGGTCGTCCCCGCACTCGCGGCCTTCCACCGCGACCAGCAACAGCACTCCACCGCCCGCTCCTGGCGCTACGCCGAACACTGGGAGCCCGTCGACCCCGGCCCCGCCACCACCGCACCGGCCCACTGGCTGCTCGTCGTCCCCGCCACGGACCCCGAGCACTACCGAGGCGTCGCCGACGCCCTCACCACCGCACTCGCCGGGCACGGCACGACCGTCACCACCCTGAGCCTGCCGCCGGACGCCGACGCCGACCACATCGCCCGACGCCTCGACGAGACCCGCGACCTGGCCCACGGCACCGACGAGCTGCACGTCCTCTCCCTCCTCGGCCTCGGCACCGCCCGCCACCCCCACCACCCCGACACCCCCGCCGCCCTGCCCCTGACCGGCGCGCTCGTCCAGGCGCTGCTGTGCACCGACGCGCCCGTCCGGCTGTGGACCGCGACCCGGGGCGCCGTCAGCATCGGCCGCTCCGACCCGCTCGGCGCCCCCGAACAGGCCACCGTCTGGGGCCTGGGCCGCAGCGCCGCCATCGAACACCCCGACCACTGGACCGGCCTGATCGACCTGCCGGAACAGCTCGACGAACGCGCCCTGGACCGGCTGTGCGCGGTGCTCCACGGCCCGGCCCACACCACCGGCCACGACAGCGAGTTCGCCCTCCGCGCCTCCGGCCTCTTCACCCGCCGACTCGTCCGGGCCGCCCGCCCCGAGCAGCCCCGTGACTCCGCCGCCTGGGCACCGGCCGGCACCACACTGATCACCGGCGGCACCGGCACCATCGGCTCCGCCCTCGCCCGCCAACTGGCCCGCGAAGGCGCCGCCCACCTGCTGCTGATCAGCCGCCGCGGCCCCGACGCCCCGGGCGCCGAGGAACTCGTCGCCGAACTCACCGCCCTCGGCACCCGCACCACCCTCGCCGCCTGCGACCCCGCGGACCGCGACGCACTGGCCCACCTCCTCGCCACCCTCCCCGAAGACCAGCCCCTGACCAGCGTCTTCCACACCGCGGGCGTACTCGACGACGGCACCCTCGCCACCATGGACGCCGCACGGTTCGCCACTGTGCTCCGCCCCAAGACCGAGGCCGCCGCCAACCTGCACGACCTCACCCGCGGCCACGACCTGACCGCGTTCGTCCTGTTCTCCTCCATCGCCGGCACCCTCGGCGCGGCCGGCCAGGCCAACTACGCCGCGGCCAACGCCGGCCTGGACGCCCTCGCCCAGCACCGCCGCGCCCACGGCCTGCCCGCGACCAGCATCGCCTGGGGCCCCTGGGCACACGACGGCATGGCGGCCGACCCCACCCTGCGCGCCAAGCTCAGCCGCGCCGGCCTGCCGCCCATGGAGCCGGACACCGCCCTGGTCGCCCTGCACCAGGCACTCGACCACGGCGAGACCCACCTCGTCATCGCTGACATCGACTGGGACCTGTTCCCCGCCGGCCGCAACGCGCTCTTCGGAAAACTGCCCGAAGCCGCCGACCGGAACTCCGGCCACGACACCCCGGCCGACGACCTCCGCAGCACCCTCGCCACTCTGCGCACCGCCGCCGAACAGGAACAGCACCTGCTCCGCCTGGTACGCCGGACCACCGCCGCCGTCCTCGGCTACCCCGGCCCCGACGCCGTCGACACCACCCGCACCTTCCAGGAACTCGGCACCGACTCCCTCACCGCCGTCGAACTGCGCAACAGCCTCTCCACGGCCGTCGACCTGACCCTGTCCCCGACGCTCGTCTTCGACTACCCGACCCCGTCGGCACTGGCCGGCCATCTGCGCGCCGAACTCCTCGGAGACCTCGGCGAGCAGCACACCGCCGCGCTCGCGCTCCCCGTGCAGGCGGACGACGAACCGATCGCCATCGTGGGCATGGCCTGCCGCTACCCCGGCGACGTACGGTCACCGGACGACCTCTGGCAGCTGATCGCCGACGGCGGCGACGCCATCACCCCCTTCCCCGACGACCGCGGCTGGAACATCGACGCCGTCTACGACGCCGAATCCGTCTGCCCGGGCACCAGTTACGTACGGGAGGGCGGCTTCGTCGCCGACGCCGGCGACTTCGACCCCGGCTTCTTCGGGATCTCCCCCCGCGAGGCCCTGGCCATGGACCCCCAGCAGCGGATGCTCCTGGAGATCTCCTGGGAAGCCGTCGAACGGGCCGGCATCGCCCCGCTGTCACTGCGCGGCAGCCGCAGCGGACTCTTCGTCGGCTGCGGCTACCAGGGCTACGGCTCCGGCGCCGTCGAGATGCCCGACGACCTCCTGGGCCATCTGCTCACCGGCAGCTCCGGCGCCGTGGTGTCCGGCCGCGTCGCCTACGCACTGGGCCTGGAGGGGCCCGCGGTCACCGTGGACACGGCGTGCTCCTCGTCGCTGGTCGCCCTGCACCTGGCGGTGCAGTCGCTGCGCTCGGGCGACTGCGACCTCGCCCTGGCCGGCGGCGTGACCGTGATGTCCACGCCGGGCGCGTTCATCGAGTTCAGCCGGCAGCGGGGCCTGGCCGGCGACGCCCGCTGCAAGGCGTTCGCCGAGTCCGCCGACGGCACCATCTGGGGCGAGGGCGCCGGTGTCGTCCTGGTGGAGCGCCTCTCCGACGCCCGGCGCAACGGCCACCGGATCCTCGCGGTCGTCCGCGGCAGCGCCGTGAACCAGGACGGCGCCTCCAACGGGCTCACCGCCCCGAACGGCCCCTCCCAGCAGCGGGTGATCCGGCAGGCACTGGCCGGCGCCGGACTCTCGGCATCCGACGTCGACGCGGTCGAGGGCCACGGCACGGGCACCACCCTGGGCGACCCCATCGAGGCACAGGCACTCCTGGCCACCTACGGCCAGGACCGCGACGCGGACCGCCCGCTGTGGCTGGGCTCCGTGAAGTCGAACATCGGCCACACCCAGGTCGCGGCGGGTGTGGCAGGCGTCATCAAGATGGTGGAGGCACTCCGGCACGGCATCCTGCCGCGGACCCGGTACGCGGACGAGCCGACCTCGCACGTGGACTGGTCGGCCGGTCACGTACGGCTGCTGAGCGAGGACGTGCCCTGGCCGGACACGGACCGCCCCCGCCGCGCCGGCGTGTCGTCATTCGGCGTGAGCGGCACCAACGCCCACGTCATCCTCGAACAACCCCCGGCGGGCGAGACGGCGGACGAAACGGCGGGCGAGACCGGGTACGCACCCGAGGGCGAGATCCAGGACGGAACCGAGGACGGAACCCAGGACACCCCCGCTCCGACGCCCGCAACGGCGGGTCTCGTGCCCTGGGTCCTGTCCGGACGCGGCGAGGCAGCACTCAGGGCGCAGGCCGAGCGCCTGTCGGCCCATCTGCACGCCCACCCCGAACTGGACCCGCGGGACGTCGGATTCTCGCTCGTCACCACACGGTCCCCCTTCGAACACCGGGCCGTCGTGCTCGGCCAGGACCGGGAAACGCTCCTCGACAGCGTCCGGGCCCTCGCCGCCGGCGCACCACAGAGCAACGTCGTCGAAGGCATGGCCACCTCCGCCGGCGGCCTGGCCTTCCTCTTCACGGGCCAAGGAGCCCAACGCACGCACATGGGCCGGGAGTTGTACGACTCCTTCCCCATCTTCGCGGACGCCTTCGACGCGGCCTGCGCGCACTTCGACGGCGAGCTGGACTCGCCCCTGCGGGACGTGGTGTTCGGCGACGACGCCGAAGCGCTGAGCCAGACCGCTTTCACCCAGCCGGCGTTGTTCGCCGTCGAGGTGGCGCTGTTCCGGTTGATGGAGTCGTTCGGCGTCCGCCCCGACTTCCTGCTGGGCCACTCCATCGGTGAGCTGGTGGCCGCGCATGTGGCGGGCGTGTTGTCGCTGGAGGACGCCTGCCGCCTGGTCGCGGCCCGCGGTCGCCTCATGCAGGCACTCCCGGAGGGCGGCGCGATGTTCGCGCTGGAGGCCGCCGAGGACGAGGTGGTGCCGCTGCTGGCGGGCCAGGAGCAGCGGGTGAGCATCGCCGCGGTCAACGGTCCGCAGTCGGTCGTGATCTCCGGCGAGACAGCGGCGGTGTCGGCGATCGCCGACCACTTCACCTCCGAGGGCCGGAAGGCCAAGCGGCTCATGGTCAGCCACGCCTTCCACTCGCCACTCATGGAGCCGATGCTCGACGAGTTCCGTACCGTCGCCGAAAGCCTGACGTTCGAGGCCCCCCGCATCCCGGTCGTCTCGAACCTCACCGGCCAACTCGCCACGCCCCAGGACCTGATGTCCCCCGACTACTGGGTGCGTCATGTCTGCGGCGCCGTCCGCTTCGCCGACGGCATCCGCCGGCTCGTCGAGAACGAGGTCACCCGGTTCCTGGAGATCGGCCCGGACGGCACGCTGACCGTGATGGCCCAGAGCTGCCTCTCCGAGGACGCGGGCGCGGACCAGCTCCTCGTCCCCGCCCTCCGCAAGGGCCGTCCCGAGGTGACGGCACTCCTCACCGCGCTCGGCCACGCCCATGCCCACGGTGTCCCCGTCGACTGGGCCACCCTCTTCGCCGGGACCGGCGCCCGGCAGGTCGCCCTGCCGACCTACGCCTTCCAGCACGAGCGGTACTGGCTCCAGCTCGCCCACACCGACGCCACGAACCTCGGCTCCGCGGGACTCCAGGCAGCCGAACACCCCCTGCTCGCGGCCACCATGACGCTCGCCGACTCCTCCTCCGTGGTCTTCACCGGACGGCTCTCCGCGCAGCAGCAACCGTGGCTCGCGGACCACGTCGTCGACGGCTCCCTCCTCGTCCCCGGCACGGCCTTCCTGGAACTCGCGCTCCGCGCCGCCGACCAGGCCGGCACCGACCAGGTCGAGTCCCTCACCATCGAGGCCCCGCTGGTACTCGCGGCCCACGAACCCGTCCAGCTGCAAATGCGCATCGAGGAGCCGGACCTCTACGGCACCCGCGCACTGACCATCCACTCCTGCCGCATCGGGAGCACCGGCGTCGCGGAGGAACCATGGGTCCGGCACGCCACCGGCCTGCTCGGCCCGGGCGAGCACCGCGAGACCTTCGACTTCGCCGTCTGGCCCCCGGAAGACTCCCAGCCCGTCCCCACGGACGACCTCTACGAGACCTTCGCCGACGCCGGGGTGGCCTACGGGCCCGCCTTCCGCGGACTGCGCGACGTATGGCGGCGGGACACCGACCTCTTCGCCACCGTGGAACTCCCCGAATCGTCGGAAGCCTCGTCCTTCGGGCTGCACCCCGCGCTGCTGGACACCGTCCTCCACGCCCTGGCACTCGAAGCGGACGAGACCGCCCCCCTTGGACAACTGCCGGTCTCCTGGCAGAACGTGAAGCTGCACGCCGCGGGAGCCACCGTCCTGCGGGCACGCATCTCGGCGCACGCGGACGGCGAGGTGTCGCTCCAGCTGGCAGACGCCGTGGGACAACCGGTGGCCGAGATCGCAGCCCTCACCCGGCGGCCGATGACGGCGGACATGTTCCACCGCGCCCGGCAGGGCAGCAGCCGCTCCGACGCCCTCTACCGGGTCGACTGGACCCGCCTGCCCGAGAACGCCGCCGAAGCCGTCGACACCGTGGGCAGCGGCCCCGACGGCCTTGACGGGCTCGTCGATTTCCACGCCCTCGACTCCGTACCGGACGACGCCCTGCCCGCGTTCGTCACGCTGCGTCTCGACGCCATCACCGACGACTCCGCCGGGACCCCCGAGGCCGCCCGGGCCGCCGCGCATCGGGCCCTGGCCTGCGTCCAGGAGTGGACGGCAGCCGAGCGCTACTCCGCGGCGCGACTCGTCGTGGTGACCCGGAACGCCGCCCCGGCGCACTTGCGGCAGCCCGACCCCGCCCAGGCCACGGTCTGGGGCCTCGTCCGAGCCGCACGCATCGAGCACCCCGACCGCTTCGTGCTGGTGGACGTCGACGGCACCGAGGCCTCGCTCGCCGCGCTGCCGGCCGCCCTCGCCTCGGGAGAGCCGGAACTCGCCCTGCGCAACGGCACGGCCTATCTGCCGAGGCTCAGCACCAACATCCGGCGCGACGAACTGTCGATGCCCGGTCTGCCGCAGGACGGCTGGAGCCTCGATGCCGCCGACGAGGGCACGCTGGAGAGCCTGCGCCTGGTGCGGCACCCCGAGACGTCGAACGTCCTGGAGCCCGGACAGGTGCGCATCTCGGTCCGCGCGGCCGGGGTGAACTTCCGCGATGTGCTGAACGTCCTCGGCACCTACCCGGGGGACGCGGGCGCGCTGGGCCTGGAGGGCGCCGGCGTCGTGACCGAGACCGGCCCGGGTGTGGTGGGTCTGGCCCCGGGTGATCGGGTGATGGGGTTGTTCCCGGCTGCGTTCGGGCCGGTGGCGGTGGCGGATGAGCGGATGGTGATCCGGGTTCCGGAGGGCTGGTCGTTCGCTCAGGCTGCCTCCGTTCCGGTGGTGTTCTTGACGGCCTACTTCGCCCTGGTGGAGCTGGGTGGAGTACGGCCGGGTGAGTCCGTGCTGGTGCATGCGGGTGCGGGCGGTGTGGGGATGGCTGCGGTGCAGTTGGCGCGGCATCTGGGTGCGGAGGTGTTCGCCACGGCCAGCCCCGGTAAGTGGGGAACACTGCGTGCGCTGGGTCTGGACGAGGCCCACATCGCCTCGTCCCGTGATCTGGACTTCGAGCGGTCGTTCTTGGCGGCGACCGGTGGTCGTGGTGTGGATGTGGTGCTGGACTCCCTGGCCCGGGAGTTCGTGGACGCGTCACTGCGGTTGTTGCCGCGGGGTGGCCGTTTCCTGGAGATGGGTAAGACCGACATCCGCGACCCCCAGGAGGTCGCGGGTCGGTATGAGGGTGTGCGGTATCAGGCGTTCGATCTGATCGAGGCGGGGCCGGATCGGATCGGGGAGATGTTTGCGCATGTGCGGGAGTTGTTCGAGGGGGGTGTGTTGGAGCCGTTGCCGGTGTCGGCGTGGGATGTGCGCAAGGCTCCGGAGGCGTTCCGTTTCTTGAGTCAGGCGCGGCATGTGGGCAAGGTCGTGCTGACGATGCCCGTTCCCCTCGACAACGACGGAACGGTGCTGGTCACTGGCGGTACCGGCGGCCTGGGTGCGTTGGTGGCACGGCATCTGGTCGTTGAGCATGGTGTGCGGCATCTGCTGTTGGCCAGCCGTCGCGGCCCGGACGCCCCGGGTGTGGACGCGCTGCGTGAGGAGTTGGCGGAGCTCGGTGCAGAGGTGGCGGTGGCCGCGTGTGACATCGCTGATCGTGCGGCGTTGAGTGGTCTGTTGGAGTCGGTGTCGAAGCAGCATCCGCTGACGGCCGTCGTCCACACCGCCGGCGTACTCGACGACGGCACGCTGACCTCGCTGACGCCCGCCCGCATGGACGCCGTGCTGGCGCCGAAGGTGGACGCGCTGGTGCATCTGGACGAGCTGACACGCGGCGCGGACCTCGCGGAGTTCGTGGTGTTCTCGTCGGTGGCGGGTACCTTCGGCAGCGCGGGCCAGGCCAACTACGCGGCGGCGAACGCATTCGTGGATGCCCTGATGTGCCGGCGCAGCGGTTCGGGACTGCCCGCCAGGTCGCTGGCCTGGGGCACGTGGGCGCCGAACGCCGGCATGACCGGTGAACTGAGCGAAGCCGACCTGCAACGCATGGCACGCGGCGGCATCACGCCCTTCACCGAAGAACGGGGCATGGAGGCCTTCGACGCCGCCCGGCACACCGCCGTACCCGTGGTCGTCCCCGTCCAGCTCAATCACACCATGCTGCGGGAGCAGGACGCCGCGGGCGTTCTTCCGCCGCTCCTGCGCGGCCTGTTGGGGAGGAACGCGCGTCGTACTGCCGCCTCCTCGTCGGTGGCGCTGTCACCGGCGGACGCCCTGCGGTCCCGGCTCGCCCGGTTGTCGGAGGCCGAGCGGAGGGCCGCGCTGCTGGAACTCGTGCGCACCCAGGCGGCACTCGTCCTCGGGCACCCGGGTCCCGAGGCGATCGAGCCCACCCGCGACTTCCGCGGACTCGGCGTCGACTCCCTGACCGCCGTGGAAGTGCGCAACCAACTGCAGGCAGCCACGGGACTGCTACTGCCCGCCACTCTGGTCTTCGACTACCCGTCTCCGCTGGTCGTGGCCCGCTACCTGGAAGACGCGCTGTCCGACAGGGTCGAGGCGGCCGATGCGGGCGCCGTGTCGCCGACGGCGACGGCACTGCTGGATGACCCGGTGGTGATTGTGGGGATGAGTTGCCGGTTCCCGGGTGGGGTGGGGTCGCCGGAGGAGTTGTGGGGGTTGTTGGTTGGGGGTGGGGATGGTGTGGTGCCGTTCCCGGTGGATCGTGGTTGGGATGTTGAGGGGTTGTATGACCCTGAGCCGGGTGT